>NZ_JBVKBE010000004.1:0-478022 GCF_055657325.1 Streptomyces sp. NPDC107562 | reverse complement strand
CCGCCAGCGTTCGTCCTGAGCCAGGATCAAACTCTCCGTGAATGTTTTCCCGTGATCGGGATGAACACCACGAGAGCGGAACAGCCAGGCGGAATAGGCCCGGCCGTTCACAGCGTCCTCGCTGTGTTTTTTCAAAGGAACCTCGCCCCAGCAGATGCTGGAGACGGGGTATCAACATATCTGGCGTTGACTTTTGGCACGCTGTTGAGTTCTCAAGGAACGGACGCTTCCTTTGTACTCACCCGAGAATCTCTCTCGCGGCTTTCCTCCGGGCGCTTCCCTTCGGTGTTTCCAAACTCTATCAGGGTTTTTCCGGCTCTCTGACCACCGTTCTGCGGGCATGCAGAAGGAGACCCGAGTTAGGATCTGACAAGTTGGGTGCCGCCGGGCAACGACGCTTGTTCGCATCGCTCAGCCTCAAGCAGGAGTACGACTGTACATGGGGCCGCGGAGCGCGTGCAAATCCATTACGCTGGTGGTCTAGACCTCTATTGGGAGGTATCCGGCGAACCGGGACTTCCCATGACATACCCTGCTCAGCAGTGGGCCGCCCGGGACAGGCCGTGACGGCTCAACTATGAATCTCCACCCCTGGGAGGCTCCCATGACCACCGTTACGTCCCCGCTCGCCGGACGCGCCGTCGGACTTGCCGCAGTGCCGGATCCGGTCTTCTCCGGGGCCATGGTCGGCCCGGGTACCGCCATCGACCCCGTGCGCGAGCCGTCCGAGGCCGTCGCGCCCGTGGACGGAGTCATCGTCTCCCTCCACCCGCACGCCTTCGTCGTGGTGGACGCCGAGGGGCACGGAGTCCTCACCCATCTCGGCATCGACACCGTGCAGCTCAACGGTGAAGGCTTCGAACTGCTCGTGAGCAAGGGCGACACCGTGACCCGTGGTCAGGGCATCGTGCGCTGGGACCCGAGCGCCGTCGAGGCCGCCGGCAAGTCGCCGGTCTGCCCGGTCGTCGCGCTCGAGGCCACGGCCGAGGCGCTCTCCGAACTCCGTGAGGACGGCGACGTCAAGTCGGGCGACAGCCTCTTCGTCTGGAAGTGACGTCATCGCCGTCGGGTGACGGCATGCAGGACAACCACCGCGGCGGCGGGGTCCGCCGCACTACCGGAGACGGGTGAGATGGAGACAACGCTGCGAGGCGTCGGCGTGAGCCACGGGGTGGCGATCGGCGAGGTTCGGCACATGGGAACGGCGGTGCTCGAACCGCCCGCCAAGCAGATCCCGGCCGAGGAGGCGGAGCGCGAACAGGGGCGCGCCCGCCAGGCCGTGGAAGCGGTGGCGGCCGACCTGATGGCGCGGGGCAACCTGGCGGGGGGCGAGGCCCAGGCCGTGCTCGAGGCGCAGGCGATGATGGCGCAGGATCCCGAGCTGATCGCGGACGTGGACCGACGGATCGCTGTCGGCAGCACCGCCGAGCGCGCGGTGTACGACGCCTTCGCCGCGTACCGGGACCTGCTCGCCGGTGCCGGTGAGTACCTCGCCGGGCGCGTGGCGGACCTCGACGACGTGCGGAATCGTATCGTCGCGCGGCTGCTCGGTGTGCCGATGCCGGGTGTGCCGGACAGCGACGAGCCCTATGTACTGGTCGCGCGTGACCTCGCGCCCGCGGACACCGCGCTGCTGGACCCCACGCTCGTCCTCGGTTTCGTCACAGAGGAAGGCGGGCCGACGAGCCACAGCGCGATCCTGGCGCGGGCGCTCGGCGTGCCGGCCGTGGTGGCGCTGCCGGGCGCCGGTGAGCTGGCCGAGGGCACGATGATCGCCGTGGACGGCAGCACCGGCGAGATTTTCGTGAACCCGAGCGACGGGAAGAAGGCCCAGCTGGAGGCCTCGGCCGCCGAGCGCAAGGCCGCGCTGGCCGCGTCGACCGGTCCCGGCGCCACCTCCGACGGTCACAAGGTGCCGCTGCTCGCCAACATCGGCGGTCCCGCGGACATCGCGGCCGCGGTGGAGGCCGGCGCCGAGGGTGTCGGCCTGTTCCGGACGGAGTTCCTCTTCCTGGACGACAGCAAGCAGGCCCCCTCCGAGGCGAAGCAGGTCGAGGCCTATCGACAGGTTCTCGAGGCGTTTCCCGAGGGCAGGGTCGTCGTGCGGGTGCTGGACGCCGGTGCCGACAAGCCGCTGGACTTCCTGACGCCGGCGGACGAGCCGAACCCTGCCCTCGGTGTACGAGGCCTGCGGACGCTGCTCGACCACCCCGAGGTGCTGCGCACCCAGCTGACCGCGCTGGCGAAGGCGGCCGAGGGACTGCCCGTCTACCTCGAGGTGATGGCCCCGATGGTGGCGGACCGTACGGACGCGAAGGCGTTCGCGGACGCGTGCCGGGACGCCGGGCTGCGGGCCAAGTTCGGCGCGATGGTGGAGATTCCGTCGGCTGCGCTGCGGGCGCGTTCGATCCTTCAGGAGGTCGAGTTCCTGTCGCTGGGCACGAACGACCTGGCGCAGTACACGTTCGCCGCCGACCGTCAGGTGGGCGCGGTGTCCCGGCTCCAGGACCCGTGGCAGCCGGCGCTGCTGGACCTGGTCGCGCTGTCCGCCGAGTCGGCGACGGCCGAGGGCAAGAGCTGTGGGGTCTGCGGTGAGGCCGCGTCCGATCCGCTGCTCGCGTGTGTGCTGACCGGTCTGGGTGTCACCTCCCTCTCCATGGGTGCGGCCTCGATTCCCTATGTGCGCGCGGCTCTCGCGAAGTACACGCTGGCGCAGTGCGAGCGGGCCGCGGCCGCGGCGCGTGCGGCCGACACCGCGGAGGAGGCGCGCAACGCGGCTCAGGCGGTGCTGTCCGGCGAGTAAGGGGACGCGGCCGGCCACGGTGCTTTTGTCCGGGGCGCTCCACCTGGTGGTGGGGCGCCCCGCGCATGTCCGTGGCCCCGGTCAGTGGCGGTGTTCCGGCGCCGGGCCCTGACCTCCCTCCCCTTCTCCGAGGTCCGGCGGGACGCCGTAGTCGACCCCGGATTCGGGGGAGATCAGGTCGCCCGATTCCACATCGGTGCAGTAGGCGTCGAAGACCTCGCCGGCGGTCAGGGGTTCGAGGCCGCCCCCGCGCAGGCGCCAGCCGTAGACGCGGTCCGTGGTGGCGGGGGCGGTGGTTCGCATGACCAGTCCCCCTGGGCTGCGGGTGGCGATACCCAGGGCCAGCACCGTGGTGAATTCGAGCGCCTCGGCCTCGTCGAGCCGCGAGGTGCCGTCGGCGGCCCGGTCCACGTGGAGGGCGGCGACCAGGGTTTCCGGGGTGCCGGAGACGCTGCAGACAAGGTGCCGGTCGCCGGGCGGCGCCGTGTCGAGGATGCGGACGAGAAGTTTCGAGGCCCGGTCGAAGGCGGTGCTTCCGATGTCCTCGCCGCAGGTCGCGCAGGCGCCGACACGGGCCAGCAGTGTCGAGGCGTACTCCCAGGTCGCCTGTCGTACCGCTTCGTCGACGAGGGCGGGGAGGAGGTCGGCGAGTTGCTGGCCCTCGTAGGGAACGGTGGGGCCGGTGGCCGCGAGTTCGGCGGTGAAGCGGGTCCGGCTCGACGGGAGATCGGGGTCGAGGCCTCGGCCCTCGCAGAAGTCGGCGTACTCCTGGGGGTCGAAGAGGGCGACGGTCGTGTGGCTGCCCTGGGCGGCGCGTGTTTTGAGCAGGGCTTCCACCTGGCGCAAGTAGGTTTCGTGGTCGTCGAAGATGAAGCTGCGGTAGCGCCGCATCGCCCGGAAGTCGTACTCGTCGGTGAGCAGGCCGATGGTGCCGGCGACCTCGCGATGCAGGACGCGTCGCGTGGTCGTGCGGTCGGTGTGCGCCATGTTTTCCCCCTGTGCGCTGCACGGTCGATCAATGCTCACTCACAGTAATCGCCGGCACTGACAACGGCCTCGGCTCACCGTGTCGCTGCGGGTGAGCCGAGGCCGTCGTCGTGGCTGTCGTGCGCCGGGGGGTCAGCCTCGCTTGCGGGCGAGGTCCTCGTAGAAGTGGAGCAGGTCGAGGTTGTCGATCGAGCCGGGGTTGACCGCCTTCTCCAGCGGGGTGCCCTGGAGGAGTCGCTTGACCGGGACCTCGATGCGCTTGCCGGTGAGGGTGTGCGGGACTCCGGGCACCTCGATGATCTCGTCGGGGACGTGCCGGGGGGAGAGCTGCTCCCGGATGGTCTGCTTGATCCGGGTCAGGAGGACCTCGTCGAGGACGGCTCCGGGCGTCAGGTGCACGAAGAGCGGCATCCAGTAGCCGCCGTCGGGCTGTTCGATGCCGATGACGAGGGATTCCCTGATCTCGGGCAGGCGCTCGACCGCCTCGTAGATGTCGGCGGAGCCCATCCGCACGCCCTGCCGGTTGAGCGTGGAGTCGGAACGGCCGTGGATGATCACGGAGCCCCGGGACGTGAGGGTGATCCAGTCGCCGTGGCGCCAGACGCCGGGGTAGGTGTCGAAGTAGCTGTCGCGGTAGCGGCTGCCGTCGGGGTCGTTCCAGAAGTGGATCGGCATGGACGGCATCGGGTTGGTGACCACGAGTTCGCCGACCTCGTCCGTCAGCGGTGTGCCGCTCGGGTCCCAGGACTGCAGGTCGGTGCCGAGTCCCGGCGCCTGGAGTTCGCCGATGTGCACGGGCAGGGTGGGCACGGCTCCCGCGAAGCAGGAGCACACGTCCGTGCCGCCGCTGACGGAGGCGATCCACAGGTCGTCGCGGACCTCGTCGTGCAGCCAGCTGAATCCGTCGGGAGGCAGGGGCGAGCCGGTGGTGGCGACGCACTGCACGCGCGCGAGGTCGAAGTCCCGACCGGGGTGGATGTCCGCCTTGCGGCAGGCCATGACGTAGGCGGCGGAGGTCCCGTAGAACGTGGCTTCCGTGCGTTCGGCGATGCGCCACTGGGCGCCGGTGTCGGGGAAGCCGGGGCTGCCGTCGTAGAGAACGACCGTGGTGCCCGTCAGGAGGCCGGAGACGAGGAAGTTCCACATCATCCAGCCGGTCGAGGTGTACCAGAAGAAGCGGTCCTCGGGTCCCAGGTCGCAGTGCAGGGCGAGCTGCTTGAGGTGTTCGACGAGGATGCCGCCCTGGGACTGGACGATGGCCTTGGGGAGCCCGGTCGTGCCGGAGGAGTACAGCACCCACAGAGGGTGTCCGAACGGCACCTGTGCGAACTCGGGCTCCTCGTCCGCGCCCGTCAGGGCCGACCACTGAAGGGCGCCCTCGGGAGCCGCCGTGCCGAGGAGCGGGATGTGCACGACCGCGCGCAGGGTGGGCAGTTCGCGGCGCAGTTCAGCCACGGTGTCCCGGCGGTCGTGTTCCTTGCCGCCGTAGCGGTAGCCGTCGACGGTGAACAGGACGACCGGTTCCACCTGCTGGAAGCGGTCGAGGACGCTGCGGGCGCCGAAGTCGGGTGCGCAGGACGTCCAGACGCCGCCCACGGCGGCGGTCGCGAGGAAGGCGACGACGGCCTCGGCGATGTTGGGGAGGTAGCCGCTGATCCGGTCTCCGGGACGTACCCCGAGGGCGCGCAGTTCCGCGGCCAGGGAGCCGACCTGCCGGCGCAGCTCCGACCAGGTGACGGGGCGGGGTTCCTGGGTCTCGTCCACGCACAGGAGGGCCGGTTCGTCCGGGCGGGTCGCGGCGGCTCGCAGGGCGTGTTCGGCGTAGTTCAGGGTCGCGCCGGGGAACCACTGCGCGCCGGGCATCGATCGGTCGGCCAGCACGCGCGCGTAGGGCGTCGAGAACCGTATGTCGAACCACTCCGTGACGGCTTGCCAGAACGCCTCCAGCTCGTCGACGGACCAGCGGTGCAGTGCGGCGTAGCCGCCCTCGCTCGGTGCGCCGTGGTGCTCGGCCGCCCACGCCTGGAACTCGGTGATCTGTGCCTGGGCGATGCGTTCGGGATCGGGCTGCCAGAGCGGCTGGGGGTTCACGATCGACATGGCGGCTCCCGGACTGTGCGCGTCGTGTGCGTCGCTCGCGCACGTGCTGGGGTGTGCGCGTGACGCGGCTGACACGGACGATGCCATGTGATCGACTTCTGCACCAGGGTGCCGCCCACATAGTCCGTGTCGTGAAGATGTGGTCCTGGCACGGGTGAACGGCAGTTGAACGACACACGAGAACGCGCCGGTCAGTGGCAGGGTGAGCGGCATGGACGGTCGTGACCTGGTGCATTCGGTGAAGGCGGTCGGTTTGGTGGGGGCGACTCAGGGGTTGCGTTCCGTACGGGCGGCATGGCGCAGGCGCCGCGCGGACGCCGTCGGCCTGCCCGCGCGGGGCGCCGAACGCGCGCGGGTGCCCGGCCAGGTGCAGGAGGCGACACCCGGTCCTGGTGGCGGCGTCCTGCGGTTCAGCCGGTCCGAGCTGCGGATCACCGTCGCGGTGAACGGGGCCGTGTTCTGGGGCTGGGACGGTGCGGCCCCGGAGCCGTCGTACGCGCTGGCAGGCCGTTGTCCGGAACCCGATCCCCGGGCGGTGCTGGAGCCGGACAAGGACGGCGGTTGGCGCGTCGTGGCGGAGCGGGTCACGGTCGTCGTGTCACGGAACGGGGCCGTGGAGGTGCGCACCCCCGGTGGGGTGACGCTGCGCCGGGATCTGCCGCCGCGGTGGTGGGAGCCGGTCGGGGGCGGCCAGGCGCGTTGGATGCAGCGTTCCGAGGTGTCCGCGGACGCACGTTTCTTCGGGCTGGGTGGGCGATCCTCGGGTCCCCGGCTGCGGGACGGGTCGTACCGGCTGTGGAACACCGACCCGGGGCGCGCGTTCGCACCGGGCGACGATCCGCTGTACATCACGATGCCGGTGCAGCTGGTGGTGGCCGACGCGGGCACGCACCTGGTCTTCCACGACTCCTCGTGGGACGGCACGGCGACGGTGCGCGAGGGCGAGGAGGGTGCGGGTTCCGGGCACGATCGGCCGGGGACGTGCGAGATGCGTCTGGAGGGCGGTCCGCTGCGGTGCTGGGTGATCGTGGGCACCCCCGCGCGCGTGCTGCTGGCCTGGGCCTCGCTCACGGGCGCGCCCGCGCTGCCGCCGGCCTGGGCGCTCGGCCACCATCACGCGCGGTGGGGTTTCGGCAGCGCGCGCGAGGTGCGGCGGATCGTGGCGGGGTACCGCGAGCACGGGCTGCCGCTGGACGCCGTGCATCTGGACATCGACCACTACGACGCCCATCAGGTGTTCACGGTGGACCGGGAACGGTTCCCCGAGCTGCCGGCGCTCGCCGAGGAGCTGCGCCGGGAGGGGATCCGGCTGGTGTCGATCGTCGACCCCGCGGTGAAGGCCGAGCCGGGCAACGAGGTCTACGACAGCGGTACGGCCCACGACGTGTTCGTGCGGGACACCTCGCAGGAGCCGGTGCGGGGTGTGGTGTGGCCCGGTGAGGTGGTGTACCCGGACTTCACACACGCGCGCGTGCGCAAGTGGTGGGGCGGCCTCTACGAGGAGCGGCTGGCGCAGGGGTTCTCGGGGTTCTGGCACGACATGAACGAGCCGACGTCGTTCGCGGCGTTCGGGGAGCCGACGCTGCCGCGTTCGGCGCGGCACGGGCTGGAGGGGCGCGGCGGCGACCATCGCGAGGCGCACAACGTGTACGCCCTGTGCATGGCCAGGGCGGGCTACGAAGGGGTGCGCGAGCTGGCGCCTCAGGAGCGGCCTTTCCTGTTCTCGCGGTCGGGCTGGGCCGGTATGCAGCGCTACGGGGGCACCTGGTCGGGCGACGTGGCCACCGGCTGGCCGGGGCTGCGTGCGTCGCTGTCGCTCGTCATGGGGCTCGGGCTGTGCGGGGTGCCGTACTCGGGGCCGGATGTGGGTGGCTTCGACGGGAGTCCCTCACCGGAGCTGTATCTGCGCTGGCTTCAGCTGGGTGCCTGGCTGCCGCTGTTCCGCACGCACGCGAGCATGCGGGCGGGGCGCAGGGAGCCGTGGGAGTTCGGGACCGAGGTGCTGGAGCACGCGCGCGAGGCGCTGGTCGAACGGCGACGACTGCTGCCGTACTTCCTGATGCTGGCGCATCTGGCCCGCCGCACCGGCGCGCCCTATGTGCGACCGCTGTGGTGGAGTTCGCCGGAGGACCGGGCGCTGCGGGACTCTGAGGACGCGTTCCTGCTCGGCGACTGTCTCCTGGTGGCGCCGGTGCTCGATCCCGGCGCGGACCGGCGTGCGGTCCAGCTGCCTCGGGGCCGCTGGTACGACACGGCAACCGAGCGGGCGTACGAGGGCCCGGGCCAGGTTCTCGTGGACGCCCCGTTGTCGCGGATCCCGGTGCTCGCGCGCGCGGGGGCGGTGATTCCCACGCGCGGGGCGGACGGCGGGCTGGAGCTGGAGGTGTGGGCTCCCGTCCGGGGGCGGACCGGGTCCGGGCTGGTGGTGGCGGACGCCGGGGACGGGTGGGAGGAACCGACGATCGAGCGCTACTACGCGCGTCGGGAGGACTCCGGTGTGGTCGTCGAGCGCGAAGGGCGGGGCGGCGAGGAGCCGCCCCACCCGGTGCGGGTACGAGGGCTCGGCGAGCGCTGACTCAGATGTACCGGCCCTCGAACCAGGCCTTCACGGCGAGCGTGTGCAGCGGAAAGGCGAGTTCCTCGGGCCTGCGCAGGAGGTGCCAGCCCTCCGTCTCGTCCGTGGCGGCGGGCTCGGGCAGGCGGTCGGCGGGGCGCTCCGGCAGGACGCCGAACAGCAGCAGGTGGCCGTCGGGTGAGCTCATCGCGTCCATGAGCCGGACGTCCCGGCTCGCCGCCTCGATGCCGGTCTCCTCCCTGAGCTCGCGGACCAGGGCCTGCCGCCAGTCCTCCCGGTCGTCGATGTAACCGCCGGGCAGTGCGACGCCCCCTTGCGCGGGCGCGACGGTGCGGGTGATGACGACCAGGGCGGTCCCCTGGGTGTCGTACACCGGCTGGAGCGCGACCGCGACCGGCAGCGGGTTGCGGTACGCGACGGCGGCGCAGGCAGGGCAGGTGCGGGGCCAACCGGAGACGCCCTCTCCGTAGGGCGATCCGCAGCTCGAACAATGGGAGTTCGGGGCGGAGTTGGGGGCGGAGTGCTGAGTTTCGGACACGCGCGGACTGTAGCCGATCTTGCCGGGAGCGTCTCCAGGCGGGTCGCCGGGCGGGACCAGGCGGGTCGTTCCCGGCCGGCCGACCGCTGCCCTTAGCGCTTCTCCGGATCCGGTGGCACACTTCTGACGCATCGTCAGTTCTCGTGCTCGGGAGGCACCTTGTCGCGTACACGAACACCCGTGGTCGAGGGTTGGTTCACCGGGGACGGGGAGGAGTTCCGCCTGCTGGGCACGCGCTGTTCGGTCTGCGCCGCCGTCTTCTTCCCCCGCGAGGACACCCATTGCCGCAACCCCGGCTGCGACGGCGGGGAGTTGAAGGAGGTGCCGCTGTCACGGAAGGGACGCGTCTGGTCGTACACGGACAGCCGGTACCGGCCTCCGTCACCCTACGTGAGCGATCCGGAACTTCCGTGGGAGCCGTACGCGTTGATAGCCGTGGAGCTGGAGTCCGAGCGGATGGTGGTGCTGGGGCAGGCGGCTCCCGGGATCACCGTCTCCGACCTGGCGGTGGGCATGGAGGTGGAGGTCGTCGCCGGCGTGCTGTCCGAGGACGCCGGGACGACCTGGACGACGTGGCACTGGCGGCCGACGGGGGTGGTGGCATGACGGGGGACGTGGCGGTGCTGGGGGCGGGCATGCACCCCTGGGGCAAGTGGGGGCGGCGTTTCGTCGAGTACGGCGTGGTGGCCGCGCGCGCGGCGCTCGCCGAGGCGGGGCTGGAGTGGCGGCAGGTGGGCTCCGTCGTCGGCGCGGACACCGTGCGCGGCGGCTACCCCGGGTACGTGGCAGGGGCCACCTTCGCCAAGGCGCTGGGCTGGCAGGGTGCGCGGATCACCAGCGTGTACGCGGCGTGCGCGTCGGGGGCGGCGGCCATCGGCACCGCGCGGGCACAGATCCTGGCGGGCCTGGCCGACGTGGTCCTCGTGGTGGGCGCGGACGCCGCGCCCAAGGGCTTCTTCCGGCCCGCGGGAGGTCAGCGGCCGGACGATCCGGACTGGCTGCGGTTCCGGGTGCTCGGGGCGAGCAATCCCACGTACTTCGGGCTGTACGCGCGCCGGCGCATGGCTGTCCATGGCGACACCCTGGAGGACTTCGCCCGGGTCAAGGTGAAGAACGCGGCCCTCGGCGCGCTGAACGCGAACGCGCGCTATCGCAAGCGGGTCACCGCCCGGGAGGTGGCCGCCTCGCCGGTGGTCGCGGACCCGCTGCGGCTGCTCGACATCTGCGCGACCTCGGACGGCGCGGCCGCACTCGTGCTGTCCAGCATCGATTTCGCGCGCCGCCACGGCGTGCCGGAACCGGTACGGATCCGGGCGGTGTCCACCGTGACACCTCGCTATCCCAGCACCGTCCTGGACCTGCCCGACATCGCGACGGACTCCGCCGCGGCCGCCGCGCCCGCCGAGGAGACGTTCCGGGCCGCGACGGCCCGGGCCGCCTACGAGGAGGCGGGCGTCGGACCCGAGGACCTGTCCCTCGCCGAGGTGTACGACCTGTCCACGGCGCTGGAGTTGCAGTGGTACGAGGACCTCGGGCTGTGCGAGGAGGGCGAGGGCGCCGCACTGCTCCGGAACGGCGGGACGGCGCCGGGCGGGCGCATACCCGTCAACACGAGCGGGGGCCTGGCGTCCTTCGGGGAGGCGGTTCCCGCGCAGGCGATAGCCCAGGTCTGCGAGGTGACATGGCAGTTGCGCGGTCAGGCCGGTGATCGGCAGGTGCCCGGGGCGCGGGTGGGGATCACCGCCAACCAGGGGCTGTTCGGGCACGGGTCGGCGGTGATCGCGGTGCGGTGAGGAGGGCGGCGCCGCGCCGTGGCGCGACACTCCGGCGGGCGGCGCGGGGGTGGTGCCTCGTGCGAACTCAGAGTCCTCGTCGCACCACGGACAATGCCCTGTCACACCGTCCTCGTGCGCCTTGTCCGCACGCTGTGTGATCACCTCGGAATCCTGCGTGAACGTCTCATGAACTGGGCCTCAGCCCTCTCCGAGGGCGCCATCATGCTCCCGTGCGCTCCTGGTCGGACACTCTCCGCTTCGCTTTCCAGCCGGTGGTCAACCTGTCCACCGGCGGGGTCGCGGCGCTGGAGATCCTCGCCCGGCCGGAAGCGGGGGACATCCTGGCCGAGGCGCGTCGGGATCCCGTACTCGACGGTCGTCTGGCCGTCCTGGCGGTCCGCGCGGCGGTGCGCAAGGAGTCACTGCTGCCGCTTCACGTCAACGTGTTCGCCGGGACGCTCGCGGACCTCGGTGGGCTCACCTCGCTGCACGCCGCCGTGCGCGGGGCCGGGCGCATGCCGTGGGAAGTCACGATCGACGTCTGCCCGCCGTACACGCACGTGCCGCAGCACGCGCTGCTGGAGGCGGTCGCCGCGCTGCGGGAGCAGGGGTTCCGCATCAGTGCCGACGGCGTCGGGGACGGCGACGCACCCCTGCGGCTGCTCACGGATCTCGGGCCTGACCTGGTGAAGCTCGACGCGTCGCTGCTGGCGCGGCCTGCCGCGGTGCGGGCGATGCGGACGCTCTGCGACGAGTTGGGGGCGCTGCTGTGCGTAGAGGGCGTGGAAACCGAACTGCAGTTCGCGGCAGCGTTGTCAGCGGGTGCGCAGTTGGCGCAGGGCGAGCTGTTCGCGCCCCCGGCCAGGCTGCCGGCCGCTGAGGTGTACGTTCCGCCCCGCTCCCCCGCGGCCGAGACGCCTTCGCCGTCGGGGCCGCTGGTGCGGGAGTTCGTGCGGCCGGCCGCGCTGCTGCCCGCGAACGCGTCCGCGGCTCAGGTGCGTGCGCTGCTCACCGGGTCCCCCGACGTCTCCGGGGTGCTGCTCGTGGACCGCGACGGGGTGCCGGTGCGGTCCATGCACCGGTCGCGGTTCCTGCTGTCCCTCTCGGGCCGCTACGGGCACGCCCTGTACGCCGACCGGCCCGCCGCCAAACTGGGTGACGCGCCGCGCACGGTGGGCATCGACGCCACCGCGTGGGAGGTGCTGGAGGTCGTCGCGGACGGCGGGCGCGACCGTACGTCCGACGACGTGGCCGTCGTCGACGCGTACGGGCGGTGCGTGGGCGTCGTACGGCTCGCGGACCTCGTGCGGGCGCTGGCCGAGACGCGGGTCGAGGAGGCGGCCGGACTCAATCCGCTGACGCGGCTGCCCGGGTCGGACACGATCACCGGCGAGGTGGACCGACGCATCGCGGGGGGCAGGCCGTTCGCGCTGAGCTGGCTGGACGTCGACCATTTCAAGCAGGTGAACGACGGCGCCGGGTTCGCGGCCGGGGACGAACTCATCCGGTCGGTGGGACGGGCCTTGCAGGTCGCGGCTTCCGGCAGCACGCGCGTGGGGCACATCGGCGGGGACGACTTCCTGGTGCTCGCCGATCCAGAGGGGCTGGATCCGCTCGCCCTCTCGGTCCTCGACGTGCCCTGGTCGGCCGGCGGCCTGCCGGTGACGCTGTCCCTGGCCACCGTGCTGTGCCCGCCCGGGAGCGTCAGTGATCACCGAGAGGCGGCGGCATCCCTGGCGCCCCTGAAGAAGGCCGCCAAAGCGCTCAGAGGGGCCAGCTGGGTGCTGGGACGAGCGGGACGGCCCGGACACGAGATCCTGCGCGGCACGGACCCGACGACCAGCGGGGCCGGGTGCGCCCTGGGCGAGCCGGGCAGAGGCTGAGAGGGCGCCTGAGCCCGCGGGGGCGCGGCCAGGCCTTCCCGGTGTTGTGGGCCCGCGATCGCGGCTCAGGCGGCGAGCGAGGGGGGCGCGGGCCCCCACGCCGGAGCGAGCACGCCTCGGGAACGGGTGCCGTCAGCGACCTTGACGCCCCTTGAGCGCCGGTGAACACTTCGGGTGGGCAGCCGACATCGCCGTACATTCGCGGCGCATCCCGGCACTGTGCCGTACGGCTCGTGGGTCGAGGCCCACTCCCTGGCCGGGCCGGCTGCGACGGCTCGCCCGTCACGGGCGCCGGCGGGGCGCGGAACTGTCCGGCTCCGGCTGATCTGCACGGGAGCGACGCGAAGCACCCCGCACGGGGGATCGGGCCGAGCGCCCCGTCCACGGGCCAAGGAGCCGCCATGAACAGCGGAGACGTCTTCGCCGGCGAGGTCGGCGCAACCAGGGACCTGCCCGCCACGGCGTCGGCGCGGCACCGACGGTCACCCTGTGTGGCCACCCGAGCACTCTCGCCCCGTGCGGGCTCCCGCCGATCCGGCGCGACGCCCCTCCGACCGGGGCGACGCGTGGATTTCGGCCGATGGGCCACTCGGCGGTCAGTGCTCGCCGGCCTCACCCACATCGCCGCTTTCTGAACCGAGCCCAAGGGGAAAGCCATGACGAACAACGCCGAGAAGTACGTGGCCGCGATCGACCAGGGCACCACGTCGAGCCGCTGCATCATCTTCGACCACAACGGCGCGATCGTCGCTGTGGACCAGCGCGAGCACCGGCAGATCTTCCCCAAACCGGGCTGGGTCGAGCACGACGCGACCGAGATCTGGTCGAAGGTGCAGGCGGTGGTCGCCGGGGCCGTCGCCAAGGCCGGACTGCGCCCCGATCAGCTCAGCGCCCTCGGCATCACCAACCAGCGCGAGACGACGGTGCTCTGGGACCGCGCCACGGGCAAGCCCGTGCACAACGCCATCGTGTGGCAGGACACCCGCACCGCCGCGCTCTGCGTCGAACTGGGCGGCAGGGACGGCCAGGACCGGTTCCGTGAGCAGACCGGGCTGCCGCTGGCGAGCTACTTCTCCGGGCCCAAGGTGTCCTGGCTGCTGGACAACGTGCCCGGTCTGAGGGCTCGCGCGGAGCAGGGTGAGATCGCCTTCGGCACGATGGACTCCTGGTTGATCTGGAACCTTACCGGTGGTACCGACGGCGGCCGGCACGTCACCGACGTCACCAACGCCGGGCGCACCATGCTGATGAACCTGGAGACCCTCCAATGGGACCCCTCCATCCTCTCCGCGATGCAGGTGCCCGAGTCCGTGCTGCCCGAGATCATGTCCTCGGCAGAGGTGTACGGGACGGCGGTCGGCCAGCTCGCCGGCGTGCCGGTGGCGTCCGCGCTCGGCGACCAGCAGGCGGCCGTGTTCGGGCAGGCCTGCTACGACGTGGGGTCGGCGAAGAACACGTACGGCACGGGCAGCTTCCTGTTGCTCAACACGGGGGGCCGGCCGGTGCCGTCCAAGAACGGGCTGCTGACGACGATGGGCTACAAGATCGGCGGCGAGGCGCCCGTGTACTGCCTGGAGGGATCCATCGCGATCACGGGCGCCCTCGTCCAGTGGTTCCGCGATCAGCTCGGCGTCATCCGTACCGCCGACGAGATCGAGACACTGGCGGCGAGTGTCGACGACAACGGCGGCGCGTACATCGTGCCCGCGTTCTCCGGCCTGTTCGCGCCGTACTGGCGCTCCGACGCGCGCGGGGTCGTCGCCGGGCTGACCCGGTACGTCACCAAGGGGCATCTGGCGCGTGCCGTGCTGGAGGCGACGAGCTGGCAGACGCGCGAGGTCGTCGACGCCATGTACCAGGACTCGGGCGTGCACATCAGCACCCTGAAGGTGGACGGCGGCATGACGAAGAACAACCTGCTGATGCAGCACCAGGCGGACGTCCTCGGCGTGCCCGTGATCCGGCCCAAGGTGTCCGAGACGACCGCCCTGGGCGCCGCCTACGCGGCCGGACTCGCCACCGGCGTGTGGAACGACCTGGACGAGCTCAAGGCGCAGTGGCGGAAGGACGCGGAGTGGACACCGGCCATGGAGGCCTCGGAACGGGACCGCGAGTACCGCCGCTGGCGCCGGGCGGTGGAGAAGACCCTCGGGTGGGTGGAGGACGGCGACGACTAGCCGTCGCCCGCACCCCGATGGGGCGTCGCGCCCATGAACTGCGGCCCGTACCCCGGTCGGCGAGGGTACGGGCCGCTTGTGCGTCAGGTCGCCGTCACGGCCTGACGGCGGTCCGCCGCCTGCGCCATCGCGTGCTGGACGACACCGATGAGGACCTCCTTGACCGACTCCCGCTCCCGCGCGTCGCACAGCAGCAGCGGTACGCCGTCGTCCAGGTCGAGGGCCTGGCGTACCTCCTCCACCGGGTAACGGGCCGCGTCGTCGAAGCAGTTGACGCCGACGACGAACGGTATGGAGCGCCGCTCGAAGTAGTCGACCGCCGCGAAGCAGTCGTCCAGACGGCGGGTGTCGGCGAGTACGACGGCGCCGAGCGCGCCTTCGGTCAGCTCGTCCCACATGAACCAGAACCGTTCCTGACCCGGTGTGCCGAAGAGGTACAGCACGAGGTCCTCGCGCAGCGTGATGCGGCCGAAGTCCATGGCCACCGTGGTGGTGTGCTTGCCTTCCACGCCACTGGTGTCGTCGACCGGGCGCCCGGCTTCGGTGAGCAGTTCCTCGGTGCGCAGCGGCCTGATCTCGCTGACCGCGCCGACGAGGGTCGTCTTGCCCACCCCGAAGCCGCCGGCCACCAGGATCTTGAGCGTGACGGGCTCGACCGGGGGCTTGCCGCGCTCAGATCGCCCGAAGATCATCGGTCTCTTCTCCTGCTCGATGGGGGTCGGGGGGCGGGGGCCCGTAGCCTCCGCCGCCGGGGGTCTCGATGACGAGTACGTCGCCGGGGCCGACGTCCGCCGTGTCACTTCCGCCGAGTGCGCCGACCGTTCCGTCCGCGCGCTCGACGCGGTTGGCACCGAGGGCCCCGGGCTCGCCGCCGGCCATGCCGTACGGGGGAACCCTGCGGTGCTGGGAGAGCGTGGAGACGGTCATCGGCTCGCGGAACCGGATACGGCGGACCGCGCCGTCCCCGCCGCGCCACCGCCCCGCGCCGCCGCTGCCACGGCGGACGGAGAACTCCTCCAACTCCACGGGCAGGCGCCACTCCAGGACTTCGGGGTCGGTGAGGCGGGAGTTGGTCATGTGGGTCTGGACGACGCTCGCGCCGGGAAAGCCGTCGCCGGCCCCCGAGCCGGAGGCTACGGTTTCGTAGTACTGGTGGCGTTCGTTGCCGAAGGTGACGTTGTTCATCGTTCCGGAGCCCTCCGCCTGCACGCCGAGCGCGGCGTAGAGGGCGCCGGTGACGGCCTGGGAGGTCTCCACGTTGCCGGCGACCACCGCTGCGGGCGGCTCGGGCGAGAGCATCGAGCCGGACGGCACGATGATGCGGATCGGGCGCAGACAGCCGTCGTTCAGGGGGATGTCGTCGGCGACGAGGGTGCGGAAGACGTACAGGACCGCCGCGTTCACCACCGAGTAGGGGGCGTTGAAGTTGCCGGCCAGCTGCGGTGACGTACCGGTGAAGTCCACGGTGGCGGAGCGGTCGTCGCGGTCCACGCGCACGCGCACGCGCAGGACGGCGCCCGAGTCGGTCTCGTAGGCGTACTCGCCGTCGTCGAGTGCGTCGATGACGCGGCGCACCGCTTCCTCGGCGTTGTCCTGGACGTGCCGCATGTACGCCTGGACCACGTCGAGGCCGAAGTCCTCCATCATGCGGGTGACTTCCTCGACGCCCTTCTGGTTGGCGGCGATCTGGGCGCGCAGGTCGGCGAGGTTGGTCCCGGGGTTGCGGGAGGGGTGGGCCGCCTCGGTGAGCAGGCGGCGGGTCTCCTCCTCGCGGAAGCGGCCGTTCTCGGCGAGGAGCCAGTTGTCGAAGAGGACGCCTTCCTCCTCGATGGTGCGGCTGTCCGCGGGCATGGAGCCCGGGGCGATGCCGCCGATCTCCGCGTGATGGCCGCGGGAGGCGACGTAGAAGAGGATCCGGTCACCCTCCGTGTCCGACCTGCCGCCGGTGTCGAAGACCGGGGTGATCACGGTGACGTCGGGGAGGTGGGTGCCCCCGTGGTACGGGTCGTTGACGGCGTACGTGTCCCCCGGCCGCATGCCGGTGCCCCGCCGTCGGACGACCTCTTGGACGCTGGTGCCCATGGACCCCAGGTGGACAGGGATGTGGGGGGCGTTCGCCACCAGGTTTCCGTCCGGGTCGAACAGGGCGCAGGAGAAGTCCAGGCGTTCCTTGATGTTGACGGACTGCGCCGTGGATTCGAGCCTGGCGCCCATCTGCTCGGCGATGGACATGAAGAGGTTGTTGAAGACCTCCAGGAGAACCGGGTCGGCTTCCGTGTCCACTTCGGAACTCTGCGTGACCGCCGTGCGTTCCATGACCAGATGCCCGTCGTCGGTCGCAGCGGCCCGCCAGCCGTCGTCCACGACGGTCGTCGCGCCGGCCTCGGTGATGATCGCGGGGCCGGTGACGGTGTCGCCCGGGGGAAGTTCCTCGCGGCGGCACAGGGGCACGTCGCGCCAGGCGCCGTCGCTGTGGAGGCGGACGGTGTGCGCGGCCGCGGGGCCGCCTTCGCGGTCGGCCCGGTAGGGGGTGAGAGCGGAGAGATCGGGGGGTTCGGTGATGCCGGTGGCTTCCACGGAGAGGGCTTCGACGACGACCGGGCGGTCGAGGGTGAAGGAGTACGTGGCGCGATGACGTTCCTCGAAGGCCTGTTTCATGGTGGCGGGCTCGGTGAGCTCGACGGTGAGGGCCGTGTCGGTGCCGTCGTAGCGCAGCTGGGCGCGGCGGGTGATCTCGATACGGCTTTCGGGGACGTCCTCGGCGAGGAGTTCGGCGCGGGCCGCGGCCTCCAGTTCGTCCGCCGTCCTGGTGACGCCGGGCATGGAGGCGTCCTCCAGGGGCGCTTCGACGGACTGTTCCCGCATCGCGGTGGTGTCGGCGAGCCCGATGCCGAGCGCGGAGAGGACACCGGCCATGGGCGGGACGAGCACGGTGCGGATGCCGAGCAGGTCGGCCACCTTGCACGCGTGCTGCCCGCCCGCACCGCCGAACGTGGTCAAGGCGTAGCGGGTGACGTCGTGGCCCTTCTGGACGGAGATCCGCTTGACGGCGTTGGCGATGTTGGCGACGGCGATGTGCAAGTAACCCTCGGCGACCTGCTCGGGCGTGCGGTCGTCGCCGGTGCGCTCCCGGATCTCGCGCGCGAGGGCGTCGAAGCGCTCGCGGACGAGGGAGGTGTCGAGGGGCTCGTCGCCCTCGGGGCCGAACACCTGGGGGAAGTGGTCGGGCGGGACGCGGCCGAGCATGACGTTCGCGTCGGTCACGGTGAGGGGGCCGCCCGCGCGGTAGCAGGCGGGGCCCGGGTCCGCGCCCGCCGAGTCCGGCCCTACGCGGTAGCGGGAGCCGTCGAAGTGCAGGACCGAGCCGCCGCCGGCCGCGACGGTGTGGATGTCCAGCATGGGCGCGCGCAGCCGGACACCGGCGATCTGTGTGGTGAAGACCCGTTCGTAGGCGCCCGCGTAGTGCGACACGTCGGTGGACGTGCCCCCCATGTCGAAGCCGATGACGCGGGCGAAGCCGGCCAGTCGCGACATGCGGGCCATGCCGACGATGCCTCCGGCGGGTCCGGAGAGGATCGCGTCCTTGCCGCGGAACTGCCCGGCTTCGGCGAGTCCTCCGTTGGACTGCATGAACATCAGCCGTACGCCTTCGAGCTCGTCGGCGACATGCCGGACGTAGCGGCGCAGCACCGGCGACAGATAGGCGTCGACGACGGCCGTGTCCCCGCGTGGGACGAGCTTCATCAGGGGGCTGACCTCGCTCGACAGCGAGATCTGTTCGAAGCCGGTACGGGCGGCCAGTTCCCCGACGGCCTGCTCGTGGGCGGGGTGCTGGTGGCTGTGCATGCAGACCACGGCGACCGCGCGGATGCCGTCGTCGTACGCCTGGCGGAGCGGCCCCGCGAGGGCGTCCAGGTCGGGCTCGCGGCGGACGGTGCCGTCGGGGGCGATGCGCTCGTCGACCTCGACGACCCGCTCGTAGAGGAGCTCGGGGAGGTCGATGCGGCGGGCGAAGATCAGGGGGCGGTTCTGGTAGGCGATGCGCAGGGCGTCGCTAAAGCCCCGCGTGATGACGAGCAGGGTGCGTTCGCCCTTGCGTTCCAGGAGCGCGTTGGTGGCGACGGTCGTCCCCATGCGCACCGCCTCGACGGGGTCCCCGGAGCCGGAGAGGAGCGCGCGCACGCCCGCGACGGCCGCGTCGGAGTAGCGTGCCGGGTTCTCGGACAGCAGCTTGTGGACCAGCAGCCGTCCGTCCGGGCGCCGCGCGACGATGTCCGTGAAGGTGCCGCCCCGGTCGACCCAGAACTGCCAGCCGCTCACGTCTCCACCTCGCTTCCGCGCTGCTCAGAGCGCCCGGAGGCCGTTGATCACGTCGCGCAGAATACTCTCGTCCGGCAGCTCGGCCGGGGGCACGGGCCGGGTCACATGGACGAGTTCCGCATCCGTCAGGTCCCCTACGAGTACCCGTATCACCCCGATGGGCAGATCGAGCTCCGAGGCGAGTTCGGCGACGGACTGCGGGACCTCACGGCACAGCTCGACGATGTCGACGTGTTCCGGGGACAGGGTCGGGTCCGTCTCCGGATCGTCCACATGGGGCTCCGTCACGACCACCGCGATCAGGTCGAGGCGGTGCTGGGCCGCATGGCTGGTGCGGCCCCGCGTCATGGCGTACGGACGGACGACCGGTCCAGCTTCGTCGTCGAACCAGTGGCTTGTTGCCTGACCGTCAGCGCTCATGCCATCCCACTACCCGCCCGAGGGCAGATCGGTGCGTGGAGCGGTGCCCAGATGCACGCCGACCCGCTTGACGAGGAGCGTCATCTCGTACGCGACCAGGCCGACGTCCGAGTCGGCGTCGGACAGGACGGCGAGGCAGCTGCCGTCGCCGGCGGCGGTGACGAAGAGGAAGGCGTCGTCGAGCTCGACGACCGTCTGGCGGACGCTTCCCGCCTCGAAGTGGCGGCCGACGCCCTTGGCCAGGCTGTGGAAGCCGGAGGCGACGGCGGCGAGGTGCTCGCCGTCCTCGCGGGTGAGGTCCTTGGAGACTCCCGTCGCCAGACCGTCGCCGGAGAGCACGACGGCCTTGCGGATGCTCGCGACGCGGTCGACGAGATCGTCGAGAAGCCAGTTGAGCTCGCCGGACTTCCCGTTCACGCTCTGGCCGGTCGCCTTCGGTGCGGTCATCGACCGTCCCCCTCTGTCGTTCCTTGTGGTGCTGTGCCGCGGGGGGCGTCGTCCCCCGTGGCGTTCTCCTTGCGGCCACGCTGCCAGCCGCGCTGGAGCGAGGCCATACGGCTGCGGACCTCGTCGGCGTCGCGTTCCACCGGCGCCGCCCGTTCCTCGGTACGCAGGCCGGGGTCCTGCTTGAGCTGCGGTGCCAAGCTGGCCTGGCGGACGCGGCGGGGCAGGGCGCCGGTGACGGACGCCTCGGGGCCGGCCTCGCCCGGGCGGGCGGATCCGGTGGCGATGGCCCTCACCGTGGCGTCCTCGTCCTCCCGGCCGAGGTCATGCGTCCGGGGCACGGGGGCCTCGCCTCGGCGGCCAGGAGGCTCGGCGCCCGCGTCGCCACCCAGGATCCTGCCCGGGGCTTCAGGTGAGTCGCCGGCGCCGTCGGGCGTGGGCTCGTCCGGGTCGCCGAGCCGCCCAGCGGGTTCTGCGCCACGGCCGAGTGGTGAGCCGCCGCGGCGCCGGGTCGGCAGGGCCGGGGTGCGCTCCTGGTCCCGGTGTCGGGGGCCCGGTCGGGTCGCGGTCTCCTCGTCGGTCTCCGGGCCGCGCGACCGCTGGTCGGTGACCGGCCTGCCGTGCGAGCTGACCAACTTGGGCGCGCGGCGTCGCGGCAGCGGCACCGGAGCGCCCACATGATCGTCCGTCGCCGAGCGGGCGGGGCCGCCGGAGGCGTCGGACCTGGGCGCCATGTCACCGTCCGCGGGGCTGAGGCCGCGACGCGGACGGAACAGACCGCCGTGTTCGTTCTCCTCGCCGTCGAGCGCGTCGGGGAAGTCCTCGACGGCGTCGAGGTCGACCGGGCCCTCCAGCTCCACCGGACCGTCCAGCAACGCCGGGGACCGGCCGGGCAGTTGGACCGGCACGTGGGAGAAGGTGGTCCTGCGGCTCTCCTCCAGCTCGGCCTCCCTGGAGGGGCGCGCGCGATCGAGCCGGAAGCCGAGACCGTTGGTGTCGGGCACCTCGTCGGTCAGCAGCGAGTCGGGGATGAAGACGACAGCCGTCGTGCCGCCGTACGGCGAGGGCTGGAGCGAGACCCGGACGTTCTGCCGCTGGGCGAGGCGGCTGACGACGAAGAGCCCGAGCCTGTCCGTGTCGGACAGCTCGAATTCCGGCGTCTCGGCGAGCCGCAGATTGGCGTCCAGCAGTGCCTCGGCCGCCATGCCGAGGCCACGGTCGTGGATCTCCAGGGTGAAGCCGTTGGCCACGCGCTCGCCGAGGACCTGCACAGCGGTGTGCGGCGGGGAGAACACCGTGGCGTTCTCCAGGAGTTCGGCCACGAGATGGGTGAGGTCGGCGACCGCGGGACCGGTGACGGCGATCCGGGGCAGGCGGCGGACCTCGATGCGTTCGTAGTCCTCGACCTCGGCGACGGCGGCGCGTACGACGTCCATCAGCTGGATGGGCTTGCGCCACTGCCGGGAGGGCGCGGCGCCGGAGAGGATCACAAGGCCCTCGGCGTGCCGACGCATCCGCGTGGTGAGGTGGTCGAGCCGGAAGAGGTCGGCGAGTTCCTCGGTGTCCTCGGTCCTGCGCTCCATCGTGTCGAGCAGGGTGAGCTGCTTGTGCAGCAGGACCTGGCTGCGGCGAGCGAGGTTCACGAAGACCTCGGACACGCCGGCGCGCAGCGCGGCCTGCTTGACGGCGGCCTCGACCGCGGCCCGCTGGAGGGTGTTGAGGGCCTGGCCGACCTCGCCGATCTCGTTCCTGTCGAACTCCAGGCGGGGGACCTCGGTCTCCACGTCGACCTGTTCGCCCACGGAGAGGCGGCGCATCACGCTGGGCAGCCGCACGCCGGAGGCCTCGTGGGCCTCCAGCCGGAGCTGGCGCAGGTCACGGATGAGACCGCGGCCGATGCGTATGGAGACGACGAGCGAGACCAGTACGGCGATCAGCCCGAGGAACCCGGCCACGACGGCCTTGACGATGATGCCGGTGGCGATCGGGCGGACGCGGTCCTGATAGCGGTCCGCGGCCTCGTCGTCGAGGCTGCCGAGTTCGTTGAGCACGTTGCCGGCCGTGGTGTCCCACGTGCGGGCCGAGATGCCACCGGCGTCGTCCGAGGCGGAGCCCACCGCGGACTCCTCGGCCACCCGCAGCGGAGCGGTGGCGGCGTTCTTCCAGAAGCGCTCGTACCGTTCGCGTTCCGAACTGGGCAGCATCGGCAGGCTGGTGTCGTAGAGGACGCCGCGCTGAGCCACGAGATCGGAGATGTCACGGCTCTCGGCGCGGGAGAGCTTGCCGACGACCAGGGCCGAGCCGAGGAGGGCGTCCTCCCGGGAGAGGAGTTCTCGGGCACGGACCACGTTCACGAGGGCGCGGTACTGGGTGTCCATCTCCACGTTGTCGACGACGTGGAGGTCACCGAGCAGGACGAAGCAGGGGTCGACCAGGCGGTTGTAGAGGTCGAGCGCCTGGGAGCGGTTGACGGTGCCGTCCTCCACGCTCCGGCGCAGCGATTCGATGCCGTCGAACGCGTCGAGCATCGCGGTCAGTCGCTCGCCCGAGGTCTCACCGAGGTCTTCGCGCACCTCGGCGCCGGCGGCGTTCCTGCGCACCTTGGCCAGGGCCTCGTCGGTGGCGGCGCGACTGCGCTCGAGTGCGGCGAGTCCGTCGGAGGCGCGCGGGTCGGCGAGATAGACCAGGGTCTGTCGCCGCTCCTGCTGGAGGACCCGGACGGTGTCCTCGGCCGGATAGCCGATCTTCTCGACGACGGTCGAAGCGCTGAAGAGCTGTGCTGCCTCGCGTCCCGTCAGTGCCGTGGCGAAGGCCCAGATCGCGCTCAGGGACAGCAACGGCACGAGAAGCAGCGCCACGATCTTCCGGCGGATGGACTTCCCGCGAAAGCGCATGGCCTCCCCCAGCTCGACCCCCACCGGCAGGGGGTACACATGTGCGTCAACAAACGGCGCGAGCCTACTACCGACGCACCCGTAACTCGAAGACCGTTCCGGAACGCGATCTTCCGTTCACCTGTGGGGCATGGGGAGTTGTCCGGGCATTGCGGGAGATTGCCGCCCTGAATCCGGCGGCACCCGGGAAACCGGGCCCGCTCGACCCGCCTGGGTGTTTGGCCGGAATTCTTCGTTCGCCGGGAATCTTCGGGGCGCCCCGTTCGTCCTTCTCTACAGGGAATGGGGGCGGAATCGGCCACAGGAGCCGCTTCCTGCACCCGGGCGGCGTAAAACAGCGCAAGCCGGGCAGCCACTGGGGAGTCGGGTCTTCGGACCGGGGCAATCGGTCTGCTGGCGGTGGGGAGTGACACGGTGATGGGCACGGCGGAGCGGCAAGAGGCACCTGGGACGGGTGGAGTCGCACAAGTAGCGGCGCGGCGGGGCGCCGAGGCGCCGGATCACGACATTCGGGTGGGCGGACCGACAGTGCGGGACGGAGACTTCACGCCGGAGAAGAGCGAACGGAAGCGGGAGACCGAGGGACGGGCGGCATCCGGGGGCACGGACCGCTCCCCGGAATCGGACATGTCCCAGGAGCGGTCGTCCTACCGGCCGTTGTGGATCGAGGAGCCGGCGAAGCGGCGCCGGCTGCCCGATCCGGTACGGACGGCGGCCGTGCGGGCGGTGCTGATCATCGCCGTGACGCTGATACAGGCGATGGTGGCGTTCCTGTGCACGCTGGCCGGGTCCTGGCTCGCGTTCCCCATGGTGCTCAGCAGTATCGCCAGCACCGTGGCGGCCACGTGGAGCGTCCTCGACGTCTGGGTGACCCGTCAGGTGTGGAACCAGCGCAACGGTGTGGTGTCGGTGCCGAGCAGCACCGCACGCGCCCTGCGCCGCGAACGCCGCAGGGCGCGCCGACAGGCGCGGTCCGCCGAGCGTGCGCAGGAGCGGATACGCGGGCGGGGCGGGGCCGGGCAGTTGTCGCATCCCTGAGGCAGGAGACCGCTCCGGGCCGAGTCGGTCGGACCGGAGCGACGCGACGGGTCTCTTTTGCGGGTCCTCGGACGGATCTCCAGGGCGGTCTCTCAGGCGGGCCTCTCCGACGGCCTCTTGAACATGCGCGTCGCCGTGATCTCGCTGTGGACCGTCTCTCCGGATCGGGGCTGCGCCGGCAGCCCCGGCCTGAGGTGTTCCTCGACGCTGATGTACTTCAGGCCCGCCCTCAGGTCGGCGTCGTTGCGCAGCCGGATGACCAGCGGGAACTCGGCCAGCGCGGTCGTGTCGAACAGCCCGGTCGTATAGAGGAGCTGCACGCCCAACGCGTCCGACACGGCCCGCTGGAGTTCCAGCAGGTACGTGGCGTTGGCCCGGCCGATCGGGTTGTCGAGGAAGAGGGTGCCCGCGTGCCGGTGCCGTGCCCGGCCCCGGTCGTTGGAGCGCAACGCGGCCATCGTGCAGTACAGGGCGATGGCCGCGGTGAGCAGCTGGCCGCCGGAGAACACGTCGCCCATCTGCCCGACGGGCACACGCTCGGCCCGCAGCACGGCGTCCGGCTTGAGGATCTCGACGGCGACGCCCTTGGGCTGGAGGGCGGCGGCCACGCCCCGCAGGAGCAGGGACATGCCGTCGCGGCGCAGGTCGGAGTTCTTCTTGACGGCGGCCCGGGTGGCCTCGTCGACGACCTCGCCGAGCCGCTCGGTGAGGGTGGCCTGGTCGGGTTCCTCGAAGCGGATCCGCAGAAACTCCTGCCCGGACCACTCGCCGAGCCCCTCGGGCAGCCGTGACAGCCGCTGCGCGGCGCGCAGGGTGGCCAGCGCCGACTCGACCAGCCCGCGCAGCCGGTCCACGATCGAGTCCCGGTTGCGCTCCAGCTGCTCCAGCTCGTCGGTGAGGACCCGCAGCCGGGGCGCGAAGGCGTCGGCCCACTTCTGCGCGTGCTCGGGCAGCGCGGACGCGGGCAGTTCGCGGATCTGCTGGCGGGCGGGGGTGCGTACCTGCTCGTAGCGGGTGGAGTTGGCGTGCCGTACGAGGACGTCGCTCGCCTCGCGGACGGCGGCCTCGGCGGCGGAGAGGTCGGCGGCGCAGCCGCGCAGGGACCGGCGCGCCTCGGCGGCGGACTGCCGGGCGTCCTCCAGGCCGCCCGGGTAGGGCTCCGGCGCGTCCCGCTCCTCGTCACCGGCGTGCTCGCGCAGCAGGTCCCGCAGCAGCGCGGCGATCTCGTCGAAGCCGCCCGCGGCGTCCTCGGCGGCGCGGTGCGCGTCGAGGAGTTCGGCGTGCGCCTCGCGGGCCTGGGTGAGCGCCTCGGCGTGCGCGGCGAGTTCGGCGCTCGCCGTGCGCAGCAGTGCCTGCGCGTGCTCGGCGTCACGCGGCTGAAGCTCTTCGGACAGCTCGGTGTGGGCCTCGCCCTCCTCGGGCGCGTGCCGTTCGGCCTCGCCGCGCAGCCGGCCGAGCTGCTCGCTCGCGCCGGACATCCGGGTCTCCAGGAGCTGGACCAGCTCTTCCGCACGTGCGGCCGCGGACTGCCGGGAGGGCCCGTCGGATCCGTCGGGGGACTGCAGAAGCAGTTCGGCGCGGGTGCGGACCTTGTTGCTGAGCCGGTCCAGATCCGCGCGCGCCGCGCTCTCGTCGCTCTCCGCCCGTGCCTGCTCGGCCCGCAGGTCGGCGCCGACGCCGACCTTCTCGTACACCTGGGAGGCGGCGCGGTACGCCTCACGCAGGGCGGGCAGCGCCGCCTTCGGCGTCTGCGCCTCGTCCTCGGGTACGTCGTCGGGGGCGCCGGCGATCTCGGAGCGCTCGGCGCGCAGCGCACGCGCGGTGCGGCGGGTGTCGTCGGCGGCCCGCTGGGCGGCGCGCCGGTCCTCGTCGGCGGCGCGGGCCCGCTCCAGGCAGGTCTGCGCGCGTGCCTCGGACTCGGCGGCCTCGTCGGCGAGTTCACGCACCTTGACCTGCCAGCCGGCCCGTTCGCGCAGCCGGAAGGCGAGGCCGGCCAGGGCATCGGCGGAGCGCCGTGCCCTCTGCGCGGCCTCCTGCCGCTCCTCACGCACCTGCGCGGCCTCGGCGGCGGCCTCCTCGGTCTCGGCCCGTACGGTGCGCGCCTCGGTCAGCTCGGCCTCGGCCTCCTCGGCGAAGGCGCGCGCCTCACGCGCGGCCTGCGCCAGTTCCACGAGCCGCCCGGCCGGGCAGCCGGTCCGCCAGGACGTGAGCCGCGCGGCCAGTTCGCGGTCCTTGCCGAGCCGGGTCGCGAGCGCGCGGATCTCCTCGTCGCGCGCGGTCGCCCGAGCCCGCAGCGCCTGCCGCTCCTCGTCGGCGGCGTGCTCGTCGTGCATGGCGGGGTTCGGCGGGACGAGGAAGACATCGCCCTCGCCGGCGGTGTCGAGGGCCGGGGTGGGGGCGAGCAGGGCGGCCGCCGTGCCGACCGCGACGGCCGACCGGGGCAGCAGCGCGGCGTCGCCGAGCGCGTCCCGCGCGCGGGCGTGCGACGCCGGGTCGGTGATGATGACGCCGTCCACCAGCTCGGGCCGGGCGGCCAGCACCCGCGCGTGGTCGGCGGGGTCCACGGCCTGCGCGAGGTAACGCCAGCCGGGCAGTGCGGGGATGCCGTGCTCGCCGAGGAACTCGACGGTCGCCAGGACGTCCGGACCGGGCGGCAGCAGGCCGCCGTCGCCGAGCGCGCCGAGGATGCGGGAGTCGTCGGCGGCCGCGGTCCGCAGCTCGAAGAGCTGGCGCTCGGCCGAGGAGACGGCGTCGTCGAGCAGTTCGCGCAACTCGTCGGCGAAGCCGTCGAGTTCCTCGGGGGTGAGCGCGCCTTCGGCGACGGGGCGTCGGGTCCTCGGGGCCGGCCTGGTGCCGTCCTCGCCGGTGGGGCCGTCTCCCGGCCGCGGCCCGGTGGCAGGCGCGGGGTCGGCCGGACCGGGACGCCCGGACCCGGTGACGTCGGCGCCGTCGGCACCCGTGCGCGGCGCGGGCACGGAGCCGGACGTGGCCGGTTCCGGGGCGACGGGCAGGCTGAGCAGTTGCGCGAGCCTCTCCTGCGCCGCCAGTGCCTCGGCGGTCCGCCGCTCGCCGTCGTAGGCCCGCTCGGCGGCGGTCGCCGCGTCCGCCGCACGGGCGGCCGTCAGCTCGGCCCGCGACTCGGCAGACGCCGCCTCGCGCGCGTGCTCGCTCGCCCGGCGGGACGCCTCCCGGGCGGTGTCCCAGGCTGCCACGGCCGACTTCTCCGCGTCGCTGGCGGCCAGTGCGGCCCGGGCCGGATCGGCGTCGGGCGCGCTGTCGTCGAGCCAGCCCGCGCGCACCGCCTCGGCGGTCTCCTGCTCGACCTCGGTCAGGCGCTGCCGCAGGTGGCCGACCTCGCTGCGGGCGCGCTGCGCCTCGGTGGCGGCGGCGGTCGAGTCCCGGTGGGCGCGGTCGCCGACCTCCTGGAGCGCGGCGGACCGCTCCTCCTCCTCGTTCGCCAGCGTCTCGGCGCTCTCCGCGGCCGCGTGCAGGGCCCGTACGAGGTCCACGGCGGCCCGGGTCCGCGCGGCGAGCGCAGGAGCCGCGTCCCGTTCCGCCTCCTGGATCGCGGCCGCCACGCGGGCGACCCGGTCGGCGGCGGCGCGGTGGCGCAGCACGGCCTCGGCGGCCTGCCAGGCCGAGTGCAGGGTGCGCGCGTCGGCGAGTTCACGCTTCTGGGCGGCCGCCGACTTCTCGGCGGCGGCCAGCGCCAGGGACGCGTGTCGGAAGGCGAGTTCGGCGGCGATCAGCGCGCTGCGCTCGCGCGCCGACTCGGCGTGGGTCACGGCGTAGGCGGCGGCCGTGACGCGCTGCGCCAGGTCGGCGGCCCGGACGCGCTCCTGGGCGCCGCGCGCCGACAGCCGCCGGGCCAGGGTGCGCGTCCGCCGCTCGGCCCCGGCGTGGATGTCGCGCGCGCGTGCGCGTGTCTCGGCGGCGTCGACGATCCGCCCGAGCAGATCGACCGACCCGGCGGTGAAGTCCCGCTCGGCGATCAGCTCGGCGCGGCGCCCGAGCTTGTTCCCGAAGCCGCTGACCAGGTCGGCGAGGCCCTCGGTGTCCCGGGTGTCGGTGACGGCGCGCAGCAGCAGGTCGGTGAAGTCGGAGTCCTTCTTCACCGCGAAGAGGCCGGCCGCCTCGCCCTCGTCGGCGTTCATCTCCCGTTGATAGCGGAAGAGTTCGGGGTCGAGGCCGAGATCACCGAGGTGCTCGGTCCAGCGCTCGTGGATCTCCTCCCAGTGCACTTCGAGGTGGGGATACGCCTTGCCCGCGTCGGTCAGGGCGTCGCGGAACCCCTTCATGGTGCGACGCCGCCCCTGTGCCCCCGACTGCCCCTCCACGGAGGGCCGTACGGCGGTGGCCTCGGCGACGGGCAGGTTGTCCAGGGTGAGTCCCGGTCCGGGCCGGAAGGAGTACCAGGCCTCGGCGAACTTCCGGGGGTCGTTGGAGACCTGCCGGCCGCGCCATTCGCTCACCTTGCCGACGACGACGCACTCGCCGGTGAGCACGTGCTGCCACTCCAGCGCGACGTGCCCGCAGTCGTCGGCGAGCAGGAACTTGCGCAGCACACCGGAGCTGGCGCCGCCCAGGGTGTTCCGGTGGCCCGGCAGCATCACCGAGAAGATCAGCTTGAGCAGGACGGACTTTCCGCCGCCGTTCTCCAGGAAGAGCACCCCGGCGGGGGCGGGCCGGCGCGGCGGGCCGACCGGCTCCTCCGCGAAGAACTCCGCCTGCGTCGGCGCGGGGTCGGGCACGGGCGCGCCCACGCCCCGCAGGTCAAGCACGGTGTCGGCGTAGCGCGCACCGGCGGGCCCGATGGAGTAGAGGCGGACCCGGGACAGCTCGTACATGGCGGACTCTCGTAAGTCTTCGGTGTGGATCAGAGGGGGGTGTCAGACGGAGTGGAAGGGCAGCCCGGCATCGGCCACCAGCTCCGGGGCGTCGCCCTCCTCGGGGGGCAGCAGCGTCGGGGTGCCGTCGGTCACCGGGACGACGCCCAGCTCCAGCAACTCGGCCATGGCCGCGCTGCCCGCCATGTCCCGCACCTGGAGTTGGTAGCGGGCGGTCGTGCGGTAGGTGCCGCCGCTGTCGTCGCCCGTCCGCTGCAGGAAACCGGAGTCGGTGAGAAAGGCCACGGCCTTGCCGACGATTCCGGTCGTGGATCCCGCGAGGCGCCGCGCGTCCTTGGTGGCACCGGTGGCGCTGCGTCTCACCCAGATCCGCCAGGCGGCCTCCAGTCCGGGCGCGTCGGTCGCGGGGTCGGTGTTCTCCCCCTGCTCGGCGGCCCGCTCCTCCAGCCGGCGGCAGGCCTGACGTACGAAGGCGTCCACGCCGTTGACCGTCACGCGGCCGATGTAGCCGTCGTCGGCGAGGTCCTCGGGGCGCGGGAACGCCATGGCGGCGACCGCGAGATGCGCGAGCCCGTGCAGGAACCGGTCGCCGGAGTCGGCGGCCGTGCGTCGCGCGTAGTCGCCCATCCGCACCGCGAACACGGAGTCCTCGGCGGCGGTCACGGCCATGCCCGCGCGCGCGGACACCTCCAGCACGACGAGGCCCAGTCCGGCGGCGACGGCGTCCGCGAGCCGCGCGAACGCGGGGTCCTCGCGGTACCGCCGCAGCAGGTCGGCGTACTCCTGGTCGCGGGCGGGCAGCAGCTTCGGCTGCAGCCCGAACGCGACGAGCCGCGCCGCGTCGGCGGCGTCCGCGGGGGTGACGGGCGCGCTTCCCGGCGTCGCTGCGCCCTCCGGCTCCACGTGCTCGCTCACGACTTCGACTCCTCAGTGGTCATCACGCGGCCTCCGTACGGTCCGCCGCCATCCCCGCCGCGTCCAGCAGGGCCGTGCCGACGATCAGGTCGGCCCCGCCGAACTCGGGGTCGTCCAGTTCCGTCCCGTCGTCCACGGAGAACAGCAGCTTCTCCTCCCCCTGCCGGTAGGCCGTCCCGACCGGTGGGCTGGCCGCGTGGACGGCCATCAGCGCCACGAGGTACGGCAGGTCGGGATCCGTGCGCCGGGCCTCGGCCAGCAGCCCCGACAGACGTCTCGGCGCGTCCGGCTCCAGGTCCAGCAGCGTTCTCGCCGCGGCGAGTTGTTCCTCGCTGAACCGGCTGTCGTCCGGTGTGGCGATCAGATCGGGCTCCGGCATCTCCGCTCCGAGGTGCGCACGCTCCACGGGCGGGGTCAGCAGTATGTCGACCAGGTCCCCGACCCGGACGGAGACCGGCGTACGCAGGCCGCTCCCCTTGGCGAAGAAGGCGTCCGTGACGCGGAGGGCCTGCTCCAGGGGCAGCGGCAGCACCGGCGCGACCAGGTGCCCGTACAGGTCGATGCCCGCCGTGGCCATCGGCGTCGCGAAGGCCTGCCGGTCCTGCTCGGCGCGGAACAGGGGCCCGGCCTCCAGCAGTCGGGACTGCAGCTGCGTGTGCCGCCGGATGCAGTCCTTGACGATGTCGACCAGTTCGGCGGCCCGCCGCTTGTGCTCGGGGTCCTCCGACTCGTCCCGTGCCTTGCGGATGTTGGTGAGGATCGCGTTCTCGTGCCGGTAGCGGTCGGCGACGTGGTCGAGGGCCTCCGCGATCATGTCGGGGACGGTGCTGAGCCAGTCCACCGCGCGGACGTTGCGCCGCGTCGCCTCCAGGGCGCGGCGGAGCGTCTCCGAGTACTGGACGGTGCGGTACCGCGCCTGTTCGGCCGCGAGCTGGGCGTCGGCCAGCCGGCCCCGGTTGATCAGCACCTCCAGCTTGACCTCGGCCGCGATCTGGGCGCTGGTGACATCCGTGTCCAGGGCGCCGACGAGGACGTTCACCGCCTCGTCGGTGGTGCGGAGGTAGACGCTGCCGCCGGGTCCGGGCACCTCTTCGATCAGCTTGAAGTCGTAGTCCCGACGGACATATGCCCCATCCGGGGCGAACGTGCCGTAAACGGCGCGGAATCCGCGGTCCACGCTGCCGACGTTGATGAGGTTCTCCAGGACCCAGCGGGCCACCCGCTCGTGTTCGGTGGCCGGTCGGCGCGGGGCCTGGGCGGTGATGCGCGGCACCAGCCGGGCCACCACCTGGTCGTGGTCGGCGCCGGTGTCGAAGTCCATGTTCAGCGTGACGAGATCGATGGCGGCGAGCGCCACCTCGGCCATCCCGTACACCGAGTACTCACCCGCGAGGTTGGCCTTGCGTGCGTCGAGGTCGTGCAGCGGCGCGGTGCAGGCGAGCGCGCGCAGCCGCCGCGCCAGTCCCTCGTCGGCGGCCGGGCCCAGGGCTGGGCGCGGCCCCGCGGTGAACTGGGGCGGAACACGGTCCGTCGACGCAGGCGAAGTCACGGTGCACAGATTAGGTCCTCGGTCCGACAACGGCCCAAACGACGCAGATGCCGCCCCAGGTCACGCCGGTCGCCGGGACCCGGTCGGCGCCCTACGCGTCGTCGCCCACCCGCCGCCGGTAGACCTCGACCACCCGCTCCAGCGAGTCGTCGAGGTACACCTCCAGCAACCGCTCCGCCTCACGCCTGTCGCCGGCCTGGAGGGCCTGCAGTATCTGGCTGTTGCGGGTGAGGTAGGGCTCGTGGAGCCGGCGCGGGTCGTCCACGACGTGGAAGGCGAGCCGCAGTTCGGCGAAGACGCTGCGCATCAGCTCGTCGGTGCGCTCGCTGCCGGCCAGGGCGACCAGTTCCCGGTGGAAGTGGATGTTGGCCGTGCCGAGGCCCTTCCAGTCGTTCTCGACAGAGGCCCGCCGCCCCTCCGTCACGGCGGAGGCGAGGCCGTCGAGCGCGTAGGGCGGCTCGCCGAGCCCCCGCACGACGGCGCACTCGACCAGGCGCCGGGTGCGGTAGATGTCCTCGACGTCCTCCACGGCCAGCACCCGGACGAAGACGCCCCGGTTCAGCTCGTGGACCAGCAGTCGTTCGTGGGTGAGCAGCCGGAACGCCTCGCGCAGGGTGTTGCGGGAGACGCCGAGCGCGCCGCCGATGCTGTCCTCCGACAACCGGGTGCCGGGCGGGAAGTAGCCCTCGGAGATCCGGCTCCTGAGGATGTCCGAGACGCGCTCGGCGGTGCTGGTGCGCCCCAGGAGGGCCCGGTCGTCGGCCAGTCCCGTCAGCTGCTCTGCCATGCCGGGAATTCAATCGCAGATATCAGAACGAAACAACATGAGTATTGAGGGATCGTTGAACGATCCTCTACCTTGCTACGAACGGCGCCGCCCTTCCCTCACGGCGGCGGCGTCGTGACGCTTCCGCACGGCACGGCTCAGTCCGCAGCACCCTCCGTCCCCCCTCTGCGAGGTGCCCATGAGCACGACCCCTCCACCGCAGGCCCCACCCACCGACGCGCACCCGGGAATGGGTGAACAGCACGACGACGACGGCGCGTTCGGCTGGCTGCGCGCCCTCGGCCCGCGCGGCCGGCGCGCCTTCGCCGGCGCCTTCGGCGGCTATGCGCTGGACTCGTACGACTACTTCACGCTCCCGTTGAGCATGGTCGCGCTGGCCGCCTACTTCGGCCTGGACAGCGGCCAGACGGGCCTCTTCACCACGGTCACGCTCGTCGTCTCCGCGATCGGCGGCGCCCTCGCCGGTGTGCTGGCCGACCGCATAGGCCGGGTCAAGGCGCTGATGATCACGGTGGTCACGTACGCCGTGTTCACGGTGGCCTGCGGCTTCGCGCCCAACTACGAGACGCTGCTGGTCTTCCGGGCCCTGCAGGGCCTCGGCTTCGGCGGCGAATGGGCGGTCGGCGCGATCCTGGTCGCGGAGTACGCGAGCGCCAAGCACCGGGGCCGCACCCTCGGGGTGATCCAGAGCTCCTGGGCCGTCGGCTGGGCCCTGGCCGCGATCGTGTACACACTGGTCTTCTCGTTCCTCGACGAGGGTCTGGCCTGGCGCGTGATGTTCTGGACCGGCGCCCTGCCGGCCCTGCTGGTCATCTGGATGCGGCGACGCGTGCACGACGCCCCTGAGGCCGCCGCGGCCCGCCGGCGCAACCCCCAAAAGGGCTCCTTCGCGGCCATCTTCCGCAGGGGGACGGCCGACTCGCCGGGACTCCTGCGCACGACGCTGTTCGCGGTGCTGCTGTCGACCGGTGTCCAGGGCGGCTACTACACGCTGGCGACCTGGGTGCCGACGTACCTGAAGTCGGAGCGCGGGCTGTCCGTCGTCGGCACCGGCGGCTACCTGACCTTCCTGATCTCCGGCGCCTTCATCGGCTACCTCACGGGTGGTTACCTCACCGACAGGCTCGGGCGGCGCCGCAACATCTGGCTGTTCGCGCTGCTGTCGGCGATCTGCATCCTGGCGTACGCGAACATCCCGAGCGGGGCCGACACCCTCGTGCTGGTGCTCGGCTTCCCGCTGGGGTTCTGCATGTCCGCCATCTTCAGCGGCTTCGGCTCGTTCCTCAGCGAGCTCTACCCGACCGCGGTGCGGGGCACGGGACAGGGCTTCACGTACAACACGGGCCGTGCCGTCGGCGCGGTCTTCCCCACCACCGTCGGCTTCCTGGCGGACAGTTGGGGTGTGGGCGGCGCGCTGGTCTTCGGCGCGATCGGCTACGCACTCGCGGCGCTGGCCCTGCTGGGTCTGCCCGAGACGCGCGGGAAGGAGCTGGTGTGAACCGCACCGAGGACCGCCCCCTGACCGTCGTCGACGAGCACGCGCACGCGTGGAGCCCCAAGGACGCCCGGGCCCGCTTCCGCACGGGACTGACGGGCCCCACGGCCGGGGTCGCGGCCGGCCACACCCAGGCCAACCTGATCGCGGTCCCCGCCGACTGGGCCTACGACATGCTGCTGTTCTGCCAGCGCAACCCGAAGCCCTGCCCGGTGCTGGACGTCACGGACGCCGGTGCGTGGACGACCGGCCTCGCGCCCGGGGCGGACCTGCGCACCGACCTGCCGCGCTACCGGGTGTGGCGGGACGGCGAGCTGGTGGACGAGCCGACCGACGTGCTCGGGCACTGGCGGGACGACCTCGTCTCGTTCCTGATCGGGTGCAGCTTCACCTTCGAGTGGGCGCTGTCCGCCGCGGGTGTCCCGCTGCGCCATGTCGAGCAGGGACGGAACGTCCCGATGTACGTCACCAGCCGTCAGTGCCGTCCGGCGGGGCGGCTGCGGGGGCCCATGGTGGTGTCCATGCGGCCGGTCCCGCCCACGCGGCTCGCGGCGGCGATCCGGGAGAGCAGCCTGCTGCCGGCGGTGCACGGCGGTCCCGTGCACTGCGGTGACCCGTCGGCACTCGGGATCGGCGACCTCGCCCGGCCCGACTTCGGCGACCCGGTGACGGCCGATCCGGACGACATCCCGGTGTTCTGGGCCTGCGGGGTCACCCCGCAGGCGGCGGTGACGGCCTCGCGGCCGCCGTTCGCCCTCACCCACGCACCGGGCCAGATGTTCCTGACCGACGCCCGCGACGAGCAGTACCGCGTGGCCTGAGCAGCACAAGGGGACCCATGACCGCGATCGATCTGAACGCCGACCTCGGCGAGGGCTTCGGACGCTGGCGGCTGACCGACGACGAGCGGCTGCTGTCCGTCGTCACCAGCGCCAACGTGGCCTGCGGCTTCCACGCCGGGGACGCGGCCACCATGCGGCGGGTGTGCGAGCAGGCCGCCGCGCGCGGGGTGACGATCGGCGCGCAGGTCTCCTACCGCGACCTGGCGGGGTTCGGGCGGCGCGCGATGGACGTGCCGCCCGCCGAACTGGCGGCCGAGGTGGCCTACCAGATCGGCGCCCTGGAGGTCTTCGCGCGCGCGGCCGGCGCCCGCGTGGCCTACGTCAAGCCGCACGGCGCGCTGTACAACCGCGTGGTGCACGACGAGGAGCAGGCCGCCGCGGTCGTCGACGGCGTGCTCCTGGCCGACGGGTCGCTGCCCGTGCTGGGACTGCCCGGCTCCCGGCTGCTGGCGCGCGCCGCCGAGGCCGGGCTGCCGCCGGTCCCGGAGGCGTTCGCGGACCGCGCCTACACCGACGAGGGCACTCTCGTGCCGCGCGACCGGGAAGGCGCCGTCGTGACCGATCCCGAGGCAGTCGTGGCGCGGTCGGTGGACCTGGCCCGCTCCGGGTCGGTGGCCGCCCGCTCCGGGACCCGCATCGCCGTACGCGCGCGCTCCCTGTGCCTGCACGGGGACACGCCCGGCGCGGTGGAGCTGGCCCGGCGGGTGCGCCGGCGGCTCGAGGAGACCGGTGTCCGGGTGGAGGCCTTCGCATGAGGGTCCTTCCGGTCGGCGACGAGGCCCTGCTCGTCGAGGTCTCCTCCGGCGACGAGGCGCAGGCACTGCACGCGGAGCTGCTGCGTCGGCGCGCCGACGGGTCGCTCACGGTCCGCGAGATCGTGCCCGCGGCCCGCACCGTCCTCCTGGACGGCGTTCTCGACGGCGCCCGTCTGGCGGCCGAGTTGACCGCCGCCGAGGTGCCACCGGCTCCCCCGCGCGCGGGCGAGGTCGTCGAGATCCCGGTGCGCTACGACGGACCCGACCTGGGGGACGTCGCCGCGCTGTGGGGCGTCAGCGAGCGGGAGGTGGCACGCCTCCACGCCGGGACCGAGTTCCGGGTCGCCTTCTGCGGGTTCGCGCCCGGCTTCGGCTACCTCACCGGTCTGCCGTCGCGCTACGACGTCCCGCGCCGGGACACCCCGCGCACCGCCGTCCCGGCGGGGTCGGTCGCCCTGGCCGGGCCCTACACGGGCGTGTACCCGCACGCCTCGCCGGGCGGCTGGCAGCTGATCGGCACCACGGACGCGGTGCTGTGGGACCACACGCGCGTACCGGCCGCCCTTCTGTCACCGGGCACGCGCGTGCGCTTCGTTCCGGTGGCCCCCGCAGTCCCGGGCCCGGTGGGGCGTCCATGACGGACCGTGCGCTGGCGGTCGTACGGGCCGGAGCGCTGACCACCGTCCAGGATCTGGGCCGTCCGGGGCACGCCCACCTCGGCGTGCCGCGCTCCGGGGCGCTCGACCTGCCCGCGGCGGCCCTGGCCAACCGGCTGGCCGGCAATCCGCCCGGGGCGGCGCTGTTGGAGACCACGCTCAACGGCTGCGCAATACGGCCGCGTTGCGCGGTCACCGTCGCGGTCACGGGCGCGCCGTGCCGGGTCACCGTGGACGGGCGCCCGGTCGCCTGGGGCGCGCCCGTGCGGGTGCCGGCGGGCGCGGTCCTGGACGTCGGCGCGGCGACCCACGGGGTACGCGGCTACCTGGCCGTCTCCGGTGGCGTCGCCGTCGAACCGGTGCTCGGGAGCCGCTCCACGGACCTGCTGTCGGGGCTCGGCCCGCCGCCGCTCGCGAACGGCGCGGTGCTGCCCCTGGGCCGGGCCGCCGGCCCCCACGCGCGCGTGGACGGCGTCCCGCAGCCGGCGCCGCCCGCGGAGCTGGTCCTGCGGGTGACGCTCGGGCCCCGCGACGGCTGGTTCACCCCGGAGGCCGTGCGGACCTTCCTGTCCCGCCCGTACCGCGTGTCCGCCGCCGCGAACCGGATCGGGCTACGCACCGAGGGGCCCGCCCTGGAGCGGACCCGTCCCGGCGAACTGCCCAGCGAGGGCATGGTCCTGGGCGCGGTCCAGGTACCGCCCGACGGCCGGCCGGTCGTCTTCCTCGCCGACCACCCGACCACCGGCGGCTACCCGGTCGTCGCGGTCGTCCGCACGGCGGACCTCTCGGCCGCCGCACAGGCCGCGCCGGGCACACCGGTGCGCTTCGTGGCGGTACGTCGTCGCTGACGCGCCGTGCGGCCTCGTGCGCGCGCTCGGTCCTACGCCGCCTCCGGCTCCGGCTGCGGCTCCGCGACCGAGCGCTGGTCCGGTACCGGGCGCTGGTCGGTGACCGACCGCTGTGCCGGCATCGCCGCCTGCTCGACCGCGACCCGCGGATCCGCCATCGCGCCCTGCTCAGTGACAGACCGCCGAGGCACCGCCGCCTGCTCCACCGCGACCCGCTGATCCGCGCGATGCTCGGCCCGCGCGCGATGCTCCGCCGTCGCCCGGTGGTCCGGCGCCGTGCGCTGACCCGGCATCGACAGTCCCTCCGGCAGGAAGGACGTCCCCGGCTCCGGCCCCAGCCCCGCACCAGCCCGCGGCTGCGGCTGCGGCAGCGACAGCGCCGCCAGCGCCGTCGTCACCGCGGTCGCCGACCGCAGGTCGAGCCGGGCGCTGGTGCCGCGCGCGCGGTGCCGCATCTCGACGGCGGCCAGCCGCATCAGCTGGGGCAGCAGGTCGTTGCACCTCCGCAGCACCCACGCGGTGCCCGCGGTCGCGAGCCACAGCAGGCTCGCCGACCTCGTCGGCGGCGGGAACTCGGGGTCGGCGGCGGGCGCGGCGCCCGTGGCGATCCCCGCCTCCGCGAGCAGTCCGTGGAACCGGACGGCGAGTTGCCGGTGCCCCCGCTCCCCCGGGTGCAGCCGGTCCGAGGACCACATCTGCCGGTCGTCGACCCAGTCGCCCTCGGCGGCGTGCACATGCATGGCCCCGTACCGCTCGGAGAGCGCGTGGACCACGGTGTTCACCGCCCGCTGCCGGCGGGCCAGCGGGCTGGCGAGCACCCCCGGCAGCCCCAGCATGGAACCCGGGTCGGGCAGGCAGGCGGTGAGGACGGCCGTGCCCTGCCGGGTGAAGGCCGCGTACACGTTGTCGAGGCGTTCGGTGATCTGGTGGATGTCGAACGTGCGGCGCAGGGTGTCGTTCACGCCGACGAGCACCGAGGCGACGTCCGGCCGCAGGTCCAGCGCGGCGGGCAGCTGGGTCTCCAGCACGTCACGCGTCTGCGCGCCGCTGACCGCGAGGTTGGTGAATTCGGCGGGCGGCTCGGACAGGCCGCCGGCGAGCAGCGCGGCCCAGCCGCGCCACCCATTCCCCAGGGGGTCGCCCACGCCTTCGGTCAGCGAGTCCCCGAGGGCGACGTATCGGACGGAACTCATGCCACGCCCTCCGCACGGGCGAAGGGTCGCTCGGGCACCGCCGCGTCGTGCGCGGCGAGGAAGGCGTCCACCGCCGTACCCCAGCCGAAGCACTCCGCACGTGCGCGTGCCGTCTCCCGGCGCTCCCGCTCGGGGCGGTCGAGCAGCATCTCCACGGCGTCCGCGAAGGCGTCCCCGTTGTCCGCCGCGGTGGCACCGGCGGATCCGATCACCTCGGGCAGCGCGGAGGACGCGCTCGCCACGACCGGTGTGCCGCAGGCCATGGCCTCCAGCGCCGCCAGCCCGAACGTCTCGGCGGGGCCGGGGGCCAGGCACACGTCGGCGGTGGCCTGGAGCGCGCCGAGCAGGCTGCGGTCGGCGACGTGCCCGAGGAAGGTCACCGGCAGGTCGCGTTCCTGCGCCCGCTTCTCCAGGCCGGCGCGCATCGGCCCGTTGCCGGCCACGACGAGCACCGCTCGCACCCCGCGCTGGCGCAGCGACTCCAGGGCGTCCAGGGCGGTTCCCGGCCGCTTCTCCACCGACAGCCGGGAGCACATCACCAGAAGCTTCTCGTCGGCCCGCGCGTGGGTGTCGCGCAGGGCCGCGTCACGCAGGGTGGGGCGACGGTTCATCAAGTCGACGCCCAGGGGCGCCCGTACGACGTTGCGGGCGCCGATCCGGATGAACTCGCGCTCGGCGAACTCCGTGGTGCACACGACCTTCGAGTACGTGTGGGCCGTGCGGACGTTGAGGGCGTCGGCGGCACGCCGGGACAGGTTCTCCGACAGGCCCCAGGTGCGCAGCACGCCGTCGGCGGTCTCGTGGGAGACCATCACGGCGGGCACCCGGGCGCGCCGCGCCCACCGGCCGGTCCACCTGAGGGTCGTACGGTCGGAGACCTCCAGGCGGTCCGGTCCGAGTTCCTCCAGGAGGGCGGCGACGCGGCGCTTGTCGACGAGCACGCGGTACCCGCCGGTGCCGGGCAGCACGGGCCCGGGCAGGGTGATCACCCGGCCCTGCTCGGTCTCCCGGTCGCTGTACCTCTCGCCCGGCACGATCAGGACGGGATCGTGGCCCGCGAGCTTGAAGCCCTTGCCCAGCTCCCGCAGCGCGGTGCGCAGGCCGCCGGAGGCGGGGGCGACGAAGTTCGCCAGCCGGACGATGCGCAGGGACGTGTTCATGCCGCCACCGCCGGCCTGCGCGCGTCGAGGACGGCCTCGTAGTGCGTGATCAGCTGGTCGCCGATGGCGGCCCAGGTGCGGCCCTCGACGGTGGCGCGGGCGGTCGTACCGAAGGCGGCGCGCAGCGCCGGGTCGGCGGCCAGGCCGGCCACGGCGTCCCGGAGGGCGTCCGCGTCGCGCGGCGGCACCAGGATCCCGGTGCGGCCGTGGTCGACCAGGTCCATGGGTCCGCCGGCCGCGGGCGCGACCACGGGCACACCGCTCGCCATGGCCTCCTGCACGGTCTGGCAGAAGGTCTCGAAGGGGCCGGTGTGGGCGAAGACGTCCAGCGAGGCGAAGATCCGGGCGAGATCGTCACCGGTGCGGCGGCCCAGGAAGACCGCGCCGGGCAGCGCCTCGGCCAGGCCGGGCTGGCTCGGTCCGTCGCCGACGACGACCACGCGCACGCCGGGGAGCCCGCAGACGCCGGAGAGGAGTTCCACGTGCTTCTCGGGGGCGAGCCGCCCGACGTAGCCGACGATCAGCTCACCGTTCGGTGCGAGTTCACGGCGCAGTGCCTCGTCGCGCAGTTCGGGGCGGAAGCGCGCGGTGTCGACACCGCGCTGCCACAGGTGCACCCGGGGGACGCCATGGGCCTCCAGGTCGCTCCGGGAGGCGCTGGAAGGGGCGAGGGTGCGGTCGGCGGCGGAGTGCACGGAGCGGATCCGCCGCCAGGCCGCGGCCTCTCCGGCGCCCACGTAGGTGCGAGCGTATCCGGCGAGGTCGGTCTGGTAGATGGCGACGGCGGGGACACCGAGCCGGGCCGCCGCGGCCATGCCGCGGACGCCGAGGATGAAGGGGCTGGCGAGGTGCACGATGTCGGGCCGGTGGTCGATCAGCGCGGCGGCCAGGCGCCGGCTGGGCAGGGCGACCCGGACCTGGGGGTAGCCGGGGAGCGGGAGGGAGGGGACGTGGACGACGGGGCAGGGCGCCAGGGCGTCTGCCTTGTTCCCGGGAGCGGGGGCCGGGGCGACGACGATGGGAGCGTGACCGCGATCGACGAGGTGTCGGGCGGTCTGGAGCGCGCAGTGGGCCACGCCGTTCACATCGGGGGGAAAGGATTCGGTCACGATGACGACACGCATAGGGCTGTTGTCGCCACGCTGGACGTGGCCGCGTCAACGTCGATCTTTCCGGACGGGGAACGATCCATGAGCGTTGCGCTGCGCACCCGAGCGCGTCAGCCCGCGGCCACGCACTCCTGATCTCCGGGTCGCCTGCCGTTCACCCAGCGGGTACGACGGCGCCCTGTCACCCCCCGCGGGGGACGGGTGGCGTTCACATGGCTTCGGGGCCGATCCGGCTGCGTACGGCGGTCTGGACCTCCGCCTCCTCGGCGGGGTCGGAGGCGAGTCGGCGCAGTTGCTCGACGACGCGGGCGTCCCCCGTCTCGGCGTGCCGGGCGGCGAGCTCCCGGGTGGTCTCCTCACAGTCCCAGAGGCACTCGACACCGAAACCCGAGGGGAAGGAGGGGTCGGTCGCGGCGAGGGCCCGGGCGGCCCTGCCCCGTAGATGGGACGAGCCGGTCTCGCGGTAGACGTGGCGCAAAACCGGTGCGGCGCAGCCGATGCCGAGCCGTCCGGCGCCGTCCACGAGCGTCCACAGGGTCGGCGCGTCGGGACCTTCGCCGCGCACGGCCTCCCGGATCGCGCCGAGGACCAGGTCGCTGTCCTTGGCGCCGCCCCGGCAGGCGAGCACGCGTCCGGCCGCAGCACCCAGCGGATCGGGCCGGCGGGCCCAGCCGCGCGCCCGCTCGACGGCGGCCGCGCCACGCATCCGTTCGAAGGCCTCGACGGCGGCTTCGACGACCGGCGCGGAGCCGGTGACCACGGCCGCCTCGACCAGGTCGAGGACGTCGGGGTCGTCGGTGTCCGCGAGATAGCGCAGCGCGGTGCAGCGGGCGCCCTCACTGCCGTCCCTGGCGGCCCGGACGATCTCGGCCCGGTCCTCAGGACCGGCGACGGCGGACAGGCAGCGGGCAGCGGGGACGTGCAGCGCGACACCACGTTCGATGCCTTGCTGGGCCCACTCGAACACGGCCTGCACACTCCACCCGGGACGGGGGCCGGCCGGTCGCATCTGCCGCTGCCAGCGGTCGAAGCAGCCGGCTTCCTGCGCGGCACGCACCCGCTTGCCGACGGCAGCGCGCGCATCCTCGGCCCACAGCCGCCAGGGCCGCGGCTCGAAGGCGTCCCGCACCACGGCGGCAAGCTCGGCCTCGCCCGCGGCGTCGGCCGGGAAGCGGGCCAGCACGGGCAGGGCCAGGGCGCGCAGTCCGGCGTCGTCGTCGCGCAGCGCCAGTTCGTCCAGGGCCCAGGCCCAGTTGGAGCCCTGGGCGGCGTACCGGCGCAGCAGGACGAGCGCGTCGCGCCTGCCGTAGGAGGCCAGATGACCGAGGACGGAGAGGGCGAGCCCGGTGCGGGACTCGTCGTCGTCGACGACGTCCTCGGGGGCGAAGAGGTGCGCCTCGATCGCGTCCAGCTCGCCGTTCAGGTCGAGGTAGAGGCGGGCGTAGTACAGGGAGCGGTTCTCCACCTGCCAGTCGTGGCGGGGATCGCGCAGCACACAGTGGTTCAGGGCCGCGAGGGCCTCGGGGCGCGGGGCGGTGAGCGCGTGCAGAGTGCCGTCGCCGCGGCCCCGCTGAAGCAGGCCGAGCAGCGTACCGCTGGGCGCTATGACCGGATCGAACATGGGAAACAGCCTCACATCAAGCGTCGACGCAACCGGGGAACGTGCTCTACCTGGCCGCGTGACAACACGTCGGGGCGCCCGCCGTCTTCTGCTTGCTGTAGACCATCTTCCTCTGCCTCTCGTCGGTGGCCCCTGCGGGCCGCGTCACGGCCCACGCGGTGCGGCATCACCTGCCCAGCCATCGCGTCCGTGAATCACGACGTCATGATGACCCGGCACTTCTCGATGCCGCGACCGATATTTCCGGCGGCCAGGTACCGCCTCCCCCGTTTTCCGTGTCCTGCCCGGCCGGCGGGCCTGTCCCGCGTGGCCGGGGTGGTGTCTCAGGTGGTGCCGAACAGTTCCAGCAGCTCCGCCTTGCCGAACATCCGGGCGGTGTCCACGGCTGAGGGGGTACCCGCGGCCGGGTCGGCGCCGCCCTCCAGCAGGGTCTTGATCACTTCCTGCTCCCCCTTGAAGACCGCCCCGGCGAGGGGCGTCTGGCCCCGGTCGTTGACGCGGTCCGCCTCGGCGCCACGGGCCAGCAGCTCCCGCACCGTCGTGGCGTGGCCGTGGTAGGCGGCGAGCATCACCAGGGAGTCGCCGCGGTCGTTGGTGAGGTTGACCGGCACGCCGGCGTCGACGTAGGCCACGAGCGCCTCCGTCTGCCCCTGCCGGGCCAGATCGAAGATCTTGGTCGCGAGCTCCACGACCTCGGGGTCGGGGGCTTCGGTCATCGGCCGGACCACCTCTCACTGCGTACGCGTACGAACCGCGGCTGGCACACCGCTGGGCTCTCCGGGTGAATCGCCAGCGTACTGGCTGCGCGGGGACATGACCGGCCAGGCCCGAGGCAAAGATCAGCATTGCACCCGCCGGGCGCAGACCCGTGGTGCCCCAGGGCGGCCACGGCTCCGCCGTACGGACGATATCAACCAGATTTCACTCAGTTGCACCTTTTATCGTATAGATACATCCTGTGAACAGGGAAGCACTGATGGTGACTGTCCCCCTCGACACCAGGAGACCTCATGATTCTGTCCATCTCAGGCGTCGTCCTGCTCGGCATCCTCGTCTTCATCTTCTTCCGCAGGGACGGACTGAAGGCGTCCCATGCCTGCATCGCGGCCCTGTTCGGCTTCTACCTCGCGAGCACGGCCATCGCGCCGAGCATCAAGGCGGGCGGCGAGAGCCTGGCGGGTCTCCTGGGCGGCATCAAGTTCTGACCCCACCCACCGGCCGTCCGGCCGCACCGTCCCGCCCGCACGCACGCACCTCCAGGAGACAGCAGTGGCACGGCGCCCACTTCCCCGCATTCTCAGCCACGGCGGCCTGCAGTTGGCCAGGAGCCGGGAACTGGCCCGCACGGCGGCCGACAGCGCCACCGACGTCCTCCACCCGCTGATCATCGTCACCAGGGGGCTGCGCCGGCTGGCGGCGGCCGGACGGCGCAAGTGGGTGGAGACACCCAAGGACAAGCGCGGCCATCTGCTGTTCCTGGTGGCCTCGGTGATCCTCGCCGTGGCGCTCGCGCCCTACGGTCCGCTGCTCGCCGCCATCGCCCTGATGGCGGCGGCAGCCTGGCAGGGGCGGGACCGCACGCCCCCGGCTCCCGAGGGGCCCGACGAGACCCAGACGCAGCGCCTCACGTCCCTGTACGAGGCACTGGTCCCGTGCTTCTCGGTGGCGGAGGACCCCGCTCCCCTGTACGCCCACGGCGGGGAGTGGGAGAAGGTCTTCCCGGAGTACGAGTTCGACGCCGCGGGCCGGATCGCGCACCTGGAGGTGCGCTACCCGGCGTACTTCGCGGACAGCGAGGCGGAGGCACGCGCGCGTGTCGAGCACCTGCTGACGGCCAAGGCGGGCCGCGACCGCGAGTACCACTTCCTGTGGGACGAGGAGGCCAACCAGCTCACGGTCACCGTCCTCGCGCCCCTGCCCGCCGACATCGCCGCCCAACGCTTCGTGACGGCACCCGGGGAGACGGTCCTCGGTTTCACCGACGCGAGCGAGGTCCAGCGCACGCTGCCGCTGGTCCACGGCGACGAGCAGCGCGACGTGCCGCCCGTGGTGTGGCGCACGGGCATCCGCTCGACCGAGCCCCACCTGCTGGTCACCGGCCAGCCGGGCAGCGGCACCTCGACCCTGCTGCGCTCCGTGGCGCTCCAGGCCCTGCAGTACGGCGACGTGCTCGTCGTCGAGGGCGGCGGCACCGGCGAGTACGCCTGCCTGATCGGGCGGGACGGCGTCCTTGCCGTGGAGTGCGCCCCGGCCGGGGCGCTGGCCAGCCTGGAGTGGGCGGCGACCGAGACGGAGCGGCGGCTGATCGCCGTCAACCGCGCGCGTCAGGCCGGCCAACCGGCACCGGACGACACCAAGCGGCCCCTGTGGATCCTGCTGGACCGCCCGGCGGCGCTCGCCCACGTCGCCGCCGCGGACGGCCGCCAGGACCCACAGACCCTGCTCCAGGTACCGCTCCGGCACGGCCGCGCCGCGAACGTCACGGTGGTGATCGCCGAGCAGTTCGACAGCCTGGACACGCTGAGCGAACCGGTGCGGCAGCACACCCGCGCGCGGGTGGTCCTCGGCCCCGCCACCAGGGAACAGCTCACGACCTTCCTCGGGGCGCCCCCGCACACCACCCCGGTCGCGCACGTCCCCGCCGGCCGCGGCTACGCCCGCCTGGGCGCGGGCCCGGTCCTGCGCCTCCAGGTCCCGGCCACCCCCGACCCGTACGACGACGCCACGAGCGACGCCCACCGCCAGGCCGTGCTGGACTTGCTCCCGCCCCGCACGACTCCGGCGGACGCGGCGGCGGACCGGGTGGTGACGGGAGCACCGGTGCCTGGACCGGTCGCGGCGAAGGCGGCGGTGGCGGAGAGCTCCTGACCCCTCCCCCTCACCCGACGAGGCCCCCGCGGCGGCCCGGCCGCGGGGGCCGGGTCGTCCCGGAACGCCCCCGTGGCTACGCCACGAACGTCCGCGGCGTCTCCGCCCCCACCGTCGCGCCGCTCCTCACCAGACGGGCCGCCGCGGCCAGGCGTACCGCCGCCTCCTCGGCCACCGCGCCCCCCACGGTGAACGGCAGCCGCACATACCCCTCGAAGGCGCCGTCGACACCGAAGCGGGGACCGGACGGCACCCGTACCCCGACCCGCTCCCCCGCCTCGGCGAGGCGCGAGCCCGACAGTCCTCCCGTGCGCACCCACAGGGTGAGCCCGCCCTGCGGGACCTCGAACTCCCAGTCGGGCAGCTCCCGGCGCACCGCGGCGACCAGGGCGTCCCGGTTGTCCCGCGCCTGCCCGCGCCGCAGCTGAACGGCCTGCTCCCAGCCACCGGTGCCGAACAGCCAGTGCACGGCGAGCTGCTCCAGCACCGGCGTGCCCAGATCGGCGTACGCGCGCGCGGCGACCAGGCTGCGGATGACGTCGGGCGCCGCCCGCACCCAGCCGATGCGCATCCCGGCCCAGAAGGCCTTGCTGGCGGAGCCGACGGTGACGACGGTCGACCCGGCCGGGTCGAAGGCGCACACCGGGCGCGGCATCTCGACGTCGGGGTCCATCCACAGCTCGTTCATCGTCTCGTCGGCGACGATCACGGTCCCCGCCGAGCGGGCCGCCTCCACGAGCTGCCTGCGCTGGTCCTCGCCGGCCAGCGCGCCGGTCGGGTTGTGGAAGTCGGCGACGACGTAGGCGAGGCGCGGCGCCGCGTCCCGCAGCACCTGCCGCCAGCGGTCCACGTCCCAGCCGCTGAGCCCTTCGGCCATCGCCACGGGCACCAGCCGGGCGCCCGCCTCCCGCATCAGCTGCAGGATGTTGGCGTACGACGGCGACTCGACGGCGACGCGCTCGCCACGGCCGGCGAACAGGTGGCAGATGGCGTCGATGGCACCCATCGCGCCGGTCGTCACCATGATCTGTTCCGGCATGGTGGGGATCCCACGCGCGGTGTAGCGCTCGGCGAGCATCGAGCGCAGCGCGGGCAGCCCGGCCGGGTAGTCCCCGTGCGTGTGCGCGTACGGCTGGAGCTCGCCCAGGGCGCCCTGGACGGCACGGGTGAGCCAGGGCTCCGGCGCGGGCAGTGCCGCGCAGCCGAGGTCGATCATCGAGCCGAGCGCCTCGGGGGGCAGCGGTTCGAGCCCGCGCGCGGGAAGCGGGTTCCCGGCCGGCACGGCGGTCCAGCTGCCGGCGCCGCGCCGGGACTCCAGAAACCCCTCGGCGCGCAGCGCCTCGTAGGCGGCTGCGACCGTGGTGCGGCTGACGGACAGGGCGAGCGCGAGCTCGCGTTCGGCGGGCAGCCGCGCGGCGACCGGAACCCGCCCTTCCAGGACCAGCAGCCGGATGCCGTCGGCGAGCGCCCGGTAGGCGGGCGGCCGGCGCGATCCCGGTCCCGCCGGGCGGTCCTGTTGCGACCGGAGCTGGCGTGCCAGCTGTGCCGCACCCACCGCCGAGGTCCACTGCCCCATGACGATCAGTCCACCTTCCCCGAATTGGCCTCTGGTCGCGCCACTCCCCCTGCCACAGGGTGCCACGCGCCAGGCCACCGACACCACCAGGGGACCCGTCCGCCCGGGCCGTCACCCACCCGCCGCCCCCGGGGCGACGTGTTCGCCGCTGTCCCGGCATCCGGCGGAAGCACCGGCTTTGCCGCGGGTCAACCCCGGCGCGCCATACTGCGTCCGTGAGCACGCACATACGCCATCCCTATCTCGACCACCCCGGCCCGATCGCCTTCGCCCATCGGGGCGGTGCCGCGGACGGCCTGGAGAACACCACGCTCCAGTTCCGGCGCGCGGTGGAGATGGGCTACCGGTACATCGAGACCGACGTCCACGTCACCCGGGACGGGCGGATCGTCGCCTTCCACGACGCGACGCTCGACCGGGTGACCGACGGTGCGGGCCGCATCGCCGACCTGCCCTGGGACGACGTACGGCAGGCGCGTGTGGCGGGCGCCGAGCCGGTGCCGCTCTTCGAGGAGCTGCTGGAGACCTTCCCCGAGGTCCGCTGGAACGTCGACCTGAAGGCCGAGTCGGCCCTCCACCCCTTCCTGGACCTGATCGGCCGCACCGACGCCTGGGACCGGATCTGCGTCGGCTCGTTCTCGGAGGCCCGCGTGGTGCGCGCCCAGCGCCTGGCAGGGCCGCGCCTGGCGACCTCGTACGGCACCCGGGGGGTGCTCAACCTGCGGCTGCGCTCCTGGGGCGTGCCGGCCGCGCTGCGCCGCTCCGCCGTCGCCGCCCAGGTGCCCGAGACGCAGTCCGGCATCCAGGTGGTGGACCAGCGGTTCGTGCGCGCCGCCCACGCGCGCGGGTTGCAGGTGCATGTGTGGACCATCAACGAGGCGGAGCGGATGCACCGGCTCCTGGACCTCGGCGTCGATGGCATCATGACCGATCACATCGACACGTTGCGCAAGGTCATGGAGGACCGGGGCGTCTGGGTCTGACGCCCCGGACGGCGTCCCGCGCACGGCACTTGACGGGGAAGCGAGGGCACGGGTGGGCACCGACACCCTGCGGACACCGGCGGCGGACGACGCGGCCGGACGGCGGCGCGAACAGCGCGGCTGGTACTTCTACGACTGGGCGTGCTCCGTCTACTCGACGAGCGTGCTCACCGTGTTCCTGGGCCCCTATCTGACGTCGGTGGCCGAGTCGGCCGCCGACGCGGAGGGCTTCGTCCATCCGCTGGGCATCCCGGTGCGCGCCGGTTCCTTCTTCGCGTACTCGGTGTCCCTGTCCGTGATCGTGGCCGTGCTGGTGATGCCCCTGGTGGGCGCCGCCGCCGACCGCACCGGCCGCAAGAAGCCGCTGCTGGGCGCCGCCGCCTATCTCGGCGCCGCGGCCACGGCTTGCATGTTCCTGCTGGACGGTGATCGGTACCTGCTCGGCGGCGTGCTGCTGATCGTCGCGAACGCGGCGCAGTCGGTGGCGATGATGCTCTACAACTCCTACCTGCCGCAGATCGCGCCGCCGGAGGAACGGGACGCGGTCTCCTCGCGCGGGTGGGCCTTCGGCTACGCGGCGGGCGCGCTGGTCCTGGTCGTCAACCTGGTCCTCTACCTCGCCCACGACAGTTTCGGGCTCTCGGAGAGCATGGCCGTGCGCATCTGCCTGGCATCGGCGGGGCTGTGGTGGGGCGCGTTCGCGCTGATCCCGCTGCGCCGGCTGCGCGACCGCCGCTCCCCCGCGCGCGAGTCGGCGGTCACCGGCTGGCGGCAGCTCGCGGCGACGATCCGCGACATGCGCCGCCACCCGCTGACGCTGTCCTTCCTGCTGGCCTACCTCGTCTACAACGACGGCATCCAGACGGTGATCACCCAGGCCTCGGTGTACGGCTCGAAGGAACTGGGCCTTGGGCAGTCCACGCTCATCGGCGCGGTGCTGCTGGTCCAGGTGCTCGCGGTGTTCGGCGCCCTGGGGCTGGGCCGCCTGGCCCGCCGGTACGGCGCCAAACGCACGGTCCTTGGCTCGCTGATCGCCTGGACGGTCATCCTGGCCGCCGGGTACTTCCTGCCCGCCGGGGCACCGGTCTGGTTCTTCGTCCTGGCCGCCGGGATCGGGCTCGTCCTCGGCGGCAGCCAGGCCCTGTCGCGCTCGCTCTTCTCCCATCTGGTCCCGCCGGGCAAGGAGGCCGAGTACTTCTCGGCGTACGAGCTGAGCGACCGCGGGATGAGCTGGCTGGGGCCGCTGCTGTTCGGACTCACCTATCAGCTGACCGGGAGCTACCGCGACGCGATCATCTCGCTGGTGGCGTTCTTCGCCCTGGGCTTCGTCCTGCTGGCGCGCGTGCCGGTGCGGCGTGCGGTGGCGGAAGCCGGGAACCCGGTCCCCGAACGGATTTAGCACTGACGGCGAAAGGGCGGTAGTGTACGCGTTTGGCCTGCCAGGCGTACCGTTACTGCGCGTCAAAGATGCCGAAACGCTGGGTGACATCTGCTGTCAGATGTGACAAACCGGGCGCTGGTGGGTACAACATGGGCGGCTACGACGGCGACGCATGACCCGGAACGGGACTCCGAACGGGAATCTTTACCGCCGACCGGACGTTGACCGGATGACGACGACAGCGACACCTGTCCTGTGGGCGACAAGCCCGGGAGGCACGATTCATGAGTGAGCGAGCTCTTCGCGGCACGCGCCTCGTGGTGACCAGCTACGAGACGGACCGCGGCATCGACCTGGCCCCGCGCCAGGCCGTGGAGTACGCATGCGAGAAGGGGCACCGGTTCGAGATGCCCTTCTCGGTCGAGGCGGAGATTCCGCCGGAGTGGGAGTGCAAGGTCTGCGGGGCCCAGGCACTCCTCGTGGATGGCGACGGCCCGGAGGAGAAGAAGGCCAAGCCGGCGCGTACGCATTGGGACATGCTGATGGAGCGGCGCACACGTGAGGAGCTCGAAGAGGTCCTCGAAGAGCGTCTCGCCGTTCTGCGCTCCGGCGCCATGAACATCGCGGTGCACCCCCGAGACAGCCGCAAGTCCGCCTAGTTCCCGAGCGGCTTCGGCGGGGTTTCACACAGCACCCCCATTGACCGCGGGCGCCGTACGTGAGTGTGCGTACGGCGCCCGCGGTCGTTTCGTGCTGCTCGCGCGCGCCCGCTGCCGTCCGTGGTGGCCGCGGGTGCCCGTAGTCCTTGGTGTGCCTGCGGGCCGAGCGGGGGCTCCGCCCTTCGGGGTGGGAGGCGGACACGGACGGCTCAGCGGACCCCGGCCGGTCGGCCGGGACCTTCTTCTGTTCCGCCCACGGATGGCCGGCCGGAAACGGCGGTCCGCCGCCACGGCGGGTCGGCCGGACGCCCCGGTCGTGCCGGTGCGCCGCGCCGACCTCGGTCGGCCCCCTTGCTTCAGGGCGCTGTGCCGGCCTGGTGTCCGGGCGGCCTCAGCGGTTCAGCGGCGGGCGGGGTTCCTGAGGAGCGTCGCCCGGCTCGTCCCTGATGACCTCACCCTGCACGACCTTGCCGTCCGGGCGGTGAATGCGGGCCTGCTGGAAGGCGTCGCCGAAGCTTCCGGGGCCGGCGGCCCGAAGCTTGCGGTCCACCGTCCGCTCCGTGTAGCGGCCGACGGCCTTCTGGACCGGCGGCAGCAGCAGGAGCAGACCGGCCGCGTCCGAGACCAGGCCGGGCAGCATCAGGAGCAGGCCGCCCAGCATCATCAGACCGCTTCCCCCGCCGCTGGACGGCGGCACACCGCGCTGCAGCGCCTCGTTGAGGTTCTGGAAGGCGCGCCGCCCGGCCCGCTTGATGACCACCGAGCCCAGCACGAATCCGGCGACCAGCAGCAGGAACACCGTGAAACCGCCCGCCGCGCCCGCGACCACGGTCAGCAGCCAGATCTCCAGCACCAGCCAGGCGGCGATGCCCAGCGGCAGGAACGTACGCAGCCGCGAGCGCCGGGGCCGGGCGGGATAGGGAGGGTTCGAAGCGCCAGTCGTCATGCCCCCAGTGTGCCTGGCACCCGCTCAGCACGGGATAAGCGCCTGCGGCGACCGACCTACGACCGCGTGGGCCCCGGCCCGCCCTTGCCCATCAGCTTGGTGACCCGCTCGCCCACGCCCCACGTGGTGACCCGCCACAAGGCCTCGACCAGGATGTCGCGGCTCATCTTGGAGTCCCCGAGCTCGCGCTCGACGAAGGTGATCGGGACCTCGACGACGTGGTAGCCGGCCTTGATGGCGCGGCGGGCGAGGTCGACCTGGAAGCAGTAGCCCTGGGAGGCGACCTCGTCGAGGCCGAGACCCTCCAGGGTCTCGCGGCGGAAGGCGCGGTAGCCGCCCGTCACGTCCCGGATCGGGACGTCCAGCAGCACGCGCGAGTACAGGCTGCCGCCGCGGGAGATGTACTCACGCGACTTGGGCCAGTTCACGACCCGGCCGCCGGGCACCCAGCGGGAACCCAGCACCAGGTCGGCGCCCTTCAGGGCGGTGAGCAGCCGGGGCAGTTCCTCGGGCTGGTGGGAGCCGTCGGCGTCCATCTCGATCAGGACGCCGAAGTCGTGCTCCATGCCCCAGCGGAAGCCGGCCAGGTAGGCGGCGCCGAGCCCCTCCTTGCCCCTGCGGTGCAGCACGTGGACCCGCTCGTCACCGGCCGCCAGCTCGTCGGCGATCTTGCCGGTGCCGTCGGGGCTGTTGTCGTCGGCCACGAGCACGTGGGCCTCGGGGACCGCCTCCCGCACCCGGCCGACGATGGTCTCGATGTTCTCCGCCTCGTTGTAGGTCGGAATGATCACCAAGACCGCGCCGAGCGGGCCGAAGCGCCTCCCCTGGGCCTCTGCCGCGCGGTTCCCCTCGCCGTCGTTCACTGCTGCCCCTTCACGTCAGTCCGCACGGCTCCACCATAGTGGCCGCCGCCTGCACCGACGCGAGGAGACGTCGCCAAGGTGGTGTCACATCCGAGGGACTGGGGTAAGGATGGCAGTTTGGTCCTCTATGCGGGAGATGCGGGCCATGCGGGCTCGCCATCGCCCGGCGGATGGGAGCCCGGCGCCCTTCGGGCCGACCTGGGACCCGCTGGCTGCGGATCGACCTGAAGCCGTTGTCTACTGAGCGCCCGGGCCCCATCCGGGTCACACCGTGCCGACCTGGCCGGAACGTTCCCCCGCCGTGGCGCGGTCGCTGTGCCTGGCTCCCAGTGACGGTGCCCCGGTGCGGTACACCGTCCCTGACCCAGCGGCGCCGCGACGAGTGTGCGGACGATGCCCGGTCGGGCGTCCCGTGGTGGACTCGGCCGAACCTACCCGCCCCGGGCCGCCGCCTGTCAATAGCCGTACGACCTGCGGGTCTTCCCGCGTGGCGCGGGTCGGCCCGGTGGTTACGCAGGTCGTGAGACACCGCTCGGGGCACCGATCCTCTCCGCGCCACCCCGGGAGATCACTCGCTCGGCCGCACGAACACGGTACGGCCGCCCACCACGGTGCGCAGGCAGACGGGCAGATCGGAGCCGGGGGTCAGGTCGGGCAGCCCGGGGGTGCCCGAGCGCGGGTCGGTCGACCAGCGCGCGACCCGGTCGTCGGGCGCCTGCACCACGAGCGCGCCGGTGCGCCACACGGCGTAGTCCGCGGGCGCGCCCGGCACCAGGACGCCCGCGTCGTCCCGTCCGACGGCCCGCCACCCGCCCCGGGTGTGCGCCGTGAAGGCGGCGCGTACGGACACCCGGTGCGCGGGCGTGCGGTGGAAGGCGGCGGCGCGGACGGTGCCCCACGGGTCCAGGGGTGTGACCGGGCTGTCGGAGCCGAACGCCAGCGGGACGCCGGCGCGCAGCATCGCCGCGAAGGGGTTCAGCAGGGCGGAGCGTTCAGCGCCGAGGCGCTGGGCGTACATGCCGTCCGGGCCGCCCCACAGCGCGTCGAAGGCCGGCTGGACCGAGGCGGTGAGGCCGAGTTCGGCGAAGGCGGCGATGGTCTCGGGGGTGAGCATCTCCGCGTGTTCGACGCGGTGCCGGGCGGCGCGGACACGGGCGAGGCCGAGCTTCTCGGCGGCGGCGCGCACGCCCTGGACGACGGTGGCGACGGCGGCGTCGCCGATGGCGTGGAAGCCCGCCTGGAGGCCCGTCTCGGTGCAGGCGACCACGTGCGCGGCGACGCTGTCGGCGTCCAGGTAGGCGGTGCCGGTGTGGTCCGCGTCGGCGTAGGACTCGTGCAGACAGGCGGTGTGCGAGCCGAGGGCGCCGTCCACGAACAGGTCTCCGGCCGCGCCGGTCGCACCCAGCTCGCGCGCCTTGTCGATGTCGCGCTCGGCCCAGTAGCCGACGACGCGCGGGCCGGCCTCCTCGGCCGCGAGCCTCAGCAGGGCGGTGAAGTCGTCCTCGGAGGAGATGTCCGGCCCGGCGCACTCATGGACCGATCCGATGCCGAGGGAGGCGGCGTGCGCGAGGGCGGCGCGCTGGGCCTCGGTGCGCTGGGCGGGCGTCACGGCCGCGAACGCGGCGGCACGCACGGCGTGGTGGGCCTCGCGGGTGAGGGGCGCGTCCTCCTGCCGCTCCAGACCGGGCACGAGGTCGAGCAGGGCGGTGCTGACGACCGCGGAGTGGACGTCGATGCGGCTCAGGTAGAGGGGGCGGTTGCCGGTGGCCGCGTCGAGTTCGGCGCGGGCCGGGGGGCGGCCGCCGGGCCAGCGTGCCGCGTCCCAGCCGTGGCCGAGCAGGACGCGGTCGTGGGGGCGCGCGGTGGCGAACTCCCGCACGCGGGCGAGCGCCTCGTCCAGGGAGCGGGCGCCGGACAGGTCGAGGCCGGTCAGGGCCAGACCGGTGGAGGTGGTGTGCACATGGGCGTCGGTGAACGCCGGGGTCACCAGGGCACCGTCCAGGTCCACCACCTCGTCCACGCCGTCCGCGAAGGCGTCGGCGGCGCCCTCGGAGCCGACCCAGGCGACCTGGCCGCGCTCGACGACCATCGCGGTCGCGAACGGATCGGCGGGACTGTGGACCTCTCCGCGGCGCAGCAGGACGGTCTTGGTCGGGACGGTGCTCTCACTCATGACAGACAGTCTCCCGCCTCGCGCGCCCCCTGCCGCACGCAGGTGCCCCGCGGCGCCCGGCCCGTGCACCGGGGGCGGCGCCGGGAGCCCGTCAGACCCGTGGCGGCCGGGCCTCGTACGGCGTGGACAGCACCACCGTCGTGCGCGTCGAGACGCCCGCGAGCGAGCGCACCCGGGCCAGCAGCTCCTCCAGCTCGTGCGGTGTCGCGACCCGCACCTTGAGGATGTAGTTCTCGTCGCCGGCGACGCTGTGGCAGGCCTCGATCTCGGGGACGCCGGCGAGCCGGTCCGCGATGTCGTCGGGGGCGCTGGGGTCGAACGGTTTCACCGAGATGAACGCGGTCATCGGCAGCCCGACCGCCTCCGGGTCGACGACCGCGGCGTACCCGCGGATCACACCGCGCTGCTCCAGCCGGCGCACCCGCTGGTGCACGGCCGACGTGGACAGCCCCGTGGCCTTGCCCAGGTCGGTGTAACTCATCCGCCCGTCCTTGACGAGCAGCTGCACGATCTGTCGGTCCAGCTCCTCCATGGCGCAAGAACCTACAGTGCGCCTGACCTCATGGGACACCTGAGCCGTGCAGGTCATGCCCGGTTCGTGACGTCCCGGCGGGCCGCACGTGAGCCGCTCGGGGGACAAATGCACCAGGCCGCGGCACCTGCGAGCGGCATGTGACGAACGCCACAGGCTTCGAACAGTCTCCGTAATGAAGTCGTGATTACCCCGCGGAGGCGCTGGGAAGTGCTTGCTGTGGTCGAGGCCGCAGCGCCTTCACGGCCCAGCCCGAGGGGGAGAATCCCATGCAGAGTCTTAAGCGCCCTGGTCGTACCGCACCCAAGCGGCAGCAGTTGGTCGTCGAGCCCGAGCCGGAGGGCGTCGAACCCGACGCCTTCGGTGGCGAGGAAGCCGACGAACTCGACGCGTACGACACCTTCGAGATGTACCGGGTGATCTGCCCGGACTGCGCACAGCCCATCGCCCTGCTCGCGGACGAGGACTTCCTCCCGGAGCACGCGCTGTGCGCCTCGCCGTGGAACCCGTTCGGACTCACGGTCTGCGCCGGGACGGGCCGCCGGGCCGCCGACGCGCGCCCCGCGGACGAGTCCATCGAGCCCCAGGAGCAGCAGACCGCACTGCTGTTGACGCTCCCTCAGGGGCTGGACTGGCGCACGCAGCCCTTCTCGCACGTCGGCGGCCCGGGCTCGCGCCCGATGCGGGTCCCCGTCATGCGGCGCCACGCTGCCTGAGCCACCGCGCTCGGCCTCGACTCCCGTAGCCGCCCCGCACCGTGGCGCTCAGGCCGCCGTGGTGCGGGACCGGCGCGTCCGGGCCCGCCGAGCACAACACGCGGGTGCGCAGAGGCGGTTCGGCGGCCACTCGACGTCGGGGGCCAGGGTCGCGGTACGGCGGACCCCGCCGGCGGGGACGACCGGAACGGGCGACGAACCCACGCTCGATTCCGGGGCCCGGTGACCTGTCCGCATACCGTCGCGTTGCCCAGATATGACCCCGACCCCTACCTCGTCCACGACCGGGCGTCAGTACCGCGTTTTCGCTCCCCGGTACGCAGAATCGCTTCCGCACGCCCCGCGCCCGCTGCCGACCCCGCTCCCGCCGCCACCGCCGCAGGCCCAACCGCTTCCCGACCCGCCCATCTACCGCGATCTGATGCGCACGTGGGCGCACGGCGGCCGCACCCTGCCGGGGCACCACGACCCGGAATGGATCCGGCTGGCGGCGCCCCTGGTCAAGGCCGGTCAGTTCAGCGCGTCTCCGGACCTGCCAGGTGACGGGCGATGACCATCCGCTGGATCTGGTTGGTGCCCTCGACGATCTGGAGGACCTTGGCCTCCCGCATGTAGCGCTCGGCCGGGAAGTCCGCCGTGTAGCCGTAGCCCCCGAGGATCTGGACGGCGTCGGTGGTCACCTTCATGGCCGTGTCGGTGCAGTGCAGCTTGGCCATCGCCGCCTGCCGGGCGAAGGGCCGTCCGGCGTCGCGCAGTCGCGCCGCCGCGAGGTACAGCGCGCGGCCCGCCTCGATCTGGGTCGCCATGTCGGCGAGCATGAAGCGCAGCCCCTGGAAGTCGGCGATCGGCCGCCCGAACTGCCTGCGCCCGGTGGCGTACTCGACGGCCTCGTCCAGCGCCGCCTGTGCCACGCCGATCGCGCAGGCGGCGATGCCGAGCCGTCCGGAGTCGAGCGCGGACAGGGCGATCGCGAAGCCCTGTCCCTCCTCGCCGAGCCGCCGCGCGTCGGGAACGCGCACCCCGTCGAGGTGGACCTGGGCGGTGGGCGAGCCCTTCATGCCCATCTTCTTCTCGGGGGCGGCCGCGCTCAGCCCTTCGGCGTCGCCGGGCACCAGGAAGGCGGTGATGCCGCGTGGGCCGTCCGCGCCGGTGCGGGCCATGACGGTGTAGAAGTCGGCGACGCCGCCGTGCGTGATCCAGGCCTTGGTGCCGGTGATCACCCAGTCGTCGCCGTCCCGGACGGCCTTGGTGCGCAGGGAGGCCGCGTCGGAGCCGGAGGCCGGCTCGGACAGGCAGTACCCGCCGAGCAGGCCGCCGCCGAGGATCGCGGGCAGATGCTCGACCTGCTGCTCCTTGGTGCCGTAGGCGGCGAGGGCGTAGGAGGCGAGGGTGTGGACGCTGACCCCGAGGCCGACCGTCAACCGGGCCATGGCGAGCTCTTCGAGGACCTGGAGGTAGACCTCGTAGGGCTGGTCGCCGCCGCCGTACTCGGCGTCGTACGGCAGGCCGAGCAGCCCCGACCGGGACAGGAGGGTGAAGACGTCGCGGGGGAAGCGTCCGGCGTCCTCCTCCGCGGCCGCGTGCGGGGCGATCTCGCGCTGCGCGATGTCGCGGACGAGCGAGATCAGATCCCGGGCCTCGTCCGTGGGCAGTAGCCGGTCCACCGGCTGCGGGGCGCGGTCGGGCATGGCGACGCTCTCCTCCCTTTCGGGCGCTGCGGCGGGCGCACGCCATGGGTGGGGCGGCTCCGCCGGGTCTCACTGATGCGGCCGATGCTCCTACTCCCGGGTCACGAAAGCTGCTGACCAGCGGCTGCGCGCTGTGAGTATGCCCGATCGGACGCAGCACGTCACCGGTTAACGACCGCTTACTTCAGGAATTCCCCGCCGCGTCAGATTGGTCCGCACCATTGACCCCACTGGTCTAGTCCTCCTACTGTGACGGATCACCAACGCCTCATCGCGTTCATGCCAATCGGCAGTCCCCCTCTCCCCCACGAGGAGACCACCCGATGCACATCCGCCTCAGTCCCCGCGTCCGCTTCCGGGCGCTCGTCGCCGCCGTCTGTTCCGCCGCCCTCGGCGCCGGGCTCCTGACGGGTCTCGGCACCGCCACCGCCGCCCCGGCAGCCCCGCAGGCGGCCGGCTCCAAGGTCGTCGGCTACTTCACCGAATGGGGCACCTACGACCGCAAGTACCTGGTCAAGAACATCGAGACCTCCGGTTCCGGCGCCAAGCTCACCCACATCAACTACGCCTTCGGGAACGTCACCGGCGGCAAGTGCGCGATGGGTGACGCCTACGCCGCGACCGACCGCACCCACACCGCCGCCGAGTCCGTGGACGGCGTGGCGGACACCTGGGACCAGCCGCTGCGCGGCAACTTCAACCAGCTGCGCGAGCTGAAGAAGAAGCACCCCGGACTCAAGATCCTGTGGTCGTTCGGCGGCTGGACCTGGTCGGCCGGCTTCACCGAAGCCGCGCGCAACCCGGCGGCCTTCGCCCAGTCCTGCTACGACCTGGTCGAGAACTCCAAGTGGGCGGACGTCTTCGACGGCATCGACATCGACTGGGAGTACCCGAACGCCTGCGGCGCCACCTGCGACACCAGCGGCCGGGCGGCGTTCAAGAACCTGATGGCCGCCGTCCGGGCCAAGTTCGGCTCCGGCAACCTGGTCACCGCCGCGATCACCGCCGACGCCACCGCCGGCGGCAAGATCGACGCCGCCGACTACGCGGGGGCGGCCCAGTACGTCGACTGGTACAACCCGATGACGTACGACTTCTTCGGCGCGTGGGACGCGGCGGGACCGACCGCGCCGCACTCGCCGCTGACCTCGTACACCGGCATCCCGAAGCCGAACCTGCACAGCTCGGCCACCATCGCCAAGCTCAAGGGCCTCGGCATCCCGTCGTCCAAGCTGCTGCTCGGCATCGGCTTCTACGGCCGCGGCTGGACCGGCGTCACCCAGGCGGCACCGGGCGGCACGGCGACCGGGCCGGCGGCGGGGACGTACGAGCCCGGCATCGAGGACTACAAGGTGCTGAAGACCAAGTGCCCGGCGAACGGCACGGTGGCGGGCACCGCGTACGCCAAGTGCGGGAACAACTGGTGGAGTTACGACACCCCGGCGACCATCGCCACCAAGATGACGTACAAGAACCAGCAGGGCCTGGGCGGTACGTTCTTCTGGGAGCTGAGCGGGGACACCGCGAACGGTGAGCTGATCAGGGCGATCAACTAGCCGCCGGAACACGGCAAGGGGCGCGGTCCTGGTGGACCTGCGCCCCTTGTGCGTCTGCGTTCGCCGCTTCGGCCTCAGCCGTCCCGGCGGGCCGGCTCCGGGGCCGGGTACGACGGGTCCAGTTCCTCGATCGCGCGCATGGCGCCGCCCAGGGTCTTCACCAGCAGTTCGCGCATCGTGTCGCGGGTGAGGTCGGAGCGGTCGATCCAGTCGAGGGTGGCGCCCTCGACACCGCACACCCAGGTGAGCAGGCCCATCCGCGCGAGCGGGGCGATCTCCCGTTGCCCGTACGCCCCTTCGGCGAGGGTCGCCACCATGGCCTCGCGCACCCCGTCCCGGATCGCGTGCACCTCGGTGTCGAAACCGACACCGCCACTGACGATCGTGCGGTAGGCGGCGTGGTTGTGCTCGGCGTAGCGCAGGTAACCGTCGATCGTGCGGTGCACCCGGTCCACGGGGGCGAGTTCCAGACCGCCGGCGGCGTAGGTGACGAAGTCGGTGACCGAGTCCTGGACGATGGCCAGGTAGTAGCCCCGCTTGGACTGGAAGTAGTAGTAGATCAGCCCTTTCGCGACGTGGGCCTGCCGGGCGATGTCGTCCATCGAGAGCGCGTCGTACGACGTGTCGGAGAACAACCTGCGCCCGATGGCGATGAGTTCGGCGCGGCGAGCCGCCGAACGCTCGGTGCCGCGCGCCCGGGGCCGGACGGCGTCGCGCTGTTGGCTGATATTCAATTTCGACCCTGGTTCCAACGGGTGGCGGGACAAGCGCAGTATGGCAGGTCGGCCCACCGGTCAGATCACAGCAGTCCCAGCTGCGTCACGAGCATCGCGAGCACCACGACGAGGGCCCAGCCCGCGATGTGTTCGACGATCTTCGGGCCGTCGTCCTTGGGGCCGCCGGTCCGGACGCGGGCGGCGGTGGCTGACTCTGCGCTCATGATCTCTCGCTGATGTGTCGTACGGGCGGTGGACTCCCCCCACCGATCTGTCCACCTTGCCATGGTCGGCGGCATTTGCGACGGAGACGTCGGTCACAGCACAACGGCTCCCGGCGTGCTGCCGGGAGCCGTCGGGGCCGTGGCGGCGGACGGCCGCCGCCGGGGTCAGCGCACTCCCACCGCCGCGAGCGCCAGCCGCTGGCGGACGGTCGGACGCGCCGGGAAGTACAGGTAGCAGACGCCGCCGGTGCCGGAGGACACGTTGCCGGAGGCGTTGTAGCGCTTGGTGCGGAGCCAGATGTTCTCCCACTCGCGCCGGTCGTAGACCCGCCGCACCGCCTGGTTGCTCGGAGAGGCCGGGTCGTTCGCGATCACATCGCCCTCGGCGGTGAAGCCGATCACGGTCATCAGGTGGCCGGAGGTGCCGTAGCCCGCGCCGGTCAGCTCCTTCTCCAGGAACGACTGGGACGTTATGGCCGGGATGCCGGCCGCGATCAGCACCTCCAGGTCGGTGAGCGAGCCGAGCCGGGTGACCACGCCCTGCAGACCCGGGAAGGTCGCGGCGTAGGCGGCGTTGAACGGCCAGTTGCCGCAGCCCGCGTACTGGTAGTCGTAGGTGTGCCGGGCCGCGTGGCACACCTGCGGGTCCGCGAAGTCCGGGTTCACCCAGGACAGCTGCTCCTTGCTGAGCCGACCGCCCCAGTACTCGACGATCATCTGCGAGGAGGTCGGGCTGCACCAGGCCTCGCCGCCGTTGTCGTACTCCGGGTACTGCCCCTTGTGGATCTCCTGCGAGTACCTCGGTACGAGCAGCTCCTTGGCCAGGCGGGGCTCGGACGCCGGGACCGTGAAGCGGTCCGGGACGTCGGAGCCCATCGCGCCGACCCGCCAGACCGTCGGCGTGAGCCGGGTGCCGGGCTTGCGGTAGAGCGTCAGACGCAGCCGGTACGAGGTCAGGCGCAGACCCGACGCCGGGTCGTCGACGGAGAAGGTGTCCGTCCAGATGGTGCTTCTGCCGTCGGTCTGGTCGTCCACCGAGGTGCGCCGGATGTCCTGCTCACCGGCCGCCCAGCGGCCCATGACGTACCAGGGCGTGTCCGTGCCGTCGGAGTAGGTGCCGCGCAGGTCCACCTGGATCCAGGTGCCGGCCGGTGTGTGCGCGTTCCAGGAGGCGATCACCTCCGTCGCGGGGACGGCGAGCCGGTGCACCGGCCCGGTCCAGGTCGCGTACTCCCAGGTGGAGGTCGTGCCGGTGTGCGGATCGGGGTAGCTGGTGGTGCCGGCCCGCGAGGCGATCACCACACCGGGGCGCGTGCCGTCGACGGCACGGGTGCCCTGGGTGGATCCGGCGCGCCAGTCGGCGTACGTCGTCCAGAAGCGGTTGTCGACCAGGCGTGCGGGCACCTTGGTGAGGCCGGCCGCCACCGGGTCCTCGGCATCGGCGGACGGGGCGGCGACCGCCGGGCCCGCGCTGCCCGCGACGGCGGCGGCGACCGCTGCGGCCAGGAGGGCTCTGCGGGACGGCTGTTCGGCTCTGCTCATGGGCGGATGACTCCCAGGGTCCGAGTCGGGGCAGGTCCACTGCACGGATGTGTGCGCCAACTATGGCCTCAGGAGGCCGTCACTGCCAGCACTTCGGGGCATGCCGCGCCCGGCAATATTGGTAGGGACCACTGGCATGAGCTGGGGGATGATGGGGAGGTGTCGCACTCGTACCGCCTTGCCCCGGCCACCGCGCTGCCCCGGCTCGCCCGTCTGCTGGGCGAGCTGCCGCCGTCCTGCGGCCCCGTCCGCCTGATCGGCGTCGACGGGCACGCGGGCTCCGGAAAGACCACGTTCGCCGGGCAGTTGGCGGACGCGCTGGGCGGCGCGCCCGTGCTGCACCTCGACGACATCGCCAGTCACGACGAGCTGTTCGCCTGGACCGAGCGCCTGATCGGCCAGGTGATCGAGCCTCTCGGGCGGGGTGAGACCGCGCGGTACGCCCCCTACGACTGGCGGGCCCGCCGGTTCGGGCCGCCCCGTCCGCTGCCGCCCGCCCCGGTGGTCCTCGTCGAGGGAGTCGGCGCCGGCCGGCGTGCCCTGCGGCCGCGCCTGGCGCATCTGCTGTGGCTGGAGTTTCCGCACGAGGACGCCTGGGCGCGGGGACAGTCGCGGGACGGGGAGGAGCAGCGGGACTTCTGGGCCGGGTGGGTCCAGGCGGAACGGCGGCATTTCGACGCGGACCCCTCGCGCCCCTTCGCCGACATGCTGGTACGCCCGTTGCACACGGGATACGAGGTGATTCCGGGGCCTGCGGGACCGCCTGGTCCGGACCAGAAGATGACGCACGGTGACGGGCCATCCGCAATGTGCTGAACTGGTGAAGACCCCTGCGGCTGAACTTGGCCGACTGCCTCAACTCGGCTTGACCGGGGGGCCGTACAGGTCTTACGTTCTCAATGTGCGGCCCCAGGGGGTCGCCGACAGACGCGAAGCCCCCGGTTGTTCCCCCGTGACCGGGGGCTTCGTTCTGCCCTCATTCACTTCCGGCAGCCGCTCCGAGGCGCGATCCGCTCACCCTCGGTCACCACGCGCGGCGTGCCCCGTGAGCTCCCACCTCGCCGAACGCCCGCTGCCGCACCCTACGGCGGGCACCGGCCCGACGGTACGATGCCCTCGGTGCGACCTGCGGACGACTGCTCCGCGCACCGTGGCAACTCCGGTCCGCAGCACAGCGGTTCGACATCGGTCGGCCGACGGGTGACGGCCCGGCGGCGAACCAGCGGGGGCATGGTTTGTGGGGGGACGGGATGGACTTCGGCACGCAGGGCCCCGAGGCCCCGGCCGACCTGGCCTGGCTGCGCGGCGTGGACGCGTACACCATGGGCGCCTATCCGCAGGCGGAGGAGGAGTTCCGGGCCGCGGTGCGGCTGGATCCCGCGATGGCGGACGGCTGGCTCGGGTTACACGCGTTGCGGGTGGACACGACGACCGCGCTGCTGCGGATGTTCCGGCACCGGGACCGCTTCGGTGAACAGCGCACCCGGCACCGGCGCACGCTCAACTCCTGGTACTGGCTGGGCTGGTGGGTGCAACCCGTGCTGGAGAGCCCGCGCGACCTGCTGCTCGCGCACGCCTCGCACTGGCTGGACGGCCGGCACGTCCCCGAACTGGACCGCGCCCTCGCGGGCCTGCCCCCCATAGACACCGACCGCCAGGTGCGCTTCCTGCACGCCTGCCGTGCCTATCTCGTCAAGGACTGGGAGCAGTTGGTACGGCACACCGACCCGCTGCTCGACGATCCGCTGCTCGGCATCGAGGCCGGCCTCTTCGGCGGTATGGCCCGGGTCCGCCTGGAGATGTACGGACAGGCCGAGCCGCTGCTGTCGGGGGCCCTGATGCGCTGCCGCAGTGAGCAGCCGCAGCGCAAGGAGCTGCGCTACTGGCTGGCCCGCGCCCACGAGGGCACCGGCCGCTCCGCCGCCGCGCTTCCCCTCTACCGGGCGGTGCACCGCGTCGATCCGGCCTTCATGGACACCTCCGCCCGGCTCGCGGCGATCGCCGAGGGCGACGGCTACGACGACTCCGCCGACTTCGCGTCGATCGCGCTCACCGGGGCGGGGGACGTGGTCGACGGTCCCGACATGCTCGATCCGCTCTTCGGTACCGAGGGCCGGGACCTGAGACTGCCCGACAGCGGGCCGCCCACCGGTCCCCCGCCCTCGGTCACCGATCCGGCGGTGCGGGAGCGGACCGTGCTGCCCTCGCCGCCGCTGCCCGCCGGTCCCACCGACCCCGCTCTGCTGGAGGAGGCGCTCGCCGAACTGGAGCGCATGGTGGGCCTGGAGCCGGTGAAACGCCAGGTCAAGGCGTTGTCCGCACAGCTGAACATGGCCCGGCTGCGGGCCGGCCAGGGCCTGCCGGTGCAGCCGCCCAAGCGCCACTTCGTCTTCTCCGGCCCCTCCGGCACCGGCAAGACCACGGTGGCCCGCATCCTGGGCCGGGTCTTCTACGCCCTCGGGCTGCTCGGCGGCGACCACCTCGTGGAGGCACAGCGGGCGGACCTGGTCGGCGAGTACCTCGGGCAGACCGCCGTCAAGGCCAACGAACTGATCGACTCGGCGCTCGGCGGCGTGCTGTTCGTGGACGAGGCGTACTCGCTGTCCAACTCGGGCTACGGCAAGGGCGACGCCTACGGCGACGAGGCGCTCCAGGTGCTGCTGAAGCGGGCCGAGGACAACCGGGACCACCTGGTGGTGATCCTGGCCGGCTACCCGGAGGGCATGGACCGCCTCCTCGCCGCGAACCCCGGGCTCTCCTCCCGCTTCACCACCCGCGTGGACTTCCCCTCCTACCGCCCCCTCGAACTCACCGCGATCGGCGAGGTGCTGGCCGCGGAGAACGGGGACGCCTGGGACGAGGAGTCGCTGGACGAGCTGCGGTCGATCGCGGGGCACGTGGTCGACCAGGGGTGGATCGACGAGCTCGGCAACGGGCGGTTCCTGCGCACCCTGTACGAGAAGAGCTGCGCCTACCGGGACCTGCGGCTGTCCACCTGTCCGGGGGTGCTCTCGCGCGACGACCTGGCGACGCTGCGGCTGCCGGACCTGATGCAGGCGTACGGAGAGGTGCTCTCGGGCCGGGGTCCGCAGGACCCGTCACCCATGTGACGGACCCCGCGGCCACGCCGCGCACCGGCCGGCTCAGCCGGCCAGGACCTCCTCGGCCGTACGGGGTTCGGACAGCACGGGCGGGGGCGGCAGCTCCCGGTGCGCGGGATCCGTCACCTCCCCGACCAGCAGCTCCAGTACGTCCTCCAGGGCGACCAGCCCGAGCACGCGCCCGGAACCGTCCGCCACCTGCGCCAGATGGGTGGCGGCGCGGCGCATGACGGTGAGCGCGTCGTCCAGCGGCAGCTCGGAGCGCAGCGTCGTCATGGGCCGCCACAGGTGCTGGGGCACGGCCCGCTCCGACTCCTCCAGGTCGAGGACGTCCTTCACGTGCAGGTACCCCATGAACGCCCCGTTCTCGGCGACCACCGGGAAGCGGGAGTACCCGGTGCGGGCGGTCAGCGCGATGATCCCGCCGGGCGTCACGGAAGGGCTCACCGTGACCAGCGACTCGCGCCGCAGGAGCACGTCGGTGACCGGGCGGGAGCCCAGTTCCAACGCGTCCTCCAGGCGCTCGGCCTCCTCGGGGTCGAGCAGGCCCGCCTGGCCGGCGTCCTCCACGAGCCGGTTGAGCTGCTCGCTGGTGAACACCGCCTCGACCTCGTCCTTGGGCTCGACCCGGAACAGCCGCAGCACGCCCCGGGCGCAGGCGCCGAGGGCCACCGTGATCGGCCTGCAGACGCGGGCGAAGGCGACCAGACCGGGGCTGAGCCACAGCGCCGCCCTCTTCGGCGCCGCCATCGCCAGGTTCTTCGGGACCATCTCGCCGATCACGAGGTGGAAGAAGACGACGGTGGCGAGCGCGATGACGTAGCCGAGGGGGTGGATCACCGCGTGCGGAACGTGGAGCAGGCCGAAGACCGGTTCCAGCAGGTGCGCCACCGTCGGCTCGGCGACCGCTCCGAGGGTCAGGGAGCAGATCGTGATGCCGAACTGGGCGGCGGCCATCATCTGCGGCAGGCGTTCCAGGCCGTACAGCACCTGGCGGGCCCGGGTCGTGCCGAGCGGTTCGATCTGGCTGCGGCGCACCGAGATGAGGGCGAACTCGGCGCCGACGAAGAAGCCGTTGGCGAGCACGAGCAGCGCCGCGAACAGCAGCTGGAGCAGACTCATCGCACGGCCTCCCTCACCGGGGCGGTGCGCACGATGCGTACCCGCTCGGCGCGGTAGTGCCCGATCTCGCGCACGGCCAGCCGCCAGCCGGGCAGTTCGGTGCGGTCGCCGGCGGCCGGGATCCGTCCGAGCAGGTCGGCGACCAGGCCGGCGACCGTCTCGTAGGGTCCCTCGGGCACGTCGAGGCCGATGCGCCGCAGGGCGTCGACGCGGCAGCTGCCGTCGGCGTCCCAGGCCGGGCGGCCGTCCTCGGGCGGGGCGGACACCAGCTCGGGCCGGTCGTGCCCGTCGTGCTCGTCACGGACCTCGCCGACGAGTTCCTCGACGATGTCCTCCAGCGTGACCACACCGGCCGTGCCGCCGTACTCGTCGACGACGACCGCGATGGGCTGCTCGCTGCGCAACCGGGCGAGCAGCGGCTGCACCGGGAGCGTCTCGGGGACCAGCAGGGGTGCCTTGGCGATCCGGCCGACGGGGGTGCGCAGCCGCTCCGGCGCGGAGACGGCGAGCGCGTCCTTGAGGTGGACCATGCCGACGACCTCGTCGATGCGCTCCCGGTAGACCGGGAAGCGGGACAGCCCGGTGGCCCGGGTGAGGTTGACCACGTCCTCCGCGGTCGCCGAGGACTGCAGGGCGCTCACCCTCACCCGTGGGGTCATCACGTGCTGCGCGGTGAGCTCGCCGAGCGACAGGGTGCGCACGAAGAGGTCCGCGGTGTCCTGCTCCAGGGCGCCGGCGCGCGCGGAGTGCCGGGCGAGGGAGACGAGCTCACCCGGGGTGCGGGCGGAGGCCAGCTCCTCGGTGGGCTCGACGCCGAGGGCGCGGACCAGCCGGTTGGCGACGGAGTTCAGCGCGGCGATCACCGGCCTGAACACCCGTGCGAACAGATGCTGCGGGCCGGCGACGAAGCGCGCGACCTGCATGGGGCGGGAGACCGCCCAGTTCTTGGGGACGAGCTCACCGACGACCATCTGCACGGCCGAGGCCAGCAGCATGCCGACGGCCACGGCCACCCCGGACACCGCGCCCTCGGGAATGCCGACGGCCATGAGGGGGCCGTCGAGCAGCGCGGCGAGGGCCGGTTCGGCGAGCATGCCGACGACCAGGGAGGTGATGGTGATGCCGAGCTGGGTGCCGGAGAGCTGGAACGACAGCTCCTTCAGCGACTCGACGACCCGGTGGGCCCGTCGGTCGCCCTCGGCGGCGGCCCTCTCGGCGTCCGGGCGGTCGACCGTCACAAGGCCGAACTCGGCCGCGACGAAGAATCCGTTGGCGAGGATGAGCAGGAACGCGGCTGCCAGAAGCAGCAGGGGGAGGGTCATGATGCCGCCGCCCGAGCACGATGTCGGCAGGGGGCGGCGCAGGTACTACAGGACGATCCGTCCATCGCCGGAGAGGGTCACTCCTCGGGTCGCAGGAACCCCTGTGTGCCGGGCAGGCACCACAGGGGCGGAGGCGTCATGGAAAACGCCTCCGCCAACAGATTAATCAAGACACCGGCCGGTTCGGCAGGGTGAAGTGCTCCGCGTCAGGCCCGATGTTCCCCGGAACGGGCCTCGACCAGCGTCCGCAGCGCCCGCGCGTCGGCGATGGCCTGGGCCTTGGCGATGCCGGGCTGGATGCCGATCGCGGCCAGGCTGGTGCCGTCGCTGAGGTCCAGGAAGACCCACGGATCGCCGACCCGCAGATGCACCTGCACGATCTCGGCCCACTCCAGGCGACGCGTGCTGGCGAAGTTCACGACGGTGACGCCGGACTCGTCCGCGACGACCTTCGGGCGGGCGAGCAGCACCGCGACGCCCGCCAGCAGGGCGGCCGTGAAGATGAAGCTGAGCCGCTCACCGGGGCCGAGCCGGTCCAGCAGCAGCGCGATCGTCGACACGACGACGAAGGTCACCACCCCGGCGGTGAGCAGCACGGCGCGGGTGCGGCCCGGACGGAAGGTGACGGGCAGCGTGGGCAGGTCGGACATGGCGGTGCGGTGTCCCTCAGAGGCGGCAGGCGTGGATGGCGGTGGTCAGGATGGCCCGGGCGCCGATCTCGTACAGGTCGTCCATGATCCGCTGGGCGTCCTTGGCGGGGACCATGGCGCGGACCGCGACCCAGCCCTCGTTGTGCAGCGGCGAGATGGTCGGCGACTCCAGGCCGGGGGTGAGCGCGACGGCCTTCTCCAGCTGCTCCACGCGGCAGTCGTAGTCCATCATCACGTACGTCCGTGCCACCAGGACGCCCTGGAGCCGACGCAGGAACTGCTGCACCTTGGGCTCCTCGCCGTCCGCGCCGGTACGGCGGATGACGACGGCCTCGGACTGCATGATCGGCTCGCCGACGACCTCCAGGCCCGCGTTGCGCAGGCTCGTGCCGGTCTCGACGACGTCCGCGATGACCTGGGCCACGCCGAGCTGGATGGCCGTCTCGACGGCGCCGTCGAGGTGGACCACGGAGGCGTCGATACCGCTGTCGGCGAGGTGCCGGGCGACGATGCCCTCGTAGGAGGTCGCGACCGTCTTGCCCTTGAGGTCCGCAAGGTCGCCGACGGTGCCGGGCTTGGTGGCGTAGCGGAAGGTGGAGCGGGCGAAGCCGAGCGGCAGGATCTCCTCCGCGTCGGCGCCGGAGTCGATCAGCAGGTCGCGGCCGGTGATGCCGATGTCGAGCTGACCGGAGGCCACGTAGATCGCGATGTCCCGGGGGCGGAGGTAGAAGAACTCCACGTCGTTCACCGGGTCGACGATCCGCAGCTCCTTGGACTCGCGGCGCTGCCGGTAGCCGGCCTCATGCAGCATGTCCGCCGCAGGGCCGGAGAGGGAACCCTTGTTGGGGACGGCGATGCGCAGCATGAGGTCGGCTTCCTTTGCTCGGGGTGCTTCGGTGGGTGCTGTGGGGCGGGTCAGAGGTGGGCGTAGACGTCGTCGAGGGAGATCCCGCGCGCGACCATCATCACCTGGACGTGGTAGAGCAGCTGCGAGATCTCCTCGGCGGCCGCGTCCTTGCCCTCGTACTCGGCGGCCATCCAGACCTCGGCGGCCTCTTCGACGACCTTCTTGCCGATGGCATGGACGCCCTTCTCGACCAGCTCAGCGGTGCGGGAAGTGGCGGGATCGCCGTGGGCGGCCTTGTGCTGGAGCTCGGTGAAGAGCTCCTCGAACGTCTTCTTGGACATGGTGACGCCCACTCTACGGGTTGCCCCGCCCGACCTAACGCCAGGGTTCGGATACCGAACGGAGCGTAGCCGCGGTGGCCACCGCCGCCGTCACCGCCTCGTGCCCCTTGTCCTCGTGGGAGCCCTCCAGGCCGGCCCGGTCCAGGGCCTGTTCCTCGGTGTCGCAGGTGAGGACGCCGAAGCCGACGGGGACGCCAGTGTCGACGGAGACCTGGGTCAGGCCCTGGGTGACGCCCTGGCACACGTACTCGAAGTGGGGGGTGCCGCCTCGGATGACGACGCCGAGGGCGACGACCGCGTCGTAGCCGCGGCCCGCGAGGACCTTGGCGACGACCGGGAGCTCCCAGCTGCCGGGGACCCGCAACAGGGTCGGTTCGTCGATGCCCAGATCGTGCAGGGCGCGCAGCGCGCCGTCCACCAGACCGTCCATCACCTTCTCGTGCCATTGCGCCGCGACGACGGCGACCCGAAGGTCACCCACGTTGCGTACGGACAGTTCCGGTGCGCCCTTGCCGCTCACGTTTCTCCTCGTTCGTTCTCTTACTGGTTGCCGCAGGTGGTCACGGCGGGCGTGTCCAGCCAGGGCAGGTCGTGGCCCATCCGGTCCCGCTTGGTGCGCAGGTACCGGAGGTTGTGCTCGCCCGCCTGTACGGGCATCGGCTCGCGCTCGGTGACGTCGATGCCGTGCCGCACGAGCGCGTCGGTCTTGTCGGGGTTGTTGGTCATCAGGCGGACGCTGCGCACGCCCAGGTCGGCCAGGATCTGCGCGCCGGCCGCGTAGTCGCGGGCGTCGGCGGGCAGGCCCAGCTCCAGGTTGGCGTCGAGGGTGTCCCGGCCGCGCTCCTGGAGCTCGTACGCCCGGAGCTTGGACAGCAGGCCGATGCCCCGGCCCTCGTGTCCGCGCAGATAGACCACCACGCCCCGGCTCTCGGCCTGGATGCGCTCCAGCGAGGCCTCCAGCTGGGGGCCGCAGTCGCAGCGCAGGGAGTGGAAGACGTCGCCGGTCAGGCACTCGGAGTGGACCCGGACCAGGACGTCCGCGCCGTCGCCGAGGTCGCCGTGCACGAGGGCGACGTGCTCGACACCGTCGACGACGGAACGGTAGCCGTACGCCGTGAAGGTGCCGTGGACGGTGGGGAGCCGGGTCTCGGCCTCGCGGCGGACGGTGGGCTCGGCGGTGCGCCGGTAGGCGATCAGGTCCTCGATGGAGATGATCGTCAGACCGTGCTTGCGGGCGAACGGGACCAGCTCGGGCAGCCGCAGCATCCGGCCGTCCTCGCCGGCGATCTCGACGATCGCGCCGGCCGGGCGCAGGCCCGCGAGGCGGGCGAGGTCGACCGCGGCCTCGGTGTGGCCGTTGCGGGTGAGGACGCCGCCGGACCGGGCGCGCAGCGGGAAGACGTGGCCGGGCCGGACCAGGTCGGTGGGCTCGGCGGTGCCGCTCGCGAGCAGTTGCAGCGTGGTCGCGCGGTCGGAGGCCGAGATGCCGGTGGTGACACCGTGCGCGGCGGAGGCGTCCACGGAGACGGTGAAGGCGGTCTTCATCGACTCGGTGTTGTCCTCGACCATCTGCGGGAGCCGCAGGCGGTCCAGCTCCTCCGCCTCCATGGGGGCGCAGATCAGGCCGCGGCACTCGCTCATCATGAAGGCGACGATCTCGGGGGTCGCCTTCTCGGCGGCGATGACGAGGTCGCCCTCGTTCTCGCGGTCCTCGTCGTCGACGACCACGACCGGGCGGCCGGCCGCGATGTCGGCGACGGCCTGCTCCACGGGGTCGAGGGAGAGGTCGGTGAGGTCTTCGGTGTACCCGGTGCTGTACAGGACGGGGGCCGCGGTCATGCCGGTGCTCCTTCCAGGACGGGCCGCGTGTCCCTGCGGGAGCGCAGCCACCAGTCGCGCATGCCCCACAGGACGAGTGCGCCGTAGATGACGTAGACGAAGCCGGAGAAGGCGAAGCCGTTGGCGAAGTTCAGGGGCACGCCGACCAGGTCGACGAGGAGCCAGGCGAACCAGAACTCGACCATGCCGCGCGCCTGGGCGTACATGGCGACGACCGTGCCGACGAAGATGTAGGCGTCCGGCCAGGGGTCCCAGGACAGGGACGGGACCGCCGTGAACAGGCCGCCGACCGCGAGGGTGCCGAGCGCCGCCGCGCCGAGCAGCGCACCGCGTTCGCGCCAGGTGGCGAACCGGACGGCGATCGAGCCGTCCTGCGCCTGCTGCCGGCCGCGGTTCCACTGCCAAAAGCCGTATCCGGCGACGAGCATGACGACGATCTGCTTGCCCGCGCTGCCCGAGAGGTGGGCGGTGGCGAAGGCCGCGAAGAGGATCAGGCCGGAGAGGAACTGGGCGGGCCAGGTCCAGATCGAGCGGCGCCAGCCGAGCGCCAGGGCGAGCAGCCCGATCACGTTGCCGATCATGTCGGACCACTTGATGTGCTGGCCGAAGAGGCTGAACGCCTCGGAGTTGAGCCAGTTCACCGGTCGGCCCCCTGACCGCCCAGCAGCCGCTCCACGTACTTGGCGATGACGTCGACCTCGAGGTTGACCGGGTCGCCGGGCTGCTTGCGGCCGAGGGTGGTCAGGGCGAGGGTGGTGGGGATCAGGCTGACGGTGAAGTGGTCCGAGCCCGCCTCGACGACGGTGAGGCTGATGCCGTCGACGGTGATGGAGCCCTTGTCGACGACATAGCGCGCCAGCTCCGCCGGGAGCGAGATCTTGACGATCTCCCAGTGCTCGGAGGGGGTGCGCTCCAGCACGGTGCCGGTGCCGTCGACGTGGCCCTGCACGATGTGGCCGCCCAGCCGGGCACCCACGGCGGTGGGCCGTTCGAGGTTGACGCGGGAGCCGACGGTGAGGACGCCCAGGCTGGAACGCTTGAGGGTCTCGGCCATGACGTCGGCGGTGAATTCGTCGCCCTCGTGCTCGACGACCGTGAGGCACACGCCGTTGACGGCGATGGAGTCGCCGTGCTGCGCGCCTTCGGTGACGACGGGGCCACGGAGCCGGAAGCGGGAGGCGTCGCCGAGGTTCTCGACGGCGGTGATCTCGCCCAGCTCTTCGACGATTCCGGTGAACACTTCCCGGGTCCTCCTGCCATTTCGGGCACGGACTCCGGGGCTGCCGAGACGGCAGAGCACGAGCGAGGACACCGGGGCGACGCCGGACGGACGCGTCCCACGAGGGACGATCACGGTCGGCGGCGCGCACGAATGCCCGCTCGCCGCGCACTGCCTCCCATCCGGACTTTAACCGTCGGTCCAGGAATTTCACCTGGTCAACCGGCCGCTGGAGGCGACCGGGTCGCGGACTGTAACCGCCGGTTCGGACTTTCACCGACCCCGGAGTGCGCTGCTACTGGTACACGGCCAGTGTGCCACGACCGATCGGCGTCCATGCGGGAGAGTGATGTGGGGTGGCTCACAAGGCGCGTCGCCGGGCTTCTCAGGCGACCGGAAACGTGCCTCAACTCCCGGGCCTCGACGCCCGCTTGGAATTGGTACAGACCTATTGACGCACTGGTCTAGTCCTCTCTAGGGTCTGCGCAACTCCGTGGAGAGGAACCGATCGTGCTGTCCCCCTCACGTCACAGATCCAGATCCGCCCTCCTCGCCGCCGCGACGGCAGTGGCGGGCCTGGTCCTCGCGAGCCTCCCCGCCACCGTCTCGCACGCCGCCGACCAGGAGACCTGCCGCCCCGACGGCCTCCACCGGACCGCGGGCGTGGACGTCCCGTACTGCTCGGTCTACGACTCGGCCGGGCGGGAGAAGATGGGCGCCGACCACCAGCGCCGGGTGATCGGCTACTTCACCGGCTGGCGCACCGGCAGGGACGGCACGCCCGCCTATCTGGCCTCGGACATCCCGTGGGACAAGATCACCCACATCAACTACGCCTTCGCGCACGTCGACGGCGGCAACAGGATCTCCGTCGGCGCGGACGGCGCCTCGAACCCGGCGACCGGGATGACCTGGCCGGGGGTGACCGGCGCCGAGATGGACCCGGCACTCCCCTACAAGGGCCACTTCAACCTGCTGAGCAAGTTCAAGAAGCAGCACCCGGACGTCAAGACGCTGATCTCGGTCGGCGGCTGGGCCGAGACCGGCGGCTACTTCGACGCCGACGGCACGCGCGTGAACTCCGGCGGCTTCTACGCGATGGCCACGAACGCCGACGGCTCGGTCAACCAGGCCGGCATCGACACCTTCGCGAACTCGGCCGTCGACTTCCTCAGGAAGTACGGCTTCAACGGCGTCGACATCGACTACGAGTACCCGACGACCATGAAGGACGCGGGCCATCCGCTCGACTGGCCGCTCGCGAACGCCCGCCGGGCCGGGCTGGTCAAGGGCTACGCCGCCCTGATGAAGACCCTGCGCGAGAAGCTCGACCGTGCGGGCGCGGCGGACGGCAGGCACTACCTGCTGACGGTGGCGGCGCCCTCGTCCGGATACCTGCTGCGCGGCATGGAGACCTTCCAGGTCCAGAACTACCTGGACTACGTCAACATCATGTCGTACGACCTGCACGGCGCCTGGAACGAGTACGTCGGACCCAACGCCTCGCTCTTCGACGACGGCAAGGACGCGGAACTCGCGGCGGCGGGCGTCTACTCCACGTCCCAGTACGGCGGCCTCGGCTATCTGAACACCGACTGGGCGTACCACTACTTCCGCGGCTCGATGCCGGCCGGACGCATCAACATCGGCCTGCCCTACTACACCCGCGGCTTCAAGAACGTCACCGGCGGCACCGACGGCCTGTGGGGCAGGGCCCCCGCCACGAACTGCCCCGCCGGTTCCGGGCTGACCAAGTGCGGTGACGGCGCCGTCGGCATCGACAACCTGTGGCACGACAAGGACGACAACGGCAGGGAGTCGCCCGCCGGCTCCAACCCGATGTGGCACGCCAAGAACCTGGAGAGGGGCGTCGTCGGCGACTACGTGACGCGGTACGGCTTCCCGGCCGGGACGACGCTGACCGGGACCTACGCCCGGAAGTACGACGCCACGCTGGTCGCGCCCTGGCTGTGGAACGCGGAGAAGAAGGTCTTCCTGTCCACGGAGGACGAGCAGTCCGTGCGCGCAAAGGCGGACTACGTGGTCGACCGGGGCATCGGCGGCACGATGATCTGGGAACTGGCCGGCGACTACGGGTGGAACGCGGCCAAGGGGCAGTACGAGCCGGGGTCGACGCTGACGACGGCGATGTACGAGAAGTTCAAGTCCGCCTCGCCGTACGGCGCGAAGCGCTCGTCGATCGACCTGCCGTCCGAGGCGCTGAACGTCGACGTCGAGTTCGGACAGTTCCCGCTCGGCGACTCCAACTACCCGATCGGCCCCAAGCTGAAGATCACGAACCGGACGAACACGACGCTGCCCGGCGGTACGGAGTTCCGCTTCGACTACGGCACTTCGGCGCCGGGCAACGCCAAGGACCAGTCGGGGTGGGGCACTTCGGTGATCCGCAGCGATCACACCGGGCCGAACGTCGGCGGTCTGAAGGGCGACCACCACCGGGTCTCGCTGAAGCTTCCGGCCTGGCAGACGCTGGCACCGGGCGCCTCGGTGGAGCTGGACTTCGTCTACTACCTCCCCGTGTCGACGCCGTCGAACTGGACGGTCACGTTCGGCGGGAGGACGTACGCGCTCGCGGCGGATCTGGCACGGGGCACGACGGTGGTGGAGCCCGGGACGGGGACCCCGACCCCGACGCCCTCGCCCACCGCGAGCCCGACGGGCGGCACGGGGCAGTGCACGGCTCCGGCCTGGAACGCCGTGACCGAGTACGGCGGAGGTGCCGCGGTGGCCCATCGTGGGCACTCGTGGAAGGCCAAGTGGTGGACGAAGGGCGAGGAGCCCGGCACCACCGGCGAGTGGGGGGTCTGGCAGGACCTCGGCGTCTGCTGACCCCGTACGGAACGGACCCGGCGGCGGTGACGACGGCCCTTGCCCGCCGCCGGGTCTCCCCAAGGACGCGCGGCACCTGATCGGGTGCCGCTCGCGCGCCGACGCGGTGCCGCCTCGGCGGTTGTCCGCACCGCAGGAGGGCTACTCGGTCCCCGCCGGCGAAAGGCGCTCCCCTTGGAGCGCAAGGCGTCCGAAGGGACTGAACACCATGACCACGATCCTGGTGACCGGCGGAACCGGAACCCTCGGCCGGGTCGTCTCCGAGCGGCTGCGCGCGGACGGCCACGCCGTGCGGGCGCTCAGCCGCCACGCCCAGCCGTACGCCGTCGACCTGCGCCAGGGCGGCCCGGTGCTGGACCGTGCCGTCGCCGACGTGGACACGGTGGTGCACTGTGCGAGCACGCCGGGCGGCGGTGACGAGGAGGCGACCGCGCACCTGGTCGCGGCGGCGCGGCGGGCCGGGGTGGGCCATCTGCTCTACATCTCGATCGTCGGGGTCGACCGGGTGCCGCTCGGTTACTACCGGACGAAGCTCGCCGTGGAGCGGCTGATCGAGGAGTCGGGCCTGGGCTGGACCCTGCTGCGCACCACGCAGTTCCACGATCTGCTCGTCCGGGTGTTCGACACCTTGACCAGGCCGCCGGTGCTGGTGCTGCCGGCCGGGCTGAAGGACCAGCCCATCGACGTCACCGAGGTCGCGGCACGGCTCGCGGAACTGGCCACCGGCGCGCCGGCGCGGAGGGTCGCGGACATGGGCGGCCCCGAGGTGCGCACGTTCGAGTCCCTGGCGCGCACGTATCTCAGGGCCACGGGCCGCCGCCGCAAGATCGTGAACGTGCCGCTGTGGGGCCGGACCTACGGCGCGTTCCGGGACGGCGGGCACCTGACACCGGAGCAGGCCGTCGGGAAGGGCACGTTCGAGGAGTACGTCGCGGTGCGCATCCAGGGTGCCCCGAGGACCTGACGCCTACTTGCCCGGGGGCGCGAACACCTCGTCCTGGGCCCGGTCCCGCGCCGTCAGCAGTGCTCCGCGCAGTACGGCGCCGCCGCCGAGGACACTGGCCCGCACCTCGGTGACCAGCGGCGACATCCGTCGCACCCGTTGCCCGACCAGCCCGGCGAGCACCTCGCCCCCGGCCTGGCCGACCTCCCCGCCGAGCACCAGGCATCCGGGGTCCAGCACGGCGACGACGGAGGCGACCCCCAACGCGCACCGCTCGGCGAGGGCGTCCAGGAACCGGGCGTCCCCCGCACCGGACTCCGCACCTCCGGCAGTCCTCACGACCCCCGGCCCCTCTCGGGAATCCACCGGCTCCGCGTCGCGCCGCACCAAGTCCCCCGGCCCCGACGCGTCCCCCCACACCGCCTCCGCCGCCTTCACCGCACGCCGCACCACCTCCGCCGCCTCCAGGCCGGTGCCGCTCCCGGGCGGCCGTAGCCCGTGCTCCTTCGCCAGTTCCACGATCGCGCCGGCCGCCGCCAGCGAGTGGAAGCCGCCCGCACAGTCCGTCGCCGTCGGCAGCCCGCCCGTCCCCGGCACCGGCAGGAACCCGATCTCGCCCGTGCCGCCGGACGCCCCGCGCCGCAGCGACCCGTCCAGCACCACGGCCGCGCCCGTGCCCTGCCCGAGCCACAGCAGCACGAAGGTGTCCCGGTCCCGCGCGGCTCCCTCACGCTGTTCGGCGAGCGCCGCGAGATTGGTCTCGTTCTCGACGATGACCCGGGCCTCGGGAAGCCGTTCCTGGAGGGCGGCGACGAGGCGCCGGTGCCAGGCCGGCAGGCCGGAGGAGTCGCGGAGTTCGCCGGTGGCGGGGTCGATCAGGCCTGGTGCGCCGATGCCGACGGTGTGCAGCGCCTGCGCCCCCGCCTCCTTGGCCGTCCGCTCCACCAGGGCGACCGCCTGCTCCACCGCGGGTCCGGTGCCGGTGTCGTCGCCGATCGGCACGGAGGCCTCCGCGAGCACACGGCCGAGCAAGTCGGAGACGATCACGGAGACGCCCTCGGTGCGGACGTCGAGTGCGGCCAGGTGGGCGCGGTCGGCGACGATGCCGTACAGCTTGGCGTTGGGGCCCCGCCGCAGCTCGCCCGCCTCGCCGACGACCTCGATCAGGCCGGCGGCGGAGAGGCGTTCGACGAGGTCGGCCACGGTCGGCCGGGACAGGCCGGTCAACTGCTTCAGCTGCCCGGCCGTCAACGGCCCCTCCTGCTGCAACAGCCGCAGGGCGAGCCGGTCATTGATGGCTCGGGCGGTGCTCGGGGATGCGGGCATGCCGGGATCCTTCCAGACGGGCCGGTCGGGCCCTCGCCCTCTATCTATCAGGCAGGGTCCCTGATAATTTACCGCCGGACGCGATCGGCGCCAGCGGACGGGACAAGGGGCGGGATGATGAGTGACGTGGTCTACCAGCACCGAGAGGTGGTACGCGCCCGGTACGCGGTGGCGGCCGTGTTCGCCGTGCACGGCGCGGTCACCGGCTCGTTCGCCACCCGGGTCCCCTGGATCCAGGACCACGCCTCGGTGAGCCCCGGTCAGCTCGGTCTCGCGCTCGCCTTCCCCGCCCTCGGCGCGTCCCTCGCGATGCCGCTCGCCGGCCGGATCAGCCATCGCTTCGGCGCCCGAACCGCCCTGCGGGGACTGCTCGCCCTGTGGACGCTGTCGCTGCTCCTGCCGTCCCTGGCGCCCGACCTGCTCGCGCTGTGCCTCGCCCTGTTCACCTTCGGCGCCACGGCCGGCATGGCGGACGTCGCGATGAACGCGCTCGGCGTGGAGGTCGAGAACCGCCTCGGCCGCTCGATCATGTCCGGACTGCACGGCATGTGGAGCGCCGGCGCCCTGATCGGCTCGGTCGGCGGCACGCTCGCCGCGCACCTCGGCACGGACGCCCGGCTGCACCACGCGCTGGCGGCCGGCGCTCTCACCGTGCTGGGCCTGCTCGCCTGCACCTGGGTGCTGGACCTCCAGCCCGCCGAGGACGAGGAACCCCCGCCCCGCTTCGCGCTCCCGCCGAGGTCGGCGCTGCTGATCGGCGCGGTCGGTTTCTGCGCGGTCTTCGCGGAAGGCGCGAGCCTGGACTGGTCGGCGATCTACCTGGAGGACGAGCTCGGCACGTCGGCCGGGCTCGCGGCGGCCTGCACGACCGGCTTCACGCTCACCATGGCGATCGCCCGGCTCGCCGGTGACAAGGTGGTGGACCGCTACGGCTCGGTCCGCACCGTCCGGGTCGGGGGTGTCCTCGCCTTCGTGGGCGGTCTGCTGATCGTCCTGGCCGACCACCCGGCGCTGGCGATGTCGGGCTTCGCGCTGACGGGTCTGGGCATCGCGGTGGTCGTCCCGCTGTGCTTCGCGGCGGCGGGCCGCAGCGGCCCCAACCCGAGCCTGGCCATCGCGGGCGTCGCCACCATCACCTACACCTCCGGCCTGGTGGCCCCGAGCGCGATCGGCACGCTGGCGCAGGCGACGAGCCTGGTGGTGTCGTTCGCGCTGGTGACCGTCCTGTCCGGCGGGCTCGCCGTGTTCGCGGGCGTGCTGCGCTCCGGCGACCGGGACCGCCCGAAGGTCGTGGCCGCCGCCGGCCCTCGGGTAGGGAGCACCCGCGACCAGACCTGACAATGGTCCGGCACTGCACGTACGACGAAAGCGACACCTCCCATGGATCTCGGCGTCCGCTGGAAACTTCACGGTGACGGACGCACCCCGGCCCCCGGGGCCGTGGTCCGGCCCGACGAGCGGCTGTCCTGGCCGCGCACCGTCGGGCTCGGCGCCCAGCACGTGGTGGCGATGTTCGGGGCATCCTTCGTGGCACCGGTCCTGATGGGCCTGGATCCCAACCTCGCGATCATGATGTCCGGGGTCGCCACCGTGATCTTCCTGCTCGCGACCCGCGGCCGGGTGCCCAGCTACCTCGGCTGCTCCCTCTCGTTCGTCGGCGTCGCGGCGGTGATCCGGGCCCAGGGCGGCACCAGCGCGACCGTGACGGGCGCGGTCCTGGTCGTCGGTGCCGCGCTCTTCCTCGTGGGACTGGCCGTGCAGCGCTTCGGCGCCCGGATCATCCACGCGACGATGCCGCCGATCGTGACCGGCGCGGTGGTGATGCTGATCGGCTTCAACCTCGCGCCCGTCACCGCGACCACGTACTGGCCGCAGGACCAGTGGACGGCCCTGCTGGTCATGGCCTTCACCGCTCTGGCCGTCGTCTGTCTGCGTGGTTTCTGGTCCCGGATCGCGATCTTCCTGGGGCTGCTCTTCGGCTACGGCGTCTCCTGGGCCTTCGACCGGATCTTCGGCCGCATCCACTCGGTCGACGCGAGCGGCAAGCTCACCGACCACTGGCGCCTGGACCTCTCGGGCGTCGCCGACGCCGACTGGATCGGCCTGCCCGCCTTCCACGGCCCGTCGTTCGAGGGGTCGGCGGTCCTGGTCGCGCTGCCCGTGGTGATCGCGCTGGTCGCGGAGAACGCCGGGCACGTCAAGGCGGTCGGCGAGATGACCGGCGACCCGCTCGACGACAAGCTCGGCACGGCGATCGCCGCCGACGGCGTCGGCTCCATGCTGTCCACCGCGGTCGGCGGCCCGCCCAACACCACGTACTCCGAGAACATCGGCGTGATGGCCGCGACCCGCGTGTACTCCACGGCCGCCTACTGGGCCGCCGCCGGTTTCGCCCTGCTCTTCGGCCTCTGCCCGAAGTTCGGCGCGGTGGTGGCCGCGATCCCCGGCGGCGTCCTCGGCGGGATCACCGTCATCCTGTACGGCATGATCGGCCTGCTCGGTGCCCAGATCTGGCTCAGCGCCAGGGTCGACCTGCGCAACCCGCTCAATCTCGTTCCGGCCGCGGCGGGCATCATCATCGGCGTCGGCAACGTCTCGATGGAGTTCACCGACACGTTCTCGCTGAGCGGCATCGCCCTCGGCACGCTCGTGGTCGTCGTCGGCTACCACGCGCTGCGCGCGTTCGCCCCGGCCCACCTCAAGTCGCAGGCTCCGCTCCTGGACGAGGGCACGTCCAGCTACGACGCCACGTCCTAGGCGCACGACGGCGGCCCCGGCGTTCGCCCGTTCCGGGGAACCGCCGGGCTCGCCGCCACGCCGGCCGGCCCAGGACTGGGACGCTGCCCCCATGACGCAGTTGGAAGAGCTCACCACTCCGGTGGACGCGGTCGCCTCCCGGATGCGCGCGCTGGCCGCGGCCCTGCCCGCGCGGGACGGGGTCGCGGTCTTCAACCGTGTCTACCTGGCCGTCACCGAGTCCGTCGGCCGCCGCATCGAGGCCGGGGCCTTCCCCGACGCCCGGGCCGCGGTCACGCTGGACGTGCGGTTCGCGGAGCGCTATCTCGCGGCCGTCGACGCGGCCGCCGGGGACGGGCGCCCACCGGCCTGCTGGCGGCCCCTGTTCCAGTTCCGCCGCCATCCGGGCGTACGGCCGCTGCAGTTCGCGCTCGCGGGCATCAACGCGCACATCGGGCACGATCTGGCCCTCGCCGTCGTGGACGCCTGCCGCACGCTCGACTGCGACCCGGTCGAGCTGGAGGACGAGTTCGACCGGGTGGGCGACCTCCTCGTGACGCTGGAGGAGCGCATCCGCGAAGATCTGATGCCGGGTCCGGACCTGCTCCAGATCGCCGACCCGCTCACCCATCTGCTCGGTGCGTGGAGCCTGGAGCGCGCCCGGGACGCGACCTGGTCGGCCGCGCGGGCCCTGTGGGCGCTGCGCCGCCTGCCCGACCTCGCCGCCGAGTTCACCGACCGCCTGGACGCGGCGGTGGGCTTCGCGGGCCGCATGCTGCTCACCCCGCTTCCCGACTGACCGACGACCCGAGGGCCCCGACCCGCGCGGCCGCCGCACACGGAACTCCCGTGCGTCCGCGACGCGTTGCCCGTCGGGTACCCCTACTGCGAAGGAGCACAAGGTATGGCGATCCGGCTCGGCCTCGGCCTCCCCCAGATGCGGCAGTACGACCTCGGCAAGGACGTGCCGACGTGGCGCGCGAGGCCGAGCGCATCGGCTACCGCAGCCTGTGGGTCTTCGAGCGCGCCCTGTTCCCCGAGCCCGCCACGCAGGGCCTGTACGGGATCGAGGGCCTCCCCTGGCCCGACGAGTACCGGCATGTCGCCGACCCCTTGGTGACGCTCACGCTGGCCGCCGCGGCCACCGAGCGGGCCGAGGTGGGCACGAGCGTGCTGGTGGCGCCCCTGCACGTGCCGTTCCAGCTGGCCAAGGCCCTGGCGAGCCTGGACGCGGCGACCGGCGGCCGGGTGGTCGCCGGATTCGGCACCGGCTGGTCCCACGACGAGTACGCGGCGGCGTCGGTCCGGCCGTTCGAGGAGCGCGGCAAGGTCCTGGACGAACTGATCGCCGTGTGCCGGGCGGTGTGGGGTCCGGACCCGGTCGAGTACGACGGGCGGGTCACGAAGATCGCGCCGGCCCTGGTCGGCCCGAAGCCCGCCCGGCCGATCCCCGTCCTGCTCGCCGGGAGCAGCCCGCGGGCGCTGCGCCGGCTCGTCGACCGCGCCGACGGCTGGGTGCCGGTGGCCATGTCGTCCGACGCCTTGGCCGCGCAGTGGAGCAGGCTGCGGGAGCTGGCCGAGGAGCGCGGCCGCACGGAACCGATCCGGACGGTGGTGCGCGTGAACGCCGCGTACTCCGCCAAGGCGTACGAGGGGTCCGACCGGCAGCCCTTCCAGGGCAGCGTCGAGCAGATCGTCGAGGACCTGGTGCCGTACGCCGGGATCGGCGTGGAGGAGCTCCTGCTGGACCTCCAGGGGACCCCGAGGGACGGCGAGGAACTCAAGGACGTGGCCGCGCGGGTCTACGAACAGGCCCGCGCGGCCGGGATCTGACCTCAGTCCTCCGGGAGCTCCACCGGCGCGATCTCGTCGTAGACGTCGCCGGGGCCGGGGTTGGCCGCGTCGGTCTCCCCGCCGAACTGGTGCATGACGCCCCAGACCGCGTTCAGCGCGGTCTGGACGGCGCCCTCGGCCCAGCCGGCCGTCCAGGAGATGTCGTCGCCGGCGAGGAAGACGCCCCGCTTGTCCTCGGGCAGCCGGTCCTGCATGAAGTGCGTGAACAGGCGCCGCTGGTAGCGGTAGTGGCCGGGCAGGTTGGCCTTGAACGCGCCCATGAAGTAGGGCTCGTTCTCCCAGGAGACGGTCACCGGGTTGCCGATGACGTGCCCCCGGATGTCGACCTTCGGATAGATCTCGCCGAGCGACTTCAGCATGACCTCCATCCGCTCGTTCGCGGACAGCGGCAGCCACTTCAGGCTGTCGTCGCACCAGGTGTACGACAGGCAGATCACGGCCGGCTTGTCCGGGCCGTCGTCCAGCAGGTAGGTGCCGCGGGTCATACGGTCGGTGAGCGTCATCGACATGACGTCGCGGCCGGTGGCCTCGTCCTTGTCCAGCCAGAAGGGCCGGTCCACCGGGACGAAGAGCTTGGACGACTCCATGTAGTGGGTGCGCTCGATGGCGGTCCAGTGGTCGATCGGGAAGAGCGAGTCGTCGCACTGGATCTTGGAGAGCAGCATCCAGGACTGGGCGGTGAAGATCGCCGCCCGGTAGGTGCGGATGTCGCCGTCAGCGTCGGTCACCGTGATCCGGTTGCCGGCGGTGCGGTGCAGCCGGGTCACGGCCGGACGGGGCTCGCCGCCCTCGTGCAGCGAGGCCAGCGACGTGCCGTGGGGCCAGTGCACGATCTTCTCCGGCTCGCGCTCCCACAGCCGCAGCGGCAACTGCTGCGAGCCGCCGACGATCCCGCGGTGGTGGTCGTCGGCCTCGGTGTAGACGACCCGCAGGATCTCCAGGATGGAGTTGGGGAAGTCGGTGTCCCAGCCGCCGGTGCCGAAGCCCACCTGGCCGAAGATCTCCCGGTGCCGGAAGGACTTGAAGGCGTCGGAGTCGCAGAGGAAGCCGTAGAAGGTCTGGTTGTCGAGCTTCTCGACGAGCCGGGCCCAGATCTCGCGGATGCGCGGGATGTCGCGCTCACGCATCGCCCGGTTCATGTCGGAGAAGTCGGCGCCCTCCTCCAGGCACCTGTTCCACGCCGCGGCCACGTCGCGGTAGACCTGCGGCAGGTCCTCGACGGTCTCGGCGTAGTGCGACTCGCCCTTGAGGTCGACGACGGTCGACGGGGTCCCCTCGGCCAGCGGATTCGGGAAGGGGCGGGTCCGCAGGCCGACGAGGTCGATGTAGTGCTGGAGGGCGGTGGAGGAGGGCGGGAAGCGCATCGCTCCCATCTCGGCGGTGAGCTCGGGGTCGCAGCCGTCGAAGCCGACGGTGCGCAGCCGGCCGCCGATCCGGTCGGCCTCGTACACGACGGGCCGCAGGCCCATCTTCATGAGCTCGTACGCGGCCACGATGCCGGAAAGGCCACCGCCGATGACCGCGACCTCGGCACCGTGCTCGGTCGCCGGCACCTGGCCGAGACCCGCCGGGTGGGCGAGGAAGTCGTCGTACGCGTAGGGGAAGTCCGGGCCGAACATGGTGATCGGCGGCTGCTGCTCGTCGGCGTGCTCGACGGCGTTGGGCACCGTGGACGTCATGGGGTACGGACTCCTTGCGCGGAACGGAAGATCAGGGTGCGGTGGGCGGGGCGTCAGACCAGGGACCCGTAGAGGCCGGGGCGGCGGTCCTTCAGATACGGGTTGGCCTCGCGGGAGGCGGCGAGGAAGGCGGGGTCCACCTCGGCGAGGACCAGTTCCTCACCGCGTCCGGCACGGGTGCGGGCGAATCCGTCCGGCCCGGCGAGGGTGGACAGCCCCACGAACTCGAACTCGCCTTCCTGGCCGACCCGGTTGACGTACGCCACGTACATCTGGTTCTCGAAGGCCCGTACCGGCACCAGGGACTCCGCGACGAACTGGAACGGGTGCATCTGCGCGGTCGGGACCAGCAGCAGATCGGTGCCCGCGAGGGCGTGCGCGCGGACGTTCTCCGGGAACTCCACGTCGTAGCAGATCATGAGCCCCACCCGCAGCCCGTCCAGCTCGGCCTGGACGACGGGCTGCTCGCCCGGCGTGAAGTGGTCGCGCTCGAAGCAGCCGAAGAGGTGGGTCTTGCGGTAGTTGGCGAGGCGCGTGCCGTCGGCGGAGATCAGCTGGGCCGAGTTGAAGACCGTGTCCCCGGCGCGCTCCGGGTAGCCGTACGCGATGGCCAGGCCGTGCCGCGAGGCGATCTCGGCCACGGTGTCGGTGGCGTCACCGTCGGCGGGCTCGGCGAGGCGGGCGACGTCGTCGCCGATCGCGTAGCCGGTCAGGAACATCTCCGGCGCGACCAGCAGCCCCGCGCCGGACGCGGCGGCACGGCCCGCGGCCTCGTCGAGGACCTTCAGGTTCTCGACGGTCGAGCCGGGCCGGCCGGAGCTCTGGAGCAGGGCGGTGCGCATGCGTGTTCCTCACCGGGACGAATGGGTGTGGGGGCCACGTAGACGGTACGGGCGGCGGGCACGGCCGGACAAGGCGGAGCCGTTGCGCGCCGACGGCCGGTTCGTTGCGTCCGTCGCGCGCCATCCGGCGATTCGTTGCGCACCCCCCGCCGGACGCCCGCTCCGCCCGGTTCACCTGCGGAAACAATGCCTCGACGTCAGTCCCGAGGAGTGCGTCGCCGGCCCCGTCCGAGCGCCACCAGTGCGGCGGTCACCAGGTAGGGCACCGCGAACACGGCGAAGGCGGTGCCGTGCCCGGTCGCCGAGCCGATCACCGCGTAGGCGCCGAACACCGCGACCGCGGCCAGTTCGGTACCCAGTCCCCCGAGCGAGGTGACCGTGGCGCGCGCGCCGTCGTCGATCCGTCGCTGGAGGCGGGCGTCGGCCAGCACGTTCGCCAGCTGGAAGCCGCCGAAGGCGACGGCCACGAGCACGAGTCCGGCCGGGGACCGGGCCGTCGCGCCCACGGCGAGGGCCAGCGCGGAACCGGCCAGCAGGCCCGCGAACCCGGCTGTGCCGAGGCGCTCGGCCGGCCCCGCGAGCAGGCTGCCGCCGGTGGCCCCCGCCCAGATCATCAGCAGCAGACAGGGCACGGCCCAGTCCGGTACGCCGGTGTCGCGGACGAGGAGAGGGGTGTACTCGTCGAGCGCGCCCCACACCGAGCCGACGGCCGCGACGAGCAGCAGGGCGCCGATGACCGGCCGCCCGGGACGCCCGGCGGCGCGCAGCGTGGCGCACCAGCTCCCGCTCTCCTCCGCCGCGGGCCGGTGCTCCGGGAATCGGGCAGCCACGGCCGCGGTCAGCAGACAGGTCAGTACGCTCGCCGCCCCGACCAGCGGATATCCGCCCATGGCGAGCACCGGTCCGGCCAGCCCCATGGCCGCCATGACGGCCACCAGGCCCGCGGCACGCGCCCGGCCCGTCACCCGCGCGTAGGCGCCGGCCGCGCCGAGCCGGTCCAGTTCCTCGTAGACCAGTGCCTCCAGCGCGCCCGAGCCGAGCGCCCCGCCGGCGCCCCAGAGGACGAACCCGAGCGCGAACGCCCCGTACGACGGGGTGAGCACCCACAGGGCGAAGCCGACGGCGGTCAGCAGGGGGCCGACGCGCAGCAGCAGCCGACGCGAGACGGCGTCGGCCCACGCACCGGAGGGGACCTCCAAGAGCACGCCGGTGACCGACCACAGCGCGAAGAGGGAGGAGATCTGTCCGAGGGACAGCCCGGTGTCGCCGAAGAGCAGCGCGTAGACCGGGTACAGCAGGACGAAGTCGTCCAGGAAGGCGTAGCAGTACAGCGTCCGGGTCAGTCGCCGGACGCCTGGCTCAGGGGCGGGTGAAGGTCAATGTCGCCACGTCATGCATGCGAGGGTAGACGCCGCGCCGGGATCAGGTGGGCGATCCCGAGGAGAAGCGGCGCAGCAGCGGCGACAGGACGAGCACGGACTTGGTCCGCTCCACGAACGGCTCCCCCGCGATCCGCTCCAGGACCCGTTCGAAGTGACGCATGTCGGAGGCGAAGACCTGGGCGATCGCGTCCGCGTCCCCGGTGACGGTGGACGCGGCCACGACCTCCTGGTAGCGCTCCAGGCCCCGCTGGATGATCTCCGGCGAGGTGTTGCGCCGGCAGTAGATCTCGACGAACCCCTCGGTCTCCCAGCCGAGCGCCGACGGGTCCACCCGGACGGTGAACCCGGTGATGGCGCCGGTGGCGCGCAGCCGGTCCACGCGGCGTTTGACGGCCGGCGCGGACAGGCCGACGAGCTGCCCGATGTCCGCGTAGGAGCGGCGGGCGTCCTCGGCGAGGGCGTGCACGATGCGTTCGTCGAGATCGTTCAGCACTGCGGGTGGTTCACTTCGCTTCGGGTACGGCGAGACGGGAACGGCGGTAGCCGTACAGGAAGTAGAACACGAGACCGGCGGCCATCCAGCACCCGAAGACCACCCAGGTCACGGTGTCGAGGCTGAACATGTTGTACGCGCAGAAGACGAAGCCCAGCACCGGCAGCACGGGCCCGAACGGCACCTTGAAGGTGCGCTCCAGCTCCGGACGCCGGCGGCGCAGGACGATCACCGCGATGTTGACCAGCGCGAAGGCGAACAGCGTGCCGATGCTGGTGGCGTCGACGAGCTTGCCGAGCGGGATCATGGCGGCGAGCACCCCGCAGAACAGGGACACGAGGACGGTGTTGAGGCGGGGCGCGCCGGTCTTCTCGTGGACCTTGCCGAGCGCCTTGGGCACCAGGCCGTCGCGGGACATGGCGAAGAGGATGCGGGTCTGGCCGTAGAGCACGGTCAGGACGACGCTGGCGATGGAGATGACCGCGCCGAGGGCGAGCAGGGTGCCCCAGAAGCTCTGGCCGCTGACATCGTTCATGATCGCGGCGAGGGAGGCGTTCGAGCCCTCGAACTCGGTCCAGTGCCAGGCGCCGACGGCGACCGCCGCGACGAGCACGTAGAGCGCGGTGACGATGATCAGCGAGAGCATGATCGCGCGCGGCAGGTCCCGCTTGGGGTTCTTGGCCTCCTCACCGGCGGTGGAGGCGGCGTCGAAGCCGATGTAGGAGAAGAACAGGGTGGCGCCGGCGGCGCTGACGCCCGCCATGCCGAGCGGCATGAAGTCGGCGTAGTTGCCGGACTTGAAGCCGGTGAAGCCGACGGCGCAGAAGAGCACCAGCGCGGCGATCTTCACCGCGACCATGACCGTGTTGGCGCGGGCGGACTCGCGGACGCCGCCGAGCAGGAAGACCATCGCCAGCAGGACGACGATCAGCGCGGGCAGGTTGATGATGCCGCCCTCGCCCGGCGCCGAGGACAGCGCGGAGGGAAGGGTGACGCCGATCGTCCCGTCGAGCAGTTCGTTGAGGTACTCGCCCCAGCCGACCGCCACGGCCGCGACCGACACGCCGTACTCCAGGACCAGGCACCAGCCGCAGACCCAGGCGACGAGTTCGCCCATCGTTGCGTAAGCGTACGAGTAGGAGGAGCCCGCGACCGGGATGCTGCCCGCCAGCTCCGCGTACGACAGGGCCGAGAACAGGGCGGTGAGACCCGCGATGACGAATGCCAGGGTGACCGCCGGTCCGGCCTCGGGAACGGCGTCGCCGAGCACCACGAAGATGCCGGTGCCGAGGGTGGCACCGATGCTGATCATGGTGAGCTGCCACATCCCGAGGGAGCGCCGCAGCGAGCCCCCCTCCCCTTGGCCGCCCTCCGCGACCAGGCGTTCCACGGGCTTGCGGCGCAGCAGACGCGCGCCGACCCCTGGGGACGCGGGGTCGATCCGACTGCTGTGCTGCGGGGGTGCGCCTTGGTCGAGCACGCGCTGGCTCCTTCGTTGCTGCCGGTGAGGCCGACGGGGACAGGCGGCACCCCTCGACGTCAGGGGACCCGCCGAGCGGGGTCCCCGCCACGCCACGTACGAGGCGACAGCCTATGAGCAGGGGCGTTGCCGGTGTAATGCAGCAACCTTGCGTATGCGTGCAAGATCATTGCGTTCCTCCGGGCTCGGTGGGTCTTCGTTGCACGGCGGCTGTGCGGCGTTGCGCGCGCCCTGCGCCGGCCCTGCGCCGCCCGGCCCCCGCCGTTCCCGGTGGAGGGACAACGGAGGCCGCGCGGAAGGAAGTTGCCTCAGCTCCAGCTGGCATGCAGCGGCGTGCCCGCGGCACTTTGGACACCGACGACGGCCTTCTCGGCGAGGCCGCGCCGACGTAGATGCGGCTGTGCAGCGTTGCGCGCGACCTGCGCCGCACGGCCCCGTGGCCGCCCCCGCCCCGGCGCACCCACGGGCGCCCGGACATGCCCCACGGCCCCCGCCGTTCCCGGTGGACGGGACAACGGGGGCCGTACGGAAGGAAGCTGACTCAGCTCCAGCTGGCGTGCAGCGGCTTGCCCTCGGCGTAGCCCGCGGCACTCTGGATACCGACGACGGCCTTCTCGGCGAACTCCTCCAGGGAAGCCGCGCCGGCGTAGGTGCAGGAGGAGCGGACGCCCGCGATGATCGAGTCGATCAGGTCCTCCACACCGGGGCGTGCCGGGTCGAGGAACATGCGGGAGGTGGAGATGCCCTCCTCGAACAGGCCCTTGCGGGCGCGGTCGTACGCCGACTCCTCGGACGTGCGGTTGGCCACCGCACGCGCGGAGGCCATGCCGAACGACTCCTTGTAGAAGCGGCCGCCCGCATCCTGCTGGAGGTCGCCCGGCGACTCGTAGGTCCCCGCGAACCAGGAGCCGACCATCACGTTGGAGGCACCGGCGGCCAGCGCCATCGCCACGTCACGAGGGTGGCGGACACCGCCGTCGGCCCACACGTGCTTGCCGTACTTCTTCGCCTCGGCCGCGCACTCCAGCACCGCCGAGAACTGCGGCCGGCCCACGCCGGTCATCATCCGGGTGGTGCACATGGCACCCGGGCCCACACCGACCTTGATGATGTCGGCGCCCGCCTCGATCAGGTCGCGCACGCCCTGCGCGGAGACGATGTTGCCGGCCACGACCGGCACCTGCGGGTCGAGGGCGCGCACCACCTTGATGGCGCTGATCATCGACTCCTGGTGGCCGTGCGCGGTGTCGATGACGAGCGTGTCGACGCCCGCGTCGAGCAACTGCTTGGCCTTGCCCGCCACATCGCCGTTGATGCCGACGGCGGCGGCGATCCGCAGCTTGCCGTGCGCGTCGACGGCCGGCGTGTAGAGCGTGGCGCGCAGCGCGCCGTTGCGGGTGAGGATGCCGGCGAGCTTGCCGTCGGCGTCGACGGCGGGGGCGTAGCGCCGGTTGTGGTGGTCGAGGGTGTTGAAGGCCTCGCGCGGGTCCATGTCTGCGTCGAGCAGCAGCAGCTCGTCCTTGGACATGACCACTTCGAGCTGGGTGAAGCGGTCCACGCCGGTGAGGTCGCGGTCGGTGACGACACCGATCGGCCGGTTGTCCTCGTCGACGACCACTCCGGCGTTGTGGGCCCGCTTGGGGAGCAGGGAGAGCGCGTCGGCGACGGTCTGGTGCGGGGCGAGCACGATGGGGGTGTCGAGGACGAGGTGGCGGCTCTTCACCCAGGAGACGACCTCGGTGACGACGTCGATCGGGATGTCCTGCGGGACGACCACGAGGCCGCCGCGCCGGGCCATGGTCTCGGCCATGCGGCGGCCGGCGATGGCGGTCATGTTGGCGACGACGAGGGGGATCGTGGTGCCCGTGCCGTCCGGGGAGCTGAGGTCCACGCCCTGACGGGAGCCGACCGCGCTGCGGCTCGGCACCATGAAGACGTCGTCGTACGTGAGGTCGTACGAGGGCTGGATGTCGTTGAGGAAACGCACGTGCTGCACATCCCAGTCGATCAGAGGTGGCCCCCGGACAGGTCAGCCAGGGGAGAAGAGCACGTACTTCATTGTCCCATGGCGACCGGAATGCGATGCCCGGTGACTTCGTCCAGGCAGGTCAGGGGGTCTTTAGGAGGATCCTCCAAGAGCGAGGGCCACGGTCAGCCCCGGCGCCGCGTCCGCGGCCTGCGCGAACACCTCCTGCGCCGTCTCCCACTCCTTCGGCCGCTCCCGCGCGTAACCCCGCCAGTTCCGTACGACGACCAGCAGCCCCCGCTCGGCGGCGTCCCCGGGCCATACGCCCTGGTCGGACAGGCTGTCGGCGAGCGCGTCCCAGTTGCGGCCGAACCAGCCGGGCAGCTGGAGCGCCCCGGCACAGCGGTCCATCAGCCCCGCCTTGTCCACGACCCCGTCGAGGTCGAGGGTCACCACGCGATCCGTCATCCGCACCCCTCGTCGTCACGCACGGGAGAGCCGCGGCGGCGCGCCGGCCCGGCTCTCCCGTCCGACCATCCGTCAGGGGCCGTCCGGGTCGGCCCTGTTCAGTGCCGGCCGCGGCGTCGGCCCGGCCGCCATCAGGTAGTCGGCCGCGGACGTGTCCGTGACCAGGCTGGTGACGAGGCCCGACCGCAGCACCGCGTCGATGGCGGCCGCCTTGCGCTGCCCGCCCGCTATCGCGACGACCTCGGGGACACGGCGCAGCTGGTCGGCCTTGACCGTGATGCACCGCTCCCCCAGGTCCCGTCCGACCCGGCGGCCGTCGGCGTCGAAGAGGTGCGCGGACATCTCGGCGGCGACGCCGAGGGAGGCGTAGTGCGAGCGCTCCTCGTCGCTGAGCATGTCGTGCACCGTGGAGATGCCGGGCTCCCAGGAGCCGATGGAGACGCAGGCGACCGTGACCTTGTCGAAGTACTCGAAGGCCCGGGCGATCCCGGTCTGGTGACGCAGCGCGGCCGCGGTCGCGGCGTCCGGCAGCAGCATCGGCGCGTAGATGGGGTGGGCGTCGCCTCCGGAGACCTGCGCGGCCCGGCGGACCGCCTCGACGGAGCCGCGCTCGGCGGTACCGGCGTCGTAGACACCGGTCAGCTGCACGACCGTGCAGGGCGGCAGCTTGTCGAGGGCGGCGGCCATGTGGATGGTGGACCGGCCCCAGGCCAGCCCGAGCACATCGCCCTCGTCGACCAGCTCGCCGAGCAGTTCGGCGGCCACCTCGCCCAGGTTCTCGGGGTCCGGGGTCTCCTCGGCCTCGGCCGGGGACTCGACCACGACGGCGTGCCTGAGGCCGTACCGGGCGCGCAGCGCGTCCGAGCGCTCGGCGTCCAGTTCGGCCGGGACACGGATCTCGATGCGTACGAGATCCCGTTCGAGGGCGGTCTCCAGGACCCGGGCCACCTTGAAGCGGCTGACGCCGAACTCCTCCGCGATCTGGATCTTGGACTTTCCCTCGAGGTAGAAGCGGCGGGCCATGGCCGCCGCCTGCACCAGCTCTGCGGGTCCCATCCGCATGGCTGACCGGCCCGCCGACATACCCGACACGGCGATCTCCTCACTGCTGTTCACACTCTGGATTCGCCGTTCATCCTTGCAGATACGGCGCTCTTGATCAGCCCTGCTGGGCGCCCGACGGGCGCCGTTCACGTAACCGTGGCTCAGTGGTCGCACGCCCATGCCGCGTGCTTCGTCGCGGCCTCCGCCTTGGCGCGCAGGGCCCGCACCGCGGCGGCCGGGTCGTCGGCCCCGTACACGGCGGATCCGGCCACGAACACATCGGCGCCGGCTTCCGCGCAGCGCTCGACGGTCGCGTCCGAGACCCCGCCGTCGACCTGGAGCCACAGTTCCAGGCCGTGCTTCTGGATCAGTTCACGGGTGCGGCGGATCTTCGGCAGCATGATGTCGAGAAACGCCTGTCCGCCGAAGCCCGGCTCCACGGTCATGATCAGCAGCATGTCGAGCTCGGGCAGCAGATCCTCGTACGGTTCGATGGGTGTCGCCGGCTTCAGCGCCATGGACGCCCGGGCGCCCTGGGCCCGGATCTCCCTGGCCAGCCGGACCGGCGCCGCGGCCGCCTCGACGTGGAAGGTGACGGAAGAGGCGCCCGCCTCCACGTACTGCGGGGCCCACCGGTCGGGGGCCTCGATCATCAGATGGCAGTCCAGCGGGGTGTCCGTCGCACGGGCCAGCGACTCCACGACCGGCACGCCGAGCGTGAGGTTCGGGACGAAATGGTTGTCCATGACGTCCACGTGGAGCCAGTCGGCCCCCTCGACCGCCCGCGCCTCGTCGGCGAGACGGGCGAAGTCGGCGGACAGGATGCTGGGGTTGATCTGCGCGGCCATGACCTAAGCGTGCCATGTCCTTGCACGGATGTTCGCGTCGGTCGGGATATCGGACGCTCTTCGGATGTTCCGCCCGTGTCCGGGTCCGTCAGCCCGTGCGCCGCACGAGCGCCAGATACATCGCGTCCGTCCCGTGCCGGTGCGGCCACAGCTGTACGTCCGGCCCGTCACCGAGGTCCGGCACGCCCGCCAGCAGCGGCCGGACGTCGACGAGCTCCGTCTCGGGGAACTGCTTGAGCACGTCCGCGACCACCGCCCGGGTCTCCGCCAGGTGCGGCGAGCAGGTGGCGTACCCGACGACGCCGCCGACCCGCACGGACTCCAGCGCCGTGCGCAGCAGGCCGCGCTGCAACGGCGCGAACCCGTCGAGGTCCTCCGGGCGGCGCCGCCAGCGGGCCTCGGGGCGTCGGCGCAGCGCGCCGAGCCCGGTGCACGGCACGTCCATCAGCACCCGGTCGAAGGAGCCGGGCCGCCACGGCGGCCGGGTCCCGTCGGCGGCGATGACCTGGTACGGGCCGGGATTGCCGTCGAGCGCCCTGGCCACCAGCCCCGCCCGGTGCGGCTGCTTCTCCGAGGCGAGCAGCGAGGCCCCCCGCTCGGCGGCGAGGGCGGCCAGCAGCGCCGCCTTGCCACCCGGGCCCGCGCACCCGTCCAGCCACTTCTCGTCGGGCCCGTCGAGCGGCGCGTTCGCGAGCGCCAGCGCGACCAGCTGGCTCCCCTCGTCCTGGACACCGGCCCGCCCGTCGCGCACGGCCTCGATCGAACCGGGCTCGCCGCCCTCGGTGAGCCGCACGGCGTACGGCGACCAGCGCCCCGGCACGGCGGCGTCCTCGCGCAGCAGCTCCTCGGCGGTGGCCCGCCCGGGCCGCGCGACCAGCGTCACCTCGGGCCGCTCGTTGTCCGCCGCCAGCAGGTCCTCGATGCCGGCCCGCCCGCCGCCGAGCGAGTCCCACAGCGCGGAGACGACCCAGCGCGGGTGCGAGTGCACCACGGCGAGATGGTCCTCGGGATCCTCGTCGTAGGGCGGCGCGACCCGCTCCAGCCAGCCGTCGAGATCATGCTGCGCGACCTTGCGCAGCACGGCGTTCACGAACTTGGCCCGCCCGTCGCCGAGCACGACCCGGGCCAGCTCCACGGTGGCGGAGACCGCCGCGTGCGAGGGGATCCGCGTCCCGAGCAGCTGGTGCGCGCCGAGGCTCAGCACGTCGAGGACCGGCGGGTCGACCTCCCGCAGCGGCCGGTCGACGCACTCCGCGATCACGGCGTCGTACGTCCCCTGGCGGCGCAGCGTCCCGTACACCAGCTCGGTCGCCAGCGCCGCGTCCCGCCCGTCGAAGTCCCCGCCCTCGCGCGCCTTGCGCAGCAGCGGCGGCAGCACGAGGTTGGCGTAGGCGTCCCTCTCGTCGACGGCCCGCAGCGCCTCGAAGGCGAGGATGCGGACGGGGTCCTTCTTGGGCCGGCGATAGGGCTTGCCGTGCGTACGGGGCCGACGGGGGGTGTCGCTCACGTAAAGGTGCTCCGGATCTCTGTCTTGCGGTGTGCACTCCAGCCTACGTCGCAGGTCGCTGGGCGGCGGCTCAGCCCCCGAGCGTCTCCCCGTCCGCGATCCGCACCCCGCGCGCCCAGTCCGCGGCCCGCATCGGCTTCTTGCCCTGGGCCTGCACCCACAGCAGTTCGACGGCGTGCGAACCGGTCCCGGCGTACACGTCGTTCTTGCCGACGGACAGCTGCCCCGGGGCGAGGTCCGTCCGGTCGGGCGCGGGCGAGACCTGCACGAGCTTTAGCCGCTCGCCCCGGAAGGTGGTCCAGGCCCCGGGCGCGGGGGTGCAGCCGCGCACGACCCGGTCGACGCGCAGGGCGGGGGCGGCCCAGTCGACGCGGGCGTCGTCGACGGAGATCTTCGGCGCGAGGGTCACCCCGTCCGCGGGCTGCGGTACGGCCCTCAGGGTGCCGTCCGCGATGCCGTCCATGGTCGCCGCGAGCAGCCCGGCGCCCGCGAAGGCGAGCCGGGTCAGCAGGTCGCCGCTGGTGTCGGTGGGCCGGATCGTCTCGGTCACGGTGCCGTAGACGGGCCCCGAGTCGAGGCCCTCCTCGATGAGGAAGGTGGAGGCGCCGGTGATCTCGTCGCCGGACATGAGGGAGTGCTGCACGGGGGCGGCGCCGCGCCAGGCGGGCAGCAGCGAGAAATGCAGGTTGACCCAGCCGTGGGCGGGGATGTCCAGGGCGACCCGGGGCAGCAGCGCGCCGTACGCCACGACGGGACAGCAGTCGGGCCCGATCTCGCGCAGCCGCTCCAGGAACTCCGGCTCCCGGGGCCTGGCCGGCTTCAGCACCTCGATGCCGGCCTCCTCGGCCCGCTGTGCCACGGGCGACGCGACCAGCCGGCGCCCGCGCCCGGCAGGCGCGTCCGGCCGGGTGACGACGGCGACCACCTCGTGCCGCCCGGAGTCGAGCAGGGCGTCCAGGGCGGGAACAGCGACCTCGGGGGTACCGGCGAAGACGAGCTTCATGTGCGGACACGGGCCTCTCGGCTGGGGGTGGTCGGGGCAGCGCACAAGTCTATTGCGCGGTCCGGCGATTGCCCGCTCAGCCTCCCGCCCCGCAGGCGACGGGGGTGGCACGGGTGGCGACGGGCCCCGGCGCACCTCCCACGGGACGGCGCACGCATATGCCCCCGCGCCCCCTTACCGTGACCACCGGCCCCCGAACGCGTTGGTCAAGAAAGAGTTGACCAACGGGCCGCCCCAGCGGCCCGATCCTTTCTCCTCAACGCCGGTTCGAGAGGCTTGTTCATGGCCGACCACGCAACCCACGACGCCCAGGCTCGGGCCAGCCTGCACTTGCTGGTGCGGGACATCGAGCGGGTCCGCCGGCAGGTGGACGCACTGCGCACCCTCACCGCCCAGCTGGGCAACGTCTACCGCCCGCGCCGCTCCGGTCCCGCCACGGGCTTCGTCGTCTACGGACGCGCCCCCGCCCCGACGGTCCGTCTCGCCCAGGAGCTGCGGGACAGTGTCGAGACCCTGGTCACGGCGGCGGTCGACTTCGACCGGTCGCTCGGCTTCTCGTGGGACGCGGTGGGCTCCGCCCTCGGCGTCACCAAGCAGGCGGTGCACCGCCGCTACGGCTCCCGCCGCGCCACCACGCAAGCCGCGGCGGAGGCCGAGCGCAGCACGGAACCGGCGACGACCCGCGCGGTGAACGTGGGCGCCGGCCTCCCCACCGTGCCGACCGTTCCCGCGGCCCGCGCGATGCCGACCCAGCCGACGGCGGGCAGTCCGTCGCTGCGCGAGGAGATCAGGCCGACGGCCTTCCCCGGCCCCCGCAACGGCTGACCCACCCCCCACCCCACGGCTGCCAGACCCGCCCTCCCGGCAACGCCGGGAGGGCAGCCGTATGTCAGGGGGCAGGGCCCCGCCTCGCGCCCTCGACGCGCCCGGGTGCCGGCAGCCCTTCAGCGCCGGTGCCTCACCCGATGTCCGGCGGATCGATCCGTACCCACACCGGCGGTCCGCTCCCCCGGGCCATCCGTGCCGCCTGCGCGGCCTTCAGCGCGGCGGCCAGGGCCGAGCCCCGCCCGGGCGGCACCCGGACCAGGCCCCGTACCCAGTGCTCCCCGGGCGGCGGCGACCCGGCCCGCCGCGAGCGGCCCGCCGTGACCGGTGTGACGGGCAGCGGCACCGGACCCAACACCTCTGCCTGTGGCGGCAGTTCGACCATCGCCAGAAACTCGGCCACCGCCTCCGGCGGGCCCGACACGGCCGCCATCCGCGACACCGGCGGGAAGCCCAGCTCGGCCCGCTCGGCCAGCTCCCGCACCGCGTGGCCCACGGGATCCCACCGCACCAGCGCCTGCACGGGCCGCAACGTCGGCTCGGCGACGACGACCACGGTCCCCCCGTCGCCCTGCGGACGCACCAGCGCCGACGCCGCGATCCACCGCCGCAGCGCGTCCTCACCGGCCCGCAGATCCGGCCGTCCGAGCATGGCCCATCCGTCGAGCAGCAGCGCCGCCGCGTACCCGCCCTCGGCCACGGGCTCGGCCCCCGGCGTGCTCACCACCAGCGCCGGTGCCCCCGGCACCGTGTCCAGCACATGCTCCCGCCCGGACGTCCGCACCGGCACGGCGGGAAACGCCCGCCCCAGTTCCTCGGCGGTCCGCCGCGCGCCCACCACCTGCGCCCGCAACCGGAACGACCCGCACTCCGGGCAGTGCCACGAGCCCTCCTCGCGCCCGCACCACCCGCAGCGCAGCGCCCCCGTGTCCCGCGCCTCCAGGGGCCCCGCGCAGTGCCGGCACCGCGCCGGCGCCCGGCACTGCGCGCAGGCCATCCGCGGCACATAGCCCCGTCGCGGCACCTGCACCAGCACCGGCCCCTGCCGCAGCCCGTCCCTGACCACCTGCCAGGCCAGACTCGGCAGCCGCGCGGCCCGCGCGGCCTCGTCCCGTGCCAGCTCCTGGTCCCCCACGGTGCGCACCAGCGGCGCGGCGGCCCTCACCTGCTCCCGCACGGCGACCAGCGGCCGCGCCCACCCGCTCTCCACCAGCTGCGCGGCCTCCACGGTGCAGCTCCAACCGCCCAGCAGGAAGGCGCACTTGTCCTGGGCGGCACGCAGCAACAGCACGTCCCTCGCATGCGGCTGCGGCGCGTGCTGCTCGCTGTGGCTGTCGTCCCCGTCGTCCCAGATCGCGACCAGCCCGAGGTCCCGCACGGGCGCGAACATCGCGGCGCGCGTGCCCACCACGGCCCGTACCGATCCGCGCCGCACGGCGAGCCACTCCCGGTACCGCTTCTCGGGGCCCGCGTCGGCGGTCAACAGGGCATGCCGGCCCTCACCCAGCAGAGCCGTCAACTCCGCGTCGACCCGGGAGGCGGTCCGTCCATCCGGTACGACAACCAGCGCGCCGCGCCCCGCGGCCAGTGCGGCGGCGACGGCCCGGGCCAGCTCGGCACTCCACGCGGGTCCGGGCAGGGCGTTCCAGACGGCCCGTGGCGCGCCGCCGGAGGCCAGCGCCTCCAGGAACGCCGCCCCGTTCTCGTAGCGGGCCCAGGACCCCGCCTCGGGCGCCGGGGGCGGCGGCAGCGGCGTGGGTGACGGCCGCTGCTCGGCCCGGGCGCTGCGCGGCGGCACGGCGAGCTGGAGCACATCGGCGAGGCTCCCGGCGTACCGGTCGGCGACAGCCCGGGCCAGTCCCAGCAGTTCCTCGCTCAGCACCGGCTCGGGGGACACCACTTGGGCGAGCGCCGCCAGGGGGCCCGCGTAGTCCGACTCGGCCCGCCGTTCGACGAGGAAACCGTCGATCAGGCCCCCGCCCTCACGGCGCCCCTCGCGCACCCGGTGCCGCCCGGCCCCGAACCGCACCCGCACCCGCACACCGGGCTGAGCGTCGGCGTCGAGCTCCTCGGGCACGGCGTAGTCGAAATAGCGGTCGAGGTGCAGCACACCCTTGTCCACGAGCACGCGCGCGACGGGCAGCTCCCCGGCCAGCGCGGCGCCTCGCCACGTACGGGGCTTGGCCCGCGGTGTCGTGGCCTTGCGGACGCTGTCCCGGATGAACGCGAGCTGCTCCGGCGGCGCGCCCTGCGCGCCGCCGTCCCCCTGGCTGTTCTCGCTGCTCACGCTTGCATTCTTACCAAACGCCACTGACAACCGACGGGCCTGTGTCCGGAAGGGGACCCGGGAGACGGCGAGGCCCGGCCCCCCGAAGGGACCGGACCTCGTCGAGCGAGCGGGAGCCTACAGCCCCGCGGCCGCGCGCAGCGAGTCCACGCGGTCGGTGCGCTCCCAGGTGAAGTCGGGAAGCTCGCGGCCGAAGTGGCCGTACGCCGCGGTCTGGGCGTAGATCGGGCGGAGCAGGTCGAGGTCGCGGATGATCGCGGCCGGACGGAGGTCGAAGACCTCCTCGATCGCCTTCTCGATCTTCTCGGGCTCCACCTTGTGGGTGCCGAAGGTCTCGACGAACAGACCGACCGGCTCGGCCTTGCCGATGGCGTACGCCACCTGGACCTCGCAGCGGGAGGCCAGACCGGCGGCGACCACGTTCTTGGCGACCCAGCGCATCGCGTACGCCGCCGAGCGGTCCACCTTGGACGGGTCCTTGCCGGAGAAGGCGCCGCCGCCGTGGCGGGCCATGCCGCCGTAGGTGTCGATGATGATCTTGCGGCCGGTCAGGCCCGCGTCACCCATCGGGCCACCGATCTCGAAACGGCCCGTCGGGTTGACCAGCAGACGGTAGCCCTCGGTGTCGAGCTTGATGCCGTCGTCCAGGAGCGCCTTCAACTCCGGCTCGACGACGAACTCGCGGATGTCGGGCGCGAGCAGCGACTCCAGGTCGATGTCGCTGGCGTGCTGCGAGGAGACGACGACCGTGTCGAGACGGACGGCCTTGTCGCCGTCGTACTCGATGGTGACCTGGGTCTTGCCGTCGGGGCGCAGGTAGGGGATCGTCCCGTTCTTGCGCACGTCGGACAGGCGCTTCGACAGGCGGTGCGCCAGGAAGATCGGCAGCGGCATCAGGGTGGGCGTCTCGTCCGAGGCGTAGCCGAACATCAGGCCCTGGTCACCGGCGCCCTGCCGGTCCAGCTCGTCGTCGTCGCCCTCGACCCGGCTCTCGTACGCCGTGTCCACACCCTGCGCGATGTCCGGGGACTGCGCGCCGATCGACACCGAGACACCGCAGGAGGCGCCGTCGAAGCCCTTCTTCGAGGAGTCGTAGCCGATGTCCAGGATCTTCTCCCGGACCAGCTGCGGGATCGGCGCGTAGGCCTTGGTCGTGACCTCTCCGGCCACGTGCACCAGACCGGTGGTGATCAGGGTCTCCACGGCTACGCGGGACGAGGGGTCCTCGCGCAGCAGCGCGTCGAGAATGGTGTCGCTGATCTGGTCAGCGATCTTGTCGGGGTGACCTTCGGTCACGGACTCCGAGGTGAACAGGCGACGGGACACAACGCTCCCTGGGGTTGCAGCGGCTGCTGGCTGATCATGGGTGGACGGGACGGGGGCTGCGCCCGCCGACGTCCGAGACACAGTTTATCGGTCGCTCTTCGCCACGGGGCCACCGTCTCGCCTCTCGGGAGCGCTGTGACCTGCGGCACGGGCATTCTGCCCAATGTGCGGCGATGTTGGCCAGGGGCGCCACGCCCCGAATGGAGGCATCCAGGGGGCGCGGCACGGGCCGGCGCCGCTCACCCGAGACGCGCGGCGACCAGATCCCAGACCGTGTCGGCCAGCGCTTCCTTCGGTCCGTACGGCACGGGCGTCTCGCTGCCGTCGGCGGCCAGCACCACCGCCTCGTTCTCCTCCGAGCCGAAGGTCTTGCGCTCGCCCACCTCGTTCACCACGAGCAGGTCACAGCCCTTGCGCCGCAGCTTCGCGCGCCCGTTGGCGAGCACGTCGTCGGTCTCGGCGGCGAAGCCGACGACCACCTGCCCCGGTCGGGCGCGGTCGGCCGAGATCTCCGCGAGGATGTCCGGATTGCGGACGAGGACGACGGGCTCGGGGTCCTGGCCGTCCTGCTTCTTGATCTTCCCGGACGCGTACGTCGCCGGGCGGAAGTCGGCCACCGCGGCGGCCATGACGACCGCGTCGGCGTCCGCGGCCGCCTTCAGCACCGCCTCCCGCAGCTGCACGGCGGTGCCGACCTGCACCACGTCGACGCCCGCCGGGTCGGGCAGCCCGGAGGTGTTCGCGGCCACCAGCGTGACGCGGGCGCCCCGGGCGGCGGCCGTGCGGGCCAGCGCGTAGCCCTGCTTGCCGGAGGAGCGGTTGCCGAGGAAGCGGACCGGGTCGAGCGGCTCGCGGGTGCCTCCGGCGCTGACGACGACGTGGCGCCCCGCGAGGTCCGGTGCGGCGACACCGCGGGCCAGCACCCGGCGGCAGACCTCGAAGATCTCGCCCGGGTCGGGCAGCCGGCCCTTGCCGGTGTCGACGCCGGTGAGGCGGCCGACGGCGGGCTCGACGACGACGGCGCCCCGGCGGCGCAGCGTCGCCACGTTCTCCTGGGTGGCCGGGTGCTCCCACATCTCGGTGTGCATCGCGGGGGCGAACACGACCGGGCAGCGGGCGGTGAGCAGGGTGTTCGTGAGCAGGTCGTCGGCGAGGCCGTGGGCGGCCTTGGCGAGCATGTCGGCGGTGGCGGGCGCGACGACCACGAGGTCGGCGTGCTGGCCGATGCGCACGTGCGGCACCTCGTGGACGTCGTTCCAGACCTCGGTGGAGACCGGGTGCCCGGACAGCGCCGACCAGGTCGCCGCGCCCACGAAGTGCAGCGCGGAGGCGGTGGGGACGACGCGTACGTCGTGGCCCGACTCCGTCAGCCGCCGCAGCAGCTCACAGGCCTTGTACGCGGCGATGCCGCCGCTCACCCCCAGAACGACCTTGGGCTTGTCCACCGTGTCTCCCCGGACTCGACTACCGCGTTGTACCGCGTGCGCGGTGTGCGCCGGGTACGCGTCTATGACACACCACAGGCCCGGCGGACGCGCCGCCGGGCCTGTGGGCAGGTCTGCCGCAAGCAGGTCGTGCTACTGGGCCGGGCCTTCGACGGCCTCGGACGTCAGCAGCCCCGCGTTGATCTCGCGAAGCGCGATCGAGAGCGGCTTCTCGTGGACGTGGGTGTCGACGAGCGGACCGACGTACTCGAGGAGGCCCTCGCCGAGCTGCGAGTAGTACGCGTTGATCTGGCGGGCCCGCTTGGCCGCGTAGATCACGAGGCTGTACTTCGAGTCGGTGGCCTCGAGGAGCTCGTCGATCGGCGGGTTGATGATGCCCTCGGGCGCGGAGATGGAAGAGGACACGCTCTACCTTCCGATGGATGGGAAAGATTCAGGATGCACGATCAATCACGATCACACAACGTCCATCAAGGCTAGCAGCTCACGCGCCACGTCCTCGACGGAGGTGTTGACCAGGGTCTGATCGAACTCCGGCTCCGCCGCCAGCTCGACCTTCGCGGCCGCCAGACGGCGCTCGATGACCTCGGGCGGTTCGGTGCCCCGGCCGGTGAGCCTGCGCACCAGCTCCTCCCAGGAGGGCGGAGCGAGGAACACCAGCTGGGCCTCGGGCATGGACTCCCGCACCTGCCGGGCGCCCTGGAGGTCGATCTCCAGCAGGACGGGCTCGCCCCTCTCCAGCCGCTCCAGCACGGCCGCGCGGGGCGTGCCGTAACGGTTGCCGGCGAACTCGGCCCACTCCAGCAGTTCACCGTTGGCGATCAGCTTGTCCATCTCCTCGTCGGTGACGAAGAAGTAGTGGACACCGTGCTGCTCGCCGGGGCGCGGCCTGCGGGTCGTCGCCGACACCGAGAGCCAGACCTCGGGGTGTTCCTTGCGCATATGGGCGACGACCGTGCTCTTGCCGACCCCGGAGGGTCCGGAGAGCACGGTCAGCCGCGGACGTTCACTCATGCAGCGATTATTCCAGCTGTCCCGGAGTGCCCGGGACCATGCCCGGAGTCCTCCGGAGGGTCAGGAACCCGTGCTGCCGAACTCGCGCTCGAGCGAGGCGATCTGGTTGGAGCCGAGACCACGCACGCGGCGGCTCTCGGAGATACCGAGTCGCTCCATGATCTGCTTGGCGCGGACCTTGCCCACGCCCGGCAGGGACTCGAGGAGAGCCGAGACCTTCATCTTGCCGATGACGTCGTTCTCCTGGCCCTGCTTGATGACCTCGTGAAGGGAGGCGCCGGAGTGCTTGAGTCGATTCTTGACCTCGGCCCGCTCCCGGCGAGCCGCGGCGGCCTTCTCGAGCGCGGCTGCGCGCTGTTCGGGGGTAAGGGGCGGAAGAGCCACGCCTACGTCACCTCGGATGTCGAACTGTCGGATACGGACCGGTGAGGAACCTAGTGGCCCCACACCAGGGGAGCTACGAGCAACACGCTTGCCCGTTGACTCTCGTCGGAGACTAGCGGTCAAGTCCGCCAGAGTCAGCGAGAACAGCGGAAAAGTCCTGGTCAGCCTCTTCAGGACAGGATATTTCAGACATACTGCCCTGGATTTGAGGATGTATCCAGCCTCAAGCGCTTCCGGAACCCCTGGTCGGGGCCTTCAGGCCGTCGCCAGCGCGGCCGAGATCTCCTCCGCGAAGCGCTCCGCGGCGGTACGCAGAGCGACCACGTCGGGACCGTGCCGCAGCACCCCCCGGCTGACGTTCGGCACCACGTTGCGCACGGCGGCACCGAAAACCGCGGGCAGGTCGGCCGGAGTGGCCCCCTGGGCACCGATGCCGGGGGCGAGCAGCGGACCGCCGACGGCGAGGTCGTACGACGAGAGGTCACCGAGCGTGGCGCCGACAACCGCGCCGAAGGAGCCCATCGGCTCCTCCCCCGCGTTCTCGGCGGCCAGGTGGGCCAGCACGGTCGCGCCGACCGTACGGCCGTCGGCGCGCACCGCGTGCTGGACCTCCGCGCCCTCCGGATTGGAGGTCAGGGCCAGCACGAACAGGCCCGCGCCGTTCTCCCGTGCCAGCTTCACGGCCGGCTTCAGCGACCCGTAGCCGAGGTACGGCGAGACGGTCAGCGCGTCGGAGAACAGCGGGGCGTCCTTGCGCAGGAAGGTCTCGGCGTAGGCGGCCATGGTGGAGCCGATGTCGCCGCGCTTGGCGTCCATGACGACCAGCGCGCCGGCCGCCCGCGCCTCCTCGACCGTCTTCTCCAGCACGGCGACGCCGCGCGACCCGAAGCGCTCGAAGAAGGCGCTCTGCGGCTTGAGGACGGCGACCCGGTCGGCCGTGGCCGCCACCACGGTGCGGCTGAACCGCTCCAGGCCGGCGACGTCGTCGTTCAGGCCCCAGTCGGCGAGCAGGGAGGCGTGCGGGTCGATGCCGACGCAGAGGGGGCCCCGCTCGTCCATGGCGCGGCGCAGTCGTGCGCCGAAGGGTTCCGGGCTCATGTGTCCTTCCTCACATCGGCGCCGACGGCGTCGGCGAGCGTGGCGTACGGGCTCGTGCGCAGACGGGCGGCGAGGCCCTTGTGGATCGCGCGGGCCCAGAAGGGGCCCTCGTAGATGAAGGCGCTGTAGCCCTGCACCAGGGTGGCGCCTGACAGGATGCGCTGCCAGGCGTCCTCGGCGTTCTCGACGCCGCCGACGCCGATCAGGGTGATGCGGTCGCCCACGCGCGCGTACAGGCGGCGCAGCACTTCCAGGGAGCGGGCCTTCAGCGGGGCGCCGGACAGGCCGCCGGCCTCCTCGACCAGCGCCGGGTCGGCCTTCAGGCCCAGTCCGGCGCGCGCGATGGTGGTGTTCGTGGCGATGATCCCGTCCAGGGCCAGCTCGACGGCGAGGTCGGCGACGGCGTCGACGTCCTCGTCGGCCAGGTCGGGTGCGATCTTCACCAGGAGCGGAACCCGCCGGGAGGTGACCATGCGGTCGGCGGCCTCACGCACGGCGGTCAGCAGGGGGCGCAGGTGGTCGACGGCCTGGAGGTCGCGCAGCCCCGGCGTGTTGGGCGAGGAGACGTTCACGACCAGGTAGTCGGCGTACGGCGCCAGCCGCTCCGCCGACTTCACGTAGTCCAGGACGGCCTCGGCCTCGGGGACCACCTTGGTCTTGCCGATGTTGACACCCACGACGGTCCGGAAGACCGGCTCACGTGAGGCGAGGCGGGCGGCCACGGCCAGCGAGCCGTCGTTGTTGAAGCCCATCCGGTTGATCAGTGCACGGTCCGGGACCAGCCGGAACAGCCGCTGCCGCGGGTTGCCGGGCTGCGCCTCACCGGTCACCGTGCCGATCTCGACGTGGTCGAAGCCCAGCATCGACATGCCGTCGATGGCCACCGCGTTCTTGTCGAAGCCGGCCGCGAGCCCGAAGGGACCGTGCATGCGCAGGCCGAGGGCCTCCGTGCGCAGCTCCTTGTGGCGGGGTGCCAGCACGGCCGCGACGAAGGTGCGCAGCACGGGGACGCGCGCGGCGAGGCGGATCCAGCGGAAGGCGAGGTGGTGCGCCCGCTCGGCGTCCATGCGCCGGAAGACGAGACGGAAGAAGATCTTGTACATGTGTCCTCACGAAGACAGGTGTCCTCACGAAGAGGGGGACACCGTCTTCGGTGTCCCCCTCAGGGCGGTCAGTCGCGGGCCGCGGTCAGCACCTGCGCGTGTTCCTGGAGCGAGCGCACGCCCACGTCCCCGTGGTTGAGCGCGTCGATGCCCTGGACGGCGGCGGCGAGCGCCTGGACGGTCGTCAGGCACGGCACGGACCGGGCCACGGCCGCGGTGCGGATGTCGTAGCCGTCGAGACGGCCGCCGGTGCCGTACGGGGTGTTGACGATGAGGTCGACCTCGCCGTCGTGGATGAGCTGGACGATCGTCTTCTCGCCGTTCGGGCCGGTGCCCTCGGACTGCTTGCGCACCACGGTGGCGTGGATGCCGTTGCGCTTGAGCACCTCGGCCGTGCCGGACGTGGCGAGCAACTCGAAGCCGTGCGCGACCAGTTCACGGGCCGGGAAGATCATCGAGCGCTTGTCGCGGTTGGCGACCGAGATGAACGCACGGCCCTTGGTGGGCAGCGGGCCGTAGGCGCCGGCCTGCGACTTGGCGTACGCCGTTCCGAAGACGGAGTCGATGCCCATGACCTCGCCGGTGGAGCGCATCTCCGGGCCGAGGACGGTGTCCACGCCGCGCCCGGAGGTGTCCCGGAAGCGGGTCCAGGGCAGCACGGCCTCCTTGACGGAGATGGGCGCGTCCAGCGGCAGCTCGCCGCCGTCCCCGCGCCCGGGCAGCAGTCCCTCGGCCCGCAGCTGAGCAATGGTCGCGCCCAGCGAGATGCGCGCGGCGGCCTTGGCCAGCGGCACCGCGGTCGCCTTCGAGGTGAAGGGGACCGTGCGCGACGCGCGCGGGTTGGCCTCCAGGACGTAGAGGATGTCGCCCGCCATCGCGAACTGGATGTTGATCAGGCCGCGGACGCCCACGCCCTTGGCGATCGCCTCGGTCGAGGCGCGCAGGCGCTTGATGTCGAAGCCGCCGAGCGTGATCGGGGGCAGGGCGCACGCCGAGTCGCCGGAGTGGATGCCGGCCTCCTCGATGTGCTCCATGACACCGCCGAGGTAGAGCTCCTCGCCGTCGTAGAGGGCGTCCACGTCGATCTCGATCGCGTCGTCGAGGAACCGGTCGACCAGCACCGGCCGGGAGGGGCTGATCTCGGTCGACTCGGCGATGTAGGACGACAGCCGCGCCTCGTCGTAGACGATCTCCATGCCGCGGCCGCCCAGGACGTACGAGGGGCGGACGAGGACCGGGTAGCCGATCTCGTCGGCGATGGCCTTGGCCTCGGTGAAGGTGGTGGCCGTGCCGTGCTTGGGGGCCGGCAGGCCGGCCTCCTTGAGGACCTGGCCGAAGGCGCCGCGGTCCTCGGCGGCGTGGATGGCCTCCGGGGGTGTGCCGACGATCGGCACGCCGTTGTCCTTGAGCGCCTGCGCCAGGCCCAGCGGGGTCTGGCCGCCGAGCTGCACGACGACGCCCGCGACCGGCCCGGCCTGCTGCTCGGCGTGCACGATCTCCAGCACGTCCTCCAGCGTGAGCGGCTCGAAGTACAGCCGGTCGGAGGTGTCGTAGTCGGTGGAGACGGTCTCCGGGTTGCAGTTGACCATCACGGTCTCGAACCCGGCGTCGCTCAGCGCGAACGAGGCGTGCACGCAGGAGTAGTCGAACTCGATGCCCTGGCCGATGCGGTTGGGACCCGAGCCCAGGATGATCACGGCGGGCTTCTCGCGCGGCGCGACCTCGGTCTCCTCGTCGTAGGAGGAGTAGAAGTACGGGGTGCGCGCGGCGAATTCGGCGGCGCAGGTGTCCACCGTCTTGTAGACCGGGCGCACACCGAGCGCGTGCCGGACCTCGCGGACGACGTCCTCGCGCAGCCCGCGGATCTCGGCGATCTGCTGGTCGGAGAAGCCGTGCCGCTTGGCCTCGGCGAGCAGATCCGTGGTGAGCTCGGGCGCGCTCGCCAGCTCGTCGGCGATCTCCTTGAGCAGGAAGAGCTGGTCGACGAACCAGGGGTCGATCTTCGTGGACTCGAAGACCTCCTCGGGCGTCGCGCCGGCCCGGATGGCGCCCATCACGGCGTTGATCCGGCCGTCGGTCGGGCGCACCGCCTCGCGCAGCAGCTCGGCCTTGTCGCCGGGCTCGCCCACGAAGGTGAACTGGCTGCCCTTCTTCTCCAGCGAGCGCAGCGCCTTCTGGAAGGCCTCGGTGAAGTTGCGGCCGATGGCCATGGCCTCGCCGACCGACTTCATCGTGGTCGTCAGGGTCGAGTCGGCCTGCGGGAACTTCTCGAAGGCGAACCGGGGCGCCTTGACGACGACGTAGTCCAGGGTCGGCTCGAAGGACGCCGGGGTCTCCTGGGTGATGTCGTTGGGGATCTCGTCGAGGGTGTAGCCGACGGCGAGCTTGGCGGCGATCTTGGCGATCGGGAAGCCGGTCGCCTTGGAGGCCAGCGCGGACGAACGCGACACACGCGGGTTCATCTCGATGACGATCACCCGGCCGTCGACCGGGTTGACGGCGAACTGGATGTTGCAGCCGCCGGTGTCGACGCCGACCTCACGGATGACGGCGATGCCGATGTCGCGCAGGATCTGGTACTCGCGGTCGGTGAGCGTCATCGCGGGCGCGACCGTGATCGAGTCGCCGGTGTGCACGCCCATCGGGTCGAAGTTCTCGATGGAGCAGACCACCACGACGTTGTCGTGCCTGTCGCGCATCAGCTCCAGCTCGTACTCCTTCCAGCCGAGGATGGACTCCTCCAGGAGCACCTCGGTGGTCGGGGAGAGCGTCAGGCCCTGGCCGGCGATGCGGCGCAGCTCCTCCTCGTCGTGCGCGAAGCCGGAACCGGCACCGCCCATCGTGAAGGACGGGCGGACCACCACGGGGTAGCCGCCGAGCTCCTCGACGCCGGCGAGCACGTCGTCCATGGAGTGGCAGATCACCGAGCGCGCGGACTCGCCGTGCCCGATCTTGCGCCGGACCTCGGCCACGACGTCCTTGAACTGGTCGCGGTCCTCGCCCTTGTGGATCGCCGCCACGTTGGCGCCGATCAGCTCGACCCCGTACTTCTCCAGCACGCCGTTCTCGTGCAGCGAGATCGCCGTGTTGAGCGCCGTCTGGCCGCCCAGCGTGGGCAGCAGCGCGTCGGGCCGCTCCTTGGCGATGATCTTCTCGACGAACTCCGGGGTGATCGGCTCGACGTAGGTGGCGTCGGCGATCTCCGGGTCGGTCATGATCGTCGCCGGGTTGGAGTTGACGAGGACGACCCGCAGCCCCTCGGACCGCAGTACGCGGCACGCCTGGGTGCCGGAGTAGTCGAACTCGGCGGCCTGGCCGATGACGATCGGGCCGGAGCCGATGACCAGGACGGACTGGATATCGGTGCGCTTAGGCACGCTGGCCCTCCATGAGCTTCACGAAGCGGTCGAACAGGTAGGCGGCGTCGTGCGGGCCCGCTGCCGCTTCGGGGTGGTACTGGACGCTGAAAGCCGGCTTGTCGAGGAGCCGGAGACCCTCCACCACGTTGTCGTTGAGGCAGACGTGGGAGACCTCGGCACGGCCGAAGGGGGTGTCGGACACCTCGTCGAGCGGGGCGTCGACGGCGAACCCGTGGTTGTGCGCGGTGACCTCGACCTTGCCGGTCGTACGGTCCTGCACCGGCTGGTTGATGCCACGGTGGCCGTACTTCAGCTTGTAGGTGCCGAAGCCGAGGGCGCGGCCCAGGATCTGGTTGCCGAAGCAGATGCCGAACAGCGGCGTGCCGCGCTCCAGGACGCCGCGCATCACGGAGACCGGGTGGTCGGCGGTGGCCGGGTCACCGGGGCCGTTGGAGAAGAAGACGCCGTCGGGGTTCACGGCGTAGACGTCCTCGACGCTCGCCGTGGCCGGCAGCACGTGCACCTCGATGCCGCGTTCGGCCATCCGGTGCGGGGTCATGCCCTTGATGCCGAGGTCGACGGCGGCGACGGTGTACTTCTTCTCGCCGATCGCGGGGACGACGTACGGCTCATCGGTGGCGACCTCCGCGGCGAGGTCGGCGCCCTTCATCTCGGGGGCCTGGCGCACCTCGGCGAGCATGGTGCCCTCGTCGGGCAGCGCGTTGCCGGAGAAGATGCCGACGCGCATGGCGCCGCGCTCACGCAGGTGCCGGGTCAGCGCGCGGGTGTCGATGCCGGAGATGCCGACCACGCCCTGGCGGCGCAGTTCCTCGTCGAGCGAGCGGCGGGAGCGCCAGTTGGAGGGCACGCGCGCGGGGTCGCGCACGACGTAGCCGGCGACCCAGATGCGCCGGGACTCGGGGTCCTCGTCGTTGATACCGGTGTTGCCGACGTGCGGGGCGGTCATCACGACCACCTGGCGGTGGTACGACGGGTCGGTGAGGGTCTCCTGGTAGCCGGTCATGCCGGTGGAGAACACGGCCTCGCCGAAGGTCTCCCCCACGGCCCCGTAGGCGCGGCCGCGGAAGACCCGGCCGTCCTCCAGGACGAGTACGGCGGGGACCTTCGTGGTTTCCCCAGTGGAGGTCGTCATCGTTCGGCGCCTTCCGTGGTGCTGGTGGTGATCATGGAGTTGATTGCGTCGACCCACTCGTTGTGCTCGGCCGCGCGGTCGGAGCGGAAACCGGAGTCGATCAGCCGCTCCCCGTGCGCCCAGGTCACGACGAGCAGTCCGCCCTCGGTGAGGACCTTGCCGGCGATGCCCTTGTCCAGCCGGGCCTCGCGCAGCGCCGCCACCGGGACGAAGAAGTCGCTCGCCCCGGGGCGTACGACGTCCAGGCCCGCGTCCGTCAGCGTGAGCTCGACCCTGCTGCGGGTGCCCAGGCCGTGCGCCACGATGCGGTCCAGCCACTGACCGGCGGTGGTGGAGCCGTGGTAGCGGCCGCTCAACGTCAGTCTCGCCGTGCCGGGCTCTTCCGGCGCGCCGGGCAGCTCCGGCAGGTCGCCCTGGAGCGTGCCGCGCCACTTCCAGCCCTCGCGCATCAGCCAGTAGACGAGCGCGACGAACAGGGCGAGGCCGACGACCCAGCCGATGCGGGCGGCCCAGTCGGTCACTTCCGCCGATTCCTTACCGGCGGCGAGCAGAATTACAGGTGTCACGTGAGCTTCCCGTCGACGAGCGTGGCCTTGCCCCGGAGCCAGGTGTGCGTGACACGGCCCGGCAGCTCGCGGCCCTCGTAGGGGGTGTTGCGGCTGCGCGAGGCGAAGCCCGCGGGGTCCACCGGCCCACGGTATGCCGTGTCGACGAGGGTGAGGTTCGCGGGCTCACCTGCCGAGACGGGCCGTCCGTGCCCGCCGGCCCGGCCGATCCGGGCCGGCGCGAAGGACATCCGGTCGGCCACGTCCGCCCAGCCGAGCAGCCCCGTGTCGACCATCGTCTCCTGGACCACCGACAGCGCGGTCTCCAGGCCGACCATGCCCATGGCGGCGGCGGCCCACTCGCAGTCCTTGTCCTCGTGCGGGTGCGGGGCGTGGTCGGTGGCGACGATGTCGATCGTGCCGTCGGCCAGCGCCTCGCGCAGCGTCAGCACGTCCCGCTCGGTGCGCAGCGGCGGGTTCACCTTGAAGACCGGGTTGTAGCTGCGCACCAGCTCGTCGGTGAGGAGCAGGTGGTGCGGGGTGACCTCGGCGGTGACGCGGATGCCGCGGGACTTGGCCCAGCGCACGATCTCCACCGACCCGGCGGTCGACAGGTGGCAGATGTGCACGCGGGAGCCGACGTGCTCGGCGAGCAGGACGTCCCGGGCGATGATCGACTCCTCGGCCACCGCGGGCCAGCCGCCGAGGCCCAGCTCGGCGGAGACGACGCCCTCGTTCATCTGGGCGCCCTCGGTCAGCCGCGGCTCCTGCGCGTGCTGGGCGACGACCCCGTCGAAGGCCTTCACGTACTCCAGGGCCCGGCGCATGATCACGGCGTCGTCGACGCACTTGCCGTCGTCGGAGAAGACGGTCACCCCGGCCGCCGACTCGTGCATGGCGCCCAGCTCGGCGAGCTTCCTGCCTTCCAGGCCGACGGTGACGGCACCGATCGGCTGCACGTCGCAGTAGCCGTGCTCCCGGCCCAGCCGCCAGACCTGCTCGACCACACCGGCGGTGTCCGCCACGGGGAAGGTGTTGGCCATGGCGAACACGGAGGTGTAGCCGCCGGAGGCGGCCGCGCGGGTGCCGGTCAGCACGGTCTCGGAGTCCTCGCGGCCGGGCTCGCGCAGATGGGTGTGCAGGTCGACCAGGCCCGGCAGCAGCACCTTGCCGCCGGCCTCGACGACCTCGGCGCCCTCGGCCGACAGGCCGGTGCCGACCGCGGCGACGGCCTCGCCGTCGATCAGCACGTCCTGCGGCTCGCCGCCGAGCACCTTCGCACCACGGATCAGGATCTTGCTCATCTTTCTTACTTCTCCTCGGTACGGGTGGTGGTGGCGGGTTCGTTTCCACCGAGCAGCAAATACAGAACGGCCATCCGGATGGAGACTCCGTTTGCGACCTGCTCGATCGCGGTGCAGCGATCGGAGTCGGCGACCTCGGCGGTGATCTCCATGCCGCGGACCATCGGACCGGGGTGCATCACGATGGCGTGCTCGGGCATCTTCGCCATCCGGTCGCCGTCCAGGCCGTAGCGCCGCGAGTACTCGCGCTCGGTCGGGAAGAACGCGGCGTTCATGCGCTCGCGCTGCACGCGCAGCAGCATCACGGCGTCCGACTTGGGCAACGTGCTGTCGAGGTCGTAGGAGACCTGACAGGGCCAGGTCTCGATGCCGACCGGCAGCAGGGTGGGCGGGGCGACGAGGGTGACCTCGGCGCCGAGGGTGTGGAGCAGGTCGACGTTGGAGCGGGCGACCCGGCTGTGCAGGACGTCGCCGACGAGGGTGACCCGCTTGCCGGCCAGGTCGTGGCCGAGCCCGGCGTCCCGGCCGACCAGGCGGCGGCGCATGGTGAAGGCGTCGAGCAGCGCCTGGGTGGGGTGTTGGTGGGTGCCGTCGCCGGCGTTGATGACGGCCGCGTCGATCCAGCCGGAGTTCGCCAGCCGGTACGGGGCCCCGGAGGCGCCGTGCCGGATGACGACCGCGTCGACGCCCATGGCCTCCAGGGTCTGCGCGGTGTCCTTCAGGGACTCGCCCTTGGAGACCGAGGATCCCTTGGCGGTGAAGTTGATGACGTCCGCCGACAGCCGCTTCTCGGCGGCCTCGAAGGAGATCCGGGTGCGGGTCGAGTCCTCGAAGAAGAGGTTGACCACGGTGCGGCCGCGCAGGGTCGGCAGCTTCTTGATCGGCCGGTCGGCGACCCGGGACATCTCCTCGGCGGTGTCGAGGATCAGGACGGCGTCGTCGCGGGTGAGGTCGGCGGCCGAGATGAGATGGCGCTGCATCTTTCAGGCTCCGTAAGGCAGTTCATTCGGGAGGATTCGGGCAACCAGGAGCACGCCGGGGCGTGCCGAGCCGGCGTACGGCGGCGGCCGTACGCCTTCCGTTGCTACTGGGCGGTCTGCTTCACACCGAGCAGCACGGTGTCGCGACCGTCCTCCTCGGCGAGCTGGACCTTGACCGTCTCCCGCAACGACGTGGGGAGGTTCTTGCCGACGTAGTCGGCGCGGATGGGCAGTTCGCGGTGGCCCCGGTCGACGAGGACCGCGAGTTGGACCGCGCGGGGGCGCCCGATGTCGTTCAGGGCGTCGAGGGCGGCGCGGATGGTACGGCCGGAGAAGAGCACGTCGTCGACGAGGACGACCAGCTTGCCGTCGATGCCGTCACCGGGGATGTCGGTGCGGGCCAACGCGCGCGGTGGGTGCATGCGCAGGTCGTCGCGGTACATGGTGATGTCCAGCGAACCGCACGGCACTTTGCGCTCGGTGATCTCCTCCAGCTTGACCGCGAGCCGCTGGGCGAGGAAGACGCCCCGGGTCGGAATGCCGAGGAGCACCACGTCGTCGGCGCCCTTGGCGCGCTCGACGATCTCGTGGGCGATGCGGGTCAGCACCCGCGCGATGTCGGGGCCTTCGAGCACGGGCCGCGCATCGGACTCTTGCGTGTCCATACGAAACGGACCTCCTTCTCCGCCTCACGGGACGGACCTTAAAGGACGTCGGGATTGCGCCATCCACCGTAGCAGCCCCCGGCGACACCCCAGATCACCCCCCACGGGGTCACGGAATCACCCGATCGGCCCAAGCGGCGGCCGATAGCACGGAAGAGTCGGTGCGGACCATTCGGCTTGACGCAGGAGAGTAACGCTGCGTAACCTCACAGTGAGTTACCAGCCGCGCGGCCTGGAACCACACCAGTCGCGTCGACACAGTGTCCGGGGAGCCATATGTCCAGCGAATACGCCAAACAGCTCGGGGCCAAGCTCCGGGCCATCCGCACCCAGCAGGGCCTTTCCCTCCACGGTGTCGAGGAGAAGTCACAGGGGCGCTGGAAGGCGGTCGTGGTCGGGTCGTACGAGCGCGGCGACCGCGCCGTGACCGTGCAGCGCCTCGCCGAGCTGGCGGACTTCTACGGCGTTCCCGTGCAGGAGCTGCTTCCGGGCACGACCCCGGGTGGCGCCGCCGAGCCGCCGCCGAAGCTGGTCCTTGACCTGGAGCGGCTGGCCACGGTGCCGGCCGAGAAGGCGGGCCCCCTGCAGCGCTACGCGGCCACGATCCAGTCGCAGCGCGGTGACTACAACGGCAAGGTGCTCTCGATCCGCCAGGACGACCTGCGCACCCTCGCCGTCATCTACGACCAGTCGCCCTCGGTCCTGACCGAGCAGCTGATCGGCTGGGGTGTGCTGGACGCGGACGCGCGTCGCGCGGTGGCGTCGCACGAGGAGGCCTGAGCCCCTCACCGCTTCAGCAGAAACGTGCCGCCGGGGTGGCCGGAACTTCATGGTTCCGGCCACCCCGGCGGCTTTCTGAGCGCCTCGTGGGTCCCGGACGTCCCTCCGGCACCCCGGTCGTATGAGAAGGCCGGAGGGCCGCAGCGCGGGCTGCGGCCCTCCGGCGTTCTCGGGCGTTCAGTCCTCGGCGGTACGCCGCAGCGAGGGCTTCAGGTCCTTCAGCCGGCCGAGCAGGCCGTTGACGAACGAGGGCGACTCGTCCGTCGAGAACTCCTTCGCGAGCTGCACCATCTCGTCCAGCACGACCGCGTCCGGGGTGTCGTCGACCCAGATCAGCTCGTACGCGCCGAGCCGCAGGATGTTGCGGTCGACCACCGGCATCCGGTCGAGCGTCCAGCCGACCGAGTACTGGGCGATCAGCTCGTCGATGCGCGTCGCGTGCCCCGCGTAGCCCTCGACCAGCTCCATCGTGTACTCGCTCACCGGCGGCTGCCGGGTGTCGGTCCGCGAGAGCCGGATCCAGTCGGCGAGCACCGTCAGGACGTCGACACCGCGCTGGTCGGCCTCGAAGAGGATCTGGAAGGCGCGCTTGCGGGCCGTGTTGCGGGCAGCCACGGTTAGCTGTTCACCCGGCCGAGGTAGTCGCTGGTGCGGGTGTCGACCTTGATCTTCTCACCGGTGGTGATGAAGAGCGGGACCTGGATCTGGTGACCGGTCTCCAGGGTGGCGGGCTTGGTGCCGCCGGTGGAACGGTCGCCCTGCACGCCCGGCTCGGTCTCCTGGACGACGAGCTCGACGGCGGCCGGCAGCTCGACGAAGAGCACCTCGCCCTCGTGCTGCGCGACGGTGGCGGTGAAGCCCTCGATCAGGAAGTTGGCGGCGTCGCTGACGGCCTTGCGGTCGACCATCAGCTGGTCGTAGGTCTCCATGTCCATGAAGACGAAGTAGTCGCCGTCCATGTAGGAGAACTGCATGTCGCGCTTGTCGACGGTGGCCGTCTCGACCTTCACGCCGGCGTTGAAGGTCTTGTCGACGACCTTGCCCGAGAGCACGTTCTTGAGCTTGGTGCGCACGAAGGCCGGGCCCTTGCCGGGCTTGACGTGCTGGAACTCGACGACGGACCAGAGCTGGCCGCCGTCGAGCTTGAGCACCATGCCGTTCTTGAGGTCGTTCGTGGAAGCCACGGTTGCTTCAATCTCCTGGACTTACGTGGACGACCCGGGGGCAGGCGCGACAGCTCTGAGGCTAGAGCGCGAGCAGCTCCTTGGTCGTGATGGTGAGTAGCTCGGGTCCGCCGTCCGCCTCAGGGCGCACGACGAGCGTGTCATCGATCCGGACACCGCCCCGGCCCGGGAGGTGGACCCCCGGTTCGACGGTGACCGGCACGCAAGCGTCCAGTTTACCCATGGCCGTGGGGGCCAGCTGCGGGTCCTCGTCGATTTCGAGCCCCACACCGTGACCGATCAGCTCCGGGAGACCCTGCCCGTACCCGGCGGAGTCCAGGACCTGGCGCGCCGCGCGGTCCACGTCGCGGTAGGCGGAGCCGGGGGCGAGCATCTCGCGGCCGGCCCGTTGGGCGGCGAAGACCAGGTCGTAGAGCTCGATCTGCCAGTCCGCCGGGGAGGTGCCGATGACGAACGTACGGCCGATCTCGCAGCGGTAGCCGCGGTAGGTGGCGCCCAGGCAGACGGAGAGGAAGTCGCCCTCCTCGACGCGGCGGTCCGTGGGGCGGTGGCCGCGTCGGCCGGCGTTGGCGCCGGTGGCGACCGAGGTGGCGAAGGCGGGGCCGTCGGCGCCGTGGTCGACGAGGCGGCGTTCGAGTTCCAGGGCGAGGTGGCGCTCGGTGCGGCCCACGAGAATCGACTCCAGCAGCTCACCGAGGGCCTGGTCGGCGATCTCGGCTCCGATGCGCAGGCAGGAGATCTCTTCCTCGTCCTTGACGACCCTGAGCTGCTCGACGGCGTTGCCGAGATCGGCGAGGCGCAGGGCGGGGGCGGCCGAGCCGATGGCCCGGTGGCGGGCGACCGTGAGGTGGTGCTCCTCCACGGCGAGGGAGTCGGCGCCCTGGTCGGTGGCGAGGTCGGCGGCGGCGACGGCGGAGTCGCCGCCGGGGGCGGGCAGCGTGCGCAGCGGCAGGGTCTCGTCCAGCCGGCCCTCGGTGGGGCGGTCGTCCGGGGGACCTGGGCTGACCAGCAGGTCCTCTTGCTTGCCCAGCAGCAGTACGGCGCCCTTGGGGGCCGCGCCCGCGAGGTAGCGCACGTTGGCGGGCCGGGAGATCAGCGCCGCCGCGCTGCCGGCCGCGTTGCAGCGCTCCCGTAGCCGGGTCCGGCGGGTCGCGTACACCTCTGACATGTGCCGAGCGTAAGAGCTTTGGGCCGGGGGCGCCGCTCGGGGAGGCCGAGTGGGCGGCGGGGGCGCCGTGGCGGCCCGCCGTGGGCAGGAGGGGGTCGCGCGGCCCGCGCGGCCCGTTCGTGGCGGTGCCCGGGCGTGGAGTCCGCCAGGGAGGGGTGTCGGCTGTCTTGAAGGGCGCTGTCTTGAAGGGCTGAGGGCCGGTGGGGCTGATCGCGCAGTTCCCCGCGCCCCTGAAAGGTGCTGCCGGGCCCGGCGTGGACAATTCCCCGCGACGGGCCCCGAGGGGTGTCTGCCACGGCTGACGGCCGGGGGCGGCGCGCCGTTCCCCGCGCCCCTGAGCGGCGCGGCGCGTCCCGACGTGGACCGGCCGGTTGTCCGCCGGGACCCGGGCGGCGGGCGTTCACTCCCCCGGTTCTTGCCGGGTCACCAGGCCGGAGGGCTCGCTATGGAGCGGGTGAGGACCTCGTCCAGGACGCGGGCCGTGGCGGGGACGTCCAACTGGGAGTTGTCGATGATGGGCAGGCCCGAGCCGTACCAGCCGGCCATGCGGCCGTGGATGCGGGCCACCTCCTCGTCGGTGAGGCGTCGGTTGCCCGAGCGTTCCGCGTTGCGTTCCAGGACGATGTCCAGGCCGGGGAGGAGGACGACGGGCAGCAGGCCGGGGCCCACATGGCGCTTCCAGCCGCCCAGGCCCACGACGGGACGGTCGGGGAAGACCGCGTCGTCGAGAATGCACGAGATGCCGTTGGCCAGGAAGTTGCGCGCGGCGAAGCCGCAGGTACGGCGGGCCAGCCGGTACTGGGCCTCGGAGCTGTCGTTCCAGCCCGACTGGGGGTCGGCGAAGCCCGAGCGGACCCATTCGCGCACGTCGTCGAGGCTGATGTGGGCCGTGGGCACCCGGCGGTGGTCCGCCCAGTACTTGGCCACGCTGGTCTTGCCCGCGCCCGCCGGGCCGATGAGCAGCACCGCGAGGGTGGTGGCCCCCGGGTCGGGGACGGTGGTGGTGGCCGGTGCGGTGGGCATCGTCACCGGACCGCCGGGTGGCAGCCGGACGTGACCTGTGGTGTCCGGGGGCGGCGGGGCCGTCGGCGGATGGTGCGGAGCCGAGGGCGGGGGGCCGGAGAAGCCGGGGGGCGGCGGCACGGGAGCGGAGCCCTGCGGGAGGGGCATGGGCCCCGGCGGGACGGGCGCGGGTCCCTGGGGGTGCGGACCCGGACCCGGGTGTTGTGCGGCCGGCGACCAGCCGTCGGCCGGTCCCTGCCCCGGCTGGTGGGGCGGCGGCAGCGGAGACCCCACTGCGTGCTGCATCCGGTGCCACTCCGTCTCGTACAGGCAATTGGCGCTCGCTACCGAACGGTACCGTCCCCCGTCGTCCTTTGGTGAACGCCGGGGGGCGGCCCGAAGTGCCCGGCGGGGCAAGGGGAATCGGACGGAAGGGGCTCTGCGGGACGTACCGGACCCCGCGCCGGATCTACTGGCCGACCTCGCCGTACGCCGCCAGCAGCATCGCCGGGTCGGGTCCCTCCAGGACCGTCGGCTTGGCGAGGCCGTCCAGGACGATGAAGCGCAGCATGTCGCCGCGCGACTTCTTGTCGACCTTCATCGTCTGCAGCAGCTTGGGCCACTGGTCGTAGCGGTAGTGCAGCGGCAGCCCGACCGCCTCCAGGACCGTGCGGTGCCGGTCGGCCGTGGCGTCGTCCAGTCGGCCCGCGAGCCGGCCCAGCTCGGCGGCGAAGTGCATGCCCACGGAGACCGCGGCGCCGTGCCGCCACTGGTAGCGCTCGTTCTTCTCGATGGCGTGGCCGAGGGTGTGCCCGTAGTTGAGGATCTCGCGCAGCCCCGACTCCCTCAGGTCGGAGGAGACGACCTCGGCCTTGACGCGGATGGAGCGCTCGACCAGCTCCGCCGTGTGCGGACCGGCCGGGGTGCGCGCCGCTTCCGGGTCGGACTCGATGAGCTCCAGGATCGCGGGGTCGGCGATGAAGCCCGCCTTGATGACCTCGGCGAGCCCGGAGACGTAGTCGTTGACCGGCAGCGAGTCCAGGGCGGCGAGGTCGCACAGGACACCGACGGGCGGATGGAAGGCGCCGACCAGGTTCTTGCCCTCGGCCGTGTTGATGCCGGTCTTGCCGCCGACGGCCGCGTCGACCATGGCGAGGACCGTGGTGGGGATCGCGATCCAGCGCACCCCGCGCAGCCAGGTCGCGGCCACGAAGCCGGCGAGGTCGGTGGTCGCGCCGCCGCCGACGCCCACGACGACGTCGGTGCGGGTGAAGCCGGACTGGCCGAGCGCCTTCCAGCAGTACGCGGCGACCTCGGCCGTCTTGGCCTCCTCCGCGTTCGGCACCTGGATGGCGACCGCCTCGAAGCCCTGCTCGGCCAGGTCGGCGCGCAGCGCCTCGCCGGTCTCGGCCAGGGCCTCGGGGTGGATGACGGCGACCCGCTTGGCCCGGTCGCCGATCAGGGCGCCGAGTTCCCCGAGCAGTTGACGGCCCACCAGGACCTCGTACGGCTCACTGCCCGCGGTGCCGCCGACCTGGATCCGCGTCACTGACTCGCTCATGCTTCCTTCAACTCCAGGGCGTCCAGCACCTCTTGGGTGACCTCTTCGGGCGTACGGTCGTCGGTGGCCACCACCGAGCGCGCCACTTCCTCGTACAGGTGCCGCCGCGCCTCCATCAGCTCCCGCCACTGCTTGCGCGGGTTGACGGCCAGCAGCGGCCGGGCCGCGTTCAGACCGGTGCGGCGGGCCGCCTCCTCGACGTCCATCGAGAGGTACACGACCTGGTGTCCGGCGAGCAGCTCGCGCGAGCCGGCGTCGAGGACGGCCCCGCCGCCCAGCGCCAGCACGCCGGTGTGCTCGGCCAGCGCCGTGCGCACCGCCTGCTTCTCCAGCGCGCGGAAGGCGGCCTCGCCGTCCTCGACGAAGATGTCGGCGACGGTACGGCCCTGCTGCGCGACGATGTCGTCGTCGGTGTCCCGGAAGCCGACGTCGAGCCGCTCGGCCAGCAGATGGCCGACGGTGGACTTGCCGACACCCATGGGGCCGACGAGCACGGCCAGCGGCCCGCTCATCGGATCGCCAGGTTGTCGAGGTAGGAGCGCACGTTGCGGGCGGTCTCGGTCACGCTGTCGCCGCCGAACTTCTCCGCGACCGCGTCCGCTAGGACCAGCGCCACCATCGCCTCGGCGACGATGCCGGCGGCCGGGACCGCGCACACGTCCGAGCGCTGGTGGTGGGCCTGGGTGGTCTCGCCGGTCACGACGTCCACCGTGCGCAGCGCGCGCGGCACGGTCGCGATCGGCTTCATCGCCGCGCGCACCCGCAGCAGCTCACCGGTGGTCAGCCCGCCCTCGGTGCCGCCGGAGCGGCCGGTGGCGCGCCGGATGCCGTCGTCCGTGGTGACGATCTCGTCGTGCGCCTTGGAGCCCGGCACCCGGGCCAGCTCGAAGCCGTCGCCGACCTCGACGCCCTTGATCGCCTGGATGCCCATCAGCGCGGCGGCCAGCCGGGCGTCGAGGCGGCGGTCCCAGTGCACGTGCGAGCCGAGGCCCACCGGCACCCCGTACGCGAGCACCTCGACGACCCCGCCGAGGGTGTCGCCGTCCTTGTGGGCCTGGTCGATCTCCGCGACCATCGCCTTCGACGCGTCGGCGTCCAGGCAGCGCACCGGGTCGGCGTCCAGCTTCTCGACGTCGGCCGGGGTGGGGTGGACGCCGTAGGGGGCCTTGGCCGCCGCGAGCTCCACGACATGGCTGACGATCTCGATGCCCGCGGTCTCCTTCAGGTACGACCGCGCGACCGCGCCCAGCGCCACCCGGGCCGCGGTCTCCCGGGCCGAGGCCCGCTCCAGGATCGGGCGGGCCTCGTCGAAGCCGTACTTCTGCATGCCGGCGAGGTCGGCGTGGCCGGGCCGGGGGCGGGTCAGCGGCGCGTTGCGGGCCAGCGCGGCCAGCTCGTCCGGGTCCACGGGGTCGGCCGCCATGACCTTCTCCCACTTGGGCCACTCGGTGTTGCCGACCATGACCGCGACCGGCGAACCCAGGGTCAGCCCGTGCCGGACCCCACCGAGGAAGGTGACCTCGTCCCGCTCGAACTTCATGCGCGCGCCGCGTCCATAGCCGAGCCGCCGCCTCGCCAGGTGGTCCGCCACCATCTCCGTGGTGATCGGCACGCCGGCGGGAAGGCCCTCCAGCGTCGCGACGAGTGCGGGGCCGTGGGACTCCCCCGCGGTCAGCCAGCGCAACCTGCTCAACGGTGCTCCTCTGTGCTCGCGCCCGTTACCGACCGGCGTACGCGTCTGCTCGCGTAGCGCGGTGGCGCGACCCGGGTGCGCGGCCCTGGCCCGCCACGTTCGATCCTCCCACGTCCCGGCATCCGGTCAGGCCGCCGGTCCAGCAGTCGGACGGACCGTGTCAGCGGGTGGTCACGGGGCGTGTCCGGTGCCGTACCCGAGCGCGGCGTCCTAGCGACCGGTCAGGGCGTGCTCGCCGGCCTTGCGCATCGCCTCCAGCGGCGCGGGCGCACGGCCCGTCACCTGCTCGACCTGAAGCACGGCCTGGTGGACCAGCAGGTGAAGCCCGCTGACGACGGCCCCGCCGTACGCCGACCAGCGCGCCGCCAGCACGGTCGGCCACGGGTCGTGCCCCGTGCCGTACCCGAGCCGGGCGTCCTAGCGACCGGTCAGGGCGTGCTCGCCGGCCTTGCGCATCGCCTCCAGCGGCGCGGGCGCACAACCCGTCACCTGCTCGACCTGGAGCACCGCCTGGTGGACCAGCAGGTCGAGCCCGCTGACGACGGCACCGCCGTACGCGGCCCAGCGCGCCGCCAGCACGGTCGGCCACGGGTCGTACAGCACGTCGAAGAGCGTCGCGGGCCGCTCCGGCACGGCGGCGGCGAGCGCGTCGGTGGTACCGGCCGGTGTGGTCGCCACGACCAGCGGATGGTGCAGGGCCTCGGCCGCGTCCGCCCAGTCGGCGACCCGGACGTCGACCTCCAGCCGCTCGCCCCAGCGGCGCATCTCGGCGGCCCGGGCGGCGCTGCGGACATAGACGACGACCTCGCCGGTGCAGATCCGGGCGAGCGCGGCCAGCGCCGACGAGGCGGTGGCGCCGGCGCCGAGGATCGCGGCCGTGCCGGTCTGCTCGATGCCGTGCTCGCGCAGGGCGGCGACCATGCCGGGGATGTCGGTGTTGTCGCCGAGGCGGCGGCCGTCGTCGGTGAGGACGACGGTGTTGACCGCCTCGACCGAGGCGGCGGTGTCGCTGATCTCGTCGAGCAACGGGATCACGGCCCGCTTCAGCGGCATGGTCAGCGACAGCCCGGCCCACTCGGGGCCGAGCTGCGCGAAGAAGCCCGGCAGCCCCTCCTCGTCGACCTCGAACCGGTCGTAGGTCCAGCCCGTCAGCCCCAGTTCCCGGTACGCCGCCCGGTGCAGCACCGGGGACAGGGAGTGGGCGATGGGCGAGCCGAGGACGGCGGCCCGGCGGGCGTCAGTTGCCCGAGCTCTCATTGAACTTTTCCTTGAGCTCCAGGAACTCGTCGTGCGTGCGGGCGAACTCGGTGTTGTGGCGGCCGTCGGTCGCCACGAAGTACATCCAGCCCTCGTCGGTCGGGTTCAGCGTCGCCTTCAGCGCGTCGGCGCCGGGGTTGCCGATCGGTCCGGGCGGCAGACCCTTCTGGGTGTATGTGTTGAACGGGTCCTGGTTGCTCTGGATCTCGGCTTCGCTGATGTTGATGTTGCTCTCGCCCTTCAGGTAGTTGAAGGTCGAGTCGAACTGGAGGAGCTGGTTGGTCTCCGTGTTGTCCGGCTTCAGGCGGTTGTAGACCACCTCGGCCATCTTGCGGAAGTCGTCCTCGGTCTTGCCCTCGGCCTGGACGAGGCTGGCGACCGTGATGACCTGCAGCGGGTCCTCCAGATCCAGCGCCTTGGCCTTGGCCGCGAGGTCGTACTGGGAGTACTGGCGGCTCGCCTGGCCGACCATTTCCTTCAGGACCGCCTCGGGCTTCATGCCCTTGGCCGCGGGATAGGTGCCCGGGTAGAGGAAGCCCTCCAGCGGATCCTTGATGTCGGGGTCGTTGTTCGCCCAAGCGGGCAGGCCGAGCTTCTTGTACTGCTTCTCGGCGACGTCCTGGGTGGTGCCGGCCTCCAGGCCGAGCTTCTCGTCGATGGCGTTGTAGACGCCCCCGTTGCGCTGGCCCGGGGTGACCATCACGTTGTTCTGGCTCTTCGGGTCGAGCATCATCTCGACGGCGCTCGCCGCCGACATCTGCTTCTTCAGCAGATACGCGCCCGCCTGGATCGATTCGCCGTCGGCGTTCTGCGACTGCGCGGCCACGAAGGCGTCGACGCTCTTGACGACGCCGGCGTCCTTCAGCCGACGTCCGATCTCGGCGCCGCTCGCGCCCTTGGGGACCTCGACGGTCACCTGCTCGCTCGTGCCCTCGCCCGCGTAGTCCGGGGCCGCGCCGAAACGATCCTGGTAGAACTGGTAGCCGAAGTAGCTGACGCCGGCCAGACCGCCACCGAACACCAGGGCGACCACCAGGCAGGCACATCCGTTGCGGCTCTTCTTGCCCTTGCCCTTGCCGCCGCGGCCCCGTCGCTCACCGCGCCCGCGCCGGTCCGCGGGCTCGTCGTCGTCCTCGTCCTCCCCCGAGAAGAACGCGTGCTCACCCTGGTCCGGGCCGGGGTCCCAGTCGGTCCTGGGCTCCGGTTCGGCGCGCCGCCGGCTGGGCGGCTCGGGCGGGGGGTAGGCGTCGGGAGTGCCGTAGAAGTCGGGCTGCTCACCCCCGTAGGCCGCCTGCTGCTGGGGATACACGGGGTCGGTCGGGTCGCCGCCGTAGGGCAGATGCGGCTGCGCACCGGTGGCCCAGGCGCCCGTGTCGTACTGCTGCTGGGTGCCGTACGACTGCTGCGCCTGCGCGGCGTACTGCTGCTGCTCGTACTGCTGCTGGTAGTGCTGCTGCGCCTGGCCGTAGCCGGGGTGCTCGCCGGTGCCCCAGTCGCCGTACTGCGGCTGCTGCGGCTGCTCTGGATAGTGCTGCGGCTGGCCGCCGTAGGGGGACTGCTGGCCCGGGCCGGCCTGCTGTCCTCCCCATCCGCCGTCCCCGTACAACGGGTCCTGCGGATGCCACGGTTCGGAGCCTTGGCCCCGGCCATACTCAGTCATCGATCCCCTAGAGCCGCGAGGCGGCGGGTCGCGTGGCTTCCGGCTCGGCTCCCGTTCCGCCTCTTGCTGTGCGGCGGCTGTTCGAACACTGCCGCATCGCGCGGAACGTTACCGTATCGCGATCAGATGACCACTTCGACGCCCTCGCCCGGGGCTTTACCTGACACCCGTTCGGATTCCAGCGCCTGCTGCAGAATGATGACGGCGGCCGCCTGGTCGATGACCGCCCGGCCCTTCTTGGACTTCATGCCGGACGCCCGCAGGCTCTGACCTGCCGTCACGGTCGTCATCCGCTCGTCCACGAGGCGTACCGGGACCGGGGCGATGCCCTTGGCCAGCTCCTGGGCGAAGCCACGGACCTTCACCGCGGCCGGGCCCTCGCCCCCCTTGAGGGAGCGAGGGAGTCCGACCACGACCTCGATCGGCTCGTACTCCACGACGATCTGCCGCAGCCGGCGGTGCGCCGCGGGGACGTCCCGGCCGGGGACCGTCTCGACGGGCGTGGCGAGGATCCCGTCGGGGTCGCACGAGGCGACCCCGATCCGGGCGTCCCCGACGTCGATCGCGAGACGGCGTCCTCTGCGCATCTTCACCAAGCCCTTACTTGGCCGTCTCCGCCACGAGCCGCTCGACGGCGTCGACGGCCTCGCCGACGGCCGCCGGGTTCTGGCCGCCGCCCTGGGCGACGTCCGGCTTGCCGCCACCGCCGCCGCCGAGGGTCTTGGCGGCCGCGCGGACCAGGTCGCCGGCCTTGAGGCCGCGCTCACGGGCGGCCTCGTTGGTGGCGATGACGGTCAGCGGCTTTCCGCCGACGGTCGTGAACAGGGCCACCACGGCGGCCCGGCCGCCCTGGATGCGCCCGCGCACGTCGAGCACCAGCTTGCGCAGGTCGTCGGCGCTGGTGCCGTCGGGGACCTGACCGGTCACGAGGGCCACACCCTGTACGTCCCGGGCGGACCCGGCGAGACCGGCCGCCGCCTGGAGCACCTTCTCGGCGCGGAACTTCTCGATCTCCTTCTCGGCGTCCTTCAGCTTGCCGAGCATGGCGGAGATCTTCTCCGGAAGCTCCTCCGGGCGGCCCTTGACCAGCTCCTGGAGCTGGGCGACGACCGTGTGCTCCCGGGCGAGGAAGTGGTAGGCGTCCATGCCGACCAGGGCCTCGATACGGCGCACACCCGAGCCGATGGAGGACTCGCCGAGCAGCTTCACGAGACCCAGCTGGGCGGTGTTGTGGACGTGCGTGCCACCGCACAGCTCCTTGGAGAAGTCGCCGATGGTCACGACGCGCACGCGCTCGCCGTACTTCTCGCCGAACTCCGCGATCGCGCCCTGCTTCTTGGCCTCGTCGATGCCCATGACCTCGGCGTGCACGTCGAGGTCGCGGGCGAGCACCTCGTTGATCTTCTGCTCGACGTCGGTCATCACGACCGTCGGGACGGCGGACGGCGAGCCGAAGTCGAAGCGGAAGCGTCCGGGCTGGTTCTCGGAACCGGCCTGGGCGGCCGTCGGGCCGAGCGCGTCGCGCAGGGCCTGGTGGGTGAGGTGGGTGGCCGAGTGGGCGCGGGCGATGGCCGTGCGGCGACGGCCGTCGATGGCGGCGTGGGCCTTGGCGCCGACGGTCACCTCGCCCACCTGGACGACGCCCTTGTGGACGTAGACACCCGGGACCGGCTTCTGGCAGTCGCGGACCTCGATCACGGCACCGGAGTCCACCTTGATGCGGCCGGTGTCGCCGATCTGGCCGCCGCCCTCGGCGTAGAAGGGGGTGCGGTCGAGAACGATCTCGACCTCGTCGCCCTCGGTGGCGGCCGGGGAGGAGACGCCGTCGACGAGGATGCCGACGACGGTGCTCTCGCCCTCGGTGTCGGTGTAGCCGATGAAGTCGGTCTCGCCGGCGCTGTCGGCGATCTCGCGGTAGGCGCCGACGTCGGCGTGCCCGGTCTTCTTGGCCTGGGCGTCGGCCTTGGCGCGCTCCCGCTGCTCCTTCATCAGGCGCCGGAACCCGTCCTCGTCCACGGACAGGCCCTGCTCGGCGGCCATCTCCAGGGTGAGGTCGATCGGGAAGCCCCAGGTGTCGTGGAGCAGGAACGCCTTGTCGCCGGCGAGGACGGTGCCGCCGGACCGCTTGGTCTCGGTGACGGCGGTGTCGAGGATGTTGGTGCCGGCCTTCAGCGTCTTGAGGAAGGCGTTCTCCTCGGCGACGGCGACCTTCTCGATGCGCTCGCGGTCGGTGACGAGCTCGGGGTACTGCCGGCCCATCATCGCGATGACCGTGTCGACCAGGTCCTTGACGACCGGGCCGGTGGCGCCGAGCAGGCGCATGTTGCGGATGGCGCGGCGCATGATGCGGCGCAGCACGTAGCCGCGGCCCTCGTTGCCGGGGGTGACGCCGTCGCCGATCAGCATCACGGACGTGCGCATGTGGTCGGTGACGACGCGCAGCGAGACGTCCGAGCCGTGGGCGTCCCCGTAGGCGACGCCGGTCAGCTCGGTGGCCTTCTTGATGACCGCCATCGAGGTGTCGATCTCGTACATGTTCTGCACGCCCTGCAGAATCATGGCGAGCCGCTCCAGGCCGAGGCCCGTGTCGATGTTCTTGCTCGGCAGTTCGCCGAGGATCTCGAAGTTGTCCTTGCCGATGCCCTCGCCCCGCTCGTACTGCATGAAGACGAGGTTCCAGATCTCCACGTACCGCTCGTCGTTGACGGCGGGGCCGCCCTCGGCGCCGAACTCGGGGCCGCGGTCGTAGTTGATCTCGGAGCAGGGGCCGCAGGGGCCGGGGACGCCCATGGACCAGTAGTTGTCCTTCATGCCGAGGCGCTGGATGCGCTCCTTCGGCACGCCGACGACCTCGTGCCAGATGCGCTCGGCCTCGTCGTCGTCCTGGTAGACGGTGATCCAGAGCTTCTCCGGCTCCAGGCCGTAACCACCCTTGTCCTGGGGGCTGGTGAGCAGCTCCCAGGCGTACTTGATGGCGCCTTCCTTGAAGTAGTCGCCGAAGGAGAAGTTGCCGCACATCTGGAAGAAGGTGCCGTGCCGGGTGGTCTTGCCGACCTCTTCGATGTCCGGGGTGCGCACGCACTTCTGCACGCTGGTGGCGCGCGGGAACGGCGGCTTGACCTCGCCCAGGAAGTAGGGCTTGAAGGGCACCATGCCGGCGGGGACGAGGAGCAGAGTCGGGTCGTCCGCGATGAGCGACGCCGAAGGGACGACGGTGTGCCCGCGCTCCTCGAAGAAGCTCAGCCAGCGGCGGCGGATCTCAGCCGACTCCATCAGTGGTCCTCATTCCGGTTGTACGTGTACGTCGTGCGGTCGATGACGTACGTCTTCGGCTTGGTGCGGTTCTCGATGGCGGCGTACCGCCGCGCGGGGGGCAGCTCCGGATCGGCGTCCAGACCCAGTGCGTCCTGGAGTTCGGCCTCGCGCTGGGCCATGTTGGCGCGGACGTCGAGCGCGAAGCCCACCGCCCGGTCCTTGAGCCGGTGCCCCGCCTCGATCGCCTTGTTCGCCGCCGTGGCGGCGAGGTTCTCGGGGGTGAGCTGCTTCAGCTTGCGGTTGACCTTGGTGGTGGCCCACACGCCGGTGGCGACACCCGTGGTGAACCAGAACGTACGGCGGAACATCGCTGGCCTCAGTCCTTCTTCCGCTTGGCCCGCCGCGCGGCCGGGACGGTCCGGCCCACGATCACGGTACGCCTCGACGACTTCGCGGGCGCGTCCTCCTTGCGGCCGCCGAGGGCCCGGCGCACGCCGTAACCGAAGGCGGCGACCTTGACCAGCGGGCCGCCGAAGGTGGAGGCGACGGTCGTGGACAGCACCGACGCGTTCGACGTGACCTCCTGGACGTCCGAGGCGATGGCGTCGACCCGGTCGATCTGGGTCTGCGCGGAGCGCACCGCCGAGGAGGCGTCCGCCAGCAGCGGCACCGCCTGGTCGGTCACGTCCGCCACCAGCTTGGTGGTCGCCCTGAGCGTCTGGGCCAGCCTCGCCAGAGCCACGGCGAGGAAGGAGACCAGGATCGCCCAGAAGACGGCCACCAGGATGCCGGCCACCTCTCCACCGGACACTGCGCACCCGCTCCCTAAACGTGCCTGAACATCGAAAAAGTCGTGCACCGAGCCTATCGCGCCGGGGATCGCGCTCCGTACCGGATTACGGCGCGGCCGCGGCCGGGTTGCGCGAAGCGATTGTACGGAATGAACACGGTTCAGTACGCTCCGTGTCCTATGCGAGCACCTCAGCGCGACGGCGGGCCCACTCTCGGCAATCTTCCTCTGGAGCTGGACGCGTTCGTGGGCCGGTCGGCCGAACTCGCCGGGCTGGCCCGGGCGCTGGACTCCTCCCGGCTGGTGACCGTGACGGGCACCGGCGGGGTCGGCAAGTCGCGGCTGGCGGCCCGGGCGGCCGCCGGGTACGCGGCGCCGGGCGGGGTGTGGCGCGTGGAGCTGGAGCCGGTGTGCGACCCGGAACTGGTCGACCACGCGGTCGCGGAGGCGCTGGGGCTGAGCGACCACACCACGCGGCCGCCGCGCGAGACCCTCCTCGCTCAACTCGCCGAGCGCCAACTCCTGCTGCTCCTGGACGGGTTCGAGCATCTGGTGGACGCCTGTGCCGCGCTGGTGACGGAGCTGCTGCGGCGGGCCCCGGGGCTGCGGGTGCTCGCGGTGGGCCGCAGACCGCTGGGGGTGGCGGGCGAACGGCTCTTCCCGCTGGCGCCGCTGGGCGAGCCGGAGGCGGTCGAGCTGTTCGCGGAGCGCGCCGCGCAGCACGGGGCGGCGTGCGACGACGACGTGGCCGTACGGGAGGTGTGCCGGCGTCTGGACGGGATCCCGCTGGCGATCGAGCTGGCGGCGGGTCGGCTGCGGGCGCTGTCCCCCGGGCAGTTGCTGGAACGGCTCGACGACCGGTTCCGGCTGCTGACCGGCGGCGGGCGAAAGGCGCCGCACCGGCATCAGACGCTGCGCACCGCGATCGGCTGGAGCCATGAGCTGTGCACGCCCGGGGAGCGGCTGCTGTGGGCGCGCCTGTCGGTCTTCGCGGGCGCCTTCGACCTGGAGGCCGCCGAGTACGTGTGCAGCGGCGGCGGGCTGGACGCGGACGACGTCCTCGACGTGCTGACCGCGCTGATCGAGCAGTCCGTGGTCACCCGCGAGGAGACCGCGGCGGGGCTGCGCTACCGGATGCTGGACACGCTCCGGGCGTACGGCACCCAGTGGCTGGCGGCGGCCGGGGACGCGGCGCGGCTGCGCCGGCGGCACCGCGACTGGTACGTGGGCCTGGCGACCTGGTGCGAGCTGGACTGGTTCTCGCCGCGCCAGGGCGAGGTGGCGGCGCGCGTCGACGTGGAACTTCCGAATCTGCGCTCCGCCCTGGACTACTGCCTGACCGAGCCGGACGAGGCGCACCTCGGCCAGTACCTGGCGGGCTCGTTGTGGTTCTGCTGGGCGGGCTGCGGCCGGCTGTCGGAGGGCCGGCACTGGCTGGAGCGGGGCCTGCAACTGGACTCCGGGAACGAGCACTCGCGGCTGAAGGCGCTGTGGGTGCTCGGTTACGTCGCCGTCCTCCAGGGCGATCCGGTCGCGGCGCTGGCCGCGCTCCAGGAGTGCCGGGAGGAGGCGGAACATTCCGGGAACGACACGGCGCTGGCGTACGCGGAGCACCGCACCGGTTGTCTGGCGCTGGTCACGGACGACATGCCCCGCGCAGAAACGCTGCTGCGCTCGGCGCTCGACCGCTACCAGGAGATCGGCGAGCTGAACAGCAACGTCCTGATGGGTCAGGTGGAGCTGGCGATGGCGCGCGCCTTCCAGGGCGATCTGGCGGACGCGGTGAAACTGTGCGACGACGTGCGCCGGGTGTGCGAGGACCACGGCGAGCGCTGGGCCCGGGGCTACGCGCTGTTCGTCCTGGCGTACGCCGCCTGGAACGAGGGCGACCCGGCCGGTGCCCGCGCCCTGCTCACCGACTGCCTGTCCGGCGCCCACGCCTTCCACGATCTGCTCGGCTCGGTGCTGGCGATCGAGTTGCTCGCGCTGGTGACCACGGCGGACGGCGATCCGGCCGAGGCCGCGGTGCTCCAGGGAGCGGCACAAGGGATGTGGCCGTCGGTGGGGCTGCCGCTGTTCGGCTCGGCGTACTACAACACCCCGCACGAGCTGTGCGAGGCGACGGCCCGGCAACTGCTCGGCGACGAGCGGTACGAGGCGTGCGTACGCCAAGGGGCGCGGCTCGGCCGGGAGGAGGCGGTGGCTCTGGCGCTCGGCCGGCCGGGGCCGGTCGCGGTGGTTCCGGAGCCGCGGGGGCCCGCGCGGCAGGCGCGGGGCGTCGCGCACATGCGAGAGCCCGCCGCCTCGCCCACCCGGAAGGGCGGCGAGACGACGGGCTGATGCGCGGTGGTGCTACGTCCTGATCAGCGGGCGTAGTACTCGACGACGAGCTGCTCGTCGCAGATCACCGGGATCTCCTTGCGGTTCGGCTCGCGGTCCAGGCGGAAGGCCAGGGCGCGGAGGTTCACCTGGAGGTAGCGCGGGGTCTCGCCGTCGGGGGCGAAGCCGCCCTCACGGGCGATGGAGAAGAGGGTCTTCTCGCGGCTGCGCTCGCGGACCATCACGACGTCGTCGGGACGGACGCGGAACGAGGGCTTGTCGACCTTCTGGCCGTTGACCTCGATGTGGCCGTGGACGACCATCTGACGGGCCTGGTAGATCGTGCGGGCGATGCCCGAACGCAGGACCAGGGCGTCGAGACGGCGCTCCAGCTCGATGATCAGGGCCTCACCGGTCTTGCCCTGAACCTTGGAGGCACGCTCGTAGGCGCGGACGAGCTGACGCTCGGACACGTCGTACTGCGCGCGCAGACGCTGCTTCTCCAGCAGACGGACCTTGTAGTCCGAGTTCTGCTTGCGGCCGCGGCCGTGCTCACCCGGCGGGTAGGGGCGGGCCTCGAAGTACTTGACGGCCTTCGGGGTCAGCGCGATGCCGAGGGCACGCGACTTCTTGACCTTGGGGCGGGACTGGTTCGCCACTGTGTGTTCTCTTTCCTGGTTTCCGGCTTGTCAGATCGAGGGAGGTCGCATCCGCAGCCGGGGAAACCCACCAGGTCCACGAGGGACCCACTGGGCAGCCGCTCCCCTGGTCTGGGCACATACGTGCAGCACACGAACGGCCCACCGACCGGTCCCGTCATGCTGGGGTGGTGGTGGGCTGCCCGCGACACCATTCGACGGTGCGCGACGCTCCTGGAGTCAGTCCACGGGGGACTGGATCTCCGACTGGCTGTCCCGCTCTGACGGCACGGGACTCAGCACTGCGAGGGATTCTACAGGGTGCTCAGGACCGCTTACGACCGAGGTGCTTCCTGGTCCACTCGACGGCGTCCGCGTACCGCGCCTCGGCGCCGTGCCGGGTCGGGGTGTAGTACTCCCGGTCCTTGAGGGCGTCCGGCGCGTACTGCTGCTCGGCGATGCCCTCGGGCAGGTCGTGCGGGTACACATAGCCCTGCCCGTGGCCCAGCTTGCCCGCGCCCTTGTAGTGCGAGTCCCGCAGATGCGCGGGCACCGTCCCCGCGTGCCCCTTGCGTACGTCCTCCAGGGCGGCGCCGATCGCGGTCGTCGCGGCGTTGGACTTCGGCGCCAGGGCCAGCGCGATGGTGGCGTGGCTGAGGGTGAGGGCGGCCTCGGGGAAGCCGATCATGGCGACGGCCTGGGCGGCGGCGACCGCGATCGGCAGGGCCTGCGGGTCGGCCAGGCCGATGTCCTCGCTGGCGGAGATCATCAGGCGGCGGGCGATGAAGCGGGGGTCCTCGCCCGCCTCGATCATCCGGGCCAGGTAGTGCAGCGCGGCGTCCACGTCGGAGCCGCGGATCGACTTGATGAGGGCGCTGGCCACGTCGTAGTGCTGGTCGCCGTCGCGGTCGTACGTGACCGCGGCGCGGTCGACGGTCTCCTCCAGGGTCGTGAGGCCGATCTCGGCCTCCCCCTTGTCGAGGGCGGCTCCGGCGGCGGCCTCCAGGGCGGTCAGCGCACGGCGGGCGTCGCCGCCGGCGATCCGCAGGAGGTGGGCCTCGGTGTCCTCTGGGAGGGCCACGGCGCCGGCGAGACCGCGCTCGTCGGCGAGGGCGCGCCGGATCAGGTCGCGCACGTCGTCGTCGGTCAGGGGCTCCAGGGTCAGCAGCAGGGAGCGGGAGAGCAGGGGCGAGATGATCGAGAAGTACGGGTTCTCGGTCGTCGCCGCGATCAGCGTGACCCAGCGGTTCTCGACGGCCGGCAGGAGCGAGTCCTGCTGGGCCTTGCTGAAGCGGTGGATCTCGTCCAGGAAGAGGACGGTCTCCTTGCCGAAGCCGCCGGTGGCGCGGCGGGCGCCGTCGATGACCGCGCGGACCTCCTTGACGCCGGCGGTGATCGCGGACAGCTCCACGAACCGCTTGTCGGTCGCCTTGGAGACGACGTAGGCCAGGGTCGTCTTGCCGGTGCCGGGCGGGCCCCAGAGGATCACCGAGGAGGGCCCCGCAGGTCCCCCGGCGCCCGCGGCGACCAGGCGGCGCAGGGGTGAGCCGGGCTTCAGCAGGTGCTGCTGGCCCACCACCTCGTCGAGGGTACGGGGGCGCATCCGAACCGCCAGGGGACTCGCGCTCGGGTCCTTCTCCTGGCGGTCTTCGGCGGCGGCGGTGAACAGGTCGGGCTCCACGCTGGAAACCCTAAATCACGGCACTGACAGCGCCGCCCGCCCCCGTGGGCTCAGGCCCAGAGCTGACTGCCCCAGCGGGTCAGGATCAGCATGACGATGATCCCGACGTGCGTGACGGGCAGCACCCAGGTGAACTCGGCGAAGAAGCGCTTGAGGCCGTCCGGGGCCGGCAGGAAGCCGCTTCGGACGTTGAACGAGGTGACGTACCAGAACATGACGATCGTGGCGACCCAGGCCAGCGAGCACCACAGGCACAGCGCGTTGATCCGGTACAGCGACTGGAACATCAACCAGGCGCAGAAGACGACGCCGAAGAGCGTGCCCGCGTTGAAGGTGAGCCAGTACCAGCGCGGGAAGCGGGCCCGGGCGAGCAGGCTCACGCCGACGCAGATCACGATGCCGTAGGTGACCAGGCCCAGCATCGGGTTGGGGAACCCGAAGACGGAGGCCTGGGCGCTCTCCATGACGCTGCCGCAGGAGACGATCGGGTTGAGACTGCAGCTCGGCGTGAACGTCTCGCCCCGGGCCTTGGCCTCCAGGATCTTGAACTTGTCGAGCGTGATGACCCACGCGGCGAGCAGCCCCGCCGCGCCCGTGATCACCAGCAGCAGGGCGAAGGCCCGGCTGCCGCCGACCGTGCGCGGCTCGGCGGCCGCGTCGCGCGGCTCCGGCTCGCTGGAGACGTCCTTGACTGTCGTCTTGCTCATCACGCCGATTCCGTCACTTGAGTGGGGGGCCTGCTTCCGGCAGGGGACATTGTGCCGCACGCGCGCGCATGTCCACCGTTCGCTGCACATAAGGACCCACCGCCCGCCGATCGGTTCCGGACACGCGGGAGGGCGCCGCGGGCCCCGTGGGACCTGCGGCGCCCTCGTCGCCGTGATCAGCCCAGGCGGGCTTCGAGTTCGGCCACGATCTCTCCCACGCCGACGGCCGTCTGCTCGCCGGACTCCATGTCCTTGAGCTGGACGACGCCCTCGGCGAGGTCGCGTTCGCCGGCCACGATCGTGTAGCGGGCGCCACTGCGGTTGGCGTTCTTCATCGCGCCCTTGAGGCCCTTGGCGCCGTAGGAGAAGTCGGCGGCGACACCCTGCTTGCGCAACTCGGTGACCTTGGCGAACAGCACGCGGCGTGCCTCCTCGCCGAGCGGCACCGCGAACACGCTGGTGACGGCGGGCAGTTCGAGCTCGACGCCCTCCGCCTCCAGGGCGAGCACCGTGCGGTCGACGCCGAGGGCCCAGCCGACGGACGGCAGCGCGGGGCCGCCGATCATCTCGGACAGGCCGTCGTAGCGGCCGCCGCCGCCCACCGCGGACTGCGAGCCGAGCCCGTCGTGGACGAACTCGAAGGTGGTCCGCGTGTAGTAGTCGAGGCCGCGCACCAGCTTCGGGTCGTCCTCGAAGGCGACGCCGGCCGCCGTGATCAGCTCGCGGACCTCCTCGTGGTACGTCTTGCAGGCGTCGCAGAGGTAGTCGCGCAGCAGGGGGGCGCCCACGAGCTGCTTCTGCACCGACTCGCGCTTGTCGTCCAGCACGCGCAGCGGGTTGATGTCCGCCCGGCGCAGGGTGTCCTCGTCGAGGTCGAGGCCGCGCAGGAACTCCTGGAGGGCCGCCCGGTAGACGGGGCGGCACTCCTTGTCGCCGAGGCTGTTGAGCAGGATGCGGAAGTCGCTCAGGCCGAGGGACCGGTACGCCTGGTCCGCCAGAATGATCAACTCGGCGTCCAGGGCGGGATCCTCCGCGCCGATCGCCTCGGCACCGACCTGGGAGAAGTGGCGGTAACGGCCCTTCTGGGGGCGCTCGTAGCGGTAGTACGAGCCCGAATACCAGAGCTTGACCGGCAGGTTGCCCGCCTTGTGCAGGTTGGCCTCCAGCGCGGCGCGCAGCACCGACGCCGTGCCCTCGGGACGCAGCGCGAGCCGGTCGCCGCCCTTGGTCTCGAAGGCGTACATCTCCTTGGTGACGATGTCGGTGGACTCACCGACACCGCGCGCGAACAACTCGACGTTCTCGAAGCCGGGCGTCTCGATGTAGCCGTAGCCGGAGTTGCGCAGCGGGGCGGCGATCGCCTCGCGGACGGCCAGGAACTTGGCGCTGTCCGGCGGGATCAGGTCGTACGTGCCCTTGGGGGCCTTGAAGGTGCTCACGGGAAGTCTCTCGTCACATTCCTCGTCGGGGAGTCCCGGGGACTCCCTGGCCGGCGGCCACCTGCCGCAGATACGGGTTGGTGGCGCGTTCCTGGCCGATGGTGGTCTGGGGGCCGTGGCCGGACAGCACCACGGTCGAGTCGTCGAGCGGCAGGCACACGCGGGCCAGCGAGTCGAGCATCTCGGCCATGTCACCACCGGGCAGGTCGGTGCGTCCGATGGAGCCGGCGAACAGCAGATCCCCGGAGAAGAACACGGACGGCACGTCCGCGGCCTCGGGCATCCGGAAGGTCACCGACCCCTTGGTATGGCCCGGCGCGTGCGCGACGGAGAACTCCAGTCCGGCCAGCTCCAGCTTCGCCCCGTCGGTCAGCTCCCTCACGTCGTCCGGCTCCCCCACGGTGAGCTCGCCCATGAGCGGCATCCCGACGGACCGGCCGATACCCTTCTCCGGGTCGCTCATCATGTAGCGGTCCGCGGGGTGGATCCAGGCCGGTATGTCGTGTGCTCCGCAGACCGGGACGACCGAGGCCACATGGTCGATGTGGCCGTGGCTGAGGACGACGGCGACGGGCTTGAGCCGATGCTTCTTCAGCGCTTCCTCGACTCCGGGGGCCGCCTGGTGGCCCGGGTCGATGATCACGCACTCCTCACCGGCGGCGGGGGCGACGAGATAACAGTTCGTCCCCCAGGCCCCGGCGGGGAACCCGGCAATGAGCACGATCGTCCTTCGTTGTGTCGATTCGGGCGGATTCGGCGACGGCTGCGCCTGACGTCAAGAGCCTACCGGCGCTGCCGATTCCTCAGCGAACCCATATACGGTACGGGGCACACGCAGGCGGTCGGCCCACAGGACGCACATGTACCGGTCGACGTTCTAGACGCATGAGGAGTAGATCCGGTGGTCAGCCAGGAACAGCGGCGGCGTCAGCTCGCCCGGGAGAAGTTCTTGCGGCAGCAGCAGCGGCGCACCGACGCCCGGCGCAAGTCGCGCATGCGCAATGCCGTGATCGCGTCGGCGCTCGGCGTGGTCCTGATCGGCAGCCTCGCGCTGTACACGACCGGTGTCCTCAAGGACGACGGCAAGACCAACGCGGGCGCGGAGGTCACGGAGAGCGCGTCGCCGTCCAAGGCCCCGGACCCGTGCGACAAGCCGGCCGCGGGCAAGGTCAAGACGCAGACCTGGAAGAAGGAGCCGGCGATCAGTATCGACAAGTCGGCCGACTACGCCATGAAGCTCGCGACGACCTGCGGTGACATAGACCTCGCCCTGAAGACGTCGGCGGCCCCGCACACCGTGAACTCGTTCAACTTCCTCGCGGGCAAGGGCTACTTCGACCACACCAAGTGCCACCGGCTGACGACCAACGGGATCTACGTCCTGCAGTGCGGCGACCCGACGGGCAGCGGCAGCGGCGGCCCGGGGTACACGATTCCGGACGAGAACCTGAAGGACAAAAGCCTCAAGGACAACATCTACCCCGCCGGTACCGTGGCGATGGCGAACACCAGCCAGCCGAACACCGGCGGCAGCCAGTTCTTCCTCGTCTACCAGGACAGCCAGTTGCCGCCCAGCTACACGCCGTTCGGTACCGTTTCCGAGGCCGGTATGGCGGTTCTGAAGAAGATCGCCGAAGCGGGTGAGAACACCGGCGCCGGTGACGGAGCACCCAACGCGACGGTCGTGGTCAACAAGGCAACCGTCACGAAATCCTGACCCCCAACTGCGAAATTTCGGTCGCGCGGGATGCGGACAGGCAACCCGCCGGTCGCCTATGTTGGCCGTGACGAAACTGTGGACGATGCCCGGGGGAGCTGAGGCCCCCCGCAGGCATCATGTGGAGGAGGCGCTGTGAGCAGCGACCCGTGGGGCCGCGTCGACGAGACGGGGACCGTGTACGTGCGTACGGCCGACGGCGAGCAGGTCGTCGGTTCCTGGCAGGCCGGCTCCCCCGAGGAAGCGTTGGCCTACTTCGAGCGCAAGTACGAGGGCCTGGTTGTCGAGATCGGCCTCCTCGAGAAGCGAGTCAAGACCACCGACCTGTCCGCGAAGGACGCGACGGCGGCCGTCGACCATCTGCGCGAGCAGGTCGACGCGCACCACGCCGTCGGTGATCTGGACGCGCTGCGGACCCGGCTGGACAAGCTCGTGCAGACCGTCGAGGCGCGCCGCGAGGAGCGCAAGGCGCAGCGGGCGCGGCAGACCGACGAGGCCCGGCACTCCAAGGAGGCGCTGGTCGCCGAGGCGGAGGAGCTCGCCCAGTCCGACCAGTGGCGGGCCGCCGGTGAGCGGCTGCGGGCCCTGGTGGACACCTGGAAGGGGCTGCCGCGGCTGGACCGCAAGTCGGACGACGAGCTGTGGCACCGCTTCTCGCACGCCAGGTCGGCGTTCTCCAAGCGCCGCAAGGCGCACTTCGCGCAGCTGGACGCGCAGCGCGAGGACGCCCGCAAGACCAAGGAGCGGCTGGTCGCCGAGGCCGAGGGGCTGTCGGGCTCGACGGACTGGGGTCCGACGGCCGCGCGCTACCGCGAGCTGATGACGGAGTGGAAGGCGGCGGGCCGCGCCCAGCGCGAGCACGAGGACGACCTGTGGAACCGCTTCCGCGGCGCCCAGGACGTCTTCTTCGCCGCCCGCAGCGGGGTCTTCGCCGAGCGGGACGCGGAGCAGTCGGAGAACCTCAAGCTCAAGGAGGAACTAGCCGAGGAGGCCGAGAAGATCCTCCCGGTCAGCGATCTGAAGGCCGCACGAGCCGCCTTCCGCTCGGTGAACGAGCGCTGGGAGGCCATCGGGCATGTCCCGCGCGACGCCCGCCCGAAGGTCGAGGGCCGGATGCACGCCGTGGAGCGGGCCATCCAGGAGGCCGAGGAGGCCGAGTGGCGCCGGACTAACCCGGAGGCACGCGCGCGTGCCGAGGGTCTGACCGGTCAGCTCCAGGCGGCGGTCGACAAGCTCCAGAAGCAGATCGAGCAGGCGCGCGGCCAGGGCAACAACGCCAAGGCCGACAAGCTGGAGCGTGAGCTGGAGGGCCGCCAGGCACTCCTGGACCAGGCCTTGAAGGGTCTCCAGGAGTTCGGCGGCTGACCCTCAGCGCCCGTCCGCTCGTACGTGCCCGGTGATCTCGCACCCGAGATCACCGGGCCGTCGTCGTGTCCGGGCCGTGTTCGCGCCGACGCACCCGGCCGGGTCTCAGTCCCGGCCGCCCCGCTCGCTGATGTCCAGGGCGTGCTTGAGGACCTCGCAGGCCTGAAGATGATTGCCGGACTCCTGGAGCAGATCGGCCAGCCGCCGGCAGACCAGGACCGCCTCGGGTCCGTACACCTTGTGCACGCGCTGGAACGCGAGCTCCAGCACCTCGATGGCGTCTTTGACCTGGCCCGTCTCGGTGAGCAGCTCCGACAGTTCCAGTTGCACGGCGAGGAGGTCGCCGTAGGCCCCGGCCGTCTGCTGTTCCTGGAGCGCGAGGCGCAGTACGGCCAGGGCGTCCCGGGCGTTGCCCGCGGCGCGCAGCATGCGGGCGAGGGCGAGGCCGGTGGCGACGATCGCCGCACGCACGTCGGCGGCCAGGACGGGGCCCGCGGGGGCGAGCCGGGAGGCCCGTGCCTTGTTGCGGGCCAGCGGGAGCCGCCCGACGCTGTTCTCCTGGGAGCGTTGCGGGGTCGGACGGTTCTTGGCGCGCAGGCGCTCTTCGAGGACGCGGTAGAGGGTGTCCAGGTCGATGAGCTCGGGGCCGTTCCTGATGCCACCGCGCAGGACGGCGAGCAGCTCCCCGGTGAAGGCGGTGTACCGCTCGCCGTCGGGGGCCAGCGCGATCCGGTCCCGGGGTGAGGCGGTCAGGACGTAGGCGCCGTCGACCGCTGCCTGAGCGGCCAGGACCTCCTCACCCGCGAGTGCGCGGGCGGCGCGTCCGCTGAAGCAGCAGTCGAGAACGACGATCTTGCGTCGGGCGCGGGCCGTGCGCAGGGCCGCTCTCATGTGCTGGTACGCGACGGCGGTGTAGCCGAGGTGCTCGCGAGTGTCACCGAGGGCGAGGTACAGATCGTCGGAGTCGGCGTCGCGCATGCCGTGACCGGCGAAGTAGACGAACAGCGTGTCCGTGGCCTCCTCGCCTGCCCGGTGCACCGGGTCGAGGATGGTGTGCGGGCTCAGCGGGTCCGTGACGACCACGCAGTTCTGTACGGGCAGCCCCCACACCGTGGCGTCGCAGAGTTCGGCGGCGAGGTCCACGACGTTCGCCTCCACGGCCGGCAGTTGCGGCAGGTGCCGGTAGGACGCGGTGCCGATCAGGACGGCCCGCGAGCGGGCCGGATCAGGCAGTGCCGTCATCGCCCCCGGTCTCCTCGCTCCGAGGGGCGGGGACGGGGGCGGGCGGTGCGGACGTGTCGAGAAGTTCGACAAGGCCACGCACCGTCTCCTGGTCCCGCGCCATCTCCTTGGTCAGCAGGACCTCCACCCCGCCGCGGCGCAGGGTGACGGCTGGGGCGCCGCGCCGGGAGGTCTGCCACTGCAGCACCGAGACGACGAGCGAGGCGGTGGACAGGCCGCTGCCGAGGGCCAGTTGGAGCGCGTCGAAGCCGGTGCCGCCCATGGCTCCCGGGGCGGGCGGCGCGCCGGCGGCCACGCGTGCGTGTCCGTCGACGACCTCGTCGTCGTGCAGCCAGCGTCGCAGGGAGCGGAGGTCTTCCTCGGCCTGCGAGGAGTCCCCGAGCTCCACGATCAGGTCAGTCATCGGTTCCGTCCGTTCGTCGGCCGAGCCGCTTGTTGACCCGGGAGAAGAGGTCCAGCGCCTCTCCCCCGGCGCCCAGGCGGGCAAGGCACACGGCCTGCCAGTACTGGCTGGTGAGGGTGGTGGGATGGTCGGGGCCCAGCTTCGAGAGACAGACGGGCACCACGACCGACAGCATCTGCGACGCCTCCCGCAACTGCCCCCGCTGGACGAGGTTGACGGCCTCGCGCTGCCGGGAGAGGGCGTTGTCCTCGGTCATGCTGCCCAGGACGATGCGCCGGGTGGCGTCACTGAGGGTGGCCCCGGCGTCGAGGACCTCGGACCGGGAGTCGTACCTGCTGCGGGAGAGCGCCTGGGAAACGGGCTCGTCCCAGTCGTACTCGGGCAGGTCCTCGTCCAGGGGCACGAACTCGCGGGTCGCGTTCACGGCACTCTCGCGGGTGTTCCGTGCCAGGCGCTCCACGAGCGGTGCCGTACCGCCGTCCGACAGCTGTGCGAGGAGACGATGGACCTCTGCCAGGTCCTGGGGGCGCTCTTCGGGTTCCTGCCGGCACAGTCCCTCGACGAGTCGCGCGAGCGCCGGCGGAACCGCCGCCCCCGCGGCGAACTCGGGAACCCCGTCGCCCAGCGCCCGCTCGATGATCGCGCCGACGTCCACGGCGGAACGGAACGGCAGCTCCCCCGAGAGCATGAGATACAGGCAGGTCCCGAGGCCGTACAGGTCGGCGGCGGGTCCGGGCAGCGCGCCGCGCATGATCTCGGGGGCCATGAACTGCGGGGTGCCCATGATCACCCCGGTCCGGGTGATCGCACCCTCCCCGGCGAGCCGGGCGAGTCCGAAGTCCTGGAGGACGACCCGCCCGTCCCTCGTGAGGCCGACGTTGGAGGGCTTGACGTCACGGTGGAGCACACCCGCCTCGTGCGCCGCGGCCAGCGAGTCGACCATGCCGAGGGCCACGGCACTCGCCTCGGACGGCGGGAGCGGCCCCCCTTCGGCCGCCATCAGCTCGGCCAGGCTGATGCCTTCGAGTAACTGCATCACCAGGTACGGCGTCCCGCTGGGCTCGTGCACGCCGCTGTCGTACAGCGTGACGACCCCGGGATGGTCGATCCGGGCCAGCGCGCGGGTCTCGCGCACGAAGCGGCTCCAGGCCTCGTTGTCCCGGCCGACACCCTCGACGGCTGTCAGCAGCTACACCGCGACGCGGCGGCCGAGCTGTTCGTCCTCGGCCTCGTACACGGTGCCCATGCCACCGCGCCCGAGCAGGTCGACGACGCGGTAGCGGCCGTCGATGACGCGCTCCCGCGCGTCCGACCGGGCTCCACCCCGATCCGCCATGCGCTCCCCCGTCCGCGTCGTCTCGCGTCGCCTCGCGTCGTGTTGCTACGGAGGCTACGACCTGCGCGCCGACGTCACGCGGTACACGTCGTAAACGCCCTCGACTCCCCTGACCGCCTTCAGGACGTGGCCGAGGTGCTTCGGGTCGCCCATCTCGAAGGTGAAGCGTGAGGTGGCGACCCGGTCGCGGGAGGTCTGGACGGCCGCGGAGAGGATGTTGACGTGCTGGTCGGACAGCACGCGGGTGACGTCCGAGAGGAGCCGGGAGCGATCGAGGGCCTCGACCTGTATGGCGACCAGGAAGACCGAGGACTGGGTGGGCGCCCACTCGACGTCCAGGATCCGCTCGGGCTCGCGGGACAGTGACTCCACGTTGACGCAGTCGCTACGGTGAACCGATACGCCACTACCGCGCGTGACGAAGCCGATGATCGGGTCGCCGGGAACGGGCGTACAACAGCGGGCCAGCTTGACCCACACGTCGTCGACGCCCTTGACGACCACGCCCGGGTCGGCGCTGGAGCGGCGCTTGCGGCTGCGGCCACGGGCCGGCGGCACGCTCTCGTCGATCTCCTCGGTGGCCGCCTCCTCGCCGCCGAAGGCCTGGACGAGCTTCTGCACCACGTTCTGCGCGGAGACGTGTCCCTCGCCGATCGCCGCGTACAGCGCGGAGATGTCCGGGTAGCGCATCTCGTGCGCCAGCGTCACCAGGGAGTCGCCGGTGAGGATCCGCTGGATCGGCAGGTTCTGCTTGCGCATCGCGCGGACGATGGCGTCCTTGCCCTGCTCGATCGCCTCGTCGCGGCGCTCCTTGGAGAACCACGCCCGGATCTTGTTGCGCGCCCGTGGCGACTTCACGAAGCCGAGCCAGTCGCGGGACGGGCCCGCGCCCGCCGCCTTGGAGGTGAAGACCTCCACCAGGTCGCCGTTGTCCAGGGTGGACTCGAGCGGTACCAGGCGGCCGTTGACCCGCGCCCCTATGGTGCGGTGACCGACCTCGGTGTGCACGGCGTACGCGAAGTCCACCGGGGTGGCACCCGCCGGAAGCGCTATGACGTCGCCCTTGGGAGTGAAGACGAAGACCTCGTTGCGGGAGAGGTCGAAGCGCAGCGACTCCAGGAACTCGCCGGGGTCCTCGGTCTCCTTCTGCCAGTCGAGGAGTTGGCGCAGCCACGCCATGTCGTTGATGGCGTCCTTGTCCTTGCCGGACGCCTTGGGCACGTCGGTGCGCACCTTGGAGGCACCGGCGACGGCCTCCTGCTTGTACTTCCAGTGCGCGGCGATGCCGTACTCGGCGCGGCGGTGCATGTCGAACGTGCGGATCTGGAGTTCGACCGGCTTGCCGTTGGGACCGATCACCGTCGTGTGCAGCGACTGGTACATGTTGAACTTGGGCATCGCGATGTAGTCCTTGAACCGGCCGGGGACCGGGTTCCATCGCGCGTGCACGGTGCCGAGGGCCGCGTAGCAGTCGCGGACGGTGTCCACGAGGACGCGGATGCCCACCAGGTCGTAGATCTCCGCGAAGTCACGGCCGCGGACGATCATCTTCTGGTAGACGCTGTAGTAGTGCTTCGGCCGGCCGGTGACGGTCGCCTTGATGCGGGCGGAGCGCAGGTCCTGCTGGACCTCGTCGGTCACTATGGCCAGGTACTCGTCACGCTTCGGCGCCCGCTCGGCCACCAGCCGTACGATCTCGTCGTACATCTTGGGGTAGAGGATCGCGAACGCGAGGTCCTCCAGTTCCCACTTGATGGTGTTCATGCCCAGGCGATGGGCGAGCGGCGCGTAGATCTCCAGGGTCTCGCGCGCCTTCTTCTCCTGCTTCTCGCGCTTGAGGTAGCGCATGGTGCGCATGTTGTGCAGGCGGTCGGCGAGCTTGATGACCAGGACGCGCGGGTCCTTGGCCATGGCGACGACCATCTTGCGCACGGTCTCGGCCTGCGCGGCCTCGCCGAACTTGACCTTGTCCAGTTTGGTGACGCCGTCCACCAGCAGGGCGACCACGTCGCCGAAGTCGCGGCGCAGATCCTCCAGGCCGTACTCGGTGTCCTCGACGGTGTCGTGCAGCAGGCCGGCCATGAGGGTCGCCGGATCCATGCCGAGCTCGGCGAGGATCGTGGTCACGGCGAGGGGGTGGGTGATGTACGGGTCGCCGCTCTTGCGCTTCTGGCCGCGGTGCCAGCGCTCGGCTACCTGGTAGGCCTTCTCGATCTGGCGCAGCGTCGACGTCTCGATCTTCGGGTCGTTGCTGCGGACTATCCGGAGCAGGGGCTCCAGGACCGGGTTGTACGGGTTGGCGCGCTGGACGCCGAGGCGGGCCAGGCGGGCCCGGACCCGGTTGGACGAGCCGGAGCGGGGCGTCTGGGGTGTCGCGGCGGGGCGGATCGGGGCCGTGGAGGCGGGGCGCTCAGGGGCGGCCGGCTTGGGGCGCGCCTGCTCGGCGGCCTTCGCGACGGGCGCGGACTGGGCGTGCTCGACCGACCCGCGAGCGTCGTTCCTCGGGTGCTGCGCGGGCTGGGCCGCCTGCTCCGAGGAACGCTCGGGCTTGGCGGCGGTCAGGTGCTGGGCCTCGTCTGGCAAGAGGGCTCCTCGTGCGCGATCCGGGTCCCCCGGTCAGGCTCCGGAGACCCCATGGTAGCGATCCTGAGCTCCAGGATCGCCTTCAGGCCGATCTGAGGGCCGTGTACCCAGGCAACGCCCAGCCCGTCCCACGGATTCCTCCGGCCCCCTGTCCACGGTGTCACACAGCTTGCCTGGGGCTTGCCTGCGGCTTTCCTCCGGCTTTCGGACGAGGGTCGCGTCCCGTGGCTTCCCGAGGGGCGTGCAGGCGCCTCAGGGGGGTCCGGAATCGCGTGCGAGGCCGGGAAGCAGCGCAGGCGCCCCTCACCAGGTGAGGGGCGCCTGCGGGCGTGCAGCTTGCCTCGGTCAGACCGTGAGGAGCGACTCCAGCGGGGCTCCGGCCAGGGCCGGCTCCAGGCGGGTGCGGCCGTTCAGGAAGGCCAGTTCCATCAGGACGGCCACGCCCGCCACCTGGGCGCCGGCGCGTCGGACGAGCTCCAGCGAGGCCTTCGCCGTGCCGCCCGTCGCGAGGACGTCGTCGACGACCAGCACACGGTCGTCGGCGGTCAGGTCCTCGGCGTGCACCTCGATCTCCGCCGAGCCGTACTCCAGGTCGTACGCCTGGCGCAGCGTCGCTCCGGGGAGCTTGCCCGCCTTGCGCACGGGGATGAAGCCGACGCCGGCCCGCACCGCGACCGGGGCGCCGAGGATGAAGCCCCGGGCCTCCAGTCCGACGACCTTGGTGGCGCCGGTGCGCTCCACGATCTCGGCCAGCGCGTCCGTGAGCGCCGTGAACGCCGCCGGGTCCGCCAGGAGCGGGGTGATGTCCTTGAACATCACGCCCGGCTCCGGGTAGTCGGCCACGTCACGGATGCGGCTGAGCAACAGCTCCTTGATGTCGGTCATCGGCGCTTCCCCGAGGGGCGACCGCGTCCGCGCGCACGGGACGCGGGCTGGTTGCGCGGGCCGACCACCGCGTGGGCGTCGTCCGGCTCGTCGCCGAACGGCTCGCCCCCCTCACCGGCGGCCTGCGTCTCGGCCGGGTCGGCGCCCTGCGCCCGCTTGGCGAGGACCCGCTTGCGCAGCGCCTTCAGCGCCGGCTCGCGCTCCTTGAGGTCGGCGACGAGCGGCGTAGCGATGAAGATCGACGAGTACGCACCGGCCGCGAGGCCGACGAACAGCGAGAGCGAGATGTCGTTGAGCATGCCCGCGCCGAGCACACCGCCACCGATGAACAGCAGGCCCGCCACCGGCAGCAGCGCGACCACCGTGGTGTTGATCGAACGCACCAGGGTGCTGTTGATCGACCTGTTGGCGATGTCGCTGTAGGTCCAGCGGGTCTGTTTGGTGATGTCCTTCGTCTGTTCCTTGAGGCTGTCGAAGACGACCACCGTGTCGTACAGCGAATAACCGAGAATGGTCAGCAGACCGATCACCGTGCCCGGTGTGACCTCGAAGCCCACGAGGGCGTAGATGCCGACGGTGATGGTGATGTCGTGGATCAGCGCGACGAACGCCGCGATCGCCATCCGCCACTCGAAGGCGATCGCCAGATAGATCACCACCAGGACCAGGAAGATCCCGAGGCCTTGCCAGGCCTTGTTGGCGATCTGCTCACCCCAGCTGGGGCCGACCAGCTCGGCGTTGATCTTCTCGGCGTCGACCTTCATGTCGTCGGCCAGCGCCTGGTTGATCCGGTCCGCCTGGCCGGTGTCGATGCCCGCGATCTGGATGCGCAGGCTGCCGTTGCCGAGCTTCTGGACGATCGCGTCGTGTCCGGAGGCCGCCTCCGCGTACTCCTCGGCCTGGCTGACCGAGACGGACGTCTTCGGGGTGGTGAAGACGGCACCGCCCTGGAACTCGATGCCCATGTTCAGGCCCCGCACCGCCAGGCCCACGATGGCCGTGATGGTGATCAGGATCGAGATGCCGTACCAGATCTTGCGGTTGCCGACGAAGTCGTAACTGACCTCGCCACGGTGCAGTCGGGCACCGAGGTTGCCGAGCTTCGACATCTCAGGCCTCCTTCGTCTCGACGGGGCCTGCGGGATGCGAGGGACGGCGGGTGCGGCGCAGCGGCGGCCGGGCGCCCAGACGCTGGGGATCGAGACCGGACCACGGGTGACCGTTCGCGAAGAACTTCCGGCGCGCCATCAGCGTCAGCAGCGGCTTGGTGAAGAGGAACACGACCACGACGTCGAGCACCGTGGTCAGGCCGAGCGTGAACGCGAAGCCCTGCACCTTGCCGACGGTGACGATGAACAGCACCGCGGCGGCCAGGAACGACACGAAGTCGGACACCAGGATGGTGCGCCGGGCACGCGGCCAGGCCCGCTCGACGGCGGGACGCAGCGAGCGGCCCTCGCGGATCTCGTCCCGGACCCGTTCGAAGTACACGATGAACGAGTCCGCCGTGATGCCGATGGCCACGATGGCACCGCAGACGGCCGGCAGGTTCAGCGCGAAGCCGATGGCCGGGCCGAGCAGCGCCATGAGCGTGTAGGTGAGCGCCGCCGAGACCAGCAGCGACAGGAGGGCGATGAACGACAGGCCGCGGTAGTACACCAGCAGGTAGAGCACGACCAGGGCGAGGCCGATGGCGCCCGCGATCAGGCCGGCCTCCAGCTGGTCGCCGCCGAGCGCCGCGGTCACCGTGGTGACGCTGTCCTCGCGGAACGTCAGCGGCAGGGCGCCGTAGGACAGCATGTTGGCGAGGCCCTGGGCCTCCTCCTGCGTGAAGCTGCCGGAGATCTCGGCGTTGCCGCCGGTGATCGACTGGCTCACGTACGGGCTGGAGACGACCTCGCCGTCGAGGACGATGCCGAACTGGTTCTGCGGCGACTGGTTCTGGGCGAGCTTGCCGGTGATGTCCGCGAACTTCTTGGCACCGGCGGAGGTGAAGTCCATCTGGACCTTCCAGCCGGCGCCGCTCTGGGTGTCGTAGACGGCCTGGGCGTCGTCGACCTCGGTGCCGTCGACGCCGGCCGGGCCGAGCAGGTACTTGTACCAGACGCCCTGGATCTCGCCGCAGCCGACGGTGGCGTCGGTGGGCTTGGCGCCTTCACCGGTGCTCGCGCGAACCGACTGCTTGCTGCAGTCGAGCGCCGCGTACTGCGCCTGGAGCTTGCTGTCGGCGTCGCCGGTGGCGCCGCCGCTCGCCGACGGGGTGGGGCTGGGGGCCCCGGAGCCGGACGCGGAGGGGCTCGGGCTGGCCTTCTTCAACGCCTCCGTGACGGCACGGCCCTGGGTGGTGGCGCCGTCAGAGGGGGTCGCGCTCTGGCTCGCCGGGTCCGACGCGGCGGGGCTCTGCGAGCCGGTGGCCTTCTCGGGCTCGGTGGCCTTGTCCGAGCCACCGGACGGGGAGGCGCTGGGCGAGGGGTTCTGCGGGGCGGTGCCGCCGGAGGGCTCGGTGGCGAGGACCGGGCGGAAGTAGAGCTTGGCGGTGGTGCCGACCTGTTCCCGGGCCTGCTGCGAGTTCGTGCCCTTGGGAATGTTGACGATGATGTTGCGATCGCCCTGGGTCTGGACCTCGGCCTCCGAGACACCCAGACCGTTGACGCGGCGCTCCATGATCTCGACCGCGGTGTTCATGTTGGTCGGGTTGATCGCGGCCTCGTTGCCGTCCTCGGCGACTGCCCCGAGCGTGATGCTCGTACCACCGGCCAGGTCGATGCCGAGACGCGGAGTGGTGTGTCCGGAGGCGAACATTCCCCCGGTGAGCGCCACGAGGGCGATCAGAATCAGGGCCAGCGAGCGCCATGGCTTGCTCTGGGCGCTCGAGCTCCGGCCCTTTTTAGGTGCTGCCACCTTCTCGTACTCCCTCTCGGGCCGCCTCACTCCGGGTCAGCGGGCGGACGGCCATGACATGGTGTCGGGATCCCGTGCGGGTTGCGCCTGTCCCGGGCACCCGAGCCCGGCCCGCGCACTCCGGGACTGACTACTTCGCGTCGGCGTCGCCGTCGGTCTTCTTCGGCTCCGCGTCCTGCTTCGCCTCGGCGGCGTCGGCGGGCTCCTCGTCCACGTCCTTCTTGCCGAGATCGACGGACTTCTCGTCGGCCGGGGCGTCGACGGGCTCGTCGTCCTTGGTGAGGGAGGAGGCGTCGTCCGGGACGGTGTCCGCGTCGTCCTTCAGGTCGTGCTCGATGCCGTGCACGATGCGGTTGTACTCGTCGTCGGAGAGCACCGCCCCGATGGAGTTCTTGGCGAAGAGGAGGTCGACGCCCGGGCCGGCGTCCAGGAGGACGGTGTCCTCGTTGACCTCCTTGACCGTTGCGTACATGCCCCCGATGGTGCGGACCCCGGAACCCGGCTGCACCTGGTTCCGCATGTCGACAGCGGCCTGCTGCTTCTTCTTGGCCGAGCGGGTCATCAGGATCATGGCCCCGATGAGCACGATGAACGGGAGGAGGGTCACGAGGCTATTCACGGGACGATTTCCTTCGCACGACCGCGCAGAGGGGCGGCCTGTTGGATGGGGGTATGTCAGCCGCCGAGGAAGGCGGCATCGGCGGAGTCTAAGCGAGTCCGCGCGCATGGAACAACGCTCAGCATGGCACCGGGGTTCCTGCCACGGCCAATGCCCTCGCCGTCACGCCCCGAACAGGTCCTGTTGTCCGGTTCCCGCCGTGCCCTGGCGGGGCGGGGTGAGGCCGAGGTGCGCCCAGGCCGCCGGGGTGGCGACCCTGCCGCGCGGGGTCCGGGCCAGCAGGCCCTCCCGTACGAGGAACGGCTCGGCGACCTCTTCCACGGTCTCACGCTCCTCCCCCACGGCCACCGCGAGCGTGGACAGACCGACCGGTCCGCCGCCGAACAGCTTCAGCAGCGCCTCCAGCACGGAACGGTCGAGGCGGTCCAGGCCCCGAGGATCGACCTCGTACACCCGCAGTGCCGCGCCCGCGATGTCCCGCGTGATGATCCCGTCGGCCTTGACCTGCGCGTAGTCCCGCACCCGCCGCAGCAGCCGGTTGGCGATCCGGGGTGTTCCTCGGGAGCGGCCGGCGATCTCGGCGGCGCCGTCGGTGTCGATCTCGACGTCGAGGAGGCTCGCCGAGCGGTGGATGACCCGCTCCAGCTCGGCCGGCTCGTAGAACTCCATGTGCGCGGTGAAGCCGAAGCGGTCGCGCAGCGGGGGCGGCAGCAGTCCCGCCCGCGTGGTGGCGCCGACCAGGGTGAACGGGGGCAGCTCCAGCGGGATCGCGGTCGCGCCGGGTCCCTTGCCGACGATCACGTCGACGCGGAAGTCCTCCATCGCCATGTACAGCATCTCCTCGGCGGGCCGCGACATGCGGTGGATCTCGTCGAGGAAGAGGACCTCGCCCTCCTGGAGGGAGGAGAGGATCGCGGCGAGGTCGCCGGCGTGCTGGATGGCGGGACCCGAGGTGATGCGGATCGGGGCGCCCATCTCGGCCGCGATGATCATGGACAGGGTGGTCTTGCCGAGGCCGGGGGCGCCGGAGAGCAGCACGTGGTCGGCGGTGGCGCCCCGCGCGCGTGCGGCGCGCAGGACGAGGTCGAGCTGTTCGCGGACCTTCTCCTGGCCGATGAACTCGCCCAGGTCCTTGGGGCGCAGCGCGGCCTCCACGGCCTGGTCCTCACGGTCGGCGGCAGGGCCCACCAGCCGCTCGGTGTCGGCGGGGTCGGTCGGGTCGTCCCAGTTCATGTGCGTGGGCCCTCGGGTGCGTTCGCGGTCGGATGGGTCGTACGGGGAGGGGGTGCCGCTCTTCGGGCCGGTCCCGGCAGCCGCAGCGGGCGGTTCGCGTCCGCCGGCGTCCCGTGCGGCTGCGCGGCGCCGCCGGCTAGCGGGCTCTGTTGAGCGTCTGCAGGGCCGCCTTCAGCAGCTGACCCACCTGCGGCGTGCCCTCGGCGGCCAAGGCCTGGGGGGCGACGGCGGCGACCGCCTCGTCGGCCTCCCGGGTCGCGTACCCCAGACCGATCAGCGCGGCGTGCAGCTGGTCGCGCCAGCCGTTGCTGACCGGCGCGCCGATCGCGGGGGCGGCGCCGATCGGCGCGCCCAGGCGGTCCTTGAGCTCCAGCAGCAACTTCTGGGCACCCTTCTTGCCGATGCCGGGGACGGCGGTGAGGGCCTTCTCGTCGCCGGTGGCGACGGCGCGGCGCAGGGCGTCGGGCGTGTGCACGGCCAGCATGGCCTGGGCGAGCCGGGGGCCCACCCCGCTCGCGGTCTGGAGCAGTTCGAAGACCTGGCGCTCGTCGTCGTCCACGAAGCCGTAGAGGGTGAGCGAGTCCTCCCGTACGACGAGGGAGGTGGCGAGCTTGGCGGGCTGGCCCGTGCGGAGCGTGGACAGCGTGTTGGGCGTGCACTGCACGGCCATGCCGACACCGCCGACCTCGACCACCGCGGTGTCGGGTGCGAGGGCGGCGACCGTGCCACTGACGAAGGCGATCATGCCGTGCGGCCTTTCGATGCGGTGGTTGTTGCGGTGTGCCGGGCGACGGCCTGCTGGAGGCGGTTCTGCGCGGGGGCGCGCCAGATGTGGCAGATCGCGAGCGCCAGGGCGTCGGCGGCGTCGGCCGGCTTCGGCGGGGCGTCCAGCCGCAGCAGCCGGGTCACCATGGTGCCGACCTGTGCCTTGTCGGCGCGGCCGCTGCCGGTGACGGCGGCCTTGACCTCGCTGGGGGTGTGCAGGGCGACGGGGATGCCGCGGCGGGCCGCGCAGAGCATGGCGACCGCGCTGGCCTGGGCGGTGCCCATCACCGTGCGGACGTTGTGCTGGCTGAACACCCGCTCCACGGCGACGAATTCGGGCCGGTGCTCGTCGAGCCACTCCTCGATGCCCCGCTCAACGGCGACCAGGCGGTGCCCCAGCTCGGCCTCGGCCGGCGTGCGGACCACGCCGACGCCGAGCATCGTGAGCGGGCGTCCGGGGACCCCTTCGACGACGCCGACGCCGCACCGGGTCAGTCCCGGGTCCACCCCCAGTACCCGCACCCGCCCCTCCTTCGCTCTCCTGCGGCCGTCACCGGCCGGTTTCCCCAGTTCGTGCAGGCTATCGGGTGCCACCGACAACGCGACGGGCCGACGGGGTGTGTCCCGTCGGCCCGTGGCGCGCGCTCCGGTGCGCGGCGGTGCTACGCGTCGACCTTCTCCATGACCTCGTCGCTCACGTCGAAGTTGGCGAAGACGTTCTGCACGTCGTCGCTGTCCTCCAGCGCGTCGATCAGCTTGAAGATTTTCTTCGCGCCCTCCTCGTCCAGCTCGACCTGCATGGTCGGGACGAAGTTGGCCTCGGCGGAGTCGTAGTCGATCCCGGCCTCCTGCAGGGCCGTGCGGACCGCGACCAGGTCGGTCGCCTCGCTGAGCACCTCGAAGGACTCACCGAGGTCGTTGACCTCCTCGGCGCCCGCGTCGAGCACGGCGCCCAGGACGTCGTCCTCACCGAGCTCGCCCTTGGGGACGATGACGACACCCTTGCGGTTGAACAGGTACGACACGGAGCCGGGGTCGGCCATGGACCCGCCGTTGCGGGTCATCGCGACACGGACGTCCGAGGCGGCGCGGTTGCGGTTGTCGGTGAGGCACTCGATGAGCACCGCGACACCGTTGGGACCGTAGCCCTCGTACATGATCGTCTCGTATTCGGCGCCACCGGCCTCCAGACCACCGCCGCGCTTGATCGCCGAGTCGATGTTCTTGTTCGGGACCGACTGCTTCTTGGCCTTCTGCACGGCGTCGTAGAGGGTCGGGTTGCCCTCCAGGTCGACGCCGCCCATGCGCGCGGCGACCTCGATGTTCTTGATCAGCTTCGCGAAGAGCTTGCCGCGCTTGGCATCGATCACGGCCTTCTTGTGCTTCGTCGTAGCCCATTTAGAGTGGCCGGACATCTGCCTGTCTCCTTCGCGTAACCCATCTCTGCAACGAACGCCAGAGATCCTACAAGGACCGAGCCGCGCGGGTCGCGCGCACCATGTCGACGAACAGGCCGTGCACACGGTGGTCGCCGGTCAGTTCCGGGTGGAACGACGTGGCGAGCGCGTTGCCCTGACGGACCGCGACGATATGGCCGTCGTGCTCGGCCAGCACCTCGACGCGGGCGCCGACGGACTCCACCCAGGGGGCGCGGATGAAGACCCCCTCCACAGGATCTCCCGTGACGCCCGCGACGTCGACCGCGGCCTCGAAGGACTCGTTCTGCCGTCCGAAGGCGTTGCGGCGCACGATCATGTCGATACCGCCGATCGTCTCCTGGCCCGAGCGCGGGTCGAGGATCTTGTCGGCCAGCATGATCATGCCGGCGCAGGTGCCGTAGACGGGCAGTCCGTCGCGGACCCGGGCGCGCAACGGCTCCATCACGCCGAACAGGGTGGCCAGCTTGGAGATGGTGGTGGACTCGCCGCCGGGGATCACGAGGCCGTCGACCTCGTCGAGCTCTTCGGGGCGCCTGACCGGCCTGGCCACGGCGTCGGCCGCGGCCAGGGCGACGAGGTGCTCCCGTACGTCGCCCTGGAGGGCCAGCACGCCGATCACGGGGGTGTCGCTCATGGGGTGCAGTGCCTTACCAGCCGCGGTTGGCGTAGCGCTCGGTCTCGGGCAGGGTGTCGCAGTTGATGCCGACCATGGCCTCGCCGAGGTTGCGGGACGCGTCGGCGATGATCTTCGGGTCGTCGAAGAAGGTGGTCGCCTTCACGATGGCGGCGGCGCGCTTGGCCGGGTCGCCGGACTTGAAGATGCCGGAGCCGACGAAGACGCCCTCGGCGCCGAGCTGGCGCATCAGCGCGGCGTCGGCGGGCGTGGCCACACCGCCGGCGGAGAACAGCACGACCGGGAGCTTGCCCAGCTCGGCGACCTCCTGGACCAGCTCGTACGGGGCGCGCAGGTCCTTGGCGGCGGCGTACAGCTCGTTGTTGTCGTAGCCGCGCAGGCGGGCGATCTCGTTCTTGATCTGGCGCAGGTGGCGGACCGCCTCGACGACGTTGCCGGTGCCGGCCTCGCCCTTGGAGCGGATCATGGCCGCGCCCTCGGCGATGCGGCGCAAGGCCTCACCGAGGTTGGTGGCGCCGCAGACGAAGGGCGTGGTGAAGGCCCACTTGTCGGAGTGGTTGACCTCGTCGGCGGGGGTGAGCACCTCGGACTCGTCGATGTAGTCGACGCCCAGGGACTGCAGGACCTGCGCCTCGACGAAGTGGCCGATGCGGGACTTGGCCATGACCGGGATGGAGACGGCGTCGATGATGCCCTCGATCATGTCCGGGTCGGACATCCGGGCCACCCCGCCGTCCTTGCGGATGTCGGCCGGGACCCGCTCCAGGGCCATGACGGCGACGGCGCCCGCGTCCTCGGCGATCTTCGCCTGCTCCGGCGTGACGACGTCCATGATCACGCCACCCTTGAGCTGCTCGGCCATGCCGCGCTTGACGCGCGCGGTGCCGGTGGCGGCGTTGTCCTGGGGCTGGGCGGGGTTGGGGAGCGTGCTGGACACGGGTGACCTCACTGACGTGAAAGAGGGTTTCTGCGAACACCGAGGAAACGGGAAGTGCGCAGGCCACAGCAAGGGCCAATGTGCAGCCGGTGGATCGTTTTCCGCCACCTCCGCTAGGCGGCCCGGTCCGCCAGGGCCGTCGGGGGCTCGTCGTCCATCTCGAAGGCCATGGGGAACGGCGCGTGCCCGGCCAGCCGGAACCATCGCACCTTGCGGTGCTGCCGCAGTCTGCGGGCGGCACCCACCGCGTCGTTGTGGAAGCGCCGGGCCATCGGCACCCGGCGTACCGCCTCGGTGAGCTCCCGGGCCGCCGCCTCTCCCCCAGGTGCCTCCCGGACCACCTCGACCTGCTGCGGGTCGGCGAACACGGCCCGCAGGGACTGGCTCAGCTCGCTCTCGGCGACCTCCCGGTGCTCCTCCTCGGACTGCCGGGCCGCGTGCGCCGCCTCGTACAGGACGATCGAGGCCGCCGGATCGAGCACCCCGGACGTGGCGACCTCCTGGGCCACCGAGGCGCGGCGCAGCAGTTGCGCGTCCAGGGCGGCCCGGGTGGCGTCGATCCGGGCGTGCAGCCGGTCCAGGCGGCCCGCCGTCCAGCTCAGGTACACGCCCACGGCGACCAGGGCGACGATGATCCAGATCAGGGTTGCGGTCACGGGCGGCAAGGCTACCGGGGTGCCGGTCGGGTGCGATCGGTCAGTCGCGGGCCAGCCCGAACCGGCCCCACAGTCCGGCGGACCGCTCGTCGGCGGCGACCGCGCTGGTGCCGTCCGTGACCGTCTCGTAGACCGACAGGATGTCCGCGCCCACCGTCGACCAGTCGAACCCGCGGACGTGGGCGCTGCCCCGCTCGCTGAGCTCCTTGCGCCGCTCGGGGTCGCCCAGCAGCCGCAGGGCGGCCTCCGCGAGCGCGTCCGCGTCCTCGTTGGCGAACAGCTCGCCCGCCGCGCCCTGGTCGAGGACCTGGGTGAAGGCGTCCAGGTCCGAGGCCAGCACGGGGGCGCCCGCCGACATCGCCTCGACCAGGATGATCCCGAAGCTCTCGCCGCCGGTGTTGGGTGCCACGTAGACGTCGACACTGCGCAGGAAGCGGGCCTTGTCCTCGTCGCTGACCATGCCGAGGAACTCCACCCGGGAGCGCAGCTCGGACGGGAGCGACTCGACCGCCTGCCGCTCGTCGCCGCGGCCCGCGACCAGCAGCCGCGTCTGCGGCCGCTCGGCGAGAATCCTCGGCAGCGCCCGCATCAGCACCGGCAGGCCCTTGCGGGGCTCGTCGATGCGGCCGACGAAGCCGAGGGTGTCGCCCTGCCACTCGGGGCGGGGCTCGGCCCGGGCGAAGAAGTCGACGTCCACGCCGTTGGGGATCACCACGGCGTCCCCGCCGAGGTGCTCGACGAGGGTGCGGCGGGCGTACTCGCTGACCGCGATCCGGGCGCTGATCTTCTCCAGCGCCGCCTGGAGGATCGCGTACGCGGCGATCATCGCGCGCGAGCGGGGGTTGGACGTGTGGAAGGTGGCGACGATGGGGCCCTGCGCCGCCCAGCAGGCGAGCAGGCCCAGCGACGGGGACGCCGGCTCGTGGATGTGGATCACGTCGAAGGCGCCGTCGTGCAGCCAGCGGCGCACCCGCGCCGCCGACAGGAACCCGAAGTTCAGCCGGGCCACCGAACCGTTGTACGGCACCGGGACCGCGCGGCCTGCGGAGACGACGTAGGGCGGCAGCGGGGTGTCGTCGTCCGCGGGGGCGAGGACGGACACCTCGTGCCCCTGGCGGAGGAAGTACTCGGCCAGATCCCTGATGTGGAACTGGACGCCGCCCGGCACGTCCCAGGAGTACGGGCAGACGATGCCGATCCTCACGGGGTCCCCTTCGTGGCATCCGGGGCCGCCGGACCGCCCTTTGCGGGGTCGAGGTCCTTGAGCCACAGCCGCTGCAACATGTGCCAGTCCTCCGGATGTTCGGCGATCCCCGACGCGAAGGCGTCCGCCAGGGCCTGCGTCATGACAGACGTCTTCTCGGCCCGGGTGCCTGACTCGGGTACCTCGATCGGAGGATGCAGACGGCCCCGCATGACGGGTGAGTCGTCGTACCAGAGCGTCGCCGGCATCAGCAGGGCCCCGGTCTGCTGGGCCAGCAGCGCCGGTCCGGCCGGCATCCGCGCGGTGTCGCCGAAGAAGCTGACCTCCACCCCGGAGGCGGACAGGTCGCGGTCGGCCACCAGGCAGACCAGGCCGCCGCCACGCAGCCGGCGGGCGAGGGCGCCGAAGGCGGAGCCGCCGGTGTGCGGCAGGACCTCCATGCCGAGGCCCGCGCGGTAGGCCACGAAGCGGTCGTAGAGCGTCTCGGGCTTCAGCCGCTCGGCGACGGTGGTGAAGGGGATGCCGAGCTTGGTGGTGACCCAGGCGCCGGCCAGATCCCAGTTGGCCAGGTGCGGCAGGGCCAGGACGACGCCCTTGCCCGCGGCCAGGCCGTCCGTCAGGTGGTGCAGGTCCTTGGGCTCGAAAGCGGCGTTCACGCGCTCGGCGCTCCAGGCGGGGAGCCGGAAGGACTCCATCCAGTAGCGCAGGTACGACCGCATGCCCGCGCGCGTGAGCGCGGCGAGCCGCTCCGGGGACGCGCCCGGCACCACTCGCGCGTAGTTGGCCTCCAGCCGCAGCACACCCTTGCCGCGCTGCTTCCAGGCGAGGTCGGCCACCGTGTTCCCGAGCCGCCTGGCCACCGGCTCGGGCAGCTTCTTCACCGTGCTCCAGCCGAGGCCGTACAGGGCGTCCGTCAGGCTGTCCCGAGCACTCATTTCGCCGCCTCCCTCCCCTGAGAGGCATTGTCGTCGCTCCCCCGCTCCGCCGCCTCCGCCTCGGCGGACTCGCGGCGGACCGTGACGACCCGCTGGATCAGCGTGATCAGGCTGCCGCCGGCCACGATCCACAGGGCGATCGGCAGCAGCACCTGGATCCCCGGCACGCCGAACGCGTGCAGACCCGCGAGCCCGGCCGCGACCAGCGAGATCACCAGCCGCTCGGCGCGCTCGACCAGCCCGTTCACGGCGACCGGCAGGCCGATCGACTCGCCGCGCGCCTTGGTGTACGACACCACCTGACCGCTGGCCAGGCAGAAGATCGACACGGCGCACAGCACGAGGTCGTCGCCGCCACCGGCGTACCAGAGGGCGAAGCCACCGAAGATGGCGCCGTCGGCGACCCGGTCCAGGGTGGAGTCCAGGAAGGCGCCCCAGCGGCTGGAGCGGCCCAGCTGGCGGGCCATGTTCCCGTCGACGAGGTCGGAGAAGACGAAGAGGGTGATGACGACCGTGCCCCAGAAGAACTCCCCCTGGGGGTAGAAGACCAGCGCGCCCGCCATCACGCCCGCGGTGCCGATCAGCGTGACCGTGTCGGGGCTCACGCCCCGGCGGATGAGAAACGCGGCGAACGGTGTGAGGACACGCGTGAAAAATGCACGCGCGTACTTGTTCAGCATGGCCTTCCCGAGGGTCGCTGGCGCCGCCCGGCCCCTGCTGGCCGTCGGCTGGCCCATCGTAGCCACGCGCGCGGGCGGGCGACCGCTCGGCACCCACGGCTCGTCGGGGAGCGGGGCGCACGGCCCGCAACCGCCGCCGGTCGGCGGCTTCGCGTCCTTTGTATGGACGCACCGTGACGGGAGTGGAAAGCTCGAAGAATCGCGGGCGTCGCCGGAGCCGCCCAGCACGCGGGTCCCGCGTGTCCGCGCCCACAGTGACCTCACCGTGCACGGGAGGCAGGATCATGGGCGACAAGACCAATGCACACCCCGGAGCCGCCGGCAGAGCAGTGGCGGCCGACCAGCCCGCGTCCGTACGGAATGTGGTGCTGGTCGGCCACTGCGGAGCGGGAAAGACGACCTTGGTGGAGGCGCTCGCGCTGACCGCGGGGGCGGTGAACCGGGCGGGCCGCGTGGAGGACGGCGGCACGGTCTCCGACTACGACGAGATCGAGCACCGGCAACAGCGCTCGGTGCAGCTCTCCCTGGTACCCGTCGAGTGGGACGGCATCAAGGTCAACCTTCTCGACACCCCCGGATACGCCGACTTCGTCGGGGAACTACGGGCCGGTCTGCGCGCCGCGGACGCGGCCCTCTTCGTCGTCTCCGCCTCGGACGGCGTGGACGGCTCGACCCGCGTGGTGTGGGAGGAGTGCGCGGCCGTCGGCATGCCGCGCGCCATCGTCGTCACGCACCTGGAGGCCGCACGCGCGGACTTCGAGGAGATGACGCGGATCTGCGCGGAGGCGTTCGGCGCCGACGACCCCGACGCCGTGCTGCCGCTGTACCTGCCGCTGCGCGGCCCGCAGGCGCCGGACGGGCACGCGCCGGTGACCGGGCTGACCGGGCTGCTGTCGCAGAAGCTGTTCGACTACTCGACGGGCGAGCGCAAGGAGTCCGAGCCGGACGAGGAGCAGCTGCCGCTGATCGAGGAGGCACGCAACCGCCTCATCGAGGGGATCATCGCCGAGAGCGAGGACGAGACCCTCATGGACCGCTACCTCGGCGGTGAGCGGATCGACGTCAAGACCCTCGTGCAGGACCTGGAGCGGGCCGTCGCGCGCGGCAGGTTCTTCCCGGTGCTGGCCGCCGCTCCCGCCGGCGACGGCGCCCGGCAGGGCCTCGGCACGGTCGAGCTGCTGGAGCTGGTCACCGGGGGGTTCCCGACCCCGCTGGAGCACGAGCAGCCCCAGGTCACCACCATCGACGGCAGGCCACGCGAGCTGATGTCCTGCGATCCGGACGGGCCGCTGGTCGCGGAGGTCGTGCGCACCTCTTCCGACCCGTACGTCGGCCGCGTCTCGCTCGTGCGGGTGTTCTCCGGCACGCTGCGGCCGGACGCGACCGTGCACGTCTCCGGTCACGGACTCGCCGACCGGGGCCATGAGGACCACGACGTCGACGAGCGCATCGGCGCCCTGTCCACGCCGTTCGGCAAACAGCAGCGCCCCGTCTCGCACTGTGTCGCCGGCGACCTCGCCTGCGTGGCGAAGCTGAACCGCGCGGAGACCGGCGACACCCTCTCCGCCAAGGACGACCCGCTCCTGATGGAGCCCTGGGACATGCCCGATCCCCTGCTGCCGCTCGCCATCCAGGCGCACAGCAAACCGGACGAGGACAAACTCTCCCAGGGTCTGTCCCGGCTGGTGGCCGAGGATCCGACGATGCGCCTGGAGCAGAACCAGGACACCCACCAGGTGGTGCTGTGGTGCCTGGGCGAGGCCCACGCCGACGTCGCGCTGGAACGGCTGCGCAGCCGTTACGGCGTGCGGGTGGACGTCGTACCGCACCGGGTGCCCCTGCGGGAGACGTTCGCGACCAAGGCGGGCGGGCGCGGCCGGCATGTGAAGCAGTCCGGCGGCCACGGGCAGTACGCCATCTGCGAGATCGAGGTGGAACCCCTGCCCGGCGGCTCGGGCATCGAGTTCGTCGACAAGGTCGTCGGCGGGGCGGTGCCGCGCCAGTTCATCCCGTCGGTCGAGAAGGGCGTGCGCGCGCAGGCCGCCAAGGGCATCGCCGCGGGGCACTCCCTCGTCGACGTGCGGATCACGTTGCTGGACGGCAAGGCGCACTCCGTGGACTCCTCGGACGCCGCGTTCCAGACGGCGGGCGCCCTCGCGCTGCGCGAGGCGGCGGCGGACGCGAGGATCCATCTGCTGGAGCCGGTGGCCGAGGTGAGCGTGCTGGTCGGCGACGACTACGTGGGCGCCGTGATGAGCGACCTGTCCGGGCGGCGCGGCCGGGTGCTGGGCACCGAGCAGACCGCCGGCGGACGCACCCTGGTGAGGGCCGAGGTGCCGGAGATCGAGATCGGGCGGTATGCCGTCGATCTGCGTTCCCTCTCGCACGGGACCGCGCGGTTCAGCCGGCGCTACGCGCGCCACGAGCCGATGCCCCCTCAAGTCGCCGAGCGGCTGCGGAAGATGGAGCAGGACGCCTCCTAGCGCGGGCGGGCCTGCGTGGCTGAAGGACGGTGGTTCTCCTCCGGTTCGGCGGACGGCTTCGGCCGTCCGCCGACGTATGTCGGTGCCTGCGGATAGGCTTTGACGACCTGATCAACAGGTGTGCGGAGCAGGGAAGTCGGGAAGGCCGCAGGAGCGACAGTGGCGGCGATCGGGGGCGGGAATGACCGTTGACAGCGGTTACGCGGACATCTTCGGGCCGCAGGTGCCGCGCACGGGCGACGAAGGGCAGACGGCGACGTACGCGCTGGCCTCCGCGGCGTACCGGGACAACGAGGTCGAGGAGATACTCAAGGCCAACAACGAGTGGCACGAGTCGAAGGTGAAGCCCGGCCAGAAGTGGGCGAAGATCTTCCGGCCCAACCTCGGCGAGGCGTTCTCCCGGGCGGTGGTCGACCGGATGCTCGGCTCGGGCCGGGCACCGCTGATCCAGTCCTTCGGCGCGGAGCCGCAGGTCGTCGTCGAGCACTGCCTGGCGGCCAACCGCATCCGCCGCGAGCGCGACAACCTGCTCGCGATCGTCATGGTGCTGTGCGGTCTGCTCTTCCTGCCCGGCCTGCTGGTCTGGCTGATGGTGTTCACGATCCGCACCACCATCGCCCGGCGTGAGGACAAGCGGGCCTCGACACTCGCGACCACGCTGCTCGTCGCGGTCGGGGCACTGGCCGTGATCTTCCTGGTCCAGATGCCCTTCACCGGCTTCTGGGCCTGGTACGCGCGTGCGGCGGTGGTGATGCCGGTGATCGGCTGGTTCTGGGCCAAGCAGATCTGCGAGCGCACCGCGAAGGACCTGCGGGAGCGCTGGGACAGCCTGCTGTCGGGCAGCAGCGTCGGCGCGAAGGTGCCCGAGGCGGTGCCCAGCAACCCCGGTGAGACCGCCGCCGAGCAGCTGCGCCAGTCCCTCGCCCGGCTCGGCGCCGAGCAGCAGTCCAACTCCGTCTTCTACGCCGGGCCCAAGGGCATACTCGGCATGGGCACCCGCTGGGGCAGCTGGCAGCTCGCGGAGGACCTCTCCCCGGCCGATCCCGACCGGGAGATCCACCCGTTCCGCAGCTGGGACGTCGTGCGGTCCATCCACGACCAGCTGCGCATGCTGGAGCGCGGCCCGCTGAACACGGGCGGCTTCCCCAAGCCCTCGATACGCCACTGGGTCGTCACGCCGATCGGCGAGAACGCGACGTCGGTGTCCCGTCCGGGGGGCACCGACGTGGAGGCGTACCAGGTCAAGTCGCACGCCATCCAGGAGATCTGCAACAAGCAGCAGTTCGGCAGCGGCGACCGGCACTACCTGGGCGTGCAGTGGACGCTCTGGGACGGGCAGTTGGTGATCACCATGCTGATCACGGTGACCGTGCTCTTCGAGACACTGCGCATCGAGGTCACCGGGCACGCCCTGGGGCCCGTGCACCCGCTCTTCACCTCCAAGCCGGCGGCGAAGGAGAAGTCGGTGCAGAAGTCCGTGAAACGCTGGGAGACGCGGACCGTCAAGCTCCCGCTGGTCGACGCCGACGAGGTGGTACGGGTGGCCGCCCGGGCGCCGCTGACCTGGTACCCGCCGCTGCTGAACTGGCTCGGCGGGTCGCTGGCCCTGCCCGAGCCGTTCGGCCTGCGGCACGCGTGGGCCGCGAAGCCCTGGCGGCACCGGTTCATGGCCGACGACGCGCTGCGCGCCGCCACGCCGGTGCTCCGCGTGGTCCACTCGGCGGCGATCCGGGTGCTGGAGGAGAACGGCGTGGACACCGAGAAGTTCGGCAACCGCTCGGCGTTCCTCAGCACGGCCGTGCAGGACCCGTCGCCCCGCAAGGCGGACCTGTACGACGCGTGAGGCGACCCCTGGCCGGCGGTCTCACGCCGTCGGCCAGGCCTCCGCCAGCATCTTCCGGGTGTCGGCCAGCAGCTGGGGCAGCACCCGGGTGTGCCCCACCACGGGCATGAAGTTCGTGTCGCCGCCCCAGCGCGGCACGATGTGCTGGTGCAGATGCGCGGCGATGCCCGCGCCGGCGACCCCACCCTGGTTCATGCCGATGTTGAAGCCCTGGGCGCCCGACGCCGTGCGCAGCGCCGTCATCGCCTGCTTGGTCAGCTCGGCGAGCTCGGCGGTCTCGGGCTCCGTGAGGTCCGTGTAGTCGGCGACGTGCCGGTAGGGCACGACCATGAGGTGGCCGCCGTTGTACGGGTACAGGTTCAGCACCGCGTACACCTGGGCGCCACGGCGGACGACCAGGCCGTCCTCGTCGGACTTCGCCGGGATCGAGCAGAAGGGGCAGCCGTCGTCGGCCCCCGGACCGGTGGGCTTGTTCTCACCCTGGATGTAGGCCATCCGGTGGGGTGTCCACAGGCGCTGGAACGCGTCCTGCGTCCCCACTCCGATCTGCTGTTCCGGCTCACTCGTCATGCAAGGCAGCATATGGCTTCGCCCATTCGCGGCGTGTCGCCGGGCTGGGCGAAAACCGCCGGGACCGGGCCGGGCCCGCGGACCACGCCGACGAAAGGCCCCCGGGTGAGCCGTACGGCTTCCGGGGGCCCTGCGGGGTGCGCCGGGGCGCGTCAGACCTGCGTGCGCTCCTCGACGACCTTCGCGATCTTGGCGATGGCCTCGTCGACGGGAATGCCGTTCTCCTGCGAGCCGTCGCGGTAGCGGAAGGAGACGGCGCCGTTGGCCATGTCCTCGTCGCCCGCGATGACCATGAAGGGCACCTTCTGCTTCTGCGCGTTCCTGATCTTCTTCTGCATGCGGTCGGACGACGAGTCCACCTCGACCCGCAGCCCCTGCCGCTTCGCCGTCGCCGCGAACTTCTCCAGGTACTCGACGTGCGCGTCGCCGATCGGGATGCCGATCGCCTGCACGGGCGCGAGCCAGGCCGGGAAGGCGCCCGCGTAGTGCTCCAGGAGCACCGCGAAGAACCGCTCGATGGAGCCGAACAGCGCGCGGTGGATCATGACCGGGCGCTGCTTGGTGCCGTCCGCGGCGGTGTACTCCAGGTCGAACCGCTCGGGCAGGTTGAAGTCGAGCTGGATGGTCGACATCTGCCAGGTGCGCCCGATGGCGTCCTTGGTCTGCACGGAGATCTTCGGCCCGTAGAAGGCGGCGCCGCCCGGGTCCGGGACCAGCGGCAGCCCCTGCTTCTCGGCGACCGCGCGCAGCGTCTCGGTCGCCTCATCCCAGGCCTCGTCGGAGCCGACGAACTTCTCCGGGTCCTTGGTGGACAGCTCCAGGTAGAAGTCGGTCAGGCCGTAGTCGCGCAGCAGGCCGAGGACGAAGGTGAGCGTCTTGTCCAGCTCCTCGGACATCTGCTCACGGGTGCAGTAGATGTGCGCGTCGTCCTGCGTGAAGCCGCGCGCGCGGGTGAGGCCGTGCACGACACCGGACTTCTCGTAGCGGTACACGGTGCCGAACTCGAACAGCCGCAGCGGCAGTTCCCGGTACGAGCGGCCGCGGGCGTCGAAGACCAGGTTGTGCATCGGGCAGTTCATGGGCTTGAGGTAGTAGTCCACGCCCTCGTCGAGCTGCATGGGCGGGTACATGCCGTCGGCGTACCAGTCCAGGTGGCCCGACGTCTCGAAGAGCTTCCCCTTCGTCGCGTGCGGGGTGTAGACGAACTCGTAGCCCTCCTCCTCGTGGCGGCGCCGCGAGTAGTCCTCCATCACCCGGCGGATGACGCCGCCCTTGGGGTGGAAGACGGCGAGCCCGGAGCCGATCTGCTCGGGGATGGAGAAGAGGTCGAGCTCGCTGCCCAGCTTGCGGTGGTCGCGCTTCTCGGCCTCGGCGAGGAACTCCAGGTACGCCTTCAGCTCGTCCTTGGACGGCCAGGCGGTGCCGTAGATGCGCTGGAGCATCGGGTTCTTCTCGCTGCCGCGCCAGTAGGCGGCCGCGTTGCGCATCAGCTTGAACGCCGGGATCAGCCGGGTGGAGGGCAGGTGCGGACCGCGGCAGAGGTCCTTCCAGCACAGCTCGCCGGTCTTGGCGTCCAGGTTGTCGTAGATCGTCAGCTCGCCGGCACCGACCTCGACGTCCGCGCCGTCGTCGTGCGAGGCGGAGCCCTTGAGACCGATCAGCTCCAGCTTGTACGGCTCGTCGGCCAGCTCAGCGCGGGCCTCGTCGTCGGTGACGACGCGGCGGGAGAAGCGCTGGCCGCGCTTCTGGATCTCCTGCATCTTCTTCTCGATGGCCTTGAGGTCATCGGGGTGGAAGGGCTTCTCGACGTCGAAGTCGTAGTAGAACCCGTCCTTGACCGGCGGGCCGATGCCCAGCTTGGCCTCGGGGAACAGCTCCTGCACGGCCTGCGCCATGACGTGCGCGGTCGAGTGGCGCAGGATGCCCAGGCCGTCCTCGGAGGAGATGTCGACACCCTCGACCTCGTCGCCGTCGGCGAGCGCGTGGGCCAGGTCCTTCAGCTCCCCGCCCACCCGCGCGGCGATGATCGAGCGCTCACCGGCGAAGAGGTCGGCGGCCGTGGTGCCCGTCGTCACCGTGCGCTCTTCCCGCTCGGAATCGCGTTGGATGATCACACGGACGTCTGACACCGGTCTCTCCTGACTGAAGGTGGATGCGGCGCCGTACCGAGAGCGCGCGCAATAAGGGATCGTACCGACCCCGGACCACCGCAGGCGAAATCATTCCCCGCCGCAGGCCTCCTCGAAGAAGTCGAGGTTCTCCTGCAACGACTTCAGCAGCTGGTCCCGCTCCACCTCGTCCACCTGCACCGGTACGACCCCGGAGGCGCCCGTCAGCCGGCGGAAGCCGCCGCGGCTCTCCAGCCGCCCGTGCACCCGCACCGGCAGCCCGACGAGGTGGGCCTGCCCGGCGATCCGGTAGTCCTCCTCGTCCAGGATGAGCCGGACGTGCGGAATCTCGGCACCGGCCAGCACCCGCAGCCGCACGGTCCCCTCGCCGCGCCGCTCCGACCTGCGCATGCGGACCACCTCGCCGGTGATCCGCACCGGCACGGAGGGCTCCTCGCGCAGATAGCGGGCCCCGGCCTCGCGCAGCACGGGCAGGTCGCCCGGCGAGAACTCCACGGCCTCGCCCCGCCCGGCACCGCCCTCGGGCGGACCGGCGCCCGGGGCCCACTCGACGGCGACACGGGCGCCCTCCGTGCCCCGAACCAGGGCGACGAGCGCCTCGGTCAGCTCACGGCTCACCCCGGCTTCGACGGCCCCGTCGAAGGCGTCCATGCCCCCGGTGGCGCGCTGGTAGTCGATGGCCTCGCGGACGGCGTAGAGCGCCTGGTGGAGGCGGACGGCGAGCGGCCTGGCCGGGTCGACGGGGACGAAGGCCGTGAGGCCGCTGCCGCCCGTCGCGGCGCCGACCAGGACGCTCTCCAGCATCACGGCGGCGGCGCGCTTGTGGCGGGCGCCGTAATAGCCCGCACGCGCGCGGGTGGCGAGCGCCGCGGCGAGCAGCGTCTGCCGGGCGGCCGAGCGCAGCTGCTCCTCGACGGTCCAGGACGCGGCACCCGCCGGTCCCGCGGGCACGTCACGCCACCAGCGGATCTCGTCGCTGGGCACGCTCAGCCCGACGAGCACCTCGCGCGCGGACGGCATGGGGCTGCGGGAGAGGGCGAGGAGCGCCTCGGCGAGCAGGTCGTCGCTGTCGGGGAAGGCCCGGCTCTCGGGCACGAGCAGACTGGTGCCGCCCGCCCCGGGGCCGGGCGGTGTCCAGCGGCCGTAGCGTCCGGCGGCGCCGCCGCGGCGCTGCCAGCCGTGCCGGCGCAGCAGCGCGCCGAGCACGGCGGGGTCGACCTGGCCGGGCTCCGGCGGCTGGTCCCAGGGCTCGGGGTGGGGCCGTACGGCCCGCAGGGGCTCGTCGAGCGGGCGGTGCGTCATGGTCTGCCTCCCGTCCCGACCCGCGTCATGATCTCGCACAGCGCCCGGTCGTCGAAGATGCGCGAGGTCGGTATGCGGACGTTGGTCCGGTGCCGGCCGGTCACGGGGTGCCCGGCGAGGTTGACCCAGTAGCAGCAGTGCCGCAGGTCCAGCCGGTCGTGGCTGGCGCGCAGCCAGTCGTCCTGCGAGCGCGGGACGAGCATCACGACGAGGATCTTGTGCACCGAGACCGGGGTGCGGGCGAGTTTCGCCAGGTGGTCGTTGTCGAGCGTGAAGGAGAAGAAGCGGCCGGGCGGCTTGGGCGCGATCTGGTACGTGGCCTTGAGCTGCACCTTGATGGTGACCTCGTCGTCGATCGTGTGCCCCGGCGCGCTGTGACTGACGTGCCAGTCGATGCCGTTGTCCGGAAAGGGCTGGGACAGCGAGCAGCCGGCGGCGGCCGCGACGGCGTGCAGATAACCCACCTGCAATGTCTCCATGCAGGCGGTGGTGGCGAGTGAACCGCGATGGGGGCCCGTGCGTTCGGGCAGCAGCCCGCCCCGCTCGGGCTGCGCTATCGCCATGGCCAGCAGCCTTCCAAGCAAAGTGAATGTCCCCGCGCCGGGCCGCGCCCACGGAAGACGCCGCTGAACTGCGCGGACCCGTACTTCTGTTGTCTCCTCCCGGCGTACGGCGCAAACAGCCCGGGTATCACCAAACGGGCAGAAGACGGTGCGTCAGCTGCCGTGGGTGAACGAGGAGTTGTGTACGTATGACGTGCTGGTACGAGGGCCCGCTGGCGGCATTCGACACGGAGACAACGGGCGTGGACGTCGAGACCGACCGGATCGTGTCGGCCGCCCTCGTCGTCCAGGACGCCCCTGGCACACGACCCCGGGTGCACCAGTGGCTGGTGAACCCGGGCGTGCCGGTGCCCGCCGAGGCGACGGCGGTGCACGGGCTGACGGAGGATCATCTGGCGCGCAACGGCCGCTGGCCGGCGCCGGTGATGCACGAGATAGCCACCGAGCTCGCCGAACAGGCGGGCACCGGGCGGCCGTTGGTGGTGATGAACGCGCCGTTCGACCTGACGCTCCTGGATCGCGAGCTGCGCCGGCATCGCGCGTCCTCGCTGGGGCGCTGGTTCGAGTCGGTCCCTCTGCTGGTGCTCGACCCACGGGTCCTGGACAAGCACCTGGATCGCTACCGCAAGGGCCGGCGCACGCTGACCGACCTCTGCGAGCACTACGGCGTCCCGCTGGACGGCGCGCACGACGCGGCGGCGGACGCGCTGGCCTCGCTGGAGGTCGTGCGGGCCGTCGGGCGGCGTTTCGCGTCCCGGCTGGAGCGTCTGTCGCCCGCGGAGTTGCACACGTTGCAGGCGGTGTGGCACGCGGCGCAGGCGAGGGGCCTGCAGGCGTGGTTCGCGCGCAGCGGCAACGAGGAGGCGGTGGACCCGGCGTGGCCCCTGCGTCCGGGGCTCGCGGCGGCGGCCTGAGCGGTCGCCGGACATGCAAAAAGCCGGTCCGCCTCGGCGGACCGGCCTTTCCCGGTGGGCGATACTGGGTTCGAACCAGTGACCTCTTCGGTGTGAACGAAGCGCTCTCCCACTGAGCTAATCGCCCGGGAACGCACTGAACAATACAGGTGCCTCCGCGATTACTTCAAACCGCTTGGGGACCGGGGCCCAAGTACGCCAGCAGGCCTCGCCGTCCGGAGCGCATCATCAGCCGGTGGTTGACACGGAACAGGGGACGCCCCGGCACCGCGAGGCGGCGCAGCAGGATCTTGTGCACGTCCACCACCTGGTCGTAGCGGGCGAGGCACCCGCTCCCCGCGGGCAGGACCGTCCAGCGGGCCCAGCCCTCGACGTCGCCGGTCATCGCGACCTCCAGCACCCCGGACCCGGGGTCGCGGCGCACCTCGCGCGCGACGAAGGTCAGGTCGTACGGCAGGAGCGACCGGATGCGGATCACGCCCGTGGTGCCGTCGGTCCGCCGGACCTCGCGCACCTGTCGCCACCAGCGCGGGTAGTCCTCGGGCCGCTCCAGGACGGCGTACACGGCGGCCGGAGCGGCGGGCAGGCGCCACAGGCTGCGGAAGCGGTAGTGGGTCCAGTCCATGTGCCGAGTCTGCCCCCGCGGCCCCGCCGGACGCATGAATCGTTTCAGGAGCGCGCGGGCCCCACGTCCAGGAGCGCGACGTGGCCGGGATGTGCGGACACCCGGAGTGAGGAAGAGGGCGTGGCACGACAACGGCCCACCTGCCGTGGAGCAGATGGGCCGTGTCCCGGGTGGGCGATACTGGGTTCGAACCAGTGACCTCTTCGGTGTGAACGAAGCGCTCTCCCACTGAGCTAATCGCCCGGGCGCAGGAAGAAGATTACCCCATGTCAGGGGGTGCGGATGACCGCGCCGGACCGCCCTCGCGCCCCGCGCCGTGGATCACTGGTCCTTGATCTTCCACGGCATCATCAAGCCGAACTTCCAGACGTAGAACCCGGCGATCGCGGCCACGATCACACAGCCGATCGACGTCAGGACGATGTTGCGCCGGCGCACCTTGGGGTCGAGCGCGCGCTGTGCGGCCTCGGTGACCTTGCGCTTCGTCCAGCGCAGCACCAGCTGGGCCCAGACGAACTCGGTCGCCCAGATCGCCATGCCGCCGAAGATGATCACCCAGCCCGGGCCCGGCAACGGCAGCAGGACGATGCCGGTGCCCACGACCGCGAGGCCGACGAGGAAGACCCCCACCTGCCAGCTCACGTGCAGCAGGCGCCGTGCCTTGACGAATTCCGGCGCACGCGAGCCCAGGGCGCGCTCGCCCGGCGCCTCACGCGTCCCCGAATCGTCCGTCGCCATGGCAACCTCGCCTGGCTTGCTACTCCCCGTATTCATACGGCCAAACCCTACCCGAACGTTTCCGGTCACCGGAATGGGCGTATCGGGCGAAGTCGTTCTCGGCCGGAAGAGTTACGTAAACACACGCAAAACCCTCAGAGGGGTTTACAACGGCACCGTAGGTGGCATGTCGATTTCGCCGACGTGCGAATCCCCGAGCGCACACTGAGCGAAAGGCCCTGGCGCTTATGAACACCACGGTCAGCTGCGAGCTGCACCTGCGCCTCGTTGTGTCGAGCGAGTCCTCCCTGCCTGTCCCCGCAGGCCTGCGGTACGACACGGCCGACCCCTACGCCGTGCACGCCACCTTCCACACCGGAGCCGAGGAGACCGTCGAGTGGGTGTTCGCCCGCGACCTCCTCGCCGAAGGGCTTCACCGGCCCACAGGAACCGGCGACGTCCGTGTCTGGCCGTCGCGCAGTCACGGTCAGGGCGTCGTCTGCATCGCCCTCAGCTCCCCTGAGGGGGAAGCTCTGCTCGAGGCCCCCGCGCGGGCCCTGGAGTCGTTCCTGAAGCGAACCGACGCCGCCGTGCCGCCCGGCACGGAGCACCGGCACTTCGATCTCGACCAGGAGCTCTCGCACATCCTGGCGGAGAGCTAGGGCGAGACCGCCACCAAGCCGCCCGGCCGTCCACTCGGGGAGACGGCTCGGGCCTGTCCGGCGGATCAGGCCGGAGCGAGCCGACGGCACTGATCCTCCACCGTGAAGCGTGCCAGGGCCCGTCCCGGCAGGATCCTCCGGGCAGGCCCCCACGCGCCAGGACAACCGCATACGGCACACACCGGCGCTGCCGCCGCGCGATGTCGCGGAGGCGGCGCCGGTCCGCGTGCCCGCACGTCTCGCGTCCCGGGCCCTCGGGGAACCGCGGCGCGTCCCCCCGCGTTCCAGGGGCAGGGCGCCGACCGGGTGCCACCCGAGGCGGTGGGGCCACGGCCCGGAGCCACTACCATCGGCCAGCATCGGCGGGCGCCCGCCCGACCATCAGGCCAGGGAGCGAAACGTGCTGATCACCCACGACACCCGGTGCGCTCTCGACACCGTGGTCGATCTGGTGAACACCGCGCCGGAGGACGAGTCGGCGCCGGACGGACTCGCGAACCTCGCGGCTCTCACCGATTTCGTGCGGAACCACGAGGTCAGCGACGTCGGCGTGCTCTCGGAGTTCGACCTCTCGGCGGTGCGCAAGATCCGTGGCCGGTTCGCCGGGATCTTCGCCGCCCCGGATCCCCGTGCCGCGGCCGGAATGATCAACGAGTTGATCGCCGCCGCCGGCACCACGCCCCGGCTCACGGACCACGACGGCTACGACTGGCATGTGCACTACTTCGCGCCCGGTGCCTCCGTCGCCGACCACCTGGCGGCCGACTGCGGGATGGCGCTCGCCTTCTTCGTGGTCGCGGGTGAGCAGGAGCGGCTGCGGCGCTGCGAGGCGCCCGACTGCCGGCGCGCCTTCGTCGACCTCTCACGCAACCGCTCGCGGCGCTATTGCGACAGCCGCACCTGCGGCAACCGTCTGCATGTGGCCGCCTACCGGGCGCGCCGCAAGGAGGCCGCGGGCTGACGCCCGGGCGGGATGCCGACGCGGTCCCCGGCGGGTGACGCCGGGGACCGCGCGTACGGCTCACAGCAGGAACAGATCGTGCAACGCAGCCATGAGCAGCAGACACCCGATCACCGCAAGGAAGATCATCAGCGGTGGCTGGGATAGGGCGAAGAGGCACCCGCGCGGCTCGTCCTTCGGCGGCGCGGCATCGCTCTGTGTCGTGTCCAGCATCTCGCGGCGATGATGACGCAGGTGGCGGCCCGAACGCGATCAAGACGCACGAAGATGCGAGAGTTCGCCGAAATCCGTGATCACCTGCACGTCTGTGGCGCGAGCCGGACAGCTTCCGATCATCCAGGGGATTGGGTCGTTTCAGACGCTTGCGCCCGGATTCAGATGCCGTGCTTCTTGAGGATGGCCTCGATGTCGCTGAAGTCGTCCGTGCCCTCGCCACGGGGCGCGGCCTGCGGCTCGGTGCGGGGCCGGCCGGCCGGGCGGTCCGCCGGGCCGAGGGAGGGCGCCGAGGCCCGCGGGGCCACCGGGTCCTGCTGGGGCGCCCCGGCCACCGCGCGCCCCTTGCGGCCGCGCCGCCGCTCCACCGCCCTCGTGGACAGGAACAGCAGCCAGGCACCGCCGAGCACCCCGAAGCCCGCCCAGGCCACCGGGCTGAACGCGGTGTCCGCGGCCCACTCCACGGCACCGGTCATCACCAGGCCGAGCGGGACCAGCGCATAGGCGGCGATCCGGGCGGCCGTGAGGAAGCGCCTGCGGAAGGCGGACACCGCCGCGATGCCCAGGCCGGCCGCGGCAACGGCGGAACACACGGTCTCGGCAATCATCCGGTCCTCCAGGCAGCCTCGGGCGGGCGGTGCGCGTCGCCTCCTCCATCGTGCACCCGCGCAGCCGCGCCGGGCCACGCACCGCCAGGACATCAGGGACATCTCCGGGTCGGCTCCTCCGCAGGTGCAGGTGGGGCGTACGACGCCCGGAGCCGATTGGGACGGGCGCGCCGGTGCTGGGAGACTGACGGCATGAACGACTCCTCCCCCGACCGCCCCGCGCCCGTTCTCGACGTCTGGTGCGAACTGCAGTGCCCGGACTGCCGCGGCGCCCTGGACGATCTCCGCGCCCTGCGCGCCCGCTACGGCGACCGCCTCGAACTGCGGCTGCGGCACTTCCCGCTGGAGAAGCACAAGCACTCCTTCGCCGCCGCGCAGGCCGCCGAGGAGGCCGCCGAACAGGGGCAGGGGTGGCCCTACGTCGAGGCCGTGCTGGCGCGGGTCGAGGAGCTGGACCGCGAGGGAGAGCCGTTCCTGGTCGAGGTGGCCCGGGAACTCGGCCTGGACGCCGAGGAGTTCGACACCGCGCTGATCGACGGGCGGCACATCCTGATCGTCGACGCCGACCAGGCCGAGGGCAAGGCGATCGGCGTGACCGGCACACCCACGTACGTCATCGACGGGGTCCTGCTGGACGGCGGCAAGAGCCAGGAGGGGCTGCGCGAGCGCGTCGAGGAGATCGCGGACCGGCTGCTCGCCGCCCAGGACTGACGGCCGGGCCCTGCTGCCCCTCCCTCGGCTTGCTCAGAGCAGGTTCTTGTAGAGGGTGTGCCGCGTCGTCGTGTAGCCGAGGGACTCGTAGAGCCGCTCGGCGGGGGTGTTCCCGGCGAAGACGTTGAGGCCGAGGACGTGCCGGCCGGCCGCGAGCGCCTGCCGTTCGGCCAGCAGCATGAGCGCACGACCGTGCCCTCGTCCCCGATGTGCCGCGTCGGTCTCCACGTCGTACACGTAGGCCTTGTCCCCCTGGAGCGCCACCCACAGGACGCCTACCGGGGTGCCGTCCTGTTCCAGGACGCTGAACAGCATGTCCGGTGTGGCCGCCCCGTCCGGCAGGAGCCGCTCGTGGTCGCTCCGCGCCTTGGCGCGGGCCTCGGCCTCGGTGACCCCCCGCTCCCGCCAGGTACGCGCGTACCGCTGCGACTCGTGCTCCAGCCAGCGGGCGAAGTCGGCCTCGGTCATGGGCCGCGCGTGACGTCCGGCGGGCAGGTCGGGCGGGGTGTCGCCGAGGTGCTTCTCCATGCCGCGGTTGCGCGGGACGTACCCGAGCGCGGTCAGGAGCCGCAGTGCCGCCTCGGCGCCGCCCGGGGCGGACGCCTCGATCTGGCGACAGCCCCAGCCACGGGCCACCTCCTCGGCGGCGAGGGCGGCGACCGTGCCGCGTCCGCGGCGGCGGTCGGGCTCGTCGATGCGCAGGTCGAGGATCCGCGCCATCGAGTCGCCGAAGGCGGGGGACGTGCCGAGATGCACCGCGCCGACGGGACGGCTGTTCACGCACACCTGGTAGTGGCGGGAACGCGTCCCGTCGGCCGCGCGCTGAAGCGGCTCGGTCGGCCGCAGGGTGGTGGTCATCAGGGGTGTTCTACCCGGTCCAGGCCCTCAGGTCCGCCCCATTTCCACGGCTCTACGGATCGAGGTCGTCGCCCGCCCGCTCGTCGAAGATTTGCATGGCCTTCGCGGTCACCGGGCCCGGGGCGCCCGGCAGTTCGCGGCCGTCGACGCGGTGGACGGCCTGGACGTCCCGCAGGGTGGACGTCAGGAAGACCTCGTCGGCCCGCTCCAGCACGTCCAGCGGCAGGTCGGTCTCCTTGGCGCCGGTCCACTCGACGGTCAGCGCGCGGGTGATGCCGGCGAGACAGCCGGAGGCGAGCGGCGGCGTGTGGATCTCACCGTCGAGGACGACGAAGACGTTCGAGCCGGTGCCCTCGCAGAGCTGTCCGACGGTGTTGGCGAACAGCGCCTCGGAGGCGTCCTGTTCGTGCGCGCGAGCGAGGGCGACGACGTTCTCGGCGTACGAGGTGGTCTTCAGGCCGGTGAGCGCGCCGCGCTCGTTGCGGGTGAAGGGGACCGTGATCACGGCGGTGGAGTCCGGGCGCCGCCGGGTCTCGCCGAGGGCGACGACCAGGGTCGGGCCGTGCTCGCCGCGGTCCGAGCCGAGCGGGCCGTGGCCGCCGGTGTAGGTGAGGCGCAGCCGGCCGAGCGGCATGGGGTTGGCGTCCAGGACGGCGGCGCAGGCGCGGCGCACCTCGTCGAGGTCGGGGTCCGGCAGGCCCAGCCCCCGGGCGGAGCGGGTCAGCCGGTCGAGGTGGCGGGTGAGGGCGAACGGCGTGCCGTCGACCGCCTTGACCGTCTCGAAGATGCCGTCGCCCACGGTCAACCCGTGGTCGAAGACGGAGACACGGGCGGACTCGGCCTCCTGGAGCCTGCCGTCGAGCCAGATCTTCACCGGTCTCCACCTCACATTTCCGTGCCGGGGACCTGACCGCGACCGGGGATCCGGGGATCGCCCCCGGACGGACTCGGCACGCTCACGGTCCCTCTTCACTCATCTCGTACGCCCCCGACGCTACCGCGAGCAGCCGGGATGCCTTCAGCTCGGTCTCCCGCCACTCGCCCTCGGGGTCCGAGCCCCAGGTGATCCCCGCGCCGGTCCCGAAACGCAGTACGCCCGCGGCCCGGTCGAACCAGAAGGTGCGGATGCCGACGGCCAGCTCACCCGTCCCCCGGTCGGCGTCGACCCAGCCGATGCCGCCGCAGTACGGTCCCCGGGGCGCGGTCTCCAGCGCGTCGATGATCCGCAGGGCGCTCGACTTGGGCGCGCCGGTGACCGATCCGGGCGGGAAGGCGGCGGCGAGCAAATCCGGCCAGCCCGCTCCGTCGCGCAGTTCACCGCGCACGGTGGACACGAGGTGGACCAGCCCCGGGTGCTTCTCAACCGCGCACAGGTCGGGGACGGTCACCGTGCCGGACGCGCAGACGCGGCCGAGGTCGTTGCGGACCAGGTCCACGATCATCACGTTTTCGGCGTAGTCCTTCTCCAGCAGGTCCGCCTCGGTGCGGCCGGTGCCCTTGATCGGGCCCGACACGACGGACCGCCCCTCGCGGCGCAGGAAGAGTTCGGGGGACGCGGTCGCGATCTCGACGCCGTGGGCGGGCAGGCGGATCGTTCCGGCATAGGGCGCCGGGTTGCCGCGGGCCAGCAGCGCGGTGAGGGCGTCGGGGTCGGCGTCCGGGGCGAGGGGCGCCGACAGGACGCGGCAGAGGTTCGCCTGGTAGACCTCGCCGGCCGCGATGTGCTGCCGTATCCGGCGCACTCCCGCCGTGTACGAGGCGCGGTCGAGGGACGACGTCCAGTCGGCGACGGCCGGGCCGCGCCAGGCGCCCGGGACGGGCGCGGGCACCGGCTCCTCCCGCACCTCGGCGAAGCGCGCGCAGGTCAGACGGCCCTCGAAGTCGGCGGCCACGGCCCAGAAACCGGTGGAGTCGAGGGCGGTGGGGTCACCGGTGACGTCGAGGAGGCCGGTGGCGACGCGGTCGCCGAAGCGGGCGAGAGGTGGGAGGTGGAGCACGTTGTCGAGTCTATGGCGGGTGTCCCGCCGGTGGCCCGGGCGTGTCCTTCCAGGTGGTCCGACCGCGCGTGTGACCAGGCACAGCGCAGCACGCTGCACAAACGCGTTTTTGTGCTGGCCGAGGAATCCGCTAGAGTTCAACACGTCGCCGCGACGCGCAAGCCGACCGGAAAGACAGGCGAACGTAGCTCAGTTGGTAGAGCGCAACCTTGCCAAGGTTGAGGTCGCGAGTTCGAACCTCGTCGTTCGCTCGAAAGAGCAAGGGGATCTTCCCGGACCCCTACACTCCTGGTGGAGTGGCCGAGAGGCGAGGCAACGGCCTGCAAAGCCGTCTACACGGGTTCAAATCCCGTCTCCACCTCCAAGGACGATTAGCTCAGCGGGAGAGCGCTTCCCTGACACGGAAGAGGTCACTGGTTCAATCCCAGTATCGTCCACTGGATCTTCTCGAAGGTCCGTACCCGCGCGATTAGCTCAGCGGGAGAGCGCTTCCCTGACACGGAAGAGGTCACTGGTTCAATCCCAGTATCGCGCACGCAGTGCCCACGATCGGCTCCCCGGAGTCACGACCGTGGCCCCGACGAGGACGATTAGCTCAGCGGGAGAGCGCTTCCCTGACACGGAAGAGGTCACTGGTTCAATCCCAGTATCGTCCACGGACCGAAGCCCCCGGCCGCCTCAGCGGCCGGGGGCTTCGTCGTGCTGCGTTCCGCTCAGCTGGAGAAGAGCATGCGGCCGAAGCTCTTGTTGCGGTGGTGGCCGTGGTGGCCTCCGTGGTGCCCACCGTGAGGGGCGCCCCAGGCGGGGGCCGGCGGGGCCGGGTAGGCCTGTCCGGCCGGCGGGGGCGGCGGGGCCGGCTGGGACCACTGGGACTCCAGACGGGTCAGGGCCTCCAGCTCGCCGTAGTCCAGGAAGATGCCGCGGCAGCCCGAGCACTGCTCGATCTGGACGCCGTTGCGGTTGTACGTGTGCATGGGCGCATGACACTTCGGACACTGCATCGTCGGTTCAACTCCTCGCCGGTTGGTCCTGCTTCGTGTTCCGCCAGGACAGACTCTGTCCGGCTGCGGTCGGTTGCACCCTACTTCGCGAGGTTCCGGGACAACTGGGCGGGGACCGAAGCCATTCGGGCACAGGCGTCCACGAGGGACCGCTCCACGTCGTCCAGGGGCCGCTCCGCCTCCACGGCCTTGGTCACCATCCGTGCGGCGGTCTGGACGGTGAGGGCACGGGCCGGGACGTCCAGGGCGGCCCAGGGGTCCGCGTCCGGCCGGACGGCGGGGCCGCCGGCGGCCTGGTAGGTGGTCAGGAAGCGGGTCCACTCGTCGGGCGGGAGCAGACCGCAGGCGTACCAGGCGGCCGGGCGGGCCAGGTCCCAGGCCGCGGGGCCCGTCCCGAGGTCGTCGACGTCTATCAGCAGCCAGGGGCCGCCCGGCGCGGGATGCCGGACGAGCTGGCCGAGGTGCAGGTCGCCGTGGCAGAGGGTGCCGGTGTCCGGGAGGGGGCTCTCGCCGCGCGCCCACGCGGGGAGGGTGGTCCAGGCCCGGAGTACGGCGCGGGCGGCGGAGCCCTGCGCCGTCGCGCGCAGCCCCGCGATCGCCCGGGCCGCCTTCACGGGACCCCGCATCGCGGGCAGGGGAACCGGAGGCGGGGTGCGGTGGAGGCGGGCGAGCAGGGTGGCGGCGGCCTCCCAGGGGGCGGCGTCGGGGTCGTCGGGGTCGACCGGGCTGCCGTAGGGCCAGAGGGTCACCGGCCTGCCGTGCAGGGCGACCGGCGCCGGGACGAGGGGGGCGAGCAGTACGCCGGGGATCCGGGCGGCCGTGGTGAGGCGGGCGGCGAGTGCGGCGGGGTCGGTGCCCGGGGCGTGCGCCTTGGCCACGGTGTCGGCGTGCCGGACGACCGTGGCGTCGGCCCGGTCGGCGAGGGTGACCACCGTCCCGCAGGCGCAGGCCTCGGCGTGCGGGTGAGCCGCGGCTCTGGCTCGGGCGGCCAGGTCGGGCAGGAGGGAGGGGGTCACGGGGCGGGCTTTCCTCGGGAGCGGGGCGGTGCTGGGAGGGTACGTCGGCGGAGAGCGGGGGTGCGTCGGGGGGGCAGGCCAGGGGGGTGCAGGGGTGCTGGTGCCGGGTGGGGGCGCGGGGTGGGGCGCCGGGGGTGGCCGCTGCCGGGACGGCGCCGCCGGGGCCGGTGCGGTGGCGCAGGCGCCGGAACGATGAGGCAGGGGCCGGAGCGATGGCGCAGGGTCCGGAGCGATGGCGCGTGGGGGGGGGAGAGCGGTGGCGCGTGGGGCGAGAGTGGTGGCGCGTGGGGGGAGACCGATAGCGGGTGGCGGGGAGCGGTGGCGCGTGGAGGGGGCGACGGCTCGGCTCCGGGCGGCGGACGGGTGGTGACGCGTCAGGCGGCGGGCGGCGTCGGAACCGTCGGCCAAGTGAGGTGTGAAGCGGTCGTCGGGGGCGGCGGCCACCGGCGAAGTGGCCGCCCGCGCAACGGTCCTGCGGTGGGCGGCGTGGCCCGACCGCGCCCCTCGTACCGCCGGAGGGAAAAGCAATGCCGGCGCAGCTCCCCAGCTGCGCCGGCATTTGTGCCGTCCGCCGCACCCCCGTCCCCACGGGGTTATGGGTGGATGTCCCCGCCCGGACCGCTCTTCCGGGCCTGGGGTCGCCGCTCAGCGCCCCAGCATCACGCCCACGGACGACGCCTGTGTGGCCACTGTCTCCCAGCCGTCGAAGACGACGAGGAGCAGGACCGCCAGAGGAAGGGCCATGGCCGTTGCCACCAGGGGGTGGCGGCGGCCCGTGCGGCGCGGGCGGAACGCGGCGTGCGCCCTGCGTCCCTGCTCGCGGATCAGTGTCCGCGGTGCTGTGTAGGCCATGGTCCCTCTCCTGACCGTTCAGTTGTCGTTGACAGCGGCGAGTGCCTGACCTCGGGGGACGAGTGCTGCACCCGCCGCTTGACCTCAAATCTAGGTGCGCGGCGGTTGCCGGGCGTCATGCCCTCGTACCGATTGGCGGGCCTCCCGGAGGATGAGCCCTGGGACGGGGTGTACTCCCCTGGGTGGAGAAGAGGACCTAGGTCTCGGGGTCTTCCCGGAGGGGGCGCCCGGTGTGTCCGGTGTTTTCCGAGCTGTCCTCCCGGGGCACCGGCTGCTCGACCAGGGCCAGCACCCGGTTCGCCATGAACCGCGCCGTACGGACCACGACGCCGGTTCGCGTGACTTCGCTCACTTCGACGACACCTCGGCGTACCGCCGTCTCCACCCGGCGGCCCGCCCTGCTCGCCACCACCTCGTACGTTCGTGTCGTGTCCCCGGCGTCCACGACTATCTCCACACGGTCACCCTTCATGGACCCAATCCCCCTTCTGCGACGGGTGGTTGGGAGCGCGGACGGCTCAAAGGCGCGTCGACGGCACGCTCCCTGACCACCCCTCAAGTCTCGCACCCGGCACTGACAATCCGTCCGGCCGAGAGGGCGCGGCCTCTGCGCGCAGACGGCCACGGAAACGTAAGCTGTGCCACGTCACACGGACCGGGCAGCGGGGATGAACATGGCGATGATGCGCCTGAGGCGCGAGGACCCGCGCGTCGTCGGCTCGTTCAGGCTCCACCGACGCCTCGGCGCGGGCGGGATGGGCGTCGTCTACCTGGGCTCCGACAAGAAGGGCCAGCGGGTCGCCCTGAAGGTGATCCGGCCCGATCTGGCGGAGGATCAGGAGTTCCGTTCCCGCTTCGCCCGTGAGGTCTCCGCCGCCCGGCGGATCCGCGGCGGATGCACCGCACGGCTGGTCGCGGCCGACCTGGAGGCGGACCGGCCGTGGTTCGCCACGCAGTACGTACCGGGCCCCTCCCTGCACGACAAGGTCGCCGACGAGGGGGCGCTCGGCGCCGCCGACGTCGCCGCGGTCGGGGCGGCCCTGTCGGAGGGTCTGGTCGCGGTGCACGAGGCCGGGGTCGTCCACCGGGACCTGAAGCCGTCCAACATCCTGCTCTCCCCCAAGGGCCCCCGGATCATCGACTTCGGGATCGCCTGGGCCACCGGGGCCTCCACGCTCACCCACGTCGGCACGGCCGTCGGCTCGCCCGGCTTCCTCGCGCCCGAGCAGGTGCGCGGCGCCACCGTCACGCCCGCCACCGACGTGTTCTCGCTCGGCGCCACCCTGGCGTACGCCTCGACGGGAGACTCACCCTTCGGGCACGGCAGTTCCGAGGTGATGCTGTACCGCGTCGTCCACGAGGAGCCCCAGCTGCACGGCGTGCCGGACGCGCTCGCCCCGCTCGTGCGGGCCTGTCTGGCGAAGGACCCCGAGGAGCGGCCCAGCACCCTGGAGCTGTCGCTGCGGCTCAAGGAGATCGCCGCCCGCGAGGCGCAGGGCCTGATCGAGGGGCGGCCGCCGGCGCCGCGCAACGGCGAGGCGGACCGGCCCACCGGACGGCTCGCCGACACCTACCCGGACCGCGCGCCGCGCCGTCAGCAGCAGGGCGGGCAGGTGACTCCGGCGCCCCGGGGCGCGGGCGGTACGCGGGGTCCCGTGCCGGGGCGTGGCACGCCGCAGTCCCGAGGCGGCGCCCCCTCCCGCAACGGTGCTTCCCCGTCGCGCTCCGGGGCCCGGCCCACGCCCGCCTCGCGGAACACCCCGGCGCGCAACACCACCCGTTCCGGCAGCGGGAGTCGTACGGCACCGCGCGGGGGCGCCGGTCGTCCGGCGCGGCCCACCGGGACCGGGCGGCGGCCGGCCAATCCGCGGCTGCTGCGGCAGCGGCTGTTCGTGTTCGTGGTCGTCACGCTGCTCGTCGCGCTGGGCATCGGCATCGTGCAGGGGTGCCAGGCGTCGACGCGGGGGCTCGGCGACGAGCGGGGCGGCACGGGCGGGCGGCAGGAGCAGGTGCGGACCGGCCACCCGTCGCCGGCGGGCGGGGCGGTGCTCGCCGGGCGTCACGAGCGGGCGTCCGAGGGGTCACCGTAGGCGTGCCGCGCGTGCCGTGAGGCCGCCGCCCGGCGGGGAGGGGCCCCGCTACTGCGGGGGGCGGCCCGTCGCGACCGCGTAGAAGGCGACGGCGGCGGCCGCGCCCACGTTGAGGGAGTCGACGCCGTGGGACATCGGGATGCGCACCCACTCGTCGGCGGCCACCAGGGCCTGGGTGGACAGGCCGTCGCCCTCCGCGCCCAGCATGAGGGCGACGCGGTCCATCCGGTGCGGGGCGGCCTCGTCGAGCGCCCTGGCCTTCTCGTCGGGAGTCAGCGCGAGCAGCGAGAAGCCCGCCTCGCGGACCGACTCCAGGCTCTTGGGCCAGCTGTCCAGCCGGGCGTACGGCACGGAGAAGACGGCGCCCATGGAGACCTTGACGCTGCGGCGGTACAGGGGGTCGGCGCAGTCCGGGGACAACAGGACCGCGTCCATGCCGAGCGCGGCGGCCGAGCGGAAGATGGCGCCGATGTTGGTGTGGTCGTTGACCGACTCCATGACGACGACCCGGCGGGCGGACCGGAGCAGTTCGGCGGCCGTCGGCAGGGGCTTGCGCTGCATCGAGGCGAGGGCGCCGCGGTGCACGTGGTAGCCGGTGACGCGTTCGGCGAGTTCCGGGCTGACCGCGTAGACGGGGGCGGGGAGTTCGTCGATGACGTCGCGCATGACGTCGACCCACTTGGCGGACAGCAGCATCGAGCGCATCTCGTAGCCCGCGTCCTTCGCGCGGCGGATGACCTTCTCGCCCTCGGCGATGAAGAGGCCTTCGGCGGGTTCGCGCTTACGGCGCAGTTCGACGTCGGTCAGGCCCGTGTAGTCGCGCAGGCGCGGGTCGTCGGGGTCCTCGACGGTGATGAGATCGGCCACAGAGTGATACTGCCTTGTCGTGCGTACGGTGCCAACGGCTCGGAACGGGTTGGGTTACCCGGGGTTACGCGGGAGTCCTCGGGCCGACGCCGACGACCTCGCCGACGACGATCACGGCCGGCGGCCTGACCTCCTGCTCGCGCACGGTCTCGGCGACGGTCGCGAGCGTCGCGTCGACGCGGCGCTGGGCGGCCGTCGTGCCTTCCTGGACCAGGGCGACGGGCGTGCCGGCCGGCTTGCCGTGCGCCACGAGGGTCTCGGCGATGCTGCCGATCTTGTCGACGCCCATGAGGATCACCAGCGTGCCGGTGAGCTTGGCGAGGGACGGCCAGTCGACCAGGGAGCGCTCGTCGTCAGGGGCGACATGACCACTGACCACGGTGAACTCGTGTGCGACCCCCCGGTGGGTGACCGGGATGCCGGCCGCGCCGGGGACCGAGATGGAACTGGAGATGCCGGGGACGACCGTGCACGGGATGCCGGCCTCGGCGAGCGCCTGGGCCTCTTCCATGCCCCGGCCGAAGACGAAGGGGTCGCCGCCTTTGAGGCGTACGACGGACTTGCCCTGCTTGGCGTGCTCGATCAGGGCGTTGTTGATGGCCTCCTGGGCCATGTAGCGGCCGTAGGGGATCTTCGCCGCGTCGATCACCTCGACGTGCGGGGGCAGTTCGGCGAGGAGGTCGCGGGGGCCGAGGCGGTCGGCGATGACGACGTCGGCCTCGGCGAGCAGGCGGCGGCCGCGCACGGTGATCAGGTCCGGGTCCCCCGGCCCGCCGCCGACCAGGGCGACCCCGGCGGTGCGCGTGCGGTGGTGCGGGGCGACCAGGGTGCCGTCGCGCAGGCCCTCGACGACCGCGTCACGGATGGCGGCGGTGTGCCGGGGGTCGCGTGACCTGGTGTCCGTGGTGAGGACGGCGACGGTGACGCCTTCGCTGTGGCCGGTGGCCGGGGTCCAGGCGGTGGCGGCGTCGGCGTCGTCGGAGCGAACGCACCAGACGCGGTGGCGTTCGGCCTCGGCCGAGGCGTCGGTGTTCGCCTCGTGGTCGCTGGTGGCGATCAGGGCGTACCAGGCGTCGGCCAGGTCCCCCTCGGCGTAGGGCCGCCGCTCCCAGGTGATCTCGCCCGTGTCCGCCATGGCCTCGACCGAGGGCGTCGCGGCCGGGGAGACGAGGAGGACGTCCGCGCCGGCCGCGATCAGGGCGGGCAGGCGGCGCTGGGCGACCTGGCCGCCACCGAGGACGACCACACGGCGGCCGGCGAGGCGGAGGCCTACGGGGTAGGCGGGGTGTTCGGCCATGAGGGTACGGCTCCTCGTGCGGGCGTGCGATGGGCGCTACGGCTCCGGAGCTGCCCTGACGTGCGGATTTTAGAGTGCGTTCAGCGTACGGCGGGGGCCGGGTGGGGGCTACGGTGCGCCCACCCGGCTCTTCCTGCCCCGGGTGCCTACTTCTCGGTCACACCCGCCGAGTCGAACGTCGCCACCTCGTGCATGGCCCTGGCGGTGCTCTGGACCAGCGGCAGGGCCAGCAGCGCGCCCGTGCCCTCGCCGAGGCGGAGGTCGAGGTCGACCAGGGGACGCAGGCCCAGCTTGTTCAGCGCGGCCACATGGCCGGGCTCGGCGCTGCGGTGGCCGGCGATGCAGGCCGCGAGGACCTCCGGGGCGATGGCGCGGGCGACCAGGGCCGCGGCGCCGGCGCTGACGCCGTCCAGGATCACCGGCGTCCGCAGGGACGCGCCGCCGAGGAGGAGGCCGACGATCGCGGCGTGTTCGAGGCCGCCGATCGCCGCGAGGACGCCGATGGGGTCGGCCGGGTCCGGCTGGTGCAGTTCGATGGCGCGGCGGACGACCTCGGTCTTGCGGGCCAGGGTCTCGTCGTTGATGCCGGTGCCCCGGCCGGTGACCTCCGCCGGGTCCGTGCCCGTGAAGACGGAGATGAGGGCGGCGGACGCGGTGGTGTTGGCGATGCCCATCTCACCGGTGAGCAGGGCCTTGTTGCCCGCCGCCACCAGGTCGCGGGCCGTCTCGATGCCCACCTCGATGGCCTGCCTGGCCTCCTCGCGGGTCATCGCCGGGCCGGTGGTCAGGTCGCCGGTGCCCGGGCGGATCTTGCGCGGCAGCAGGCCCGGCGTGGAGGGGAGCTCCGCGGCGACACCCACGTCGACGATGCAGACCTCGGCGCCCACCTGGCTCGCGAACGCGTTGCAGACCGCTCCCCCGCCGAGGAAGTTGGCCACCATCTGGGCGGTGACCTCCTGCGGCCAGGGGGTGACGCCCTGGGCGTGCACACCGTGGTCGCCGGCGAAGATCGCGACGGCCGCGGGCTCCGGGATGGGCGGCGGGCACTGCCGGGACAGGCCGGACAGCTGGGCGGAGATGATCTCCAGCATGCCGAGCGCCCCGGCCGGCTTGGTCATCCGCTTCTGCCGCTCCCACGCCTCACCGAGGGCCTTGGCGTCCAGCGGCCTGATCTGGGCGACGGTCTCGGCGAGCAGGTCGTGCGGCTCCTCGCCGGGCAGGGCCCGGCGGCCGTACGTCTCCTCGTGGACGACCCAGGACAGCGGGCGGCGCTTGGACCAGCCCGCCTGCATCAGCTCGGGCTCCTCCGGGAACTCGTCGACGTACCCGACGCAGAGGTAGGCGACGACCTCCAGGTGCTCGGGCAGGCCCAGCGTGCGGACCATCTCGCGCTCGTCGAAGAAGCTCACCCAGCCGACACCGAGGCCCTCGGCGCGGGCGGCGAGCCAGAGGTTCTCGACCGCGAGCGCGGAGGAGTACGGGGCCATCTGCGGCTGGGTGTGCCGGCCGAGGGTGTGCCGGCCGCCGCGGGTCGGGTCGGCGGTGACGACGATGTTCACCGGGGTGTCGAGGATGGCCTCGATCTTCAGTTCCTTGAACTGCTTCGCCCTGCCCTTCGGGAGGGACTTGGCGTAGGCCTCGCGCTGGCGCATGGCCAGTTCGTGCATCGTGCGCCGGGTCTCGGCGGACCGGATGACGACGAAGTCCCAGGGCTGGGAGTGCCCGACCGAGGGCGCGGTGTGGGCGGCCTCCAGGACGCGCAGCAGCACCTCGTGCGGGATGGGGTCGGAGCGGAACCCGTTGCGGATGTCGCGCCGTTCGCGCATGACCTTCAGGACGGCCTCGCGCTCGGCGTCGTCGTAGGCGGGCGCGGCGGGGCCGGTGGGCTGCTGTGCTTCTGCCACGGGGGCCGTGCTCATTTCGTGCGGGTCGTGCGGGTCGTTCGGGGCCTGCGGGCCCTGCGGGTGCAGGAGACCGAGCAGTTCGGGCTGGTCCTCCTGGTCGGCTGCCCGGGTGTCCAGGTCGTCCGCGCTCTGCACCAGTGGTACGGGGTCGGGGCCCGGGGCGGGATCGGCCTCGCGGGGCCCGGGGACCATGACCATGCCCTCCGGCTGAGCGGCGGACTCCGGCTGTACGGCGGGCTCCGGCGCCTGCTCCTGGGCGGGGAGGACGATGGGGTGCGGCGGGGTGGGCGCGAGGTGCGGGGTCGTCGGCACGGTGCCCTCGACCGGGACGAACTGACCGAGCGAGTGGTCGGGCCGCGGCTGCTCCGGGACGGCGCCGGGCGCGATGTCCTGCGGCGGAGCGAGGTGCGTGCCGGGGTCGGCCTCGGCCGCGGCGCCCTCCGGGTGCGGGACGGGCTGGAGCGGACGTTCGTGCACGTCCGACGTCACGACCTGGGCCTGCGCCGCCTCGTCCGCGGCGAGGGGCTGCTCCACGGAGGCGAGGGCTGCGGCAGGTACGGCCGGCTCGGCGACGGTCTGCGGCTCCGGGGCCTGGGCCGGGTCGGGAACGAAGGGGTCCGCCTCGGGCGCGGGCACGGTCTCGGTCGTCCCCGCGTCCTGGGCCTGCGCCACGACGTGCTCCGGCTGTCCTACGGACTCCGGGGCGGGCGCGGGCGTGGCGGCCGGGGCTTCCTCGGCGGCGTCGGCGGACGGTTGCTGCGGGGCCTCGGGAAGCCGCTCGGGCTCGGGAGCGGACACGGGCTCGGCGAGCGGCGCTGCCTCGTCCGCGACCGGGGCGCTCGGCGGCTCGTCGGCGTCCGGGACGAACGCGTGTCCTTCGGGGCCGGCGCCCTGCTGCGCCGGAACGGCCGCCTCCGTGCCCGCGTCGGGGCCGAAGGCCGGTTCGACGACGGCCTCCGCCTCGGCAGTGACGGGCTCGCCGTGGATCGGCGTGCCCGTCTCCGCGGCGAGGCGGCCCATCGCGGCCTGCGCCGCACCGAGGGGCTCGGACGTGGCCTGCACCGGCGCCTCGGCAGGCGCGGGCGCCTCCGCCCGGGCAGGGGCGGGTGTGTCGCCCGGCGCGTGCGCCTCACCGTGCGGATGGGCGCCGGCCGTCGACCGCGCGTGTGCCGCGGCCTGCGCCGTCGCCTGCGCGTACATCTCGGCCTGCTGCACGTCGATCGGGGCCTGCGGATCTCCCTGGTCCTGCGGATCGGTCAGGGCCGGCGTGTGGGCCACCGGCACACCCACGGCCTGGGCGTGCGCGTGCTCGTACACCTGCCCCGCCGGGACGGCGACCGGGACAACCGTTTCCCCAGGGGCGCCCTCCGCGCCCACCTGCGGCTGCGGCGCGGCGGGCCGGGCGGCATCCTCCCAGGGCGTGGCGGTCTGCGGCACCGCGCCCTGGCGCGGCGTCTCCCGCCCGGGCGGGACGTCCAGGTACTCGGGTCCGATGGTGGGCGGCCCCATCTGCCGCACCGGCGCGCCGGCCGGGCCGCGGTCGGCGAGGGAGCGGACCGGGCTCGCTGAGGCGTCGGGGATGGGCGGGCCCAGGTGCAGCGGACGGCGCGGTGTGGGGGTGGGCGCCGGTGCCTGCGCGGCGGGCGCCGGGCCCGGCAGGCGTACACCGGTCAGGTCGACCGAGCCGCTGTCACGGCCGGACATCTCGTGCGCGCCGGGTTCGTGGACGGCCTCGACCACCGGCTCGGGCGCGGGCGGGGCCACCTCGTTCCCCCAGGCCCCCTGCGCGCCCGGCAGCAGCAGGTCCTCCTCCTCGGCGGATGCCTCGGAGACGTAGGTGTACGCGCCGGGAACGGAGACGCCCGGCTGCTGCGCCGGGCCTGCGTTCTCCGGCAGCCCCTCGCCCGGGACCTGGCCGGTGTCGGTCATGCGTAACCCCTCGCCCATCGGTTGATGCTCCTACGTCCAGCTCACCCGGAACGGCGCACCGACCGCCCCGCCGTGAAGAACGAGCGCGCGTGCCCAGCGGCACGAACGACCCGCCGGAAAAGGCGACAAAGCCATTCAGTGGCATTGTCGCGGCCGTTCCACCGTCGCGTCAGCCTCATTCGCGACGGCCCGCTGTGGACTGCGCCACGTTGCGCGTCCTCGGGTTCTGCCGTACCACACCCACCCCAAAACGAGCATGTTTTCCGGACATTGACCGACGAAGCGCCGGGCGTCCGAGTGCGGTACAACGATCGGCCAGCCTACCGCGCGCAGTACGACAAACGGATCACGGGGCGCGATCCGGCAGAACTCCGGTAAGCAGGAACGCGACGCTCCGCTCCTTCTCCGTCCAGGACCGGGTGTCGAGTTCCACCGACTGCAGGAGCGCGCACTCGACCTCGTAGCCGTGCTCGGCGAGGTCACGGCCGATGATCTCGGCCGCGTCGCGCGTGGCGGCGTGGGTGACGATGCGCTGCGGGCGCCGGTCGGCGACCGCGGAGACCACGGCCGCTCCACCGCCGCCGACCCGCACGACGTCGGGTTCGGGCAGGTTCTCCAGGACGTGCGGGGCGGTGCCGTGGACGATCTGGAGCTGGACCGCGAAACGGCGTGCGGCGGCGTCGGTGCGCCCGCAGGCCCCGCGGTCCCGGTCGACGGCGATGACCGCGGCGCCGGCGCGGGCGGCCTCGGTGGCGAAGGCGCCGCTGCCGCAGCCGATGTCCCACACGAGGTCGCCGACGCGAGGTCCGAGCCGGGCGAGTTGGGCCGCGCGCAGCGGTTCGCTCTCGCCCTCCCCGAGGGCACCGTCGTACGCCTCGGGCGGCAGGGTCCAGCCACGGGGGCCCGCGCCGGGCTCACGGCCGGCGATCCAGCCGCCGCCCTCCTGGGCCGCGGCGGGGCCGCCGATGACGATGACGACGTTGGGGTCGCGCCAGGTGTGGTCGGCGGCCTTGTCGGAGGTGACGACGGTGACCTGCTCTCGGGCGGTGCCCAGTTCCTCGCAGATGACGAACGTGCGGTGGATGCCGTCGAGGAGCAGACCGAGTTCGGCGGGACCGGCTCCGGGCGAGGTGAGGACCGCGACCTTGGGGTGGGCGCGGCACACGTTCACCGCGCGTCGCAGGGTGCGCGGGTGGGCGACGACCACCTGGGCGTCGTCCCAGGGCATGCCCGCGCGGGCGAAGGCGGCGGCCACGGAGGAGACGGCGGGGACGACCTCGACCTCCAGGCCGAACTCGGGGGCCCGCAGCGTACGGACGACTCCGAAGAAGCCGGGGTCGCCGTCGGCGATGACCACGGCGGTGCCGCGATGGGCGGCGATCCGGCGGGCGGCGAGCGCGACGCTGCCGAGCCTGATGCGCTCGGCGCCGGGCGGCACCTCGGGCAACGCCAGGTGGTGTCCGGCACCGGCCACGAGGGTGGCGGCGCCCAGGGCTCCGCGTGCCGCGGCGGTCAGTGGAGAGCCGTCCCAGCCGATCACCGTGACCCGGTCGGCCATCGTCGTCAGTCTCCTGGAGGTTCGCGCAGGTCGTCGGGGGCAGCCCGCGGGCGGGCTCCGTGAGAGTACCTGGTGACGTCCGGGGGCGCTCGGGCGCCTTCCCCGCCGCGCGCGGTTCCCGGCTCAGTTCCAGTCGGAGTAGGACGTGAATCCGCCGGTGTCCGCCAGCTGCTCGCCCGCCCCCTCCAGGTCCTCGGGCAGCAGGCTCCAGACGATGTAGTCGGTGCGTACTTCGGTCCAGCGGCCGTCGTCGGTGCGCGTGCGCGCTATGCAGGCGCCGCGCAGGACACCCTCGCTGATGCAGCCGATCTTCTGGGCGACCTGCTGGGAGGCGGTGTTGTCGGCCGCCGTGCGCAGCTCGATGCGTTCGAACTTCTGGTCGTGGAAGAGCCACCCGGCGGTGGCGAGCGCCGCCTCGGAGGCGTAGCCCTCGCCGCGGGCCCAGGGCGCGACGACGTACGACAGCTCGGTGGAGCGCACGTGCCAGTCGGTGCGGGTCAGCTGGATCACGCCGACCAGGCGCTGGGTGAGGAACTCGGTGACGGCGAGGGCGACGCCGCGTCCGCGGGCGCGCTCGGCGGGGGCCTGCTGGGTGATCCAGGCGCGCGCGCTGTCCTCGGTGAAGGGCAGCCGCACGTCGGTCCAGGCGACCACCTGCTCGTCGTTCATCATCTCGGCGAGGGCGGGCACGTCGTCCTCGTCGAGCGGACGCAGCACCAACCGCTCCGTGCTGATGGAGATGCTGGGGAAGGTGCTCGTCATGACGTCGCTCCATAACCTTCGAACCGTCAGGGACTGCTGAACTGCCCAGCATGCAGCATGAAAGCACTCAACCACACACCCGGGGTCCACTCCGTGTGAGGGAGTGAATCCCGGGTGCGCACGAGGGGAGGCAGGGCTCAGAAGGAGGCGATGACCGAGCCGGCGTACTCCTTCTCGATGAACTTCTTGACCTCGGGGGAGGTGAGGAGCTTCGCGAGCTTGCGCACCCGCGGGTCGTCCTCGTTGCCCTCCTTGACGACGAGGAGGTTGACGTTCGGGTTGTTGTCCGGGGACTCCAGGACGAGGGCGTCCTGGGCCGGCTTGAGGTCCGCCTCCAGGGCGTAGTTGCCGTTGATCACGGCCGCGTCGACGTCCTTCAGGGCGCGGGGCGTCAGGGCCGCCTCCAGCTCCTTGAACTTGAGGTTCTTCGGGTTCTCGGTGATGTCGGCGGTGGTGGCCGAGGTGCCGACGCCGTCCTTGAGGGTGAGCAGTCCGTTGGCGGCGAGCAGCTGGAGGGCGCGCGCCTCGGTGACGGTGTCGTTGGGGACGGCGATGGTCGCGCCGTTCTTCAGACCGCCGACCTTGTCGGTCTTCTCGGAGTACAGGCCGAGGGGTTCGAGGTGCACGGAGGCGACGGACACCAGGTGGGTGCCGTTCTTCTTGTTGAAGTCCTCGAGGTAGGGCGCGGTCTGGAAGTAGTTGGCGCCCACGGAGCCGTCCTCCGTCGCCGTGTTCGGCGTGACGTAGTCGGTGAACTCCTTGACCTCGAGGTCCAGCCCGGCCTTCTCGGCCAGGTTGTCCTTGACGTAGTTGAGGACCTGGGCGTGCGGGACGGGCGTCGCGGCGACGACCAGCGGTCCCGAGGTGTCGGACGCGGCGTCCTGGCCGGAACCGCAGGCGGTGAGCCCGAAGGTGAGGGCTCCGGCGGCGAGTGCGGCGGCGGTGATCTTGGCGGTGTTACGCACGAAAAGTGCCTTTCCTTAAGGGTGGTGCGACCCCGCGGTGGTGTGCGGGGGGTTCTTGGGGGGTCAGGCGACCTTGTCCACGTCGGCCGTGGCCGGCTCCTTCGCCTGCAGCAGGCGCAGCCTCGGTCCGGGGCCGGAGCGGGCGCCGCGGTGGTGCAGGGAGCGGGCCGCGTAGTCGCCGGCGAACTGGATGAGCGAGATGACGACGGCTAGGACCGCCACCGTGATCCACATCAGTCCGGTCTCGAAGCGCTGGTAGCCGTAGCGGACGGCGAGGTCGCCGAGCCCGCCGCCGCCGACGGTGCCGGCCATGGCCGAGTAGCCGATGAGGGCGATGACCGTGGTCGTCGTGGAGGCGATCAGGGACGGCAGGGCCTCGGGGACGAGGACCTTGCGGACGATGGTCCAGTTGTTGCCGCCCATCGACTGGACGGCCTCGACCAGTCCGTGGTCCACCTCGCGGACGGCCGTCTCGACGAGGCGGGCGAAGAAGGGGATGCCGCCGATGGCGAGCGGCACGATGGCGGCCCCGCTGCCGATGGTGGTGCCGGTGACCCAGCGGGTGAAGCTCATCAGCGCCACCATCAGGATGATGAAGGGCAGGGAGCGGCCGACGTTCACGATCTGGCCGATGACCTTGTTCAGGACGGGGCTCTGCAGCAGGCCGCCCTTGTCGGTGAGGACGAGCAGGACGCCGATCGGCAGGCCGAGGACGACGGCGATCAGGGTGGACCAGCCGACCATGATCAGCGTCTCGGTACAGGCCTGCTCCAGCAGGGGCTGCATCTCGGACCAGGTCACTTGGCACCTTCCTTCACCAGCAGGGGCGCGTCGTCCGCGACACCCACCACGTCGATCTGCAGGCCCTGTTCCCGCAGGAACCCGATCGGTACGACGTTGTCCTCGTAGCGGCCGGGCAGTTCGATGCGCATCCGGCCGACCTGGAGGCCGCCGACGGTGTCGATCGCGGCGCCCAGGATGGAGATGTCGATGTTGTAGGTGCGGGCCAGCTGGGAGATGACCGGCTGCGTGGCCGACTCGCCGTGGAAGGTGACGTCGAGCACGGTGCGGTCGTCGGCGGAGGCCTCGCCGCCCACCGGGAAGAGCGCGGAGGCCAGTTCCGAGCCCGGCGTGGCCAGCAGCTCGCTGACGGTGCCGGACTCGACGATGCGGCCCCTCTCCATCAGCGCGGCCGAGTCGCAGACGCTCTTGACGACGTCCATCTCGTGCGTGATGAGCAGCACGGTCAGGCCGAGCTGCTGGTTCAGGTCGCGCAGCAGCTTGAGGATCGAGCGGGTGGTCTCGGGGTCGAGGGCGCTGGTGGCCTCGTCGGAGAGCAGCACCTTCGGGTCGCCCGCCAGTGCGCGGGCGATGCCGACGCGCTGCTTCTGACCGCCGGAGAGCTGGGCCGGGTAGGCCTTCGCCTTGTCGGCGAGGCCGACCAGGTCGAGCAGTTCGAGCGCCTTGCGGGAACGTTCCTTCCCCGCCTTGCCGAGGATCTCCAGCGGCAGCTCGACGTTGTCCTGAACGGTCCGGGAGGACAGCAGGTTGAAGTGCTGGAAGACCATCCCGATGTGGCTGCGCGCCCGGCGCAGTTCCCGTCCCGCGCGCGGACCGTGCCCGGCGAGCGCCGTGAGGTCCTGCCCGGCGACGGTGACCGTGCCGGAGGTGGGGCGCTCCAGGAGGTTGACGCAGCGGATCAGTGAGGACTTGCCGGCGCCGGACTGGCCGATGACGCCGTAGACCTCGCCCTCGCGGACGTGCAGGTCGACGCCGTCCAGGGCGGTGACCTCGCGGCCGCGTGAGCGGTAGACCTTGGTGAGGCCCGATGTGGTGATCACGTGGGATTCCGTCACTGTCGAGTACGCGGGCGTGGGTGTGCCCTGGTACGGGAGGGAAGAGGTGCGCGGGGCAAGGGGTCACGTACGGCCGAGGAGGTACGGACATGCCACGGCGGCTCGCTTCGGGGCGCGAGGCTCAGGGGGTGCGGGGGCCCTCTAGAAGGCGCACATTCGACGACACATACAGCCGGCGCCGGGCGTGCGGGTCGCCTCGGTCGCAGGGATGCGGCTGTTCGTCGTGGTCATGCGATCAGTAAAGCAGACGTACGGAGGCAATCAGGAACCGCTGTCCGCATTGCGGACAGCGGTGGACAGTGCTCAGCCCCGGGCGGAGATCTCCACGCCGTCGGCGGTGACCAGCACGGACAGGGCCGACAGGTCCTCGACCACCAGGTCCGCGGTCAGCTCGTGGGCGGGGTGGGTTGTGGCCAAGGCCACGGTGGCCATCCCGGCGGCGCGGCCGGCGCGCAGTCCGGCGGGGGCGTCCTCGAACACGACGCAGGCGGCCGGGTCGACGCCCAGCGCACGGGCGCCGAGCAGGTAGGGCTGCGGGTCGGGCTTGCCGCGGGTCACGTCGTCGGCGGCGATCAGCGTCTTGGGCAGGATGCCGACGGCGTCGAGGCGGGCCTCGGCCAGCCGGCGGGTGGCGGAGGTGACGACGGCCCAGCGGTCGGCGGGCAGAGCGGTGAGGACGTCGTGGGTGCCGGGGAGCAGGCGCACCCCGCCGTGCGGCACGTCCTCCACCTCCAGCGCCTCGATCCGCGCGACGGCCTCCGGCACGACCTCGGACGGCAGCAGGTCGGCGGCTATCTCGGCCGCGGTGCGGCCGTGCAGTTCGATCCGCGCGAAGCGCTCGGCGGTGATGCCGTACTCCCCCGCCCAGCGGGTCCAGCAGCGGTGGACGGATTCGAGGGAGGAGACGAGGGTGCCGTCGTTGTCGAACAGGAGGGCTTGTGCGCGGATCTTCATGCCCTCGACCCTACGGGGCGGCCCGGGGGCGGCCGCATCAGGCCTTTTGGCCCGTAATAGGGTCGCCCCATGCTTGATGCCCTGACGGTGGCGACCGCGGTCGCCGCGCTGCTGCTCGGCGCGTGGTGCGGCTGGGCCGCGTACCGCGACCAGCCGACGAAGGACTGGCACTTCATCGGGATGGCCGTGGTGTCGGTGCTGGCGCTGGCGCAGCTGGTGATCGGCATCGTGCAGCTGGCGCGCGGCGAGGAGCCGGCCCAGGGGACGACGATCTTCGTGGCGTATCTGCTGGGCGCCTTCGCGTGCATCCCGGCCGCCGGGTTCATGTCGCTGGCCGAGCGGTCGAAGTGGGGTTCGGTGACGGTCGCCGCGGGTGGCGTGGTGCTCGCCGTGCTGGAGGTGCGGCTCTATGACATCTGGGGAGGCTGAGGTGGCCACGACGGCCAGGACGCGGCTGATCAGCGGACCCGGGGTGCTGCTGGTGTGGCTGTACGGCGTGATGGTCGTCGGCGCCGTGTCGCGGTCCGCGTACCAGATCGCCACGGAGTTCGACCGGGCGCCGCTCGCCTACTCGCTGTCGGCGCTGGCCGGCGTGGTGTACGGGTTCATCACCTGCACGCTGGTGCGCGGCGGGGAGACGGCCCGCCGGGCGGCACAGGTCTGCTGCGCCGCCGAGCTGGTGGGCGTGCTGGTCGTCGGCACCTGGACGCTGGTGGATCCCGGCGCCTTCCCGGACGCGACCGTGTGGTCCGACTTCGGCATGGGCTATCTGTTCATCCCGGTGCTGTTGCCGGTCTCGGCGCTGTGGTGGCTGCGGAAGGCACGGAGGGTTCAGGCCGTCGCCACGTAGGCGCCTGCCTGCTTCTCCAGGACGATCATGGGTACGCCGTCGGTGCCCTGCGACGTGCCCACCGTCTCGTAGCCGACCTTGCGGTACAGGCGGAGGTTGCCCTCGCTGCGGTGGCCGGTGTGCAGGCGGAACTTCTTGGCGCCACGCTGCTCCGCGAGGGCCGACTCGGCCGCGCCCAGCAGGCGGGCGCCGATGCCGTGCCCCTGGAGGCGGGGGTGGACGCAGAGCCGGCCGATGGAGGCCGCGCCGTCGTCGGTGATCGCGCCGCGCACCGAGCCGATCACCTCGTCGCCGAGCCGGGCCACGAAGACGCAGTCCTCGGCGACCTCCTGACGGACCGAATCAAGCGTCTGGACGAGCGGGTCGATGCGGTAGTTGCCGTACAGCGCCGCTTCGCTCTGGAAGCACAGGTACTGCAGCTTGAAGATCTGCTCGACGTCCTGGTCGGTCGCCTCGGAGATGATCACGCTCATGCCCATGTGTGCACGCCTCCCGCTCACCTGTTGCCTGTTGTCCCCCACTCCTATCCCCGTGCCCGGTGAGCCGCAACCTCCGCTGCGAGCAATCGCCGCAGACATCCCAGACATCTGGAACGTTCCGGCCCGAGACTCCCCTGTGAGATACCCAACTCCCCCGCGATCTCCCGGTATGTGAGGTCCTTGGGGGACATCAGCGCCTCCAGCAGGGCGGGGCACCGGCCGGGCAGTCCGCGCACCGCGGCGCGCAGGGCGCGGGCACGGGAGGCGTCGAGGGCGCGCCGCTCCGGGGTGGGGTCGGCCTCGTCGGCGGGCTCGGTCTCGTACGGACGTTCGCGCCGGTTCGTACGGCGCGAGCGGCGGGCCTCGGAGCGGACGGCTCGGCGCAGCCAGCGCTCGGGGTCGTGGGGCGGGCCGCCGGAGTCGAGGAGTTCCAGCAGGCGGAGCCAGACCGCCTGTTCCAGGTCGCCGGGCTCGGCGCCGGTGGCGTGCGCCTCGGCCGAGGCCTCGGCGGCGAGCAGGGGGCGCAGCGCGGTGAGCAGATCGTGCGTCATGTGCGTCATGTGCGTCATATGCGGCACGACGCGGCCGCCCGGGCGGTGGGTTGCCCGGGCGGCCGGCTGTCACCCCGAGCGGGGTGCGGCGGCTCAGCCGTTGACGAAGTCCTCGCGGGCCAGCAGGCCGGTGTCGGGCTGGTCGGTGAAGATGCCGTCGATGCCGGTGGCGAAGTACGCCTTGTAGGCGCCGAAGACGTCGCCGTAGGCGTCCGCGTCGGTGCCCTCGCGGAAGTTCGCGGGCAGGAACGGGCTCTCGTTGCGCATCGTGTAGGGGTGCAGCTTGAGGCCCACCTTGTGGGCGTCGGCGACGAGGGTGGTCGGCCGGGTCAGGTTGCCCGCGGCGTCGCGCGGGATGACCAGGTCGAGGGTCGGGCCGATGCCCTGGGCGTAGGAGGCGATCTCCCGCAGGCCGGCCGGCTTGATCAGGTCGGCGACGGTGCGCGGGTCACCGGTCTCCACGAAGTCCCAGGGACGGGTGGTGGCGCCGGACAGCAGCACGACGAGCGGGTTGTCGACCAGCTTGTGCAGGCGCTGGACGCTGGTGGGCTCGAAGGACTGGAGGATGACCGGCGAGTTCCAGCGGTCCCTGCGGTACTTGCGCAGCACCTTGGCGACCCGGTCCTCCAGGGACAGGCCCAGCTTGCGGAAGTAGGTGGGGTGCTTGAGCTCGGGGTAGATCCAGACCTCCTTGCCCCGCTTGCGGGCCTGCTCGTCCTGCCAGCGGAGCACCTCCTCGAAGGTGGGGATCTCCCAGCGGCCGTCGTAGAGGGTGTTGTGCGGGCGGTTGGCCGGGATGCGCTCGGTGGCGCGCAGGGTCTTCAGCTCGGCGAGGGTGAAGTCCTCGGTGAACCAGCCGGTGGTGGAGACGCCGTCGAGCATCTTCGTGGTCCTGCGGTCGGCGAACTCGCGGTGGTCGGCGACGTCCGTGGTGCCGCCGATCTCGGGCTCGTGCCGGCAGACGAGGTGACCGTCCTTGGTGGGGACCAGGTCGCCGGCCTCGACGATGTCGGCGCCCATGTCCAGGGCCAGCTGGTACGAGCCGAGCGTGTGCTCGGGGCGGTAACCGCTGGCACCGCGGTGGCCGACGATCGTCGGCACGGGCAGGCTCTTCATTCCCCGGCCTCCATGACGCGCGTCGGCTCTCGCCGTGCCGGACAGGCCGAGGACGGCTCCACCCGCGCCGAGCACTGCGGCACCGAGAAGCGCCCGCCGCCCGGTGTGCGCCTGCTCCCGCTCGTTCGACTCCTGCGTTGCCATCAGCGGCCTCCTTGCCGTGAACGTCGATGGTGCTGGCAGATCGTAGGGGTGTCGACGTGTCAGCCGGGAGGCTGTATTTCGAACGCGTGGATGACTACGGATGTCGTATGAGGACCGTATGTTCGGCCGAGGTGACGAGGCGTCGGCTTCGGCGGCGTGCGCGGGGGTAGCCGGTCCGTAGCGGCCTCCACGCGATGTCGGTCACATCGTCGCCGCCGGGTTACGCGTAGGCTGCGACACGCCACCGCAGGTGAACGCACGTCAACAGTGCGTAAGACCTCGGTGAACCCGATGTCCCCGATGTGCGTTTGCCCGGGGGCCGCGAGTATCGTCCTCACCTGCACAGACTCATACCGAAACCGTTGACCCCGGAGGGCCCGTTGTCCCGCTTCGCGCTCATCAAGGCAGTGCTCGGTCCGATCATGCGCCTGATGTTCCGCCCTCGGGTGGAGGGCGTGGAGCACATCCCGGGCGACGGTCCGGTGATCCTGGCCGGCAACCACCTCACGTTCATCGACTCGATGATCCTGCCGCTCGTCTGCGACCGTCAGGTCTTCTTCATCGGCAAGGACGAGTACGTCACCGGGAAGGGCCTCAAGGGCCGGTTGATGGCCTGGTTCTTCACCGGCGTCGGGATGATCCCGGTCGACCGCGACGGCGGCAAGGGCGGGGTCGCGGCGCTGATGACCGGGCGCCGGATCCTGGAGGAGGGCAGGGTCTTCGGTATCTACCCCGAGGGCACCCGCTCCCCCGACGGCCGTCTGTACCGGGGCCGGACCGGCATCGCGCGGCTCACGCTGATGACGGGGGCTCCGGTCGTCCCGTTCGCGATGATCGGGACGGACCGGATCCAGCCCGGCGGGTCCGGGTTTCCCCGTCCGGCGCGGGTGACGGTGCGCTTCGGTGAGGCGCTGGAGTTCTCGCGCTACGACGGTATGGACCGGGACCGGTACGTGCTGCGGGCGGTGACGGACTCCGTGATGACGGAGGTCATGCGGTTGTCGGGGCAGGAGTATGTGGACATGTACGCCACGAAGGCCAAGCAGGCGGCGTAGCTCCGCTGGTGGGCCGGGGGGTCGTGGGGGTGCGGTTCGGTTGATCGGGTGCGGGTGGGTGGGGGCTTGTCGCGCAGTTCCCCGCGCCCCTGGGTCGGGGGCGTCGGCGGGGTTTTGAGGCTCGGTCGTCTCCGCCCCGGGGCCGGGCGTTCGGAGGGGCGCTGCGGGTGGGTGGGGGCTTGTCGCGCCGTTCCCCGCGCCCCTGGGTCGGGGACCTCGGCGGGGTTTTGAGGCTCGGGCCGGGGCGTTCGGAGGGGCGCTGCGGGTGTGTGGGGGCTTGTCGCGCCGTTCCCCGCGCCCCTGGGTGGGGACGTCGGCGGGGTTTTGAGGCTCGGGGGTTTACGTGGGGTGGTGGGGGGCTTCCAGGGTTTGGTGGCGGAGGAGGAACCAGGCTGCTGCCGCTGCTGCCAGGAGGACCAAGGCGCCTACGCCCGAGGCCAGGGTCAGGCCTTCGACGAAGGACTGGCGGGCCGCTTCCAGCAGGGTTTCGGCCGTGGGGGCCGGGAGGCCCGCCGCCGCCTCCACGGCTCCGCCCAGTGACTCGTGGGCGGCCTCCGGGGTGCCCGGCGGCGCGGTGAAGCCCTTGTAGACGCCGGTCACGACCGAGCCGAGCAGGGCGATGCCGAGGGCGGCGCCGAGTTCGTACGCGGTCTCGGAGACGGCCGACGCGGCGCCCGCCTGCTCCTTGGGCACGGACGCGAGGATCACGTCGGCGGTGACCGTGAACGAGAACCCGGCGCCGACACCGACGACCAGCAGCGCCGTGCCGAGCAGCGGATAGCCGGTGTGCTGGTCGATCAGGGTCAGCGCGCCCAGCGCGAGGCCGACGGCGGCGAGTCCGCCCGCGACCACCGCCCGCACCGAGTACCGCCGGGCCGCCCGCCCGGCGACCAGACCGGCCGCCACCGCGCCGATCGCGGCGGGCAGTTCGGCCAGCCCGGCCTCGAACGGACGCCTGCCCTGCACCAGTTGCAGGTACTGCGAAAGGAAGAAGACCAGGCCGGACATGCCGAGGATGGTCAGCAGGTCGGCGAGCACCGCGCCGCTGAAGCCGCGGTTGCGGAACAGGCGCATGTCGAGCAGCGGGGCCGGCAGGGTGAACTGGCGCCGGACGAAACCGCGGAGCGCGACGGCACCCAGCAGGCCCGCGGCGACGGTCTGCCAGCCGAACCCGTGCGTCGCGGCCTCCTTGACCGCGTACACCACCGCGATCATGCCGACCAGCGAGAGGAGGACGCTCGGCAGGTCCCAGGGACCCGGGCTGGAGTTCTTGGACTCGGGCAGCAGCTTGATGCCGACGAGGACGAGGACCGCCATCACGGGCAGGTTGATCAAAAAGACGGACCCCCACCAGAAGTGCTCCAGCAGGAAACCGCCGACGATCGGGCCGACCGCCGTACCCGCCGACGCGGTGGCGCCCCAGATGCCGATGGCGAGGCTGCGCTCGCGCGGGTCGTGGAAGAGGTTGCGGATGAGGGCGAGCGTGGCCGGCATCAGGGTCGCGCCCGCCACACCGAGCAGGGCCCGGGCCAGGATCAGCATCTCGGGCGTGGTCGCGTAGGCGTTGAGCACCGACACCGCGCCGAACGCCGTGGCGCCGATCAGCAGGATCCGCTTGCGGCCGATGCGGTCGCCGAGGCTGCCCATGGAGACGAGCAGACCGGCGATCACGAAGGAGTAGACGTCACCGATCCACAGCAGCTGGTTGCCGGACGGGGCGAGGTCCTCGGATATGTAGGGCGTCGCGAGGCCGAGCACGGTGGCGTCGACGGCCACCAGCAGCACGGCGAGCACGAGCACGGACAGCGCGAGCCAACGGCCGGGGCGCCTCACCGCCCCGTTCGGGTTCGCCGGCCGCAGGGTGCTGGTCATGATTCCTCTCTCCGGGTGGCGCCGCCGAGCAGCAGCTCGACGATCATGTTCTGGAAGTCGTTCGCGGCCACCCTGCCGTCGTGGACGGACCAGGCGGCGGCTGCGATCAGGCCGTAGAGGGCCTCGGTGAGCCAGGTGGGGGTCAGGTCGATGCGGAACTCTCCGGTGTCCTGGCCGCGCCGGAACAGTGCCGAGATCCGGGCGTCGAGCCGGTCCCAGCCCGCGTTCTGCTCGTCCCCTTCGAACAGCTGGTTCTCCGTGTAGAGGAAGGCGACGAGTCCGGCCGCGGGTTCGATCTCCCGCACCAGCCGGCGTACCGCCTCGCTCGCGCTGCCCTCGTCGAGCCGGGCCGCCTCCAGGGCGCTCTCGCACTCCGCGAGGCCGAGCGCCTCCAGCGCCCGGACGAGCGCGTCGCGCCCGGCGAACTGACGGTGCAGCGTGGCCCGGCTGATCCCGGCGGCCTTGGCGACCTCGTCCATGGTCGCGGTGGATTTGCGGGTCAGCAGGGCTGCGGCGGTCCGCAGGACGTGTTCTCGATCGACGGCCATGAGACAACTATAACCCATGTGAGACGCCTTTGTCTCATGCTGGGCACGCGTGCCTCACATGCGAGGTCGAGCGCAGGTGCCGCGTGCGGTCCTCAGTGCCAGGGCAGGTGCCCGCGCTGCTCCCAGTACACGCGCGGGTCCTCGGCCAGGACGGCGAGCCGGGCCAGCTGGTCCTCGTCGAGGTCCACGACGGCGGCGTGCAGGTTGGAGGCGAGCTGGCCGGTGGTCGCGGCGCCGGAGAGGACGACGCCCGCCCACGGGCGGGCGAGGATCAGCGCGAGGGCGACGGCGTCGCAGCCGAGGCCGGTCTCCGCGGCCACGGCCTTCAACCCGCCCGGCGCGTAGGGCTCCGCGAGCCGCCCGTTGGCCATGCCCTCCTTGACGATCACCGTGAGGCCCGCCTCGTGCGCCTCGGCGAGCGCATGGGCGGCCGAGGTCTCCAGGACGTTGAACGTGGACTGGACGGTACGGAAGAGGGGCTCGCCGTCGACCGTCACCGCGAGCGCCGCCCGGATCGCCTCGGCCTGCGCGGGACCGCTGGTGGAGAAGCCGATGGTCATGCCCTGGGCGGCGGCCTCGGCGAGCGCCGCGTGCAGTTGCTTGTCGGTGAGGGCGGGGCTGTCCGGGGTCACCGAGTGGATCTGGTAGAGGTCGAGCCGGTCGCCGAGCAGTTCGGCGCTCTCGGCGCGCTGGCGCTCGAAGGCGGCGAGGCTGTGGTCCTTGACCTCGTGCCGCTCGGCGTCGGTGGACCAGCCCGCGGTGTAGGTGTAGCCCCATTTGCTGCCGACCACGATGCCGTCGGCCTCGGGGTGGGCGCCCAGCCAGCCGGCGAGGAACTCCTCGGAGCGGCCGTAGGAGCGGGCGGCGTCGAAGTAGCGCACGCCTTGGGCGTAGGCGGCGTCGAGGAGCTCGTAGGTGCGGGCGCGCAGCGTCTCGACACCGCGGTCCTCGCCGAGGTCCCGCTCCCGGCCGAGGTTGATGTAGCCGGGGCGGCCGACGGCGGCGAGGCCGAGGCCGAGGTGGCAGGTCGGGGTCGTCGCTGACGCGAGGCGGGCGAAGGGCATCGCGGGCTCCGTTTCGGTCGGCTGCGGTGCGGCTGTCGACCAACGTAACCCGGGATGACCTTCGCCCCGGGATTCGGTTTGTCCGGTGGTGTGGCGAGTGCGGGTGCCTCGTGGCTTGTCGCGCGGTTCCCCGCGCCCCCAGGGCCTGTCCGGCGGATCAGGGCGGCTGCGGGCAACGGTGCCTCATCAGCACAGGTGAGCGGGCACCGCGATTCCGGCATGATCCGCCGGACAGGCCCCCTAACGGCGCTTCGCTCGCGCCCACTGGTGTTGCGCCGCCACGTCCGCCTTCACCTCGGCCAGCTGGATCGCGACCGCGCCGGGAGCCGTACCGCCGCGGCCGTCGCGGGAGGCGAGGGCGCCGGGGACGTCGAGGACGGTGCGGACCTCGGGCGTGAGATGGGCGGAGATCTTCGCGAACTGCTCGTCGGTCAGCTCGTCCAGCTCCTTGCCCTCGGCCTCGGCGGCCTTCACGCACTCGCCGGCCACCTCGTGGGCGACCCGGAAGGGCACACCCTGCTTGACCAGCCACTCCGCGATGTCCGTGGCCAGCGAGAAGCCGGCCGGCGCCAGCTCCTCCATGCGCTCGCGGTGCACGGTGAGGGTGGCCATCATGCCGGTGAAGGCGGGCAGCAGGACCTCCAGCTGGTCGATGGAGTCGAAGACCGGCTCCTTGTCCTCCTGGAGGTCGCGGTTGTACGCGAGGGGCAGCGCCTTGAGGGTGGCCATCAGGCCGGTCAGGTTGCCGATCAGACGCCCGGACTTGCCGCGTGCCAGCTCCGCGATGTCCGGGTTCTTCTTCTGCGGCATGATCGACGAGCCGGTGGAGAAGGCGTCGTGCAGCGTCACGAAGGAGAACTCCTTCGTGTTCCAGATGATGACCTCCTCGGCGATGCGGGAGAGGTTCACCCCGATCATCGCCGTGATGAACGCGAACTCGGCCGCGAAGTCGCGGGAGGCCGTTCCGTCGATGGAGTTGGCGGCGCTGCCGTGCTCGAAGCCGAGATCCTTCGCAACCGCCTCGGGGTCCAGGCCGAGGCTGCTGCCCGCGAGGGCGCCCGAGCCGTAGGGCGACACGGCCGTCCGCTCGTCCCACTGGCGCAGGCGCTCGGCGTCCCGGGACAGGGACTGCGCGTGCGCGAGGACGTGGTGGGCGAAGAGCACCGGCTGGGCGTGCTGGAGGTGGGTGCGGCCGGGCATGGCGACGTCCGGGTGGGCCTCGGCGAGGCCGGTCAGGGCGTCCTGGAGGTCGGCGATCAGGCCGCCGATCGTGCGCGCGTGGTCGCGCAGGTACATCCGGAAGAGCGTCGCCACCTGGTCGTTCCTCGACCGGCCGGCACGCAGTTTGCCACCGAGGTCGGGGCCGAGGCGCTCCAGCAGGCCCCGCTCCAGGGCGGTGTGGACGTCCTCGTCGGCGACGGTGCCGACGAAGTCGCCCGCGGCCACGTCCGCCTCCAGCCGGTCGAGTCCGCCGAGCATCCGGCCCAGCTCGTCGGCGGTGAGCAGGCCCGCCTTGTGGAGCACTCGCGCGTGCGCGCGCGATCCGGCGATGTCGTAGGGCGCGAGCCGCCAGTCGAAGTGGACGGACGCGGACAGCTTCGCCAGGGCCTCGGCGGGACCGTCGGCGAAACGGCCGCCCCAGAGCCGTACGTCACCGCTGTTGCTGCTCACTTGCGTTGCTCCTCGGAGGTGTCTTTGTGGCACGGACGTCGCTGTGCCGCCGCCTCCCCACCCTTGCAGGTGGGGAGGCGGCTGTCAGGCTGATGCGTGCGAGGTGACCCGAAGGCCTGATGCGCTCAGGTGAGGTCGCGCTTGGCGGCGATCTTCGACGACAGGCTGTAGATGTCGATGAAGCCCTTGGCCGCGGACTGGTCGAAGGTGTCGCCCGTGTCGTAGGTGGCGAGGTTGAAGTCGTACAGCGAGGCCTCGGAGCGCCGGCCGGTGACGACCGCGCGGCCGCCGTGCAGGGTCATCCGGACGTCGCCGGTGACGTGCTGGTTGGCCTCGTCGATGAAGCCGTCCAGGGCGCGCTTGAGCGGCGAGAACCACAGGCCGTCGTAGACCAGCTCGCCCCAGCGCTGCTCGACCTGCCGCTTGTAGCGGGCCAGCTCGCGCTCGACGGTGACGTTCTCCAGCTCCTGGTGGGCGGTGATCAGGGCGATCGCGCCGGGGGCCTCGTACACCTCGCGGGACTTGATGCCGACGAGGCGGTCCTCGACCATGTCGATCCGGCCGATGCCCTGGGCGCCGGCGCGCTCGTTGAGCTGCTGGATGGCCTGGAGGGCGGTGACCGGCTTGCCGTCGACGGCCACCGGGACGCCCTCCTTGAAGGTGACGACGACCTCGTCGGCGTCACGCGGGGTCGCCGGGTTCTGGGTGTACTCGTAGATGTCCTCGATCGGGGCGTTCCAGATGTCCTCCAGGAAGCCCGTCTCGACGGCGCGGCCGAAGACGTTCTGGTCGATCGAGTACGGCGACTTCTTGGTGGTCGCGATCGGGAGGTTCTTCTCCTCGCAGAACGCGATGGCCTTGTCGCGGGTCATCGCGTAGTCCCGGACCGGGGCGATGCACTTCAGGTCGGGGGCGAGGGCGACGATGCCCGCCTCGAAGCGGACCTGGTCGTTGCCCTTGCCGGTGCAGCCGTGGGCGACCGTGGTGGCGCCGTGCTTCTGGGCGGCGGCGACGAGGTGCTTGACGATCGTGGGCCGGGAGAGGGCGGAGACCAGCGGGTAGCGGTCCATGTAGAGGGCGTTGGCCTTGATCGCCGGGAGGCAGTACTCCTCGGCGAACTCGTCCTTGGCGTCCGCGACCTCGGCCTCGACGGCACCGCAGGCCAGTGCGCGCTTGCGGATGACGTCCAGGTCCTCGCCGCCCTGGCCGACGTCCACGGCAACGGCGATGACCTCGGCGCCGGTCTCCTCGGCGATCCAGCCGATGGCGACGGAGGTGTCCAGACCGCCTGAGTAGGCGAGTACGACGCGCTCGGTCACGGGTTTCTCCTCACACTGCATTCGCTGACATGCATGAGTATGCAGGAGCCTGCATGGTTCGTCAATCTCCGGCACCGGCGGCGGGCGGGGGCGGCCCGGCTGAACGGGCGGCGTCGCTCGCCCGTACTCCTCACCGCGTCCGGACCCCCACCAGGTGGCGGGACGGCGTGGTGGCCGCCCCGTGGGAGCGCCGGCCGGGGCGGCCACGGAGCGAGTTCCGGAAACTGTTAGTCAGGCGAACGAACTTTGCCGATAATCACTTCATGGGAAAGAGCTACGAGCGCATCGACGGCAGGCTCCGCACGTTCATCGAGGAGCAGCCCCTCTTCTTCACCGCGACCGCCCCGCTCTCCGGCGAGGGCACGGTCAACCTCTCCCCCAAGGGGCTCAAGGGCTCCTTCGTGGTGCTCGACGAACTCACCGTCGCCTACCTCGACTTCGCGGGCTCCCACGCGGAGACGGTCGCGCATCTGCGGGAGAACGGGCGGATCACCCTCATGTGGTGCGCCTTCCAGGGCCCGCCGAACATCGTCCGGGTGCACGGGCGCGGCGAGCCCGTCTTCCGCGACGACGCGCGCTTCGGGGAGCTGCTCGCCCACTTCCCGGACATCGACCCGGGCGCGCACGGGCTGCGCGCGATCGTCGTCGTGACGGCGGAACTGGTCCGCGACAGCTGCGGCTTCGCGGTGCCGCTGATGACCTACGACAGCGATCGCGAACTGCACGCCCGGCGCTTCGCGCGCGAGGACACCACTTCGCTCAGCGCCTACTTCGCGGGCAAGGACCACATCGCCTCGAGCATCGACGGCCTGCCGGGGGTGCCCCTGCCGCTGGCTCCCTTGACGCGCGAGGACCGTCCGGTCTGAGGGTGCGCGGCCCGAACGGACCATCCGAACTGCCGGTGCCCGAGGCCGCCGTTAGCGTCGAGGGCATGCGTCCCGCCCTCGCCACCACCGTCTCCGTCACCGTCTCCGTCCTCGTCTGCGCCTCCCTCCTCGGCGCCGCCCGCGCGCCGCAGGGCACACTGCCCGACCGGATGGCCGACACCGGTCCCGGCACTCAGCTGATCACCGCCGTCGCGCCGGGCGCGTCCGCCACGACGGGCACGGTGACGTGGTGGGACCGGCGGGACGGGCACTGGGTGAGCGCCGGTTCGGCGCCGGCCCGCTTCGGGGCGAACGGGCTGGTCGAGGGAGCCGCGCGCAAGCAGGGCACGAACACCACGCCCACGGGGTTGTTCACCCTGCCGTACGCCTTCGGCATCGCGGCGGCGCCGACCGGCACGACGTACCCGTACCGGCCCGTGCGGCAGGACTCCTGGTGGTGCCAGGACAACGACTCCACCTCCTACAACCGCTGGACCGAGCCCCGCCCCGCCGACTGCCGGGCGCGGGAGGCCGAGCACCTGGTGGCCTACGGACCGCTGTACGCGCACGCGCTGGTCATCGGCTTCAACTACCCGAAGCCGGTGCGCGGGCGCGGCGCCGGCATCTTCCTGCACGTCAGGGGCGCGGGGCCGACGGCGGGTTGTGTGGCGGTGCCCGAGGACGCCATGCGCCGGATCCTGCTGTGGGCGAAGGCCCGCGGCAGACCGCACATCGCGGTGGGCACGGAGAGCGGACCCACCGCGATCACCCGGTACTGACTGAACACACGGCCGCCACCGCACGTATCTCTGGGCCAAGGGACCACGACGAACCGTTGCCCCCGTCCCCGGAGGAACCGTGACCACCACGCTGTCAGGCGGCCGCGCCGCCCGGCGTCAGACCATGCGCCGCATCCGCCCGCGCCGCTCCCCCGCCGTCCCGCTGCTGCTCGCCGTGGGGGCCGGTGCCGCCGCGGTGCTGTGGCTGTGGTGGCGGAACACCCCGGCCGTCGCCGACACCACGGGGCGGATCCTCAACGCCGGCCGGATCACCGGGCTGCTCGCCGGGTATCTGATGGCGCTGGTGGTGCTCCAGATGGCGCGGGTTCCCGCGCTGGAGCGGCGGGTGGGCTCCGACCGGGTGGCGCGCTGGCACGCGATGACCGGCCGGTACACCCTGAGCCTGGTCATCGCCCATGTGTTCCTCATCATGTGGGGGTACGCCCTCCAGGCCGGCAAGACCCTCGGTGACGTCGTCCAGCAGACCGTCGACTCCGTCAACCAGTTGCCGGACATGGGCAAGGCCGCCGTCGGCACCGGACTGCTGCTGCTCATCGGCCTCGTCTCGATCGGCCCGGTCCGCCGCCTGATGCCGTACGACACCTGGTACCACGTCCATCTGATGACGTACGCCGCGGTGTACCTGACGTTCTGGCACCAGATCAGCACCGGCAACGACTTCGCCGTCGAACCGCTCGCGAAGACCTTCTGGTACGGGCTGTACGGCGCGGTCACCGCATTGGTGGTGTGGTTCCGGATCATCACCCCGATCCGGCTGAACATGCGGCACCGGATGCGGGTCGAGGCGGTCGTCGAGGAGACGCCCGGCATCGTGTCGGTGCTGATCAGCGGGCGGAAGCTGCACCGGATGGGGGCGGAGGCGGGGCAGTTCTTCCGGTGGCGGTTCCGGGCGCCGGGCATGCGGTTCAGCTCCCATCCCTACTCGCTGTCGGCGGCGCCCCGCCCCGACATGTTGCGGATCACCGTGAAGGCGATCGGGGACCACAGCACGCGGCTGCGCGAACTCGAGCCCGGCACCCGGGTGTGGGCCGAGGGACCCTACGGCGCGCTGACCGCACAGCGCCGCAGCCGCGGCAAGGTGCTGCTGGTCGCGGGCGGCGTCGGGATCACGCCGATGCGGGCGCTGTTCGAGACGCTGCCGGGCGCGGCCGGTGACATCACGCTGCTGTACCGGGCCAACAGCACCCAGGACCTGGCCCTGTGGGACGAGCTGGCGAAGATCGCCAACGAGCGGGGCGCGCGTCTCATGTACGCGGTCAACAGCCCGGACGGCGAGCGGCCGGACATCTCGGCGGAGTCGCTGGAGCGGAAGATCCCGGACATCGAGCGCCACGACGTCTTCCTGTGCGGGCCCCCCGGCTTCGCACAGTCCGTGTACGAGGCACTGCGCGGCGCGGGGGTCCCCGCCCGCCGTATCCATCACGAGTCGTTCGAGATGTGAGCGACGGGTCATCAGGAGACCGGCAACCATGAAGAAGAGCCACCCCGTCCGGCGTGCCGTGCTGGCCACCGCCGCCACCGTGTCCGGCATCGTGCTGCTGCTGTCGCTGAAGCCGGCGAGCGACCCCGGCTCCGCCGCGGCGGCGCTGCCCCAGCAGCCGCCGGGCGCGGCGGCCCCCCAGGGCGGCGCGCAGGCCGCGGGCACCGCCACGGTCACCGGGGCCGTGGCCCGGACGCAGTACGGGCCCGTGCAGGTGCGGCTGACCGTGAGCAACGGGAAGGTCACCCTGGCCGAGGCGGTGCAGGCGCCCAGCGGCGGGCAGAGCACCCAGGTCACCGCCGACGCCGTGCCCCGGCTCAACCAGGCCGCCGTGACCGCGCAGAGCGCGCAGATCGACGCGGTGTCCGGGGCGACGTACACGAGCGCGGGCTACAAGGAGTCCCTCCAGTCGGCGCTGGACAAGGTGCCGGCGAGCGGCGGCTCGGGCGGGCAGGGATCCGGCCAGGCACAGCCCGCGCGGACGGTCACCGGAGCCGTGGCCCAGACGCAGTACGGGCCCGTACAGGTCCGGATCACCGTCAGCGGCGGGAAGATCACGCAGGCCGAGGCGGTGCAGGCGCCCAGCGGCGGGCAGAGCACCCAGGTCACCGCCGACGCCGTGCCCCGGCTCAACCAGGCCGCCGTCGCGGCGGGCAGCGCCGACATCGACGCCGTCTCCGGGGCCACGTACACCAGCGGCGGCTACCGGCAGTCGCTGCAGTCGGCGCTGGACCAGGCCGGTGGCTGAGCCGGTGACGGAGCCCGCCCCGGCTCCCGCCGCGCTGCGCCGGGCGGAGGAGGCGATGGGGACCGTCTTCTCCTTCGACGTCCGCGGCGGCGATCCGCGTACCGTGCGCTCGGCCCTCGACGTGGCCGTCGCGGGGCTGCACCGGGTCGACGCGGTGTTCAGCACCTACCGCGAGGACAGCCAGATCTCCCGGCTGGGGCGTGCGGAGACGACCGTCGCGGAGTGCGACCCCGAGGTCGCCGAGGTGCTGGAACTGGCCGCCGAGGCGGAACGGGTCAGCGAGGGATGGTTCAGCGCGAGGTTCGAGGGCCGGCTGGACCCGACCGGGATCGTCAAGGGCTGGGCCGTGGAACGGGCGGCGCGGCTGCTGGCGGCGGCAGGGGCGAGCGGGGTCAGCGTCAACGGCGGAGGGGACGTGCAGTTGCTCGGCGTGCCCGGCGCGGAGCGCCCCTGGCGGGTGGGTGTCTCCGATCCGCTGCGGCCCGGCGGGCTGGCGGCCGTCGTCTCCGCGGCCGGCGCCCGCGAACTGGCCGTCGCGACGTCCGGCACCGCGGAGCGCGGCGCCCACATCGTGGACCCGCGCACCGGCAGGTCGGCGGTGACCGACCTGCTCGCGGTGACGGTCGTCGCCCCCCGCCTGACCTGGGCGGACTGCTGGGCGACGGCCGCCTTCGCGAGGGGCGCCCGCGACGGCCTGGCCTGGCTGGAGTGCCTGCCGGACGTGGAGGCGCTGCTGATCACGGCGGGCGACGAGGTGTGGTGCACGGGCGGCCTGGCCGATTGGCTGGGGTGAGCACGGCAGCCGGGCGGAGAGGCCCGGACCGGTCCTAGGCCCGGGCGCCGACCAGCCAGCAGGCCGCGGTGAAGCCGGCCTCTCCCGCGTCCACGTACGGGGCGAAGGCCGTGCGGAGCGTCTCGACCACCCGTGACCTGGTCGGCTCCTCCACCTGGTTCAGGACCCGGCCCACGGGGCCGAGCAGCGTGAAGTAGCGCTCCAGGTCCTGCTCCGGCATCGCGCACCTGACGTCGAGCGGTGCGACGGTGACCTCCTTCCAGCCGCTCTCGTCGAGGATGCCGCGCACCCGTTCCGCCCGCGCGAAGGCGAACTGGCCCGGCCCTTCGGGGTCACGGGGCGGCAGATCCGGCAGCAGCGGCGCTGCCGCCCGCTCGGCCGTCGTCATGAAGGGGTTGTCCTCGGGACCCCGCCAGACGACGAGCCGCAGTTCCGCCCCCGGCCGTGCGGCGCGCCGCAGATGGGTGAAGGCGCCGACGAAGTCCTCGAAGAACATCACGCCGAACCGCGAGAGGACCACGTCGAAGCCGTCCGGCGGGAAGGCGTGGGTCGCGGCGTCGGCGTGGAGGAAGCGGACCGGCACACCCTCCCGTTCGGCGCGCGCCCGGGCCGCCTCGATCATCGGCTCGGCGACGTCGACGCCGACACAGGCGCCCTCCGCGCCGGCCCGGCGGGCGGCGGCGACGGTCGTCGCACCCGTGCCGCAGCCGACGTCGAGGACGCGCGCCCCGGGGCCGACCGGCTCGGCCAGCACCGCCTCGAACGGCTTGAAGAGCACGTCCATCAGGTCCTGCGCCGCGACCCAGTTGCGCCCGGCGGTCCCGCTCCACAGCGCCTTCAGTGCCTGCGCGTCGCGGCCTTCGGCGGTCATGGCCTCTCCCCTCGCTCGCTGTCGACCCGCGCTTGGCGTCGACATGTCCTGCGCGTACGGTGCCAGTTCACATCGGCTTGAGGTCAAGAAGGGCTAGATCTCCTCCACCGGGCAACGGGCCGTCCGGCGGGTCTTCGATCCCGGGGTGCCGCGGCGGCCCGCGCTGAGCGCGATGGGCCGCGCCGCCGGTTTCTGGCTCGACGAGAGCGCGCTGATGTTCGCGCCCGACGGGCGGTCCCGGCTCGACCGGCCCACGCCGCTCGCGAAGGCCGACGAGCGGGACGGCACGGTCCGGCGGCCGGCGGGGATGCGGGACGGACTGCGGCACGCGGCCTCCTGCCCCGCGCCACGGGGAGTGCCCGGCCTTCCGCCGCCTGCTGCGGGCGGCGGAGTCGGGGGCGACGGGCGTGCCGCGGGCCCGGCTCAGTGGGCGTTCTGCGCCAGCCGCAGCAGATGGTCGGCGAGCGCCTGCCCCCCGTCCGGCTGACGGCTGATCAGCAGCAGCGTGTCGTCACCGGCGATCGTGCCCAGGATGTCGTGCAGTTCGGCCTGGTCGATGGCCGAGGCGAGGAACTGGGCCGCGCCCGGCGGGGTGCGCAGGACCACGAGGTTGGCGGACGCCTCGGCGGAGATGAGCAGTTCCTGGGAGAGCCGCCGCATCCGCTCCTCCTTGGCCGACCCTCCCAGCGGGGCGCGCGGGGTGCGGAAGCCGCCCTCGCTGGGCACCGCGTAGATCAGGTCGCCGTCGGTGTTGCGGATCTTCACCGCGTTCAGCTCGTCGAGGTCGCGGGAGAGCGTCGCCTGGGTGACGGTCAGCCCGTCGTCGGCGAGCAGCTTCGCCAGCTGGCTCTGGGAGCGCACCGGTTGCCGGTTGAGGATGTCCACGATCCGGCGATGGCGTGCGGTGCGGGTCTGCGGCACCGCAGGCCCGTTGACTCCCGCGTGCCCGTTGTCCTGCGCCTGGCTCATCGTCGTCTCATTCTCCGGCTCGTCCGTCCCCGTGACTTGCGTCGAGGACACCGGGCAGCGCCCGGAGCAGCGCCTCCACCTCGTCGTCGCCGAGGTTCAGCGGCGGCATGAGCCGTACGACGTCGGGGGCGGGCGCGTTCACCAGAAGACCGGCGTCCTGGGCCGCCTGCTGGACCTGCGGCGCGAGCGGCTTGGTGAGCACGATACCCAGGAGGAGCCCCGCACCCCGGACATGGTCGATCAATCCATGGTTCAGGGACTCGATTCCTTCCCGCAACCTCTCGCTCTGCCGCTTGACGTTCTCCAGCAGCCCCTCGCTCGCGATGGTGTCGAGCACGGCGAGTCCGGCGGCGCAGGCGACGGGGTTGCCGCCGAAGGTCGTGCCGTGCTGGCCGGGCCGGAGCAGCTCGGCCGCCCGTCCGAAGGCCACCGTGGCGCCCAGCGGCAGGCCGCCGCCGAGGCCCTTCGCGAGCGTGACGACGTCCGGCAGGACGCCCTCGTGCGCCTGGTACTCGAACCAGTGGCCGGTCCGTCCGACGCCGGTCTGCACCTCGTCGAGCACCAGCAGCGAGCCGGTGGCGGCGGTGATCGCGCGGGCCGCCTTCAGATAGCCGGCGGGCGGGACCACGACGCCGTTCTCGCCCTGGACGGGCTCGATGACGACGAGTGCCGTCCGGTCGGTGACCGCGGCGGCCAACGCCTGCGCGTCGCCGTACGGAACGTGGGTGACGTCACCGGGCAGCGGCAGGAACGGGGTCTGCTTGGCGGGCTGGCCGGTCAGCGCGAGGGCGCCCATGGTGCGGCCGTGGAAGCCGCCCTCGGTGGCGACCATGTGGGTCCGGCCGGTCAGTCGGCCGATCTTGAAGGCACCTTCGTTGGCCTCGGCGCCGGAGTTGCAGAAGTAGACCTTGCCGTCCCGGCCGAACAGCTGGAGGAGGCGTTCGGCGAGCGCCACGGGCGGCTCGGCGACGAACAGGTTGGAGACGTGTCCGAGGGACGCGATCTGCCTGCTGACCGCCTCGACGACGGCGGGGTGGGCGTGCCCGAGCGCGTTGACCGCGATGCCGCCGACGAAGTCGAGGTACTCCTTGCCGTCGGCGTCCCACAGCCGCGCGCCCGCGCCGCGCACCAGCGGCAGCCGCGGGGTGCCGTAGTTGTTCATGAGCGCGTCCTGCCAGCGCGCGGTCAGTTCCTGGTTGGCACTCATTCGGTGTCCCCCTCTGGCGCGTCCGGCACGACCATCGTGCCGATGCCCTCGTCGGTGAAGATCTCCAGCAGGATCGAGTGCTGGACGCGCCCGTCGATGACCCGGGCGGTGGTGACGCCGTGGCGCACCGCGTGCAGGCAGCCCTCCATCTTCGGCACCATGCCGGACGACAGCTCGGGCAGCAGTTTCTCCAGCTGGGTGGCGGTGAGGCGGCTGATCACCTCGTCGCTGTGCGGCCAGTCCTCGTAGAGGCCCTCGACGTCGGTGAGGACCATGAGGGTCTCGGCGCCCAGCGCAGCAGCGAGTGCCGCAGCCGCCGTATCAGCATTGACGTTGTAGACATGTCCGTCGTCCTCGGAACGGGCGATCGACGACACGACCGGGATCCGGCCGTCCGCGAGCAGTGCCTCGATCGCGCCCGTGTCGATCGCGGTGATCTCGCCGACCCGCCCGATGTCGACGAGCTCGCCGTCGATCCGGGGCCGGTGCTTGGTGGCCGTCATGGTGTGGGCGTCCTCGCCGGTGATGCCGACGGCCAGCGGCCCGTGCTGGTTGAGCAGCCCGACCAGCTCGCGCTGCACCTGCCCGGCCAGCACCATGCGGACGACGTCCATGGCGTCCTCGGTGGTGACGCGCAGGCCCGCCTTGAACTCGCTGACGATGCCGTGCCGGTCGAGGGCGGCGCTGATCTGCGGGCCGCCGCCGTGCACGACGACCGGCTTGAGGCCGGCGTGGTGCAGGAACACGACGTCCTGGGCGAACGCGGCCTTCAGCTCCTCGTCGACCATGGCGTTGCCGCCGAACTTGATGACGACGGTTCTGCCGTTGTGGCGGACCAGCCAGGGCAGCGCCTCGATGAGGATCTGGGCCTTGGGGAGCGCGGTGTGCCTGCGCGCGGGTGGGTTGCTCATGAGGAGTAGGCGCTGTTCTCGTGGACGTAGTCGGCGGTGAGGTCGTTGGTCCAGATCGTGGCGGTCTCGGAGCCGGCGGCGAGGTCGGCGACGATGTGCACCTCGCGGTAGCGCATGTCGACCTTCTCGCGGTCCTCGCCGACACCGCCGTTCTTGCAGACCCAGACGCCGTTGATGGCGACGTTCAGCCGGTCGGGCTCGAAGGCGGCGGACGTGGTGCCGATCGCGGACAGGACACGCCCCCAGTTGGGGTCCTCGCCGTGGATCGCGCACTTGAGGAGGTTGTTGCGGGCGATCGAGCGGCCCACCTCGACGGCGTCGTCCTCGGTCGCGGCGCCCACCACCTCGACCTTGATGTCCTTGCTGGCGCCCTCGGCGTCGCGGATCAGCTGCTGGCCGAGGTCGTCGCAGACCTGCCGTACCGCCTCGGCGAACTCCTCGTGGGCGGGGGTGACGCCGGAGGCGCCGGAGGACAGGAGCAGGACGGTGTCGTTGGTCGACATGCAGCCGTCGGAGTCGACGCGGTCGAAGGTGACCCGGGTGGCCGCGCGCAGCGCCTCGTCGAGGGCCGGGCCGTCCATCTCGGCGTCCGTGGTGAGGACGACGAGCATGGTGGCGAGGCCGGGGGCGAGCATGCCCGCGCCCTTGGCCATGCCGCCGACGGTCCAGCCGCCCTTGGTGACGACGGACGTCTTGTGGACGGTGTCGGTGGTCTTGATGGCGATGGCGGCCTTCTCGCCGCCGTGCTCGGAGAGCTGGGCGGCGGCCGCCTCGACGCCGGGGAGCAGCTTGTCCATCGGGAGCAGCACGCCGATGAGGCCGGTGGAGCAGACGGCGACCTCGATCGCGCCCCTGCCGAGCACCTCGGCAGCCTTCTCGGCGGTGGTGTGCGTGTCCTGGAAGCCCTTCGGTCCGGTACAGGCGTTGGCGCCCCCGGAGTTGAGGACGACGACGGACACCTGGCCGCTCTTCAGGACCTGCTCGGACCAGAGCACGGGCGCGGCCTTGACCCGGTTGGAGGTGAAGACGCCCGCGGCGGCGCGGCGGGGCCCGTCGTTGACCACGAGGGCCAGGTCCGGGTTGCCGTTCTCCTTGATCCCGGCGGCGATGCCGGCCGCGGTGAATCCCTTGGCTGCCGTGACACTCACTGCGTCTCCTCGTTCGCTTCGGCGGCGGCCGCCGCCGGCAGGTGCCGGCTCACGGTGCGACTCCGATCGTGGAAAGGCCCAGCGCCTCGGGGAGTCCGAGGGCGAGGTTCATGCTCTGGACGGCACCGCCGGCGGTGCCCTTGGTCAGGTTGTCGAGGGCGCTGATGGCGATGATCCGTCCGACGGCCTCGTCGTAGGCGACCTGCACCTGTACGGCGTTGGAGGCGTGGACGGACGCCGTGGCGGGCCACTGTCCCTCGGGGAGCAGCCGGACGAAGGGCTCGTCGGCGAAGGCCTTCTCGTAGGCGGCCCGGACCGACTCCGCGGTGACGCCCGGCCTCGCGGCGGCGGTGCAGGTGGCGAGGATCCCGCGCGGCATGGGGGCGAGGGTCGGCGTGAAGGAGACGCGGACCCGTTCCCCGGCCGCCGCGCTGAGGTTCTGGATCATCTCGGGGGTGTGCCGGTGGCCGCCCCCGACGCCGTACGGGGACATGGAGCCCATGACCTCGGAGCCGAGCAGATGCGGCTTGGGCGCCTTGCCCGCGCCGGAGGTGCCGGACGCGGCGACGATCACCGCCTCGGGCTCGGCGAGACCGGCGCCGTACGCCGGGAACAGCGCGAGGGAGACGGCCGTGGGGTAGCAACCGGGCACCGCGACACGCTTGGACCCCTCCAGCGCGGCGCGGGCACCCGGCAGTTCGGGAAGGCCGTAGGGCCAGGTCCCGGCGTGCGGGGAGCCGTAGAACCTCTCCCAGTCACCGGCGTCCTTGAGACGGAAGTCGGCACCCATGTCGACGACGAGGACCTCCGGGCCGAGCTGCTCGGCCACGGCGGCGGACTGCCCGTGCGGCAGCGCGAGGAACACGACGTCGTGGCCCGCGAGCGCCTCGGCCGACGTCTGGCTCAGCACCCGGTCGGCCAGCGGGGGCAGATGCGGCTGGAGTGCGCCGAGCCGCTGGCCGGCGTTGGCGTTGCCGGTCAGGGCGCCGATCTCGATCTCGGGGTGGGTGAGGAGCAGACGCAGGAGTTCTCCGCCCGCGTATCCGCTCGCTCCGGCCACTGCCGCACGTACCGTCATGAACCCTCCTCCTGGATGGCATGACTATACGCTTCTTTGCACGTTTATGCAATCCCGGGCCGTGGCCCACACCATCGGACCGCAGGATCAAGCCACCTTCTCCCGCCGCCGGTGACCACCAGGGGACGACCCGCCGAACCTTTGGGAAAGCCCCGGCCGCCGTCACGGCAGGATGGGAAGGTGCGCGGACGCGTGGGCGGGTCGCGGGAACGGACGGGAGCGGGGCGGGATGGGCGAGTTCTGGCCGGTGCCGGAGGTACTGGCGTATCTGGCCGGGCGCTGGCAGGTCCGGCGGTCGGTGCGGGATCTCGCGAGCGGGGACGAGGGACGCTTCGAGGGCGCGACGGTGTTCGGCCCCCTGGAGGGCGGGGGCCTGCTGCACGAGGAGTCCGGCACCTTCGTCTGGCGGGGCGTGGCCCGGCCGGCCGAGCGCACCCTGCGCTTCCTGCCCGGACCCGCGACCGGGACGGCGGACGTCCGCTTCGCCGACGGCCGCCCCTTCCACCACCTCGACCTGACGACCGGCCGGTACGTCGCCGACCACCCGTGCTCGGCCGATCTGTACCGGGGCGAGTTCACGGCGCGGGACGAGGACCGCTGGCGCTCGGTGTGGCGGGTGCGGGGCCCGGCGAAGGACCTGGTGCTGACGACCGACTACACGCGCGTGGGCTGAGCCGGGCCGCTCTCCAGCCGCAGGTTCCAGCGTCCCGCGCGGCCGGTGACCGTGGTCGTGGACAGGGAGCAGACGTCGATGCTCCAGTACGTGGCGGGCGGCACCTTCAGCGCGTACACCAGCGCCGCGCGGATCACCGAGGGCTCCGCCACGGCGACGATCCGGCCGCCGTCGTCGACGGGCCGGGTGTCCAGCCAGTGGCCGACGCGCGCGATGAACGTCAGCAGCGCCTCACCGCCGTGCGGCGTGGAGCGCGGGTCGGCGAGCCAGGCGTCCACCGCCTCCGGCTCCCGGGCCATCGCCTCCCCGAGCGTGAGCCCCCGCCAGCGCCCCATGTCGCAGTCGCGCAGTGCGAGCTGCGCCAGCGGGGCGTAGCCGAGTGCCTCGCCGGTGGACCGGCTGCGGGGAGTGGGCGAGCAGTAGCGCAGCTCCGCCGCCGCGAGCGGCAGCAGGTCACGCGCGACGCGCTGGACCTCGTCCCAGCCCGCCTGGTCCAGCGGCCGGTCGTCCTCGAAACGTTCCGCGAGCAGCGGGGCGCTGCGCGCGGCGGCGACGAACGTGACCCGAAGTGCCATGCGGGGATCGTGCGCCCCGAGAGTGGGCAGGTCAAGAGGCGTTACCTGGGGGTTATGGAGGCGTCGCGAAACAGCTCTTCCACGGCGCCGGAAGCCCGGGACGAGCCGGACAACTCACGCGAAGTACAGCGCCATCCATTCCTCCGGCCGCTCCAGTGGCGCGAATCCGGCCTTCTCGTACACGCCGTGCGCGTCCCGCGTCGCGAGCAGCACGCGGCGCACGCCGTACCCGCGGAGGTGCTCGCGCACGGCCTCGACGAGCGCCGTGCCGATGCCCTTGCCGCGCACCGACGGATCGACGTACACGTCGCAGAGCCAGGCGAAGGTGACCCGATCGGTGATGACCCGGGCGTAGGCCACCTGTCCCCCCGAAACGGTCTCGTACACACCGAAGTTCAGCGACCCGGCGATGGCCCGGTCCTGCGTCGTCCGCGACCGCCCCCTCGCCCAGTAGGTGTCGTCCGACAGCCAGCGGTGCACCCGCTCGGCGTCGATCCGTCCGGTGTCGGCGGACAACTCGTATCCCTCGGCGAAATTCGGCACAGCATCCATGCCGGGAGGCTCGCAGGTGACGGGGGCGCGGTCGAGGGATTTTCGGCGATCGCCGCTCACCCGCGGGAGGTGGCGGAACTCCCCTCGCGTGCGACGCTGCGCGCCCACAGCACCAGCGGGACCTGGAGGGGCAGGCGCGCCAGGGCCGCGTTGCGCAGTGGCGCGGGGCGGTGCCGCCAGTCCACCGCCATCTGGACGTTGGCGGGGAACACCCCGACGAAGAACGCCGCCGCGGCCCGAGCGGTGGCGCGCCGAGTCCGGGGCACCGCCAGCCCGGCCGCCAGGGCGAGTTCCACAGCGCCGCTCGCGTACGTCCACGCCCGCGGCGGCCCGGGGACCGCCCGGGGGACGATCGCGTCGAACTGGCGGGGGGCGACGAAATGCGCCACGCCGGCGGTCGCCAGCAGACCGGCGAGCATCAAGGGCGAACGCGTTGACCGGGCCACGGTGCCTCCTCGGGGTGACGTGGCCGCGATGTTACTGGACGGTAGGGGCAGGCTGTCCACTCCTGGCGGCACCGAGGGTCTCGTCACAGGCGGCCCGCAGCCGCCGTACCCCTTCGGTCACCTCCGGCGTCCCGGCCACCGCGGCGAAACTGAGGCGGACGTGGCTCGCCGGGGGTTCGGCACTGAAGTACGGGCGTCCGGGGGCGAGGGCCACCCCGGCGCGCAGGGCGGCCGCGGTGAACGCGGACTCGTCCGCGCCGTCGGGAAGGCGGAGCCAGAGCTGGTAGCCCCCCGAGGGGATGTGCGGGAGCGCGAGCTCGGGCACGTGCAGGGCGAGCGCCGCCGTCATCGCGTCCCGGCGGGCCTTCAGCTCCGTCGAGACCGCGCGCAGATGGCGGGGCCAGGCGGGCGAGCCGACGAGTTCCAGCGCCGCCTCCTGCAGGGGTCTGGGCACGAAGAAGGTGTCGACCACCTGGATGGCCCGCAACCGCTCCAGCACGGGCCCGCGCGCCACCAGGGCGCCCACCCGGAAGCTCGGCGAGGTCACCTTCGTCAGCGAGTAGACGTGCACGACCACACCGTCGGGGTCGTCGGCGGCCAGCGGGCGCGGCAGCGGCCCGGCGTCCGCGTGCACCAGCCGCCGCACGAAGTCGTCCTCGACCACGAACGCCCCGGCCTCGCGGGCGATGCGCAGCACCTCGGCGCGCCGCTGCGGGGCGAGCACCGCGCCGGTGGGGTTCTGGAAGAGCGGCTGGCAGATGAAGACCCGCGCCCCGGTGGCCCGGAACGCGTCGGCGAGCAGCGCCGGCCGTACGCCGTCCGCGTCCACCGGCACGGGCACCGGCCGCAGGCCCGCCGCCCGGGCGATCGCCAGCATGCCCGGGTAGGTCGGCGACTCCACGAGGACCGGGGCACCGGGCGGGGCCAGGGCGCGCAGGGCCGTCGTGAGCGCCGACTGGCCGCCCGAGGTGATCAGCACCTCGGCGGCGGTGACCGTGTCGCCGATGCTCCGCGCGAACCACTCGCGCAGCTCCGGCAGCCCCTCCAGCGGTGGCCGCCCCCAGGCGCCCGGCCGGCGGCCCGCGCGGGACAGCGCCGCCGCCATGGCCTTCTCGGGCTGGAGGGAGGGATGCAGATAGCCGCCGTTGAACTCGATCACCCCCGGGGGCGGTGCCGCGAGCGAGACGGTGACCCCGGAGGCGTCGACGGTGCGCGGCACGAGCTCGGCGGCGGCGTCCGCGCTGAGCGCGACCTCCTGCCAGGAGGTGTCGGCCACGGGTGCGCTCGCGACGCGCGGCCGCGCCCGGAAGGCGCCGGCGCCCGGCCGGGTGACGACCAGCCCTTCGGCGGCGAGCTGGGAAAGGGCCCGGGAGACGGTCACCGGACTCACCCGGAAGCGTTCGACGAGCGCCCGGCTGGACGGGAGCTTTCCACCAGGTGAGTAGTGGTGGAGTTCCCGTCGCAGCTGATTCGCCAGGTCGGCGACGCTGCTACTCTGTTGCATGAATACACAGGGTAGCGCTATCGCACCGAGCCGGATAGCAGTCAGCGGCCGGCCGAAGGCCTCTCTCGGCACCCTCCAGGCCGCGCTCGGCGTCACCGCCTTCTCCCTCACCTTCCCGGCCACCGCGTGGGGCCTCGAAGGCTTCGGGCCCTGGTCGCTGGTCGCCGTGCGGAGCGTGCTCGCGGCGCTGATCGCGGGTGTGTGTCTGCTGGTCCTGCGTGTTGCGCTGCCCGCGCGCCAGCACTGGGCGGGCCTCGCGGTCGTCGCCGGCGGGGTCGTCGTCGGCTTCCCGCTGCTCACCACGCTCGCCCTGCGGACGTCGACCACCGCGCACGCCGCGGTCGTCGTGGGCCTGTTGCCGCTGACGACCGCGCTGATGTCCGCCCTGCGCATGGGCACACGCCCGTCCCGGACCTTCTGGGTGGCCGCGCTCGCGGGCGCGGCCGCGGTGCTCGCGTTCACGGTCCAGCAGAGCGGCGGCGCCCTGTCCAGCGCCGACCTCTACCTCTTCGCGGCCCTGCTGGTGTGCGCCGCCGGCTACACCGAGGGCGGGCGGCTGGCACGCGTCATGCCGGGCTGGCAGGTGATCGGCTGGGCGCTGGCACTGTGCCTGCCGCTGACCGTGCCGGTCGCCGTGCTGGCCCTGTCGCACGAGCCCGTGCAGCTCACCTTCCACAGCGTGGCCGGCGTGCTGTGGGTCGCGGCGGGCTCGCAGTTCCTGGGCCTGGTCGTCTGGTACCGGGGCATGGCGGCGATCGGCGTCCCGAGGGCCAGCCAGTTGCAGTTGGCCCAGCCGCTGCTCACACTGGTGTGGTCGGTGCTGCTGCTGGGCGAGCACCTGACTGTGGCGGCCCCGTTGACGGCCGCGGCCGTGCTCGTCTGCATCGCCGTCACGCAACGGGCGTGAGGCCGAGCGGCGTTCGCACCGGTACCGGCCGGGGCCGTCCGCCGTAGACTCGACGTCGAGGACCGCTGCTCCCGCATATCGTGAGGAGGCCCCAGATGCGCGCAATCGTGGGCGACCAGCTTGTCCAGCACGGCAGGGTGGTCGGACAGCACGACAAGGTCGGCGAGATCGTCGAAGTGCTCGGCCAGAAGGGCGAACCCCCGTACCGTGTCCGCTTCCAGGACGGGCACGAGGGGCTGTGCTCACCGGGGCCCGACACCGAGATCCGCCACCGCGAGACCACCACCGGGCGGTGATTCAGCGCGGGGGCGCCGCCCGCTGCTGGTAGTGGTCGGCGACCACCCGCGCCATGGCCCCGTGCGCGTCCTGGGACACCTCCCGGGCGGCGAAGTAGACATGGCCGCGCACCTCCGGATGGGCGCGGGCGAGCGTCAGGTGCCGGGACAGCTCCGCCGGATCCCGCCAGCTCGCCGCCTGCGCCGAATCACCCGCCTTGTACAGCGCCTCCCCCACGTACAGCTGCGTCCTGGTGCCCCGCGCCACCTCCGCCCACCAGGGGACGAGCTTGGCGTAGTCGGCCGCGGCGTTGCCGATGTGCCAGTACAGCTGCGGGCAGATGTAGTCGATCCAGTTCTCCCGGACCCACTTGCGGGTGTCCGCGTAGATGTCGTCGTACGACTGCAGCGCCCTCGTGTCCGAACCGCGCGGGTCGGTGGAGGCGTTGCGCCACACCCCGAACGGGCTGATCCCGAACCGGGTGCCGGGGCGGATCTGCTGAATACGGGTGGCGGTGTCGCGCACCAGCCGGTCGACGTTGTCGCGCCGCCAGGCCGCGCGGCTCGGGAAGGCGCCTCCGTGGGCGTCGTAGGCGTCGTCGTCGTCGAAGGTCTGACCGGCGACCGGGTACGGATAGAAGTAGTCGTCGAAGTGGACGGCGTCGACCGGATAGCGCGCCACCGCGTCCAGCATCGCGTCCCGCACGAACGTCCGGACCTCGGGCAGCCCGGGGTTGTAGTAGAGCTTCCCGCCGTGGCGCACCACCCAGTCGGGATGCCGCCGGGCCGGGTGGGAGGCGACGAGACGGCTCGGATCGGTGTGCGTCGCGATCCGCAGCGGGTTGAACCAGGCGTGCAGTTCCAGCCCCCGGGCGTGCGCCTCGGCGACCGCGGTGCCGAGCGGGTCCCAGCCGGGGTCGCGGCCCTGGACGCCGGTCAGGTACTGCGACCACGGCTCGTGCGGCGAGGGCCACAGCGCGTCGGCCGTCGGCCGCACCTGGAGGAGGACGGTGTTCAGCCGGCGCCGGGCCGCCGCGTCGAGGTGGGCGAGCAGCTCGGCCCGCTGCACGGCGGCGGACAGGCCGGTGCGCGACGGCCAGTCGCGGTTGCCCACGGTGGCCACCCACACGCCCCGCATCTCCGATGTGGCGCGGGGCCGCCGCGCGGGGGCCGCGCCCGCGTCGCCCGCCGTCGCCAGCGTCGACAGCGCGGCCAGTGCGAAGGCCCGGCGTGACAGCCGTCCCATGGACAACACCCCTGTACTCTGCGGATCAACTCGGTCACGGATCGTCTCCGCGGCACAGCATGCCCCCACCCGTGCGATCGATCATCGATACTTACGGGTAACGTGCACGAACGGAGCAGGCACCGAACCGGGAGGACCTGCCGAGTCAGCGAAGGGGACGATGTGACGGGCATCCCAGCGGGCGACATCACGCGCGTCGGAGTCGTGGGCTGCGGCCAGATGGGCGCGGGTATCGCCGAGGTGTGCGCCCGCGCCGGACTGGACGTGAAGGTCGCCGAGACCACCGGCGAGGCCCTGGAGATCGGCCGTACCCGGCTGTTCAACTCCCTGTCCAAGGCGGCCGAGCGCGGCAAGATCAGCGAGGAGGAGCGGGACGCCACGCAGGCGCGCCTGAGCTTCACCACCGACCTCGGCGAGTTCGCCGACCGTGACCTCGTGATCGAGGCCGTGGTCGAGAACGAGCAGGTCAAGACGGAGATCTTCCAGGTGCTCGACCAGGTGGTGACCCGTCCGGACGCCATCCTGGCCTCGAACACCTCCTCCATCCCGCTGGTCAAGCTGGCGGTCGCCACCTCGCGCCCCGACCAGGTCGTCGGCATCCACTTCTTCAACCCGGCGCCGGTGCAGCAGCTGGTCGAGCTGATCCCGGCGCTCACCACCTCCGAGGGCACGCTCTCTCGCGCCCAGCTGTTCACCGAGAAGACGCTGGGCAAGCACAGCATCCGCGCCCAGGACCGCTCCGGTTTCGTGGTCAACGCGCTGCTGATCCCCTACCTGCTCTCCGCGATCCGGATGTTCGAGTCGGGCATCGCCAGCCGCGAGGACATCGACAACGGCATGGAGATGGGCTGCGCCCACCCGATGGGCCCGCTGAAGCTGTCCGACCTCATCGGGCTGGACACCGTGGCCTCCGTGGCGGACAGCATGTACGAGGAGTACAAGGAGCCGCTGTACGCCGCTCCCCCGCTGCTGCAGCGGATGGTCGACGCGGGCCGGCTGGGCCGCAAGAGCGGCTCCGGCTTCTACACCTACGGCTGATTACGTTCGGTAGGTTTTCGGCCAGGCGCGGGCCCGGCACCGGTTCCCCGGTGCCGGGCCCGCGGCATTCACACACCGTGTGCACGCCGGGCACGCATATGCCCCGCGCACACGCTCCCCACGCGCCCACCAGGCGAGTTGACTCATGTTGCGCATGCAAGGGATGTGATTCGACTACGGAAAGGAGCGGTTCGTGACCGCCGATCCGGAGCATTCCGTCGTCCACGGTGAACTCGCAGAGTTACGGCGCCGACTAGACGTGGCGTACGCACGGGTCGAGGGCGGGCTGGCGCTGCTCAGTCACCGCACCGAGGAGACGACCAAGGAACTGGACGAGCTGAACACCCGCCTCGTCACCCTGGAACACGCCCGCTGGCCCCTGCCGTCGGTCGCGGCCGTCACGGCCGTGGGCGCCCTGGTCGTGTCCCTCTGGCAGGCACTGGGGAGGTAGGCCGGACAGGTCAGGGCAGGGCGTCCTGACCCAGCCGGAGATGGTGCAGCATCAGCAGCGCGGCCGCCATGTTGGCGGCCGGGACCTCGCCGCGGGCCACCAGGTCGGGGACGACCTTGAGAGGGACCCACTCCCTGCGGTCCGACTCGAAGTCGTCCACCGGGTGCCCGACGTACTCGCCCTCGTCGGCCCAGTAGATGTGGTGCCGGGCGTCGGTCAGGCCGTTGGACGGCTCCACGCTCATCAGGTGCCGCAGGGGTCCCGGCCGCCAGCCGGTCTCCTCCTCCAGTTCCCGGGCGGCCGCCCGGGCGACGTCCTCGCCGTCCTCCACGACGCCGGCGGCCAGTTCGAACCCCCAGCTGTCGGTGATGAAGCGGTGACGCCACAGGAGCAGGACCTCGTTCGCCTCGTTCACCACCGTGGCCACGGCGACCGGCCGCATCCGTATCAGGAAGTGGTCGAGGTGCCGGCCGTCCGGCAGCTCCACATCGGCGAGGTTGACGCTGAACCAGCGGTTTTCATACACAGTTTGTTCGTTCTGTTTCGTCCACTGCACGGTTCTGCCACCTTCCATCGAGTAAGTGGCAATATCGCAGCAGGGACTGCGGAGCAGGGATCAGTAGGACCTACAGCGGTACACGCAGGGCGCCGTCGATGAGTTCGGCGGCCTCGGCCGCGCCCGCACCGCCGCTGCGCGCCAGATGCTCGCGCACCGCACGGAGTCTGTCGCGCAGCCGCTGGGACTCCATGCCGCGCGCCTGCTCCGCCATCTGCACCGCGGTGGCCACCGCCTTCTCGGCGTTGCCCTGGCGCAGTTCGACGGTGCTGAGCATGGCGAGCCGGTGCACCCGGCCCCGGTCGTGGGCCGGGGTGTCCACGGCGGCCGCGGCGTGCTCGCCCGCGGCGGCCAGTTCGCCGAGGCTGAGCAGCGCCTCCGCCACCTGGACGTTGACCAGGCCCGGCTGGACATAGCCGGTCTCGTCGGGTTCGTGGCCGCGCCGGATGCGTTCGGCGGCCTGCTCGGCCCGTCGGATGCAGGACAGGGCGCTCGTGCCGTCGCCGAGGTGGGCGTACGCCTTCGCCTGCATCGCGTACAGGTCGGAGGCGAGGGCCGGGGTGATCTGCTTGCCGGCGGCGCGCAGCGCGGCCTCGGCGAAGGCGACGGCCTGGCGGTGCTCCCGCATGAACAGCGACTGGTTGACCAGCAGCGCGATCACATAGGCGCCGAGCCCCCGGTCGCCGCTGGCCTTGGCGAGCCGCAGCGCCTGATGGAAGTAGCGCTGGGCGAGCCCGTGCGCGTCGGAGTCGTACGCGCAGATCCCGGCGATCGCCACCAAGCCACCCGTGGCGCGGTGGAGTTGGCGGCCGGTGGCGTCGGTGTAGCCGCCGCGCAGCAGCGGGGCCGCCTCGGCGTTCAGGAAGCCGACGATCCTGGCGCGGGTCGCTATGCCACCGGCCTTGCGGTACATCTGCTCGTAGTGGGCGCGGGCGGAGCGCAGCATGTCGAGGTCGGCGGGGGTGACCCGGTGCCGCCCGCCGCGCGAGACGTCCACGTCCTCGGGCGGGTTCTCCCACTCCCACACCGGCATCACCGCGGGCGTCCCGGTCACGGCCGGTGCGCCGAGGACGTGCGGCCGCTGCTGCTCGTCCGAGCGCCACAGGGCGGTGGCCCGCTCCACGAACCCGGACAGCGAGGTGGCGTGCGGGGTCGCCTCCTGACCGGGGACACCGAGACCGATGTCGTCGAGGGTGACCGGGCGGTGCAGCCGGGCGGCGAGCACCTCGCAGATCAGGTCGGGCACCTGGCCGCGCGGCCGCTGCCCCTTCAACCAGCGGGCCACGGCGGTGTGTTCGTAGCGCAGCGCGAGCCCGCGGGCGCGGCCGGCCTGGTTCACATGGGCCGCGAGACCGGCGTGCGAGATCCCCGCCTCGTCCAGGATCGCGTCGAGCAGAGTGTTGGGCTGCATGGGAGGCCCCCGAGTGATTCGGTGCCGACAGCGTAGTGAATCCGCCTTCACACGGGGTGTGAACGGAGTACGCGCATCCGCAGGGTGCGTGCGCTGTTGCGGAGGGTTTCCGACCGGTTGACTGAAATGCCTCGAAAGAGGCCGGCCGGGCCGCCGGCTCCCCCTCGTACAGTGCGGCGGCCCTGCCGGGGGCCCTGGGCTAGGGATGCGGTGTGGCCGCGCGCGCGGTCTCCCGTGCCCCTGAAGGGCGTTCGACTTCGCGTTCGTTGTGGAGTGTCAGGAGGGCCACGTCGTCGAGAGGGTTGCCGCTGGTGTGGCGGAGCAGGCGTCGCAGCACGGTGCCCAGGACGGCCTGCGGTGCGAGCGTGCCGGCGCGGGCGGCCTCGGTCAGGACGTCCGCCAGCGGGAAGAACCGGCCATGCCCGTCCCGGGCGTCCTCGGCCCCGTCGGTGAAGAGGAACAGCGCCTCGCCCGGGCGGAGTTCGCCGTGGCGTACGGCGGGCAGGTCGGCCGGCAGGGGGAACGGACCGAGCGGCGGCAGGGGTTCGGCCCGCGCCAGCGGTTCGGCGCCCGTCTCGCACAGCCGGTACGGCCATGGATGCCCGCAGTTGAGCGCCCGCACCTCGCCGTCCGTGCCGATCTCCAGCAGCAGGACGGTCACGAACTCCTCGGCCTGCTCGATCCGGGGACGCCCACGCAGGTGCCGGGCCAGCGCGCGGTCCAGCCGGTGCAGGACCCGGCCGAGTTCGGGCTCGTCGTGCACGGCCTCCCGGAAACTGCCGAGCACGGCGGCGGCCGTCCCGAGCGCGTCCAGCCCGTGCCCGCGTACGTCGCCCATCACGACCCGCACACCGTGCTCGGTGGCGATCACCTCGTACAGATCGCCGCCGACGGACGAACCGCGCTCGGCGGACAGCTGGGCGGCGGCGACGCCCAGCCCGTCGACGCGCGGGGGCAGCGGCCGTAACAGCGCGCTCTGGGCGGCGCGCGCCACCCGGCGCGCCTGCGTGAGCTCCCGCAGCAGCAGCCGGCAGACATGGAGGACGAGGCCCGTACCGACGGCGAAGAACACGGCGCTGGTGACGATCCGCGCGCCGAGGGAACTCTGCCGGGCGAGCGGACAGGTCAGGTTGTACGTGATCGCCATGGCGCCCCACACCATGGGCAGCCCCAGGGCCCTGATACGGATCATGCGGGTGGCCTCCCATGCAGGCCGTGACAGCGCAGACCGACCCCGAAAGGCCGGTCCGATTCTGTCGCCGCACGACCCGGTAGGACCAGATCACCGGGACTTCCCACTCGAACGAGTGAGGTGGCCGTGCCGCCCCGAGGCGATGCCGGAAACCACGCGGCCGGCCACGGGAGCACCCGTGGCCGGCCGGTGAAACACCGTCCCGCTACCTCATCCGCGCAGCACGGCCCCGGTGCGCTCCGCGGCCAGTGCCACGGCCGCGTCCCGCGCCGCCGACGCCTCGTCGACGGTCAGCGTCCGGTCCCCGGCCCGGAAGCGCAGCGCGTAGGCCAGCGACTTCCGGTCCGCGCCGAGCTGCTCGGCGTTCTCGTACACGTCGAACAGCCGGATGGACTCCAGCAGTTCACCGGCGCCCTCGCGCAGGGCGGCCTCGACGTCCGCGTGCGCGACCGTCTGCTCGACGACCAGCGCGACGTCCTGCGTGGCCACCGGGAAGGAGGAGATGCCCGGTGCCTGCGGGGTGCCGTGCCCGGCCCGCTCCAGGGCGTCCAGGTCCAGCTCCATCGCGCAGGTGCGCGCGGGCAGGCCCAGGGCCTTCAGGACGCGGGGGTGCAGCTCTCCGGCGTGCCCGACGACCCGCTCGGCACCGTCGACGGTGATCACGAGCTCGGCGCAGCGGCCCGGGTGCCACGGCCCGTACCGGCCGCCGCGCACGACCAGTTCGGCGCCGGCCTCACGGGCGACCGTGCGCGCCGCCTCGACCGCGTCGGCCCAGTCGCCCGGACGGCCCTTGCCCCACCAGCCGGCCTGCTCGCGGGCGCCCGCGAGGACGACGGCGACATGGCGCGGCTGCTCGGGCAGCACGGCGTCGAGCGCCGCGATCTCCTCGTCGGTGGGCCGACGGTCGACCGGCAGATGGGCGGCGGATCCGCCGCGCTCCGCGCGCGGCAGGAAGACCAGGCCGGTCTCGAACAGCGCGAGGTCGTGCGAGCCCCGGCCGTCGTTGCGGCGCAGCGCGCCGAGCAGGCCCGGCAGCAGCGACGTACGAAGCGCGGGCTCCTCGTCGTTGAGCGGGTTGACCAGCTTGACCACCCGGCGGGCGGGGTCGTCGGCGTCAAGGCCGAGCTGGTCGAAGACCTGCTCGCCGACGAACGGGTAGTTCGGCGCCTCGACGTAGCCGGCCCCGGCCAGCGCCCGGCCGACCCGGCGGTGCAGCCGCTGCCGGTGCGTCAGACCGCGGCCCGATGTGGGCCTCGGCAGCGTGGAGGGCAGGTTCTCGTAGCCCTCCAGGCGGATGACCTCCTCGGCGAGGTCGTTCTGCTCCATGAGGTCGGGCCGCCAGGACGGGACGGTGACGATCAGCTCGTCCTGCCCGTACACGTCGCAGCCGACCTGCTGCAGGCGCCGCACGACCGTCTCGCGGCCGTACGCGACTCCCGCGACCTTGTCCGGGTGGTCGGCGGCGACGGTGATGGTGTGCGGCGCGGACGGGGCCATGATCTCGGTGACCCCGGCCTCGGCGGTGCCGCCCGCGAGCAGCACCAGCAGATCGACCGTGCGCTGCGCGGCGGCGGACGCCGCCTGCGGGTCGACACCGCGCTCGAAGCGGCGGGACGCCTCGGAGGACAGCTTGTGGCGGCGGGCGGTGCGCGCGATCGACACCGCGTCGAAGTGCGCGGCCTCGATCACCACGTCCGAGGTGCCGTTCTCGACGTCGTCGTGGTCGGCGATCTCCGTGTCGGCGCCGCCCATGACGCCCGCGAGCCCGATGGGGCCACGGTCGTCGGTGATCACCAGGTCCTCGGCGTGCAGCTTCCGCTCCACCCCGTCGAGGGTGACGATCTTCTCGCCCTCGGCGGCCCGGCGGACGCCGATGGTGCCCTGGACCAGCGCGCGGTCGTAGGCGTGCAGCGGCTGGCCGAGCTCCATCATCACGTAGTTGGTGACGTCGACGGCGAGCGAGATCGGACGCATGCCGACCTTCTGCAGCCGGCGCCGGAGCCAGATCGGGGAGCGGGCCTCGGGGCTCAGTCCGGACACCGTGCGGGCGGTGAAACGGTCGCAGCCCATCGGTTCCGAGACCTTCACCGGGTAGCCGTAGGCGTTCGGCGCGGGCACGTCGAGCAGGGCCGGGTCGCGCAGCGGCAGGCCGTAGGCGATGGCGGCCTCGCGGGCGACACCGCGCAGGGACAGGCAGTCGCCGCGGTTCGCGGTGACGGCGATGTCCAGCACCTCGTCGACCAGCTCCAGCAGCTCGATCGCGTCCTTGCCGACCTCGGTCTCCGGCGGCAGCACGATGATGCCCTTGGTGCCGTCGTCGCCCATGCCCAGCTCGTCGCTGGAGCAGATCATGCCGTGCGAGGTCTTGCCGTAGGTCTGGCGTGCGGAGATCGAGAAGCCCCCGGGCAGGGTGGCGCCGGGCAGCACCACGACGACCTTGTCGCCGACGGCGAAGTTGCGGGCGCCGCAGACGATCTCCTGGGGCTCACCGCTGCCGTTGGCCGAGCCGACGTCGACGGTGCAGAAGCGGATCGGCTTCTTGAAGCCCTCCAGCTCCTCGATGGTCAGCACCTGGCCGACGACCAGGGGGCCCTTGAGGCCGTCGCCGAGCTGCTCGACGGTCTCGACCTCCAGTCCGGCCGAAATGAGCTTGGCCTGCACGTCACGACCGGTCTCCGTCTCCGGCAGGTCGACGTACTCCCGCAGCCAAGAAAGCGGGACCCGCATCAGATCTCCATCCCGAACGGCCGGGTGAACCGGACGTCACCCTCGACCATGTCTCGCATGTCCTCGACGTTGTGGCGGAACATCAGCATCCGCTCGATGCCGAACCCGAAGGCGAAGCCGCTGTACTTCTCCGGGTCGACGCCGCAGGCCTTGAGCACCCGCGGGTTGACCATGCCGCAGCCGCCCAGCTCGATCCAGCCCTCGCTGGAGCAGGTGCGGCAGGGCCGGTCCGGGTTGCCGACGGACTCGCCGCGGCAGACGTAGCACACCATGTCCATCTCGGCGGACGGCTCGGTGAACGGGAAGAAGTTCGGCCGCAGCCGGGTCTTCATGCCCTCGCCGAACAGCGACTGCACCATGTGGTCGAGGGTGCCCTTGAGGTCGGCCATGGTCAGACCCTCGTCGACGGCGAGCAGCTCGACCTGGTGGAAGACCGGGGTGTGCGTGGCGTCCAGCTCGTCGGTGCGGTAGACGCGACCGGGGCAGATCACGTACACCGGCAGGTCGCGCTCCAGCAGGGAGCGGATCTGCACCGGCGAGGTGTGGGTGCGCAGCACGACACCGGACTCGGCGCCGCCGTCCTCACCCTGCACGAAGAAGGTGTCGGCCTCGCCGCGCGCCGGGTGGTCCGGGCCGATGTTGAGGGCGTCGAAGTTGAACCACTCGGCCTCGGCCTGCGGGCCCTCCGCGACCTCGTAGCCCATGGCGACGAAGACGTCCTCGATGCGTTCGGAGAGCGTGGTCAGGGGGTGCCGGGCGCCGGCCGGCACGCGGTCGTGGGGGAGCGTGACGTCCACGGCCTCCTCGACCAGCACCCGGGCGTCCCGCTCGGCCTCCAGTTCGCTCTGGCGCGTGGCCAGGGCCTTGTTGACCGCGCCCCGTGCCTGGCCGACCAGCTTGCCGGCGGCGGCCTTGGCGTGCGGGGGCAGGGCGCCGATCTCGCGGTTGGCCAGCGCCAGCGGAGAGGTGCCGCCGGTGTGGGCGACCTTGGCCTCCTGGAGCGCGTCGAGGGAGTCCGCGGCGGCGAAGGCGGCGAGCGCCTCGTCCCGCATGCGCTCGATCTCTTCCGGTTTCAACGCCTCGACCTCGACAGGGTCGTACGACTTATTGGGTGCCGACATCTCTTCCCGTACTTCCGATTGGCTGGCTGGAGTCCCCGTCACCGACTCGATGGGCCGTCTGCGGGACACAAAGGTGCCAAAGGCCGAGTCTAACGGGGTGAGGACGGACGAATGCGCCCGCGGCCGTCAGGCGAGATACGCCGGCGCGGCCACGGGCAACGTAAATCGGAACTCGGCGCCGCCGTCGGGGGCGCGTCCGACCGTGATGGTGCCGCCGTGGGCCTCCACGATGCCCTTGACGATGTACAGCCCAAGGCCCGTGCCGCCGCGCTTGCTGCCCCGCCAGAAGCGGGTGAAGACGCGGTTCATGGACTCCTCCGGGATGCCGGTGCCCTCGTCGCTCACGGTGACCGACGTGCCGGCGTCCTCTCCTTCGCGCGGGGACGCGGTGGGCGTGATGTCGATGGTGACGGTTCCCTCGCCGTGCCGCACCGCATTTTCGATGAGGTTGCTGAGCACCTGGTCGATCTTGTCGGGGTCGGCCCACAGCGCGGGCAGCGGTTGCTCCAGGCGCAGCAGGAACCGGTCGGCGCTCAGGCCCGCCGCGACGTACGCCTGGATGTGCCTGCCGACGGCGGCGCCGATGTCAACGGGCTGGCGGCGCAGCTCCAGACGGCCCGAGTCGATCCGGGAGATGTCGAGCAGTTCGGCGATGAGCCGGGTGACGCGGTCGGCGTCGGCGTCGACGGTCTCCAGCATCAGCCGCTTCTGGTCGTCGGTGAACCTCTCCCACTTGGCCAGCAGCGTGGCCGTGAACCCCTTGACCGAGGTGAGCGGCGAGCGCAGTTCGTGGGCGACGGTGGCGATCAGCTCGGCATGGCTGCGCTCGGTGCGGCGGCGGGCCTCGGTGTCCCGCAGGGAGACGACGACCCGGCGTACGGGTCCGGTGGGTACGTCGCGGACGTAGCGGGCCGAGACGAGCACCTCCCGGCCGCCCGGCAGCAGCAGGTTCCGCTCCGGCTGCCGGACCCGGGTGGCGAGGCCGCCGTAGGGGTCGGTCAGCTGCCACCAGCGCCTGCCTTCCAGGTCCTCCAGGGGCAGCGCCTTGTCGAGCGGCTGTCCGAGGGCGTCGGCGCCGCGGACGGCGGTGACGCGTTCGGCGGCGGCGTTGAAGCAGATCACGTGCCCGTTCTCGTCGGCGACGACGAGTCCCTCGGGCAGGTCGTCGGGGTGGATGCCGGGCTCGGCGGGATCCCGGTCCCGGGACGCGGGCGGACGTCGCGCGTCCCGTCCCCCCGGAGCGCTGCTCGTGCCGACGCTCATCCGCGTACCCCACCTCTCAGACGGTGCAGGAGGCCCCCGAGCTGGTCACCCTACTAGCTCTCGGTGACGCTGCGGCAGCCTCCGGGGGCACGCTGTGCACGGGCCGACGCATACAGGCATACGGCCGCCGCGGTCGCGAGGTTCAGGCTCTCGGCCTTCCCGTGGATCGGGACGCGCACGACGGCGTCCGCGAGGGCGCGGGTCTCCTCCGGCAGGCCCCAGGCCTCGTTGCCGAAGACCCAGGCGGTGGGGCCGCCCATGGTGCCCTTGTCGAGCTCGTCGTCGAGGTCGTCCTGCCCGGCCCCGTCGGCGGCGAGGATGCGCACCCCGGCGTCCTTCAGCCCGGCGACGGCCCGCTCGACGGGCACGCCCACGGCGACCGGCAGATGGAACAGCGACCCGACGGAGGCACGCACCGCCTTGGGGTTGTACAGGTCCACGGACGCGTCGGTCAGCACGACGGCCTCGGCGCCGGCGGCGTCCGCGCAGCGCAGCACGGTCCCGGCGTTGCCCGGGTCCCGCACGTGCGCGAGCACCGCGACGAGCCGGGGCCGGGCGGCGAGGATCTCCTCGAAGGGCGTGTCCAGGAACCGGCAGACACCGACCAGCCCTTGCGGCGTCACGGTCGTGGAGATGTCGGCGATGACCTCCTCGGAGGCCAGATGGACCCGGGCGCCGGTGTCGCGGGCCCCGCCGATGATGTCGGCGTAGCGCTCGGCGGCCTCGACGGTCGCGAACAGCTCCACGAGGGTTTCCGGTTGCGCTCCCGCCTCACGCACGGCCTGCGGCCCCTCCGCGAGGAACAGCTGCTCCTTCCCCCGGAAGTTCCGCTTGGCCAGCCGCCGCGCGGCCAGGACCCGGGGGGAACGGGGGGAGATCAGCTCGGGGCTGACGGGGGACATCTCGGCTCACCTTCACCACGACTACTCCGCCGCAATGGTGCCCCACCACGACGGTCCGGTCCGGCGGTGCCGGACCCGGCGCTGGTCACGAAACAGCTGGTCACAAAGGAACGGACCCGCAGGGAAAACCCACGGGTCCGTCACGTCACGTCGGCTCAGGCCAGCGCGAGCGTCACGCGGCCTTCGGCGCGTTGACGTCGGCCGGCAGCGCCTTCTGCGCGACCTCGACGAGCGCGGCGAACGCGGTGGCGTCGTTCACGGCGAGCTCGGCCAGGATCTTGCGGTCGACCTCGACGTTCGCGGCCTTCAGACCCTGGATGAAGCGGTTGTACGTGATGCCGTTGGCGCGGGCAGCGGCGTTGATGCGCTGGATCCACAGCTGGCGGAAGTCACCCTTGCGCTTCTTGCGGTCGTTGTAGTTGTAGACCAGCGAGTGGGTGACCTGCTCCTTGGCCTTGCGGTACAGGCGCGAGCGCTGACCGCGGTAGCCGGAGGCCTGCTCGAGGATCGCCCGGCGCTTCTTGTGGGCGTTGACTGCCCGCTTGACGCGTGCCACTTTTTAACTCCTTGTAGCGGGGCCGTGGGTGGTCCTCACACGGCCCGGAATCGATGGGGTCCCGGTCCAGACGTACGACGCTCAGTGGCGCCCGTACGTCACTTGCCGAGAAGCTTCTTGATCTTCGCGGCGTCGCCCGGGGCCATCTCGGCGTTGCCGGTGAGGCGACGCGTCACGCGGGACGACTTGTGCTCGAGCAGGTGGCGCTTGCCGGCGCGCTCACGGAGCACCTTGCCGGAGCCGGTGACCTTGAAGCGCTTGCTGGCACCGCTGTGCGTCTTGTTCTTCGGCATAGCGCCGTTCTCTCCTCGTCGGTGGCGCTCCGGTGCCCGGTCGCGAAAACCGGGCACGGTGGAGCGTCGCTCTTGTTTCGGTTGATCCTGGGGACGTGGGTCCCCGGGGGTCACGCCTCGGCGGGAGCCTCGGCCGGGGCCTCGGCGTCCGCGGAGTCCGCGGAGTCCGCGGAGTCCGCGGCGTTCTGCGACTTGCCGGGGTTGGCCTTCGCGTCGGCCTTGCGGGCCTCCTGCGCCTGGCGAGCCTCGGCCATCGCCTCGGTCTTCTTCTTGTGCGGACCGAGAACCATGATCATGTTTCGGCCGTCCTGCTTCGGGTTCGACTCGACGAAACCGAGGTCCTGGACGTCCTCCGCGAGCCGCTGCAGCAGCCGGTAGCCCAGCTCGGGCCGGGACTGCTCACGTCCACGGAACATGATCGTGATCTTGACCTTGTCGCCCTGCTTGAGGAACCGGACGACGTGACCCTTCTTGGTGTCATAGTCGTGCGGGTCGATCTTCGGCCGGAGCTTCATCTCCTTGATGACCGTGTGCGCCTGGTTCTTGCGCGCCTCACGGGCCTTCATGGCCGACTCGTACTTGAACTTCCCGTAGTCCATGAGCTTGCACACGGGCGGACGGGCGTTCGCCGCGACCTCGACCAGGTCCAGGTCGTACTCCTGCGCAAGCTCCAGTGCCTTAGCGAGCGGGACGATGCCCACCTGCTCGCCACTGGGACCGACAAGTCGCACCTCGGGAACGCGAATCCGGTCGTTGATGCGGGGCTCGGCGCTGATGGATCCTCCTCGGTAGCACCACGCGACGGTCTGGCGGACAGCCGCGTAACGTCTTTGATCGTGAGACCTAACCGCTCCGAAGCACAAAAAATGCCCCGGACGATCACAGGCGGGGGCTCCTCGAACAACCGGAGCGACCGCCGCGGTGACCGCGGGGCGCACTTTCGGGCGGGTGCCGTCACGAAGGACAGGACCGCCTGACCGGTGACCCGCCGCCCGGGCAGGGCGGTCAGGTGGGAGTTCGAAGCCTCCACTTGTGGGCCGGGCTCGTGGTGCGGTGAGGCATACGTGTCCGACCGGTCGTTCCACCAGGCTAGCAGTCCTGGCCGGAATCGGCTAACCGAGGCCGACTGGGGCTGTTTCTCCCCGTGCACCTATGGTGAACGGCATGAGTGAAGAGACGCCCGACTTCAACGCCATGACCCGCGACATCGCCGAGGTCCCCGCGGTCGAGGTGATCGTGACGGTCGCCGTCAACCTGATGAGCGCGGCCGCGGTGAAGCTCGGCCTGACGGAGGACGGCGAGAAGCACAAGGACCTCGACGAGGCCCGCAAGCTCATCCACGCCCTCGCCGGGCTACTGGACGGGAGCGCGACCGAGATCAGCTCCTTCCACGCGGCCCCGCTGCGGGACGGTCTGAAGTCGCTCCAGCTGGCGTTCCGCGAGGCGTCCGTCGTGCCCGACGAGCCCGGTCAGGGCCCGGGCGAGAAGTACACGGGCCCGGTCTACAGCTGAACCCGGCGCTCGGCCGAGTCACCCGCGCACGTACAGGGGCTCGCCCGGTGGTGTGGTCCCGGCCGGCAGCAGTGCCAGGTCGAGCCCGCGCACCAGGCGGGCCCTCAGTGTCTCGTCGCCGGCCATCCGCCGCGCCACCGAGCGGGCGGCCTCGGCCGGAGCGGCGGCCGGGTCGAGGACGAGGGCCAGGGTGCCGTCCGCCTGACCGGGGCCCAGGTGGGCGCGGAGCACGGCGGGCTCGGCGGCGACGGCGTCCCGCACCGCCGCGACGACCGCGGGGTCGGTGAGCGGGTCCGTGCTCGTGCGTCCCTCGGCCAGCGCGAGCAGCGCGGGGCCGGTCAGCTCGAACGGCACGGGCCCGGCCAGGTCCAGCACCACCGTGTCCGCCTTCTCGTGCGCGGCGGCCTGGAGGGCCTGGTGCAGCGGTACGGCCACGGGCCGGGCCTGCGCGTCCCAGCGGGCCAGCGCCTCGGTGGACGTGAAGGCGGGCAGGGCGGTGCGGCCGCCGGCCTTCAGCGTCGGTACGGCCATGTCGCTGGTCTTCTCGCGGCGCAGTCCGTTCTCGTCCTCCTCGACCTCTCCGAGCACGGCGACCACGGGGACGAGCAACCGGGCGCCCTTCAAGGCGGCCAGCACGGGTCCCACGGCGGTGCGGTCCTCGGCCCAGGCGGCGAGCGCGGCGCTCAGCGCGGGGTCGGCGGTGCCGTCGTCATCGGAGAAGCCGGGGTCGGGAATGTTCTTGTTCGCCACGGTCACCGACCCTATCGGGGTGAGCCGGACAGCGGCGCGGCGCCCACCATGGAGGTATGGACCCTCCCCCGGGCCGTCGCGTCCTGAGCGGCGCCCTCGCCGCCGCGATTGTCGCGCTGGGTGCCACGGCCGCGGACCCGGTGCGGGGGACGGCGTGGGCGCTCCCCGGGGCGCGGGTCTTGTCGTCGGCCGTGGTGCCGTCGGCGTCAGCGAGGGCGAGCGGGGAGACAGCGGTGGACGGTGGGGCGAGGCCGACGGTGGATCATGACGCCGCGCTGGCCGGGGCGATGGAGTCCGTCCGGGTCGAGGCCGGGGCCGGGGTGTCGGTGGCGGTGGCGGATGAGGGCTCCGGCCGCAGTGCGGCGTACGGGAGCGGGTCCTTCGGCACGGCCAGCATCGTCAAGGTGAACATCCTGGCGGCGCTGCTGCTCCAGGCGCAGGACGCCGGGCGGGAGCTGTCGGCGAGGGAGAGATCCTGTGCCGGCGCGATGATCGAGCGCAGCGACAACGACGCCGCGTCGGACCTGTGGCGCGCGATCGGCGCGGCGTGGGGACTGGACGCCGCGAACGTGCGGTTCGGACTGACCGGGACCCGGGGCGACCGCAAGTTCGAGTGGGGGCTGACCAGCACCACGGCGACCGACCAACTCACTCTGCTGCGGCGGGTGTTCACTGCGGACTCGGAGCTGGGCGAGGCCTCGCGGGAATACCTACGGGAGCTGATGGGGCGGGTGACGCGCGATCAGCGGTGGGGGGTGTCGGCGGCGGGGAGCGGATCCGGCTGGGCCCTCAAGAACGGCTGGCTGCCGCACAAGGAGACCGGGCGGTGGGACGTCAACAGCATCGGCCGGGTGACGGTCGGCGGGCGTCCCTTCCTGGTGGCCGTGCTCTCGGACGGCAACACGACCAAGGAGCGGGGCGTCTCGCTGGTGGAGGCGGTGGCCCGGGCGGCCGTGTCCGTGTTCACCGGGTCCGCGTCCGCGCCGCCCCGCTGATCGGGCGTCAGGATCACGAAGGCGTACGGGTCAGAAGGCGTCGTACTCGCGGCGGGCGCGCCAGAGCACCACGGCCGAGACCAGGAGGACGCCGCCCACGCTGCCGGCGAGGGGACCGGCCCAGCCCGCGGTGTCGTCCTCGGGGCCGGCGGTGTCCGGGCCGGGTCCGAAGTACTTCTCTCCGTGCGAGGCCGAGCGCAGGCCTTCCGGGTCCAGGCGGCCGGCCTCCTCGATGGCGGCGGCCGGGTCGACGAAGCCGAAGCCCCGGGAGTCGTCACGGCCGTCCGCGGGGGCGTCCCGGGCGGTGTCCTCCAGGAGCCGCTTGATCTGCGCCGGGGTCAGGCCGGGGTGCGCCGCCCTGACCAGCGCGGCGGCGCCGGAGACGAAGGCGGCGGCGGCACTGGTGCCCCAGCCCTCGTAGTACTTGCGGTCCGGATCGGCGATGACGACGTCCACTCCGGGGGCGCTGACGGTGGCGTACCAGCGGCGGGTGGAGAAGGAGGCGCGGGTGCCCAGGCGGTCGACGGCGGTCGCGGCGATCACACCGGGGTAGGCGGCCGGATAGGAGATGTGGTCGCCCTTCTCGCCGCCGTTGCCGGCCGAGGCGACGACGACGGAGCCCTTCCGCAGGGCGTACTGGACCGCCTCGTCCTCGGCGGGTTCGGGGTGCGCGGAGGCCGAGTCGTCGCCGAGGGAGAGGTTGATGACGTCGGCGCCCTGGTCGGCGGCCCAGCGGATACCGTCGGCGAGGGCGTTGCCCCGGGTCTTGCGGGCCTTGGCGCGGGCCGGGTCGTCGTCCTCCAGGATGACGCGGACGGGCAGGATCCTGGCCTCCGGGGCGATGCCCAGGACGCCGTCGCCGTTGCCGTCGCCATGGCCGTGACCGGCGATGATGCCGGCCATGGCGGTGCCGTGCCGGGCCCAGGCCTCGTCCCCGCGGCCGGCGCCGAAGCCGACCATGTCCTTGGTGGCCAGCACGTTGCCCGCGAGGTCGGGATGGTCGCCGTCGACGCCGGTGTCCAGGACCGCGACGGTGACGCCGGCGCCCTTGGTGGTCCGCCAGGCGTCCTCGGTGTGCATGGCCTCCAGCGCCCACTGCTGGCCGCGGATGCCGTCCGCGTGCGCGGCGGTGGGCGGGACCAGGGCGACGGAGGAGGCGAGGAGGACGCCGAGCAGCCCCGCCCTGCGGGTCCTGGGGTTCATGACGACCGCTCCGGGGACGACGTGACGGATTTGCGCAAGCCGCGCTCGACCCGGTCGGCGAGGCCCTTCGCCTCGTGGCCGAGGCCCGCCTGGGCGACGGCGCTGGTGGCGCCGGAGCGCGTCGCGTCGGCGGCGGCCTCGGGCTCGTCGACGGTCCGGGCGTCGGCCCAGCCGGAGACGGCGTACACGACGACAGGGGCGTCGGTGAGCACCGACACCGTCCAGGAGGCCCGCTGCTCGTCGCCGAAGCCCGCGGCGACCGTGTCCCGCGCGGCGTACGGGCGGGGCATCAGGTCGCCGCGGCGGTCCAGGCGGTCCTTGTCGAAGCGGGTCTCCAGCGCGCGCATGGTGGCGGCGTCGGCCTTGGTGAAGAGCAGGCCGACGGTGGTGACGTAACTCTGGGTGGCGTCGGTGTAGGTGGCGCGCAGCAGGCGCGCGCAGCCGGCCGGAGCGAGGGCCTTGCCCAGCAGCGGGTCGAGGGCGCCGGCGCAGTCGTCGTCCGGGGCGACGGCGATCCGGGTCCAGAGCCGGTCGGCTCCGCCGGGTCCCGCGCCGCGGCCCTGCACGGTGGGCGGGAACAGCTGGTCGACGGGCACGCTGTGCCAGAGGCTTCCGGCGGCCGCGTAGGTGCCCCGCTCGCCGCTCTCCCCGGAGTCGTCGGCCAGCCAACTCCCGGCCACGGCACCCCCGATGAGCCCGGCGCCGAGGACGAAGCAGACGGCTGCCGCGACGGTGCGCCGCCGGACGAGCGAGCCGGGCCGGGCACCGCGCGCGCGGTCGTCGAACGCCTCCGGCTCGCCGAGGCCGACGACGGGCCGCCGATGCCCGGTGGCGTGCCCGGCGCTCCAGGAGTGGACGGGGTTCGGGGTCACGGGCGCGGGGCCGCTCTCCGGCGGGACGGGGCGCAGCCGCCGAGTGGTCTCCGCGGGGCCGGCGTCGGACGCCGCGGCGGGGCGGTGGCCCGGACGGGGCGGAGCGTCGGGGAAACGGCCCTCGGACGCCGCAGCCGGGCGGTGGCCAGGACGGGGCGGTGCGTCGGGAAACCGGCCATCGGACGCCGCAGCCGGCCCGTGGCCCGGACGGGGCGGGGCGTCGGGGAAACGGCCGTCGGACGCCGCCGCGGGCCGGTGGCCAGGACGGGGCGGTGCGTCGGAAAACCGGCCGTCGGACGCCGCAGCCGGCCGGCGCCCCGGACCGGGCGAAGCGTCGGAAAACCGGCCGTCGGACGCCGCAGCCGGCCGGCGCCCCGGACCGGGCGAAGCGTCGGAAAACCGGCCGTCGGCGGCAGGGCGGTGGCCAGGACCGGGCGAAGCGTCGGAAAACCGGCCGTCGGACGCCGCAGCCGGCCGGCGCCCCGGACCGGGCGGAGCGTCGGAAAACCGGCCGTCGGACGCCGCAGCCGACCGGTGCCCCGGACCGGGCGAAGCGTCAGGAAACCGGCCGTTGGACGCCGCGGCCGGCCGGTGGCCCGGACCGGGCGAAGCGTCGGGAAACCGGCCGTCGGACGCCGCGGCCGGGCGGTGGCCCGGGCGGGGCGGGGCGTCGGGGAAACGGGCGGAGGCCGGCGGCGGGGGTGGCGCCAGGGGGCCGTCGTCCCGGCTCCCCGGCACTCGGGGACCGGCGGGCCTGCCGTCCGGCGACGACGGCGAGCCGTCGCCCGGGAAGGCGGAGCCGGGCCGGGGGCCGGGGTGCGGCGCGGAGGGGGCCTTCGCGGGGCGTTCCGCGGCGGCGCCGGACGGTCTCGGGGGGTGGGGCGGGCGGGGCGGGATCGGGGCGTGCTGCGCTTCCGTGCTCATGCGGCCCCCGTTTCGTCGTGCCCGTGCCCGTCTCCCCGTACGCGGGCCGTCTCGTCAAGTCGCAGGCATACCCGCGCGGACGGCCCGGCATCCCGGCGTGGCGGCGGGCGGAGTCGTTCCTGCCTGCGTCCGCGTCACTCTACGGGTTGCCCCGGCCGATGCGGGAACCAGTCCGCGAGGCCGGGGCATCTGCCCGGAACATCCCCCTACCCTGCGGTAATCCTGTCTGGCAGGCTTCGTTCATGACTGTGCGTGCCGCCGACCGGGCCCGTTACGACCGGGCCACCGCCCCTCTCGACGCCCCTGTCGCGATCGTGGACCTGGACGCCTTCGACGCCAACGCGGACGACATGGTCCGCCGCGCGGGCGGGAAGCCGATCCGGGTCGCCAGCAAGTCCGTGCGCTGCCGTGCCCTGCTCGAACGTGTGCTGGCCAGGGACGGTTTCGCCGGGGTCATGTCGTTCACGCTCGCCGAGTCCCTGTGGCTGGCCCGCTCCGGGTACGAGGACGTCCTCCTCGCCTACCCGTCCGCCGACCGCGCCGGCTTCGCCGAACTCGCCGCCGACCCCAAACTCGCCGCCGCCGTCACCGTGATGGTCGACGACCCCGCCCAACTGGCCTTCATCGACGAGGCGCGCGACGGGGGCGGCGAAGTCGTGCGGGTCTGCCTGGAGTTGGACACCTCCCTGAGACTGCTCGGCGGACGGGTGCGCGTCGGTGCCCGCCGCTCTCCGCTGCACTCCCCCGCCGACGTGGCCGACCTGGCCCGGCTGGTGGCCCGGCGGCCGGGATTCGAGGTCGTGGGGATCATGGCGTACGAGGGGCACATCGCGGGCGTCGGGGACGCCGTGGCGGGGCGTCCGGTGCGCTCGCGGGCGGTGCGGCTGATGCAGGCCGCCGCCCGGCGGGAGCTGGCCGAGCGGCGCGCGGCCGTGGTGCGCGCGGTGCGGGCCGTGGTGCCGGGGCTGGAGTTCGTCAACGGCGGTGGCACGGGCAGTGTGCAGCACACCGCCGCCGAGGACGCGGTGACCGAGATCGGCGCCGGTTCGGGGCTGTACGTACCGCGCCTGTTCGACAACTACACGTCGTTCAGCGGCCGTCCGGCGGCGCTGTTCGCCCTGCCCGTGGTGCGCAGGCCCGGCGTGGGCGTGGTGACGGTCCTCGGTGGCGGCTATCCGGCCTCCGGCGCGGCCGGCGTGGACCGGCTGCCGGTCCCGTATCTGCCGGAGGGCCTTCGCTACGACCCTCAGGAGGGCGCCGGGGAGGTGCAGACGCCGCTGCTCGGCTCACCGGCCGACGACCTGCTGATCGGCGACAAGGTGTGGTTCCGGCACGCGAAGGCCGGCGAGATGTGCGAGCGGTTCGACACGCTGCACCTCGTGGAGGGTGACCGGGTCACGGCGACCGTGCCGACGTACCGGGGCGAGGGCCGTACGTTCCTGTGACGGTCAGCCCGGCGGGCTGATGCCGGCGCCCACCCCGCCGCCGGTCTCCGCGTCGCCGACGGGCCGGATCCCGTCGGTGATCCGGTCCATGTCGGCGGCCGGCGGCCCGTCCGGGCCCGCGTCGAACACGTAACGCACCACGATCGAGGCCTCCGTGCCCACACTGGACTGGAAGGCGAGGGACTGGACGTAGCCGCCGGGCCCGTCGGCGGTGACGACCCGCCAGCGGACGAGGTGTCCGGCGCGGCCCGCGACCGCCACCGGCTCCGACTTGACCACCCGGTGCGACTCGATGCCGCCGAAGGGGCGCCGGCCGAGGACGTCACGGTCGTACGCCTCGTCGGCCGCGTCCGCGATGTCCGCCTCGGCGAGCGCCTTGGGGGACGTCCCCTCGCTGCCGGCGGCCGTGCGGGAGAAGACCAGGCCGTGCCGGCACAGTCCCCCGTCGCCGGGGCAGTCGTACGTCCCGTCAGTGGTCATCATGACGTGGTCGAGGCTGATGTTCTCCGGGCGGACCCAGCCGTCGAGCAACGGCAGGCTGATGCCGTTGAGTTCGTCGACCACGACGTTCGGGTCCGCCGCCGGGGACTCCGGGGCCGGGCTGGGCGGCGCCGTGGCGGTGGTACCGGGCGGCGCGGTGACCGCCCGCGGGCCGCCGCCCTTGGCCTCGCCCTCCCCGTCGCCGCCCGTGCCGAGGACCACCGCGGCGGTCACCGCGCCGGCGGCCACGAGCGCCCCCGCGGCGGCCAAGGCCACGCCCCTGCGCCGCGGGGACGTGGCGTTGTCGACCGATGACGGCGGGCCGGGGGGCTCGTGCGGGCGCAGGTGCCCGGTCCAGGCCGTGCCGTCCCACCAGCGCTCGCTGTGCGGGGCCGACGGGTCGGGGTACCAGCCGGGCGGAGGTGACATGCTCACCCCGGCACTGTAGGCGGACGGCTACAGCGGTGTGACGTACGCCCCCGAGATCCCGCCGTCCACCAGGAAGTCCGTGGCGTTGACGAAGGAGGAGTCGTCGCTGGCGAGGAACGCGACGGCGGCGGCGATCTCGTCGGCCTCGGCGAACCGGCCGAGCGGGATGTGCACGAGGCGGCGTGCGGCGCGCTCCGGGTCCTTGGCGAACAATTCCTGGAGCAGCGGGGTGTTGACCGGGCCGGGGCAGAGCGCGTTGACGCGAATGCCCTCGCGGGCGAACTGCACGCCGAGTTCGCGGGACATCGCGAGGACGCCGCCCTTGGACGCGGTGTACGAGATCTGCGAGGTGGCGGCACCCATCCGGGCCACGAAGGACGCGGTGTTGATGATGGAGCCCTTGCCCTGGCGGCGCATGTAGGGGATCGCGGCCTTGCAGCACAGGTAGACGGAGGTGAGGTTGACCTCCTGGACGCGCTTCCAGGCCTCCAGGCCGGTCTCCAGGATGGAGTCGTCGTCGGGCGGCGAGATGCCGGCGTTGTTGAAGGCGACATCGACGCTGCCGAAGGTGTCGTACGCCGTTTGGAACAGCACCTCGACCTGCTCGGGGTCGGTGACGTCGACGTTCACGTAGATCCCGCCGACCTCCTCGGCGGCCGCCTTGCCGCGGGCCTCGTCGACGTCGCCGCAGACGACGTGCGCACCCTCGGAGGCGAGCCGTCGGGTGGCGGCCAGACCGATGCCGCTGCCGGCTCCGGTGACGACGGCGGTGCGGCCGACCAGCCGGCGGCAGATGCTTTCCTCGGGCGATGCGCTCACTGTGCGGGGCCTTCCGTGCGGGAGTGCGTGCTGATGAAGACGTTCTTGGTCTCGGTGAAGGCGGCGAGCGCGTCCGGTCCGAGTTCGCGGCCGATGCCGGACTGCTTGAAGCCGCCGAACGGGGTCCAGTAGCGCACGCCGGCGTGCGAGTTGACCGACAGGTTGCCCGCCCGGACGGCCGCCGAGACACGCAGGGCGCGACCGACGTCCCGGGTCCAGAGGGAGCCCGCGAGGCCGTAGTCGGTGGCGTTGGCCAGCCGCACGGCGTCGGCCTCGTCGTCGAAGGGCAGCACGACCGCGACGGGGCCGAAGACCTCCTCGACGGCCACGCGCGCGTCCGGGTCGACGCCGGTCAGGACGGTGGGCGGGAACCAGAAGCCGGGGCCCTCGGGGGCCTTGCCGCGGATGCCGGGCGCGTCCGGGTCGACGTAGGAGCGGACGCGGTCCAGCTGGGTCCGGGAGATGAGCGGGCCCATGTCCGTGGCCGCGTCGGACGGGTCGCCGACCCTGACCGCCTCGACGGCGGGGGCGAGCAGCTCCAGGAACCGGTCGTAGGCGGTGCGCTGGACGAGGATGCGGGTGCGGGCGCAGCAGTCCTGACCGGAGTTGTCGAGGAAGGACATGGGGGCGGCGGCCGCGGCGGCCTCGAGGTCGGCGTCGGCGAAGACGATGTTGGGGCTCTTGCCGCCGAGTTCGAGGGTGACGCGCTTGAGCCGGGCCGCCCCCTTGGCCAGCACCTGCTTGCCCACCGCCGTCGACCCGGTGAAGACGATCTTGGCGACGCCGGGGTGCTCGACGAGGGCGTCGCCCGCGACCGGTCCGTGGCCGGGGAGCACCTGGAACAGGCCCTCGGGCAGGCCCGACGCCAGGGCGAGTTCGGCCAGCCGCAGGGCGGTCAGCGGGGTCGTCTCTGCGGGCTTGAGGATCACCGCGTTGCCCGCCGCGAGGGCCGGCGCGGTGCCCCAGGCCGCGATCGGCATCGGGAAGTTCCAGGGCGCGATGACGCCGACCACGCCGAGCGGTTCGAGGATCGTGACGTCGAGGCCGCCCGGGACCGGGATCTGACGTCCGGTCAGTCGCTCCACTCCCCCGGCGGCGTAGTCGAGCAGGTCGCGGACGTTGCCGGCCTCCCAGCGGGCGTTGCCGATCACGTGACCGGCCTCGCGGACCTCCAACCGGGCCAGTTCCTCGCGGTGTTCGTCCACCGCGACGGCGAACCTGCGCAGCAGGCGGGCGCGGTCGCCCGGGGCCAGCGCGGCCCATCGGGTCTGGGCCCGGCCGGCCCGTACGACCGCGGCGTCCACGTCCTGCGGTGTGGCGGCGGGGACGGAGGCGAGGACCTCCTCGGTCGCGGGGTCGAGTACGTCGAGCAGTCGGGACACCTGATGCCTCACAGACGTTCGAAGGAGCGGCGCAGCTCCCAGTCGGTCACCGCGGCGTCGAAGGCCTCCAGTTCGACGCGCGCCATGTTGCGGTAGTGGGAGACCACCTCGTCACCGAAGGCGGCCTGGGCGATCGGGCTGTTCTCCCACAGCTCGGCCGCCTCACGCAGGGTGGTCGGCACCTGCGCGAACCCGGCGGTGTAGGCGTTGCCGGGGCAGGCCTCGGGCAGCTCCAGTTTCCGCTCGACGCCGTACAGCCCCGCCGCCACCATTCCCGCCACCGCGAGGTAGGGGTTGACGTCGCCGCCGGGGAGCCGGTTCTCGAAGCGCAGTGCGGCCCCGTGGCCGACGACCCGCAGCGCGCAGGTGCGGTTGTCATGGCCCCAGGCGACGGCGGTCGGGGCGAAGGACCCCGGCTGGAACCGCTTGTAGGAGTTGATGTGCGGCGCGTAGAGCAGCGAGAAGTCCCGCAGCGCGGCCAGCTGCCCGGCGAGGAAGTGCCGCATGAGCTCGGACATCCCGTCGTCGCCGGGCATGACGGTGCGGCCCTGCTCGTCGGCGAGCGAGAGATGGATGTGGCAGGAGTTGCCCTCGCGCTCGTTGTACTTGGCCATGAAGGTGAGGGACACGCCCTCCTGGGCGGCGATCTCCTTGGCGCCGGTCTTGTAGATCGCGTGCTGGTCGCAGGTGACGAGGGCCTCGTCGTAGCGGAAGACGATCTCGTGCTGACCGGGGTTGCACTCGCCCTTGGCGGACTCGACGGTCATGCCGGCGCCGGTCATCTCGTTGCGGATGCGGCGCAGCAGGGGCTCGATGCGGCCGGTGCCGAGGACCGAGTAGTCGATGTTGTACTGGTTGGCCGGGGTGAGCCCGCGGTAGCCCGCGTCCCAGGCCTGCTCGTAGGTGTCCTGGAAGACGATGAACTCCAGCTCGGTGCCGGCCCGCGCGCTCAGGCCGAGCTCGGCGAGGCGGTCCAGCTGGCGGCGCAGGATCTGCCGGGGCGCGGCCACGACCGGGGAGCCGTCGGCCCAGGCGAGGTCGGCCATCAGCATGACGGTGGCCTCGTTCCACGGGACGCGGCGCAGGGTGCCGAGGTCGGGGTGGAGGGCGAAGTCGCCGTAGCCGCGGTCCCAGGAGGACATCGCGTAGCCGTCGACGGTGTTCATCTCGATGTCGACGGCGAGGAGGTAGTTGCAGCCCTCCGTGCCGTGCTCCAGCACCTCGTCGAGGAAGAAGCGGGCGGCGAACCGCTTGCCCTGCAGGCGCCCCTGCATGTCCGGGAAGGCCAGGACGACGGTGTCGATCTCACCGCCCGCGACGAGGGCGTGCAGCTCCTCGACGCCGAGCGGGGGTGTGCGGTCTGCCACGGGAGGTCCTCCTCGGTGGGTCTTCCGTCGTCTGCCGGCTGCTGTGCGCTTCTGCCGACCGGGTCGGGAGCCATAAGGTATTGCCGAGAACCTTTGCTTGGGAAGGGGGCACGGCAAGATGGCGCTGGATCCGGTGAATCCCGGCAGCGGCACCGGGGACCGGTTGGCACCGGTGCTCCGGCCCGTGCGGGCGGGCAACGGCTTCGAGGAGGCGCTGGAGCAGATCCTGCAGGTCCTGCGGCTCGGACTGGTGCCCGGCGGTGAGCGGCTGCCCGCCGAGCGCGAGCTGGCCGAGCGGCTCGGGATCAGCCGGGTGACGCTGCGCGAGGTGCTGAAGGTGCTCCAGGACCAGGGCCTGGTGGAGGCGCGACGGGGACGGTACGGGGGAACGTTCGTGCTGCCGCGCGCGGACGCCGGCGGCGAGGACGAGCTGCGGCGGCGGGTGGCCGGGGTCGACATCGAGGACGTGCTGCGCTTCCGCGAGGTGCTGGAGGTGGGTGCGGCCGGGCTGTGCGCGGCGCACGGGCTCGCGGACCGGCAGGCGCAGCGGCTGCGCCAGGCGCTGACGGCGACGCGGGAGGCTCCGCTCGCCGACTACCGGCGGCTGGACACGCTGCTGCACCTCACGCTCGCCGAGTTGTCGGGGTCCCCGACGCTGACCGCGCAGTACGCGGCGGTCCGGGCCACGGTCAACGACCTCCTGGACTGCATCCCGCTGCTGGTGCGCAACCTGGAGCACTCGCAGCGCCAGCACGCCGCGGTGGTGGAGGCGGTGCTCGACGGGGACGCCGACGCGGCGCGGGAGATCATGCGGGAGCACTGCGGGGGGACGGCGGCGCTGTTGCGCGGGTTCCTGACCTGATCCGGCCGCGGCGCGCTCCCGGCGGCGTTCCCCACGGATTGACGCAGGGGTCTTGCTTTCCCCGGCCCGCCGCACAAAGGTATGCAACCACTCCATTGAGCCGGCGGCCGGTGAGCGGCCGCGGCGCCGCCACCGACCCGTCCTCCGTGTCCGCCGCCCCCTGGGGAGTCGTCCCATGCCCGTGGATCCCGCAACACCGCCCACCTCATCCGAGACGGACGACTACCTGGAACGCCGGGCACTGCGCCGCGGCAGCGCCGGCTGGCTGCTGCTGACCGGCCTCGGCGTCGCCTACGTCGTCTCCGGCGACTACTCCGGCTGGAACTTCGGCCTGGCCGAGGGCGGCTTCGGCGGACTGGCCGTCGCCATGCTGCTCATGGGCGCGATGTACACCTGCATGGTCTTCGCGCTGGCCGAGCTCTCCTCGATCCTCCCCACGGCGGGCGGCGGCTACGGCTTCGCCCGCCGCGCCCTCGGCCCGTGGGGCGGCTTCCTGACCGGTACGGCGATCCTCATCGAGTACATCCTGGCGCCCGCCGCCATCGTCATCTTCATCGGCGACTACGTCGAGTCGCTCGGCCTGTTCGGCCTGGAGTCCGGCTGGCCCCTGTACCTGGTCTGCTTCGCGATCTTCCTCGGCATCCACCTGTGGGGCGTGGGCGAGGCCCTGCGCTTCAGCTTCGTCGTCACGGGCATCGCGGTGGCCGCGCTGGTCGTGTTCGCGGTGGCGGCCCTGCCGTCCTTCGACTTCTCCTCGCTGGACGACATCCCGGTGGACTCCGCGGCGCTCGGCGCGAGCTCCTGGCTGCCGATGGGGCTGCTGGGCATCTGGGCGGCGTTCCCGTTCGGCATGTGGTTCTTCCTGGGCGTCGAGGGCGTGCCGCTGGCCGCCGAGGAGACCAGGGACCCCGCCCGTACGCTGCCGAAGGCGATCCGCTGGTCCATGGGCATCCTGGTGGTCCTCGCCGTGGTCACCTTCTTCGCGGCGGCCGGCGCACGCGGTTCGGCGGCGGTCCAGGACGCCGGCAACCCGCTGGTCGAGGCGCTCCAGCCGGACGGCGAGGCGACGGCGCTCAGCAGGATCGTCAACTACGCCGGTCTGGCCGGCCTGGTGGCCTCGTTCTTCTCGCTGATCTACGCCGGCTCGCGCCAGCTGTTCGCGCTCTCCCGCGCCGGTTACCTGCCGCGGTTCCTGTCCCTGACCAGCAGCCGCAAGGCCCCCTACCTGGGACTGCTGGTGCCGGGGGCGATCGGCTTCGGCCTGGCCGCCGGCACCGGCGACGGCGCCCGGCTGCTGAACGTCGCGGTCTTCGGCGCCACGATCAGCTACGCGCTGATGTCGCTGTCGCACATCGTGCTGCGCCGCCGGGAGCCGGGCCTGCCACGGCCGTACCGCACACCGGGCGGTGTGCTGACGTCCTCCGTGGCCCTGGTCCTGGCCTGCGCGGCGCTGGTGGCCACGTTCCTGGTCGACGTCACCGCGGCGTTCATCGCGCTCGGCGTGTACGTCGTGGCCGTGGCGTACTTCGGCCTCTACAGCCGCAAGCGGCTGGTGGCGAAGGCGCCGGAGGAGGAGTTCGCGGCGCTGGCGGCGGCCGAGGCAGAGTTGGTCCGGGACTGAACATCACCGGTTCCGCGCGACACCGGTACCGCGAGGCGAGGGAGCACAGGGTGGCCAGACCGCTGATCGGCGTCAGCACCTATCTGGAGACGGGGGCGCGCTGGGGCGTGTGGGAGCTGGACGCGGCGCTGCTGCCGGCCGGCTATCCGCGGCTGGTGCAGCGGGCGGGCGGCCTCGCGGCGATGCTGCCGCCGGACGCCCCGGAGCACGCGGCGGCGGCGATCGCGCGGGTCGACGGCCTGGTGATCGCGGGCGGCCCGGACGTCGATCCGGACCGCTACGGCGCCGTACGCGACCCGCGCACCGGACCGCCCGCCCGCGAGCGTGACACCTGGGAACTCGCCCTGATCGGCGCCGCGCTGGCGGCCCGGGTGCCGCTGCTGGGCGTCTGCCGGGGCATGCAGCTGCTCAACGTCGCTCTGGGCGGGACCCTGGTCCAGCATCTCGACGGGCACGCGGAACTGGTGGGCGTCTTCGGCGGGCACCCCGTCAAGCCGGTCCCCGGCACGCGGTACGCCGCTCTGGTCGCGGAGGAGACGACCGTGCCGACGTACCACCACCAGTCCGTGGACCGGCTGGGGAAAGGCCTGGTGCCCTCGGCGCACGCGGCGGACGGGACGGTGGAGGCCGTCGAACTGCCCGGCGACCACTGGGTGCTGGGGGTGCAGTGGCATCCGGAGATGGGGGAGGATCCGCGGGTGATGCGGGGCCTGGTGGAGGCGGCCGCCCCGCCCGCCTGACCCGGGGCCGGGGGCACGGGAGCCCCGGTCACCTGCCCTTGGGTGACTTGCGCGTCAGCCCCAGCAGTTCGCGCGCCGGTCCCGCCGGGCGGTGGCCCGTGCGCCACACCGCCCGCAGCTCGCGCCGCAGGGGGACGTCCACGGGGACGCTCACCAGGCGCCGGGTCGCCAGTTCCTCGCCGACCGCCAGTTCGCTCAGCACCGCCGGTCCCGCACCGCCGACCGCCGACGCCTTGACGGCCGTGGTGGAGGACAGCTCGATCAGGGGGCGGGCGAGGCCGCCCAGGGCCGCGTCCAGGACCTGGCGGGTGCCCGAGCCCTTCTCCCGCAGGACCAGCGGTGTCGCCGCCAGCTCGTGGGCCGGCAGCGGACGGCGCCGCCGGGCCCACGGGTGGCCGGGCGCCGTCACGACGACGAGGTGGTCGTGGGCGACAACCACGGAGTCCAGCCCCGCCGGGACCGTCAGACCCTCCACGAAGCCCAGGTCGGCCTCGTCGGCCAGGAGCCGTTGCGCGACGGCCGCCGAGTTGCCCGCGAGGAGCGAGACCGCCGTGTCGGGGCGCCCGGCGCGCAACGCCAGCAGCCAGCCCGGCAGCAGGTACTCGGCGATCGTCATGCTGGCCGCGACCCGCAGCCGCGAGTCCCGCCGGTCCCGCAGCGCCTGCGCCCCCACGTCGAAGGCCTCCGCCGCCTCGACGACCCGCCGCGCCCAGTCCGTCACCAGTACACCGGCGTCGGTGAGGCGGGAACCACGCGGCGAGCGGTCCACCAGGGCCACGCCCAACTGCCGCTCCATGGAACGGATCCGGCTGCTCGCGGCCGGCTGCGTGATGCCGACCTCGCGGGCCGCGGCGCCCAGACTCCCGAGCCGTGCCACGGCGAGCAGCAGTTCCAGTGCCCCGAGGTCCGGCACCCGGTGCGCCAGCGAACCCGCCCCCGGCGGCGTCCGCCCGTTTTCCTGCCCCTGCCCCTGCCCCTCAGCCCTGCTCATAACCCCACCTTATGTCCCCATAGAGACGTGGTCCCTGGTGGCGGTCGCCGGCCGGCGCGACGGTGGGGGCATGATCACCGCCGCCCGTCCCGTGTCGCGCCCCGGCGGGCGTGCCCTCGCCGTCCGTCACCTCGGACCGAACTGGTACGCCGCCGTCATGGGCACCGCCGTCGTCGCCACCGCCGGCGCCGCGCTCCCCGTACGGCTGCCGGGCCTGCGCACCCTCTGCGCGGGCTTCTGGGCGCTGTCCGTGGTGCTGCTGACCGCCCTGCTCGTCGGGCGCGCCCTGCACTGGACGCACCACCGCGACCAGGCGCGCGCCCACCTGCGGGACCCGGCGACGGCGCCCTTCTACGGCTGTCTGGCGATGGCCCTGCTGGCCGTCGGCGGCGCCACGGTCGTCGTGGGCCGGGACTGGATCGGCACCGGGGCGGCGGTGGCAATGGACGCCGTGCTGTTCACGGCCGGGACGGTGTGCGCGGCGGCGGTCGCCGTCACGGTGCCGTGCCTGATGGCCGGGCACGGCCGGCTCGACCGGCGGCAGGCGACGCCCGTCTGGCTGCTGCCGCTGGTGGCGCCCATGGTGTCGGCGGCCATGGGGCCGCTGCTCGTGCCGTACCTGCCGCCCGGGCGGGCCCGCGAGGCGCTGCTGTGGACCTGCGTGGCCATGTTCGGGCTGAGTCTGCTCGCCACGCTGCTGACGCTGCCGGTGGTCTTCGCCCGCCTGGTCACGACCGGGCCGCTGCCGCTCGCCCTCACTCCGACGCTGTTCCTGGTGCTGGGCCCGCTGGGGCAGTCCACGACCGCCCTCGGCAACATCGCGGACGCCGCGCCCTTCGGCGCCCACGTCCCCGTCGTGCCCTACGGCGTGCCGGTGACGGGCCTCGCGCTGCTGTGGGCCGTGGCGGCGGCCGCGCTGGTGCTGCGGGCCCGTCGGCGCGGCATGCGTTTCGCGATGACGTGGTGGGCGTTCACCTTCCCGGTCGGCACCTGCGTCACCGGCGCCGAGGCCCTCGGCCGGCACACCGGCACACCGGCCTTCGACCGGCTCGCCCTCGTTCTGTACGTCGTCCTGGTCGCCGCCTGGACCGCCGTCGCCGTGCGCACGGCACGGGGGCTGCTCAGCCGCGAGCTGCTCGCAGGGCCTCGCCCAGCACCCGTGGCGCCTCGGCCAGCGACGGCCCGTACCACGTCAGGTGCCGCCCGCTGACGAGGGCGCAGGGCAGCCCCTCGAAGGCCTCCGGGCCGTCGTCGGCGGTGAAGCGGTAGGGCTCGTCCGGCAGGACGACCACGTCGGGAGCGGCGGCGCGCAGGGCGTCCAGGGGAACCTTCGGATAGCGGTCCGCGTGGTCCGCGTACCGGTGGTCGACGCCCAGGCGGGCCAGGACGTCGCCGGCGAAGGTGGCGCGGCCCAGGACCATCCAGGGCCGACGCCAGATCGGTACCACGGCCGTCAGCCGCGGCTCCGGGACCGGGTGCCGCGCCCAGGCCGCCTCCGCGTCCCGCAGCCAGCCCGGGCGCGCCCGGGCACCGCAGGCGTCCAGCACCCGGGACAGCTGGCGAAAGGCCTGCGGCACGTCGCGCACCTCGGTCACCAGCACGTCGACGCCGGCCGCGCGCAGGGCGTCGAGGTCGGGGGCGCGGTTCTCCTCCTCGTTGGCGATCACCAGGTCGGGGGCGAGCGTCAGGATCCGGTCGACCTCGGGGTTCTTGGTGCCACCGACACGGGTGACGGCCAGGTCCGCCGGGTGGGTGCACCAGTCGGTGGCGCCGACCAGGACGCCGGGGGCCGACACCGCCACGGCCTCCGTCAGGGAAGGCACCAGCGAGACGGCGCGCACGGCTAGCGGTGCCGGTCCTGGACGGCCTCGACGTGCTCGGCGACGGCGACCACCAGCACCCGGGTGTCGGGCACGGTCGCCCGCCAGCGGTGCCGCACTCCCCCGGTGAGGTACAGGGTGTCGCCTCGGCCGAGGCGGTACGCGCGGCCCTCCGCCTCGATCTCGACGGCGCCGTCGGCGACGTACATCAACTGGTCGTTGCGGTACTGGATTTCCCGGCCGGCCTCGTGGTCGCCGGTGAACTCCGAGGCGTGCATCTGGTGATGGCCGCGCACCAGGGAGCGCACCTGCGGGTAGAGCCCCTGGTCGGAGGTGTCGGCGCGCACCACGTCGACGCTGCACGCGGGGTCCGCGGCGGCGAGGAGTTCCACGGCGGTGGTGCGCAGGGCGTCGGCGACCTTCTCCAGCGAGCTCTGGCTGGGCCGCGCCCGGTCGTTCTCGACCTGGCTCAGGAACGGGACCGACAGGCCGCTGCGCTCGGCCACGACGGCGAGAGTGAGCTCCAGGGCACGACGACGACGCCGTACGGCCGCGCCCACCCGAAGGGGCTGCTCTTTGTGGTCGCCCATCGCTCCGGCTCCCTCCTTCGCTCGTCGGCCGGTCGTACGCCGCTGTCCGGGCGCACTCCTTTGTGATGAGTTCTCTGCACCCTACGCATGGTCGGCAAACCGTTTCATGCGGCCGTCACATCGCCGTCACGCAGCGTGGCCCGGGACCCTTCAGTTCGCGCCACCGGGCCGGCCTCGCGGCGTCGCCCGCCACGGCCTTGTGCCGCACGGCGAACGCCCTGTTCCAGCGGGTCGGCCGCCGCCGTGCGCCGGGGGACCGCGTCGTCATGACCGCGACCCCGACGGTCGATCAGTACGAGCCTCCCGCTGTTCGGTTCAATGCGCGACCGGTCGCCGATGTTCCCGCCGCGCGCCTGAGCCGACAAGGGGGCCGACGGCCTGGCAAGTCGCGCCGGTGGCGGCGAAGTTGACGCGCGGGCTCTGGTGGTGGCGTAGCGCTGCGTGGTTGTCCGGATCCTTTTCGTGCGCCCGGTGCACCCCGAGTGCCCGCGACACCACGAGGGGTGGGCGCGAGCGTCCACACACCCGCGCGTGCGTGTACGTCGCTGCCCACCCCTCGCCCCGGCGGCCGGAACGGTCAGGTCACCCGGCCGCCTGGCTCTTGCCCTCGCCCACGGGCGCCCACTTGTCCACCAGGCCGGGGTTCTGCTTCAGCCAGGTGCGCACGGCCTCCTGCTCCTGCCCCTTGCCCGACTGCTGGATCTGCGCCTCCAGACCGGTGAGCTGCTGCTCCGTCATGGAGAAGTTCCGCAGCCAGGCGCCGACCTCGGGGTTGTCGTCGGCGAAGCCCTTGCGGGAGAGGGTGTGCACGCCGTCGCCCTTGCCCCAGGCGCCCTTGGGATCCTTGAGCTTCTTCAGGTCGTAGTCGCTGTAGGCCCAGTGCGGCGACCAGAGCGTGACGACGATCGGCTGCTTCTTGGCGTACGCCCGCCTGAGCTCCGCGAGCATCGCCGGGGTGGAGCCGTCGACGACCTCGTACGCGTCCCGCAGTCCGTAGGCGCCCAGCACCTTGTCCTTGAGCATGCCCATCATCCCGGCGCTCGGCTCGATGCCGACGATCCTGCCGTCGACGTCGGAGGCGTGGTCCTTCAGGTCCTCCAGGGAGTTCACGTCCTTCATGTAGGACGGGACGGTCAGCTCCAGCGAGGTGGGTCCGAACCAGGAGCCGAGGTCGTCGAGCTGCTTGCCGTACTTCTTCCAGTACTCGGCGTGCGTGGTGGGCAGCCACGAGTCGGTCTGGAAGTCGACCTGACCGGTGGCGAGGCCGGTGTAGAGGGGTCCCGCCGTGTACTGCGTGGTGGTGACGTCGAAGCCGCGCCGCTCCAGGAGTTCCTTCCACAGGAACGTCGAGGCGATGCCCTCGTCCCACGGGATGTAGCCCAGCTTGATCTCCCTGCCCTTGCCGACGTCCGTGGCGGAGGCCTGGGCGGTGCCCGCGGGGGTGGCGAAGACGCCCATGCCGCCGGCGACCAGGGCGAGGACGACCACGCCGACGACCGCGACGACCGGGCGGGGGCGGTGGTCCCACACCCGGCGGTCGCCCGCGAGGCGGGCCCGGGCGGCGGCACGGCGGCCGAGCGGGGAGATCTGCTCGCCGAGCGCGCCGGTGATCCGGTCCAGGTAGATGGCGAGGACGACGATGCCGAGGCCCGCCTCGAAGCCGAGGCCGATGTCGAGCTGGCCGATCGCCTCGTTGACCGCGCCGCCGAGGCCGCCGGTGCCGACCATGCCGGCGATGACGACCATGGACAGGCCGAGCATGATGACCTGGTTGACGCCTGCCATGACGGTGGGCAGGGCGAGCGGCAGCTGCACCCGCAGCAAGGTGTCGCGCGGCGTGGTGCCGAAGGCCTCGGCGGCCTCCACGAGTTCGGCGTCGACCTGGCGGATGCCCAGCTCGGTCATCCGGACACCGGGCGCGAGGGCGAAGATCAGCGTGGCCACCACGCCGGCCGGTACGCCCATGCCGAAGAACAGGATCGCCGGGATCAGCAGCACCATCGACGGCATCGTCTGGAGCAGGTCCAGCACGGGCCGTACGAAGGCGCTCACGGTCCGGGAGCGGGCGGCCCAGATGCCGAGGGGTACCGAGACCGCCAGGGCGATCACGGTCGCCACGATCACCAGCGACAGGGTCGACATGGTCTGGTCCCACAGGTCCAGCGAGTCGATCAGGGCGAAGCCCGCGAAGGCCAGGAGGCCGCCGAGCAGGCCGCGCAGCCACCAGGCGAGCACCGCGAGGATGCCGGCCAGGAGCAGCGGCTGCGGGGCGGTGAGGACGTCGCTGATGACGTCGTACATGCCCTCGACGAGGGCCTTGACGGCGTCGAAGAGCCAGGAGAGGTGGTTGACGAGCCAGGCGACCCCGGAGTCGACCCAGTCGCCGAGACGCAGCCTAGGCATCGGCGGTCACCGCCTTGGCGCGCGGCCGGCCGCAGGACACGGGAGGTGCGCCGCGTTCGTCGCCGAGGAAGCCGACCAGGCGCTGCTTGGGCACCACTCCGACGAGCTCGTGCTCGGGGCCGAGCACGGCGACGGGGTGCGTCACCCGGGCGCTGATCGCGCACAGCTCGGTGAAGGGGGTGTCGGGCGTCGCGGTCTCGCAGCCGCAGTCGGCCTCGTCACCGCGGACCTCGGCGTCCATGACGGCCCCCGCGGTCAGCACCCGGGAGCGGTCGACGTCCTGGATGAAGGAGGCGACGTAGTCGTTCGCGGGGCGCAGCAGGATGTCCTCGGCGGTGCCGGTCTGCACGATCCGGCCGTCGCGCATGACGGCGATCCGGTCGCCGAGGCGCATGGCCTCGTTCAGGTCGTGGGTGATGAAGACGATGGTCTTCCTCAGCGTGCGCTGCAGCTCCAGCAGCTGGTCCTGCATGTCGCGGCGGATCAGCGGGTCCAGCGCGCTGAAGGACTCGTCCATGAGCAGCACGTCGGCGTCGGTGGCGAGCGCGCGGGCGAGGCCCACGCGCTGCTGCATGCCGCCGGACAGCTCGTCGGGCCAGGACCCGGCCCAGCCGTCCAGGCCGCACAGGGCCAGCGCCTCGCCGGCGCGGCGCTCGCGCTCGGCGCGGGGCACGCCCTGCACCGCCAGGCCGTAGGCGGCGTTCTCCAGGACGCTGCGGTGCGGGAACAGCGCGAAGTGCTGGAAGACCATGCTGATCTTCTTCGCCCGGACCTCGCGCAGCTCGCGGTCGCCGAGCGCCGTCAGGTCCTGGCCGTCGAAGGCGACCGTTCCCGCGGTCGGCTCCAGCAGCCCGTTGAGCATGCGCAGCAGCGTGGACTTGCCGGACCCGGACAGGCCCATCACGACGAAGATCTCGCCCGGTTCCACGGTGAAGGACGCGTCGATCACGGCGGCGGTGGCGCCGTCCGCCCGCAACTCCTCCCGGTCGGCTCCCGCGCGGAGCCTTTCCACCGCCTCGTCCGGTCGTCTGCCGAACACCTTGTGGAGATGCTGGACCTCAAGCCTGGCTGACACGCGTACCTCTCGTCTCGACGGCAAGGATCGGAGACGACGGGCCGTAAAGCCGCAAACGGTTGAACACGCAACCGGGCTCGCTCCGAGGCGGCGCCTGCCCAAAGGCCTCCGAGGCAAACGCGACCGTGATGCGGTTCACAGAACGATCACGGCTGCCACGCCCCGGCCATGACCGGGTGGCTGTCGGCGGGGTACGGCATGATGCGGGACGTGACCGGACGACTGATGCTCCTCGACACCGCCTCGCTCTACTTCCGCGCCTACTTCGGCGTCCCGGACTCCGTGAAGGCACCGGACGGCACCCCGGTGAACGCCGTGCGCGGACTGCTCGACTTCATCGAGCGCCTGGTCAGGGACCACCGGCCCGCGCACCTGGTGGCGTGCATGGACGCCGACTGGCGCCCGCAGTGGCGGGTCGACCTGATCCCCTCGTACAAGGCGCACCGGGTCGCCGAGGAACACGAGGGCGGCCCGGACGAGGAGCAGGTGCCGGACACGCTGTCACCGCAGGTGCCGGTCATCGAGGCGGTTCTGGACGCCCTCGGGATCGCGCGGGTGGGCGTCGCGGGGTACGAGGCGGACGACGTCATCGGCACGTACACCGTGCGGGCCGCCGGCCCGGTCGACATCGTGACCGGCGACCGCGACCTGTACCAGCTGGTGGACGACGCGCGCGGCGTGCGGGTGCTGTACCCGCTGAAGGGGGTGGGCACCCTCCAGCTCACGGACGAGGCGTGGCTGCGCGAGAAGTACGGTGTCGCGGGCAGCGGGTACGCCGACCTCGCCCTGCTGCGCGGCGACCCCAGCGACGGCCTGCCGGGCGTGCCGGGCATCGGCGAGAAGACGGCGGCGAAGCTGCTCGCCGAGTTCGGCGACCTGGCCGGCATCCTGGCCGCGGTCGACGACCGGAAGGCCAAGCTCACGCCCACCCAGCGCAAGCGGCTGGACGAGTCGCGCCCCTACCTGGCGGTGGCGCCGACGGTCGTGCGGGTCGCGTCCGACGTACCGCTGCCGGACGTCGACACGGCCGTGCCGCACGACCCGCGCGATCCGGCGGCGCTGGAGGCGCTGTCGGAGCGCTGGGGACTGGGCGGCGCGCTGCGCCGCCTCCTGACCACGCTCGCATCATGACGATCCCGGCGAGTCGGACTCCTACACTGGAACACCTGAGGACGCACTTGAACAGGTGAGAGGCGTCTGCGGGGCGGGGATGCTAGCTTAGGTAAGCCTAAGTTATCGGATCAGGGAGGCCGTCATGGCAGATCGTCCGGCCCGCCAGCCGCGCAAGGCCCACTCCGCGCAGGTCGTCCGCACCGAACGGCTGACCCCGCACATGCAGCGAGTGGTGCTCGGCGGCGACGGTCTCGCCGAATTCGAGGCTGCCACCTGTACCGATCACTATGTGAAGCTGCTCTTCCCGACCGGGGGCGCCGTCTATCCGGAGCCCTTCGACCTGCAGCGGATCCGCGAGGAGTTCCCCCGCGACCAGTGGCCGGTCACCCGGACGTACACCGTGCGGTGCTGGGACCCCGAACTGCGCGAACTGACCCTGGACTTCGTGCTCCACGGCGACGAGGGCCTGGCCGGACCGTGGGCGATGCGCGCCAGGCCGGGCGACACCCTGCGCTTTCTCGGCCCCGGCGGCGCCTACGCCCCGGACCCGAGCGCCGACTGGCATCTGCTCGCCGGTGACGAGAGCGCGCTGCCCGCGATCGCCGCCGCCCTGGAGTCGCTTCCCGACGGCGCCGACGTACGGGCCTTCGTGGAGATCTCCGGGCCCGAGGAGGAGCAGAAGATCGACTCGGACGTGGAGGTCGTCTGGCTGCACCGTGGCGAGCGGCCCGTGGGCGAACTCCTGGTGGACGCGGTGCGCACGCTGGACTGCCCCGAGGGCCGGATGCACGCCTTCGTGCACGGCGAGGCGGCCTTCGTGAAGCAGCTGCGCGCCCTGCTGCGGCTGGAGCGCCAGGTGCCGCGCGAGGACCTGTCCATCTCCGGCTACTGGCGCCTCGGCCACAACGAGGACGGCTGGCAGGCCTCGAAGCGCGAGTGGAATGCCCGGATCGAGGCGGAGCAGGAGACCGGAGCGGCGGTCTCGGCCGCGTAGGCGTGCGCGCGGGGCGTCGGCACACGTCGACGTCCGCGGAGCCTCCCGCCCAGTCCTCGTCCTCGCCCCAGCGCCTAGGCTGAGCGGCTATGACACGCAGGACCCGCATTCCGCCCTCCCCGCTGCCGCAGCGCGACGGGGTGGACCCGGTACGGGTGCGGCTGCCCTTCGAGGGGACGTGGGCGACCGTACGGGAGCATCTGGTGGAGCGGCTCACGGGCGCCGGAGCCGGAGCCTTGGACGCGATGTTCGCGGCCGGGCTGATCGTCGGGGCGGACGGCACGGCGGTGGCGCCGGACGCGGGGTACGAGCCCGGGATGTTCGTGTGGTTCCACCGCGAACTGCCCGCCGAGGTGCGGGTGCCGTTCCCCCTGGAGGTCGCCTACCGCGACGAGCACGTCGTCGTCGCCGACAAACCGCACTTCCTCGCCACCACCCCGCGCGGCAGCCATGTCACCGAGACCGCGCTCGCCCGGCTCCGCCGCGAGCTGGACATCCCGACGCTCAGTGCCGCGCACCGGCTGGACCGCCTCACGGCCGGGCTCGTGCTCTTCACGGTGCGGCCCGCGGAACGGGGCGCCTACCAGGGGCTGTTCCAGCGCCGGCAGGTACGCAAGGTGTACGAGGCGGTGGCGCCGTACGATCCGGCGCTCGCACTGCCCCGGACCGTACGCAGCCGGATCGTGAAGGAGCGCGGGACGCTGACCGCCCGCGAGGTCGAGGGCGAGCCGAACGCGGTGAGCCGGGTCGAGCTGATCGAGCACCGCGCGGGCCTCGGCCGGTACCGGCTGGTGCCCGGCACCGGGCAGACGCATCAACTGCGGGTGCACATGAACGCGTTGGGCGTCCCGATCCTCGGTGACCCGCTGTATCCGGCTGTGAAGGACCCCGTGCCGGCCGGTGACTTCCGGCGCCCGCTGCAACTGCTGGCGCGGGAGCTGGAGTTCACCGACCCGGTCACGGGGTTGGCGCACGCCTTCCGGAGCGGGCGGACCCTGACGGCCTGGTCCGGCGATCCGGAGTGGGCCGGTCAGTAACCGCGCCACCAGCGCAGGAACCGCGGCCAGGCGCCCATCCTGCGGGGGCCCACCGGTTCCGCGACGGGTGCGGCGTCCGCCGGGTACGGGGGTACCGCCGGCTGCGCGGCGGCCGCCGCCGGGACGGCGCCGGGGGCCGGGTCGGGGGCCGCGGTGGCGAACTGCCACTCGGCGCGCGGGCGGTGCACGGGCTCCAACCCCGGCTTCTCCATCACGTCCTGGCGCGGCGAGGGTTCGAACCGCACCGGAAGCTCCACCAGATGGCGTGAGGAGATCGACTCGGACCAGTGCAGGTCCTCCTCGTCGCAGTCGAGTTCGACGTCCGGCATCCGCATCAGCAGCGCGTCGACACCGATGTCGGCGATGGCGCGGCCGATGTCCTGGCCGGGGCACTCGTGCGGGCCGCCACCGAAGGCGAGGTGGGAGCGGTTGCCCTGCATGTTGGCGGTCAGGTCGGGCCGCACCCGCGGATCGACGTTGCCCGGGGCCGGCGCGAACAGCAGCCCGTCGCCCTTGCGGATCCGCTGCCCGCCCAGCTCGGTCTCCTGCTTGGCAAAGTAGGCGAACACCGCGCTGAACGGCGGCTCGTCCCACAGCGACTGCTCGACCGCCTCGGGCACGGTCATCTGCCCACCGTTGAGCTGGGCGCGGAAGCGCGGGTCGGTGAGCACCGTGCGCAGCACGTTGGCCAGGAGGTTGGCGGTGGCCTCGTAGGCGGCGATCAGGACGACCCGCAGGTGTTCGCGCACCTCGTCGTCGGTGAGGCCGGCCGGGTGGGTGACGAGGTGGCTGGTGAAGTCGTCCTCGGGCTGGGCGCGCCGCTGGGCGGCGAGCCGGCCGAGGGCGTCGACGATGTACTGGTTGCTGGCGATCGCGGTCTCGGTGCCCTTGAGCATGTCGCGCGCGGCGTGCACGATCCGGTCGCCGTACTCGTCGGGCATGCCGAGGATCTCGCACATCACGGCCATCGGCAGGTGGTCGGCGTACTGGCCGACCAGGTCGGCCTCCCCCACCTCGCAGAACCGGTTGACGAGGATCTGCGTGTAGCGGGAGATGTGCCTGCGCAGGCTGCGGAAGTCGATGGTGGAGACGGCCCCGGTGACCGCGCCGCGCAGCCTGAGGTGCTCGTCGCCCTCGGCGTGCGAGCAGATGGGCTGCCAGGCGATGTGCGGCATCAGCGGGTGGTCGGGCTTGACCATGCCCTCCAGCAGCGGGCTCCAGATGCGGCTGTCGCGGGTGAACTGGGTGGGCGAGCGCACCATGTGCAGGTTCTCGGCGTGGCCGAGGACCACCCACATCGGTACGTCGTCGTGGAGGAGGACCGGCGCCACCGCACCGTGCTCGGCGCGGAGCCGCTCGTACAGGGCACCCAGGTCACGCGCGTCGGGCCCGTAGAGCCGGTGCAGTCCGCCGGGGCCGAGGTTGTGCGCGGGACAGCCCGGGGGCGGGCTGATGCCGAGGTCGTCCGTGTCTGTCGTGGAGTGGGATTCAGGCGTCACAGCGAGTCGCTTTCGGAGACTGTGGGGGGGCCGTTGTCTGGGGTGTGGGGCTGCGGCGGCGCGGGCGGGTCAGGTGAGCTGGCCCGTCATGGCGAGGGAGTGCAGGAACCGCATCAGCGTCATGAGGACCTCCTTGCTGGAGGCACGGCGGCGGACGTCGCACTCCAGGATCGGGATCTCCTCCGACAGGTCGAGCGCCGCGCGCAGATCCGGGAGCGGGTAACGCGGGCCGTCCGGGAAGGTGTTGACGGCGACCACGAAGGGCACGCCGCACTCCTCCAGCCGGCCCATGACGTCGAAACTGACCTCCAGCCGGCGGGTGTCCACCAGGACCACCGCGCCGAGCGCGCCCTCGAACAGCCCGTTCCACAGGAACCAGAAGCGTTCCTGACCGGGTGTGCCGAAGAGGTACAGCACCAGTTGGTCCGTGATGCTGATGCGGCCGAAGTCCATCGCGACGGTGGTGGCGGTCTTGGAGTCGGAGCCGTAGTTGTCGTCGACGCCGACGCCGGCCTGCGTCATGGTCTCCTCGGTCGTCAGCGGTTTGATCTCGCTGACCGAGCCGACCATGGTGGTCTTGCCGACCCCGAACCCGCCCACGATGACGATCTTCACCGCGGCCTGCGCCGTGTGCGGCAGATGGTCCTCGGCGCGTGGGCCCGGGATGGTCTCAGAGCTTTTGAAGTCCATGCATCACCGCTTCGAGGATGGAACGGTCGGGCAGCGCCTGGCGGACGACCGGGGCGCGTGCCTGTACGAGTTCGGCCGTCAGCATCTGGGTGAGCAGCACGGTGATCACGCTGAACGGCAGACTGAGGTAGGCCGACAACTCGGCCACGGAGAGCGGGGCGGAGCACAGCCGCAGGACGGCCGCCTGCTCCGGGCTGGTGGACGGCTTCGGCTCGGCGCGCGCCACGATCAACGTGACCAGGTCGAGCTCCGCGCGGTCGCCGTCCACCTCGCCGATCACGAACAGGCGCTCGGGGTTGGAGGGCTTGCCGTCCTTGCCCTCCGGGCCGTCCGTGCCGCCGTCGCCCGCCGCGCCCCTCTGGGGGGACAACTGCGGTCGCGGTGGGGGCTCCTGACTCGGGGAGCGCCGCTTGCGTTTCGGGGGAGTCATACGGCCTTCCCGTTGCGCCTCGGCGGACTGGTCAGGTGGGGACCGATCCGGTCGACCAGGTCACGCATCTGGGCGCTCATCAGACCCGGCTCGGCGACGATGTTGGACAGCACCGCGAGATAGGCGTTGGGCCCCGCGGCCATCAGGTAGAAGTAGCCGCCGTTGACCTCGATGAGGACCATGCGCATCTGGCCGTCGCTCGTCGGGATCTCGTCGGCCACGGCGCTCGCGAGGCTCTGCAGTCCGGCACAGGCCGCGGCGACCCGGTCGGCGGTGTCGGGGTCGCCGCCGTGCCGGGCGATGCGCAGTCCGTCGGCGGAGAGCACCACGATCATCTGGATGCCCGGTACGCCTTTGGCGAGGTCCTGGAGCATCCAGTCGAAGTTCGCTCGGTACGCCATCAGTGGGAGTCCCTCTCGTCGTCGGCCTGGGCACGGGCCGGCTCGTCGGTCGGCTGGGTGGACGGGGCCGGCGTGGGTCGCTTGAGCCCCTCCATGAACGCCTCGACCCACATTCCGGGCGGGGGCTGGTCCTTGTTCTCGGGCTTGGGCTCGGGGGCGCCCCAGACCGGCCGGGGTTCCCGTCCCTCCCGCTCGGCGGCCTCGCGTTCCTCGCGTTCGGCGGCGTACTGCTCGGCGATCCGCTGACTCAGCGGGGTCTTCATCCGGCTGCGGCGCTGCGGCAGGCCGCCCGCGGTCCACTCGGTGACGACCGGGACGTCGTCCTCCATGGAGACCGAGGCGGGGATCTTCGGGCTGGTCGGGCGGCGCCGCTTCGGGGGACGCTTGGGGCCCTCCAGCGCGTCGGGCGAGACGGTGGGCACGGAGGTGGCGCCGATGCCGTGGGCGAGTCCGACACCGGGCTCGTCGGTCAGCATGTTGCTGGGCACGATGACCACGGCGCGCACCCCGCCGTAGGCCGAGGAGCGCAGCGCGACCTGCATGTTGTACGTCCGGCACAGCCGGCCCACCACGGCGAGGCCGAGGCGCGCCGCGTCTCCGAGGTCCTGGAGGTCGACGCCGGCCTTGGCTCGCTCCAGCATGCCCTCGATGCGCTCGCGGGCCTCCTCGCTGAAGCTGACGCCGGCGTCCTCGATCTCGATGGCGATACCGGTCTGCACCTGGACGGCGGTGACGTGCACGTCGGTGTGCGGCGGCGAGTAGCGGGTGGCGTTGTCGAAGAGCTCGGCGCAGGCGTGGATGACGGGCTCGACGTGGATGCCCTTGACGCTGATGCGGCAGATGTTGTCGAGCTTGATGCGCCGGTACTCCAGGATGCGCGACATCGCGCCGCGCAGGGTGCTGTACAGCGACACCGGCAGGGGCCACTGGCGGCCCGGACGGCCGCCGCCGAGGACGGAGATGGAGTCGGCGAGGCGGCCGATCAGCGCGTTGCCGTGGTCGATGCGCAGCAGGTCGTCGAAGACCTCGGGGTTGCGGCCGTGGTCCTCCTCCATCTCCCGGAGTTCGTTGGCCTGCTGGTGGACGATCGCCTGCACGCGCCGGGCGACGCTGACGAACGAGGCCGCCGCGGAGTCCCGCAGGGCCTCCTCGTGGTCGACGATGCGCATCAGCTTCTTCAGGAGCCGGCGCTGCGGGTCGGGCATCTCCCGGAAGACCGGGTCCACGAGGCTCAGCTGGCGGATCACCTCGACGGCGGTGACACCGCCGGCCATCCGCCGCAGGGCGGTCGGCACGACCTCCTCGCCGAACCGGACCCAGTCGTCGTGGTGGTCGGCGATCTGCCGCTCCAGCGACGCGCGGTGACGGGCGTGCTCGGCGTGCGCGTCCCGCAGCGCGCGGCCGCGGCGCACCGCCTCGGCCGCCGCGGCGATCACAAGGAGCGTGGCGACGGTGCCGCACAGGGCGACCGCGGTCCGGGCCGAGTCGGTCACGAGTGCGACGGCGGCTCCGGTCGCCGCGGCCATCAGTATCGCCGGGAGCAACAGCACGCGCGCGTAGGGAAGTTCACGCCGTGCGGGTGGGGATTGAACACTCACCATGTGGGCCCTCTGAAAGCAGTCGGCGGGGAGTCGGGGGAGCTTGTGGGGGTATGCGTCATGGGACTGTTGGGATCATCAGGATTTTTGGGAACAAACGCACGAATACACCGCAACTCGGTGCGCTGCGGGCGAGCTTAGTCCGACCGGATCATCGCCGTGTCATATTCAGCAAGCACCTGAAACAGGGCAGGCAACAGGAGTACGCTCGGCCCCATTTGCACGCTGAGATCACATTCGAACACGGTGCGTAACGGTGTTCGAGCATACGAAAACCACTCACCGTGATGAGTGAAGTGAGCTGGACCGGCCTCGTCCGACCGCGTCCAGCGGACGGCGCGGGGAGCCGGGCGATCCGCCCCGCCACTCCCCGCGCCCGCCCGGTACTACGTCATCCCACCGACGAGTAGGCGACCACGCCCCGGAGCAACCCCTCGACGGCCTTGCGCGCGTTCTTCACCACGGTCGAGCCCTGCGGCGCCGCCGCACTGATCTGCCCCAGCACGTCGATGACCTGCTTGCACCAGCGCACGAAGTCGCCCGCCGGCATCTCCGCCTCGCGCAGCACCTCGTCGAGCCCCTTGCCCGAGGCCCACATGTACGCGGCCCAGGCGAAGCCGAGGTCCGGCTCACGCTGCCCGACCCCCTCGGTCTGCGTGATCCGGAAGTCCTCCTCCAGGGCGTCCAGCCGTCCCCAGATGCGCACCATCTCACCGAGGGCGGCCTTGGCCTTGCCCGAGGGCAGCTTGGGCGCCATCGCGTCGTCCCCGGCCCGCGCCTCGAACACCAACGCCGAGACGCACCCGGCGAGTTCCTCCGGTGAGAGCCCTTCCCAGACCCCCTCGCGCAGACACTCGCTGGCGAGCAGGTCCAGCTCGCCGTAGAGCCGGGCCAGCCGCTTGCCGTGCTCGGTGACCTCGTCACCGCGCAGGTAGTCCAGCTCGGTCAGCAGCGCGACGATCCGGTCGAACGTCCGGGCGATGGTGTTCGTACGCCCCTCGATGCGCCGCTCCAGCTGCGAGGTGTCCCGCATCAGCCGGTGGTAGCGCTCGGCCCAACGGGCGTGGTCCTCACGGTCGTTGCACCCATGGCACGGGTGGGCGCGCAGCGCCGTCCGCAGCCGTGCGATCTCCCGGTCGTCGGCCGCCTGCGAACGCCGCTTGCGCTGCCGCTCCGGCGCGATGTGCCCCGCCTTGCTGCGCAGCGCCGACGCCAGATCCCGCCGGGACTGCGGCGAGCGCGGGTTGAAGGACTTCGGGATCCGCATCCGCTCCAGTGCCTCGACCGGCACCGGGAAGTCGATCGACGCGAGCCGCTTGACCTGCCGCTCCGCCGTCAGCACGAGCGGCCGCGGCCCGTCGTGGGAATCGAACCCGCGGTGGCCGTTGGACCGGCCGGCCGGCAGCCCCGGATCCAGCACCAGCGCGAGCCCGGCGTACTTCCCGGTCGGCACGTGGATGACATCGCCCGGCCGCAGCTTCTCCAGCGCGACGGCCGCCTCGGCCCGCCGCTCCGCCACGCCCTGACGCGCCAGCTCGGTCTCGCGGTCCTTCAGTTCGCGCCGCAGCCGCGCGTACTCCTCGAAGTCCCCGAGGTGGCAGGTCATCGACTCCTTGTAGCCATCGAGACCTTCCTCGTTGCGCTGCACCTGACGCGAGATGCCGACGACCGACTTGTCGGCCTGGAACTGCGCGAACGAGGTCTCCAGCAGCTCCCGCGAGCGATGCCGCCCGAACTGCTCGACCAGGTTGACCGCCATGTTGTACGACGGCTTGAAGCTGGACTTCAGCGGATACGTGCGGGTCCCGGCCAGCCCCGCGAGGTGGTCGGGGTTCATCCCGCGCTGCCACAGCACCACGGCGTGACCCTCGACGTCGATGCCGCGCCGCCCCGCACGCCCCGTCAACTGCGTGTACTCGCCCGGGGTGATGTCGGCGTGCTGCTCGCCGTTCCACTTGACGAGCTTCTCCAGGACCACGGACCGCGCGGGCATGTTGATGCCGAGGGCCAGCGTCTCGGTGGCGAAGACCGCCTTCACCAGCCCGCGCACGAACAGCTCCTCGACGACCTCCTTGAACGTCGGCAGCATGCCCGCGTGGTGGGCGGCGATGCCGCGCTCCAGGCCCTCCAGCCACTCGTAGTACCCGAGCACGTGCAGGTCCTCGGCCGGGATCGAGGAGGTGCGCTCCTCCACCAGCGCCCGGACCCGCTCCCGGGCCTCCTCGTCGTTCAGCCGCAACCCTGCGTGCAGGCACTGCTGGACGGCGGCCTCGCACGCGGCGCGGCTGAAGATGAACGTGATGGCGGGCAGCAGCCCTTCGGTGTCCAGCCGTTCTATGACCTCCGGGCGGCTCGGCGTCCAGATCCGCGACCGCTGCCGGCGCTCGCGCTCCCGGTCGGCCTCGCGCATCGCGCGGCCCCGCCTGCGGTCCTGGTACGACGGCCGGCTCGCCTCCATGCGCGCCATGCGCGTGAGATCGGGATTGACGGCCCTGCGGTGCCCCTCGCCCTCCTCGAAGAGGTCGTACATCCGGCGCCCGGCCAGCACGTGCTGGAACAGCGGCACCGGCCGGTGCTCGGAGACGATCACCTCGGTGTCGCCGCGGACGGTGTCGAGCCAGTCGCCGAACTCCTCGGCGTTGGAGACGGTCGCGGACAGTGACACCAGCGTCACGGACTCGGGAAGGTGGATGATCACCTCCTCCCAGACGGCGCCCCGGAACCGGTCGGAGAGGTAGTGCACCTCGTCCATCACCACATGGCCGAGGCCGAGCAGCGTCTGCGAGCCGGCGTAGAGCATGTTCCGCAGCACCTCGGTGGTCATCACGACCACCGGGGCGTCGGAGTTGACGCTGTTGTCGCCGGTGAGCAGGCCGACCTTGTCGGCGCCGTAGCGCCGGGACAGGTCGTTGTACTTCTGATTCGACAGCGCCTTGATGGGCGTCGTGTAGAAGCATTTCTTGCCCTGCTGGAGGGCGAGGTGCACGGCGAACTCGCCGACGATCGTCTTGCCCGAGCCGGTGGGCGCCGCCACCAGCACGCCCTTTCCCGCTTCGAGTGCCTCACAGGCCTCGATCTGGAAGGGGTCGAGGCCGAAGTCGTACATCTCGCGGAAGGACGCGAGCGCTGTGGCCTGCTCGGCGGCGCGCCGACGCGCCGCCACGTACCGCTCGGCCGGGGAGAGGTCCTCAGTCATCGTGCTTTCGAGCGTACCGGCCCGCACCGACAACAGGACGATCATTATCCGGATCCCCGCGGTGAGTACGGTGATCCGCCCAGCTCAGCGCCCCACGACGCGCACCGCCCCCGGCACGCACCGCACGCTCAGCGGCAGCGGTCCCAGCGGTTCCCCGTCGGCGTAGCCGGTGATCCGGTCCGCCGCGAGCTCGACCCGCGCCGCCCGGTGGACGGTGACCTTGGGATGGTCGACGTGCCGCCCCCGGTACACCGTCGGGAACACCCGCAGGAGAGTGCGGCGGGTGCAGTCGCCGACCACCGTGATGTCGAAGAGCCCGTCGGTGGGATCCGCGTCGGGGCAGATCCGCATGCCACCCCCGTACGACGACCCGTTCCCGACCGCCACGAGCGTCGCCTCGATCTCCCGGACCTCGCCGCCGTCCAGCGTCAGCCGATACGGGGACGGGCGGAACGCGGCCAGTTCGGCGATCATCGCGAGGTCGTAGGTGAACCGCCCGGCCCGTAGCCGCATCCGGTTGCCGCGGTCGTTGACCCGCGAGTCGAAGCCGGAGGCGAGGACGGTGGCGAACCACCGCTCGCCGACCCGTCCGAGGTCGATGTCCCGCACCCTGCCGTCCGTCAGTCCCTCGGCGATCACCCGGCCCGCCCCGGCCGGGTCGCGCAACGGCAGGCCGAGGGCGCGGGCGAAGTCGTTGCCGGTTCCGACGGGGACCAGACCGAGCGGGGTGTCCGTGCCGGCGACGGCCTGGAGGGCGAGATGGGCCATGCCGTCTCCTCCGACGGCCACCAGCGCGCGCGTGCCTTCCGCGACGGCGGCACGCGCGCGTGCCAGGGCGTCGTCGGCGTCGCGTCCGGTGACCGCACGCACCGTGAACCCGGCCGCGCGCAGAGCGGAAGCGGCCGGGTGCGCCGCGTGGGCGCCCCGGCCGCGGCCCGCGGTGGGGTTGACGAGGAGGGTGATGTCGTCGCTGGTCACCCCGTGACCCTACGAGTCATGCGGCGATCCGCGGATCACGCCGTCATAACCGTTGGCTCAGGTCACGTCGTCGTATCCGTTGATCCGGTCCTTGCCCGGCTGCTCGGGCAGGGCGCGGCTCGCGCTGACGGTCTCGACCTCGCCGATCGCCTCCGGGGTGAGGTCCAGTTCGGAGGCCTCGTCGTCGTCGGGCCCCAGCGCCTCGCGGCGGCGCCTGCGCCGGTCGTTGATCAGGGAGACGGCCACGGCGGCGAAGTACAGGATCCAGATCGGCCCGGCCAGCGCCAGCATGGTGAGCGGGTCGGTGCTGGGCGTGGCGATCGCGGCGAACACCGTGATGCCCATGATCATGGCCCGCCACCAGCCCAGCATCCGCTTGCCGGAGATGGCGCCGCTGAAGTTGAGCATGACCAGCAGCAGCGGCAGCTCGAAGGAGAGACCGAAGACGATCACCATGCGGGTGACGAGGTCGAGCAGGTCGTCGAGCGGCAGCAGGTTGTCGACGCCGAACGGGGTGAACTCGATCAGCACGTTGGCGGTGGTGGGCAGCACCTTGTAGGCGAAGAACGCGCCACCGAGGAACAGCGGGGCACCGGTGCCGACGAACGCGTACGCGTACTTCTTCTCGTGCCGGTGCAGTCCCGGGGCGATGAAGGCCCACAGCTGGTAGAGCCAGACCGGCGAGGCCAGTACGACGCCGGCCATCAGGGAGACCTTCAGGGCCAGGGTGAACGGAGCGAGCAGACCGTTGATCGTGATCTGCGCGCAGGGTTCCGTGTTCTTGGCGTTGTCGGCGGACGCCCTGGCCAGCTCCTCGAACGACTGGGAGCAGCCCACCGAGTCGAGGATCGGCTCGGTGAAGAAGTTGATGATGTCGTTGTAGAAGAAGGCGGCGACGACCGTGACACCGACGATCGCCAGCAGGGCCTTCGCGAGCCGGTTGCGGAGCTCACGCAGGTGTTCCGCGAGGGGCATCCGCCCCTCGGGATCCTTCTCCTTGTCGCGGGCAGGCTTCAGCAACCCACATTCCCATCTCGTGCGGCAGGCCGGGGGGTCACCGGCCCGGCGTCAGCGCTTGGTCGTGTCCGTCGGCTCGTTGACCGGTCGGGAGCTGGACACGTCGCCGGGGGAAGCCTGGATGATGCGCTGGGACGGGGCAGCCTGCTGCTCGTCGGTGGTGTGCGGCGGGTCGGCGGGGGCGGAGGACTTGCTGTCGTCCTTCATCGCCTTGGCCTCGCTCTTCAGGATCCGCGCCGACTTGCCGAGCGAGCGAGCCATGTCCGGAAGCTTCTTCGCGCCGAACAGCAGGATGATGACGACGAGGATGAGAATGATCTCGGGGGCTCCGAGCCTTCCGAACATAAGTCTTTACCTTCTCACCGAGGCGGGCGGGTGGGTGCTGTCCGACCGGTCGGACAGGAGAATCCGAACGACCGTGCTGGCAGCGATCGTAACGCTCAGGGGTGAACGTGAAGCAATCCCTGTGCGTACTCCCGGTCCACGGCCCGGGCCTCGTTTTCCGGGCCGCGATCAGCAGCGTACCTTTTACGTGGGGGAAGTTGACAGGGCGAAGCGGCCCAAACGGACACCAAGCGCCGGAATCACGGGCCCGTCCGGCCAGGTCAGCGGCCGCTCACAGGGTGTCGACGGACCGTGCCGTGTTCGCCGCCGCACGCTCCAGCTCCTCCGCGGCGCGGTTGATGCGGCGCGCGGAGTCCGCGACCTGCTTGCCCAGGCGCTGGGCCTCCAGGAAGACCCGGACGGCGAGCACGCCGAGAACGGCGATTCCCAGGAAACCCACGGCTACCGCGAACATCGGCCAGAACATGCCCCTGAGCCTAGGGCCTCGTCCGCGGACGGACGCGCACGGGGTGCGCCGACACCGCTACAGCGCGGAGTGCAGCCGCAGTGTCCGGACCCCGCCGCCGGTGAGCAGCTCCACCACCCGCTCCCCCGCCGGCTTGCGCACCGAGGCGCCGCAGTCGGGGCAGGTGAACGAGTAGAACGTCGTACGGCTCGTGGCGCCGATGGCCAGGCGCAGGGCGCCCGCGGCCAGCTCGAAGCGGCCCCGGCAGTCCGGGCAGCCGGCTCTGAACACCACGGGAGCCACGCCTCTCATCCCCGCGAACGCGGACGCCACCGTCATCTCCCGCACCCCAGCCGCCGGCTCGCTCAAAGTCCCTGCTCCTGACTGTCGTGTGCCTCGCCGTCCGGACGGACCGGATCCCCGCCTCCCGGAAGCGCCGCCTCGATCCCGTCGTCGTACGCCGCCAGCGCCTCGCGGGCCGCCTGCCGGGCGCTGTCCGCCAGCTCCGGCGGCGCCACGATCCGGCCGTCACGCCCGAGCCGCAGGGCGAGGCGGCGCAGCGACGCCGGGTCGGGCGTGCGCAGGGTGATACGCAGTCCGCCGTCCGCCAGCTCATCCGCGGTGTCGTGCGGGTAGTACTCGGCCACCCAGCGACCGCCGGGGCCGACCTCGACGACGACCTCCGGGTCCTCGGCGGCGGGCTGCACGAGCCCCTCCGAGAGGTCCCGCAGCTCGATCTCGGGCGGTGCGGAGGGCTCGTCGAGGACCTTGATCTCGGCGACCCGGTCGAGCCGGAAGGTGCGGCGCGCCTCCGAGCGGTAGCACCAGCCCTCGACATAGGTGTGGCCGACGCTGACCAGGCGGATCGGGTCGACCTCACGCTCGGTGACCTCGTCACGGGCCGGTGAGTAGTAGCGGATCCACAGCCTGCGGCGCTCCGAGATCGCCCGGTCGACGTCGGCGAAGACGCCGCCCTCGGACTCGAAGGTCACCGACAGCCGGGAGCTGGCTCCGGCCGCCTCGCCGGCCGAGGCCTCCACCTTGGCGGTGGCGCGCAGCAGCGCCTGCCGGTCGCTCTCGCGCAGGCCGGGCAGGGTGGACACGGCCCGGGCGGCGACCAGCAGGGCGGTCGCCTCGTCGGCGGCGAGACGCAGCGGCTCGGCCGCGTCGGCGCCGAGGGCGGCGGGGTTGTGCCACCAGATGCGCTCGCCGTCGGTGTCGATGTCTAGCAGGTCGCCGCCGCGGAAGCTGGTGCCGCACATGGGCAGCAGGTCGAGGTCGGAGACCAGCTCGTCCTCGGTGATCCCGAAGGCGCGGGCGACGTCCTCGACCCGGGCTCCGGGACGCTCCCTGAGGTAGGTCACCAGGGAGAGCATCCGCCGGGTCTGGTCGATGGCGTTCGTGGGCCTCGTCGGTTTGCCGGCCACAGTCCTCTTCCGCTCCCCCTCAGCCCTTGGCCACGGCACGCAGCCGGTCCACCACGTCGGCCCGCAGCTCCGCGGGCTCGATGACCACCACGTCCGGTCCGAACTCGACCAGCCAGGCGTCCAGTCCGTGCCCGTACGGAATCTCCAACTCGTCCCAGCCGTCACCGAGTTCCCGCACGGCGGTCGCCTTCGCCCGCAGGGGGTACCCGGCGCCGGAGCGCAGCCGGATCCGGGCGCTGCGGTCGGCCGTCTCACCGGCCCATCCGGCGACGGTCTCGCGCACGGTGACGACGTCCGGGACCGGCGCGGTGTAGCGGCCCGCACGGGCGCGCACCCTGCCGGTGATCCGGGAGAGCCGGAAGACCCGCTCGGCGCCGCGCTCCCGGTCCCAGCCCGCGAGGTACCAGTGGCCGCGCCAGCACTCCAGTGCCCACGGCTCGACCTGCCGGGCCTCGGGGTGGGCGGCGTTCGCCTTGCGGTACTCGAAGACGACGGGGCGGCGGTCGCGGCAGGCCAGCATCAGCGGCTCGAAGGCGGCCTCGTGCACGGGGATGCGCGGCTCCAGGGCGCCGTGCGCCTCGTAGGGGTCGACGTCCTCGGGCAGGCCCGCGGCGCGCAGCTTCTGCAGGGCGCCGCTGGCCGCGCCGGCCAGCCGGGCCTGCTGCCAGACCTTGGCGGCCAGGCCCAGGGCGGCGGCCTCCTCGGCGTCCAGGGTGATGGGCGGGAGGCGGTTGCTGTCACGGCGGGCCAGGTAGCCGACCTCGCCGTCGAGGTTCTCCACGGTCTCGATGACGAGGCCGAGCTCGCGCAGGTCGTCCTTGTCCCGCTCGAACATCCGGTTGAAGGAGTCGTCGCTGCCCGCTTCGAGATAGGCCTCGATGGACTCTCGAAGCTCACGCTTGCTGAGCGGCCGCCGCGTCCCCAGCAGACACAGCGCCAGGTTCATCAGCCGCTCGGCCTTGGCAATGGCCATCGACGCCCTTCCCTAAGGTGCTTCCGATCGTTGACCGTACCGCTCCGCGGGGCCGTGGCAAAAGCCGAGGCCCATGCCCGGACAGGCATGGGCCCCAGGTGATCGACTCCGGTCGGTCCTGCTCAGACGCCGAGCAGGTCGACCACGAAGATCAGGGTCTCACCGGGCTTGATGGCCGGGGTCGGGCTCTGGTTGCCGTAGGCGAGGTGGGCCGGGATGGTCAGCTGGCGGCGGCCGCCGACCTTCATGCCCTGCACACCCTGGTCCCAGCCGGCGATGACGCGGCCGCCGCCGAGCGGGAAGCGGAACGGCGTGCCGCGGTTCCAGCTGGCGTCGAACTCCTCGCCCGTGCTGAAGGCGACACCGACGTAGTGCACGCTGACCGTCTGGCCGGCCTGCGCAACGGGGCCGTCGCCTTCCCAGATGTCCTTGATCTCGAGGTCCGCCGGGGGCTCGCCGCCCGGGAAGTCGATCTCGGGCTTGTCGATGCTCACGTCTTCAGCTCCTGCTCGTGTGTGGAAAGGCGAACACGCACAGTCTTACATTCCCGGCGATCACATCGCCGCGAGGATGTCCACCGAGAACACCAGCGTCGAGTCCTTCTCGATGCCGCTGCCCTGCGGCGGGTTGTCGCCGTACCCGAGCTCCGGCGGGACGACGACGAGGACCCGGCTGCCGACCTTCTTGCCGGTCAGTCCCTGCGACCAGCCCTTGACGACCTGCTGGAGCGAGAAGGAGGTCAGCGCCTTGCGGCTGTACGACGAGTCGAACTCCTTGCCGGTGTCCCAGAGCACGCCCTTGTACTGGACGAGGACGGTGCTGTCGGCGCTCAGCTCCTCGCCGTCGCCCTCGATGACGTAGGTCGCCACCAGCTCGGTCGGCGCGTCGGTCTTGGGGATCTCGATGGAGGGCGCCTTGCCGTCGGTGTTGGTGCCGACCTTGGGCAGGTCCGCGTCGTCCTGCGCGACGTCGGTGCCCTTGGCGGAGCTGCTCGCGTTGTACGTGTCCTCGATGTCGATGACGAACACGAGCGTGTCGGTGCCCTTGATGCCCGCCTGGGGGTTGCCCTGCTCGCCGTACCCCCAGGCCGGGGGCACGGCCATCTGGACGCGGCTGCCGGTCTTCTTGCCCGCCAGCCCGTAGCGCCAGCCGTCGATGATGCTGCCCTGGGAGAGCTGGATGAGCAGCGGCGTCTTGCGGTCGTAGGAGTTGTCGAAGACCTTCGCGGTGGACCAGATCTGGCCCAGGTAGTTGGCCACGAGGTAGTCGTTCTCCGCGACGGTGCGGCCACCGCCCGCGATCACGGTCTTGACGGCGAGGTCCTTCGACGGCTCGCCGCTGCCCTTGGCCACCGTGGGCTTCTCGCCGAACTTCGTGCCCGCGGTGATCGCCGGCAGCGGTCCGTCGACGATCTTCGGCGACGGCGCGGCGGAGGGCGAGGCCGGGTCCGAGGGCGACGCGGTGTCGCTGGCCTTGCCGGAGTCGGACCCTTCGTCGCCGCAGGCGGCGAGTGTGGCGAGTCCAGCGGGAACGGCGATGAGCAATGAGCGTCGGCGCACGGTGGGGGCCTCGTAATCGGTCGATCTTGTTGATGGCGTGCGCGCAACTCTACGGTGTGAGAAGGGCGCCGTACGGGAAACGTACGGCGCCCGTGTGGCGTTCCGGCTTCACTCGGAACACATGGCTCACATACCGGCGATCAGCTTCTCCACCCGGTCGTCCACCGAACGGAACGGGTCCTTGCACAACACGGTCCGCTGGGCCTGGTCGTTGAGCTTGAGGTGGACCCAGTCGACGGTGAAGTCCCGGCGCTGTTCCTGGGCCCGCCGGATGAAGTCGCCGCGCAGCCGGGCCCGAGTGGTCTGCGGCGGGACCGACTTGCCTTCGAAGATCTTCAAGTCGTTGCAGATCCGGGTGGCTTGGCCCTTTTTCTCCAGCAGGTAGTAGAGGCCACGACGGCGGTGGATGTCGTGATAGGCGAGGTCTATCTGGGCGACCCGCGGATGCGACATGGTCATGTTGTGCTTTGCCCGGTACCGCTCGATGAGCTTGTACTTCATGACCCAGTCGATCTCGGTGTCGATCCGGTCCAGGTCCTCGGCCTCGATCGCGTCGAGCGTACGGCCCCAGAGCTCAAGCACCTGTTCGACGACGCCGGTGCGGATGCCGCGGCGCTCGCAGAAGTCGACGGCCTTCTCGAAGTACTCGCGCTGCACCTCCAGCGCCGAGGCCTCCCGGCCGCTGGCCAGCCGCACCTTGCGCCGGCCCGTTATGTCGTGGCTGACCTCGCGGATCGCCCGAATGGGGTTCTCCAGGGTGAGGTCGCGCATCACCGTGCCCGCCTCGATCATGCGCAGCACCAGGTCGGTGGCGCCGACCTTGAGCAGCATGGTCGTCTCGGACATGTTCGAGTCGCCGACGATGACGTGCAGCCGGCGGTAGCGCTCGGCGTCCGCGTGCGGTTCGTCGCGGGTGTTGATGATGGGCCGGGAGCGGGTCGTCGCCGACGAGACGCCCTCCCAGATGTGCTCGGCGCGCTGGCTGACGCAGTACACGGCCCCGCGGGGCGTCTGCAGCACCTTGCCGGCGCCGCACAGCAGCTGCCGGGTGACGAGGAACGGGATGAGGATGTCCGCCAGCCGGGAGAACTCCCCGTGGCGGGCCACCAGATAGTTCTCGTGGCAGCCGTAGGAGTTGCCGGCGGAGTCGGTGTTGTTCTTGAAGAGGTAGACGTCGCCCGCGATTCCTTCCTCGTGCAGGCGTCGTTCGGCGTCCACCAGCAGTCCTTCGAGAATGCGCTCGCCGGCCTTGTCGTGGGTGACCAGCTCGATCACGTTGTCACATTCGGGTGTCGCGTATTCCGGATGTGATCCCACGTCGAGATAGAGGCGGGCGCCGTTCCGCAGAAAGACATTGCTGCTGCGGCCCCATGACACGACACGGCGGAAGAGGTACCGCGCCACCTCGTCAGGCGACAGACGGCGCTGTCCCCTGAACGTGCACGTGACGCCGTACTCGTTCTCCAGCCCGAAAATGCGGCGGTCCATGACTGAACATTACGCCCGATCCCCTGAACTGAAACGGGGTTCGGCAGCACGATTTGGATCATTTTCCGATGAAGCCGCAACGACCGCAGTCCGGGCGGGAGCTGCGAGGACCCGCCCCGTGGCCAGCAGAACCAGCAACGACACGGCTCCCGCCGCGCCCGGCACGGTGAAGCCCCACAGCGCCCCGCCCCACTCGACGACGGGCCCGGTCAGCCCCGTTCCGACCGAGGCGCCCACGGTGAACGTCGTCACAAGCCAGGAGAAAGCCTCGGTGACGGTCCCGCGCGGGGCGTGCCGGTCGACGATGACGAAGGCGCACGCGATGGCGGGTGCCAGGAAGACGCCGGCCAGCCCGGACAGGGCCGACATCGCGACCGGGCCCGGCATCAGCGTCAGGGGGAGGTAACAGACCGCCAGCAGACCCACCAGGACCCGCAGTCGCCGTTCGGGGGAACCGGGCCACTCCCGCGCCCCGTAGCCGATCCCGCCGACCAGCGCGCCGAGCCCCAGGGCCGCCATCAGCGCGCCGTACACCGCGTCCCCGCCCCGGCCGTCCGCGTAGGACACCGCGGCGACCGTGATGGAGCCCAGTGCCACGCCGACGAACAGGAACGCGGCCAGCAGGACCAGCAGCCCCGGCGAGCGCAGCGCGCCCAGCCAGTGCGCCTCACGCGGCGCCGACCGCCAGGCGCGCGAGGGCGGCGACAGCACCACGGAGAGCGCGCCGAGGACGCCCAGGACGTTCAGCACGAGCAGCGCGGCCTGCGCCGACCACAGGGACACGCAGAGCGTCACCAGCAGCGGTCCGACCGTGAACATGACTTCCTGGGCCACCGCGTCCATGGCGTACGCCTTGTGGACCTGGTCCTCGCGGCGCAGCACGGAGGGCCACAGCGCGCGCAGACCGCCTTCCAGGGGCGGTGTGAAGAGCCCGGAGAGGGCGACGGCGGCGTAGGAGAGCGCGGGCGTCCCGGTGCCACTGAAGGCGAAGGCGGCCATGGCGAGCGCCGAGAGCAGTGCGGCGGGCAGCTGGATCCGAGGCTGGCCGTGCAGGTCGACCAGCCGCCCCAGCAGGGGCTGGCCCACCGCGTTGGCGACGCCGTACACGGCCGCGAGGGCGCCGGCCAGGCTGTAGGAGCCGCCCTCGGCACGGATGAACAGCACGATCGCGATCGCGGCGGTGGCGTTGGGCAGCCTGCCCACGAGCGTGCCGGTCAGCAGTCTCGCGGCGTGTTTCGCCCTGAGGATCTCCCCGTATCCCGCGGCCATGGCCCCGCCCTCCGCCGAAGTGTTACGTATAACGTCCACTTCCATACGTACCATGTGCGCTGTTCACCCGTCCAGGCGAGGCCCGGACCCCACGCGTTCGAAGGAGCAGGCCGAGTGGCACGAGCCGGCACCCGCCCCACGAGCCGGGACGTCGCCGAGGCCGCCGGTGTCTCGCAGGCCGCGGTCTCGCTGGTGCTCGGCGAGAAGTGGCGCGGCCGCGTCTCCGAGGCGACCGCGGAGCGGGTCCGGGAGGCCGCCCGCGACCTGGGCTACCGCCCCAACCTCGCCGCCCGCAACCTGCGCCTCGGCCACACCCGCACGGTCCTGCTGGTCGTCCCCGCCCTCACCACCGAGTTCTTCGCCGGCGTCTACACCGGGGCCGCCCGCGTCGCCGCCGAACACGGCTTCGGCGTGGTGCTCTACCCCTCCCCCGAGGGCGTCGGACCCGCCCGCGACCCCTTCGCGTCCGCCCAGGCCGCCCTGGACGGCGTCATCGCCTCCTCCATGGCGGCCGACGCCCTCACCGCCATCCGCGGCGACCAGCTGCCCCTGGTGATGCTCGACAGCGACCCGGCGGGGAGCCTCGGCGCGGCCACGGTCAACCTCGACATCGCCGACGGTGTCCGCCAGGTCACCGAGCACCTGCTGGGCCTCGGCCACCGGCACTTCCTGCACCTGGCGGCCGACGTGCCGTCCTGGACCTTCGAGGTCCGCGCCCGGGAGCTCGCCGCGCGGGTCGCGGCCGTCCCCGGGACCACCCTGCACACGACCCGCGCGCCCATCTCCATCGACGAAGCCCTGGGCGCCGCCGAGGCCGCGCTCCGGAGCCGCCCGGCCACCGCGGTCGTCTGCGACGACGACAAGCTGGCCGCGGGCGCCTGCAAGGCCGTACGGCGGCTCGGCCTGCGCGTCCCCGACGACGTCTCCGTCACCGGCCTGGACGACCTCGCCCTGGCCACCGCGATCGACCCGGAGCTGACGACCGTGCGCCTGGACGCCGAGCTGTTCGGGGAGCGGGGCATGCGGGCCCTGCTGGCGGTCCTGGAGGGCCGGGAGCCCGAGGGCGGGGACATCCCCGTCGAACTGGTCGTACGGGGCTCCACGGCGCCGCCACCGGCGCGCTGAACGCCGGATACCCCGGCCGCTTTCCGACCGGGGCATCCGTCACGGGACTCGGGCGGCCGACGGGGCCGCCGGCGGACTACTCGTCCTCGCCCGCCTCGTCCTCGGCCTCCGCGGCCGACGAGGCGCCGCCGGCCTCCAGCAGCCGGCCGAGCTGCCGGCCGGTGATCCGGCGGAACTTGCGCTGCTGCGGGCGCGTACGGTCCAGCACCGCCACCTCCAGGCGCTCGGCGGGGATCTCCCGCTGGCTGCCGTTGGTGTCGCGGGACAGGGCCTGCACGGCCAGCTCGAGCGCCTCGGCGAGCGTCATGCCGTCCTGGTGGCGCTGGTCCAGATAACCGCTGATCTGCTCGGCGTTGCCGCCCACCGCGACCGAGCCGTGCTCGTCCACGATGGAGCCGTCGTGCGGCAGCCGGTAGATCTGGTCGCCCTCGGGCGTCTCGCCGACCTCGGCGACGACCAGCTCCACCTCGTACGGCTTCTCGGCCGCGCTGGAGAAGATCGTGCCCAGCGTCTGCGCGTAGACGTTGGCCAGGCCGCGGGCGGTCACGTCGTCGCGGTCGTAGGTGTAGCCGCGCAGGTCGGCGTAGCGGACGCCGCCGATGCGCAGGTTCTCGTACTCGTTGTACTTGCCGGCGGCGGCGAAGCCGATCCGGTCGTAGATCTCGCTGAACTTGTGCAGCGCGCGGGACGGGTTCTCGCCGACGAAGACGATGCCGTCGGCGTACTGCAGCACGACCAGGCTGCGGCCCCGGGCGATGCCCTTGCGGGCGTACTCCGCCCGGTCGGCCATGGCCTGCTGAGGTGAGACATAGAACGGCGTCGACACCGGTTATCCGTCCCTTTCTGTCGAAGTCACTGGACCAGCCTCGGACACCACGGGCCGCCGGCTACAGCAGCGCGGCCCGCGGGCCGTCGGGCTGCTCCATCCGGCGCTCCAGGATCGAGCGGGCGATCGCGGAGCCCTCGTCCTCGGTGAGCCGGCGGAAGCCGTCCTCGGTGATCACGGTGACGATCGGGTAGATCCGGCGGGCGACATCGGGACCACCGGTCGCCGAGTCGTCGTCTGCCGCGTCGTAGAGGGCCTGGACCACGAGGGTCGTGGCCTGCTCCTCGGTCAGGTCCTCGCGGTAGAGCTTCTTCATGGCGCCGCGCGCGAAGATCGAGCCGGAGCCCGTGGCCGCGAAGCCCTGCTCCTCGGAGCGGCCGCCCGTGACGTCGTAGGAGAAGATGCGGCCCTTGTCGCGGTCCACGTCGTAGCCGGCGAAGAGGGGCACCACGGCCAGGCCCTGCATGGCCATGCCGAGGTTGGAACGGATCATGGTGGACAGCCGGTTCGCCTTGCCCTCCAGGGACAGCTGGGCGCCCTCGACCTTCTCGAAGTGCTCCAGCTCCAGCTGGAAGAGCTTGACCATCTCGACGGCGAGACCCGCCGTGCCCGCGATGCCGACGGCCGAGTACTCGTCCGCCGGGAAGACCTTCTCGATGTCGCGCTGCGCGATGACGTTGCCCATGGTGGCGCGGCGGTCGCCGGCCAGGACGACACCGCCCGGGAACGTCACCGCCACGATCGTGGTGCCGTGCGGCGCCTCGATCACACCCTGGGTGGGTGGCAGTTGCCGCTTGCCGGGCAGCAGCTCCGGCTGGTGCTCGGCCAGGAAGTCCATGAAGGAGGAGGATCCAGGCGTCAGGAAGGCAGCTGGTAGACGCCCGGTGCTACGAGTGTTGGCTTCCACGCGTTTCCTTCCAAGTAGTCAGCAGGTATCGCAGTTGATGCAAGGTACGCCACGGACCCTACCCGGCTCACGGCAGTGATCCACATGAACGGCGGAAGCCTTCCGGCAGATCCCGCGGAGGCCACGCGCGGCTCGAACTCACCGGGCCGCGCGTAGCGCCACGTCTGCCGGGTGCCGAACAACCACACCCCCGCCGACCTTCGATCCGAAGGACGAGTGGGCTACTGCCCACCCTTTTGCACGAAGGACCGCACGAAGTCCTCTGCGTTCTCCTCCAGGACGTCGTCGATCTCGTCGAGTACCGAGTCCACATCGTCCGAGAGCTTCTCGTGTCGCTCCTTGAGGTCCTCCGAAGCCTGCGCCTCGGTCGCCTGCTCCTCGACCTCCTCGGTGGAGCGCGTCGCCTTCTGCTGTCCGCCGCCGGTGTCCTTGGTCGCCATAACCCTCACCCCGCTCGGTTCGCCCGAATGTTCGGCATCGCTGCCGATCGGTCATGATCAGACCCTACAAGCCGGGTCCGACAATGGCCCCGCAGTTTCTGCAACGTACGGGGGCCACCTCGATGATTCCCGGGCGCCGGGATTTCCACCCTCGCGCCCGGACCCGCCCGAGTACCCGCTCAGCCGCCGCTGAGGACCTTGACCAGGTCTTCCGCGGTGCGGCAGCGGTCCAGGAGCTCCTTGACGTGATTACGCGTTCCGCGAAGCGGTTCCAGGGTTGGAACCCGCTGCAGGGAGTCCCTGCCGGGCAGGTCGAAGATCACCGAGTCCCAGGAGGCCGCGGCCACGTCGTCGGCGTACTGCTCCAGGCAGCGCCCGCGGAAGTAGGCCCGGGTGTCCTCCGGCGGCTTGGACTTCGCCCGCTCGACGTCCTCCTCGGTCAGCAGGCGCTTGATCCGGCCGCGCGAGACCAGACGGTTGTACAGGCCCTTGTCGGGGCGTACGTCCGCGTACTGGAGGTCGACCAGGTGCAGCCGGGCGGCGTCCCAGTCGAGGTCGTCACGGCGCCGGTAGCCCTCCATCAGCTCCCGCTTGGCGACCCAGTCCAGCTCGCCGGACAGGCTCATCGGATCGTGCTCCAGCCGGTTGAGGGTGTCCTCCCAGCGCTGCAGCACGTCCTTCGTCTGCTCGTCCGCGTCGGCCCCGAAGCGCTCCTCGACGTACTTGCGGGACAGCTCGTAGTACTCCATCTGCAACTGGACCGCGGTCAGCGTCCGGCCGCTGCGGAGCGTGACGAGGCGCTGGAGCGAGGGGTCGTGGGAGACCTGGTGCAAAGTGCGTACCGGCTGGTCGACGGCCAGGTCGACGGCGATGAAGCCGTCCTCGATCATGGACAGCACGAGGGCCGTGGTGCCCAGCTTGAGGTACGTCGAGATCTCCGACAGGTTCGCGTCACCGATGATCACGTGCAGGCGGCGGTACTTCTCCGCGTCGGCGTGCGGCTCGTCGCGCGTGTTGATGATCGGGCGCTTGAGCGTCGTCTCCAGGCCGACCTCGACCTCGAAGTAGTCCGCGCGCTGGCTCAGCTGGAAGCCGTGCTCGTGCCCGTCCTGGCCGATGCCGACGCGGCCCGCTCCGGCGAAGACCTGGCGGGAGACGAAGAAGGGCGTCAGGTGGCGCACGATGTCCGAGAAGGGGGTCTCCCGCTTCATCAGGTAGTTCTCGTGCGTGCCGTAGGAGGCGCCCTTGTTGTCGGTGTTGTTCTTGTAGAGATGGATCTGCTGGGCGCCGGGCAGCTGCGCGGCCCGCTCGGCGGCCTCCGCCATGATCCGCTCACCGGCCTTGTCCCAGAGCACGGCGTCGCGGGGGTTGGTCACCTCGGGAGCGCTGTACTCGGGGTGCGCGTGGTCCACGTAGAGACGTGCCCCGTTGGTCAGGATGACGTTGGCGAGGCCGATGTCCTCGTCGGTGAGCTGGCTGGAGTCGGCGGCCTCACGGGCGAGGTCGAAGCCCCGTGCGTCGCGCAGCGGATTCTCCTCCTCGAAGTCCCAGCGGGCCCGGCGGGCCCGGTGCATCGCCGCCGCGTAGGCGTTGACGATCTGGGACGAGGTGAGCATGGCATTGGCGTTGGGGTGGCCGGGGACGGAGATCCCGTACTCCGTCTCGATGCCCATTACTCGCCGTACGGTCATGCGGCCCTCCTTGCCCGGCGGTGCCCTCGGTCGTGGACGCCGCTCAGATACCGCTGGCGCTCGGTTGCGTGTGCGGTGCCCGTCCCCGCACTGCGCGATCCGGCGGTACGGAAGAGCCTAGAACGCCTTTGCGCTGGTGGGGAGATCATTTGCGTCATTGCTGTGCTCCAGCCGTGGCCCGAAAAACAGTCGGCTGCGGGTACCCGCTGAGGGCACCCGCAGCCGCCCTGCCTTTTACAGGTACTGACCGGTGTTCGCCACCGTGTCGATGGAGCGTCCGGTGTCCGCGCCCTGCTTTCCGGTGATGAGCGTACGGATGTACACGATCCGTTCGCCCTTCTTGCCGGAGATGCGGGCCCAGTCGTCCGGGTTCGTGGTGTTGGGCAGGTCCTCGTTCTCCTTGAACTCGTCCACGCAGGCCTGGAGGAGATGGGAGACGCGCAGGCCCTTCTGGTTGTGCTCCAGGAAGTCCTTGATCGCCATCTTCTTGGCCCGGCCGACGATGTTCTCGATCATGGCGCCGGAATTGAAGTCCTTGAAATAGAGGACTTCCTTGTCGCCATTGGCGTACGTCACCTCGAGGAAGCGGTTCTCCTCGGATTCGGCGTACATGTGTTCCACCGCGGTCTGGATCATGCTCTGGACCGTCATGGACTTGTCGTTGCCGTGCTCGGTCACGTCGTCGGAGTGCAGCGGAAGACGCTCGGTGAGGTACTTGCCGAAGATGTCCTTGGCCGCCTCGGCGTCCGGACGCTCGATCTTGATCTTCACGTCGAGCCGGCCGGGGCGCAGGATCGCGGGGTCGATCATGTCCTCACGGTTGGAGGCACCGATCACGACCACGTTCTGCAGGCCCTCCACACCGTCGATCTCGGCGAGCAGCTGCGGGACGATGGTGTTCTCCACGTCCGAGCTGACACCGGAGCCGCGGGTGCGGAAGAGGGACTCCATCTCGTCGAAGAAGACAATGACGGGGGTGCCCTCGCTGGCCTTCTCCCGGGCCCGCTGGAAGACGAGGCGGATCTGCCGCTCCGTCTCACCGACGTACTTGTTCAGCAGCTCGGGGCCCTTGATGTTCAGGAAGAAGCTCTTGCCGGCGGCCTGGCCGGTGACCTCGGCGACCTTCTTGGCCAGCGAGTTGGCGACGGCCTTGGCGATGAGCGTCTTGCCGCATCCGGGCGGCCCGTAGAGCAGCACGCCCTTGGGCGGGCGCAGTTCGTGCTCCTTGAACAGGTCCGGGTAGAGGTACGGCAGCTCGACCGCGTCGCGGATGGCCTCGATCTGGCCGCCGAGACCGCCGATCTGCTCGTAGCCGATGTCGGGGACCTCTTCGAGGACGAGCTCCTCGACCTCGCTCTTGGGAACGATCTCGTAGACGTAGCCGGATCGGGGTTCGAGCAGCAGGGCGTCGCCGGGGCGGATGGTGACGTCCAGCAGCGGCTCGGCGAGCCGTACCACCCGTTCCTCGTCGGTGTGCCCGAGCACCAGGGCGCGCTCGCCGTCCTCCAGGATCTCCTTGAGGGTGACGATGTCCCCGACACGCTCGTACTCCATGGCCTCGACCACGTTGAGCGCCTCGTTGAGCATTACTTCCTGGCCGCGCCGCAGGTCCTCGAGGTCGACGCTGGGGCTGACGTTCACGCGGAGCTTGCGGCCCCCCGTGAAGATGTCGGCCGTGCCGTCCTCGATCGCCTGCAGGAAGACTCCGAAGCCGGCCGGCGGCTGGGCCAGCCGGTCGACCTCTTCCTTGAGGGCCACGATCTGGTCACGGGCCTCACGGAGCGTGTTGGCGAGTCGCTCGTTCTGCGCGGACACGCCGGCCAGGTTGGTCTGCAGCTCGACGATCCGCTCTTCGAGAATCCTCGTGTGCCGCGGAGAGTCGGCGAGCTTGCGTCGCAGGACGGCGATCTCCTGCTCAAGGTAGGCAATCTGCCCGGCCGGGTCGTCGGACCCGCGTCCCGGGCGGATGCCGCGGTTCATGTCGTCGTCGTGGGCTGCCACGGTCCTCACCTCCTCCAAGGGGAGCTGGACGCTTCCAGACCCTACCTGGGTGGGTGTCGATTGAAACCCCTAGATCACAAAGACTGTCGGGGTGTGTCCGATCTTCACCCTTGCGCTCTCCCTCACGCCAGGGGAATACCCAGCGAACGGGATACGAAAGCGAGCGAAGGTAGGGTCGAAGCGTTCAACACCCGTCAGAGCTGGCCGGATTCCCGTACGGCCGGGTGGGCAATCGACAGGAGAGGTGACCGTGCAGCAGGAGGCCGGAGTCGACGGCGAGGCACTCGAGGTCTGGATCGACCAGGATCTCTGTACCGGCGACGGCATCTGCGCCCAGTACGCGCCCGAGGTGTTCGAGCTGGACATCGACGGCCTGGCCTACGTGAAGGGCGAGGGCGACGAGCTGTTGCAGGCCCAGGGGGCCACAACGCCCGTACCGCTGCCGCTCCTCACGGATGTGATCGACTCGGCGAAGGAGTGTCCGGGCGACTGCATCCATGTGCGACGGGTTTCGGACAGGGTCGAGGTCTACGGCCCGGACGCAGAGTGACTGGATCCTTACGTCCCGTTACGACTGTCTGATTTCTCACACGGCTCGGTTGCGTGCGTCAGACGCTGCGGGCGTCGGCCGGTGACGAGCGGACGAACGCCCCGTTGCGCCACTGCCACTTCGCGTCCTCCGTCACGTCCGGACAGCAGGTCGGGACGTCCGTGGAGGAGTAACCGAGCAGCGTCGCGAGGACGGCTCCGTCCCGGACGGTGAAGTCACGGACGGTGGAGCGGTCCTTGGGGTCGACGAGCGTGGCCACCACCCGGGGGCCGGTCGCGTCGTCGCCGTGGGTGAGGACGTACACGCCGTCGGGGGGTGTGCTGATGCCCGCGTCGCAGTGCACCACGGCGACCGTTTCCGGCCGCCCGTCGCCGTCGAGGTCCCCGGACGCCTGCGTCTCCACCACGGCCTTCACGGGCCCGCATTCGAGGGGGAAGCTGACGCCCTCGGTGGCGGGCGGCGCGGCGGCCGGCCGGGCGGGGCGGCCCGGCGCCTGCGCGGCGGTCGCCGAGTCCGGCGGCAGCAGCGAGGACAGGGCGACGACACCGGCGACGGCGGTCGCGGTGGCGACCCAGTGGATGGGCCGGGTGTGCGTGTGTGCCAGTTCCGGAACGGCGGGTTGCTGCACGAGGAGTGTCTCCTGTGAGGGCTGTGCCGGTGGGGGTGGCCAGCATGGTGCCACACGTCACAGTGCGGGGGAACGGCGGGGGTCGGCCCTTGTGAGGTGGGGCGTCTTCCGGTGCGTCAACGGGTCGGCGCCGTGGCCGCGTTCCCTGCGGTATGCGGGAACTCGGCCACGGCGCCGACACGTTGTACGCGGTACGGCCGCCTCAGCGGTCCATGCCTCCATCGGCGTTGGGGCCGGAGTAGTCCTCGCCGTAGGCGCCCTTGGCGGGGCGGCGGCGGCGCATGGGCGGCTCGACCCCGTCGGCCAGGCGACGGGCGGTGAGGAGGAAGCCGGTGTGGCCGATCATCCGGTGGTCCGGGCGGACGGCGAGACCCTCGACGTGCCAGTTGCGGATCATCGTCTCCCAGGAGGTCGGCTCGTTGAAGCAGCCGATCTCACGGATGGACTCGACGGTCCGGGCGAGCTGCGTGGTGGTCGCGACGTAGCAGCACAGGATGCCGCCGGGGACGAGCGCCTTGGAGACGGCCTCCAGGCACTCCCACGGGGCGAGCATGTCGAGGATGACGCGGTCGACGTCGGTGTCCGACAGGTTGTCCTGGAGGTCGCCGACGGTGAGCTGCCAGGCCGGGTGCGGGCCGCCGAAGTAGCGCTCCACGTTCGCCTGGGCGATCTCGGCGAAGTCCGCGCGGCGCTCGTAGCTGTGCAGCATGCCCTGGTCGCCGATGGCCCGCAGCAGGAAGCTGCTGAGCGACCCCGAGCCGACGCCGGCCTCCACGACGCGCGCGCCGGGGAAGATGTCGGCGAAGGAGAGGATCTGCCCCGCGTCCTTGGGATAGACGACTGCTGCCCCACGGGGCATGGACAGGACGTAGTCGGGGAGCAGGGGGCGCAGCGCGAGGTAGGCGACGTTTCCGGTGGTGCGGACAACGCTGCCCTCGGGAGCGCCGATCAGTTCGTCGTGCGGGAAGGAACCCTTGTGGGTGTGGAAGTTCTTCCCGGCCTCGAGCGTGAACGTGTAGTGGCGGCCCTTGGGGTCGGTCAGCTGAACCTGGTCCCCGACCTTGAAGGGCCCGCGCCTGCGGGCGGCACCGGTCGGTTCGGACATGTGAACAGCCTACCGGCGATTGCGGGGGCCGCCGACCACTAGGAGGGCCTGGCCATGGCCTTGACGAAGGCCCGCTCGACGTCCGCCGCGGACAGCACGCCGTAGATCTCCCCGGTGTCCTCGACCACCAGGTACTCGGTGGCGGGGGTGGCCCGCAGCACCTCCAGGAGGTCCTCGCCGGCCAGTTCGGCGGAGACCCGCATGCCGTCGGTGATGTCCTGGGCGAGGCCGCTCACCGCGACCCAGGGGCGGCGGTGTTCGGGGACGCCGACGATGGCGGCCTCGCGGACCAGCGAGACGGGGTCGCCGTCGGCGTCGACGACGACCAGGGCGCGGGCTCCCGCGGCGTTGGCACGCCGCAGTGCCTCCGAGAGGGGGGTGTCGCTCTCGACCGGCACCGCGCGGCGGGTGAGCGCGCGGGCGCGCAGCTCCGGGAGGTGCTCACGCAGCCGGGCGACGCGCAGGCTGTTGCCCGCGCCGGTCCAGATGATCGCGGCGAGGATGGCGGCCAGCAGGGCGTCCATCACGGTGTCCATGCCGACGTTGTCCACGGCGTCGCGGCCGAGCGCGCCGGACTGGGTGAGCAGCGGGAGCCCGATCAGCACGGAGACGGCGAGGGCGCGGCCGACCCAGGCGGCGGCGACGGTGCCGCTCATCGCCCTGCCGGTGATCTTCCAGACGACGGCGCGGAGCATCCGGCCGCCGTCGAGCGGGAGACCGGGCAGGAGGTTGAAGGCGGCCACGATGAGGTTGGAGATCATCAGCCCGGCCAGCAGGACGCCGGGCACCGTGCCCGGCTCGACCGGCTGCAGGGCCAGGTAGAAGAGGCCGGCCAGCACGAGGGACAGGAGCGGTCCCACGAACGCGAGGACGAACTCGCGGCCCGGTGTCTCGGCCTCCTTCTCGATCTCGGAGACCCCGCCGAAGAACTGGAGCTGGATGCGGCGCACCGGCAGTTTGTAGCGCAGGGCCGCCACCGTGTGGGCCAGCTCGTGCACGAGCACGGAGGCGTAGAAGGCGACGGCGAAGAAGAGGGAGACCAGATAGCGGGCGGCGCCCAGCTCGGGCAGCACACGCTCCAGCTGCCCGCCGAACACCCAGGTGATCAGGGCGGCCACCAGGAACCAGCTGGGCGCGACGTACACCGGCACCCCGAACGGGCGTCCCATCAGCAGGCCGCCCCGCGGCTCGGGGGCGCGCCGGGGGGCGGGGCCCTTGCCGGGGGCGGAGTGGGCGAGGGTGCGGTGGGCCTCGTGGGGGTCGGAGGCGCCGGGCCGCTCGCGACGCCCGCCGGTGGTGCGGTCGTCGCCTCCGTGGGCGTGGGGGCCGTGCGGGTCGTCCGGCCGGTCCGGCCGGTCGCCGCCGGTGCCGGCCTGCGGGGCTCGACCCGCGGGGTCCGGCTCGGTGCCGGCGGGCCCGGGCCCGGGATGGTCAGGGCGTGGGGAGTCCGTGGCCGGGGTCGCACGGTCCGGCTGGTGCCGATGCGCCTCGTCGGTGCCCGGCCGCGGCTGCCCGCTCCCGCCGCTCTCGTCCACGGTGTCCCCTCGTTCGCAGCGTCTCCCGCACCTGCCGGGCGGAAGGGTCTCGGGTCGATGGTATGCGTCCGTCGGGGCGCGTTCCGCCCCGGCACCCCCTCTGTTTTCCCCGTCGTCGCCCCGTCATGACCCGAGGCCGGGTCACTGTCGGTGGCGGGCCGTATCGTCTGTGGACATGGACACCAGCACCGAGGGCGCGCAGCGGCGGCCCCCATCCGGCGGGAGCGCCGAGGCGGCCACGGATCCGGATCCGTCCGTCGTGGTCGAGCCTACGGCCGACGGCCCGACGGCGGCGGTCGAGGCGACGGCGGCCGAGACGGCGACCGCGGTCACCGGGACCGTCGCCATGGCGCCCACCTCCCTGTCCCCCTCACGTGCCGGCGACTTCATGCAGTGCCCGCTGCTGTACCGGTTCCGGGTGATCGACCGGCTGCCCGAGAAGCCCAGCGCGGCGGCGACCCGGGGCACCCTCGTCCACGCGGTCCTGGAGCGCCTCTTCGACGCCCCCGCGGCGGAGCGCACCCCGCCGCGCGCCAAGGCGCTGGTCCCCGGCCAGTGGGAGCGGCTGCGGGAGAGCAGGCCGGAGGTCGAGGAGCTGTTCGCCGACGATCCGCAAGGCGAGCGGCTGGCCGGCTGGCTGACGGAGGCGGAGCAGCTCGTCGAGCGCTGGTTCACGCTGGAGGACCCGACGCGGCTGGAGCCCGCGGAGCGGGAGCTGTTCGTCGAGACGGAGCTGGACTCGGGGCTGCGGCTGCGCGGGATCATCGACCGGGTCGACGTGGCGCCGACCGGCGAGGTCCGGATCGTGGACTACAAGACGGGCAAGGCGCCCCGGCCCGAGTACGCCGAGGGCGCCCTGTTCCAGATGAAGTTCTACGCGCTGGTCGTCTGGCGGCTGAAGCAGGTGATCCCGCGCCGGCTCCAGCTCGTCTACCTCGGCAGCGGTGACGTGCTCACCTACGACCCGGTCCGCGCCGACCTGGAGCGGGTGGAGCGCAAGCTGCTCGCGCTGTGGGAAGCGATCCGTGCGGCCACCGAGACCGGCGACTGGCGGCCCCGCCCGACCAAGCTGTGCGGCTGGTGCGACCACCAGGCCCACTGTCCGGAGTTCGGCGGCACTCCCCCGCCCTATCCCCTGCCGGTGCGCCCCTCCGTCGGCGACGTCCTGCCCGGCCCGACGAGGGCGCCGGAATCCCCCGCGGCGGAGCAGGGCAGAATGGGGCCGGACTAGCGAAGGAGACTTACGTGGCCATCCGCGTCCTACTGGTCGACGACCAGCCGCTGCTGCGTACGGGCTTCCGGATGATCCTGGAGGCCGAACAGGACATCGCGGTCGTCGGCGAGGCCGGAGACGGCCTGCAGGCACTCGACCAGGTGCGGGCGCTGCAGCCCGACGTGGTCCTGATGGACATCCGCATGCCGCGGATGGACGGGGTGGAGGCGACCCGGCAGATCACCGGCCCCGGCCGGGACGGCCCGGCGAAGGTGCTGGTGCTGACCACCTTCGACCTCGACGAGTACGTGGTGGAGGCGCTGCGGGCCGGGGCCAGCGGCTTCCTGCTCAAGGACGCCCCCGCCAACGAACTGGTGCAGGCGATCCGGGTGGTCGCGGCCGGGGAGGCGATGCTCGCGCCGAGCATCACGCGTCGCCTGCTCGACAAGTACGCCACGCATCTGCCGTCCGGCGAGGAGCCGGTGCCCGACACCCTGGGCACGCTCACCGATCGCGAGGTGGAGGTGCTGAAGCTGGTCGCGCGCGGTCTGTCGAACGCCGAGATCGCGGCCGACCTGTTCGTCAGCGAGACCACGGTCAAGACGCACGTGGGCCATGTCCTGACCAAGCTGGGACTGCGCGATCGGGTGCAGGCCGCGGTGTACGCCTACGAGAGCGGTCTGGTGCGTCCCGGCGCCCAGTGACCCGAGCACACACACCGGCACGACGCCGAGGGCGCCCGCCTCCCTGGGGAGACGGGCGCCCTCGGCGTTCGGCGTGCGGGGCCTCAGCCCTTGCTGATCTCCCAGAAGCGGAAGACGGTCGAGGCGTCGAGGCAGTACTCCAGGCCGTAGACCTCCTCGCGGACGACCGCGTACTGCTTGGCCTGCCAGACCGGCAGCAGCGGGACCTCCTCGGCGACCAGGTCCTGGAGCTCGCCGTACTCGTCGTCGGTGGCGGCGCGGTCGCTCTGCGCGGCCGTGCGCGGGATGAGCGAGCCGGTGATCGTGTCGTTGCTGTAGTTGTTCTCCAGCACGTTGCCCTCGCCGAAGAACGGGGCGGTGAAGTTGTCGGCGTCCGGGTAGTCGGGCACCCAGCCCTTGACGTACACGCCGTACTTGCCGTCGGCGATGTCCTTCTCGTACTGGTCGAACGCGACCGACTTCACGTCGGCGGCGAACAGCCCGCTGCCGTTGAGCTGGGCCGCGATGGCCTCCAGCTCCTCGTCGGTGGCGGGGCCGTAGCGGGACGGGGTGGACCACAGGGTGATCTTCACCTTGTCGGTGATCCCGTCGGCGCGCAGCGCGGCCTCGGCCTTGGCCTTGGAGGGCCGGGCACCGTAGGTGTCGAAGAAGGCGGTGTTGTGGCCCGCGATCCCGGCCGGGATGATCGAGTACAGCGGGGTCGCGGTGCCCTGGTAGACGTCCTCCATGAGGGCCTCGCGGTCGATCAGGTGGGCGATGGCCTGGCGGACGCCGAGCCGTCCGGCGACCGGGTCGTCCATGTTGAAGACCAGGTGCTGGACCTCGGCGCTGCTGCCCTCGATGACCTTGACGCCGGAGTCGGAGTCGGCCTGCTCGACGTCGGCGATGTCGTTCGCGCTCAGACCTCGGTAGGCGATGTCGACGTCCTCGGACTGCAGCGCCTTCTTCAGCGCGCCGCGGTCGCCGTGGAAGAACTTCAGGGTGACGCCGGCGTTCTGCACCTCGGCCGTGCCCTGGTAGTTCTCGTTGACCGAGAAGACGGCCTCGTTCTCGCTGAAGGAGTCGAGCTTGTAGGGGCCGGAGCCGACGGCCTGGCCGTCCGTGCGCAGCGTGCCCGCGTCGTACTCACGGTGGTCCACGATGGAGCCGGCGCCGGAGGCGATCTTGCTCGGGAAGGTGGCGTCGGCGACCTTCAGGCGGAAGACGACGGTGTTCTTGTCCGGCGTCTCGACCGTGTCGAGCATCGGGAACATGATGGCCGGGCCGGCCTCGTCGTTGACCTTCAGCATGCGGTCGAAGGAGAACTTGACGTCCTTCGAGGTGAGCGGGTCACCGTTGCTGAACTTCAGGCCGTCCTTCAGCGTGCACTCGTAGACCTTCGCCGAGCTGTCGGTGAAGTTGCACGACTGGGCCAGCTCCGGCTCGGGCTCGGTGCCGCCCTTGGGGAAGCTGAGCAAGGACTGGAAGACGTTGTTGAACAGCAGCCAGGAGCCCGGGTCGTAACCGGACGCCGGGTCGGTGGCGAGGACGTCGTCCGACATCCCGACGACCACGTTGGAGCCGTTCTCCCCGGAGTCGCCGGACTCGGCACCGCATCCGGTCAGCAGGCCGGTGGCCAGACCGGCAACGATCGGCAGGACCGGCCACTGGTTGCGTATGTTCACGTGCTTGCCTTACGTCGTTCTTGAAGTACCCCGGGCCGTCTTCCAGCACCCGGTCGTGCTCGGAGGTGTCAGCCGCTCACACCGCGGCCGAGCTCCCACAGCTGGAGAGTGGCCGAGGAGTTGAGCGCGTAGGAGACGCCGGTGACGTCGTCGCGTGCCGCCACGTACTGCTTTCCCTGCCACAGGGGCAGCAGGGGTACGTCCTCGGCAACGATGTCCTGGATCCGGTTCAGGCTGTCGCCGGCGGCCAGACGGTCGGCCTCCTTGCGGGACTCCGGGATCAGGTTCTCGCGGATGTCGTTGTTCGCGTACGGCGACTTGAGGAAGTTGTCCTTGTCGAGGAACGGCGCGATGTAGCTGTCGGGGTCCGGGAAGTCCGGGAACCAGCCCATCCCGAAGACGTCGTACTCGCCGTTGCGTTCGGCCGGCACGAAGGTGTCCCACGGGGCGCCCTCGATCGCGACCTGGAACAGGCCGCTGCCGTTGAGCTGCCTGCGCAGCTCCTCGAACTCCTTCTTGGTGGCCGAGCCGTAGTGGTCGGTCGTGTAGTGCAGGGTCAGCTTCACCGGGGTGTCGACGCCGGCCTCCTCCAGCAGCCCCTTGGCCTTGGCGACGCTGGGGTCGCCGTACTTGTTGAAGAAGGCGTTGGAGTGGCCGGTGATGGAGGCCGGGACCAGCGAGTACAGGGGGTCGGCCTGCGAGCCGTAGACCGCGGAGACGAGCTCGTCGCGGTTGAGGAGCTGTGCCATGGCCTGCCGGACGGCCTTGGACTTGACCGTCGGGGCCTCGGTGTTGAAGGCCAGGTACCGGATCTCCAGGCCGGGCATCTCGACGAGGTCGACGTCGCCGTCGGCGACCGCCAGCTTCTCGATCTGCTCCGGCGTCATGGAGCGGGTCATGACGTCGATGTCACCGGCCTCCAGGGCGGCTCCCATGGCCTCGGCGTCCTCGTACGAGACCATGTCGACCTCGTTGTTCTGGACCTTCAGCGCGCCCTTGTAGTTCGGGTTCCTGGTGAACACCGCCCGGACCAGCTCGCCGTCCTTCTCCTCGCCCTCGAGCACGTAGGGGCCGGAGCCGTCCACCTCGAAGCCGTCGCGCAGCTTGTTCTTCTCGTAGTTGTCGGGGTTCACGATGCCCGCGACCGGGGTCGACAACTTGTACGGGAAGGTGGCGTCGGCGGTCTTCAGGTGGAAGATGACCTCCTTGTCGCCCTTGACCTCGACGGTGTCCACGGTGGACAGCAGGGCGAAGACACCACTGTCGGCCTGGATGGCGAGGGCCCGGTCGATGGAGAACTTCACATCGGCGGCCGTGATGGCGTCGCCGTTGGAGAACTTGAGGTCCGAGCGCAGCTTGCAGGCGTAGCGCTCGTTGCCGTTGTCGGTGAACCCGCAGCTCTCGGCGGCCTCGGGAACGGGAGCGCCCTCGCCGCGCGGCTGGACCATCAGGGTCTGCACGGTCTGACGGAGCACGTTCCAGGTGCCCACGTCGTACGCGTACGCCGGGTCGAGCGGTGCGGGGGCGTCCTTGGAGGCGATGAACCGGTCGGTGGTGCCCACGACGATCGAGCCACCACCGTCACTGCCCCCGTCGGACCCGCCGCACGCGGCAAGCGCGGGAGCAAGCAGTCCGACCACGGCCGGCAGCACCAAGGTCTTGCGGTTCATGCTCGGGATTCTCCACAGCTGTCAGGTCCGTGTACGCGGCATGCAGGGGTGTGGCAGCCGGTCACGGGGACGGGGGTGAGGTTCTCGCGATGAGATTAGTGCGCCCTCATGACGGGGCCGTCGGCCACCGGAGTTGAGCGTCCATCACGCTGCGAAACCGGGCGCGGACGCACCGAAAACCCGACTGGGGAAGGATTCGTGCAGCATCCCATGAATCAGGACACAAGGGCGGGGCAACCGCCCCGTTATGGGCCCCGGCTGCACATACGTGCCGCCCTGTCGACCCCTGTTGACGTGGGGAACGTCACACCGGCAACTGGGAGCGGGCCCACGGAATTCAGCCATCCGCACCACGCGAATTCCCCGCCCGTGCCGTGCTGTTCGCCCGAGGTGCGGGCCCCGGACGCCGCCTCGGGCGCCCGGCCGCGTGCGCGTCGTCAGTTGAGCAGGCCGCGCAGGAAGGCGAGGTCGACCTGTTCGAGCGAGCGCACCACGGTGCGCCGCGCGGCCGGGGCGATCGGCGCCACCGAGGGGACGGCGACCACATGGCAGCCCGCCGCCTCGGCCGCGGCCACCCCGGTCGCGGTGTCCTCGACGACCGCGCATCTGGCCGGATCGGCACCGAGCCCGGCCGCGGCGAACAGATACGGGTCCGGGTGCGGCTTGGTGCGCGCGACCTCGTCGCCCGCCACCGTGAGGGCGAAGTACTCCGTTCCGAGGATGCCGAGGACGCGGTCGATGATGCGCCGGTGGGAGGCCGAGACCAGGGCCGTCGGGATCTCGTGCAGGGCCAGCTCGCCCAGCAGCCGCGCGGCTCCCGGCATCAGCGGCAGCGCCCGGTCGATGCGGTCCTCGAAGCCCTCGTTGAGCAGCACGGTGAGCTCGGCGAGGGTGATGTCGGCGCCGGTCGCCTCGATCAGGAACCCCGCGCTGCGGGTCATCGGGCCGCCGACCACCACCTGGCGCCAGGCGTCGTCGAGGGTGTGCCCGAGGCCGGCGAAGACCTCGCGCTCCACGTCCCACCAGAAGCCCTCGGTGTCCACCAGGGTGCCGTCCATGTCGAGGAGCACGGCCTGCAGCGCGGAGCCTTCGGCCGTACGGGTGCCGATAGCGGGGACGGTCGTCGTCATCCGGCGTACCTCCTGGAGGGACGAGCAGGCCGGTTCCCGGGTAGGGAACCGGCCTACTGTGGACCGACCAGTGTACGACTAATCCGATCAGCGCGCGGTGTGGCAGGTCACGGCGTCGTGCCCGGTCACCGTGCGTTGAAGTACTTCGCCTCCGGGTGGTGGATCACGATGGCGTCCGTGGACTGCTCGGGGTGCAGCTGGAACTCCTCCGAGAGCCGCACGCCGATCCGCTCCGGCTCCAGCAGGGCCGCGATCTTCGCCCGGTCCTCCAGGTCGGGGCAGGCACCGTAGCCCAGCGAGAAGCGGGCGCCGCGGTACTTCAGCGCGAACATGTCCTCGATGTCGGCCGGGTCCTCGCCGGCGTAGCCGAGTTCGGCGCGCACGCGCGCGTGCCAGTACTCGGCGAGCGCCTCGGCCAACTGCACGGACAGTCCGTGGAGTTCCAGGTAGTCACGGTAGGAGTCGGACGCGAAGAGACGGGCGGTCTCCTCGCCGATCCGCGAGCCGACGGTGACGACCTGGAGCCCGACGACGTCGGTCTCACCGGACTCCTCCGGGCGGAAGAAGTCCGCCAGGCACAGCCTGCGGCCGCGGCGCTGGCGCGGGAAGGTGAAGCGGGTGCGCTCGTTGCCGGCGTCGTCGAGGATGATCAGGTCGTCGTCCTTGGAGACGCAGGGGAAGTAGCCGTAGACGACGGCCGCCTCCAGCAGGTTCTCCGTCTGGAGCCGGTCCAGCAGCCCGCGCAGCCGGGGCCGGCCCTCGGTCTCGACCAGTTCCTCGTACGAGGGTCCCTCGCCGGTGCGGGCCTGCTTCAGGCCCCACTGGCCCTTGAACAGCGCGCCCTCGTCGAGCCAGGACGCGTATTCCTTGAGCTGGATGCCCTTGATCACCCGCGTGCCCCGGAACGGCGGCTCGGGGATCGGGTTGTCGGTGGCGACGTCGGAGCGGACGTGGCCCTCCTCCGGGCGCTCCTCCACCTCGACGGCGGCCGCCGCCCGCACCCGCCGCTGGCGCAGCTCCGGCAGCTTCGCGCCCGGCAGGCCGCGCTTGACGCCGATCAGCGCGTCCATCAGGCGCAGGCCCTCGAAGGCGTCCCGGGCGTAGCGGACCTCGCCCTCGTAGACCTCGTGCAGGTCCTGCTCGACGTACGCCCGGGTGAGCGCGGCGCCGCCGAGGATGACCGGGTAGTCGGCGGCCAGGCCTCGGGCGTTGAGCTCCTCCAGGTTCTCCTTCATGATCACGGTGGACTTCACCAGGAGGCCCGACATGCCGATGACGTCGGCGCGGTGCTCCTCGGCGGCTTCCAGGATCGCGGAGACCGGCTGCTTGATGCCCAGGTTGACGACGTTGTAGCCGTTGTTGGACAGGATGATGTCGACCAGGTTCTTGCCGATGTCGTGCACGTCCCCGCGCACGGTGGCCAGCACGATCGTGCCCTTGCCGTCGTCGTCGGTCTTCTCCATGTGCGGCTCCAGATAGGCCACCGCGGTCTTCATCACCTCGGCGGACTGGAGCACGAACGGCAGCTGCATCTGGCCGGAGCCGAACAGCTCGCCGACGACCTTCATGCCCTCCAGGAGGGTGTCGTTGACGATGTCCAGGGCGGGCCGGTCCTGGAGGGCCGCGTCCAGGTCCTGCTCCAGGCCGTTGCGCTCGCCGTCGATGATGCGCCGCTGAAGGCGCTCCTCCAGCGGCAGGGCGGCCAGTTCCTCGGCCTTGCCCGCCTTCAGCGACTTCGCCGTGGCGCCCTCGAACAGCTCCATCAGCTTCTGCAACGGGTCGTAGCCCTCGCTGCGGCGGTCGTGGATCAGGTCGAGGGCGGTGTTGACCTGCTCGTCGTCGAAGCGGGCGATCGGCAGGATCTTCGAGGCGTGCACGATCGCCGAGTCCAGGCCCGCCTTGACGCACTCGTCGAGGAAGACGGAGTTGAGCAGGATGCGGGCGGCCGGGTTGAGGCCGAAGGAGATGTTCGACAGGCCCAGCGTGGTCTGCACGGCGGGGTGGCGGCGCTTGAGCTCGCGGATCGCCTCGATGGTGGCGATGCCGTCCCCCCGCGACTCCTCCTGGCCGGTGCAGATCGTGAAGGTGAGGCAGTCGATGAGGATGTCCTCCTCGCGGATGCCCCAGTTGCCGGTCAGATCGTCGATGATCCGTTCGGCGATGCCGACCTTCTTCTCGACCGTGCGGGCCTGGCCCTCCTCGTCGATGGTGAGGGCGATCAGCGCGGCGCCGTGCTCCTGGGCCAGCCGGGTGACCTTGGCGAAGCGTGACTCCGGGCCGTCGCCGTCCTCGTAGTTGACGGAGTTGATCACCGCGCGGCCGCCGAGCTTCTCCAGCCCGGCCCGGAGGACCTCGACCTCGGTGGAGTCGAGGACGATCGGCAGGGTGGAGGCGGTGGCGAAGCGGCCGGCCAGCTCCTCCATGTCGGCGACGCCGTCCCGGCCGACGTAGTCGACGCACAGGTCGAGCAGGTGCGCGCCCTCACGGATCTGCTCGCGGGCCATCTCCACGCAGTCGTCCCAGCGGGCGTCCAGCATGGCCTCGCGGAACTTCTTCGAGCCGTTGGCGTTGGTGCGCTCACCGATCGCCAGGTACGAGGTGTCCTGGCGGAACGGGACCGACTGGTAGAGGGACGCGGCGCCCGGCTCCGGGCGGGGGGTGCGCTCGCCGGGGGCGAGGTCGCGGACCCGCTCGACGACCTGGCGCAGGTGCTCCGGCGTCGTGCCGCAGCAGCCGCCGACCAGGGAGAGGCCGTAGTCGCGGACGAAGTTCTCCTGGGCGTCGGCCAGCTCCGGCGCGGTCAGCGGGTAGTGGGCCCCGGCCGAGGTCAGCACGGGCAGGCCGGCGTTGGGCATGCAGGACAGGCGGACCCGCGAGTGCCGGGCGAGGAAGCGCAGGTGCTCGCTCATCTCGGCCGGGCCGGTCGCGCAGTTCAGGCCGATCATGTCGATGCCGAGCGGCTCCAGCGCGGTCAGCGCCGCGCCGATCTCGGAGCCGAGCAGCATGGTGCCGGTGGTCTCGACGGTCACCGAGACGATCAGGGGCACGTCGTACCCGGCCGTCTCCATGGCCCGGCGGGCGGCGACGACCGACGCCTTGGTCTGGAGCAGGTCCTGGGTGGTCTCGACGAGGAGGGCGTCGGCGCCGCCCGCGAGCAGGCCCTCGGCGTTGCGCTGATAGGCGTCGCGGATCGCGGCGAAGGTGGTGTGGCCGAGGGTGGGCAGCTTGGTGCCGGGGCCCATCGAGCCGAGCACCCAGCGCTGCTGTCCGGTGCGCTGCGTGTAGTCGTCGGCCGTCTCGCGGGCGAGGCGCGCGCCGGCCTCGGACAGCTCGACGATCCGGTCGGCGATGTCGTACTCGCCGAGCGCGGAGAGGTTGGCGCCGAAGGTGTTGGTCTCGACGCAGTCGACACCCGCGTCGAAGTACTCGGCGTGCACCGAGCGGACGATGTCCGGGCGGGTGACGTTCAGCACCTCGTTGCAGCCTTCGAGGTTCTGGAAGTCCTCCAGCGTGGGGTCCTGCGCCTGGAGCATGGTGCCCATCGCTCCGTCGGCCACCACCACACGGGTGGCGAGTGCCTCACGGAGGGCGGACGCACGGGTCCGGCTGTCGGTGACGGGGGTCTGCGGCGACGAGGCCATGTAAGGGGCTCCCTGGAATGCGACGGCTGTCGGCTTTGCGCCTTCCCGGGATGCTCCGGTGGAACGTCCCGTGGGAGGGCGCACGCGGCCAGCGTAGCCGGGACCGGGCGCCTGGGGTCAGGGGCGTCCACGGGACGGACCGGCGTGGCGTCCCCGCCCGCTCCGGGGGACCGGCGACACGACAAGTGTCGACCGCGCATTGGCGGGAGGTCGGGATGGACCGGTAGTGTTCGGCATTGCCGAACAGTGGACATTGCCGTACGGCGGCAGCGACGTCGCAGCTCGACGGTCGAAGGGGACGGAGGCAGGACGGCGATGGCACGGAACATCCAGTCGCTCGAACGGGCGGCCGCGATGCTGCGCCTGCTCGCGGGCGGTGAGCGGCGGCTGGGCCTGTCGGACATCGCCTCGGCGCTGGGTCTCGCCAAGGGCACGGCCCACGGCATCCTGCGCACCCTCCAGCAGGAGGGCTTCGTCGAGCAGGACGACGCCTCCGGCCGCTACCAGCTGGGCGCCGAGCTGCTGCGGCTGGGCACCACCTACCTCGACGTGCACGAACTGCGCGCGCGTGCGCTGGTGTGGACGGACGACCTGGCCCGCTCCAGCGGCGAGAGCGTCTACCTGGGGGTGCTGCACCAGCAGGGCGTGCTGATCGTGCACCACGTCTTCCGGCCCGACGACAGCCGGCAGGTGCTGGAGATCGGCGCCATGCAGCCGCTGCACTCCACCGCCCTGGGCAAGGTCCTGTCGGCCTACGACCCGGTCGCGCACAGCGAGGCGCTGGAATCCGACCGCAAGGCCTTCACGGATCGCACGGTGTGCGACCTCAGCGCCTTCGAGCACGTCCTGGACCTCACCCGCGCGCGGGGGTACGCCGCGGACGTCGAGGAGACCTGGGAGGGCGTCGCGTCCGTCGCCGCCCCCATCCACGACCGGCGGCGCATGCCCGTCGGCGCGGTCGGCATCGCCGGCGCCGTGGAGCGGCTGGGCCGGGACGGGGAGCTGCGGCCCGAGCTGATCGCCGCCGTGCGGGACTGCGCCCGCGCGGTCTCGCGCGATTTGGGCGCGGGCCGGTTCTGACCGCCTTGGGGCGCTGACCAGCACATACGCGGTATCGCGCAGGACAGACCGGGACGCCGGGAGGCGTTCCGGCTGCCGGTCTGCCCAAAACGGAACATATTGGTCATAGATCGACCTACCGTGTCGATGGGTTCATAACTCAACACAACCCACCACCATCGCGCTTTCGGCAAGAGACCTCTTGACGGCGCGTAACGCCGAGGCAAGACTCCCGTCCATCGGTCGGCATTGTCGAACACCTACCGGCAATACGCGTTAGAGTGTGATGACGCCAAGGGCCGACGGACCCCGGAAGGGACGCGGGGTTCAACTCCCCTGGACAGGACAAAGGAGTCGCGGGTGTCCAGCTCCGACATCTTCATCGGCGAGACCATAGGTACCGCCATACTCATCCTCCTCGGCGGAGGCGTCGTCGCCGCCGTGGTGCTCAAGGCCTCCAAGGCCCGGAACGCCGGCTGGCTCGCGATCACCTTCGGGTGGGGTTTCGCGGTCATGACGGCCGTCTACATCTCCGCGCCGCTTTCGGGCGCCCACCTCAACCCGGCGGTCACCCTCGGCCTCGCGATCGCCAATGACGACTGGTCGAACGTCTGGATCTACTGGGGCGGTCAGCTGCTCGGCGCCATGATCGGCGCGGCCCTCGTCTGGATCGCCTACTACGGCCAGTTCCACGCGCACCTCACCGACAGCGCGATCGTCGGCTCGACGGACGCCGACGACACCAAGGCGGTGGAGGCCCGGGAGAAGGGCGCCGGCCCGGTGCTCGGCATCTTCTCCACCGGTCCCGAGGTCCGCAACGCGGCGATGAACCTCGCCACCGAGATCATCGGCACGTTCGTGCTGGTCCTCGCCATCCTCACGCAGGGTCTCAACGACGAGGGCAACGGTCTTGGCACCCTCGGCGGTCTGCTCGTCGCCCTCGTCGTGGTCGGCATCGGCCTCTCGCTCGGCGGCCCGACCGGTTACGCCATCAACCCGGCACGTGACCTCGGTCCGCGCATCGTGCACGCCCTGCTGCCCCTGCCCAACAAGGGCGGTTCCGACTGGAGCTACGCCTGGATCCCGGTGGTCGGACCGCTGATCGGCGGTGCGGCGGCCGCGGGCCTCTACAACCTCGCCTTCGTCTAGAGCGGGTCGCCCTCGCAGCGGCCACTGACCGGCCGCAGGAACCACGCCGTACACAGCCCCAGACACACGGACCTCCAGGAGCACACAGTGACCGACGCCCACACGGCCGGCCCCTTCATCGCAGCCATCGACCAGGGCACGACCTCCAGCCGCTGCATCGTCTTCGACCGGGACGGACGGATCGTCTCCGTCGACCAGAAGGAGCACGAGCAGATCTTCCCCAAGCCGGGCTGGGTCGAGCACGACGCCACCGAGATCTGGACCAACGTCCAGGAGGTCGTCGCCGGAGCCGTCGAGAAGGCCGGCATCACCCGCGACGACATCAAGGCCATCGGCATCACCAACCAGCGCGAGACCACCGTGCTGTGGGACAGGAACACCGGTGAGCCCGTCCACAACGCCATCGTCTGGCAGGACACCCGCACCGACGCCCTGTGCCGGGAGCTCGGCCGCAACGTCGGCCAGGACCGCTTCCGCCGCGAGACGGGCCTCCCCCTCGCCTCCTACTTCGCCGGCCCCAAGGCCCGCTGGCTGCTCGACAACGTCGAGGGCCTCAAGGAGCGCGCCGAGGCGGGCGACATCCTCTTCGGCACCATGGACACCTGGGTCATCTGGAACCTGACCGGCGGCGTCAACGGCGGCCACCACGTCACGGACGTCACCAACGCCTCGCGCACCCTGCTCATGAACCTGCACACCATGCAGTGGGACGAGAAGATCGCCGAGTCCATCGGCGTCCCGCTGGCGATGCTGCCGGAGATCCGCTCCTCCGCCGAGGTCTACGGCGAGATCACCGGCGGCAAGCTGGGCGACCTGCTCGGCGGCATCCCGGTCGCCTCGGCGCTGGGCGACCAGCAGGCGGCCCTGTTCGGGCAGACCTGTTTCTCCGAGGGCGAGACCAAGTCGACGTACGGCACCGGCACCTTCATGGTGATGAACACCGGTGACAAGATCATCAACTCCTACAGCGGCCTGCTGACCACCGTCGGATACCAGATCGGCGACCAGAAGCCGGTCTACGCCCTCGAGGGCTCCATCGCGGTCACCGGTGCGCTGGTGCAGTGGATGCGCGACCAGATGGGCCTGATCTCCACGGCCGCCGAGATCGAGACGCTCGCGCTGACCGTCGAGGACAACGGCGGCGCCTACTTCGTCCCGGCCTTCTCCGGTCTGTTCGCCCCGTACTGGCGCTCCGACGCCCGCGGTGTGATCGCCGGTCTGACGCGGTACGTCACCAAGGCACATCTCGCGCGCGCCGTGCTGGAGGCCACCGCCTGGCAGACGCGGGAGATCGCCGACGCCATGACGAAGGACTCCGGCGTGGAGCTGACGGCCCTCAAGGTCGACGGCGGCATGACCTCCAACAACCTGCTGATGCAGACGCTCTCGGACTTCGTGGACGCCCCCGTGGTGCGCCCGATGGTCGCGGAGACGACCTGCCTCGGTGCCGCCTACGCCGCCGGTCTCGCCGTCGGCTTCTGGAACAACACCGACGACCTGCGCGCCAACTGGCGCCGGGCCGCCGAGTGGACCCCCCGCATGGACGCGGGCGACCGCGACCGTGAGTACAAGAACTGGCTCAAGGCCGTCGAGCGGACCATGGGCTGGCTCGACGAAGACGAGAGCTGATCCGACGAGTGCCGACGCATCGTCGGCTGACGAGGAGTAAGAACCCCACATGACCAGCCAGTCCACCCTGCAGTCCGTGCCTGCCCTGGGTACGCACCCGGCCTCCGGCTCGAACCCGAGCCGCGCCGAGACCCGGGAGCAGCTCTCCAAGGCGTCGTACGACCTTCTCGTGATCGGCGGCGGCATCCTGGGCATCTCCACCGCCTGGCACGCCGCGCAGTCCGGCCTCAGGGTGGCCCTGGTCGACGCCGGCGACTTCGCCGGAGCCACCTCCTCCGCCTCCTCCAAGCTGCTCCACGGCGGTCTGCGCTACCTGCAGACCGGCGCGGTGAAGCTGGTGGCGGAGAACCATTTCGAGCGCCGTGCGGTCTCCCGCCAGGTGGCACCCCACCTGGCGAACCCGCTCACCTTCTACCTCCCCGTGTACAAGGGCGGCCCGCACGGCGCCGCGAAGCTCGGCGCGGGCGTGTTCGCGTACTCGATGCTGTCCGCCTTCGGCGACGGTGTCGGCCACCTGCTCTCCCCCGCCAAGGCGCAGGCGGACGTGCCCGAGCTGCGCACCGAGAACCTCAAGGCCGTGGCCGTGTACGGCGACGACCAGATGAACGACGCCCGCATGGCGCTGATGACGGTCCGCGCGGCCGTCGAGTCGGGCGCCGTCGTCCTCAACCACGCCGAGGTCACCGGCCTGCGCTTCACCCAGGGCCGGGTGACCGGCGCCGAACTGCGCGACCGCCTGTCCGGCGACGAGTTCGGCGTCGACGCCCGCCTGGTGCTGAACGCGACCGGTCCCTGGGTGGACCACCTGCGCCGGATGGAGAACCCGAATGCCGCCCCGTCGATCCGTCTGTCGAAGGGCGCGCATCTGGTCCTGAAGCGCACCGCCCCCTGGAAGGCCGCGCTCGCCACCCCGATCGACAAGTACCGCATCACCTTCGCCCTCCCCTGGGAGGACATGCTGCTGCTGGGCACCACCGACGAGATGTACGACGGCGACCCGGCGGACGTCGCGGTCACCGAGCGGGACATGTCCCAGATCCTGGACGAGGCGGCCTTCTCCATCCGCGACCAGCAGCTCGACCGGGACCTCATCACCTACGCCTTCGCGGGTCTGCGGGTGCTGCCCGGCGGACCCGGCGACACCGCCAAGGCCAAGCGCGAGACGGTGGTCACCGAGGGACGCGGCGGGATGCTGTCGGTGGCGGGCGGCAAGTGGACGACCTTCCGCCACATCGGCCGCACGATCATGAAGAAGCTGGAGTCGCTGCCCGGACACCCGCTGGGCGAGGACTTCGAGCCGATCTCCTCGCTGCCGAAGAAGCTGCCGCTGCCGGGTGTCGCCAACCCGCGCGCGGTCGCCCACCGGCTCCTGGTCGACGGCCCGGCCCCCGGCCCGCGGATGGCGGCCGACACGGCCAGGCACCTGGCCACGCACTACGGTTCGCTGGCCTTCGACATCGCCCGTATCGCCAACGACGACCCGGAGCTCGCCCGGCGGGTGCACCCGGACGCGCCGGAGATCTGGGCGCAGGTCGTCTGGGCCCGCGACCACGAGTGGGCGCAGACCGCGGACGACGTGCTGCGCCGCCGCACGACCCTGACGATCCGCGGCCTCGCCACCGACGACGTCCGCGCGAAGGTCCAGGACCTGCTCGACAAGAAGTAGCCGCTACGACCCAGGGGGCGGCTCCCCGCCGAGGGAGCCGCCCCCTGCGCGCGCCCGTCACGAGGAGCCGCGGAGCGGGCCGTCGCCGCTGGTGAGGCCGCATAATGTGGCGAAGACCTCGGAGGTCTGGGCGACAGGGAGGCCGGCCATGGCAGTGACGGACGAGGCGATCGAGAAGATCAAGGGCATGATCGTCTCCGGCGCGCTGCGGCCCGGCGACCGGCTGCCCAAGGAGAGCGAGCTCGCCGCCGACCTGGGCCTGTCCCGCAACTCGCTGCGGGAGGCCGTGCGCGCGCTGTCGCTGATCCGGATCCTGGACGTGCGCCAGGGCGACGGCACCTACGTGACCAGTCTGGACCCCCAACTGCTGCTGGAGGCACTGAGCTTCGTCGTCGACTTCCACCGCGACGACACGGTGCTGGAGTTCCTCGCCGTGCGGCGCATCCTGGAGCCGGCCGCGACGGCGATGGCGGCCGCGCGCATCGGCGAGCGGGAACTGGACGTGCTCACCGCCCAGTTGGACGCGCTCGGCGGTGCGCCCTCGGTCGAGGAACTCGTCGCCTGCGATCTGGAGTTCCACCGCAGCATCGTGCAGGCGTCGGGCAACTCGGTGCTGTGCTCCCTGCTCGACGGCCTGTCCGGGCCCACCACCCGGGCCCGGATCTGGCGTGGCCTGACCCAGCGCGACGCGGTCAGCCGCACCCTGCACGAGCACCGGGCGATCCTCGCCGCGCTGCGCGACCGGGACGCGGAGGCGGCCCGCTCCTGGGCCACGGTGCACATCGCGAGCGTGGAGCAGTGGCTGCGCGATTCGCTGTGAGCACAGGTGTACGAAAGGGGAACAGCTCGGATGAATCGCGGGGTGTCCGGGGCAGGTGAACGGGGCAGTGATCCGTTCACTCCCCCGTGCAAGGGGGCTGCGGGCGCCCCCGCCGCACGCCGTAAGGTTGGGACGTCAGGCGAGGGCACGTCGGAAGGAGGCGCTGGGTGATCGAGCTCGAGGGGGTTCCCGAGCTGATCGACCCGGTCATGGTGGCCGCGTTCGAGGGCTGGAACGATGCCGGCGACGCCGCCTCCACCGCGGTCGCGCATCTGGAAAGGGAGTGGAAGGGCGAGGTGTTCGCGGCGCTCGACGCCGAGGACTACTACGACTTCCAGGTGAACCGGCCCACGGTGTGGATGGACGCCGGTGTGCGCAAGATCACCTGGCCGACGACCAGATTGTCGGTGGTCCGGGTCGGCGGCGAGAAGCCCCGTGACCTGGTCCTGGTCCGCGGCATCGAACCGTCCATGCGGTGGCGCTCGTTCTGCAACGAGCTGCTCGGCTTCGCGCACGAGCTGGGCGTGGAGCTGGTGGTGATCCTGGGCGCCCTGCTCGGTGACACCCCGCACACGCGTCCGGTCCCGATCAGCGGGACCACGTCCGACGCGGACCTGGCGCAGCGCATGAACCTGGAGGAGACCAAGTACGAGGGCCCCACGGGCATCGTCGGCGTCCTCCAGGAGGCGTGCACGCACGCGGGCGTGCCGGCGGTGTCGCTCTGGGCGGCCGTACCGCACTACGTCTCGCAGCCGCCCAACCCGAAGGCCACGCTCGCCCTGCTCAACCGCCTGGAGGACCTGATCGACCTGCGCATCCCGCTGGGCGAGCTGCCCGAGGACGCGCGGGCCTGGCAGACGGGCGTGGACCAGCTGGCCGCCGAGGACAGCGAGGTCGCGGAGTACGTGCAGACCCTGGAGGAGGCCCGCGACACCGCGGAGCTGCCGGAGGCGTCGGGCGAGGCGATCGCCCGTGAGTTCGAGCGGTATCTGCGGCGCCGGGACGGCGGCGGCACCCCGCCCGGCGGACACGCCACGGACGGCGGGGACGGCCCTCCGTACCTGCGGGACAAGCGCCCGCCGAAGCCGAGCAACGAGGACGAGGACTCGTCCGACGAGTGAGCACGACGGTGGGCCGCCGCCTCCGCGGGGAGGCGGCGGCCCACCGTCGTCGCTACAGCGCCACGCCGAGCAGCGCGTCCACCGCACGGGAGACGACGCCGGGGGCGCCGGGGTCCGTGCCGCCCCGTTCCTGCTGCTCGGCCGCCCAGCGGTCGACGGCGGCCAGCGCGGCCGGGGAGTCCAGGTCGTCGGCGAGGGCCTCGCGCAGCTCCTCCACGAGCCGGTCCGCGCCCGGCCCGTCGGGCCGGGAGACGGCGGCGCGCCAGCGGCCGAGCCGCTCCACGGCGTCCTGGAGCACCTGGTCGGTCCACTCCCAGTCGGTCCGGTAGTGGTGGGCGAGCAGCGAGAGCCGGATGGCGGCGGGGTCGACGCCGTCCCGGCGCAGCTGGGAGACGAAGACGAGGTTGCCCTTGGACTTGGACATCTTCTCGCCGTCCAGGGCGACCATCCCGGCGTGCACGTACGCCTTGGCCATGGGGAACTCGCCGGTCAGCACCTGGGCGTGGGAGGCGCCCATCTCGTGGTGCGGGAAGGCGAGGTCGGAGCCGCCGCCCTGGACGTCGAAGCCCATCCCGAGGTGGTCGAGGGCGATGGCGACGCACTCGATGTGCCAGCCGGGCCGGCCACGGCCCAGCGAGCCGCCGTCCCAGCTCGGCTCGCCCTCGCGGGCCGCCATCCAGAGCATCGGGTCGACGGGGTCCTTCTTGCCCGGGCGCTCCGGGTCGCCGCCCCGCTCGGCACAGAGCAGCCGCATCGCCGCGGCGTCCAGGTGGGACACCTCACCGAAGTGCGGGTCGGCGTCGACGGAGAAGTAGATGTCGCCGTCGAGTTCGTAGGCGGCGCCCATGTCGCGCAGCCGTTCCACCAGCGGCACGATGCCGGGTATCGCCTCGACGGCACCGATGTAGTGGCGCGGGGGCAGCATCCGCAGCGCGGTCATGTCCTCGCGGAACAGCGCGGTCTCGCGCTCGGCCAGGGCGGCCCAGTCGAGGCCGTCACGGTCGGCGCGCTGCAGGAGTGGGTCGTCGACGTCCGTCACGTTCTGGACGTAGTGGACCTGCCGCTTCGTGTCGAGCCACACGCGCTGCACGAGGTCGAACGCGTTGTAGGTCGCCGCGTGACCCATGTGGGTCGCGTCGTACGGGGTGATGCCGCAGACGTAGATACGGGCGACGGGGCCGGGAGCGAGGGTCACGGGGCCCCCGGTCGCGGTGTCGTGGATCCTCAGGTCGCGGCCCTTGCCAGGCAGGGCGGGGACCTCGGAAGCGGGCCAGGCATGCATGTCCTGAGCCTAACCGGACTGAAGTTCCGTATACGAACCGGACCAGGCCGGATGGCCGGTAAGGCCCTCTTGCGCGATCTTGCGGGTTGTGCGGTCGGCGCCGCGCCGGGCCGTCACACGGGCGGCCACGGGATCGCCGGCCACTGACCGTCCGGCTCCGGGTGCACCCCGGTGGCCAGCAGTGCGGCGACCCGCGCGCGGGTGGCCTCGATCTCGGCGCCGGTGATCAGCGCGCCCAGCCGCTCGGCGAGCGCCCCGCCCTCCTTCAGCTCTCCCTGGAGCCGCCGCAGGACCGCCACGGCCTCGGCGGTGAGCGGCTCGCCCGCCCAGCCCCACAGGAGCGTGCGCAGCTTGTTCTCGACGTTGAAGGTGACCCCGTGGTCGATGCCGTACAACTGCCCGCCGGAGGTCGGGAGCAGGTGGCCGCCCTTGCGGTCGGCGTTGTTGATCACGGCGTCGAGCACGGCGAGCCGCCGCAGCCGCTCGTCGTCGGCGTGCACCAGCAGCGCCGTCTTCCCGTCGCCGACCTCGGCGAACCCGATCGCCTTCCAGCCCGGTGCGGGCTCCTCGGCGTCGACCAGGGCGAGCAGTTCGGCGTCCGGCAGCGCCTCGACCCACAACTGGCACATGCCCTCGCCGTACGGCCCGTCGCGCAGCACCGTGGGCGGGACCAGGTCCCAGCCGGTGGCCTCGGACAGGACGTACGCGGCGACCTCGCGCCCGGCGAGGGTCCCGTCGGGGAAGTCCCACAGGGGACGCTCCCCCGCCACCGGCTTGTAGACGCAGGTCGCCTCCTGCCCGTCGAGCGTGAGGGTGCAGTACAGCGCCGCGTTGGAGGCTTCACGGATGCGTCCGCGCACCGTCAGCTCACCGGTGGTGAGCAGTTCCTCGGAGGTCAGGCTCCGCGGCGGTATCCGTTCTGGCGCGGGCATACGTGTCCTTCCGGGTCGAGCGGCAGACTGCACAGCGGGCACGGCGGCCGGCCGGCGTTGACGACGTCGAGGGCGCGCTTGGCGAAGGCGCGGGCCTGCGCGCCGGTGAGCCGGACCCGCAGCATCGGGGGCCCGTTCTCCTCGTCCTGCAGGAGCCGCTCCTCGGCCTCGGCGAGGTCCTCGTCGGTGTCGGCGTCGAGTTCCACCAGCGCCTGCGCCTCGACGATCATGCGCTGCTCGTCGCCGTCCCAGGCGAGAGCCATCGTGCCGACGCGGAACTCCTCCTCGATGGGGGTCTCCAGCGGGGCGCTGTCGGCGATCTCGCTGGGTGCCATGGCCGGTACCGCGGCGCTTCCGCCGCTGCGCCGCACCACCTCGTCGAGCAGTTCGTCCATGCGCTCGGCGAGCGCTGCGACCTGTGTCTTCTCCAGGGCCACGCTGGTCACCCGGGGGCCGGCGGTGGCTTGGAGGAAGAAGGTACGGCGCCCGGGCAGTCCGACCGTGCCGGCCACGAAGCGCTCCGGGGGGTCGTAGAGGAACACCTGACGGGACACGTCCTGTCTCCATTGATCGTGGGTCGACTTCGACTTCGTTGACCGACCGGCCGCCGTGCGGACGCTCGGCTGCGGACAAGTACGGCGTTACTGCGACCGCTTCACCCTACTGCGGCCGACGATCACGGTGCGCCCGCACCGCCTCCCACCGGTGCGTCCCCGCCCGCGGGCTCCTCGCGGGGCGCCAGCGACGCGAAGTCGCCGGTGTCGCCGAGGCGTACGAGAAACGGCCTGAGACGGGTGTAACGGATCGCGGTGATGGAACACGGTTCTACGGAGATCCGCTGGAAGAGGTCGAGATGAAGTCCGAGTGCGTCGGCGACGAGAGACTTGATGACGTCCCCGTGCGAACACATGAGGTACACGGCGTCGGCGCCGTGATCGCGCTCCACGCGCGCGTTCCACTCCCGCACCGCCTCGGCGGCGCGGTGCTGCATCTGCCGCATCGACTCGCCGCCCGGGAACGCGGCCGCCGTCGGGTGGGCCTGGACCACCTCCATCAGCGGCTCGTCCTTGAGTTCGGCGAGCTTGCGCCCGGACCAGTCGCCGTAGTCGCACTCCCCGATCCGCTCCTCGGTGTGCGCGCGCAGCCCGGGGCGGGCGTCGAGCAGCGGCCGCACGGTCTCCTCGCACCGTTGCAGCGGACTGGTGACTACCTCGGAGATGGGCAGTGCGGCGAGCCGGCCGGGCAGCGCGGCGGCCTGCGCGGTACCGCGCTCGTCGAGGGCGACGCCGGGGGTCCGGCCGGCGAGCAATCCCTCGGTGTTGGCGGTGGAACGTCCGTGCCGGACGAGGATCAGCGTGGGCATGCGGCCCAGGGTAGGCGCAGGTCCGGGTGCGACGTCCCGGCGGCGACGGGAGAATACGCTCCGTGATCGTCGACTGTGCCATCTACCGTGACGGACACCGGACGGAGGGACCCGAGGACCTGTCGGACGCCCTCGCCGAGGCGCGCTCGGTCGGCGGATTCGTCTGGATCGGTCTGCACGAGCCCAGCGAGCGGGAGTTCTCGCTGGTCACCGAGGAGTTCGCGCTGCATCCCCTGTCCGTGGAGGACGCCCTGAAGGCACACCAGCGGCCCAAGCTGGAGGTGTACGACGACTCCCTGTTCATGGTCCTCAAGCCGGTGGTCTACGAGCCAGAGAGCGACGCGGTCTCCACCGGCGAGGTCATGATCTTCATCGGGGACGCCTTCGTGGTGACCGTCCGTCACGGCGTGGGCTCTCCGCTGGCCGCCGTGCGCCGTCGGCTGGAACAGGAGCCGGAACTGCTCGGCAAGGGCCCCACCTCGGTGCTGTACGCCATCGCCGACGCGACCGTGGACCACTATCTGGAGGTCTCGGCCGAACTGCAGACCGACCTGGAGGAACTGGAGTCGGAGGTCTTCTCGCCGGACAGCGGCGGCTCACGGCACTCGGCGTCGCGGATCTACGGCTTCAAGCGGCAGATCATGGAGTTCCGCCGGGCCACCGGGCCGTTGACCATGCCGCTGAACCGGCTGGCGGCGGTGGGCACCCTGGGGAGTGCCGTGCCGTTCGTCGACGCGAAGGCGCGGCCCTTCTTCCGTGACGTGAACGACCACCTCACGCGCGTGAACGAGTCGGTGGAGGGCCTGGACCGTCTGGTGTCGGACGTCCTGTCGGCGCATCTGGCGCAGATGAGCGTCCGGCAGAACGACGACATGCGGAAGATCTCCGCCTGGGCGGCCATGGCCGCGATCCCGACGATGATCGCCGGGATCTACGGGATGAACTTCGAGCACATGCCGGAACTGCACTGGGTGTGGGCCTATCCGGCGGTGATCGCGGTCATGGCCGTCCTGGAGGTCCTCCTCTACCGGACGTTCAAGCAGCGGGGCTGGATGTGAGGAGCCGGGACGTCAGGCGAACTCGGGGGTGCTCGTGGCCGGGCCGCCGAGGGCGTCGCGGCGTTCCGGCATCCTCAGGCTCACCATCCGCCGCCAGCCGCCGAGCCGCTCGTACCCGTACACGGCGTGGATGCCGAACGCGAGCACCGCGGCCTTGGGACGGGACCAGCCGAGGATGCGGCCCATGTGGGCCATGACCGCGAGGCTGACGTCCCGGTAGACACGGATCTCCGCGAGCGCGCTCACGCGCAGGACGTGCTGGATGTCCCGGCCGTGCCCGGCGGCCGCGAGGCGCAGCAGTTCCTCGTGGGTGTAGGCGAGGTGCCTGTCCTCGTCCTGGGAGATCATCCGGACCGCCCTGCCGAGCACCGGGTGGTCCGCGAAGTGCTTCCCGAGCATCATCATCTGTTCGGCGGCGCGCTGTTCGGTGACCCGGCTGTGGGCGAGGTAGGTGATGATGTCCGCCACGGTGAGCGGCTGGTCCGCCTTGAGCTTCTCGTGGGCGAGGCCGATGCCCTGCTTCTCCAGCAGCATCGTGTAGTCGGTCTCGGGCGGGACCTCGACGGGTTCGAGGCCGCGCTTGCGCAGCAGCGCGTTGAAGATCCGCCCGTGCTTGTCCTCGTCCGCGCCGTGACGGGTGATCTTGGGGGCGAGGGCGCGCTCGCTCGCGGGCACGAGCGCGGCGATACGGGCGTTCTCCCAGCCGCCCTGCGCCTCACCGCTGGCCGCGATGGAGCAGAACAGCCGGAACGACTGGTCGTGGTCGAGGATCTCCTGGAACAGACTCTTGGCCGAAAGCATCTGAGAGCACCTCTCTGCAGAATTCCGCAAAGAACGAGTCAAATGCCCACGAGGGCCCACGGCAACAGCTGTGCGGGACAACTCCGCCGAAAGACGGACCGACGACCGCGCGTCGGGAGCGTAACCGGGCGCGGGCGAGCGCGTTGTTCTCCGTGACGGCCGTGGCGGGGAAGACCCCCGAGCCCCCACCACGGCCGTAGGGAATTCCTCGGCGGTGTACGGCCGCCCTACGCGAGTCCGGCCCGCTCCAGCGCCTCGGAACCCGCCCGCAGCGAGGTGAGCCGCTCCTCCAGCGTGAAGCCCGCGGGCGCCAGCGACAGCGTCGTGACGCCGGCCGCCGCGTACGCCTTCATCCGGTCGGCGATGCGCTCCACGGAGCCGAGCAGCGTGGTCCGGTCGATCAGCTCGTGCGGTACGGCGGCCGCGGCGCCCTGCTTGTCGCCGGAGAGGTACTTCTCCTGGATCTCGGCGGCCGCCTTCTCGTAGCCCATGCGGCGGGCGAGCTGGTTGTAGAAGTTCTGCTTGGGGCTGCCCATGCCGCCGACGTACAGGGCGGTGTAGGGGCGGAACGTGTCGGCGAGGGCGCTCACGTCCTTGTCGTCGCCGACGGCGAGAGGCAGCGTCGGGCAGACGTCGAAGCCGTCCATCGTCTTCCCGGCCTTCTCACGCCCCGCGCGCAGGTGCCTGATCGCGGTGTCCTCCAGATGGTCGGCGGACGGGAAGATCAGCAGGGCGCCGTCGGCGATCTCACCGGTCTGTTCGAGGTTCTTGGGGCCGATCGCGGCGATGTACAGCGGGATGTGCTCGCGCTGCGGGTGGACGGTGAGCTTGATCGGCTTGCCGGGGCCGCCGGGCAGGGGCAGGGTCCAGTGCTCGCCGTCGTAGCTGAGACGTTCGCGGGTCATGGCCCTGCGGACGATCTCGACGTACTCGCGTGTGCGGGCCAGCGGCTTGTCGAACTTGACGCCGTACCAGCCCTCGGAGACCTGCGGGCCGGAGACGCCGAGGCCGAGGCGGAAGCGGCCGCCGGACAGCGAGTCGAGGGTCGCGGCGGTCATCGCGGTCATCGCGGGCTGGCGTGCCGGGATCTGGAAGATGGCCGAGCCGACGTCGATGCGCTCCGTCTGGGCCGCGACCCAGCTGAGCACGGTGGCGGCGTCGGAGCCGTACGCCTCCGCGGCCCAGCAGACGGCGTATCCGAGGCGGTCGGCCTCCTGGGCCACGGCGAGGTTGTCCGCGTCCATTCCGGCGCCCCAGTAGCCGAGGTTGATCCCGAGCTGCATGGCCTTCCCCTTACTCATCAGTAACGTCCCTTGTGGCCTCGACACTAGCGTGGGGCACGGGGATCGCCCAGGGCACGGTGGCCCCGCGGGCGCGCCGGTCGGGAACTCGGGCCCGGATCAAGTGAATCGGTTGTCCACAGGCAACCCACGGCACCAGTTCTGGCCAGTAATCTCGGCGGACATGGAGCAGAGGCATCTCGGCCGTACCGGCCTGCGTGTGTCCCGGATCGGACTCGGCACCCTGACCTGGGGGCGGGACACCGACGAACATGATGCCGCGGACCTGCTGAAGACGTTCTGGGAGGCGGGCGGGACCCTCGTCGACACCGCGGACGTCTACGGGAACGGTGAGTCGGAGTACCTGCTCGGCCGGCTCATGGAAGGACTCGTGCCGCGCCGGGACCTGGTGCTGTCGACCAAGGCCGGGAGCGTGCCGGACCCGGACCGGCGGTTCGACGGGTCGCGGGGCCATCTGCTGGCCGCGCTGGACGCCTCGCTCGCCCGGCTCGGCACGGACTACGTCGACGTGTGGCACATCCACGCCTTCGACCCGCAGACCCCGCTGGAGGAGACGCTCCAGGCACTGGACCTGGCGGTGAGCAGCGGTCGGGTCCGCTACGCGGGCGTCTCCAACTTCTGCGGCTGGCAACTGGCCAAGGCGGGAACCTGGCAGCTGGCCGCGCCCGGGACCCGGACCCGGCTGGCGAGCACGCAGATGGAGTACTCGCTGCTCCAGCGCGGCGTCGAGCGGGAGGTGCTGCCGGCCGCGCTGGACCTCGGCATCGGGATGCTGCCTTCCTCGCCGCTGGGGCGCGGGGTACTGACCGGCAAGTACCGGGGCAACGCGCTGCCGCCGGACTCCCGGGGCGCCTCGGACCATCTGTCGCCGTTCGTCGAGCCGTATCTCGACGACACCGCGAGCCGCATCGTGGACGCCGTGTCGACGGCGGCGGACGGGCTGGCGGTCACGCCGCTCCAGGTGGCCCTCGCCTGGGTGCGGGACAGACCGGGGGTGGCGGCGCCGGTCGTCGGCGCGCGCAACGCGCAGCAGCTCACGGCGGCGTTGTCAGTGGAGGCCCTTAGTCTTCCTGACGAGATCTGCCGGGCGCTCGACGACGTGTCGGCGCCCGTGCACCGCTATCCCGATCACGACTGGAGCACGCTGTGAGCACGGAGCCGGAGACCGCCGGGGACGCCGAGGGCACCGAGCCGAGGAAGCCCGACGCCACGGAGACCGGGGCCACTGAGGGGGCGGGCGCCGCGGACGCGGGGACCGGTGAGGCGGCGGCCGGCGACGCCGAGGCCGGGCGGACCGGCGGGCCCTCGGAGGCCGAGGCGGAGCTGGCGGCCCAGCGGGTGGAGCGGGAGCGGATCGCGCGGCGCAAGGCCGAGAAGCAGGCGCCCGTGGACGCCGGTGCGAAGCTCAGCGGCCAGGCGGCCGAACTGCTCGCGGCGGTACGCGCGGTGGAGAGCGGGGCGAAGCCGCCCGCGACGGTGTTCGAGGAGCCGCCGGCCCGGCGTCAGGCCCCCGAGCCGGTACGGCGGACGCAGCCCGTGGCGCCCGTGGCCGTGGGGGTGCCCGCGCCGGAGGCCGTCGAGGGGGTGCGGCGCGTGCTGGGCGAGGGGGGTGCTCCCGAAGCGCTCGCCGCGCAGGTCGCGTCCGTCCTCGGTGAGGGGGCGGAGGAGCGGTTGCGCGCCGATCCCTGGCAGTTGCTGCGCGTGGCCGGGGTGCGTCCCGAGCAGGCCGACGGTTTCGCGCGGGCCCTGCTGGGGCCGGAGTGCGGGCCCGGCGACGAGCGGCGCGGGCGCGCGGTCACGGTGTGGCTCCTGGACCAGGCGGCGCTCGCCGGGCACACCGCGCTGGAGATGCCCGCGCTGAGCGCCGCGCTCACCCAGCGCGGGGTGCCGGACCCCGCGCAGGCCGTGCAGGGCGCGCTCGCCGAGGGGGACGCCCTGGCCTTCCAGGACGGGCTGGACGAGAACGAGACCGAGACCGAGGACGAGGACGAGGGCGCGGCGGGGGGCGAGACCGCCTCGGACGAGGACGCGGAAGGTCCCGTCCGGGTCCTGGTCGGGCTGGAGCGGTACGCGCTCGCCGAGGAGAGCCTGGCCGACGGTCTGGCCCGGTTGATCAACTCCGTGCCCAAGGAGGACGGTTCGCGCGAGGCGTGGGAGCGGGCGGCCGGCGGTGCGCGGGGCGCCGCGGCCGAGCTGATCCGGGCCGTCGCCGGGCACGGGCTGGTGCTGCACACCGGCGGGGAGGCGTCCCGCAGCGAGGTCGCGGACCTCGTGCGGGCGGCGCAGGGGCTCGGCCTGCGCGTCTGGGCCGCCGCGCACGGCCCCGACGGCCGCGATCGGTTCGCGGCGCGGCTGGAGGGGGTCGAGGCCGGTGTGACGACCGTCGCCGGGCTGTCGGCCGGGGCGGAGGGGCCCGGACGGGACGCCGACGGCGCGCTCGACCTCGATCTGCTCGTCGTCCTCGACGCGCCCCAGCTCGACGTGGAGGCGGCGGCGCTGCTGGTCGAGTCGCTGCCGGACGGGGCCCGCCTGGTGCTCGCCGGGGATCCCGGCGTGCTGTGGTCGACCGGCCCCGGACGGGTCTTCGCGGATCTGCTGGCGGTGCGCGGCTGTCCCTCCGTCGCCTCACGGCAGCCGGATCCCGGGCCGCTCGGGGAACTGGTCTCGGGCATCGGCGTGGGTGAGCTGCTCGCCGTCGAAGCGCCCGGCAAGGAGGTCGTGATCGTTCCGGTGCGGGACGCGGGCGAGGCGGTGCACCGGACGGTGCAGCTCGTCGCCGACTCGGTGCCGCGGGCGATCGGCGTGCCCCCGGAGCAGACGGTGGTCCTCACGCCGGGGCACGGGGGCGCCGCGGGGACGCGGGCGCTGAACGTCGCGCTGAAGGAACGGCTCAACCCCGGCCCCGGGCGCTTCGGCGGCTTCGACCCCGGGGACCGTGTCGCCTACTCCCCCGCGCCGGGCCGTACGCTCCCGGGCCATGTCGTCGGGGCCGACGCCGAGGGACTGCACCTGTCGTGCGCCGGGGACACCGTGGTCGTACCGCAGGAGCGGGTGGAGCAGTCCGTACGGCACGGCTGGGCCCTGACCGCGCACCAGGCGGTGGGGACGCGCTGGCCCGCGGTGGTCGCGGTGCTGCCCGGCGACGCCGCCCAGGCACTGAGCCGCCCCTGGGTGTACACGGCGTTCGGCCGCGCGGAACGCCATCTGTCCGTGGTCCACGGAGTCGACCAGGCCCTGCCGAGGGCGGTCGCCGAGGTCCTGCCCAGACCCCGGACGACGCGCCTGGCGGAACTGCTTCAGGCGCAGCTCCCGGCGGAGGGCTGACCAGCGGCGGCGGCCCGGCACGCAGCCGTGGGCGGCATGACATGAAGCGGCGGCCACGGGGAGGCACCCCGTGGCCGCCGCACGCCGTCTGCCGCGTGGCCCGTCAGCGGCGGTCCGCGTCCAGGGGTTCCAGGTCCTCGTCCTCGTCCAGGTCCAGCTCGTCCTCAAGAGCCTCGAGATCCTCGGGCTCGTCCTCGTCGTCCGGCTCGTCGTCGTCGAAGACCGCGCTGACGTCGAAGCGGCACACCACGCTCTGCGGGTCGACGCCCTCGAACGGCGCCTCCAGCCACTCGCCGGGTTCCGCGGGCTCGTCCGCCGCCGTCACCCACAGCGTGGAGTCACCCTCCTCCAGGCCGAACTCCTTGTGCCGGGAGGCGATCTCGTCCGGCTCGAACTCCCCGAAGAGGATGCCCAGCGCCCCGTGGATCGTGCTCGCGGCCTCCGCGTCCGTGCTGTCCTCGTCCGCCGCCTCGATCCGCTCGGCCTGCGCCAGCAGGCGCTGCGGCTCCGCCACCGCGTAGTCGCGGCGGATCAGCACACTCAAGGCGTTGGGTTCCTCGGGCCCCGTGTACGGCGGCAGCGTGTCCTCCGCGCCGGGGATCTCGAAGGGCGTGACCTCGTCGTAGCGGTCGTAGAGCAGCTCGTCGTACGCCTCCGCGGCAGCGGCCAGCTGGTTGAACGCCTCGTAGACGGCAGGGTCGTCCTCCCCCGACCTGCGTTCGACCGCCGCGAGATGACGGTCGAGCGCGGTCTTGACCGCCTCGGCGGCGGCGCGTACCTCGGCAGCGGTGGGCTGCGCAGCATCAGACATAGGGCAGACGCTATCCGTACCGGGCCGTTGCCCGCACAATAGATGCGATGCCGGAATACGAATTTGTCGACGTGTACGTGCCGCGCGGGGTCTCCCGCAAGGACGCCACACGCCTGCTGACGGACCATGCCGAGTACGGGAACTGGGAGTTGCACCGCCTGAGCCTGATGCGCGACGGCAGCCGCAGGGTGCGGCTGCGCCGCCGGATCATCCGCCAGGTACGGGCCACGTGGTGAGCTGAGGCGGCCGCCCGGACGTGACGGAGCGGGCCCCGCCTGCTGCGGGACCCGCTCCGTCCTCGATCACGGGTGTGCGCGGACCGTGGGGGCTAGGCCGAGGCGCGCGCCCTGCGGTAGAGCACGGCGCCCGCCAGCAGCGCCCCCGCGCTCAGCGAGGCGGCCGCGCCCATCGGCAGGCCGCTTCCGGTCTGCGCGAGCTGGGAGTCGCGGCCGAGCTGGGTGTCGGCCGCGCCCTCGGCACGGTCGCCGTCCCGGGAACCGGTGTGGTCCCCGGTGCCGGAGCCGACGTCCCTGGTGCCCGAGTCGGCGTCGACGCCGCGGTCGGGTCCGGTGCCGCCGTCACCCGGCGTCCCGGGGCCACCTGGGTTGCCGGGGTTACCGGGGTTGTCGGGATCGTCCGGCGTCCCCGGCGGGGTCGTACCGCCGTCGCCACCGCCCGGCGGCGTGGTGCGGCCGGTGCCGTCATGGGCGCAGTCGCCGCCCACGGCCGCGTTGCCGACGCCGACGACGCTGACGCTGTTGCCGCAGACGTTGACCGGCACGTGTACCGGCACCTGCACCGTGTTGCCGGAGCCGACGCCCGGGGAGCCCTCGCTGTGCCCGTCCGCCTGCGCCCCGCCGCCGGAGGAGCCGTGGCCGCCGTGGTCGTCGCCGTAGCCGCCCGGCGTCCCGTGGCCCCCGCCCTCGGCGCACGAGTTGCCGACCGCCGGGTTGAGGATGCCGACCACGCTGATGGTGTTGCCGCAGACGTTGACCGGCACGTGCACCGGCACCTGCACCGTGTTGCCGGACAGCACGCCCGGCGAGTTCGCACTGGATCCGCTCGCGCCCGAGTCGGCGTGGGCGTGACCGCTCGCGGCGGCGATCACGCCGGTGGCCGCCGCCATGGTCATCAGTCCCTTGCGGGTGCCCTGTCGCATTGCTGAATTCCTGCCTTCCCCCTGTGGACCTACGTGAAAAGACCGGTCGGTCCCGGAGCGCATGGCGCGCGCTCCGGGACCGACGGCGTGGACGAACCTAGAAAGGCAGCGTCACTTGTTGATGCAGGTGTTGCCGAAGGCGGGGTTCAGCACGCCGATCACCGAGATCGTGTTGCCGCAGACGTTCACGGGGACGTGCACGGGAACCTGAATCACGTTGCCGGACAGAACGCCCGGGGAACCCACGGCGGCACCCTGGGCACCCGAGTCGGCGACGGCGAGGCCCGCGCCCGCGAGAACCAGGCCACCGGTGGCAGCCGCAGCGGCGACGACCTTCTTGATCATTATTCCTCCTTGTTGGCAATGCGATCCCAAGTAGCTGATCGCATCACCAGTAACGAGGAGGAACTAATAGGGCTACGACCTGATGAGCGCATTCACCCTGGACGGTCACGGCGGGCACACACGGGCGAATACTGAAGTGTCGTTTCAGTGGGCCATTTCAGGACGCGTCGATGAACCTGTCGAGCACCCGCACCCCGAACTTCAGCCCGTCCACCGGCACCCGCTCGTCGACGCCGTGGAACATCCCGGCGAAGTCCAGCTCCGGCGGCAGCTTCAGCGGCGCGAAGCCGAAGCAGCGGATGCCGAGGTCGTCGAAGGACTTGGCGTCGGTGCCGCCGGAGAGCATGTAGGGCACGGCCCGCGCGATCGGGTCCTCGGCGCTGAGCGCGCTCTGCATGGCGTCGACGAGACTGCCGTCGAAGTCCGTCTCCAGCGCCTTGTCGGCGTGCACGTCCTCGCGCCGCACCCGGGGGCCGAGCAGCCGGTCGAGGTCGGCGAGGAACTCCTCCTCGTGCCCCGGCAGGAACCGCCCGTCGATGTGCGCGGTGGCCTGTCCCGGGATGACGTTGACCTTGTAGCCGGCGCCGAGCATGGTGGGCGCGGCCGAGTTGCGCAGGGTGGCGCCGATCATCTTGGCGATGCCGCCGAGCGTGGCGAGGGTCTCCTCCATGTTCTCGGGGTCGAGCTCGACCCCGAGGGCGTCGGAGAGCTCGTCGAGGAAGGACCGCACGGTCTTGGTGACCCGCACCGGCCAGGTGTGCCGGCCGAGCCGCCCGACGGCCTCGCACAGCTCGGTGATCGCGTTGTCGGTGTTGGTCATGGAGCCGTGCCCGGCCGTGCCGTCCACGGTGAGCCGCATCCAGTGCATGCCCTTCTGGGCGGTCTCGACGAGGTAGAGCCGCAGCTGCTCGTTGACGGTGAAGGAGAACCCGCCGACCTCGCCGATCCCCTCGCTCACGCCCTCGAACAGCTCGGGGTGCTTGTCGACCAGGTGGCGCGCCCCCCAGGTGCCGCCGGCCTCCTCGTCGGCGAGGAAGGCCAGCACGATGTCGCGCGGGGGCTTGCGCCCGCTGCGCAGCCGGTCGCGGACGACCGCGAGGGTCATCGCGTCCATGTCCTTCATGTCGACGGCCCCGCGGCCCCACACGCAGCCGTCCGCGATCTCGCCCGAGAACGGGTGGTGGGTCCAGTCCGCCGCGTTGGCCGGAACCACGTCGAGGTGGCCGTGGATGAGGAGCGCGGGCCGGGACGGGTCCTCGCCCTCGATCCTGGCCACCGTGGAGGCCCGGCCCTTGTGGGACTCGATGATCCGTGGTGCGAGGCCCACCTCGGCGAGCTTGCCGGCGACGTACTCGGCCGCCTCGCGCTCACCCGGCCCCGAGTGGTCGCCGTAGTTGCTGGTGTCGATCTGGATCAGCTCGCGGCAGAGGTCGACGACCTCGTCCTCGCCGGTGACGCCTTCGGCCGTGCCCGTGTCACTCACGCCGCTTCCTTCCGCAGTCGCCGCTGGTGGTCCCCCTCATCCTCCCCCCGAGCCCGCTTCCTCCCCAAGACCGCTCCCGGCCCGTCACAGGCCGTTCACGGCGCTCCGGGCCCGCACGGGGGTGTGATCAGCCACCCCCGAAAGCCTGGTAATGTTTACGTCGTCGCCGCGGGGGCAACCCAGCGCGACAGACACCTTGTCCGGGTGGCGGAATGGCAGACGCGCTAGCTTGAGGTGCTAGTGCCCTTTATCGGGCGTGGGGGTTCAAGTCCCCCCTCGGACACCAGCTCAGACCCCTGTTCACCAGGGGTCTTCTGCTTTTTCGGGACGGCCCGCCCGGCGCTGTGTGGGCCATCTCTCCCCGGCCGGGAGGATCCCGAGGTCAAGGCCCCCGGCACCCCGTGCCGACGGCCCGAACGGCCCCTCCAGGTGGCCGCGGGAAAACCACGAACTTAACGTCGTACTAAAATTTCCGGCTTGTTACGGGCTGGAGCCGGACAACCCCAGGCAGACCTGCGGGCCCGCCAGCGCCCCGGAGGCTTCCGGGATCGAGACGCGAGGACCCGATGGCAGCCATACACGAGAGCAGTGCTCTCGGCCTGCTCGACGAAGAGATCCGCGAACGGTTCGGTGACAGGGCACGTTTCTCCGGGGGGCCGGCCGCCTCCCCGCGCACGCTCGTGGACGTCTTCGAGGCGTCCGTCCGCGCGCATCCCGACGAACTCGCCCTGGACGACGGGGCGGTCCGGCTCACCTACCGGGCGCTCGCCGTCGAGGTGGAGCGGCTGCGGGTGCGACTCGCCGCGGCCGGGGTGGGGCTCGGGGACCGGGTGGGGGTGCGCGTCCCGTCGGGGACCAACGACCTGTACGTCGCGATTCTCGCCGTGCTCGCGGCCGGCGCCGCCTACGTGCCGGTGGATGCCGAGGACCCGGACGAGCGGGCCGAGCTGGTGTTCGGGGAGGCGGGGGTACGGGCCGTCGTCGGGGCCGGGCACGAGCTGAGCGTCGAGGCGGCGGTGGCCGGCGTGCCCGCGGGACGGCCCGGGGCCGAGCACGACGCCTGGATCATCTTCACCTCCGGGTCCACCGGCAGGCCCAAGGGTGTCGCCGTCAGCCACCGCAGCGCCGCCGCGTTCGTGGACGCCGAGGCCGCGCTGTTCCTGACCGAGGAGCCGATCGGACCCGGGGACCGGGTGATGGCGGGGCTGTCGGTCGCGTTCGACGCGTCCTGCGAGGAGATGTGGCTGGCCTGGCGGTACGGGGCCTGTCTGGTACCGGTGCCGCGGGCGCAGGTGCGCAGCGGGGCCGATCTGGGGCCGTGGCTGGTCGAGCAGGAGATCACGGTCGTGTCGACCGTGCCCACGCTCGCCGCGCTGTGGGAGCCGGAGACGCTCAACGACGTGCGGCTGCTCATCTTCGGCGGCGAGGCGTGTCCGCCCGAGCTGGTCCAGCGGCTGGTGACCGAGGGCCGCGAGGTCTGGAACACCTACGGGCCGACCGAGGCGACCGTCGTGGCCTGTGCGTCGCTGATGGGCGGCGAGGGTCCGGTGCGGATCGGGCTGCCGCTGCGGGGCTGGGAGCTGGCCGTCGTGGACGAGGCCGGGGAGCCGGTCGCGATGGGGGCGAGCGGCCAGTTGGTGATCGGGGGTGTCGGCCTCGCCCGGTACCTCGACGCCGCGAAGGACGCGGAGAAGTACGCGCCGCTGCGCTCGCTCGGCTGGGAGCGGGCCTACCGCAGCGGTGACCTGGTGCGGGCCGAACCGGAGGGGCTGGTCTTCCTCGGGCGGGCCGACGAGCAGATCAAGCTCGGCGGGCGGCGGATCGAGCTGGGCGAGGTGGACGCCGCGTTGCAGGCGCTGCCCGGCGTCGCCGGTGCCGCCGCCGCCGTACGGACCGCGCGCAGCGGCAACCAGCTGCTGGTCGGCTATGTCGTCACCCAGGAGGGCTGGGACGCGGCGGCGGCGGTGGAGCGGCTGCGGGCCGAGCTGCCGGCCGCGCTGGTGCCGCTGCTCGCGCCGGTCGCCGAGCTGCCGACCCGCACGTCCGGGAAGGTGGACCGGAACGCCCTGCCCTGGCCCCTTCAGGGAGTCGAGGCGGGTGCCGAGGCCGAACGGCTCCACGGCACCGAGGCCTGGCTCGCCGAGCAGTGGACCGCGGTGCTGGGGATTCCGGTCACGGCCGCCACCGACGACTTCTTCGCGATCGGCGGAGGCAGTCTGGCCGCCGCCCAGCTGACCACCCGGCTGCGCACCCGCTACCCGGACGCCGCCGTCCTCGACATCTACCAGCGGCCCACGCTGCGCAAGCTCGCCCGGCGGCTTGCGGAGTCGGCGCGGGACGAGGGTGCGCGGCGCACGGTCGCCCCGGTGCCCCGACGTGCCCAGGTGGTGCAGCTGCTCGCCCTGGTGCCGCTGTTCGCGCTGACCGGACTGCGGTGGACGGTCGTGCTGGCGGCCGTCGGGAACGTGCTGGGCGGATACGCCTGGTTGCCGACCGCACCCTGGTGGGCCGTCGGCCTCCTGGCGGCGCTGCTGTTCACGCCGCCGGGGCGACTCGCCGTCGCCGCCGGTGGAGCCCGGCTCCTGCTGCGCGGCCTGCGGCCGGGCACGTATCCGCGCGGCGGAGGCGTGCACGTGCGGCTGTGGGCGGCGGAGCGGCTCGCCGAGGCCGCCGGGGCGACCTCGCTGACCGGCGTGTGGCTGGAGCGGTACGCGCGGGCGCTGGGTGCCAGGGTCGGGCCGGACGTCGATCTGCATTCGCTGCCGCCGGTCACCGGCATGCTCAAGCTGGGCCGGGGCGCTGCCGTCGAGTCCGAGGTCGATCTGTCGGGGTACTGGCTGGACGGGGACCGGCTCGAGGTCGGGCCGGTGAAGGTGGGCGCGCACGCCGTGGTCGGGACGCGCAGCACGCTCTTCCCGGGGGCGCGGGTCGGCAAGCGGGCCGAGGTGGCCCCGGGGTCGGCCGTCGCGGGGCAGGTTCCCACCGGGCAGCGGTGGGCCGGGTCCCCCGCGGTCAAGCTCGGCAAGGCCAAGCGCAACTGGCCGAAGGAGCGGCCGGCACGCGGGCTGTTCTGGCGGGTGATGTACGGGGCCTGCGGTCTGGCGCTGTCGGCCCTGCCGGTGCTGGCCGCGGGGGCCGCGCTCCTGGTGGCGAGCCGGTTCGTCGCCCCCGGTGCGGGGCTCGGGCGGGCCCTCGCGGGTGGCGCGCTCGCGCTGGTGCCGGCGACGCTGGCCTACGGGGCGGCGTACGCGCTGGCGATCCTCGTCGGGGTGCGGCTGCTGAGCCTCGGGCTGCGGGAGGGGACGTATCCGACGCACAGCCGGGCCGGATGGCAGGCCTGGACCGTCACGCAGCTCATGGACCGGGCCCGGGACACGCTGTTCCCGCTGTACGCCGGGCTGGTGACGCCGGTGTGGCTGCGGCTGCTGGGGATGCGGATCGGACGCGGGGCCGAGGTCTCGACCGTGCTCGCGCTGCCCGGCCTGACGACGGTGGGCGAGGGGGCGTTCCTCGCGGACGACACCCTCACCGCGCCCTACGAGCTCGGCGGCGGGTGGATGCGGATCGGGCGCGCGGAGATCGGGCGACGGGCGTTCCTCGGCAACTCCGGGATGACCGCGCCGGGTCGCAGCGTGCCGGACGGCGGGCTGGTCGGGGTGCTCTCGGCCACGCCGAAGAAGGCGAAGAAGGGCGGCTCCTATCTGGGGCTGCCGCCGATGAAGTTGCCGCGCAGCGCCGCCGACGGCGACCAGAGCCGGACGTACGATCCGCCGGCCCGGTTGCTGTGGGCGCGGGCGCTGGTGGAGCTGTGTCGGCTCGTGCCGGTGTTCTGCTCGGCGGGGCTCGCCCTGCTGACGGTGGCCGCGCTGTGCGCGCTGGGCGGCTGGGCGTGGCCGCTGGGCGGGGTCGTGCTGCTCGCGGTGGGGGTGCTCGCGGGTGCCGGGTCCGTGGTGGCCAAGTGGGTGCTCGTGGGGCGGCACCGCGCCGCGGAGCATCCGCTGTGGAGCGGATTCGTGTGGCGCAACGAGCTGGCGGACACCTTCGTCGAGGTGCTGGCCGTGCCGTGGCTGGCCGGCGCGGTACCGGGTACTCCGGTGATGACCGCCTGGCTGCGCGCCCTGGGTGCGCGGATCGGGCGGGGCACATGGGTGGAGAGCTACTGGCTGCCGGAGGCGGATCTGGTGACCCTGGAGGACGCGAGCACCGTGAATCGGGGCTGTGTACTGCAGACACACCTCTTCCACGACCGGATCTTGCGGACGGATACTGTGGTTCTCCGTGAGGGCGCGACGCTCGGCCCTGGCGGGATCGTCCTGCCCGGCAGCACCGTGGGGGCCCGCACGACACTGGGTCCCGCGTCGCTCGTGATGGCGGCGGAGTCCGTCCCCGACGACACCCGGTGGCTGGGCAACCCGATCGAGGCATGGCGCCGCTAGCGTCCCCCGCCGCGGCGGGGGACGAGGGCGGTCGTACGAGCACGGCGCAGGGAGCAGACGCGGCAGTGGCGGTTCAGCAGGCGGCGGGTCCGGACCCGTACTTTCCGGCCAACGGCGATCACCGGTACCGGGTGCACCGCTACGAACTGGCGCTGGACTACCGGCCGGGGCCCAACCGGCTGTCGGGCACGGCGCGGATCAACGCCATCGCGGGGCGGGCCGCGCTCGCCGAGTTCCAGCTCAACCTGGCCGACTTCAAGATCGGGCGGGTGCGGGTGGACGGCCGGCAGGCGCACTACACGCATCGCGGCGGCCGGCTGCGGGTGCGGCCGGGCAAGGCGGTGCGGGCCGGGGCGGCGTTCACCGTCGAGGTGCACTGGTCGGGCAACCCCCGTCCGGTGAACAGCCCATGGGGCGGGATCGGCTGGGAGGAACTGGTCGACGGGGCGCTGGTGGCGAGTCAGCCGGTCGGGGCGCCGTCGTGGTACCCGTGCAACGACCGGCCGGCCGACAAGGCGTCGTACCAGATCTCCGTCACCACGCCGTCCTCGTACACGGTGGTCGCCGGTGGGCGGCTGCTGACCCGGACGACGAAGGCCTCCACGACGACCTGGGTCTACGAGCAGCCCGCGCCGACGCCGAGCTATCTGGTGGGGCTGGCCATCGGGAAGTACCGGACGGTGCTGCTGGGCGACCCGGGTCCCGGCGGCGTGCCGCAGCACGGGCACATCCCGGCGCAGCTGCTGCCGGAGTTCTCGCGGGACTTCGCCCGGCAGCCGGCCATGATGGAGCTCTTCCAGGAGCTCTTCGGGCCCTACCCGTTCGAGGAGTACGCCGTCGTCGTGACGGAGGAGGAGCTCGACGTGCCGGTGGAGGCGCAGGGGCTGTCGCTCTTCGGCGCCAACCACGTGGACGGGGCGCGGGGCTGGGAGCGGCTGATAGCGCACGAGCTGGCGCACCAGTGGTTCGGCAACAGCGTGTCCCTCGCCGACTGGCGGCACATCTGGCTGAACGAGGGGTTCGCCAAGTACGCCGAGTGGCTGTGGTCGGAGCGCTCGGGCGGACCCACCGCGCAGCAGCTCGCCGCCACCGCCCACCGGCTGCTCTCGGGGCAGGCGCAGGATCTGAGGCTCGCCGACCCCGGACGCAAGTCGATGTTCGACGACCGGCTGTACCAGCGGGGCGGTCTCGTGGTGCACGCCGTCCGGTGCGCGCTGGGCGACGAGGCCTTCTTCCGGATGCTGCGGGGCTGGACCGGACAGCATCGGGGCGGCGCGGTCACCACGGCGGCGTTCACCGCGCACGCCGCCCGGTTCGCGTCCGGGCCGCTGGACGAGCTGTTCCGGGTGTGGCTGCAGGAGCGGGCGCTGCCGCCGTTGCCGGAGCAGGACGTGCGGATTCCCGTCCGGCCGTCCTTCCCGCCGAGCGGTGCCTGAGCCCGGCCGGCGGGCGTGCGGCTCCGCGCCCGGGAGCGCGGAGCCGGGGCCCGCTCAGGTGTTCGGCACCTTCAGCCTGTCCCAGCTGGACTTGCCCGGGATGCCGTCCGCGTCCTTGCCCTTGAAGCCCAGTTTCTGCTGCCAGGCCTGGTAGGAACGGCGGTCGGCCTCCGTCCATTCGGGGCTCGGCCCCTCCTGGTAGCGGTCGCAGCCCTCGGCGACCAGCCGGCGGCCCATCGCGGTGATGACCGGGGACTTCTGGCCGACGTGGAAGAAGCCGCTGCCGGGGAAGGGTTCGTACCTGGGCTTCGGCTGGGGCCGCGGCCCGGGGTCCGGCGGCTGGGGCCGGCCGCCGAGCCGGTCGGCGATCCGTGCGCGCATGCCGTCCATCGTGAATCCGCGCGGGTCCACCTTGCCGGGCTGCCACTCCTTGTGGCCGATGACCGAGCGTTCCGACCAGCCGTGGTGGCGGCAGATCGCGGCCGACACCTTCTCGATGGCCTCCTTCTGCGCTTCCGGCCACGGGTCCTTGCCGTTGCCGAGGTTGACGCACTCGAAGCCGTAGAAGTGCCGGTTGCCGTCGGTGTCGGCCTCGTTGTCGGCCGGCAGCCTCGACTCGTCGATCACCGCGCGCAGGACGTCGCCGTCGCCGAGTCCCGCGTGGTTGGCGCGGCCGTTGCCGACGAGGTGGACATGGCCCTGCTTGTCGATGACGCCGTGGCAGAGCGGGCCGGGGAGGCCGGAGTAGCCGTCGTAGCAGATGTCGACGGAGGCGGCGGTCCCGGAGGTGACGGTGTGGTGGATCATCACGCCGTTGACCGGACCCCAGGGTCCCTTGCTGTTGCGGTTGTGGTTGCGCCAGTTGCGTACCTCATGGACCGTCAGGCCCTCGGCGCGGAGTATCTCCACCATCTTGGACGCGCTCAGTGGCTTGGCCATCAGTTGTCCCCTTCCGCGGCCGCGTCGGCCTCCGCTGTGGTCCGCGACCGGCTCTCGGCCGCCTGCTCCTCATGGCGGGCCCGCTCCTCGGCCGCGAGTGCCGCCTCGTCGGCGGCGGGCATGTCGGCGGCCATCGGCCCGAAGGCGAGCCGCAGGTCGACGGCGCCGTGCTCGCCCTTGACCAGGGCCAGGGGCGCGAAGTGGCGGGCGATGCCGGCGGGCGCTTCGAGAAGCGGGCGGCGGGCCGGGTCGGTGGGCCATTCGACGCCGCCGGTGGCGGTGCGGGCGGGGACGATCCAGTGGTCGCCGGTGCGGTAGGTGCCGCCCGCGGCGAAGTAGACCTCCACACCGTCCTCCAGGGGCAGCCACTCCCCCTCGACGACGGGCACGCCGCCCCCGCGCAGGTCGGTGGTGCGGCCCTTGCGCCGGGGGCCCGTCCGATGGTCCCAGCGGCGCAGGAACGGGTTCAGGTGCGGGAGCCGGCCGACGCCCGGCGCGGGTTCGGCGGAGAGGCGGACGCGGCGGCCGGGCAGGTCCAGTTCCTCCACCCGCAGCAGGGGCCGGGCCTCCCGGCGGGAGGCCCGGGCGGTGTCGACGAGCTCCACGTGGTCGCCGACGTCGAGGTCCAGCTTCTCGTCGTGTCCGAGCGTGGCCAACCGCACCCAGGTGCCGTCCAGTTCGTCGACCGGGAAGACCACCGAGCCGTTCTCGCGGGACCACTTGAAGGTGGCGTCCGGCGCCTCGCCTCCGGTGTGCACCTCGACGCGGTAGAGCTGGTTCTCCGTCCCCCGGTACCGGGCGTCGGGCCGGACCAGGCAGGGGTCCTCGTCGGCGTGGTCGGGCCGCTCGGCGCGGGCGGCGAGCCGGGCCGAGGGCGCGGACTCACGCCGCGCCCAGCGGGCGAACGCGGCCCGCACGGTCTCCTTGGACGGGTCGGGCTCCTCGATCTCCAGCGCGGCCAGCGACAACGGCAGCACCTGCCAGACCACCTTGAGGCGGGCGGCGGTGTCGGGCATGGCCGCGCCCAGCGCGACCTCGCGCAGCGCCGGGTCCTCGGCGGCGGTGACCGAGCGCTCCCAGACGTGCAGGTAGACCACGAACGGCGACTGCGCGGGCGAGGGCAGGCGGTCGCCGGGCCTCTCGGGGTCGCGGTGTCCGTCGGGCTGGTCCCAGTACGTCCAGTGGCCGAGGGGCTCCGGGGCCTCCCGGTCGTCCTCGTCGGGGACCGGGACGCCGGGCGCCGGGCGGTCGGCTTCGCACAGGATGCCGTCGACGTAGTAGCGGCCGCCGTGGATGTGCAGGGTGTCCAGGTCGTGCCGGCCGCCGACGTACTCGACACGGAAGCCGGCCGTGTCGCGCGGGCCGCCGTGCGGGCCGATCAGGTCGGCGGCGAGGGTGCGCGCGCGGTGCAGCTGGATCGCCGTCTGCTCGTTGGTGTCGGCGTCGAGCTGCACCCGGCCCTGCTGGGCGAGGACCGCGGAGTAGTGCCGTTCCGGTCGGAACGTGTGGCGGGAGAGGTCAGCGTGCATGAAGGGGGTCCCCCTGGTTCAGGTCGGTGCTGTTCACGTCACGAAGAAGAGCCCGGCGTCCGTGCCCGCCGGGGTGTACTCGGCGAGGCGGGCGCGCAGGCCGTCCTCGCGCTGCGGCCGGTAGAGGTCGTGGAAGGCGCCCAGCTCCGCGCCGTCGTCCGCGCCGCGCCGGATCTCCTCGGCGCAGGCGTCGGCGAGCAGGGCGTACCAGGGCGTCCCGTAGCGCTGGGAGACGAACAGCGGCCGTGCCCCGCCGGGTGAGTCCGGCAGGCAGCGGAACCTGCGGGGGGTGCGCGACCCGGCCGGGACGTACGAGTGGCGCAGGCAGCCGACGCCGCGGCGGGCCACGTGCAGTCGCCCCGTGAAGAGCGAGTTCTCGGCCACGCGGACGGCGTGGGTGTGGATCTCGCCGATGACAGTGGTGCGGTGCAGATGGAGCACCGCGTGGGCGTGGCGGCAGTCCGGGGCGGACAGGGCCTCGCGGTCGTCTGCGGTGGCGTCCAGGACGCTGTCGCGCAGATGGATGTCGAGGGGCTCCTCGCCGACCTCGTCGCCGATGACCTCGATGGTGCCGAGGACGCTGTGCTCGACCTGGAGGCAGGCCGTGGTGCGCTCCAGGACGATGCTGGGCTCCTCGGGCGAGTGCGGATCGCACTCGGGTTCCAGCGACCAGCCGGGGACGAGGGTGGAGTGCCGCAGGACGACGGCGCCGACGGGGCCGGCGACGTGGATGCCACGGCCGGCGACGAGCAGACCGTCGAGCACGACGCGCGGGCGCTCGTGCGGGGCGCAGTCCTCGGACACGGCGCGGATGTTGAGGGCGTCGGGGCGGTTGCTGTACCAGTCGAGCAGGCGCACGACCGGGCGGGTGCCCTCGGCGGCGCGCAGTTCGAGGCGGTCGCCGGGGTCGAGGTCGAGGTCGAGCTGTTCCTGGTAGGCGCCGCTGTGCGTGATCTCGATGATGCCCTCGGGGCCGGTGCGGTCCGCCCGCCGGTCGTCCCGCCAGGCCCGGTAGGCGTCCATGATCTGCCGGTACGGCTGTCCGGGCCCGACCCGGTAGAACGTCGCGTCGGGACGCGGGCCCCGGTCGTCCCGGGCGTACTCGCCGCCGCCCATGTCCGCGCCGGCGGCGTGGTGGTAGTCCACCCAGACGCCCTGGCGGGGAGCGGTGCGGGAGCCGAAGGCGATACGGCCGAGCTCCGGGTCGACGGCCACCTGGCCGCGCCGGGGGCGGTAACGCCAGTCGGACAGGTCGGCGACGACCACGTCGGACGGCGGCACGGGCCGGTCCTCGCCGTCGCGCCGGATGACGAAGCTCTTGCCGGGGCCGTAGTGGTCCAGCAGCCGGTCGTGGAGCTGACGGCGCCGGATGAACGCCGGGACGTTGTCGGCGGTGGCGATGTGGGTGGGCGACGGCTCCGGGAACGGCTTGGTGACCAGCGGGGTGTCGTTGCCGAGGATCGAGAAGGTGTAGAGGTTGCGGGCGCGGTCGACGCAGTACGCCGGGGACGACGTCAGCGAGTGCGCCTTCAGCCGCCAGACGAACAGCGCCACGCCGGCCGGGGTCAGCCCGCCCTGGCGCCGGCCGGAGTTCGCCCGGCGGATGTCGGCGGTGCGGGCCGTGCCGTCGAACGGGCCGCCCGCCAGGTCCAGGGCCGCGCCGTCGCGCAGGTCGGCGAGACGGCCGCGGCCGGCGCGGTGGGTGCCCGTGTCCCCGTACAGCTTCACGGGCTGTGTGTGGGCCACCAGCCGGGACAGTTCCACCGCGCGCGCCGGCCACCCGGCGACCCGCCCGCAGACCTCCTCCAGCAGGTGCAGGGTGCCCTTGCGGCGGCGGCCCGCGACCGTCGCGGCCACGTCGGCCCGCGGCGCGATCGCCTCGGCGAGCGCGGGGCGTCCGCCGTCGTGCAGGCCGGTGGTGAGGACGCGTGCGTAGCCGGGCAGGGTGCGGTAGCCGACCAGGTCGCCCAGGTAGGGCAGTGCCCAGGGCGCCGCCGTCTCCACGAACAGGTCCTCGTAGCCCTGTGCCACGGAGTCGCGGACGCGGTCGAGTTGCTCGGTGACGACGGCGAGCAGCGCGCGCAGCGGCTCGCCCTCCTCGGCGTCGCGCAGCCGGTGCCGGCGGGGCAGCAGCGCGGCGAGCGCGTCCGGATCGCGGGAGCTGTCGAACGGGACGTCCCGGGACATCACTTGACCTCCGTCAGAATCAGGGTGTCGGCGGCGCGCGGCGACAGCAGGGCGAGCTGGGCCGGGCGGATGCCGCGGAAGACGTACACCGAACGGCCCTTGGGCAGGCGCCGGGTGTCGGTGATGTCGGGGTTGAGACGCAGCAGTGCGGCGAGCGGCACGCCGTGGCGGGCGCAGATCGAGGTGAGGGTCTCGCCCTCGTCGGCGCGGACGGTGTGGAGCTTCTCGTCGTACCTGGCCGGGTGCGCCCGTACCCGCGGCTCGGGCGTGCCGGGGCGGGCGGCCAGTTGCTCGGGGGTGGCCGAGGCGGACAGGCCGGTGAAGACGTCGACGTCGACGAAGTCGACGCCGGGCACGCCGTGGGCGGTCGCGAGCACCTCGGAGAGGCGGGCGGGCCGTCCCAGTTCCCGGCCCTCGAAGCCGAGCCGTCCCAGCAGTGCCCGGCGCAGGCGGGGCTCGACGACCTCCCAGGCGTGGTCCGGGGCGAGTCCGACCTTGGCGCCGATCAGCAGCAGGACCGGTTCGCGGACGTCCACGCGGACGGGGAGGTGCGGGTCGCCGTACTCGGTCAGGGCGGCGCGCAGGGCGCGCAGGGTGTCGGAGTCCTCGGCGATCGGCACGTCGTCCGTGCCGGCGACCGTGACGTGCAGCACGCGCCGCCTGCCGTCGAAGAGTTCGACGGCCGCCGCCCGGCCGATGCCGGCGCGGGAGCGGGCGAAGTCCTCGTAGTCGCCGGCCGAGACCAGCCGGTCCAGGGCGGAGACGGCGAGCGGGACGGTACGGCGGGTCAGGCCCGGCCCGTCGGCGTCCGAACCGCCCGTCGCGGGAAGCGGGTTGGTGACCGCAAAGACACCCAGGGGACGCGTGAGCGCCTGGGTGACGCGCCCGGCGGGCAGGTTGGCGGCCCTGCCGGTGCCGAAGCGGTAGCGGGCGCGGACGTTCTCGTGGCCGGTGGGCAGCCGGGCGCCGCTCGCGCCGTCGCCGAAGGTCACCGTGGTGCGGCCGTCGGCGGTGCTGCCGGTGATGTAGACGCGCTCGCGCGGGCCGCGCCCGGCGAGGCTGTCGACCTGGTGCCAGAGCACGCCGTCCACCCGGATCTCCAGGACGGGCCTGGCACCCAGGGGGCTGGTGTCGGCGAGCCAGGTGAGCGGGGTCTGCCAGAGCGCGAACGTCTGGTTCACCCGGTCGGAGTCGCCGCTGCCGATGGCCTCCTCGCGGCTCTCGCCGTGGGTGGCCTCCACGACGTTGCCGAGGATCCGGACGGTGTCGCGCCGGTAGCGGTGGGCGAGCCGGGCGGTGAGGGTGAGCCGGGTGTGGACGTGGTCGCCGGGGAGCCGGGGGTCGACGGCCGGTTCCGCGGTGGCGATCACGGCCACCTCGGTGGCGGGGACGCCGGGCACGTCGGAGCGCTCGCCGGTGACCATCAGGGTGCGGCCGGGACGCAGTCCGTCGTGCAGCTCGGCCAGTTCGATCTCGTCGCCGTGCACGTCCTCGCCGAGCGGTTCGTCGGCCAGGAGCAGCGGCTCGCCCGCCGCGTGCACCGTGGTGTCGCGGATGTGCGAGAGCAGGACGTCGAACTCGTCCAGCCACGGGTCGGCCAGGGTGAGTTCGGTGCCGCGGCCGGTGATGCCGTAGTTGGTGTACGCCGCCGTGCGCGCGGCCACGACCTGCGTGGTGACGAAGGCGAGCGCGGCGTCGCCGGGCACGCCGTCCGGGGCGCCCTTGGCGGGGCGCCGGATCGCCACCCAGCTGCCGGGCGTGATGCCGCTGTGCACGGTGTCGAGCTGGAGCACCTTGCGGTTGAGGGGCTCGGGCTTGCCCGCGACGACCACCTCGATGCCGGGCTCGGTGCTGCCCACGGTGTAGCGGACGCCGATCTCGTACTCGCCGTGCGTGAACTGCTCCGCCGTGCCCGGGCGCAGGGCGATCTGCTCGGAGGTGCCGTTGTGCACGCCGACGTGGACCAGGCCGTCCGCGTCCGGCCGGGACACGAACACCGTGCGCTCGGGCAGGCCGGAGTGCAGCCGGACGGTGACGCCGGGGTCCTGGGAGTCGGTGGGGCGCCGGTTCAGCCAGCTGAGGTCGCGGTCCTGGCCGCTGCGGGTGGACAGCTCCACCTGGCCGGGGCCCAGCGGGAAGGCGAGCGGCTGGGGCACCGGGAGGTTCTCGGCGCGCTGGTCCGAGCCGGGGCCCTCGACGTACTGGAACTCCGCCCGGACCGGCACCCTGCCCGCCGGGTCGTGGACGACGCGCACGGTGACCAGCACGGCTCCGGTGAGCGGCCAGTCGGCGGTGCGGATGACCCGGCCGCGGTCGTCCTGGACCGGCTTGAGCGGGGCCGTGGCGCCGAAGGGGGCCGCGGTGACGCGCAGGGCGAGCAGTTCGCGCAGGAGCTGCGGGGCGCCGGGCGCGGCGGCCGTGCGCCAGGCCGGGTAGAGGGCTCCGAGGCGAGGGTCGAGGACGGTCAGCAGGCGCGCCGGGTCGGTGGCGGGGCGCGGGACCCGGGCCGTGGTCCGCCGGGGCGCGGGGCGCAGGGCGGGGAGCACGGAGGCGAGGGTCTGCAGGGCGGTGTGCCGGGGGTCGGGCGCCGCGGACGGGGACCCGGGGTGGTCCTCGGCGTGGCGGGGGCCGGTTTCCGCAGCCCGGGGCCCGGCCCGGCGGGAGGCGGGCGGCGTCTCGGCCTCGGTGGGGCCGGTCGACTGCGCCGGGGCCAGTTCCCGGGCCCGCTCCGCGAGTTCCGCGAGCACCGCCTCCAACTGCTCGCACCACGCGGCCACGTCCTCGTACGGCGTCGCCAGCACCTGGGCCTCGCCCAGCCGTTCGACCGGCTCGGCCAGGCGTGCCGCGAGCCGTTCGGGGGTCCTCACGGTGTCCAGGTCGGCCCGCAGCGGGGCGAGGACCTGGTCCTCGACGTCCTCGATCAGCCTGCTGACCGGGCGCGGGTTGGGCACCTCGGGGGTCAGCGGCTCGTCCCCGGGCTCGCCCGGGGCGGCCGGCACGGCGGTCCAGCGGCGCACCTCGTCGACGAGTTCCCGCAGCGTCGGCGGGGCCGACCGGGGCAGGGAGATCGCCGTGACGTCGTCCTCGCGGTCGACGCGGGCCCTCGCCACCGGCAGCAGCTTCCGCTCGCCGCCCGCCCGTTCACCGAAGACGAACAGCAACTGGTCGCCGGCCCGCAGCGAATGGGCGGTGCCCTGGACGAACAGCTCCGAGCGGCGTTCCAGGTCCGCGGGGGTGACGAGGGTGGGGCGCCGGCGGCGCACCGTGAGCTCGTTCCAGTCCCAGCGGGCCGTCAGGTCGCGCCCGGTCTCGAACGTCAGCGACTCCTCGGTGGCCGAGGCCGGCACGCTGTGGCTGCGGGCGCCGCGCGGGACGACGACGGGCAAGGTCTCGGCACGCGGGTCGCGTTCGAGGGTGTACGCCAGATGCGTGGAGGCGGCGACACCGGGGCGCGGCCGGTGACCGACCAGGCGGCCCAGCAGCACGAGGGAGCGGTGCTCGTCGGCGGTGCGGACGTAGGCCTCGTCGGCGATCCGCTCGGAGTGGAAGGTGAGCAGGTCGGCGAGGACCGCGGCGGCGTCGAGCAGACCGATCGCCGGGTCGTCCGGGGTGCGTACCGTCAGGCCGCGCAGCGCCGGGTACGCGGGGGAGGCGAGGCGGTCGCGCAGCGCGGCGAGGAAGGAGCCGTACTCGCCGACGCGGAGGTCGAGCGCGGTGCGGCCCGGCGGGTTGTGCGGCGCGGCCGGCGCGAGACGCTCGTCGTGGCCGCCGCGGGCGCGGCCGCAGGAGCAGTGGTCGTCACCGGTCACGGGGACCGGGGCCCCCGCGGCCGTCGGGTTCTCGTGGCCCGCGTACGTCATCGGTCGCCTCCCAGGGAGATCGCCAGGCGGCCGTTCTCCGGCCGGTCGGGGTCGTTGTCGCAGGTGGCGATCTCCAGCCGGCCGAGCCGCAGCACGCCGTCCTCCCTCTCTCCTCGGTCCTGCTCGAACAGCCGCCGCAGCCGCGTCACGTGCGCGCTCTCGACGCCGGGGACGGCCGCGGCGACGGCGACCAGCCGGCTCAGCCGGACCGGTCCGCCGAAGGTCAGCGCGTCCGGGTGGAAGAAGCCGCCGCGGCCGGCGCCGAGCACGCGGTACAGCTCGGCGAGGATCTGCCCGTGCTGGTGGCCGGGCGCGGCGCACACGGTCAGGGCGATGTCGAGCGGCACCCGGCGCGCGGGTCCGACGACGAGGTCGTGGCCGATGCGCCGGTACGGCTCCAGGTCCTGCTCCACGGTCCTCAGCAGTCGCTGCGAGGGGGCGGCGTCGCCGTACGCGTCGATCGCGAGGTGCGCCTCCTGGACGCTGCCGGTCCAGCGCAGCTCGGCGGCGGCGCGCTGCACGCCGGGCAGGGCGGAGGCGAGTGCGGCGTAGTCGTCGGCGGTGACCGCGCGCAGCCGGGTGCGCCGCAGGTCGAGCGGGGCCAGCTGGCGCACCTGCTCGACGGGTTCGGGTGCGGTGCCGCCGGTGGCGGGCAGCGGGTTGCGGACCGCGGCGGCGGGCGGGGCCTCGCAGTCGGCGGTGACGACCAGGTGGTTGATGGCCTCCGCGCCGACGTTGCCTCCCGGGCCCCCGCCGAGGCGGTAGTGGACGTGCGGGCGGGCGCCGGGGGTGGGGCGGGCGCCGTGCCGGCCGTCACCGAAGCGCAGGGCCAGGCGGCCGTCGTCCTCCAGCTCGCCCACGAAGTGGCGCTCGCGCGGGCCGGACGCGAGCAGGTCGCGGCGGGGCCGCCAGTCGCCCTCGGGGCCTTCGAGGCGTACGGCGGGCAGGGCGCGGCGCGGGTCCTGGGCAAGGGCAGCGGCGGCCGGTCCCCGCAGCACGGGCTCGTCGGGGTGCAGGCCCTCGGCGTACGCCGGGCCCCAGCTGTGCGCGATCTCCCAGGCGACGGGAGCGCCGAGGACGGTGCCCGCGCGGGCGCGGGCGGCGAGGACCTCGACGCGCCGGAGTTCGGCGTCGAGCAACTGGTCGCTGCGGTGGAGCAGTTCCCGCAGGGCGCGGACCGGGTGCAGGCGCAGTTCGAGGCGCTCCAGCACCTTGAGGCCGTAGAGGACGGCCAGTTCGGAGATCTCCCGGTCGCCGAGTCCGTCGCGGTCGCGGGCGCTGCGCCACAGCTCCACGAGCCGCTGCCGGACCCGTCCCGGGATCGCCGCGATCCGCTCCGCCTGCCCGGCGGCCACGGTCGCGGGCTCGGGGAACGGCACGCTCTGGGCGACGGGCGCGTGCCCGAGGACCGGCCGGAAGCGGGGCCGGATGCCGGGGTACACGGTCTGCGCGAGCAGTGTCCGCAGCGCGGCGGCCTGGGCGTACGCCGTCCCGGGCACGACCCTCTCGTGCCGCTGGCCGGCGCTTTGCAGCCCGAGGCCGGCGCGGGTGGTGGCGGCGAGTCCGACGACGTCGAACAGTTCGCGTACGTCGTCGGCGCCGAGGGCGTCGCCCGCCTCCGTCCGGTCCGTCAGGGCCTCGATGAGCCGCGCGGGCGCGTTGCCCTCGGTGCGGTCGGCGCAGCCGCAGGCGAGCGAGGAGCACGGCCCGGGAGGGTCACAGGGGGCGGTGACGGCCGGCTCGGGCGGCACGGTGACCGTCTCCGGGGCGGGCAGGGTGCGGCCGTGGTCGACGAGGACGACGTTGCCGCGGGCGAGGGTGACGTCCTCGACCGGCAGGCAGTCGCGGCCGACGCGGACGGTGAGGTGGAACGGGCGGCGCAGGGCGTCCTCGACGGCCCAGGTGACCTCCAGGACCGGCTGGTCCTCGATGCGGTCGACGGCCGGGGTGACGGAGGTCAGGCGTACCGCCTGGCGGTGGCCCGGGTCTGCGTCGCCGGGGGTGCCGGTGCGCGCGCCCCGCACCTCCTCCAGCAGGAGCAGATCGCCCGGCCGCAGGTCGAGCCGGCGGTCCCGGCAGGTCTCCGGGTCGGTCCAGGCGTCGCGCAGGGTCGCCGAGGTGGCGCCCTCGGGCAGGGCGCAGACCTCGCCGCCCCACGTCCACAGCCGGATCGCGTTGTGCGCGACCCGCAGCTGGAGCGGGTCGGCGCCGACGACCGGCTCGAACACCTCGACGGAGCCTCGCTCGTCGAGGTCGGCGAGGTCTCCTTCCCCGATGACGGTGCCCGGCTCGGGGCGGTCGTGCGGGTCGAGGGTGCGGACGTCGACGGAGGCGAAGCGGAAGGTGCCGGGGGCGAGGGTGCGGTCACCGGTGGTCTCGACGGTGACGTACGCCCGGGCGGTGCAGCCGTCGTGCATGGCGTAGTCGATGAGGCGGACGTGGCGCCGTACGGAGACCCGGCGGCGGGCGGTGTCCAGGTACGCCTCGGTGGCGACCGCGTCCTGCTGGTGGCTGATCTGGTCGCCGGCGTGGGCGAGCAGTTCGACGAGGGTCGTGCCGAGGTCGGCGGGGCTGCGTTCACGCCAGTCGGGCGTGGTGAGCGCGAGCCGGTCGAGCAGGAGCTTGCGGATGGTGTCGTAGTCGCGGGCGGTGTAGTCGACGACCGGCGCCTCGGGGAAGTCCGGCCGCTCGTCGTGCCCGTCGGCGCAGTCGAAGGGGGTCGGGCCGTCGGGCCGGAACACGAACGTCGCGCTGTGGTAGCGCTGGTCGAAACCGCGGAAGGGTTCCGTGCCGGGGCGGCCGTAGGGGTCGGTCTCGACCAGGGACAGGCGGTAGCGGGAGGTGTCGCCGGTGCGGTCGAGGGTGACGAGGAGCCGGTCGTCGAGCTCCGGGTCGTCCTCGCGTTCGACGGCGACGTCGAGCGCGGTGACGCCGGTGACGCGGCGGCCGCCGTCGATACGGACGTTCTCGGGAGTCAGGCCGTGCGGGGCCTTGCCGAGGAAGGTGACGGTGAGCAGCAGCCCGTCGTCGGCCTCCACGGCGTCGATGCCGTTGAGCTGGGCGGCGCGCACCTTGGCCCGGCGGGGTGAGGTCGTGCCGGTCATGCGGTGGCCCTCCCCTCGAAGACGTCCTCGCGCCGGGCGCCGGTGGCGCGCACGACGTAGGCGAGGTGGACGCGGACCACGTGGTCCTCGCTGGTCACGTCGAGGGCCTCGACGTCGATGAGGTCACCGAGCCAGCGCTGGAGGGAGGCGTGCACGGAGAGTTCCAGGGTGTGGATCAGCTCGGGGCTGTTGGGGGCGAAGACCAGGTCGAGCAGGCCGCAGCCGAAGTCGGGTCGCATGACGCGTTCGCCGGGGCTGGTGAAGAGGAGTTGCTCGATCAGGTCGTGGACGTGCTCGGCCGGGGTGGCGTGGGCGGTGCGGCCGCGGCGGTCGGGGCGGAAGGGGAAGGCGATGTCGGTGCGGGGGCGGACGCTCATCGGGCGGCTCGTCAGGGATCGGGGGGCGGGCGGGGGGCTCTGCGGCCGCACGGGGCCGGACGTCGAACCGACGTGCCGGGTCATCGGACGCCTCCCCTGGGGCGGGCCGGGGTGGGGGCCGTGCGACGGCTCGGGGCGTGTGCCGACGGCCTGATCGAGGCCTCGGCTGCCGGGCGGCTCGGGGCGTCGCTCGGGGGGACGCTCCTCGATGCGGCCGGGCGGCGGCTCGGGGCGTCGGCTGCGGACACGTGCGTCGCGAGGGCCGGGCGGCGGCTCGGGGCGCCCGGTGCCGGGCGGGTCGGGGCGGCTGTCGGGAGGCGGGGCGGGGTGGGGCTCATCGGAGCGTGACCTTTCGCTGCACGGCCTGGACGACGGGTGGTCCCTGGGGGACGAACGCCGCCGTGAAGCACTCGGCCGTGGAGGTGTCGAGCAGTACCGGCGTGCCGTCGACGGTGACGCCGGTGTCGGAGCCGGTCCAGCGGACCGCGACACAGGGCATGGGCACCTGGTCGACGGTGTGCGGGCAGCCGGTGACGACGTAGGCGTGCGCGGCGGTCGCCACCGGCACCCCGTCGATGAACACGGTTGTCTCGGATGTGGTCGCGGCGGTGGCTCGGCCGCCGTGCGGACAGCTGATCACGGCGGCCGCGCCGAGCAGCCCCCCGGATGTCCCGGTCACTTCGCATCTCCCCCGTCTTCTGTCAACGCTTCGAGAGCACGGTCAACTGGCCCTCGTTGATGGTCACTTCACGTCCCCGCAGCACCACCTGCGCACCCGCCCCGGTCGCGATGACCACGGCCTCCTCGGTGATGCGGATGTACGCGCCGCCCTTGGCCTGGAGGAGGATCCCCTCCTCGGCACCGGGCGTGTCACTCATGACGAGCTTGTGCGCCAGCGGCGTCTGGACGACGACCGGCTTGTTCGGCGCGTCGGCCCGCAGCTCGCGGCGGGCGTCGGGCGGCAGTTCCTCGGCCGCGCCCCACCAGCACCCGGTCCACACCGGGAAGCTCGGGTCCCCCTGCTCGAACTCCACCCACACGCCCGTGCCGGGCGGCGGTACGACGAACTGCCCCGACTCGGGCCCGGTGAACGGCAGGCAGGGCAGCGCCCAGGTCGACGGCTCGTCGCCGAGGACGTCCGGGACCTCGACGGTGATGCGGCCGATGCGCAGCGGGTCGTTGTTGTCCACGACCCGGCCGCGGTACTTGCCGAGGTAGCGATTGCTGGGTGCCGCCATGCTGAGGTGCTCCTGATGGGTGTTAGGGCCTGACGTGGTCGCTGCGCGCTTCGAGGCCCTCTCGGGAGAGCGTGAAGTTCTGCTGGAAGGAGCCCGGCCGCAGGTTGTGCGTCACGGACTTGACGTAGTAGTCGCCGTCGTACGCCCGCCCCGCCCCGCGTACGCCGACGAGCTGCCGGGGCTGCAGGATGTAGCCGTGCCGGTTGACGTCGAGCGAGCCGGAGCCGGAGACGACGTCGGCCGAGACCGCGGCCCGCGCGAGCAACTCCGCCTCGGCCTGGCCGCGTTGCTGCTTGGCGGTGCCGGCCAGGGTCCGCCGCTTCAGGGCCGGTGTGGGCCGCTTGCCCAGGGGCGGGCGGAGCGGGCTGATCGGCGGCTGCGGGAGCAGCGTGGACAGCCGGGTCCCCGGGTCCTGCCAACGGGCCTGGGGCTCCTCGCGGGCGGTGCCGTCGTAGGCGAACGTCAGCTGGTCGACGGTGGAGTTGGCGTCCAGGTTCACGCTGAGGGCGTGCTGGCGGATGCCGAGCCGCACCTCGGGTCCCCAGCGGGCGGAGGAGCGGCCGGGGGTGGGGCCGGGTTCGAGGTAGAAGGTGTACCCGTTGGCGCGGGCCAGCTCGGTGACGTACTGCAGGTCGGTGCCGGTCTGGTAGTGCACCCGCAGGTCCTGGTGCGGGGGCTGGGCCACCTTCTCCGTGTAGACGTCGGGCCGGATGCCGTAGTCGGAGTACCGGCGCAGGATGGCCAGCACCCGCTCGGAGGGCGGCAGGTTGGGGTACCGGGCGGTGCGCTCCTCCAGGTCCATCAGGAGGGTGAGGTCCTCGCCGGTGACGGTGAGGGTGGAGTGGCCGGGCTGGTTGCTGGCGCCGACCTCCTGCCGTACGACCAGTCCGTCGAAGAGGACCTCGGTGGTGCCCCTGACGGTGACGGTGACGACCAGCCGGGTCTTGGGGTCGAAGAAGCCCTCGGGCAGCAGACGCCGGCTGATGACGCCGTTCTTGGTCATGTCGAAGGCCAGCTGGAAGCCGCTGCGCTCCCCCGCCGTCGCGGTGATCTGCGCGGACAGCAGGGCCTGGGTGACCTCGGCCGGGACGGGCCGGACGAGTTGCGGCCCCATCTGGAGCGTGACGTGGACGGGGCCCTGCCCCACGGGCAGGTCAAACACGTCGGTCCCCCCGCGGGGTCCCGTCGTCGAGGGGGATGTCGACGACCCGGCCGGCCTCCGCGGTCAGCTCCCTCGGGTCGAGCACGGGGTTGGCGTCGGCGATCTGCCACCACTGGCCGGGGTCGCCGAAGTAGCGTTGCGCGAGGAGGTCGGGGCGGTCGCCGGCGGCGACGGTGTGCTCCCGGGTCGGCCGGTCGTCGTCCAGCGGGGGCAGCAACCGCCGCTTGGTGTAGCGCACTTCCGTGCCGTCGGGCCTGCGGTGGACCCCGATCTCGGCGTCGTGGTAGCGGCTGGTCCGGGGGTAGGGGTGGGCGCCCGGTATGGAGTCGAAGGCGTTCTCGTAGGGCTCGATGCCGGTCATGGTGGGTTCAGCTCCTTCCGCTCAGTACGCCGGTGCCGCTGAGGCCGAGGGCGCCGGGGCCGCCGCTGCGTGCGGCGGCGGCCAGCCGCTCCTTCTGCGCGAGGTGCGCCATGTAGAGGTCCGCGCCGCGGTGCCCGGCGGGCAGGTCGCTGACGGTGAGGATCTTCATGCCGACGGCGAGCGAGGCCCGGATGGGGTTGAGGTTCACGTCGAACGCGGACTCGTTGATGGACAGCTCCGTCAGGCGCACCGGCATGACCCGCTTGCTGCCCCAGGTGAACAGGGTCAGCGGCATCTCGATCGGGCTGATCTCGATGGTGCCCCGCTCCGCCAGCCGGCTCGCCGCGCGCAGTTGCCCGGTGGTCGGCTGCACGAGCATCTCCAGCGTCGCCAGCTGCGGATGGATGCCGTCGGGCGCGGCGATCTCCAACTGGTCGGTGGCGTCGATCTCGGCGGTGAACTTCCAGGTCTCCTGGGCGGGGCCCTTCAGCCGGAGCGCCTCGTTCCGGTCCCCGCTCCCGGTCCCCCCGCCCCCGGCGTCCCCACCGTCCCCGGCAGACTGCGGAGCGACGCTCCGCTCCAGGGTGTCCGGGTTGAACTGCAGCACGATGACGCGCTGGGGCGTACCGGTGTCGGGGTTCACCACCACCAGGCCCGAGCGGATGGGTTTGGGGATGTCTGCGTAGCGGGTCACCGGCGGGCCTCCAGACGGTCACGCAGCTCGCTGTAGTCGTGTTCCGGAAAGAGCTCGGGAAAGATCTCCAGCATCCGCTCCAGATACCGGACGGTGCTCCGGAAACCGCTGCCGCCCAAGGAGATGTCGGTGAAGAGGTACTGCCATCCGTAGGTGCCCTTCGTGAGCAACAGGGCATCGAGATACTGGCAGTAGGTGACGTCCATCTTCAGAAGACCCGGCGGATACGGATCGACGCCGATGTCGGCGATGTCCTGGTACCAGATCTCCAGCGGGGTGGTCCGGGGCCGCATCCGGAGGTAGGACATCATTCCTGCCCCGGAACGGGGTGTGCGGTCGAAGCTGCGCAGTTCCGAAAGGAAGTCCCGCTGGAAGTCGGTGGCGTCCGGCAGCGGCGACGGCCCTTCGGGCTGCTCGAACACATCGTAGAAATGCAGGACGCGGAATTCACCGTAGAGCTCCGGAAGACCGTCCGTCGTCTCCCACTGCGCACCGAGATCGGTGAAGCGCAGCGCACAGGTCATGAGGTCGTCGTCGAGCCGGACCTCGTCCCAGTCCTCGTTGTGCTCGTACAGCGGAAGCAATTCCTCGACGGGCTCCGCGAGCTGGGTCAGGTCTCCGCACCGGGCGTTCAGTCGCGGGCTGTCACGGATCGCCGTGAGCGATGCGGCGTGCCGCTCTTCGTCGGCGGTCAGATGTGTCATGGACGTAGGCCTTTCCTGGGCGGTGCCTCTTGGTCAGAAGGTGAAGAACCCTCGGTTGAAGCGATCCTCTATGTCCTTCATGTTCTTCTCCAACGAGTAAAGGCCCTTCCCGCTGTCCGACCGGAACTTCGACAGCTTGTCGCGCATGTCATTGATGTCATGGAAAGCCTTGGTGCCTGGCGCGGCCCTTTCCCGCACTTTCATGACCGCCGCCATGAAGAGATTCGTCGGCCTGCCGAGCGCGCGCTTCAGATCTTCTCGGGAATCCCTGTTGATGTTCACCGGGTTGAGGTCCTTGGCGGCCGATGACGGCGGCGGGTTGAACGTCTTCGTGGCCGTCCGCGTGGCAGGGAGCTTCATCCAGTCGGACCGGTTCCTGCCGGAGCCGTCGCCCCGCTTGCGGTACAGGCCCCACTCGACCTCGATCTTCCGCGGGAAGCCTTTCGGGTACTGCCCGTACGGATACTGCGGATTCGCGGAGACAGGGCCGTCGTAGCGCGTCAGAAGGGTGCGGTACCACCCCGGGATCGGCGGCTCGTCCTCGTTCTTCTCGCCGAACGCCTGGGCCGCGAACTTCTCGATCGTGTGGTAGAAGCCCGCGTTGTCGTCGTTCCTGGCCGGCACGAAGTTGGACGTCTTGGCCGGTCCGCCCACCTCGCGCGGTATCAGGTGCATCCGGTCCCACTGCGGAGGGTTGCTGGTGTGCTTGTAGAGGTTCTCCAGATAGGGGAACCCGTAGGTGAACTGCTGGCTCGGCGGCCTTCCGAACGCCCGCGCGTACTCGGGGTTGATGTACCGCGCGTTGGTGTCCGGTCCGGGCGCCACGCCGTTCTCCGGTGTCGGGACGACCTCGGGGCGCGGGAGATCCCACTTGTTGAGGTAGTCGTTGAGGTCCTGCGGGAAGCCGTCGATCACCCTCTCCTCGGGGTTCAGCTTCGCCCTGACCTCGAACGCGGTGCGGCTGGGCTGCTGACGCTCCAGCGACTGCAGTCGGTACCACCTGCGCAGCGCCACGAGCGTGGCCTGGTGCGCGGGGCGTGGCAGGCCGGGGCGGAGCAGCCGGGTGAGGATGGCCCTGATCCTGGCCACGGCCTTGGTCAGCCGCTGCTGCTTCGGGCCGCTCCGCTTCTCCTCCTCGGTTCTCCTGTTCTCCTTGTCCTGCCGGGACTTCGGTCGCCTGCCGTCCCTCCTGTCGCGCTGGTGGCGTGTCGAGCCCGGCTTCCTGCCGTCGTCCCGTGACTTGGGCCTGCGTCCGTCGTGGTCCGGCCTCGGTGCACGCCTGTGCCGGTCCCGGTCGGATCCACGCCGTGCGGGGGTGTCGCCGCTCCTGTCCCGCCCGGGCGAGTCCCGGTCCGGCTCGGCGGCGCCCTTCGGTTCGGTCGAGTTCCTGGGCTGGACCGGGTCCTTGGGCGCGTTCGGGTCCTTGGGCCTGGTCGTGTCCCGGGAGGTGGCGTCCGCGGCGTCCCTGGCGTCGTTCCTGGGCCTGACGGGTTCCTTGCCGTCGCCCTTCGGCCGCTGCCCCGTGTCCTTCGACCTGTCCGGGGTCCTGCCGTCGGCTCCCTCGGGTCGCGCCGCGGGCTCGGGCTTCGGCCGGGGACGGGGTTCCGGCTTCGGTGCGGGCTTCGCGGCCGGAGTGGGTGCGCTGTCCGGCTTCCGCTCCTCCTGCCCCGACGCGCCGTCCCTGCCCTTCGGCGCCTTGGTGTCGGCGGGCGACTTGGGCCTGCCCTGGGTGGCCTCGCCCGCCTTCGGCTGCGTCGGGGTCGCGGGCGCGGTCCGGGACGGGGTGTGCGTGCCGGGCCCGTTCCTGACGGGTACCCGCTGCGGCGGGACGTCCCCGTCCGGGCCGGCCGCGCCAGGCCTGCCGCCGCCCGGCCTGCCCCTGCCGAGCCGCTCCGCCACGCTCTTGAGGCGGCGGCCCACCTTGGCGACGTACTTGCCTATGCCGGACAGGAGGGCCTCGTAGGCCAGTTCGAGGAGGGCGACGATGCCGGCCGCGACCGCCTTGGCGAAGAGGATGCCCGCGCCGCCGGAACGGACGGCCCTGAGCCAGTCGAGGACCGCGCCGAACGCGCGCAGGATCTCGCCGAGGGCGCCGATGGCCGTGCGGAGGGCGTCGATGACGGCCATCACCCAGCCGGCGCCGGGAATGAGCTTGGCGATGACCTTGGTGACGACGATCTCACCGATGATCACGGGGAGTTGCGGGACGATGGCGTCCCAGGTCTCCTTGACGATCCGTTCGAGGGTGATGCCGCCCTTGATCAGCTTGTCCAGGACGGCCCGCGGGATGCCCAGGATCTCCTCGATCTTGGACTGGAACCACTCCTTGACCGCCGACTTCACTTCCCGGAAGAGGTGGTTCTTCGCGCCGTCCACCGCGGAGTTCTTCGCGCCGCCGAGCCAGCCGCCCGGGTCCGAGAGGAAGTCGACCGCGATCAGCATGAAGTCGCCCAGCGCGCCGAGCAGGCCCGCCGCGAAGTCCATGATCGCCTTCACCGCGGCCACGACGGCCTGGACCGCGGCCAGGAGCATCCTCTTCAGCAGGTCCAGGATGCCGCTGAGCAACTTGCCGACGGCGTCGAGAAGGTCCGAGATCGCCTGCTTCAGCGCCTGCGCGAGGCGGTTGACCAGCGCGATCGCCGCCGCGATCAGATCGGTGACGAACTTGCGCACGCGGCGGGCCAGTTCGACGACGGCGCGGACCATCGCCTTCGCGAACTCGATCAGGTCCGTGATGAACTTCTTGATCGCCTCGACGATCCCCTTGCGGGCCTCGTCGATCCAGCGCTCCACCGTCTCCTTGAACGTGCGGATGAAGCCGACGACCGCGTCCCGCGCCGCCCGGATCACCCGGACGATCGCGTTCTTGATCTCGATGACCTTCTGCTTGATCCAGTCGAAGGCCTTCGTGATCCAGTTGCCGGACTCCTGGACGGAGTCGTCCTTCTTCCGCTCCGCCTCCCGTTCCGCCTTCTCGCCCTCGTCCTTGATCTTCCTGTCGCTGCCCTCCTTCTCCTTCTCGACGTCGTCGTCGGTCTTCTTCTCCCGGTCCTCGACGTCCTTGCGGACCTGCTCGCGCCGTTCGCTCTTCTTGTCGCCGAGGCCGCGCAGCTCCTCGTCCTGCTGCGCCCGCCAGTCCTCGCGCCGGGCGCCGACCTCGCTCCTCGCCTTCTCGCGCTCGTCCGCCTGCGTCCGCGTGTTCGCAGCGATCTCGGCGTCCACCTGCTGCCTGTGCCTGGCCTGGGCGCCCCGGAAGTCGCGGTCCTTGGCCTGCCGGCCCTCCGCGACGCCCTTCTGCCCGTCCGCGAACGCCGCCTGGAGCTGCGGCCCGCGGTCGTGCTCCGCCACCTCGGACGCCGCCTCGGCCGGCACGGCACCGCCGGTGCCCGTCGCGCCGACTCCCGCACCGCTGCCGCCCCCGGCACCCGGCACCCGCGCCGTGAGCCGCTCCGCGGGCGCATCCGGATAGACCTGGTCCTCGCCCATCGCACGGCCCGCGTCGTCCCGCGCCGTGGCCACGGTCTGCCGGCCCTTGGCGTCGACGTGCCCGCTCTGCTCCCCGGCCTTCCCGTCGGCCGCGCCCTGCATCCGTACGCCGGGCGCGCTGCCCGCCTGCGCCTGCCTGAGGGCCTCGTCCTTCGTCGGCAGCCCGGCGAACTTGGCCGCCAGTTCCTGCGCGTCCACCTCGAATCCGAGCCAGCTCGCCACCTTGCCGATGCCGAAGCCCAGCGCCATCTTGAAGGTGTCCCAGCCGCCCGGCTCCTCGGCCTCCTCCGCCTCGATCCGGCCCTCCGGCGCCTTCGCCCCGGTGACCTCGGCGTCCTCACGTTCCGGTTCCTGGGCCTGCCGGGCCGGGTCCTGCGAGTACTGCGCCGGGGCGTCCGTCCTCGGCTTGCCCTGGAGGGTCCGGGGGGCGCCCGCCGGTCGTTCCATCGAGGGGGGCGCCGCCGCCAGCGTCCGGCGCTCGTCCCCGACCGAGCGGTCGACCGCGCCGCCCACCCCGCCCATGGCCTGAAGTGCCTTGTGCGGCTTGAGTCCGGCCGCCGAGGCCAGGCCCGCTTCGGGGGAGACGCCGGAGAGGTCCGGTGCCGGCGCGGAGTCCTTCCTCCTGCCCTTGCCGCGCCCGGCCGCGGCCCCTCCCCCGCCTCCGCCCGCCCGTGCCGGTGCGGGACCCCCGGCGGCCGGCGCGCTCTGCGGGGCCTCCTTCGGGGCGGCGGAGGCGGGAGGGGCGCTGGGGGCGGTCGAGGGCGCGGATACGGATGCGGGTGCGGGGGTTTCGCCACGGCCGGCGGTGGAGGCGGTGTGTTCGGCGGGGGTGTGCGACGCCGTGCGGGTCTCGGGTTCGGTACGTGATCCCGGGCCAGGCTCGGTACGCGACGCGGGTCCCGGTTCGGTACGTGCCGCGGGTCCCGGTTCGGTACGGGACTCAGGTCCCGGTTCGGTACGCGACGCCGGTTCCGTACGGGCCTCCTGAGCGGCCGCCGCAGGCGTGGCCGCACCCGCGGATCCCGCCCCTGCCTCGGACTGCGCCGACCGGCCTCCCGCCGCCTGCGGGGACTCCTTCTCCGGAGCCGCCGGAGCGTTGTCGCCCGCCGCCGCGGTGCCCTTCTCCTCCTTGGCGGCGGACTCCCGGGCCTCGCCGCCGCCCTCGGACTTCGACTCCGCCCTGTTCGGCGCCTCCTGCACGGTGGTCTGGGCCGCGACCGGTCCTGCCTTGGGATCGTCGCCGTTCTTGGGGTCCCTGGCGCCGGTGGTGGGGACGGTCGGGGGCAGGGCGGTCCGCTCGACAGCGAGGGCGTCCGGCGCCCCCGTGCCCTGCGGGTCGCCCTCGGTCTCGGGGGCCGGGGACCGGGCGTCCCGCGCCGTACCGGTCTCCTCCTCCGGCTCCGCCTCCGCCGCCGCGTCCCCGGCGTCCTCCGCCTCCCGCTCGGCCTGCACCTGGTCGGCCCTGGTGGGCGGCGGTGCGGGGAAGAAGGGCAGGGAGGGGGACGCGGACGACGACGGGTCCAGCTCGTCGGCGGTCGGCACGCCGGAGACGTCCAGGTCGTCCTTCGGCAGGAAGTCCTCGGGCTGGAGCTTCACGTCCCAGGCGCTCGGCTCCCCCGCCCCGGCGTCGACCTCGGACTCGCTCCCGGCGCCGAGCGATTCTTCGCCGGACTCCTCCTCCAGGCCTTCGACGTCCTGGTTGCGCCGGCCGTCGAGGGTGCTGAACGCGCCGGGCAGCTGGGTGTCCTTGCCGGACGCCGTCGGCGAACCGGTCGGCTGCCGCTGGCCGCGCTTGTCCTGCGGCCTGACCTGTCCTCCCGCGACGGCGGCCTCGGCGGCGCCGGGGCGGTTGCGTGCGGCCGACTCCTCCTCGCTCGCGGCCAGCGTCTCCTGCCGCTCGGTCGCCTCCTGGACGCCGGATGCCTGCTCCTTGCCTCCGGAGTCCTGCCCCTTGCCTCCGGGGTCCTGCTCCTTGCCGCCGGTGCCCTCCGCCCCGCCGCCGGCCTCCTGCTCCCCGCCGGTGCGCCGCTCCGCCTGACCGGAGCCGGTCCGCCCCTCCCCGTTCCGCTGCCCCTGCCCCTTCTGCCGCTGCTCCTGCTCCTGCTCCTGCTCCTGCTCCTGCTCCTGCTCCTGCTCCTGGGTACCCTTCGGGGAACCCTCCTGGTCGGGCGCCGCCTCCGGCTCCCGCTCCGGCGTCCGCCGTTCGCGCGCGGACCGGTCCTCGCGCTCTCGTTCGGCCCGCACCTCCTCGGCGAGGTCCGGCGCGAGAGCGGGCGCCTCGTGGGCGTCCCGTTCCAGGCCGTCGTCGGCGAAGTCGTCGTACGCCTCGATCTCGTCGACGAGGTCGAGCACCCGGTCCTGCTCGGAACCGAGCAGCCTGCTCTCCAGGCGTATCAGGACTCCGTCGAGCAACTCCCCCGGCAGTCGGGCGAGTTGCTTACGGGTGCGTTGGGACAGGTCCTCCGGGTCGCTGCGCAGCGACCGCACGACCGAGTTCGTGAGCCGGTCGAGGAGGGTCGCCGGGTCGACGGCCTCGGCGCGGCTGCGGTCGGCGTCGACGGTGGCGTAGCGCAGCCAGCCCGGGGTGGCCCGGCCCTCCTCGACCTCGGGGGCCTCCAGGCCGCGTACGACGTCCTGGGCCGCCGACTCCGCCTCCCGCTCGATGGCCTGCTGGGGCAGGCTGACGGCGCCGGGTTCGCGTCCGGCGCGCAGGGCGCCGAGGCCGTGCGGGTTCTGCACGGTGTGCAGCAACTCGTGGGCGAGCAGGCGGCGGCCCTCGTCCGTGCCGGGCTTGAAGGCCCCGTCGCGGAAGAAGACGTCCTGGCCGACCGCGACCGCGTCCGCGCCGAGCAGCTCGGTCAGCGCCCCGGCGTCGCGGCCGGTGTGCAGCCGGACCCGGCCCAGGTCGTGACCGAGCCGTTCCTCCAGTTCGCGGCGTACGCCGGGGTCGAGGGGCTGACCGGCGCCGCTGACGATGTTCTTGGGCTCGGGCGCACGGGACGCGGCGGCCCGCTCCCTGCGCTTGCGGCGCCGCTGCTCGGCCGACTGCTCGGAAGCGGTCCCGGGCGTGCGGGAGTCGCTCACCGCGTCACCTCCCCGCGGCCGCTCAGCCCGTGATGGACCGCGCGCGCCAGTTCCTGTCCGAGGCGGCGGGCGGTCAGGCCGGCGGGCAGGGGCGGCAGCCCGGACACGGCGTCCAGGGTGACCGGGCCGTCGGTGGCCAGCGGCACGCCGCGTTCCCTGACCAGCCGGGTCAGCTCGTGCGCGAACTCCGCGCGGACCCGCTCCGCGTCCACGCGGAAGCCCTCCAGGGCCAGTTCGCCGATCTCCACCCGGATCGCCGAGGGCGCGCTCCCCGCCCGTCCCTTCGGCGAAGGTCCTCCGGTCACACCCATCCCCGGACCTCCGTCGGCGTCAGGGACCGCTCCAGCTTCAGGTACTCGGTGCGCGCCGCCGCGAGCATGTGCCGCATCTGGAGGCGGTCGTCCTCCTCGGCGGCCAGGAACGCCCCGGACAGGGCGATGTTGCGGATCGAGCCGCCCGCGACCGTGAGCTGGGCGAGCAGGCCGCAGTCGATGTCCTTCACCGGTGCCTGCGGCGGCAGCACGCGGCGCCAGATCTCCGCGCGCTCGTGCTCGGCGGGGAAGGGGAAGTCGACGACGAAGCGGATGCGCCGCAGGAAGGCCGTGTCCAGCGCCTTCTTCATGTTGGTGGTGAGGACCGCCAGGCCGCGGTAGGCCTCCATCCGCATCAGCAGATAGCTGACTTCGAGGTTGGCGTACCGGTCGTGGCTGTCCTTGACCTCGCTGCGCTTGCCGAACAGCGCGTCCGCCTCGTCGAAGAGGAGCAGCGCGCCACCGCGTTCGGCCGCGTCGAAGACCCGGCGCAGGTTCTTCTCGGTCTCGCCGATGTACTTGCTGACCACCTGGGACAGGTCGATGACGAACAGGTCGAGGCCCAGTTCACCGGCCATGACCTCGGCGGCGAGCGTCTTGCCGGTGCCCGAGCCGCCGGCGAACAGGGCGGTCACGCCGAGTCCCCGGCGCAGGGTGCCCGCGAAGCCCCACTCCTGGTGGACGGTGGGCCGCTGCCGTACGTGCGCGACGATCTCGCGCAGCACGGCCACCTGCCGCTCGTGCAGCACCAGGTCGTCCCAGCCGGCCCGCGGTTCGACGCGCCGGCCCAGCTCGTCCATCCCGATCCGGGCCTCCCGCATCCCGGCCCGCCAGGCGAGTCCCGCGACGTCCAGGTCCTCCTCGCGGGGGAGGTCGCGCCGTACCGTGGCGGCGGCGGACCGGACGACGTGCGGCGGAAGCTGGAACTGCGCGACCAGGGAGCGCAGTTCGCGCTCCGCCAGGTCGGTCTCCGCGAACGCCTCGGACCACAGGGCGAGTTGCTCGTCGTCGTCGAGCCGCGGGACCGTCACGCGCGCGCCGTGCGGGCGGTCGGAGCGCAGCGGGTCCTCGCTGGAGACCACCACGGGCACGGCCGCCCCGGCCAGGAACGCCTCCAGGGCCGCCCGTTGCTCGCGGTCCAGGTCGCCCACCTCGACGAGGAGCGCGGCGGGCAGCAGGATCGCCTCGCGCTGCCACAGCCGGGCCAGCCGGTCCCGTGCGGCGGGGTCGGTGGGCAGGTCCTCGGCGTTCGTCGTGTACAGCCCGAGCCCGCACCGGCCGGCGCCGGCCGCCGCGATGTCGGCCCGGCTGCGCGGGTCCCCGCCGGTCACCTCGACCAGGGGCGGTACGTCCGCTCCCGCCGTCGTCCAGCCCTCGGCGACCCGGTGCGCGGTCAGGTCGTACGACGGCGGCAGCCGGTCCGGGGCGGGTGCGCGCCGCAACTGGCCGTGCAGCCGGGCGTCCAGGTAGGGCGAGCCCAGCAGGAAGTGCAGGATGCGTTCGTCCAGCCGGAGCCGGGACGTGGTGAGCCGGGTCTCGTCGTCGAGTTCGGCGATCCGCCAGCGGCGCAGGGGGGCCACCGGCGTGAGCGCGCTCCAGTGCGGCGCGTCGAGGGCCGCCAGCGCGAGGCCGAACGTGGGGTGGGCGCGCTCCGGATCACCACAGGCGGCGGCACAGCGGGCAGCGGTCGTGGGCTCCAGTTCCTGGGCGGCGGTGAGCAGGACGAGGTCGCGCTCGAAGGGGGTCAGCCCGAAGCAGGCGACGAGGGCGTCGAGGGGTGCGGCGGACTGCCGTACGGGATCGAGGGAGCCGGCGGCGGCCGGTTCGGCGTCGGTGTCGGCGTTCGCGGCGGGGTTCGCCTCCGGCCGGGCGCCGCGCGCCGCGTGGGCGTCCACGCGGGCCAGGACGCGGCGGATCTCCGCCATGAGCACGGCGGAGTCACCGCCGGTGGCCGCCGTCCCGTGCGTCCCCATGTCCTCACCTGCCCCCGTGGTTCCCATGCCGCCTCAGTGCTCCGTCCTGTCCGTGCGCCGGGCCTTCGCGTCCGCCCCGGCCTTCCCGGCCCGGTCCGCCGCCTCGGCCTTCTCGGCGTTGTCCGTCGTGTTCGCCTTGTCCGTCTTGTCGGAGCCGCTCGACTCCCCGACGGGGGCGGCGCCGCCCGCCCGGCCTCGGGTGGTCTGCCGCCGTGTGCGGGCCGGTGCCTTGGCGACCGCCTTCTCCGGCGCCTTCGCGCGCGCCCCGGACTTAGCGGGCTCCTTCGCGGGCGCCTTCGCGGGCGCCTTCGCGGCCTTCTTGGCGGGCTGCGGCGTCCCGTCCTCCGGCGTGGCGGACCCGGCCGCGTCCCCCTGACCGCCCCCGGGCTCCTGCGCACCCGGCGCACCGAACGGCAGCACGCGTACGTCCGCCCGCTCCACCGGCGGGCGCGGCACCGGGATCTCCCGTCCCTCGATGAGGACCAGTGACGCCTGGTAGACCACGGACAGCGCGTACGGCGTCTGGTGGAGCATCCCCCACAGCTTCGACGTCTCGTCGATGTCCATCACCGTCGGCGTGAACCGCACCCGCTGCGCCGCCTCGCCGAGGTCACTGGCCGCCAGATGGGCCTTCTCGCGGGCGAGTTCGATGATGTCCTTCGGCAGGATCGGGATCTCGTGCAGCGTGCGCACCACGGAGCCGATCAGCCGCTGCCCGACGAGTTCGTTCTCGTCGCCGTAGGCACTGATCAGGTAGTGCAGGGCGAGCGCGGCGGCGGGTCGCCTGACGAGGGTGCCGTCGCCCGCGCGGGTCGGCAGGTCGTTGTTGCGCTGCGAGACGTCGGGCGTCACCTGATACAGGAAGACCGAGATGGTGGGCTGGTCCAGGGTGGGCTCCGCGGGCGGCCTGCGCGGCTCGACCTTGACCGCCATGTCGGTCTCGGGCCCGATGTTGGTCTCGATCAGCAGGGCGAGGGCCTGGGTCACATGGGCGATGGCAAGTGCGTTGCTCATGGCGTGCGTTCCTCGGTCCCTGTCGTCCTGATGCCTGCCGTGCCGCTCATTCGCGCCCCCGGGCCAGATACTCGGCGAGGCTCACCGTCGTCCCCGGCCGGCGGTTCGCCGGCGGGCGTTGCCGGTCGCCGTCGGACGGCCCCGGTGCCGCCGTCACTTCCAGCCTCCCGATCTGCACCTGCACCACCTGCTCGGGCGTCCGCCCCGCCCGCCGTGCGGCCGCCTGCCGGACGACGTCCCGGGCCGCCGCGGTGTCCGCGGCGCGGGGTCGTGCGAAGGCCGGCGGGGCGGGGCGGGCGGTGTAGGCGCCCTGGGGTACGGGCACGGACGCCTCGGGCCGGCGCCCGGCCGGTTCCGGTCGCCCGGACACGCGCCGCCCGGCGTCCGGCACGGGCCGGGGGCCGCTGACCGGCGGTGCGGCGGGACGCAGCAGCGGCAGCTCGGCGAGGCCGGGCCGTACCGCGCTCGGCGCCGTCTCACCGGTCAGGCGTTCGGTGTGTACGACGGTCCGCTCCCGCTCCGGGTGCGGACGCGCGGCCTCGGCGGCGGGGCCGGGCCGCGGGACGCCGGCGCGGAGCGTGGGCGACGGCGCCGCGGTGGGCGACAGCGGGCCGGTGTCCGCGTCGTCGTCCCGGGTCCGGTCCCGTACCGCCTCGACGCGTTCGAACGGGCCGGGCAGCCGGGGCTGCACCCGCACCACTCCCGGACGCGGACCGGCGGCGGCCGGGGCGTGCCGGGCGATCAGCCGGTCGAGGAAGTCGGCGGCCCCGGCACCGGGCCGGGCGGCGCCGGCACCTTCGGCCGGGGAGCCGGGCAGGGCACCGGACTCCCCGGAGCCGGACGTGGAGTCAGACATCGGCGCACATCTCCAGGTAGTAGCGGCGCCGCAGCGGGCTGAGCGCCAGGATCTCCGGCTCGCTCCAGCCGTAGGCCGTCGCGAGCAGATGGACGTCGAGCAGCAGGTCCCGCGCCCAGGAGTCCAGTTCGGTCCACAGGTACGAGGCGATGTCCAGCTCCGCCCGTGTGGCGTCCCCGCACTCGGGGCAGGCCACGTCGAGCGTCAAGTCGGCAGCCGGGTCGGCGGCCTCGGCCGCCTCGGCGATCCGGCGCCGCACGGGCTCGGGCAGGTCGTCGGCGGTGACCGCCGCACCCTCGTGCGCCGCCGCCACCAGACACCGCGCCAGCAGCGCGGCGCGCGGGTCCGCGGCACGCGCGGCCACGGCCAGGTCGGCGATCCCGGGCAGCCGGAACTCGGCCTCCCAGCCGTCCTGCGCGACCCGTACGACGGACTCGCCGCGCCCGCTCACCGACCGGGCGAACTCCCCGGCGTCCAGGTCGAACTCCATGTCCTCGCCGCACGCCGCGCAGTCCAGCCGTACCTGCATGCGCTCGCCGAACAGCGCCCGGCGCAGCGCGAACAGGTCCGTCTCGCGCTCCCCCACCGGGAGCGCGGGCAGGGCCCGGGCGTCGAGGTCCGGGCGCGCGGTGCGGTGCAGCAGCAGCGCGCGCCCGGCGGGCGCCTCGGCGAGCCCCGCCTCCCAGGTGGCCAGCAGGCCGGCCGCCCCCGTGATCGCCATGACCGCGAACTCCTCCTGGGTCAGGCCGGGTTGAGGAAGGAGGGCTCGGTGGGCTCGGGCACCTCGTAGTCCCGCTCCCAGCCCTCGCACTCCAGCTTCAGCGACTGGATGGCCACCGCGTTGGCGTTGGCGTCCAGCTCGCCGAGCACCTGGTACTCGCTGGGCCAGGTCCGGTACAGCTTGTGCGAGACGGCGACCTGGCCGGCCTCGTTCAGCACCTGGATGACGATGTCCTTGCGGAAGTCCGCGAGGGACACCTCGGAGCCGAGACCGGCGCCGACCTGCCAGACCTTGTTGGCCCAGCGGTCGAACTCGGGATCGTGGGTCACCCCGCGCTCCAAGGTGATGCCCTCGAACTCGGAGCGGCCCGGCGACTTGCGCGGGGAGGAGGGGTCGCCGCCGTGCCGGTGCTTGACGACCTCGGTGGTCCGCTTCAGTGGACTGATCTTGCTGATGCCCGCGACCGTCCGACCGTCCCACAGGACCAGGAACTTGAAGTTCTTGTACGGGTCGAAACGATGGGCGTTGACCGTGAACTCAGCCATCGGAGAATGTCCTCGGTATTCCTGGGGCCGCGGCTAGAGCGCGAACTGCCCGGACGTCTGCTGGATCCTGACGATCACGAACTCGGCCGGCCGGACCGGCGCGATGCCCACCAGGACGTTGACGACGCCGTTCGCGACGTCCTCGGCGGTGGTGGTCTCGTGGTCGCACTTGACGAAGTAGGCCTCGCGCGGGGTGCTGCCCTTGAAGGCGCCCTGGCGGAAGAGGGTGTGCAGGTACGAGGAGGCGCTGAGCCTGATCTGCTGCCACAGCGACTCGTCGTTGGGCTCGAACACGACCCACTGCAGGCCCCGTTGCAGGCTCTCCTCCACATGCAGCGCGAGCCGCCGCACCGGCACGTACTTCCACTCGCTGTCGAGGGCGTCCGAGCCGTGCAGGGTGCGCGCCCCCCAGACCAGCGGGCCGGTGAGCGGGAAGGTGCGCAGGCAGTTGACGCCGAGCGGGTTGAGCAGGCCGCTCTCGCGGTCGGTGAGGTCGACGGTGAGCGAGTGCACGCCCACCAGCCGGGCCTCGGTGCCGGCCGGGGCCTTCCACACGCCGCGCTCGGCGTCGGTGCGCGCGATGACGCCGGCGACCGCGCCGGACGGCGGGAAGGCGCGCAGCCGCCCGGTGAGCGGGTCGGTGAGCTGGATGTGCGGGAAGTACAGGCCCGCGTGGTCGCCGCGCACGGCGTCGAAGGCGGCGACGCCGGCCCGTGCCGTGTCGACGCTCAGCCAGGTGCCCGGCGCGTCGACGAGGAGGAAGATCCGCCGTTCCTGGCACAACCGCTGGGCCGCCGAGACGACGGTGAGCATGTCCTCGGTCTTCTCGTACGAGGCCAGCTCGGGCAGCGACAGCAGGTTGACGTCGGCCACCTGGCGCAGGGCGTGAATGCCGGTCTTGTCGCCCTCGGAACCGATGAGGTCGCGCGGACCGGGGGCAGCGCCGTCCTCGCCGCCCTCCAGCGGGAACACCGGCGGGTTGACGGAGGCCTCCAGGCCCAGGTCGTTGGCGCACTCGCCGAGGAAGCGCACGACGTCCTGGGGGTCGGTGGACCCGGCGACGACCTGGACGCGCCGGCCGAAGGCGGTGACCTCGACGCCGGCGAAGGCGTGCTTGCCGGGCGCGTCGGGCAGCGCCCGCAGCTTGCGCTCCAGCAGGAGCGCCAACTCGGCGACGCTGCACGGGCTCTCGCCGTCGCAGTCGGGGTCGTGGAGCCGGAACTCGCGCTCGACGTCGCCGATCTTGACGGTGAGGTCGACCTCCAGGTTCGGCAGCTCGTCGCCGAACGGCTTGGAGACGGTGCCGGACGGGTCGGGACGGCCTTCACCGACGGCCTCGACGCGGATGAGGCGGGAACCGGCGTTGATCACGGTCGGCGCGTGGCGGCCGTGACCGGGGTCCATGGACAGGCCCGTGAAGCTCTCGCGGGCCTCGCCCTTGGCGTCGTGAACCCGCAGGTTGAAGGTGTCGCCGGGGTGCGGGGTGTCGTGGTCGACGGCCACGCGCAGGCCGTTGCCCCAGACGCCGTGCTCCTTGGCGTGGACCTCCAGGACCCGGCTCTCGCTGTGGCCCTCGGTGGACTCCAGGACGACGCGGGCGGCCTTGCCGCTGCCGGCCTCGGCGACCCGGACGATCACGGCGACACCGCCGCCGTTCGCGAAGAACTGGTGCACCGCGTAGGCGAGGGCGTTCTGCGAGCCGAGCCCTCCGAAGCGGCGCTCGAACTCCGTGAAGCCGGTGACGCGCACCGGTTCGTTCAGCGGACCGCGCCGGGTGTGACCGACGAAAGCGGTCACCGACGTGGTCACGGCGGAGATGGTGCGGGTGCTGCTGGGAAGCTCTTCGACGTAGACGCCGGGATACGTCGGCCGGGTGGGGCCCACTGCATGCGTCGGCATTCCCCCTCCAATCCCTTCTCGGGCACGAACGAAGACACCAAGAGATGACAGAGGGAGACATTCCGGAGACGTTCCGGATCGGCGCGCAAGGACGCAGCCCCCATGGGCGGCGGTGGTACGCGCACCGCATCAGTCCCCCGTCGGCACCCCGGGCGGTCGGTCACCCAGGGCAAGCACATGCTTGTGACTCCTGATGCTCAGGTGCTCAACCCACCTTGGTGACTGGGGAGTTGCGGGAACAAGGCGGGTTCACGCCAGGCCTGAGGGAGTTTCCATGAAGGGCGGCGAACACGACTCGCACACGATGTGCGCGTGTCGGGGCAGGTGATGCACACAATCCCCACACGCCGTGGTGCAGCACAATGGAGCGCATGTCCCGACGCACCGGCCGTTCCCGCGGCCCCCACCACGCCGCACCGGTACACCACCCGGAATGTCCGTGCGGTCTTGCGGAGACATTCGAGATGTGCTGTGGCCGATTCCTTCGGGGTGAGGCCGCGGCGCCGACCGCCGAGGCGCTGATGCGCTCGCGCTACACCGCTTTCGTCCGGGGTGACGAGGGGTACCTGTTGCGGACCTGGCATCCGCGCACCCGCCCGACCCGGCTCGGCCTCGACGCCGGGACGCGGTGGACGGGGCTGGAGGTCCTGGCGACGAGCGAGGGGTCGGCGTTCCACGGCACGGGCACCGTGACCTTCCGGGCGTCCTTCCAGGGCGGGGCGCTGCACGAGCGCAGCCGGTTCGAGCGGGTCGACGGCGCCTGGGTGTACGTCGACGGGGAGTTCCTCGACTGAGCCACGACAGGCCCTGACCCCGGGCGAGGGCCCTGGCGCTACGGGGCGAGGATGTCCAGCTCCTGGAGCGCTCCGACCGTGATCTCCCGGGTCAGCTCCCGCGCGCGCACCGCGTCGCCCGCCCGCACCGCCTCGGCGACCTGGACGTGCAGGGTGACGGCGGCCGGGTCGGGGTCCTCGAACATCACGTCGTGATGGGTACGGCCGGCCAGCACCTCGGCGACGACATCGCCGAGGCGGGCGAACATCTCGTTGCCCGAGGCGTTCAGGATCACCCGGTGGAAGGCCACGTCGTGGATCAGATAGCCCTCCAGCTGGTGCCCGCGTGAGTGGGCGACCATGCCGAGGGCGCACTCGGTGAGCTCGGCGCACTGCTCGGCGGTGGCGTGGCGCGCGGCCAGCCCGGCGGCGACCGGCTCGACGGCGGAGCGCAGCACGGTGAGGGACCGCAGCTGGTGGGGGCGGTCGGCGCCGGCCAGCCGCCAGCGGATGACCTGCGGGTCGTAGACGTTCCACTCGGACCTGGCCCGGACCGTGACGCCCACCCGGCGGCGGGACTCGACCAGGTGCATCGACTCCAGCACCCGCACGGCCTCGCGCATCACCGAGCGTGAGACGTCGAAACGCTGCGCCAGCTCGTCGGTGCGCAACACGCTGCCAGGGGGGTACTCGCCCGCCGTGATCTCGGGGCCGAGGGTGTCCAGTACACGGCCGTGCAGCCCCCGGCCCATCGTGCTCATGCACTCAGCGTACGGGGCGGATCACACGTTTAAAAAGTCAGACTTATTCATCACAGACTCTTGAATTCGTCGTACCTAATGGGTTTCATTTGGCCGACGTCGGATGCGACGTCGTATGTCGAGGAAGACAGCGAGGCAGTCATGCGTACCCCCCACGTCGTCGTGGTGATGGGCGTCGCGGGCACGGGCAAGACCACGATCGGTCCGCTGCTCGCCGCCCGGCTCGGCGTCCCCTACGCCGAGGGCGACGACTTCCACCCGCCGGCCAACATCGCCAAGATGACGGCCGGTACCCCGCTCGACGACGCGGACCGGTGGCCGTGGCTGGACGCCATCGGCGCCTGGGCCCACGAGCGGTCCGGGCTGGGCGGGGTGGTCAGCAGCTCGGCGCTGAAACGGTCCTACCGCGACCGGCTCCGTTCCGCCGCGCCCGGGATCGTGTTCGTGCACCTCACAGGTGACCGGGAGCTGATCGAGGACCGGATGGCGCACCGGCGGGGCCACTTCATGCCGACCGCGCTGCTGGACTCCCAGTTCGCCACGCTCCAGCCGCTCCAGGCGGACGAGGCGGGAGTCGCCGTCGACGTCTCCGGTACCCCCGAGGACATCACCGCACGCGCGGTGACCGCGCTGGACGCCCTCGACCCGACGTCGCCCGCGGCGCCGTAACAGCCCCTCCCCCATCCCCCCCATCCCCGTATCTGCAAGGGAATCCCCCGTGACCAGACTCAGCGTCGAGATGCTGGCGGCGGACCCCGTCGAGCCGATCACCTCGGCGGGACACGCCCAACTGGGCATCGCGGTACTGGCGGGCATCGCCGTCATCGTCGTGCTCATCACCAAGTTCAAGCTGCACGCCTTCCTGGCGCTGACCATCGGGTCACTGGCGCTCGGAGCCTTCGCCGGCGCGCCCCTCGACAAGGTCATCACCACCTTCACCACCGGCCTCGGCACCACCGTCGCCGGCGTGGGCGTGCTGATCGCGCTCGGCGCGATCCTCGGCAAGATGCTCGCCGACTCCGGCGGCGCGGACGAGATCGTCGACACGATCCTCGCGAAGGCGAGCGGACGCTCGATGCCCTGGGCGATGGTGCTCATCGCCTCGGTGATCGGCCTCCCGCTGTTCTTCGAGGTCGGCGTCGTGCTGCTAATCCCGGTCGTCCTCATGGTCGCCAAGCGCGGCAACTACTCGCTGATGCGGATCGGCATCCCGGCGCTCGCGGGCCTGTCCGTGATGCACGGCCTGGTGCCCCCGCACCCCGGTCCGCTGGTCGCGATCGACGCGCTCAAGGCCGACCTCGGCGTGACGCTGGCGCTCGGTGTGCTGGTCGCCATCCCGACCGTGATCATCGCCGGTCCGCTGTTCTCCCGGTACGCCGCCCGCTGGGTGGACGTCCCGGCGCCGGAGCGCATGATCCCGCAGCGGCCGTCCGAGGACCTCGCGAGGCGCCCCGGGTTCGGCGCCACGCTGCTCACGATCATGCTGCCGGTCATCCTGATGCTCTCCAAGGCGCTCGTCGACATCGTGATCGACGACCCCGAGAACACCACCCAGCGGGTCTTCGACGTCGTCGGCTCCCCGCTGATCGCGCTGCTCGCCTCCGTCCTGCTGGGCATCTTCACGCTGCTGCGCCCCGCCGGGTTCGCCAAGGAGCGCGTCTCCGGGCTGGTGGAGAAGGGGCTCGCGCCCATCGCCGGCATCCTGCTGATCGTCGGTGCGGGCGGTGGCTTCAAGCAGACGCTGATCGACACCGGTGTCGGGCAGATGGTCCTGGACATCTCCAAGGACTGGTCGATCCCGGCGCTGCTGCTGGCCTGGCTGATCGCGGTGGCGATCCGGCTCGCGACCGGTTCGGCGACCGTGGCGACCGTCTCGGCGGCCGGTCTGGTCGCGCCGCTCGCGGCCGGCATGTCGACCGGGGAGACGGCCCTGCTGGTGCTCGCCATCGGCGCCGGTTCGCTCTTCTTCAGCCATGTCAACGACGCCGGTTTCTGGCTGGTGAAGGAGTACTTCGGGCTGACCGTCGGCCAGACGGTCAAGACCTGGTCGGTGATGGAGACCATCATCTCGGTGGTCGCGGGCGCCCTCGTCCTCCTGTTGTCCCTCTTCATATAGGCGTACGACTTCATAGAGGCGTACGACTTCATAGAGGCGTACGACGTCATAGAGGCGCACGACTTCATTGAGGCATACGACGATGACGGCACACCCCCTCTTCGACATCGGCGGCCGGATCGCCCTGGTCACCGGCTCCAGCCGGGGCATCGGGCACGCGCTGGCCCGCGGCCTGCTGGAGGCCGGGTGCACGGTCGTGCTGAACGGCCGCGACCCGGACCGGCTGGCCCGGGCGGCGGCCGGTCTGCCCGGCGACGTCCGCACGGCGGCGTTCGACGTCACGGACGGTCCCTCGGTGGCCGCCGGGATCGCCGAGGTCGAGGAGCGGGTGGGCCCGCTCGACATCCTGGTCAACAACGCGGGCATGCAACTGCGCGCCCCGCTCCTCGAGTTCACGGACGCGGACTGGCACCGCATCCTGGACACCAACCTCACGAGCGCGTTCCTGGTCGGCCGCGAGGCGGCCCGGCGGATGACGGAACGCGGCCACGGCAAGATCATCAACATCTGCTCGCTCCAGAGCGAGGTGGCCCGCCCCGGCATCGCGCCCTACGCGGCCACCAAGGGCGCGCTGAAGATGCTCACCAAGGGCATGTGCGCCGACTGGGGCCCGCACGGCGTCCAGGTCAACGGCCTGGGCCCCGGCTACATCGCGACGGAACTGACCCGGCCCCTCGTCGAGGACGAGGAGTTCAGCTCGTGGGTGCGCAGGCGTACCCCCGCCGGACGCTGGGGACGCACGGAGGACCTCGTCGGCGGGGTGCTCTTCCTCGCCTCGCCGGCGGCCGACTTCGTCGGCGGACAGGTGCTGTACGTCGACGGCGGCATGACCAGCGTGCTGTGACAGCGGTGACAGCGGTGAGAGGGGAACGCGGATGCTCGGTTGTGTGATCCACGGTCGGGGCGATCTCCGGGTCGAGGAGCTGGCCGCGCCCGAGGCCGGACCCGGCGACGTCCTCGTGGCGGTCCGGTACGGCGGGGTCTGCGGTTCCGATCTGCACTACTGGCGGCACGGCGGGGTGGGCGACTTCCGGCTGCGCGCACCCATGGTGCTCGGGCACGAAGTCGTCGGGACCGTGGTCTCGTACGGCGCCGGAGGGTCGGGCCCGCCGCCCGGCACCCTGGTCGCGGTGCATCCGGCCACCCCGTGCGGCACGTGCCCGGAGTGCCGGGACGGCCGCCGCAACGTCTGCCGCGACACCCGCTACCTGGGCAGCGCCGCCCGCGTGCCGCACGTGCAGGGCGGCTTCGCCGGCCTCCTCGGGGTCCCGGCGGAACAGGCGCGGCCCCTGCCGCCCGGACTCGGGCCGCGTCCGGCCGCGCTCGCCGAGCCGCTGTCCGTCGCCCTGCACGCGGTGCGCCGGGCGGGCGACGTGGCCGACAGGCACGTGCTCGTGACCGGTGCCGGGCCCATCGGCTGCCTGGTGGTCGCCGCCGCCCGGGCGGCCGGGGCCGCCCACGTCACGGTGACCGACCTGCTGCCCGCGGCCCTGGCGTACGCGCGCACCGCCGGCGCCGGGACGGTCGTACGGGCGGACGATCCGGGCGATCCCGGATGGCCGGCCGAGGCCGACGTGGCGATCGAGGCGTCCGGCGTGGCCGCGGGTCTGGACACCTGCCTGCGGCTCGTGCGGCGCGGCGGAGTCGTGGTGCAGCTGGGCATGCTGCCGCCGGGGCGCGCGCCGATCGCCGCGAACCTGCTGGTGAGCCGGGAGATCGAACTGCGCGGGTCGTTCCGGTTCGACGTGGAGTTCGACGACGCCCTGGCGCTGCTGGCGGCGGAACCCACGCTGGACGGGCTGATCAGCGCGGTGATGCCGGTGCGGGAGGCGGAGTCGGCGTTCGCGCTGGCGGCCGACCGGGGCCGGTCCTGCAAGGTGCTGCTGGACTTCGCCCCGGACGCCGTCGGTACTGCCGGTCCCTCAGTCCCCTGAGTGACGCCACAGGGAGTGCTCCCGGTCCGCCCAGTCCCGGCCCACCTCGCCGGTGCGCATCCCGCGCCGGGCCTCGGGGTCCGCGAGCGCCATGCCGATGTGGCCGGCGAGCACGATGCCGAGGGTGAGTGCCAGCCAGTCGTGGACGAAGGTCGCGCCGGTCCGCCAGACCAGCGGGGTGAGGTGGGTGAACCACATGATCAGACCGGTGCCCAGCATGACCAGCGTCGCCCCGGCGATCCAGGCGGCGTAGACCTTCTGCCCGGCGTTGAACTTCCCCGCCGGACGTGCCGAGTGCCGTTTGTCCCGGCGCAGCGCGGCCCGCAGCCAGACCCGGTCGTGGGGGCCGAAGCGGTTCAGCAGGCGCAGGTCGGAGCGGAAGGCCCGGGAGGCGAGGCCCAGCAGGACGGGCACCGGCAGGGCGAGGCCCGCCCACTGGTGGATCGTGACGACGAGCGCACGGCGCCCGACGAGCTGCGCGAGTTCGGGGACGTACAGGCAGGCCGCCGTCAGCACGCACACCCCCATCAGCGCGGCGGACGTACGGTGCACCCACCGCTCGGCCCGGCTGAACCGGTGGACGCGGGTGGCCCGGGCGGGCGCGTCAGCTCGTAGGCTCATCGTCGCGTCCGTTCGAACGGCCGACCCAGGCGTCGATGTCGTAGCCGCGCTCCTCCCAGTACCCGGGCTGCACGTCCTCGGTGACGGTGATGCCGGAGAGCCACTTCGCCGACTTGTAGAAGTACATCGGCGCGGCGTAGAGGCGGACGGGGCCGCCATGGGCGTGGCTGAGGTCCTCGTCGCGCATCCGCAGGGCGACCAGGACGTCGGCGCGGCGTGCCTGGCCGAGGGTGAGGCTCTCCGAGTAGGTGCCGTCGAAGCAGGTGAAGCGGATCGCCTTCGCGGTGGGGCGCACGCCGGCCGCGTCCAGCAGCCGGGACAGCCGGACGCCCTCGAAGGGGGTGTCCGGGACCCGCCAGCCGGTGACGCACTGCACGTCCCGGATCAGCCGGGTCTGCGGCAGGGCGCGCAGCTCGGGGAGCGTGTAGGTGCGCGGCCGGTCGACCAGGCCGTCGACGGTGAGGCGGTAGGTCGTGGCGTTCTCGCGCGGGACGGAGGCGGCGACGGAGTAGTAGCGGAAGCCGCCGCCGTTCGGGAGCAGACCGGTCAGGCCGGTGGGGTCCTTGTCGGCGGCGCTGCCGAGGAAGGACTCCAGTCCGCGTTGCAGGGTGGGCGCGGCGATCACGCCGAGAGCGCCCAGGCCGAGGGTGCCGAGCAGCACACGGCGGCCTATCGGCCGGCCCTCCTGCTCGGGTTGTCCGGAGTTCACCCGACCATTCGAGCACCGCGACGGGCGAACGGGCCAGCGATCGCGCCGCCCGTCAGAATTCCGTAACCACACGATCCCGCCACCGGACCCCGAGCCCGTCCCCGTCCCCCACACCGAACCTCACCGTGCCCGGCCGACGTGACTCTCCGGGGTGCCGGAGGCCGACACGACCTCGACCGGCACCGCGCCCCGGCGGCCGGCGACCGGCCAGGCCCGCCGGGCGCCGGACCGTGGCCCCACATCCACGCCCACGCTGCCCCGCCCCGACGACACCCCAGGGGGCTGCGCCGGCGCCGCCGGGTGTGTCAGGTCATGCCGAGGGTGCGTTCGCGGGCCTGCCGGAAGGCGGCGCCGGGGTCACGCGACGGATAGGACCAGGGCCGCGGCGTCACGTGGTCGCCGATCCGCTCCAGAAGGGCGGCGGCCTCGGCGGCGCGCCCCACGCAGCACGTGGCGTGGGCCAGGTAGTTGAGGTCGATCAGGCGGCGGGGGTGGCCGTCGTGCTCCCACTCCAGCCACCAGTCGTAGGCGGCCTCCAGGGTCCGCCGGGCCGGCCGTCCGCTCCAGTGCGCCGAGTCCGCCGGATCGGCGGCCTCGAACCCACCGGTGGCCAGGACCCGGTACCGCTCGGCGTGCGCGACGACGGGCAGCACGGCGAGCGGCGAGTCGGCCGGCGCCCGCTCGGCGGCCCGGTGGGCGAAGTCGTACACCTCGTGCAGGGGGTCGGGCCCGGCCTCGGCACGGCGCTCCGCGAGCCGGGCGACCATGAGGTGGTGGGCGTGGTGGTGGTCGGCGTGCCGCGCCCGGACCTCGTCGAAGATCCGCACCATCTCCCGCCGGCTGCCCAGCCTCCGCTCCAGCATGAGCAGGCCCAGCCAGGGGGTCGGGTCGGCGGGGGCGAGCGCCACGGCCCGGTGGCAGGCCTCGCGGGCCCGGCACGGCCCGTCCTTGCCGCGCAGGGCGCGCCGCACCTCGGCCAGGGCGAGGAGGGTCGCGGCGTCGGCCGAGGCCGGCTCGGCGAGCAGCCACGTCGCGGCCCAGGCCGCGCTGTACGGTTCGAGCGCCAGGACCGTGATCCGGTGTCCGCGCCGGTCCCAGTCGTCGCCGGTGCGCGCGAGCAGGGAACGGGCGGTCTGCCAGCGGCCCTGGGCCAGCGCGGCCCGTGCGGCTGCGAGCTCGGTGTCGTCGAGGGCCGCGTCGAAGGCCAGGTCCGCGGGCCCGTGGGTAGGGCCGGGGGGTGGCGGCGGTAAGGACAACGCGGAACTTTCCTCGGGCTACGGCGCCGGTAGTCGGCCGAACTCGGACAGCCAACCCATAGCCAAGGCCTGTCGTCAAGCTTTGCCGCGCCACCGCGGGCGCCAACCGCACGTCCTGCCGGGAGAGTTGACGCAGCGCAGAAGCGAGTGGATCATCTGCGGGCCAGGGTCCTGTGACGTACGTCATAGCGCCATGGCGACGGGCCCCTGACGATGGCACGAACGTCACGCCACCGTTCCGGCCCCACGCCGGCCGCCGTGACCCGACGCGACCGCCTGACGCGGTGCGCCGCACCGCCTCCGCCGCGGTCCCCCACCCCCCATGACGATCATCGAGGTAGGCAGCTTGTCGGTCCTGGTTCTGGTACTCGCCGTGAGCGCCGCCTGCTGCCTGGGCTTCGGCTTCGTCCTGCAGCAGAACGCGGCCCAGCACGCGCCCCGCGCCGACTTCCTCTCCCCCCGGCTGCTGCTGGACCTGATGAGGGTGCCGAGCTGGCTCGGCGGCATCGCGCTGATGGTGGCCGGCATGGGCCTCGGCGCCGCCGCGCTCGGCCAGGGGCAGCTCTCCCTGGTGGAGCCGCTGCTGGCGACCAATCTGCTCTTCGCCCTCGGCCTGTCCCGCCGCCGCACGGGGCGGCCGCTGGGCCGCCAGGGCTGGGCGGGTCTGGCACTGCTCGCGGGTGGCGTGATCACGTTCATCGTGGCCGGTGAGCCGCGCCCCGGAGCCGCCGTGGCCGATCCGCAGCGGATGTGGATGATCGTCGGCGCGACGGTGGGTCTCGCGGTCCTGCTGACCGTGCGCGCCAAGCGCTCCCGGATGAGCTCGGCCCCGGTCCTGCTGGCCCTGGCGGCCGGCCTGCTCTACGGCGTGCAGGACGCCTTGACGCGGGTCAGCGGCGACCGCTTCGCCGCGACCGGCCTGGGCGGACTCCTCACCTCCTGGCAGCCGTACGCCGTGCTGCTGATCGGCGTCACCGGGCTGATCCTGGTGCAGAGCGCGTTCGAGACCGGGTCGCTGTGCAAGTCGCTGCCCGCCCTCACCGCCGCCCAGCCGCTCGCCGGCATCCTCTGCGGCGTCGGCTTCCTCGGTGACCGGTTGCACATGGACACCGGCGCGCTCGCCTGGCAGGCGTCGGGGCTCGCCGCCGTGGTGACGGGCATCGTCCTGCTCGGCATGCACCCGGCGATGCCACGCGGCACGGTGGTACGGGCCGCCGTGCCGGTACCCGCGCTCCAGGGCGCCGCGACGCGCTGATCCGCCGGGCTCCGGGGGCTGCTTGGATGGCCCCATGAGCGCTGCTGACGAGATCCTCGACGTCGTCGACGAACACGACCACGTGATCGGGCAGGCCCCTCGCGGCGAGGTGTACGGGCGCGGGCTGCGCCACCGGTGCGTGTTCGTCCAGGCCCGGGACGCCGAGGGCCGGATGTTCGTGCACCGCCGCACCGCGACGAAGCTGGTCTTCCCCTCCCTCCACGACATGTTCGTCGGCGGTGTGGTCGGCGCGGGCGAGTCCTACGACGACGCGGCGCTGCGCGAGGCGGAGGAGGAACTCGGCGTGCGCGGCCTGCCCCGCCCCACGTACCTCTTCAAGTTCCTGTACGCCGACGGCACCGGCCTGAGCTGGTGGTCCGCGGTGTACGAGGTCCGCTGCGACCTGCCGGTCAGCCCGCAGGCCGAGGAGGTCGCCTGGCACGACTTCCTGCCCGAGGAGGAGGTACGGCGGCGGCTGGACGAGTGGGAGTGGGTGCCGGACGGTCTGGCGGCGTACCACCGGCTGGAGGCGCACCGGCGCTGAGGGCGTCGGGCGCGGCGATCCGGATAGGGTCGTGCGCATGATCGAACTCGTGCGAAACGTCCGGCTCTGGTTCGGGCCCCGGCGGATCCGGGAGGAGGGCGACACGCCCGACTACCGGTTCTCGCTGGCGAACGAGCGCACGTTCCTGGCTTGGCTGCGCACCGCGCTCGCGCTGATCGGTGGCGGGTTCGCGGTGGACCAGTTCCTGCCGGACCTCCGTTGGGGCTGGCGGGTGGGGCTGGCGCTGGCCCTGCTCGGGGCGGGCGTGCTGTGCTCCCTGCGGGCGGTGAACCACTGGATGCGCTGCGAGCGCGCGATGCGCCGCGGCGAGGACCTGCCGATGTCGCGCTTCCCGGCCCTGCTGAGTGTGGTCGTCGCCGTGGTGGCGTTGGCGATGGTCGTCGTGGTGCTCGTGGGATGGGACGGATGAGTGCCCCCGCAGCCGTGGAGCGGGACCCCGGGCTCCAGCCGGAGCGGACCCGGCTCGCATGGCGGCGCACGACGCTCTCCGCCACGGTCGCGGCGGTCCTGGCCGGGCGCTCGGCCCTGCACGAGGGTCCCTCGGCCTCCCGCGTGATCGTCTGCGCCCTGTGCTGCGCCCTGTGGCTCGGTCTCCTCCTGATCGCCCACGTCCGCATCCGCACCCTCACCGCCTCGGGCCACCCCCCGCCCCTCACCCCCCGGCACGCCGGCGCCGCCACCCTGTGCACCGTCGCCCTCGCCGCCTGCGCCTCGGCACTGCTCTTCTGACAAGGCGCCGCCGGGTGGGGCCGGTCGACCGGAGCAGCGGCGGGGAGGCGTGGCCGGTGGGGTGAGTCGCCGCGGTGATGGCGGGTGGAGTGGTCGTCGCTGATCACCGCTCGTGCGGGGAACTCGGGCGCCACGATGGTACGGATGCCCGGATATGCCGGATTTCCGTGGCAGCCTTTCGGTCGTCCATCACCCGCATCCGAAGGTGAGCGCCATGACCACCCTGCACGAGGAACACCCCACCCACCCGCACACCCACGGCCCCGCCTGCGGGCACGACGAGGTCCCGCACGGCGACCACATCGACTACGCGCACGACGGCCATCTGCACCGCGCCCACGACGGCCACTGGGACGAGTGCGAGCCCGCCGGGCACCACGCCCACACCGGTCACGACCATCAGCACGGCGAGGGCTGCGGTCATCTGCGCGTGCAGCACGGCGACCACGTGGACTACCTCCACGACGGCCACCGGCACGCCGAGCACGAAGGGCACTGGGACGACCACTGAGACCGGCCGCTCCGCGCGCGACGACCCGCCGACAGCTCCCCGCCTCCCGCGCGGGGAGCTGTCGGCCTATCGTGGCGCCGATCACGTTGGCCCGGCGCTCTGGACGGCATACCGACCGGTCGGCATCATTGGTCGCGTCACGGTCACACGTCCGTAGGAGCGACGATGGCTTCCGACCACCCGCCAGGCCTCGATCCCGTCCGGCTGCGGGGCCTGCTCGACCGTGAGCGGCCCGGTCTGGTGCGCGGCCCGCTGACCGGCCGGCTGATCGAGGGCGGACGGTCGAACCTCACCTACGCGGTCTCCGACGGCGAGTCCCGGTGGGTCGTACGCCGCCCCCCGCTCGGCCACGTCCTCGCCACCGCGCACGACATGAGGCGCGAGCACCGGGTGATCAGCGCCCTCGGCCCGACGCACGTGCCGGTGCCGCGGACGCTGCTGCTGTGCGAGGACGAGGAGGTCCTCGGGGCGCCCTTCTACGTCATGGAGTTCGTGCCCGGCACGCCGTACCGCACCGCCGACCAGCTCACCCCACTCGGTCCCGAGCGCACCCGGGAGGTGGTCCTCTCGCTGGTGGACACCCTGGTCGAGCTGCACGCGGTGGACCCCGAGGAGGTCGGCCTCGGCGACTTCGGCCGTCCCGAGGGGTTCCTGGACCGCCAGCTGCGCCGCTGGGGCAAGCAGCTGGACGCCTCCCGCAACCGCGACCTCGCCGGCATCGACGAGCTGCACGCGGCGCTCGGCCGGGCCCTGCCCACCTCCCCCGCCCCGGCCGTCGTGCACGGCGACTTCCGCCTCGACAACGTCCTGGTGGGCGCCGACGACCGGATCAACGCGGTCCTCGACTGGGAGATGTCCACCCTCGGCGACCCGCTGACCGACCTCGGGCTGCTGGTGATGTACAGCATGCCGCTCGGCATGCCGAAGTCCCCGGTCTCCACCACCGCCGAGGCCCCCGGGCACCCGAGCCCGGCCGAGCTGATCGAGCGGTACGCGGTCCGCTCCGGCCGCGACGTCTCCGCCGTCGCCTGGTACACGGCGTTCGCCTGGTTCAAGCTCGCCGTGATCCTGGAGGGCATCCACTACCGCTACACCCTGGGCCAGACCGTCGGCCGCGGCTTCGACCGCATCGGCGACCTCGTTCCCGTCTTCATCGAGCACGGTCTCACCACACTTCAGGAAGGCTGACCGGCATGGACTTCGCGTTCGACGCCCGCACCGAGGAACTGCGCGCCAGGCTGCTCGCCTTCATGGACGAGTACGTGTACCCGGCCGAGGCCGTGGCCGAGGAGCAGCGGGCCGCGCTCGCCTCCCCGTGGGACACCCCGGCGGTCGTCGGTGAGCTGAAGGCCGAGGCACGCCGCCAGGGCCTGTGGAACCTCTTCCTGCCCGACGCCGAGCACGGCGCCGGACTCACCAACCTGCAGTACGCCCCGCTGGCCGAGATCACCGGCCGCTCCCCGCACCTGGCACCCACGGCGACGAACTGCGCCGCGCCGGACACCGGGAACATGGAGGTGCTCGCCCAGTTCGGCGACGACGCGCAGAAGAAGCAGTGGCTCGAACCGCTGCTCGCCGGGGAGATCCGGTCGGCCTTCGCGATGACCGAGCCGGACGTGGCCTCCTCGGACGCCACCAACATCACCACGCGCATCGAGCGGGACGGCGACGAGTACGTCGTGACCGGCCGCAAGTGGTACATCTCCGGGGCGATGAACCCGGACTGCAAGATCTTCATCGTGATGGGCAAGACCGACCCGGACGGGCCGGACATACGCCGCCAGCAGTCCATGGTCCTGGTCCCGCGCGACACCCCGGGCGTGCGGGTCGAGCGGGCGATGCGGGTCTTCGGCTACGAGGACCACTCCCACGGCGGCCACGCCGAGGTGATCTTCGACCACGCGCGCGTGCCGGTGTCGCACCTCGTCGGCGAGGAGGGCGGCGGCTTCGCCATCGCCCAGGCCCGGCTCGGTCCCGGCCGGATCCACCACTGCATGCGGCTGATCGGCATCGCGGAGCGGGCGATCGAGCTGATGTGCCGGCGCGCGGTGGCGCGCGAGGCGTTCGGCAAGCCGCTGGCCGCGCAGGGCGTCGTGCACAACTGGATCGCGGACGCCCGGGTGGCCGTCGAGCAGCTGCGCCTGCTGGTCCTGAAGACCGCCTGGATGATGGACACGGTCGGCAACAGGGGTGCCCACACCGAGATCCAGGCCATCAAGATCGCCACGCCGCGCACGGTCGTCGGCATCCTCGACAAGGCGATCCAGCTGCACGGCGCGGGCGGTGTCAGCCAGGACTTCCCGTTGGCCGAGCTGTACGCGAGCGCGCGCACGCTGATGATCGCGGACGGCCCGGACGAGGTGCACCAGCGGTCGCTGGCGCGGCGGGAGCTGAAGAAGTACCTCTGAGCCGGGGCTCGGGGGCGGAGCGCCGTCGGTGATCCGCCCCCGGCACGGACCGCGCTACGGCCGGAGCGCCCGCAGCAGCAGGTCGGCCAGGTGGTCGGCGACCTGCTGGGGGCTCATCGGCCCGTCGGGGCGGTACCAGGTGGACAGATGGTGGACGGACCCGAAGTGGTAGTCCACCACCAGGTCGGCCGGCGTCGCCGTGGAGAAGACGCCCTCCCGCTGGCCCTCCTCGATCAGCGCGCGGAACCGCTCGTGGTAGCGGCGGCGCTCGGCGCGGACCTGCTTGTTCTTCTCCGGGCTCAGATGGTGCATGGACCGGAAGAAGATCATCGCGTCGTCGAGGTTCTCGATGGTCGTCACCACGACGTCGGCGGCGGCGTCGCGCACCCGCTTCTCGACCGGCTCGTCGGCGTCCGCCAGCGCGTCCAGGCGCTCCTGCTGGACGCGCAGCACGCGCGCGTACACCTCGTGCAGCAGATCGTCCTTGGAGCCGAAGTAGTGGTACAGGGCTCCCTTGGTGACGCCCGCGGCCTCGACGATCTCCTGCACCGAGGTGCGGTCGTAGCCCTGCTCGGCGAAGAGCCGGGTGGCGGCGGCCAGCAGCCGCTGCGGCACGGGCGTCCCGTCCGTGTCCGTCGTCCTGGGCACTGCCGCCACCTGCCTTCCGTGATGTCCTACTGGCTTTCTCGCGAACGGGATCGCAACTCCCGACGGAGGATCTTCCCACTCGCCGTCTTCGGCAAGTCCGGCAGGATCTCCACCTGCCGCGGGTACTTGTAGGCGGCCAGTCTCTCCCTGCAGTACCGCGCGAGTTCGTCCGGGTCCGGCGCGGCCCCCGGACGGAGGCTGATGTAGGCCTTGACGGTCTCTCCCCGGTACCCGTCGGGCACCCCGACGACGGCGGCCTCGCGCACCGCCGGATGGGTGTAGAGCACGTCCTCGACCTCGCGGGGCCAGACCTTGAACCCGGACGCGTTGATCATGTCCTTCTTGCGGTCGACCACGTACAGCCAGCCGTCGGCGTCCATGAACCCGATGTCCCCGGTGCGCAGCTCACCGCCGGGGAACGTCTCGTCGGTGGCGTCGGGCCGCCGCCAGTAGCCGGGCACGACCTGCGGACCCCGTACGACGATCTCACCCGGCTCCCCGAGCGGCACCTCCGCGCCCTGCTCGTCGACGATCCGCACGACGCCGTCGGGACCGGGCACGCCCACCGCCAGCGTCCCCGAGGCCGGGTCCACGGGCGCCTCCCGGCCGGGCGGCACGGCGGCGCACGGGGCGGTGCACTCGGTGAGCCCGTAGCCGTTGCGAAGGTACGGCCCGAAACCGGCCCGGAACTTCTCCACCAGCGCGGGCGGCAGCGGCGCTCCGCCGGAGGAGATGATCCGGAACGACGAGAAGTGGTCGCGGGTGACCGAGGGGTGGGCGGCGAGCGCCATGAAGGCGGTCGCCGGACCGACCGTGTAGTGCGGCCGGTGCTCGGCGAACGCGTCGAGGACGACGCCCGCCTCGAAGCGGTACGCGAGGACCAGCGTGCCCGCGCTGTTCAGGCACGCGCCGAGCTCGCAGACCATCCCGGTGATGTGGAAGAGCGGCGCCGTCGCGAAGTACACCGGTGCCTCGGGCAGCCCCAGCCCGGTCCGCTGCCGCTCGGCGTTGTACATGATGTTGCGGTGCGTGTTGGTGGCCCCCTTGGGGGTGCCGCTGGTACCGGAGGTGTAGCTGATCAGCGCGATGTCGTCGGGGCCCGGCAGGCGGCCCTCCGGCGCCTTGCCGCCGGCCCGCGCGACGGCGGTCAGGTCGTCGGTGTCCCCGGCCGGCGCGACCCGCTCGAAGGTCAGCACACGCGCGTCGCCCCGCGTCTGGAAGTCGAGCTCGCACGCGGTGAGCACGACGCGCACCGGCGAGTCGGCCGCGGTCTCGCGCAGGTACGACTCCCAGGCCCGGTCGGAACAGATCAGCGCGGCGACCTCGCCGTCCCGCAGGACGTGCCCGACCTCGCCCGACTTGTACATGGGGTTGACCGGCACGACCACCGCGCCCGCCTTCCAGGCGCCCAGCACGGCGAGCACGAAGTGCGGCGAGTTCTGCAGCAGCACGGCGACGCGGTCGCCGCGCGCGACGCCCCGCTCGGCGAGGTGGCCTGCGACGGAGTCGCTCAGCTCGTCCACCTCGCGGAAGCCGAGCCGTCCGTCGAAGTAGGCGAGGAAGGTCCGCTCCGGTGCCTCGCCCGTGACCCGGCGCAGGGCGTGCACCAGGGAGTCGTCGGGGCTGACGGGCGCCCGCTGGGCCTCGTCGAGCAGCGCCAGCCAGGGCTTGGCGGCGTAGGGGGAGCCGGTCACAGGGCCGCCTCCCACTTCTGCTGGATGTGGTTCATGCTGGTCAGCCAGCGGTCCGGCTGGGCGGCCCGGGCCTGGTAGTACGCGGCGACCTCGGGGTGCGGCAGGATCAGGAAGCGGTCCTCCTCGATCCCCTCGAACAGCGCGTCCGCGACGTCCGCCGGCTCGATCGCGGTCGGCACCAGCACCAGGTCGCCGGCGCTGCCGGTGGCGGCCAGCATGTCGGTGCGCACGCCCTGCGGGCAGATGGCGTGCACCTTGACCCCGCGGTGGCGGTAGGTGAGGGACAGCCATTCGGCGAAGGCGTAGGCGCCGTGCTTGGTGACGCTGTAGGGGGCGGCGCCGATCATGGTGAGCAGTCCGGCGGCGGACACGGTGGACACGAATCGCCCCCCGCCGCGCTCCAGCCAGTCGGGCAGCAGCGCGTGGGCGGCGCGCACGTGCGCCATCACGTTGACGTCCCAGGCCAGTTGCCAGACCTCCTCGGGGGCCGCCTCGGAACCGCCGGAGCCGACTCCGGCGTTGGCGCAGTAGACGTCCACGGCGCCGCCGAGGGCGTCCTTGGCCTCGGCCACGATCGCCGAGGCGTCGCCCGCAAGGGCGATGCCGCCGATCTCGTCGGCGACGGCCTTGGCCTTGTCCGCGTCGAGGTCGTTGACCACGACCCGGCCGCCCTCGGCGGCGAACCGGCGGGCCAGCGCGGCCCCGATCCCGCCTCCTGCGCCGGTCACGACCACTCCGGCACCCTGCACGGCTCCCACCATCGGTTCGGCTCCTTCGACGCGCCTCGGCTCTGCCCCCGCGCTGGTCAGACTAACCGGTCGGTATGTAGTGGCGGAAGGGCGAAGCGGAGGCCGAAGTCCGGCCCGGTTCGTTCCCGTGGGCGGCGGGTGCGCGCTAGCGTGCGTGAGCATGACACCCGCCGCGATCACGGAGGCCCTTCGCATGAAGCTGTCCAGACGCAGCCTGCTCGCCACCACCACCGCAGCGGTCGCGGCCTCGGGTGCCCCGGCGGCGGCCGCACCCCCGGCAGGCGGCGACCGCCGGATGCGTACGGGGTTCGAGCGCCTCGCCGCCGCCGGCTACGACCTCCTCGACGGCGACCGCGTCGGCGTCGTCACCAACCCGACCGGCGTCACCAGGGACGTACGCCACATCGTCGACGTGATGCACGCCGACGACCGGGTGGACCTCACGGCCGTCTTCGGCCCGGAGCACGGCTTCCGCGGCACCGCGCAGGCCGGCGGCTCCGAGGGCCGCTACGACGACCCGGCGACCGGCCTGCCCGTCTATGACACCTACCAGAAGAGCGGTCAGCCGCTGGCCGACATCTTCACGGCCTCCGGCGTGGACACCGTCGTCTTCGACATCCAGGACGTGGGCGCGCGCTTCTACACGTACATCTGGACCCTGTACGACTGCATGGAGTCCGCCCGGCTCGCGGGCAAGCGCGTCGTCGTGCTGGACCGGCCGAACCCGGTGACCGGGGTGTCGGCCGAAGGGCCGGTGCTGCACAAGGAGTTCGCCACCTTCGTGGGGCGGCAGCCGATCTCGCAGTCGCACGGCATGACGGTCGCGGAACTGGCGCTGCTGTTCAACGAGGAGTTCCTCACCTCACCGGTGCCCCTGGACACCGTCCGCATGAGCGGGTGGCGGCGGTCCGACTTCTACGACGCCTCCGGGCTGCCGTGGGTGCCGCCCAGCCCCAACATGCCGACGCCCGAGACCGCCCTGGTCTATGCGGGCACCTGTCTGTTCGAGGGCACGAACCTCTCCGAGGGCCGGGGCACCACCCGCCCCTTCGAACTGCTCGGGGCGGAGGGCGTCGACCGCGCCTGGGCGGCCGCCGTGAACGAACTCGGCCTGCCGGGCGTGCACTTGCGCGAGGCCTACTTCGCACCCACCTTCTCCAAGTTCCAGGGCCGCACCGTCGGCGGCGTACAGCTGCACGTGCACGACCGGGCGGCGTTCGACCCCGTGCGCACCGGGATCGCCCTGCTGATCACCGCCAAGCGGACCTGGAGCGGATTCGCCTGGCGCTCGGACAACTGGATCGACAAGCTCACCGGCTCCACGCTCGTCCGCACCATGATCGACGCCGGGGCGGACACGGACGACGTGGTGGCGGGCTGGGAACAGGAGCTGACGGCGTTCCGGAAGACCCGGCGGGAGTACCTCCTGTACCGCTGAACCGTCCGCGGTGTCACACCCGCACCTGTGCCACCGGGCCGACGCCGCGGTCCCCGGTGCAAAGCGAGGACAAAAGACCGGCAATCAGGACGCATACGGAAGCCGTCTTCAGGAACCCGTGGGATCTGCGGCGAGTTCTCAGTCTGTCGGGCGCGCCACCGCTTCGCGCGGGGCGCGACGACCGTCCGGGGGTGGCCGTCGTCACGCGGAGGAGAACGGATGGAGCCGAATCGCCGGTCGATACGTCTATTCGGCGACGTCCGTACGACGACGCCGAAGTGACCGAAGTACAGGTGCAGGTGTGACGGAGGTGCAGGGCGATGGCCGGTTTCCGGAGTCTGGCGAGACAGGTACGCGACCCTCGATGCGATCTGGCGCTACGGCGCTATTCGCTGCGCAAGTGCCTTGAGCGGTTCGCCCCCTACGGGCACAGGGCGACCTGGGACCACTTGTGCAACCGGGCCGGCTTCGGCCCGGAGGACCGTTCTCCCGACCCTGCGCGGCTCGTGGCCGCGTTGGAGGAGTTGGAGGCGGCCCGCGCGGTGTGGCTGGCCTACGAGGTCGATTTCGCCGAGCGCCGCAAGAAGGAGAAGCACGACGGGCTGCGCCGGCCGGGCACGGTGGACGACTGGCACCGGCTGACCTGGGGCGGTTTCGGTGTCGCCTGGTGCGACGACCCCGAGGTGCACCCGGCCGAGCCGCTGGCCGAGGTGTTGCGGCAGATCATCGCCGCGCTGGAGCGCGAGCCCGGATCGGCGTGCCCCGTCTGTGACGGGGGGCGCCTGCGCTGGAAGTACGACCTGGATCACGAGCCCTCGTCGGGCCCGGTCTGCACGGACTGCGGCATTCTCGTCCCGCGCCCCGTGCTCACGCCCGAGGCCCTGGCCTACGCGAGGCGCGAACGACTGCTGATGTCCGCCTGAGGACGCCGCGCGTGCCACGGCCACGGGGGAACGGCGAGTGCGCGGCGCGGCAGGCGCCGTCCGCCGCGGACCGGCCGGGGGTGCGAAGGGGATGCCGCACTCCCGGTACCGGTGACCCGGCCGCGGCGGATGCCGGCGGACGGCTCGGCACGCGCGGGGGACGGGTGGCGTGCGGCACCATCGAGGCATGGTGAGCGTGCAGGTCTGTCTCAACGGGACGCGGGCGGCCACGGACGGCGCGAGGGTGCCGTTGACGCCCGAGGCGATGGCCGAGGACGCCGCGCGGGCCGTCGCGGCCGGGGCGGTGGACGTCCATGTCCACCCCAAGACCCCGTGCGGACACGACTCCGTGTCCCCTCGCGTGGTGGCCGCGTCGCTTCAGGCGCTGCGCCGGCGGGTGCCGGTGCCGGTCGGGGTGACCACCGGCGCCTGGGCCGAGCCCGACCCGGCGGCCCGTCTGGAGCGCGTGCGCGGCTGGACCGTGCTGCCCGACCACGCGTCGGTCAACTGGCACGAGCCCGGCGCCGAGGAACTGGCCGCCGCGTTGCTCGACGCGGGGGTGGGCGTCGAGGCGGGCATCTGGTCCGGGACGGACGGCGCGGCACGGTTCGCGCGCTCGCCGCTCGGGCCGCGGGTGCTGCGGGTGCTCGCGGAGGTGACGGATCCGTCGCCGGTGACGGCCGAGGACGGGGCGCGGGCGCTGCTGGCCGAGCTGGGCTCCGCGCACGGCCGCCCGGTGCTGCTGCACGGCACGGACGAGGGCGCGTGGCCCCTGCTGCGGCTGGCGGGCCGACTGGGGCTCGCGACCCGCGTCGGCCTGGAGGACGTGCTGGTCCTGCCGGACGGTCAGCCTGCCGACTCCAACGCGCGGTTGGTGACCGAGGCGCTGCGGGCGTACGCGGAAGCAGCGGACGGTAGCAGCCGGTAAACCGATCGCACCAGTGCTTTCGGATGCGGAGAGTTGGGGGCGATGAGACACCGCTGAGGACCGAGGAGTCCCCCATGTCGACGCTGCGCGTCACCGCCGAAGTGCTGACCGTCCACGAGCATCCGAACGCGGACGCGCTCGACCTGGCGCAGGTGGGCCTGTACCGGGCCGTCGTCGCCAAGGGCGCCTACCGCACCGGTGATGCCGCGCTCTACATCCCCGAGCAGGCCGTGCTGCCGGCCGGCCTGATCGAGGAGCTGGGGCTGACCGGGCGGCTGGCGGGCGGCAAGGCGGACCGGGTCAAGGCGGTGCGGCTGCGCGGTGAGCTGTCGCAGGGCATCGTGTGCCGCCCGAGGGCGCTGGCGGACGTCGACCTCGCGGCCGCGGCGGCCGCGGGCACGGACTTCGCGGAGCGGCTCGGCATCACCAAGTGGGTGCCGCCGGTGCCGCCCATGATGAACGGCGAGGTCGAGTCGGCGCCCGAGCTGCTGCCCTGGGTCGACATCGAGAACGTCCAGCGCCACCCGGACATCTTCACGCCGGGCGAGCCCGTCGTGCTGACGGAGAAGCTGCACGGCACGGCGTGCCTGGTGACCTATGTGGCCGGCGAGGACCGGGTGTACGTCTCCTCCAAGGGCTTCGGGTCGAAGTCGCTGGCGCTGAAGGAGGACCCACGCAACCTGTACTGGCGCGCGGTGCACGGGCACGGCGTCGCCGGTGCCGCGGCACGGCTGGCGAAGCGGCTCGGGGCGCGACGGGTCGGGATCTTCGGCGAGGTGTACGGCGCGGGGGTGCAGGACCTGACGTACGGCGCGGACGGACGGCGCGACACCCTGGGGTACGCGGTGTTCGACGTGTCCGCCGAGATCGACGGGCAGGTGCGCTGGCTGGACGCGGAGCAACTGCTCGGCGGTGAGCTGCCGTTGGTGCCGCGCCTGTTCGCCGGGCCGTACGACATCGCGCGCGTGCTCGCGTTCGCCTCGGGCCGCGAGACGGTGTCCGGACGGGATCTGCACCTGCGCGAGGGCGTGGTCGTCCGCCCGGCGACGGAACGCCACAGCCCGGTGACCGGCGGCCGGGCGATCGCCAAGGCGGTGAGCCCGGCGTACCTGACCCGGAAGGGCGGAACCGAGTACGAGTGAGCGAGCGGCCGTCCGTCGCTAGCCGCACTCCCCCCGCTCCCGCCCCTGTTCGCGCTCCCGCTTCCCTGGGGCCCGCAGCCGCCGCCCGGCCGGGCGTTTCCACGAAAGGGGCGGAACCGAGTACGAGTGAGCGACCGGCCGTCCGTCGCTAACCGCACTCCCCCCGCTCCGGGTGCCGCCCCCGCTCCCGCCCCTGTTCGCGCTCCCGCTTCCCTGGGGCCCGCAGCCGCGCGCCGGCCGGGCGTTCCACCAGGAGGCGGGAGCCGGAGAGGTGTTCGCCGGAGATGTCGTCGGGGTTGGACAGGACGCAGGTGGCCAGGGACAGGCAGCCGCAGCCGATGCAGTCCGTGAGGTGGTCGCGGAGCCGGTTGAGCTGCTTGATCCGTTGGTCCAGCTCGGAGCGCCAGGCCTCGGACAGGCGGGCCCAGTCGTCCCGGGTCGGCGTGCGCTCCTCGGGCAGTTCGGCGAGCGCCTCGCGGATCGTGGCCAGCGGGATGCCGACCCGCTGGGCGGCGCGGACGAAGGCGACGCGGCGCAGCGTGTCCCGGGTGTAGCGGCGCTGGTTTCCCGCGGTGCGGCGGCTGCTGATCAGCCCCTTCGCCTCGTAGAAGTGCAGGGCGGAAACGGCGGCGCCGCTGCGCGCGGCGAGCTGGCCGACCGTGAGCTCGTGGATCTTCTCCGGAATCTGGGGCACCTCTCGCACCCTACCCAGTCACCGACGGCCCGGGTCCGTTGACAGCGGCCCGGGACGGCACCATGCTAAGCAGTTGCTTAGACATTGCAGTCGCCACGCGAGAGGCCGGGACATGGCAGAGCCGAGGATCTTCACGTCACCCGACGAGCTGAAGGCGGCGGTGGGCGAGCAACTGGGGTACACGGACTGGCTGGAGGTCGACCAGAAGCGGATCGACCTGTTCGCCGAGGCCACCGGCGACCACCAGTGGATCCACGTCGACCCGGAGAAGGCCGCCGCCGGCCCCTTCGGCACGACGATCGCGCACGGCTACCTCACGCTCTCCCTGCTGCCGCTCTTCGGCCCGCAGCTGATCGGCGTCGAGGGTGTGAAGATGGGCGTCAACTACGGGACGAACAAGGTCCGTTTCCCCGCCCCCGTCCCGGTCGGCTCACGGCTGCGGGCGACCGCGAAGATCACCGGCGTCGAGGACGTCGCCGGCGGCATCCAGGTGAGCGTCGCCTTCAGCGTGGAGCGCGAGGGCGGGGACAAGCCGGTGTGCGTGGCCGAGTCGGTGTCGCGGTACTACCTCTGAGCCGCGGCCGCCCGGCAGCGGCGCGCTCCGCACCGCGGGACCCGCGGGAGCTACCGCGCGGCCGGCGCCTTGCGCGCACCCACCATCCGCAGCACGAGGTCGGCGTAGAGCGCGCCGACCTCGTCGGGCGTCCAGGCCCCGTCGATGCTGAACCAGCGCGCCACGTCGATGCAGAGCGACAGCACCGCGAGGGTCGTGCCCTGCACGTCGAGCACCTCGAACTCGCCCGCGGCCACGCCGTCCTCGATGACGCCGCGCACCTCGGCGTCGCACTGCCGGCGCAGCGCGACGATCTCGGCGCGGGCCTCGGGGCCCAGCGAGTCGAGTTCGTACTGGACCACGCGCGCGGTGGTGCGCCCCCCGGCGTGCCAGCGCACGAAGGAGCTCACCGCGTCGGCGAGCCGCTCGCTCGCGGTGCCCTCGCGGCGCGCCGCGGTGCGCAGGATGTCGAGGGCCCGCTCGTGGCCGATCCTGCTGATGCGGTGCAGCAGCTCTTCCTTGGTCTTGTAGTGGATGTAGAGCGCGGCCGGGCTCATCCCGGCGCGACCCGCGATGTCACGGGTCGTCGTCGCGTGGTAGCCACGCTCGGCGAAGGCCTCCACGGCGGCGATCAGCAGTCGCCGGGCCGCCTCGGGGGTGACCTCGGCCCATGGCTGCGTCTCGCCGCCGGCCGTCTCCTCCGCCGTAGTCATCGCTCGTTCGCCCCTCTCGCCGACCAGAGGCACCACCATACCGCCGAAGCTGAGCGGGCGCTTAGCGAGGCCGCCCCGGGCGCCCTGGCACGCCGGGCGCTCAGAGCTTCTCGAACGGGTCGTGCTCGGCGAGCAGCTTCTCCAGCCGGGCCTGGTCCACCCGGCTCACGATCTGCCCTGCCTCCTGCCGGTCCCGGATGACCTTGGCGAGCGTGAAGGCGGACGTGACGAGGTAGAGGACGGCGATGGCGAGGAAGGCCCGCACCCACGGGTCGGCGTCCATCCGGAAGATGCCGACGGCGGTGGCGCCGAGGGCGACCGCGAACGACGCGACGGCCTGCCCGTAGAAGGCGGCCGTGCTCTGCTGCTTCACCGGTGTGTCAGTCATGAGGTACAGGATCGGCGGATGTGGCGCCCACCACATCCGCCGAAGTACTCAGAAGGTACTCAGAACGCGGAGACCCCCGTGAGCGCCCGTCCGATGAGCAGTTTCTGGATCTGACTCGTGCCCTCGTAGAGGGTCATCACGCGTGCGTCGCGCAGCAGTTTGCCCGCCGGGTACTCGTCGATGTAGCCGTAGCCGCCGTAGACCTGGAGGGCGTTGTTGGCCGCGCGCACGGCCGCCTCCGAGGCGAAGAGCTTGGCCTTGGAGGCCTCGGTGGCGAAGGGGAGCCCGCGGTCGATCAGGTCGGCGACCCGCCAGGTGAGCAGCCGGGCGGCGTCGACGTCCACGGCGATGTCGCTGATCAGCTCCTGGACGAGCTGGTGATGGGCGATGGACCGGCCGAACTGCTCGCGCTCCCCCGCGTGGCGGACCGCCGCGTCGAGTGCGGCCTGGGCGATGCCGACGCATCCGGCCGCGACCGACATCCGCCCCTTCGCCAGGGCGGACATGGCCACGGAGAAACCCTTGCCCTCGGGGCCCAGCATCGCGGAGGCGGGCACCCGCACGCCCTCCAGGACCAGTTCGGCGGTGGCCTGGCCGCGCAGGCCGAGCTTGCCGTGGAGGGTGCGGCGGGTCAGTCCGGGCGCGTCCGCCGGCACCAGGAACGCGGAGACACCCTTGTGACCGGGCGCGTCCGTGGACCGGGCGAAGAGCAGCACGACGTCGGCCCAGGTGCCGTTGGTGATGAACATCTTGGTGCCGTCGATGACGTAGTCCCCGCCGTCACGGACGGCGCGGGTGGTGAGGTTGCCGGCGTTGGAGCCGGTGCCCGGCTCGGTCAGGCCGAAGCAGCCGACGTACGCGCCGGAGGTCAGGCCGGGCAGCCAGCGCCGCTTCTGGTCCTCGTCGCCCCAGGCCGCGACGGTCTTGGCGACCAGTCCGAGGGAGACGGAGACGATGCCGCGCACGGAGGAGTCACCGCGGCCGAGTTCCTCGGTGACCAGGCAGTAGGCGAGATGGTCGCCGCCGCTGCCGCCGTACTCCTCGTCGACCGTCAGGCCGAGGAAACCGACCTTGCCGAGCTTCTCCACGATCCCCCGGTCGACTTCCTCGGCCCGGTCCCAGGCGATGACGTAGGGGGCGATCTCGCGGTCCACGAAGTCCCGGGCGAGCCGCCGTACGGCGGTCTGCTCCTCGCTCAGTTCCAGGTTCATGACACGTCACCCCACAGGAAAGGCACACCTTGAAAGTCGTGCTTTAAATTAGCACTGCTAGTTTCTGGCTCAGCCCTACTATGTGCGCCATGGCCCGACCGCGCAAGCCCCTGCTCAGCACCGACCGGATCGTGGACGCGGCCCGGGCGCTGGTGGACACGGAGGGCCTCGCGGCCGTCTCGACCCGGCGGCTCGCCGCGGAGCTCGGGGTGAGCGGGCCCTCGCTCTACAACCACTTCCGTACCAAGGACGAGATCCTCGAGGCGGTCGCCGACTCGGTGAGCGCGCAGGTCGATCTGTCGATGTTCGAGGACGGACGGGACTGGCGGACCGCGCTGCACGACTGGGCGGTCTCCTACCGGGCCGCGCTGCGCGCGCATCCGAACATCGTGCCCGTGCTCGCCCGCGGTCCCGGCCGCCGCCCGGCCGCGCTGCGGCTCGCCGACGCCGTCTACGGCGCGATGGTCGAGGCCGGCTGGCCGCCGGCGCAGGCCACGTCCATCGGCGCGCTGATGCGGTACTTCATCATGGGTTCCGCGCTCGGCTCGTTCGCCGGGGGGTTCGTGACCGACGAGAGCGCCTACGACCCCGCCGACTACCCCCATCTCGGGCAGGCGCACCTCCTCGCCGAGCGGCAGGAGAAGATCGACGAGCGGGCCTTCGAGACGGGGCTCGGCGCACTGCTGGAGGGGCTGGCGCAGCAGTACGCCCAGGTCGCGCGGCTCGGGTAGGCATACTTCGGTGCCCGCCGAAAGATGCGTGCCCCATGCTGGGGGCATGACCTCCAAGGACCCCAGGGCACCCGCGCTCGCGCGGCTCGCCGGGCTGCTGGCCGACGAGACACGGGCCGCCTGTCTGCTGGCGCTGCTCGACGGGCGGGCGTGGACCGCCGGTGAGCTGGCGCGGCACGCGGGAGTGGCCGCGTCGACGGCGAGCGAGCATCTCGGCAAGCTGGTCGCGGGCGGGGTGCTGGCGGAGGCACGGCAGGGGCGGCACCGGTACGTCCGGCTGGCCGACGCGCGCACCGCGCAGCTGGTGGAGGATCTCGCCGCCCAGGTCGCGCCGGGCACCTTGCCGCGGCGGCCGGGCGGGCTGCGCGCGGCGAGCGCCGGTTCCGCCATGGCGCGCGGGCGCACCTGCTACGACCATCTCGCCGGGCGGCTCGGCATCACGCTCACCGACGCGCTGACGGCGCGCGGCCTGCTGCGGGCGACGAGTGCGGCGCGGCAGGGGCCCGACGGCGGGACGTCTCCCCCGCCGCAGGCCAAGGATCCGCGCACCGCCGGGCACGACCACCACGGCGGACGGGCCCCGGGGGCGGAGGGCCGGCGGGACACGGGGTTCGCGCTCACGGACGCCGGCGAGCGGTGGTTCGCGCGGACGGGTATCTCCCTGGACCGCACCGGGCGCCGTCCGCTGGCCCGCGCCTGCCTGGACTGGACCGAGCGCCGGCCTCATCTCGCGGGCGTCGCGGGCGCCGCCCTGTGCCGGCACGCCCTGGACACGGGTTGGTGCGTGCGCATCGGCTCGGAGCGGGCGGTCAAGGTGACCCCGGCAGGCGAGCGTGCGCTGTCCGAACTGCTCGGCGTCGACGCGGACGCGCTGCTCTGAGCATCCCGCACGCGGCACCCCGCACCTCGGCCCGTTCCCCGTCCGAAATCCGCGAGCCCGCGGCACCCTCCCCCTTCTAGCCTCGGAGCATGATGAACGTCGCCCCTCGTACCCAGCTGCTGGCCGCCGGCGCCGCCACCGTCACGGTGGTGCTCTGGGCCTCCGCCTTCGTCTCGATCCGCAGCGCGGGAGCCGCGTACTCGCCGGGCGCTCTGGCGCTCGGGCGGCTGCTCGCCGGAGCCCTCGTGCTGGGGGCGGTCCTCCTCGTCAGGGGGGAGGGCCCGCCCCCCCGGGAGGCCTGGCACGGCATCGCGATATCGGGCGTGCTGTGGTTCGGCTTCTACATGGTCGCCCTCAACTGGGGCGAACAGCAGGTCGACGCCGGCACGGCGGCCCTGGTCGTGAACGTCGGGCCGATCCTCATCGCCCTGCTCGGCGCCCGGCTCCTCGGCGATCCCATGCCGCCGCGCCTGCTGGCCGGGATGGCGGTGTCGTTCGCCGGAGCGGTGACCGTGGGGCTGTCGATGTCCGGCGAGGGCGGCTCCTCGGTGCTCGGGGTGGCCCTGTGCCTGCTGGCCGCGATCGCGTACGCGGGCGGGGTCGTGGCGCAGAAGCCGGCCCTCGGCCGTGCGAGCGTGCTGCAGGTGACGACGTACGGATGCCTGGTCGGCGCGGTGTGCTGCCTGCCGTTCTCCTGGCAGCTGGTGACGGAGGCGGCCCACGCCCCGGTCACGGCCACCCTCAACATGGTGTATCTGGGCGTCTTCCCGACCGCGCTGGCCTTCACCACCTGGGCGTACGCGCTGTCCCGTACGACCGCCAGCCGCATGGGCGCGACGACCTACGCCGTCCCCGCCCTGGTCGTGCTGATGTCGTGGCTGGCGCTCGGCGAGGTGCCGGGGCTGCTGACGATGGCGGGCGGCGCGCTGTGCCTGGCCGGTGTGGCGGTGTCGCGGTCCCGGCCGCGGTCCGCGGCGCCGGGGAGCGCACCGGCGTCGCGGACCGAGCGGACGGCCTCGAAGTCAGCGTGAACGCGCCCGGTCCGCCAGCACCTTGATGGACAGCAGCGCGATCACGGCGAGGCCGATGATGTAGGCGGACACCGCCATCGACGTGCCGGTCGCCTCCAGCAGCAGCACCATGACGAACGGCGCGAGACCGCCACCGGCGACCGCCGCGATCTGGTAGCCGAGGGAGGCGCCCGTGTAGCGCATCTCGGGCGTGAACAGCTCGGCGAACAGGGCGGCCTGGGGGCCGTACATGATGCTGAGGAAGCAGCTGGCGACGAAGGTGCCGACCGCCAGCCACAGCAGTGAACCGGTGTCGATCAGCAGGAACAGGGGGACGGCCCACAGCCCGATGCCGACCGCGCCGAGAGCGTAGATCCTGATCCGGCCGACACGGTCGGAGAGCGCGGCCGAGGCGGGGATCAGGACGAGCTGGGTGAGGCTGACGCAGAGCGAGACGGTGAGCACCGCGCCGCGCCGCATGTCGAGTTCGCGGGTGGTGTAGTCGAGGACGCCGGTGATCAGGATGTAGAACGTCGCGGTGTTCACGGCGAAGGAGCCGCCGGCGAGCAGGACGGTGCCGAGGTGGTGGCGCAGGATCGTGCGCAGCGGGCTGTTCTGCTCGGACTCCTCCCGTGCGGCCAAGGCCTTCTCCGCGTCCCGGAACTCGGGGGTCTCCTCGACGCGGGTGTGGATGTACCAGGCGAGCGCGAGCACGAGGACGCCGACCAGGAACGGCAGGCGCCAGCCCCAGGACTCGAACGCCTTCTCCGAGGTGAGCGCGCCGGCCAGCAGGAAAACGGTGTTGGCGGTCACCACGCCGATGGGGACGCCGAGTTGGACGACGCTGCCGTAGACGCCGCGCTTGCCCTCGGGGGCGTACTCCGTGGCCAGCAGCATCGCGCCGCCCCACTGGGCGCCGACCGCGACACCCTGCGCCACCCGCAGGAGGACCAGGAGGACCGGCGCGGCGACACCGATCGTCTCGTACGTCGGCAGCAGGCCGATGCCGGTGGTGGCGACGCCCATCAGCGTGAGCGCGAGGACCAGCATCGGCTTGCGGCCGCGCTTGTCACCGAGATGACCGGCGACGACGCCCCCGAGCGGGCGGGCGAGGAACCCGACGGCGAAGGTGGCGAAGGCGGCGAGCACACCGGCGGTGGAACTGCCGGAGGGGAAGTACAGGTCGCCGAGTATCAGGGCGGCGGCGATGCCGAAGACGAAGTAGTCGTACCACTCGACGGCCGAGGCGAGAGCGGCCGCCGTGGCGACCCGGCGGCGGTTGCCCGTGGGGCGGGCGGTGGTGGCGGTGGGGGTGGGGTGAGCGGAGGGGGGCGTGTCCATGCGTGCACACTCCGGTGGGTGCGTGGGTGCGTGGGTGCGTGGGGACGTGGGGGACGTCGGGACGTGGGGAGGTTCCGGGGAACGTACTGACCGGACGGTATGGGGTCAACGGTCGTGCGTGAAGGTACCGGGGAGACAAGGGGGACCCGGGTGGTCCCCGGGTCCCCTGTGGCGGAACTGCTCGACGCGCCGCGTCAGAAGCGCGTCAGAAGACCACCAACGCCCGGCCGCCCTTGCCCGCCAGCATGTTCTCGAACGCGGCCGGGATGCCGTCCAGGGCGATCCGTTCCGTCACGAGGGCCGACAGGTCCAGCCGCCCCGCCCGGATGTGCTCGGCCAGGACCGGCAGGTCCCGTTCCGGGTCGCAGTTGCCGTAGACGCAGCCGGACAGGGTGCGGCCCCAGTGGAAGATCTCCAGGGCGTTGAAGGTGACCTGCTGGTCCTTGCCGCCGATGCCGACCACCGTGGTGCGCCCGCCGCGCCGGGTCGACTCCCAGGCCGCGCGGATGGTGACCGCCCGGCCCACGCATTCCACCGCCACGTCGACGCCCTGCTTGCCGGTCAGCGCGCGGATCTCGCGGGCCGTGGTGTCGGAGGCGACGACGTAGTCGGTGGCGCCGGCCGCGCGGGCCAGTTCCTCCTTCGCCGGCGAGACGTCCACCGCGACGATCCGGGACGCGCCCGCGATCCGCGCCGCCTGGAGGGCCGCCAGGCCCACCCCGCCGACGCCGAACACCGCGACCGTCTCACCGGGCCGGACCTGGGCCGAGTGGTGCACGGCGCCGTAGCCCGTGAGGACCGCGCAGCCCAGGAGCGCCGCGTCGGTCAGCGGCACCCCGGCGGGCGCGGGCAGCGCGCAGGACGTCGGCACCACCGTCTCCTCGGCGAACGCGGCCACGTTCAGCCCGGGGTGCAAGGCGGCACCGTCGGACGTGCGGTGGGCGTGGACGGCCGCGGAACCGTTCAGGGCGTTGGCGCACAGCCACACCTCCCCCCGCGCGCAGGCGGGGCAGTCGCCGCACGACGGAGCCCAGTTGAGGACCACGCCGTCGCCCGGTGCGAGCCGGTCGACCCCTTCGCCGACGGCGACCACCGTTCCCGCGCCCTCGTGGCCGAGCACGGCCGGGACCGGGACGCGCATGGTGCCGTCGGACAGGGACAGGTCGGAGTGGCACACCCCGGCGGCGGCCAGGCGGACCCGGATCTGGCCCGGTCCTGGAGCGGGGAGGTCGATCTCCGTGACCTCCAGCGGGGCCCCGACAGCCGGAAGGACGGCGGCACGCACAGCCATGACAGTGAACTCCTCTAGAACTGGAGGGACTTGGTCTGGAGGTACTCGGTCAGGCCGTGCACGCCCAGTTCGCGGCCGACACCCGAGCGCTTGTAGCCGCCGAAGGGCGCGAGCGGGTTGAAACGGCCGCCGTTGATGTCGACCTGGCCCGTCTCCATCCGGCGCGCGAAGGCCACCGCCTCCGCCTCCTCGCCCGCCCAGACCGCGCCGGCGAGCCCGTACACCGTGCCGTTGGCGATCCGCAGGGCGTCCGCCTCGTCCTCGTACCGCAGGATCGACAGGACCGGCCCGAAGATCTCCTCCTGGGCGATGGCCATCTCCGGCGTGACGTCGGCGAAGACGGTCGGGCTGACGAAGTAGCCGCGCTCCCGCGGCGCCTGCGTGCCGCCCGCGACCAGGCGGGCGCCCTCGGCGACGCCCTTGTCGATGTATCCGCGCACGCGGTCGCGCTGCCGGGCGTTGACGAGGGGACCGAGGCGCTCGCCGTACTTGGCGGCCGCGGCGACGGCCAGTTCGACGGCGGCGGTGTACTGCGAGGTGTGCACGAGCATCCGGGTCCACGCGCTGCATGTCTGACCGGAGTTGGACATCACGTTGGCCACACCGACGCCGACCGCCTTGGCCAGGTCGGCGCTCGGCAGGATGACGTTGGCGGACTTGCCGCCGAGTTCGAGGGCGACCTTCTTGACAGCGGCGCCCGCCGTGGCGGCGATCCTGCTGCCGACCGCCGTGGAGCCGGTGAAGGAGACCAGGTCGACGCCCGGGTGCTCGGCGAGTGCCTGCCCGGCCACCGGGCCGAGGCCGGTCACGAGGTTGAACACGCCGGCCGGCACGCCCGCCTCGTGCACCGCCTCCGCGAAGGCCTGGGCGGTCAGCGGGGTGTCCTCCGCCGGCTTCAGGACGACGGTGCAGCCCGCGGCGAGAGCCGGGGCGACCTTGGCGACGATCTGGTGCAGGGGGTAGTTCCAGGGGGTGATCGCGCCGACCACGCCGACGGGCTCCTGGTAGACGGTCGAGTTGCCGACCTTCTCCTCGAAGGCGTAGGTCGCGGCCAGTTCGGCGTACGAGCCCGCGACCGCGATCGGGGCGCCCATGTGCACCGCCTGCGAGAAGGGCAGGGGCGAGCCGAGCTCGGTGGTGATCGTCTGCGCGATCTCGTCCTTGCGGGCGACCAGTTCGTCGCGCAGGGCGGCCAGGCGCGCGGCGCGCTCGGCGGGCGGCGTGACCGACCAGCCCGGCAGCGCGGCGCGGGCGGCCCGCACGGCCTGGTCCACGTCCTCGGCGGTGCCGGCCGGGACCCGGCCGACGACCTCCTCGTCGGCCGGGTTCACCACCTCGATCACGTCCTGGCCTGCGGCGGGGCGCCAGGCACCGTCGATGTACATCCCGTCCCGGGCCTTCATGGCCTACCTCCCGAACAGCGGCGTCGTCGGCACCCAAACTAGCGGCGATAGTTTTTCGGCGCCAGGCCCGGCGGGGAGGGTACGAAGGCGCCGCCGAGTGCTCAGAAGTCGACCCGCACCTGATCGTCCACGCGGCCGACCGACTCCTGGCCGAAGGCCTTCTCGTAGTCCCGGCGGATCTCCTCGACCTCGCGGTCCCTGAGCGCCGCCTCGCCCGCCGGGTACAGCAGGATCAGCTCGTAGGACCGCTCCTTCGCGAGGGTGCCGCTCGCCTCGCGCCACTGCCCGTATCCGCTCTGCACGGTCAGGCCGTCGGGGAAGTCCGGGGTCACCTCCTTGTCGACGAAGGCCATGAACTGCCCTTCGGTGACGGCCGGTCCGCCGTCGGGCCGTGCCGTACCGAACAGGAGCCGCGTCTCGGTGTAGGCCGCGCCGCGCACCGGGGTGGGGGGGGCAGGGGCCTCCTCGTCGAAGGCGGCGTAGGCGGTCGGCGCCCCGAGGACGAGCAGGGCGGCGCCGGCCGCGAGGGAGATGCGGCCACGAGTGAGCTGAACAGTCATGCCCCTTCCCTTACCGCCCCCGGCGGACCGCACCACGGTGCCCACGCCGCGGACCGCCCAGGGAACGGACCGCACGGAAGCACGAAGGGCGCGCACGAAGAAGGGGGCGCGTACGTCAACTCCCCTGACGCCCCCGGCGTCCCATCCGCGCCGTGGGAGCCCGGTCACCCGCCCCCGCACACGCATGGGCGGCACGGCACCGCACGGACCGGACCGCACCCGGCGGCGGGTGACCGGACCGGTCCGCGACGGCCGCTTCGCACCGCAGGACCGGGCGCCACCCAGCGCACCCACCGCCGTCGCGCCGCCCCGCAACTCCCGCCCGCGCCACAGGACCGGCGCCACCACCGCACGCACGACTGCCGCACCGCCGGCGCCGACGTCACACAGTCGACGACACCACCGTCGCACCGCGCCGCAGCGGACTGCGTCACGCAGCCCACGCACCGCCGCCGCACCGCGGGGCATCCCGGCGATCGGCATCCCGGCCGGCCGAGTGCGACGGCTCCGCGCAGCCCACGCACCGCCGCCGCACCGCGGGCGTCCCGGTGGTCGGCGTGCCGGTCGGGGCCGCGTGCCCGGGGGAACTCCGTTCACGAGCCGCTCTTCTCCCGGCCTCTTGTGGTCGGGTGAGGGGAGGCCGGGCGGGCGGACGCTGTCGCGTCGCGCGGCGGGCGGGTGGGTGAGCGCATCGCGACTCCCGCCGACAGCAGCAGCAGACCGCCGAGCATCACGAACGGGGCCGCCACCCCCGCGACCCCGGCGATCAGACCCGCCGTCGCCGGGGCCGCGACCTGGCCCAGGCGGTTGCCCGTGAGGCGCAGCGCCAGGGCGGTGGAGCGGGCGTCGGGCGGGGCGGCCCGGACCACCGTCGTCATGGACAGCGGCTGCCCGACCCCCAGGCAGAAGCCCAGCGCCGCGAGGACCGGTGCCAGCGCCCACACCGGCACCGGCAACGCGATCGCGGCGCACAGCAGCGCCGCCAGCAGACAGCTCAGGGCGAGCAGCAGGGTGCGGCCCAGCTTCAGCAGCGGGGTCAGCACGAGCCGGCACGTGATGGTCGCCGCCGCTCGCAGACCGAGCAGCAGACCGACCACCGAGGGTGCGATGCCCCGATCCTCGCCGACCACCGGCAGGTAGGCGGTGAGGACGTCGGTCGCGGAGAGCACGGAGAGGCTGACCAGGATGCCCGCGGGGACGCCCCGGGCCCGCAGGATGCCCCGCACCGGGACACGTTCGCCGCCTGCCGCGCGGGCACCGTGCGGCAGGCGGCGCTGCTCAATGCGCCACAGCGACGTGCACGCGACCGCGGCGACCGCCCCCGCGACGAGCAGGGCGAGCGCGCTGCTGCCCGCCATGTCGTGGCCGCCGATCAGGGCGCCGGCCGCGACGGGTCCGACCAGCTGTCCGAGGGAGGCGCCGATGGTGAAGTGCCCGAAGTTGCGGTCCTGTTCGTGCGGGGCGGACTGGCGGGCGACCAGCGACTGGGCGCCGATGACGAAGCCGAGGTGCCCGAGGCCCATCACTCCGCTCCAGATCGCCATCCCCCACAGGGAGTCGACGAGGCCGCTGAGCGCGCAGCCGCCGGATATCAGGACGACACCGGCGGGCAGCAGGGGCGCGCAGCGGCCGTGGTCGGTACGGCGGCCCAGCGGCACGGCGGCGAACAGCGGGAGCAGGGCGTACACCCCCGCGATCACCCCGATCGCCCGTTCGTCGGCGCCGAGCGCGAGGGCCCGGTAGGAGACGGCGGGCCGGGCCATCGACACCGCCGCCTGCGCGAAGCTGAAGGCGATGACGAGGCGGAGCAGCCAGCCGCGGTTCCCAGCGGGCCCCATGGGCGTGTACCTCCCGGCTGAAGTTCGGGTGCGGATGCGTCAGATGATGCCGAACAGGATTCCGGCGCCCAGGATCACCAGGCACGTCATGGCCGCGTACTTGACGACGAACCGCGTGTGGTCGCCGAACTCGACCTTCGCCATGCCGACCAGCACGTACACGGCGGGCACCAGCGGGCTCGACATGTGCAGCGGCTGCCCGACCAGCGCGGCGCGGGCCATCTCCACCGGCGTCACCCCGTGCGCCGCGCCGGCCTCGGCAAGGACCGGCAGGACCCCGAAGTAGAAGCCGTCGTTGGACATGAAGTAGGTGAGCGGGAGGCTCAGCACGCCGGTGACCAGGGCCATGTGCGGCCCCATGCTGTCGGGGATGATGTCGACCAGCCAGGTGGCCATGCCGTCGACCATCCCGGTGCCCTGGAGCACGCCGGTGAAGACGGCGGCGGCGAAGACCATGCCGGAGACGTTGAGGACGTTGTCGGCGTGTGCGGCGAGGCGAGCTTTCTGGTCCGGGATCTTCGGGAAGTTGACGGTGAGCGCGAGGGCGGCGCCGATCAGGAACAGCACGGGGATCGGCAGCACCTCCATGATCATGGCGGTGAGCAGGCCCGCCGTGAGCAGCGCGTTGAACCAGAGCAGCTTGGGACGCAGGGTGGCGCGGTCGGGGTCCAGGCCCTGGAAGTCGTCGTCGCCGAGGTTCTCGGCGTCGGTGCCGGAGCCGACGGTGGCCCGCCCGGCGCCCGCACCGGAGCCACCGGAGGCACCGGCCGCACCGACGCCGCCCGAGCCCACGAGCACGGTCTCCTTCTCCTCCTCCAGCACCTCGTCCAGCGTCAGCACGCCGAGCCGTCGGCGCTCGCGCAGACCGAGGACGTACGAGAGGGCGACGACGAAGACCAGACCGACGGCGAGGGCCGGGATCATGGGCACGAAGATGTCGCCGGCGTCCAGCTTCAGTGCGGTGGCGGCGCGGGCGGTCGGGCCGCCCCACGGCAGGGTGTTCATCACGCCGTTGGCGGTCGCCGCGACACCGGTCATCACGACCAGGCTCATCTTCAGCCGCTTGTAGAGCGGGTACATCGCCGAAACGGTGATCATGAACGTGGTCGAGCCGTCGCCGTCCAGCGACACGATCGCGGCGAGCAGCGCCGTCCCGACGACGATGCGCATCGGGTCGGCCTTGCAGAACTTGAGGATGCCCCGGACGATCGGGTCGAAGAGACCGACGTCGATCATCACCCCGAAGTAGACGATCGCGAACATGAGCATCGCCGCGGTGGGGGCGAGGCTGGAGACTCCGTCGATGACGTAGTCGCCGAGGTGCGCGCCCTTGCCCACGACCACGCAGAAGAGCGCGGGGATGAGCACGAGCGCCGCGATCGGCGACATCTTCTTCAACATGATCAGGACCAGGAAGGTCGCGATCATGGCGAAGCCGAGGATGGTCAGCATGAATGGATACCTAACGTTCGCCCTTGAACTCCCACCAGGGCCGGCGGTTCGACGACGTTAGGTCCCGTCAAACGGCGTTAACAAGACGTTGACGTGCGAGCAATAAGCGCAAAACTCCTGGTCACGGCTTTGCTCAGGTCAGCGCGGTGAGCGTTTCGGTCACCGGCGCGAGCTCCACGGGCACGCCGTTGAGGACCGCGTTGCCGGAGAGCGGGTCGAGCAGGCTGCCGTCGAGGAGCTGGTTGACGTTGACGCCGGGGTCGGTGGCGGCGTGCGCGAGACGGGTGCCGGGGCGGTCGTGGCCCCAGCCGTGCGGGAGGCTGACCACGCCGGGCCGTACGCCGTCGGTGACCTCGGCGGGGGCCGTGACCTCTCCCCCGGCGCCCTTCACCCGGACCGGCGCCCCGTCGCGCACGCCGAGCCGGGCGGCGTCCTCGGGGTGGATCTGCAGGGTGCAGCGGTTGGTTCCGCCGGTCAGGGCGGGGACGTTGTGCATCCAGCTGTTGTTGGACCGCAGATGGCGGCGTCCGACGAGCACGAGGCCGGCGGCGCGCTCCGTCATGGCCCGGCGCAGCCGCGGCAGATCGCCGGCGAGGGGCGCCGGCAGCAGCTCGACCTTGCCGCTCGCCGTCTTCAGCGGCTGCGGCAGCCGAGGGCGCAGCGGCCCGAGGTCGATGCCGTGCGGATGCGCGAGCAGTTCGGCCAGGCCCAGCCCGCCGGGACGTGCGCCGAAGCCGTCGCCGTACGGGCCGAGACGCAGCATCATGTCGAGACGCCGCTCGGGACCGTTGTCGCCGTCGAGCCGGGCGGCGAGTTCGCGCGGGTCCCGGCCGTGCACCGGTGAGTGGGGGTCCGTGACGGCCTTGCCGAGGGTCTGCTCGACGACCGTCGCGTCGACGGCGGCGGGGTCGGCGCCGTGCATGCCGGAGACGGCCAGCACGAGCCGGGCGAGGATCTCGGTCTCGGCCATCCGGCCCGGCTCCAGCGGGACGGCGGGGCGGGTGTAGCGGACCTGGTTGCGCACGGCGAGGGCGTTGAAGGCGAAGTCGTGGTGGGCGCTCTGGGACGGCGGGGGCGGCGGCAGCACGACGTGGGCGTGGCGGGAGGTCTCGTTGAGGTAGGGGTCGACGCTTACCATGAAGTCCAGCGAGTCGAGGGCCTTGTCGAGCCGGTCGCCGTCGGGCGCGGACAGCACCGGATTGGCGGCGATCGCGATCAGTGCCCGTACCGGCTCGCCCTCGTCGGTGGCGGTGTCGATCTCCTCGGCGAGCGCGGAGAGCGGCACCTCGCCCTTCGCCTCGGGATGCCCGCTCACCCGGGACCGCCAGCGCCCGAGCGCGAAGCCCCGGCCGGGCCCTGCCGGGCGGGGTGTGCGGTCGGTGGCGGCCTGCGGGAAGAGGGCGCCGCCCGGCCGGTCGAGGTTGCCGGTGAGGATGTTGAGGACGTCGACGAGCCAGCTGGCGAGCGTGCCGTGCGGGACCGTGCAGCTGCCGATGCGTCCGTAGACGGCGGCGGTGGGGGCGGCGGCCAGTTCCCGGGCGAGGGCGCGTGTGACGGCGGGCTCGACGTCGCAGGCACCGGCGACGGCCTCAGGAGTGAAGTCCTCTATCGCTTCCCGGAGTTCCGTGAGTCCCTCGACATGCGGGGCGAGGTCGCCGAGCGCGACCAGGTCCTCCTCGAAGAGGACGTGTGCCATCGCGGCGAGCAGCAGGGCGTCCGCGCCGGGCCGGATGGCGATGTGACGGTCGGCGAGCCTGGCGGTGCGGGTGCGGCGCGGGTCGATCACGGTCAGCGTGCCGCCGCGCGCCTTGAGCGCCTTGAGCTTGCCGGGGAAGTCGGGCGCGGTGCACAGACTCCCGTTGGACTCCAGGGGGTTGGCGCCGATCAGCAGGAGATGGGCGGTGTGGTCGAGGTCGGGCACGGGGATCGCGTTCGCGTCGCCGTACAGGAGCCCGCTGGAGACGTGCTTGGGCATCTGGTCGACCGTGGAGGCGGTGAAGACGCTGCGGGTGCCGAGGGCTCCGAGCAGGACCGGCGGGTAGAGGGCGCCGGCCATGGTGTGCACGTTGGGGTTGCCGAGGACGACGCCGACGGCGTGCGCCCCGTAGCGCTCGACGACCGGGCGGATCCCGGCGGCCACGGCGTCGAACGCCTCCTGCCAACTGGCCTCGCGCAGCTCGCCGTCCCGGCGCACGAGGGGCCCGCGCAGCCGGTCGGGGTCGCCGTCGACGGCTCCGAAGGCGGCGCCCTTGGGGCAGATGAACCCGTCGCTGAAGACGTCCTCGCGGTCCCCGCGGGCGCCGGTGACCCGGGTCCCCTCGATGGTGAGCGTCAGCCCGCAGGTGGCCTCGCACAGGGGGCAGATTCGCAGGGCGGTGCGGGGCATGGGTCCTCCCGGGTCTGACGACGACGGCGACACACGGACGCGACGAGCATACCGACCGGTACGCATGTCGGGGAGCCCCCTACGAGAGCCCTTGTGCGGGAGCCCTTCCACGAGAGCCCTTGTGCGGGAGCCCTTCCACGAAAGCCCGTGCACGCGAGCCCTTCCACGAAAGCCCGTGCACGCGAGCCCTTCCACGAGAGCCCGCGCGCGGAAGCACTCCTACGGGAGCCCTTGGACCCGAGCCGTCGCGAGGAGCCGTCGCGAGGAGCCGTCGCGAGGAGCCGTCGCGGGTCTCCCGTCAGTCCAGCACCCGCCCCAGGTAGGCCCGCAGCATCTCCCGCATCTCCGCGACGATGCCCTCGTCCCCCTCCGGATCCACCCGGAACGCCAGTTGCACCAGGGCGTCCGCGGTCTCCACGGCGATCAGGAAGGTGCGCCGCAGCTCCGCGTCCGGCTCGCGGGTGAGATGGCCGCCGAGGAGCTCGGTGAGCCTGTCCGCCACACGGTGGTTGGGCTCGGACTGGCGGCTGCCGACCGGGATCTGGTTGCCGAAGTCCACGAGGGAGAAGCCGGGCGCGGTCCGCTTCATGAGGAGGTACTCGTCCAGCACGGCGTCCATGGCGGCCCGCCAGTCGCCCCGCTCCGCGCCCTCCAGGCGGGCTTTGACCCGCTCGGCGTAACGGTCCAGATTGCGCTGGGCCAGCGCGTGGGCCATCTGCCTCTTGTTGCCGAAGAAGCGGTAGACGGAGCCGATGGGCACGCCGGCCCGCTGGGCCACGGCGCGGGTGCTCAGGTCGTCGTAGCCGACCTCGTCGAGGAGGTCGGCGCAGGCGTCGAGGATGCGGGTCAGCCGTTCGGCACTGCGCCGCTGGACGGGCGCACGACGGAGCGTGGTCGGTTGGGGCACGGGCTTCATGATGCCGTTCCGCCGGGATCCGGTGAACCTCCGCCTCCGGTCCGCCCGTTCACTTGCGGCGCACCCGTGGTGGCCGTCGGCTCGCTGCCCGAGGCGGTGATGTCGGCCGTGCACTCGACGGGCTCGCCGTCGACCGCCCACACGGTCCCGTCGTCCGCGTACAGCCGCGCGGTCACCTGGTGTGTGCCGCGCGGGACGAGCGCCGCGGCCAGCCGGTGCTCGGGGTCGCGCAGTTCGGCCACCGGGCGGCCGTCCACGAAGAGGCGCGCGACGCCCCGGCCGGGGACCGCCCGGGGCGCCGTACCGGCCGGCGAGAAGCCGAAGTCGCGCAGGCGCAGACGCACGTCCCACCCGGCGCCGGAGGCATCGGGCTGCACCTCTATGCCGATCTCGGGCGCGTCCTGCGCGCGCACCTCGCGGTAGGGGCGTCCGGCCTCGTCGGTGTCGTCGAGCAGCCGGCCCGCCGCCGGCGGCGAGTCCCCGTTCTTCGGCTCCCCGGCATCGCTCGTGCCACAGCCCGCGGCCGCGACCACCACCAGGGCACAGACCGCGAGGGCGGTACGGGATCGGTGCGTCCACGACATGCGGGCGAGCGTAGAACACCGGTACGACACCCCGAATCCCCCTGGAGTCTGGTTCTCGGCCGTCCTCCGTCGTCCGCCGAGAGGAGGGCGCACGTCCCCCTTGCGCCGGAGCAACCGCAATCCTACGGTGAACCATAGGAATCGGCGTGCAAGGGAGCAGCGATCATGAGCGATGGGGGTACCTCCCGCGCGAGCGTGTTCGAGCGTGGGGAAGCGCGGAAGACCGCCGAAGGGCTGGATTACCTGTCCGGATTCGGCAACGAGCACAGCTCACAGGCCCTTCCGGGCGCACTGCCCGAGGGCCGCAACTCACCCCAGCGCGCCCCCCTCGGCCTCTACGCGGAACAGCTCAGCGGCACGGCGTTCACCGAGCCCCGCGCCCACAACCGCCGCTCGTGGCTCTACCGCATCCGTCCCTCGGCCGCACACCCGGCGTTCACCCGCACCGACAACGGCGGCCTGCGCTCGGCCCCCTTCACCGAGACCGTCCCGGACCCCAACCGGCTGCGCTGGAACCCGCTGCCCGAACCGCCGCCCGGCACCGACTTCCTGGCGGGCCTGTGGACCCTCGGCGGCAACGGCGACGTCACCCAGCGCACCGGCATGGCCGTGCACCTCTACCACGCCACCGCCGACATGGACCGCGTCCTCAGCGACGCGGACGGCGAGCTGCTGATCGTGCCGGAACGCGGCGGGCTGCTGCTGCGCACGGAGTTCGGGCTGCTGGCGGTGGAGCCCGGCCATGTCGCGCTGATCCCGCGCGGGGTCCGCTTCCGCGTGGAGCTCCTCGACGACGTCGCCCGCGGCTACGTCTGCGAGAACTACGGCGCCCCCTTCCGCCTGCCGGACCTCGGCCCGATCGGCGCCAACGGCCTCGCCAACCCCCGGGACTTCCGGGCGCCGGTCGCCGCGTACGAGGACGTCGAGGGCCCGGTGGAGGTGGTCAACAAGTTCTGCGGCAACCTCTGGACGGCGACGTACGACCACTCGCCGCTCGACGTGGTCGCCTGGCACGGCAACCACGTGCCCTACGTCTACGACCTGCGCCGCTTCAATGTGATCGGCACCATCTCCTACGACCACCCGGACCCGTCGATCTTCACGGTGCTCACCTCGCCGTCCGACACCCCCGGGCTCGCGGGCGTCGACTTCGTGGTCTTCGCGCCGCGCTGGCTGGTGGGCGAGGACACGTTCCGGCCGCCGTACTTCCACCGGAACGTGATGAGCGAGTACATGGGACTCGTCGAGGGCGCGTACGACGCGAAGGCCGAGGGCTTCGTGCCGGGCGGCGGCTCGCTGCACAACATGATGTCGGCGCACGGCCCGGACCGGGAGACGTTCGACCGGGCGAGCGCGGCCGAGCTGCGGCCGCAGCGGGTCGACGACGGACTGGCGTTCATGTTCGAGACGCGCTGGCCGATGACCCTGACACCGCAGGCGGAGCAGGCGGACCACCTGCAACAGCGCTACGACGACGTGTGGCAGGGCATGGAGCGGCACTTCCGCCCCTTGCACTGACCGGACCCTGCCGGTACGGATGGCCCCGTGACCTCCTTCGCCCCGGACTCGATCGTCCTGAACCGCAAGCTGCCGCTCTGGTACCAGGTCTCGCAGTCGCTGCGCGCCTCGATACTCGGCCGCTCGCCCCGGGACCCGCTGCGCCTGCCGACCGAGGAGCAGCTCGCGGGGCACTACGGCGTGAGCGTGCTGACCATGCGGCAGGCGCTGAAGGAACTGGAGGACGAGGGCCTGATCAGCCGGCACCGCAGGCGCGGCACCTTCATCGAGCCCAGCGCGCGGCGGGGCGCCCCGGTGCGGCTGCTGGGCTCGGTGGACGCGATCGTGGCCCAGCAGTCCGGCATGACCGCCGAGTTGCTGGACCACGGCCGCACGCCGGTGCCCACGGAACTCGCCGAGTACTTCCCCGACCTCGGCGAGGTGGCGACGTACCACCGGCTGCGCAGCGACGAGAAGACGGGCGAGCCGACCAACCACGCCCACAACTACGTCCGCCCCGAGGTGGCCGGCCGGATCGACCTGGACGATCTGGGCCGCTGGCCGATGACCAAGGTGCTGCGGGACGTGGTCGGGGCGGACATCAGCCGCATCACGGACACGGTGGAGGCCCGGCTCGCGGACCCGGAGACGGCACGGCTGCTCAACGTGCCGCTGCTCAGCCCGATCCTGCACTACACGGGCGTGACGTACGACGCGGACGGACGGGTGCTGGACGTCGCCGTCATCCACTACCGGGGCGACCGCTTCTCCTTCACGGTGACGCTGGACGCCACCTGACCCATGCGCCGGGGGGCCGACGTACGATGCCCAGCGTGACGCACGACGACGCTCCGCTGCTCGCGGACCTCATGCCGTGGTCCGTCGCACCGCCGCGCATCGGCCGGGGGTGGCCGACGGCCCCCGACCCGTCCTCCCTGACGGCGCGCTGGGACGCCCTGATGAAGGCCGAGGGCGCCGACCGCGAGGCCCTCTTCCAGCCGTCGCGCTCCCGCACCCTGCACTCGGCTGTCGGGCAGCTGCCGGGCCGCCCCACCGGCACGGAGAAGCTGCTGCGCGCCCAGGGGCCCTGCCCGGAGCCGGTGCGGGTGCTGCCGGCCCCCTTCGACGAGCAGTGGCTGATTCCGGACCACCGGCTGATCGACGTGGCCCGGCCGGAGTTGTGGCGGGTGGCCGACGAGCGGCAGGTCTTCGTGGTCGAGAACCCCGAGGGCGCCCCCCGCCTGCTGGCCACCTCCTTGGTCCCGCTGCTCCGCCCCGGCCGGGTACGGCCCCTGTACCGCCGCCCCGGCGGCGCCGAGCCGAACCTGGCCCCGGGCCTGCTGGAGCAGCTGGCCGTGCGCCTCGGCGAGGCCCTCGAACCGGTCGACGTCCTGGCGTGGATCCTGGGCGCGGTACGGGCGGACCTCACGGTCCCCCTCACCGCGGACCCCGCGCTCTGGTCGCGGGGCGTGGCGAGGGGCCGCCGCATGCTCTGGCTGCTGCGCCGCGACGGCGACCGCCCCAAACTGCCCGGCGGCCGCCGCCCCTACGTCCGCGCCCCGCTGCCCGCCCGGCCGCGCGCGCTCCACTACGACCGCGACGAGGAGGCCCTGTACCTCGACGAGGGCCGCGTCTCCCCCGTGCCGTCCGAGGCCTGGGACTTCGAGGCGGGCGGCGTCCGCGTCCTGGAGCAGTGGTTCGCGGCCCGGACGGCGGAGGGCGAGCCCGGCACCCTCCTCGCGATCCGCCCGGCGACCTGGCCCCAGACGTGGACCTCGGAGCTGCTGGAACTGATCACGGTCCTCACCCTGCTGGCCGAACTGCCCTCCCTGGAGGTGGAGTCGACCCTCACCGCGACCGAGCTGCGCACCGCGGGCGTCCTGCCGGTCCCGGCCCCGGCCCGCCGTCCCGCCTCGGTCCTGGACCACCACGAGGAGGGTCCGGAGGGCCAGTTCGCCCTGCTCTAACGCGGCGAGAAGGCCGGCGCCCACGCACGGGATCACCGTCGATCACCTTCGTCGCCGTCGTCGCAGTCGAGCGGGCGCCGACGGCGGCGACTTCGCCCGCGGCTGCGACACCGCGGCCGGCGGCGGACGTGTTCGTGCGGAACCTGGCGCACCGAGATGTCCACGCCGATCAGCCGCGGGGACACCCGCCGCACCATTCGATGCACGACGGCGCACCACCGGCGCGCACGGGCCTCGCGCACGCCGTCATCGCCCCTACGACGCCTGTGCCACGGTGGACGGCGGGCGGGCGCTGTCGGTGCGGAACGACCGGGAGTGGCGGCTGCTCGCCGAACAGATCGTCGGTCGGCCGGACCTGGGAAACGGGGACGTACGGGAGGTGGCGGAGCATCCGCGGCCGGCGGCCTCGGAAGCGGTGGCGGGAGGTGGGTTCGCCCGCCGGGCCGCTCAGGGCGCCGCTGCCCCCGATCACCTGGCCGGGTGGGGAGCCGGAGCGGAGCGGGGACGTACCCGCGCTCGGGCAGCACACCGAAGCTTTGCTGCGTGCCGTGGGGATGACGGACGGCGAGATCGCAGCGCTGCGCCGGGACGGTGTGGCCGCCTGAGCGCGGGCCCTCGAAGAATGCGTCGGGGGACGACCGTGCGGGTCAGTGGCCGCCGAACAGCGAACGGCGCAGGCGACGCAGGGGGGCGAAGAGCGAGACCCGACGCACCCGCGACACCCGGTCGCTGCGCTCGTGCGCGGTGTCACGTGCGGTTATCTCACGCATCAGCGAGGTCGCCTCGGCCGCCTCACGCTGCGGGACGGCAGGGCCGGCCAGCACCGAGAGATGGCGGTCGAGGCGCGAACTGGTCGCGCTGCTCCCGCAGGTGATCGCAGGGACCCTTGCCCTGCTGCGCACTGTTATCTGTTCCATGTCACTCCCCACCCGTACGAGTCCACCCGGCCCGGGCAGGGTAACCCTATCTCCCCCTTGGGGCACGCGTGTATCGCGGTCACAGGATTCACCTTCCCCGTAAGGGTGTTGACCATCCCTCTTCGATCACTTTCCGAATCCAACCGATTCCAGGGCGAGTTGGACAACCGGCTGGGTGGTGGGCCGGAGCGACCCCCCGTCGGGCTCGACGGTCACAGCGAGTGACACCGCCCCTCTGTCCAGGCCGTTCGCCACGAAGGGCGTGTCGCCGTCCAGGAGACCGAGGGAGCGTGGTGGCGCCTGGGGGCGCATGACCCACAGTTGATGCACGCGGTCGTCCGGCAGGGTGTCGTACCCGTTCAGGGTGACGACCGCGCGCCCCTCCGATGCGGAGGCGATCACTCCGATCGTTCTTCCCTCGGCATCCCGTCCGGTGGCCGCACGGGCGTCCGGGGCGGCCAGGACGTGGGCGATCTCACGTGATCTGTCCCGCTCGGCGGCCAGTTGCTCACCGGTCCGGTTCGCCTGGACGGCGAAAAGGGCGGCGACGACCAGCGCGGCGGCGGCGGTCGCGGTGGCGAACGGGACGAACAGGGGGCGCGTCCGGGGCGCGCGGGCGCGTGCCGGTGGCGGCTGCGTGCCCCACACGTGCGGAGGCAGCAGCGCCTCGCGCGCGCGGGGCGGCTCCTGCGGGGTCGTGCGCACGGCGGTCAGCACCCGCTCGCGCAGCGCCGCCGGAGCGGGGGCGGCCGTGGACCAGGCGAGCCGCACGGCGTCCTCGGACAGCTCCCGTACCTCCCGCGCACAGCGCTCGCAGGACGCGAGGTGCTTCTCGAAGCGCGCGCGTTCGTCCGGTTCCAGGGCGTCGAGCGCGTAGGGCGCGGCGAGGCCGTGCAGGTCGGCGCGACCGCGCAGCCGGTCGAGCAGGCTCATGCCGTACCCCCTCGGCCCTCGGGGAGCGGACGGTCCAGGAAGCTCACGCGACTCCTCCGAGGCACTCGCGCAGCCGGGTCAGTCCGTCGCGCATCCGGGTCTTGACCGTGCCGAGCGGCAACGAGAGCCGTTCGGCCACTTCACGGTAGGTGTAGCCGTCGTAGTAGGCGAGCGTGACGGACTCCCGCTGAAGCGCGGTGAGCCGGTTCAGGCACCGGCGCACCCACTCGCGTTCGAGTCCCGCCTCCACCTCCTCGGCGACCTGGTCGAAGGCGGGCGTCCCGGAGCGCAGCGCCTCGCGCTGCTCCCGTTCGCCGGCCGCGCGGGCGCTGCGCACCCGGTCCACGGCACGACGGTGGGCGAGCGTGAGGATCCAGGACAGGGCACTGCCGCGGGCGGGGTCGAAGCGGGCGGCGGACCGCCACAGTTCGAGCAGGACCTCCTGGGCCACCTCCTCGGACTGTGCCGCGTCCCGCACCACTCGCCTGACGAGCCCGAACACGGGCCCGGACACCAGTGCGTAGAGCTCCTCGAACGCCACCTGGTCCCCGCCCGCGACGCGGATCAGCAGTCTGTCCGCCTCCACGCGCTCCCCCTTTCCGCGACCTCCGCGACCGCACCCCGGCCGCCCCGTCACACCAGACATTCGCAACGCACGCACCTCCGGATGGGGTTACGGATCAGCGCGCGGAAAACGCGGGTCGGGCGGCCGGGAAAAGAATTTCGCGTCCGACCAATCCGGTCCACCCCTGGTCCCGAATCCCCGGCATCAGGCAAGTCGGCACGGAGGACGGACGGCATGACAGCAAACCCCAAGCGCGGCACGGGACTCAGGAGCGTCGCCACCCTCGTCTGCGGCGCGCTGGCCGCCGGAGGGCTCGCGGCCGCCGGCGTGACCACGCTGGAACCGGGGGCGGTCGCCGCCTCCAGTCACCGGGAGGCCCCGCTGATATCGGGGACCCCGCAGTACGACAACACCGACGTGTACGCGTTCGTGAGCCCGGACAAGCCGGACACGACGACGATCATCGCGAACTGGATCCCGTTCGAGGAGCCGGCCGGCGGCCCGAACTTCTTCACGTTCGCCGAGGACGCCCAGTACGACCTGCACATCGACAACAACGGTGACGGACAGGGCGAGCTGCTGTTCCGCTACACCTTCCGCACGCACGTCAAGAACAAGAAGACGTTCCTCTACAACACCGGTCCCGTCGAGACCCTGGACGACAAGGACCTCAACGTCACGCAGACCTACGACGTCGAGTTGCTGCGGCTGAAGAAGCAGCGGCTGCTGTCCCGCACGAAGATCGCCGACGACGTCCCGGTCGCGCCGTCGAACGTCGGCAAGGCGTCCATGCCCGACTACGCGGGGCTGCGCAAGGCGGCGGTGCACGAACTGGCGGGCGGCTCCACGACGTTCGCCGGTCAGGCCGACGATCCGTTCTTCCTCGACCTGCGCGTCTTCGACCTGCTCTACGGCGGGGACCTCTCCGAGGTCGGCAACGACACACTCAAGGGCTACAACGTCAACTCCATCGCCCTCCAGGTGCCCAACCACCTGATCCAGGAGTCGGCCCGGCAGCCCGTCGTCGGCATCTGGTCGACGACCCAGCGCAAGAACGCCCAAGGGCACTTCCGGCAGGTCTCGCGCCTCGGCAACCCGCTGGTCAACGAGGTCGTCAACCCGATCGAGGACAAGGACACCTTCAACGCGTCCGGTCCCTGGGACGACGCCCAGTTCCTGGAGAACGTCACCCAGCCCGAACTGCCCGAGCTGATCGAGGCGATCTACAAGATCCCGGCGCCCGCCGAGCCGCGCAACGACCTGGTGGACGTCTTCCTCAAGGGTGTGAAGGACCTCAACCAACCGCCCCATGTGACGCCGTCCGAGATGCTGCGCCTGAACACGTCCGTCAAGCCCACCGCCGCGCCGAAGCGGCTCGGCGTGCTGGACGGCGACAACGCGGGCTTCCCCAACGGCCGCCGTCTCACGGACGACGTGATCGACGCCTCCCTCCAGGTCGTCGAGGGTGAACTGCTCGGCGCCAAGAACGACCTGGGCGACGCCGTGGACAAGAACGACAAGGAGTTCGAGAAGGCCTTCCCGTACGTGGCCCTGCCGACGGAGGGCTCGCGCGGCCCGCTCGCCAAGGGCACCTCGGGCGGCAACGACGTGCGCAGCCAGATCGGTGACGCGCTCCAGCCCGCCGGCTCGGACGACACGACCCTGATCGCCGCCTCCGCGGGCGCGGGCGCCGGCGGGATCCTGCTGATCGGCGCCGCCCTGCTGTGGTGGCGCCGGATGCGGGGCCGCGCGTACTGACGCCCCACCGAACGGCGCGGCCCGCACCCCTCCCGCCCCCCACGGCGCGGGCCGCGCCTCCCCGCCGACGTCCCACGACCCGCCCGCACCCGAGGAGAGGCATGGTCCCGCGCCCCAACGACAAAGAGACCACCCCCGGGCCGACGCCCGAAAAGCCCGCCCCACCGCCCCTGACCCGCCCCCCGGGTACGTCCAACACCCCGGACCTGTCCGACACCCCGGGCCTGTCCGACACCCCGGGCCTGTCCGACGCTCCGGCTCCGTCCGGCGACACCTCTCCCGACGGCACCCGGCCGGACGACACCCCGGCCGCGTCCGACACCGCAGGCCTGTCCGACACCCCGGCCGCGTCCAACACCCCGAACATGTCCGACACCCCGGGCCTGTCCGACGCTCCGGCTCCGTCCGGCGACACCTCTCCCGACGGCACCCGGCCGGACGACATCCCGTCGGGCAGCACGCCGGCCGGCGGCACCCCGTGCGACGTCAACCAGTCCCACCACGCCCCCTCGGACGACAACCCGTCCGACGACATCCCGTCGGGCAGCACCCCGGCCAGCGGCACCCCGTCCGACGATCACCAGGTCGACCGCGCTCCCTCGGACGGCACCCCGTCCCCCAACACCGCGCCCGGCGGCATCGCATCCGACGACACCCCCTCCGGCGGGACCGCATCCGGCGGCGTCCCGGTCGGCGGGAGCCGGCGCGGTGGTGTCCCGTCCGCGGCGGGCGCCGATCCGCGGGTCGCCGCGGTGCGGCGGGTCGCGGCGGCCGGGCGGCGGCGGGCCCAGCTCGCCGGGTGCGTCGTCCTGCTGGCCGTGGCGCTCACCGGAGCGTCCATCGCGATCGGCCACACCCGCGCCCCCGACGAACCGGCCCTGGCGAGGACGGGCAGTGGGATCTCCCCCGCCGCGCTGCTCGGTGGCGGCGACCTGGACGCGACCGTCACCGGGCTTCAGGCCCATCTCCGGGCCCAGCCCCGCGACTTCGGCGCCTGGGCCACCCTCGGGCTCGGCTACGTCGAGCAGGCCAGGGTCGACGGCGACCCCTCCCGCTACCCGCAGGCCGACAAGGCGCTGGACCGCTCGCTCGGCCTGCGCCCCGGCAACGACCAGGCGCTGGCCGGCCGTGCCGCCCTCGCCGCCGCCCGCCACGACTTCACCGGCGCCCTGGACCACGCCGAGCGGGCCCTGGAGCGGAACCCTTACAACGAACGCGCCCTGTGCAGCCGCGTCGACGCCCTGCTCGAACTGGGCCGGTACGAGCAGGCGGCGCAGGCCGCCCGCACCGCCGACGCCCGGCGGCCGGGCATCCCCGTCTTCACGCGGTACGCCTACGTGCGCGAGCTGCGCGGCGACATCGGCACCGCCCGCCGCGTCCTGGAACAGGCCCTCGACGCCGCCGCGACACCCGCCGACGCCGCCTACGTGGCCACCGCGCTCGGCCGGCTCGCCTGGAACCAGGGCGACCACGCCGGCGCCCTGCGGCACTACGCCCGCGCCCTCGCCGCCGACGACGGCTACCTCCCCGCCCTGGAGGGGCGGGCCCGCGCACAGGCGGCGGGCGGCGACCGTGCCGCGGCCGTGCGGGGCATGGAGGCGGTCGTCGCGCGTGCCCCGCTGCCCGGAGCGCTCGTGGCTCTCGGCGAGCTGTACGAGGCGGGCGGCGAGCGCGCCAAGGCCCGTGAGCAGTACGCCCTCGTCCACGCCTGGACCGCCCTCGCGCGCGCGGGTGGCGTCAACGCCGACCTCGACACGGCGCTGGCCGCCGCCGACCACGGTGACAGGGGGCTCGCCCTGAAGGCCGCCCGCGCCGAGTGGGACCGGCGCCGGACCGTGCACACCGCGGACGCCCTCGCCTGGGCGCTGCACGTCAACGGCCGTGACGAGGAGGCCCTGCCGTACGCCCGCCGGGCCACCGCCGCCGGTTACCGCGACGCCGCCTTCCTGTACCACCGAGGCATGATCGAGCTGGCCACGGGCCGCCCGGAGGAGGCCCGCGCCTCCCTGACGGCGGCCCTCAGGCTGAACCCCGGCTTCTCACCGCTGGGCGCCCGCGAGGCCCGTACGGCCCTGAAGTCCCTGGAGGCGGCCGGGTGAAGCTCTCTCGTCCGCTCGCCGTCCTGGCCGCCACCGGCGTCCTGCTGCTGCTTCCCGCCGGCGCCGCGTCCGCGCACCCGCTCGGCAACTTCACCGTCAACCACTACGACGGCCTGGTCGTCGCCCCCGGCGAACTCCGCGTCGACCATGTGGAGGACCTCGCCGAGATCCCCGCGACCCAGGCCGCTCCCGACGTCGAACGCCTCGGTCTGAGCGGCTGGGCCGACCGGCGGTGCGCCGCCGCCGCCCGGGACAGCGAGGTCACCGTCGACGGGCGCGCGGTCCCCCTCCGGGTCACCGCCGGCCACGCGGAGGTGCGGCCCGGGCAGGCCGGGCTCGACACCCTCCGGCTGGAGTGCGGGCTCTCCGCGCCCCTCCCCGCGGACGAACCGGCCGCCGTCGGATTCCGCGGCGCCGGTGCCGGATCGGGGCCCGGCTGGCGGGAGATCACCGCACGCGGGGACCGTACGACGCTCACCGCGTCGGACGTGCCACGGGAGTCGGTGTCGCGGGAACTGACGTCGTACCCGCAGGAGTTGCTGTCGTCCCCGGCCGACACGGGTGCGGCCGCCCTGCGGGTGAGGCCCGGCGGCCCGGCCCTGGCGGAGGGGCGTGACGACGCGCCCGCCGCGTCCGTCCTGCCACGCGGCGTCGACCGCTGGACCAGGGCCCTGGACTCGTTGGTCGCCCGCGAGGACCTCGACGCCGGCTTCGCCGCGCTCGCGCTGCTCGTCGCGACCGGCCTGGGCGCCCTGCACGCCCTCGCACCCGGGCACGGCAAAACGCTGATGGCCGCCACCGCGGCGGCCCACGGCGGCCGGGCCCGTATGAAGGACGTGCTGCCCCTGGCCGCCTCCGTCACGGTCACCCACACCCTCGGGGTGGTCGCCCTCGGACTCCTGGTCACAGGCGGCTCCGCGGCGGCGCCCTCGGTGGTCGCCTGGCTCGGCATCGCCAGCGGCGTGCTGGTGACGCTCGCGGGAGCGGGTCTGGTCCGCAGGGCGATCCGGAACCGGCAGGCCCCCGCACTCGAGCACGAGCACGGTGCGGAGCACGCCCACGACGGCCACGAGCACACCCACGCGGCCGACCACCGGGACCACGCACACCACCACGGCGACCACCCGCACGCCCCTGCGGGACACGATCACCCGCACCCGCACCCTCACACCCACACCCACACCCACACCCACGGAGGCCACACCCACTCGCACCCCGTCGCCCCCACCCTGCGCGGCACGATCCTCATGGGCTTCGCCGGCGGCATGGTCCCGAGCCCCTCCGCGGTCGTCGTGCTCGTGGGCGCCGCCGCCCTCGGGCACGCCTGGTTCGGACTCCTGCTCGTCGTCGCCTACGGCGCCGGCCTGGCGCTCACCCTGACCGCCGCCGGTTTCGCGGTGGTGAGGTTCGGTGCCGGTGTGACCCGTGCGCTGGCCCGGCGGCCGCGCTGGACCGCCAACCCGCTGGCCGCGCTGGTCCGTCGCAGCGCACCGGTGGGTTCCGCCTTCGTCGTGGTGGCCCTGGGCGCCGGATTGGTGCTCAGGGGGGCGGCAACGGCATTCGGGTGAGCTACTTTTGGGGAGAAATCAGACGACGCATCACTCGCGGCTGCGAATGGGGGCGCCCGTGTCCGTGCAACCGGGCAGTGAACGCGTGATCGCCGGCCGGTACCGCCTGCTGTCCCCGCTCGGGGAGGGCGGCATGGGCACCGTGTGGCGCGCCCGCGACGAGGTGCTCAACCGCGAGGTCGCCGTCAAGGAGGTACGCGCCCCGGCCGGGCTGCCGTCCTCCGACGTGGAGCGGATGTACGCCCGGCTGGAGCGCGAGGCCTGGGCGACGGCGCGGGTCGCCGACCGCAATGTCGTGACGGTGTACGACGTGGCCACGGAGGAGGGCCGGCCCTGGATCGTGATGGAGCTGGTCCGCGGTATTTCGCTCGCGGACCTGCTGGACGCCGAGGGCCCGCTGCCGCCACGGCGTGCGGCGCAGATCGGCGCCGAGGTGCTGTCGGCGCTGCGCGCCGCGCACGAGGCCGGGGTGCTGCACCGGGACGTGAAGCCGGCCAACGTCCTGCTGTCGAACGACGGCCGGGTCGTCCTCACGGACTTCGGCATCGCCACGGTCGAGGGCAGCTCCGCGCTGACCATGACCGGCGAGGTCGTCGGCTCGCCCGAGTTCCTCGCGCCGGAGCGGGCGCTCGGCCGCACCCCGGGGCCGGAGTCCGACCTGTGGTCGCTGGGGGTGCTGCTGTACGCGGCGGTCGAGGGTCATTCGCCGTTCCGGCACGACACCCCGCTGAGCACCCTGCGCGCCATCGTGGACGAGGAACTGCCGACGCCGCACCGGGCCGGCCCGCTCACCCCGGTCGTCGAAGGGCTGCTGCGCAAGGACCCGGCCGAGCGGCTGTCGGCCGAACGTGCCGAGCAGGACCTGCGGTTGGCCGCCGCCGGGGGCACTCCGCGCGCGGAGACCGCGCCGACGACGCCGTACACCCCCTACCCGCCCACGGTCGCCGGGCATCAGCAGCCGCGCTCCCCCGGTCCGCCGCGACCGGTCCCGGCGTCCACCACGACGACCGCCGAGCCGCCGCGGCGCGACCGGCGCGCCGTCGCCGCGCTGGTGGCGGGCGTCGTGGCGCTCGCGCTGGCCGTCGGCGGGCTGACGTACGCCCTTCTGAACGACGACGGTGACGGCGGCGGCGACGGGACGGCCGGGGGCACCGGCACGTCCGCCCCGCGGACGGCGGGACCGACCGTGTCGAGCCCGCAGGAGGAGACCGGCACCTCCGAGGCCACCAGCCCCACGCCGAGCGGGAGCGCCTCGTCCACTCCCCCGCCCCAGACGGTGACCGTCGCCGTCGCCGGCACCCGCACCCACTACTCGGGACCGTGCCCGCCGCCGGGCGACCGGGCGCCCGCGTTCACGGCGACCTTCACCGTGGGCAGGCTCCCGGCCGAGGTGAAGTACCGGTGGGTGACCCGGGACGGCAGGGTGACCGACCCGGGCTGGCGGACGCTGTCCTTCCCGGCGGGCGGGGAACGGACCCGGCAGGACCGGGTGATCGTGACGACGTACGAGGAGAGCGGGACGTACGAGAACGCGCTCGGCGTGGAGGTACGGGAGCCGGCGCGGGTCACGTCCGACGCGGTGGGCTTCTCGGTGACCTGCGTGACGGAGACCCCGACGGGCGGGGCCTCCTCCTCACCTGTTTCGCCGTCCTCTTCCTGAGGGATCAGGCGGCGCTGTCGAACACCGGCAGATAGCCGCCGGACTGACCGTTCGCGGTCGGGTGGTACGAGTCGCCGATGTTGAGCCAGTTGACGCTGTGCAGCCAGGAGGAGCCGGAGCAGATCTCGTGGCCGGTGAAGGTGGTGCGGACGTCGGCGAAGGTGAAGCCGTGGTTCAGGGCGCGCTTCTCGATGGCGGTGTTCAGGAGGTCGGAGGCGTCGTTGATGGCCCTGCGCTTGGTCTCGGACAGACCGAGGCAGGCCTGGCCGAGCTTGTAGAAGCGGGGGTAGCCGACGACGACGACGTGGGCGGAGGGGGCGCGGCTGCGGATCGTCGCGTAGACGTTGTCGAGCTTGCCGGGGAGCGTGGTGTCGACGTACGCACGCGCGGTGTTGATGCGGGAGATGCAGGCGCTGTCGGACTGGAGCACACACGTCGTCATGACGTCGGCGAAGCCGGCGTCGTTGCCGCCGACGGTGATCGAGACGAGGCCGGTGGTGGCGTTGACGGGCGCCAGTTGACCGGCGAGAACTTCATCCGTTCGGGCGCCGGAGCAGGCCGTGAAGTGGAACGTGGAGGGTGAGTTGGCGGCGGCCCAGAGGTACGGGTACGCCCGTGTGCTGCGCTTGCAGTCGCCGCTGGAGCTGATGTAGCTGCCCGCGCCGACGCCGGAGGAGTAGGAGTCGCCGAGCGCCACATAGCTGGTGGCGGCGGCTTCCGACGCCTGCGCCGTGGCCGCGCCGGTGAAGGCGGCCGTGACGGCGAGGAGGAGTGAGCCGAGGAGAACGACAAGTCGGGAACGTCTCATGGAACCTCCCTTTAGCAGGATCTCTGCCTCAACCGTGGTACCAACTACGCGTGTTGAATGGAAGTGTCCATGCCAAAACTGTGTCCATGTCAGAACGTCGAAAGCGCATTCCGCGTCTTGACGGCCCCCCGAGGGCTGCGCGACATTGAAGCCCGGCATCCGGCGCTTCGGGGGGCAAAGTCGCCCATGCAGACCATCCGTGCGAAGACTGACGCATCAGACCCTTCCGGCGGCGTCGAGCGGACTCGGCCCGGTGCGCGGAGGGACCTGGTTCTGGCGCTCGCGGGCGCCGCGACCGCCGTCGGCGGGATCGGCGCGACACTCGCGCTCATCGAGTCGGACTCGCCACTGCACGGTCCGTTCACGCTGTTCTTCCTGCTGGCCGCGCCGGCCACGGCCATCGCCGCGGCGCTCGACGGGCTCGATCCGCTCGGCCGCGCCATCGTGGCGCTGGCGGGCGCCATCGCCGTGGACATGCTGGTGGCCCAGGGCATGCTGGCCCTGCACCTGTGGTCGGTACGCGGCGGTGTCGTGGCCGTGACCGTCCTCAGCGCCCTCACTCTCCTGCTGGTTCTGGTCCGGCGCCTCGGCGGCCGCACCGATGGAAGACAGGGCTGGTGACGTGGACATCAGTGTGTACCGTCCGGGCGAGCTGACCGCCGCCGACCGGACGGCCTGGACGGCGCTCCAGGCCAAGGCCCATCTGCACGGTGCGCCCGACCTGGCCAACCCGTTCCTGTCCCCGGAGTTCGCGCTGGCCGTGGGGCGGTGCAGACGCGGCGTACGGATCGCGGTGGCCCGCGAGGACGGCGAGCCCGCCGCGTTCCTGCCCTTCCAGAGAACGGCCACCGGAGTCGGCCGGGCCGTCGGGCTCGGCGTCTCCGACGCCCAGGGCGTGGTGCACCGCCCCGGGTTCACCTGGGACGCCCGGGAGCTGCTGCGGGCCTGCGGGCTCGCCGTCTGGGAGTTCGACCACCTGGTGGCGGGCCAGCGGCCGTTCGAGGCGCACGCCTCCGGCACCTTCCCGTCTCCGGTCATCGACGTGGACCAGGGGTACGACGCGTATCTGGCCGGACTGCGCGACCGGTCGCCTAAGTTCACCAGGTCCACCCTCGCCAAGGAGCGCAAGCTCGGCCGGGACGCCGGGGAGGTCGTGTACGTCCACGACGAACGGGACCCCGCCGTGCTGCGCACGCTGATGGGGTGGAAGTCCGCGCAGTACCGCAGGACCGGGCGCAGCGACCGTTTCGCGCACGAGTGGATCACTCGGCTCGTGGAGCGGTTGTTCCACACCCGTTCGGATCACTTCGCGGGAATCCTGTCGGTGCTGTACGCGGGCGGCAGGCCGATCGCCGCGCATTTCGGGCTGCGGACCGAACGCGTGCTCGCCTGCTGGTTCCCGGCGTACGACCCGGCGTACGCGAAATACTCCCCCGGCCTCGTGCTGCATCTACGGATGGCCGAAGGGGCCGCCGCGGACGGGATCGCCCATCTCGATCTCGGGCGGGGACCGAAGGAATACAAGGATTCCCTGAAGACACGGGAAATTCTCGTGTCCGAAGGATGGGTGACGCGACGTCACCCCGTGGCGTTCGGGCATCGCGCCCGGCGTGCGCCGGTGCGCGCACTGCGCAATGCCGTGGTCGCGAGACCGGAGTTGTTCGAACCGGCGGACAGACTGCTGAAGAAAATGGGCAAGATCCGCTCAGGTGACCGGTAACGGCCATACCGGCCAAAAAGCGAGGGGAGGTCGCAGGTCTTGCCATAAGGAGTGATTCGTCAATACCGTCTTACATCTCATCCGCACCGGACCATCGCCACAGCGGACCCAGGGGAGGGCTCAGGGGCCGTGGCGCTGTGCCGGAGCGGCGCGCGGTGGGGGGTGCCGTGCCCGGTGACGCCTGAGGTGTGACCGGGCCGTTCCGCGCAACCGGCTGCCGTTTTTCGGGGCTGGTGAGCTGTGCCAGTACAAACCCCCCTTTCGCACCGGACAAAGAGCCGGGCCGCCCGGGGGTGGGCGGTCCACCGGACGAGAGGGACCAACTCATGAGCGCTGTTCTGGGCTCCGCCGCGACAGAGCGGAAACCGTCGACGGCCGGCGCCTACCGGCCGATATCCACGCACCTGGCCATCACACCGCCGGTGAGCGTGGTGATCCCCGCCATGAACGAGGCGGAGAATCTCCCGTACGTCTTCAAGACCCTTCCGGACTGGATCCACGAAGTGGTGCTGGTGGACGGCAATTCCACCGACGACACGGTCGAGGTCGCGCGCGGGCTGCGGCCGGACGTCAAGGTCGTCGAACAGCGCGGGAAAGGCAAGGGCGACGCGCTGATCACCGGATTCGAGGCGTGCACCGGCGACATCATCGTGATGGTCGACGCGGACGGCTCGGCCGACGGCAACGAGATCGTCAGCTATGTCTCCGCGCTGGTCTCCGGCGCGGACTTCGCCAAGGGGTCCCGGTTCGCCAACGGCGGCGGCACCGACGACATGACCTTCGTCCGCAAGCTGGGCAACCGCACCCTGTGCGCGGTCGTCAACCGCAAGTTCGGCGCCCGCTACACCGACCTGTGCTACGGCTACAACGCCTTCTGGCGGCACTGCCTCGACAAGATCGACCTCGACTGCACCGGCTTCGAGGTCGAGACGCTGATGAACATCCGGGTGGTCAAGGCCGGGCTGAGGGTGCAGGAGATCCCGAGCCACGAGTACCTCCGCATCCACGGCACCAGCAACCTCAGCGCGGTGCGCGACGGACTGCGGGTGCTGAGAGTGATCCTGCGGGAGCGCTCCAACCGGCGCGCGCTGCGCCGCCGCCACCACCCCTCGCCGATGTTCGACGCGCCCCGGGGAGAGATCTCTTGAGCGATCCCGGCATCTCCGTCGTGATCTGCGCCTACACCGAGGACCGCTGGGAGGACATCCTCGCGGCCGTCGACTCCGTGCGGGCGCAGTCCCGGCCCGCCCTGGAGACGCTCCTGGTCGTGGACCACAACCAGGCCCTTCTGGACCGGCTCGCCCGGGAGTACAAGGAGTCGGGCGAGTCCGGGCGGACCGTCGAATCCGGGCGGACCGTCGAGTCCGAGCAGTCCGGGCGGTCCCGGCGGCCCGGGGAGGACGCCGTCGTGCGGGTGCTCGCCAACGCGGGCCCCCGCGGCCTGTCCGCCGGCCGCAACACCGGCATCGCCGCCGCGCGCGGCGAGGTGATCGCCTTCCTCGACGACGACGCCGTCGCGGAACCCGACTGGCTGCGGCACTTCGCCGCGTCCTACGCCGACCCGCGCGTGATGGCGGTCGGCGGCCGAACGGTGCCCGTCTGGGCGTCGGGGCGCCGCCCGGCCTGGTTCCCCGAGGAGTTCGACTGGGTGGTCGGCTGCACCTACCGGGGCCTGCCGCCCGGCCTGGTCCGGGTCCGCAACGTGCTGGGCGGCAACGCGTCCTTCCGCCGCGCGGCGTTCGAGGCGGCGGGCGGCTTCGCCACCGGCATCGGCCGGGACGGCGACAAGCGCCCGCTGGGCTGCGAGGAGACGGAGCTGTGCATCCGTCTGACCCGCGCCGTGCCCGAGGCAATCCTGCTGATCGACGACCGCGCGGTGATCCACCACCGGGTGCCGTCGGGCCGCGAGCGGTTCGCCTACTTCCGCACCCGCACGTACGCCGAGGGCCTGTCGAAGGCACTGGTGGCGCGGAGCGTGGGCGCGCACAAAGGGCTGGAGTCCGAACGCCGGTACACGACCCGGGTGCTGCCGGCCGGTGTGGCGCGCGGCCTGCGGGACGCGGTGCTGGCCCGGCCGGGCGGCGCGGGCAGGGCGGGAGCCATCGTCGCGGGCGTGTGCGCGGCGGCCGGCGGCTACGTGGTCGGCAGCGTGCGGGCGCGCGGGCGCGGCCCGGCGTTCTCGGTGGCGCCGATCGGGGGCGGCGGACGTGACTGACCTCCGCGTGCCGATCCTGATGTACCACGCGGTCGCGGCCGAGCCGAACGACGCGACCCGGGCCCTGTCGGTCGCTCCCGAGGCCTTCGCGCGGCAGATGGAGGTCGTCGGCGACCTGGGGCTCACCCCGCTGACCACGGCCGAGCTCGCGGGGCGGTGGCGCTCGGGCCGTCCGCTGCCGCCGCGCCCGGTGCTGGTCACCTTCGACGACGGTTACGAGGGGGTCCACGGCCACGCCCTGCCCGCGCTCGCCGCGCACGGCTTCCCCGCGACGCTGTTCGTCACCACCGGCTGGATCAGGGGTGCCCATGACACCGGGGGCGGCCTGGACCGGATGCTCGACTGGGACCAGGTGCGCGAACTGGCCGATTCGGGCGTCGAGATCGGCGGTCACAGCCACAGTCACCCGCAGCTCGACCAGCTGGGCGACGACGCCCTGCGCCGGGAGCTGAGCCGCTGCCGCCAGATCGTCGCCGAGGAACTGGGCGCGCCGCCCCCGTCGTTCGCCTACCCGTACGGCTACTCCAGCCGCCGGGTCCGGCGCGCGGTACGGGCGACGGGGTACGGCCAGGCGCTCGCCGTCGGCAACGACCTCGCCCGCCCCGCCCAGGGGCCGTACGCCCTGCGCCGGGTCACCGTGCGCCGCGGCACCGGGATCGAGGAGTTCGCGCGGCTCGTCGAGGGCCGCGCGATCACCCGCACCTTCGTCAGGGACCGCGCCCTCACCAAGGGCTACGCGCTGGTCCGCAGAGCACGTCAGGTTCGCCGGAAGGCCACCCGTACCCGTGTCTGACACGACCACCACCCCACCGGCCGCACCGACCGGGAAGGAACCCGCCGACGAGGTCCGGCGCCGCCCGCTGCTGCCCGGGTCGCGCCGGTCGCCGGGCGGTGGCCAGCTGCTGCGCAACGCCTACGCGTTGATGCTGAACACCGGCATCTCGGCCGTACTGGGGCTCGGCTACTGGCTGCTCGCGGCCCGCCACTACTCCGAGGCGGCGGTCGGACAGGGGTCCGCCGCGATCGCCGCGATGAAGCTCCTCGCCGGGCTCACCGCGGTGACGCTCACCGGTGCCCTCGCCCGGTTCATCCCGGTGGCCGGCCGGGGCACCGGACGGTTGATCTTCCGTACGTACGCGGGCAGTTCGCTCGTGGTGGCGCTGGCGGCGGGGGTGTTCCTGCTGACGCTGGACGTGTGGGGGCCGTCGTACCGCTTCCTGCACTCGCCGCTGCCCGCCGTCGGTTTCGTGGTGGCGGTCGTCGCCTGGAACCTGCTCACCCTCCAGGACGGGGTGCTCACCGGGCTGCGCAACGCGCTGTGGGTGCCGGTCGGGAACACCGTCTTCTCGGCGGTGAAGCTGGGGCTGCTGATCGCGTTCGCGGTGGCGATCCCGATGGCCGGCGTCTTCGTCTCCTGGGTCGCGGCCATCGCCACCTCGGTGCTGCCGCTCGGCTGGCTGGTGTTCCGGCGGCTGGTGCCCCGGCACGTACGGGCGACCGAGGAGCAGGCGCGGACGCCGACGCTCCGCGAGGTCGGGCGATTCCTCGCCGGTGACTGGACGGGCTCGCTGTTCTCGCTCGCCGTGGTCCATCTGGTGCCGGTGATCGTGGCCGCGCGGGTCGCCGCCGAGGACAACGCGTACTTCTACATCACCGCCACCATCGCGGGGACGGTCAACCTGCTCGCCATCAACATGGGCGCCTCGCTGACCGTCGAGGCCTCGCACGACCCGGGCAGGCTCGCCGCGAACACCCGGGCCGCGCTGCGGCGGATGGCCCGCATCATGCTGCCGGTCGCCGCGGTGCTGTTCTTCGGCGCTCCCTGGATCCTCGGCGTCTTCGGAGCGGGGTACGCGGAGGCGGCCACGCCGCTGCTGCGCTGGCTGGCGGCCGGGGCGGTGCTGCGGGTGGTGATGGAGACGTACTTCGCGGTGCTGCGCGCCCAGAGCCGCACCGCGGGGCTGGCCTGGTTGCAGGGGCTGCTGTGCGCCCTGGTGCTCGGCCTGACGCTGGTGCTGCTGCCGCGGATGGGCCTGACCGGGGCGGGCGTGGCCGAGATCGTCAGCCTCTCGGTGATCGTGGCGATCGCCGCGCCACGGCTGTACCGCACCCTCCGGGGCGCCGCGTCCGACGTCCCGCCCGCCACGGCTCCCGACGGGGACCTCGCCGACCTGGGGGCGCGCGAGGTCGCGGCGACACCCGGACCGGCGCGCGGGCGTGTCCCGGCCTGGGCGCGGGACAGCGACACCCTTGTGCTGGGTCTGCCGGTCGACTTCGACCACCAGGAACGGCGGCCGGACGTACGCCCGGGGCCGGGCACGCCGCCCACCGGGGTCGCGGTGCGCGCGGAACAGCCGGAGCCCGCCGCGAGCGGGGATGCGCGCGACAAAGGCCCCGGGGCCACCTGGTGGCAGCGGCTGCTGCCGACCCCGCTCGGTGCGGTCCTCGGTTCTCTGCTGGCCGCCGCGCTGCTGCTGTACTGGGTCCCGGCGTCCCGCCTGGGCGAGGCCGACCTGGACCGCATGGGCGGGCTGGGCCTGGTCTCCGTGCTGCCCGTCCGGACGCTGATCGGCGCCGCGCTGCTGGTCGTGGTGTTCGCCGCGCTGCTGTGGCCGGGCCGCGAACGCCGGACGCTGCTGCTGGTCACGCTGCTGGCGACGGTGGTGTCGCTGCACGCGCTGCCGGCCGTGATCGAGACCGAGCCCCGGTTCGCGACGGCCTGGCAGCATCTCGGCTTCCTCGACCACATCGACCGCACCGGCACTGCCGTACCCGACCTGGACGCGCGCTGGAGCTGGCCCGGGTTCTTCGCGGTGGCCGCGCTCGTCGCCCAGGCCTGCGGGGTCGGCGACCTCACCGAGATCATCCGCTGGTGGCCGCTGACCGTACAACTGCTCTACCTGGCACCGCTGTTCCTGCTCACCCGCGCGTTCCGGACGAGCTGGCGTGCCCGGTGGGCCGGCGTGTGGATCTTCGTGCTCAGCGGCTGGGTGGGTCAGGACTACTTCTCCCCGCAGGGCTTCACCTATCTGCTCTACCTCGCCCTGGTGGCGATCCTGCTGGTCTGGTTCCGCGCACCGCGCGTGATCTGGACGAGGTCGCGCCCCGGCGAGGCGGAGGTGGAGCCGGCCGGCAGGCGGCAGCGGGGGGTGCTGCTGCTCGTCGTGATCGGGCTGTTCGCGGCGACCGTCCCGGCCCACCAGCTCACGCCGTTCGTGATGCTGGGCGTGGTCACCGCCCTGGTGCTGGTCGGCATGTGCGAACTGCGCGGACTGCCGGTGCTGTTCGGCGTGACGGTGGTGGCGTGGATCGGCTTCATGGCGGAGCCGTACTGGTCGGGGCACTTCGACGAGCTGTTCGGCGGCGTGGGCGGCGTCGGCGGCAACGTGTCGTCCTCGGTGTCCGGGCGGATCGAGGGCGGAAGCTCGACCCACGCACTCGTGCTGTACGCGCGCGTGGCGCTCGCCGGCGCCGTGCTGGCCCTCGCCTGCTGCGGCTGGTGGCGGCGGCGCGCGCACCAGTACCGCGAGCGGTCGCTGCTCGTGCTCACCTTCGTGCCGTTCCTCGGCTTCGGCATGCAGTCCTACGGCGGCGAGATGGCGCTGCGCGTCTTCCTGTTCGCGCTGCCCGGCGCCGCCCTGCTGGCCGGCCTCGCGCTCTTCCCGCGCGTCGGCGCGGGCGCCGGGGAACGGAGCGTGTTCCGGGCGAGCCTCGCCCCGCTGGCCGCGCTGACGGCGGGGCTGGTGCTGATGGGCGGGTTCCTGGTGGCGCGGTGGGGCAACGAGCCGTTCGAGCGGGTGCGGCCCGGTGAGGTCGCGGCCATGGAGTTCGTGTACGCGCACGACGAGCCGAGCGTGCGGCTGCTGTGGCTCAGCGACGACCCGCTGGAGACCGTGACGCCCGCGATGCCGTGGGGCGCGCGGGACATGGAGAAGGTGCAGTACGTGCCGACGCAGGCACCGGTCGACCCGGAGCTGGTGTCGGGCCTGGTCAAGGCGTTGCGGGACGCCGGTCCGAACTCCTATCTGATGGTCAACGCCGGTCAGGTCGCCTCTCTCCGCCTGGATGCCGGCTACCCGGCGGACTGGGAGCCCCGGCTGATCCGGAACCTCGACGGACGTCCGGAGCTGGGACGGGCGTTCGCCAACGCGGACGTGACGGTCTACGCCCTGGACACGCAGCCGGCCGGCCCCGTCCCCGAGGCCCGTCCCGGCCCACCGGGGCCGCTGGTGACCTGGACGCCCTGGTCGGTGGTGGGCGGCCTCGCGGCGGTCGCGCTGGTCGTGCTGCTGTCGGGACGGGAGGTGGTCCGCGTGGCGACGCGGCCGGGCGTGCGGCAACTGCGCCGGCTGCAGGGCGGTTTCTGGTTCTCGCTGCCGCTGCTGGCGGTGGTGTGCGCGGCGCTGGTGCAGCGGTTCGTGACGATGAGGTGACCCGCTAACGCGCGACCCACTTCACCTCGTAGGGCCGCAGATCCAGCCGTCTGCCGTCGACCTCGGCCGCCCCCGCCCGGTCGCGGGTGTTGACGACCAGCAGTGTCCGCGCGGTGGCGAGGACCCGTACGCCGGCCGGGGCGGCCACGCGCTCGTACGCCGTCCCGGGCGGGAACGCGGCGTCGAAGCGCGCGACCAGGTCGTACATGGGGAGCTCCACGCCCCCGTCCTCGGTGTCCGTCGGCGACCACAGGCAGCCGGGGCAGTCGGGGCCGGTCTTCTCCAACGGGTTCCAGTAGAAGCCGGAGGACGCGCCGCCCCCGACCATGGCGATCATGGCGGCGGCCTGGACGGCACGGCGGTGGGGCTCGGACCAGCCGTGCCGGTCGTCGTTCCCGTCGGCGGGCTCGACATAGTACTCGGCCCACCACAGCGGCAGCTCGCCGCCGGTCTGGCGGCGCACCCACCGTCCCACGGCCGTGAACTTCTCCGTGGCGGCGAACTCGTCCGGCAGCAGTTCGTCGTCCTTGGTGTAGCTGGAGCCGTCCACGACGACGAAGTCGGCGCCCGCCTTGTGCGCGTTCCAATAGGTGAAGGCGTCGAGGACCCGCTGGTCCAGGGCGCCCCACGGGCCCCTGACGGTGGTGGAGGCGATCTCCGTCCGCCGTGGGTCGACGCTGTCCATCACCAGGTAGGGCCCGCCCACCATGATGTCCTCGTCGACGTCCTTCAGTGCCTTGTGGACCAGGTTGTACAGCTCGGTGTAGCCCTCCTGGTCCCAGCGCTGCTCGGCGTCGTTCCAGAAGCCCTTGAACTCGTTCCAGACGATGAAGTGGCGTACGTCCGGATAACGCCTGGCGACGGTCGCGGCCAGGGCGGCGAAGTCGGCGTAGTGCTCGGGCCGCGGGGCCGTCTCCAGGGCCTTCCGGCTCCAGTCGGTGCGACCGGCGCCGGCCTCCCCGCCCTTCATCCAGTCCGGGGCACAGCACAGCGTGATGACCGGGGTGCCGCCGGAGGCGCGGGCCAGGTCGACACGGCGGTCGAGGGCCGCGAAGTCGTAACGCCCCTTCAGCGGCTCGGGGTTGTCGGCGCCCCAGCCCATGATGTGCTGGTTCTGCGGCAGCCCCGACCGTCGCAGGCGGTCGCCGACCCTGCGCACGGCCGCGGCGGCGCCCTCGTCGGCGCTGTACTGGGTGTGGGTGAAGCCCCAGCCGACGTCGGGGCGCGGCTGCCCGGGCGGGACGACGGGTGTGCCGTGCACCTTGTCGCCGTCGGGTGAGGTGCCGGCCGTGCTCGCGCCGTCGCCGGGGAACGTCCCGAGCAGGGTCACCACCAGCGCCACGACGGCCGCCGACACGCCGAGCAGCGCGGTGAGCCGCCACCACCGAGCCCCCGTGTGCCACTCATGACGTCCCATCGGGGCAACAGTAGCCGCGGGGGCCGGGGTTGGGGCAGATGTCGCACATGTACGACCCCGGCAGGCGGAGGTACCGGGGCACAGCGGAACGCGGCGCGCGCGGCCGACACTCCGCGCGCACCACGGAAAGCGGGTGCACCGGGCGCCCTTGTGCCCGATCATGGCGGCATGTCTGCCAACCCACACGACGCTCTGCCGATCCGGCTCCACGTCGACGACAGCGACTCGCCGTCCGACGTCGTCGACGCGCTGTTCCTCGGGCGCTTCGCGACGGGCGAGCAGCCGTACTCGCACGCGGCCAACATCGATCGTGTCCGCTCCGGGGCGACGCTGCTGCCGTCGGGCGCGCGGGTGCTGCGCGTGGCCCGCGACGAGGACCGCAGCGCCACGCTCGCGGAGGGCGACGGCTGGACGCTGCTGGTCTCCCGCTGGAACCGGGGCGCGGACGTCACGGTGACCGCGACCAGCGCCGACCTGGCCAAGAAGGTTCTCGACCAGGCGACGGACGGGGCGGCGGACGAGCCCGAGCCGCAGCCGGAGAACGTCACGATGGGCTTCTGGTACGTCTCCCCCCGGCGCGGTCCGCACCGTACGACGCGGCAGATCTCCGCGGGCACCTGGGACGAGGTGCGCCCCAACTACACCGAGCCGGTCGCGCAGGCCATGGACCAGCTGATGAAGACCACGCCCGAGGACATCGCGGGCCGGCTGCTGCTGCTGCACGGCCCGCCGGGCACGGGCAAGACGTCGGCGCTGCGCACGCTGGCGCGTTCGTGGCGGGACTGGTGCCAGGTGGACTGCGTCCTGGACCCGGAACGGCTGTTCAGCGACGTCGGCTACCTCATGGACATCGCGATCGGCGAGGAGGACGCGGCCGGCAAGGCCCGCTGGCGGCTGCTGCTGCTGGAGGACTGCGACGAACTGATCCGCGGCGAGGCCAAGCACACGGCGGGACAGGCACTGTCGCGGCTGCTGAACCTGACGGACGGGCTGCTGGGCCAGGGCCGCAACGTCCTGGTGGGCGTCACCACCAACGAGGACCTCGAACGCCTCCACCCGGCCGTCGTGCGCCCCGGCCGCTGCCTGGCCCGCATCGAGGTGGGGCCGCTGACCCGGCGTGAGGCGGTCACCTGGCTCGGCACCGAGGAGGGAGTCGGCCGGGAGGGGGCGACGCTGGCCGAGCTGTACGCGCTGCGCCGGGGCACCTCCCCGACGGCGCTGCCGGAGCCGCGGGGCGGGTCGGAGGCGGGCCTGTACCTCTAGGGCCTGTCGGGCCGCCCGGTCCGGACCGGTGCTTTGATGGTCGTATGACCCTGTTCGTCGGCACGTCGGGCTGGCAGTACAAGGACTGGCGAGGGCTGCTGTATCCGGGCGGGTGCCCGATGCGGCTGTGGCTGGAGGAGTACGCCGCCGGCTTCGCCACGGTCGAGATCAACAACGCGTTCTACCGGCTGCCGACCCGGGAGAACTTCGAGGCGTGGCGGGACCGGGTGCCGTCGGACTTCGTGGTCGCGGTCAAGGCCAGCCGCTATCTGACACACATCAAGCGCCTGAAGGACCCCGAGGAGCCCGTGCGGCGCCTGATGACCCACGCGTCCGGGCTCGCCGGGCGGCTCGGCCCGGTGCTCGTGCAGCTCCCGCCTACGCTGCGCGCGGATCCCGGGCTGCTGGACGCCTGCCTGGCCTGCTTCCCCTCCGGCACCCGGATCGCGGTCGAACCACGGCACGACTCCTGGTGGACGCCGGAGGTGGAGGAGGTCCTGCGCTCGCGCGGGGCGGCCCTGTGCTGGGCCGACGTCCGCTCCCGTCCCGTGACGCCGCTGTGGCGGACCGCCGACTGGGGCTACGTCCGCTTCCACCAGGGCCGCGCCCGGCCCTGGCCCCACTACGGCCGGCAGTCCCTGCGGACCTGGCTCCACCGCGTCACGTCCGCGTTCCCCGACGACCGCGACGTGTACGTGTACTTCAACAACGACCCGGGCGGCGCGGCGGTGGAGGACGCCGTGACCTTCGCCGAGCTGGCGAGGCGCGCGGGACGCACGCCGACCCGCACACCCGGCATACCGGCGACCCGACGGTGAGCCGCCCGAGCCCTCCGGGGGAAGGCGGTCGGGTGTCCGGAGCACGGATGGCCGGTCAGGGTGTCGCCTCCCGCTCGCCGTACGCGGCCCGCAGCGCGTCCCGTACGGCGTCCAGCGCGTCCGCCTCGCCGAGCCCCAGCCTGCGCGCCCGCTCGGCGTAGGCCTGCGCGGCCCCCGCCGCCTCCCGCTGTGCCGCCCCTCCCGCGGCGGCGACGAACGTCCCGTTGCGCCCGCGGGTCTCGATCACGCCGTCCGTCTCCAGCGCCCGGTACGCCTTCGCCACGGTGTTCGCGGCCAGCCCCAGCGTCTCGGCCAGCCCGCGCACCGTGGGCAGCCGGTACCCCACCGGGAGCTCCCCGGACCGGGCCTGCGCCGAGATCTGCGCCCGCACCTGCTCGTACGGGGCCGCCGCGGCGCCCTCGTCAATGTGGATCTTCAAGGTCACGGCCCGATTCTCCCGTACCCGCGGGAAAATGAGAGGCATCCGTCGCGTTCCCCCGCGTAGCGTGCGCCCCCATGACAGTGATCGTGCGCGACCTCCGCCCCGAGGAGCCGGCCGACCTCGAGGGCTTCGCCCGGGTCCGCCGGCTGGCCCTGCCGTTCATCCTGGTCACGCCGGAGTCCGTCGTCCACCACCTCACCCGGACCCATCCCGACGCCCACTTCCGTTCCCTCGTCGCTGAGCTGGACGGGGAGGTCATCGGCACCGCGCAGGTCCACATGGCGTACGACAGCCCGGAGCCGGGCCAGGGCTCGCTCAACGTCTACGTGCACCCCGAGCGGACCCGAAGCGGCGCCGGCTCGTTGCTGGTCCGGACGGCCGAGGAGCATCTGGCCGCCCACGGGGCGACCAGGCTTTTCTCCTGGGTCCTGGACGCGCCCGCCCACCGCGCCTTCGCCGAACGCCACGGCTACCACGCGAGCCGCTCCGCGCACTTCCTCCGCCTGGACCTGGCCCACGGCACCCTGCCGCCGCTCCAGGACCCGCCGCCGGGCGTCGCCCTGCACACGGCGGCCGACTACGCCGACGACCCGCGTCCGTTGTTCGCGCTGGACGCGGAGACGACGTCCGACGAACCCAGCGACATCGACACCGAGTTCACCGACTACGAGGCGTGGCTCCGGGGGACCTGGGAGCACCCGCTCCTCGACCGCTCCCTGACCTCGGTCGTGGTCGTGGACGGCCGCCCCGCCGCCTTCAGCGTCGCCTACACGGACGGCACCCGCTACAGCTCCGCGATGACCGGAACCGCCCGCGCCTTCCGCGGCCGGGGACTGGCCAAGCTCGCCAAGAACGCCTCCCTGCACCGGGCCCGCGCGGCCGGGTGCACGGAGGCGTTCACGGGCAACGACACCGGCAACGGCCCGATGCTCGCGATCAACAAATGGTTCGGATACGACATCTGCGCGACGGAGGTGCGCCATGCCCGTCAACTCGGCCGGACCGAAGGCTGAGCCGAGCTCTGCCGTCGAGGTCGTCCTGCGCAAGGCCGGCCGGACGAAGATCCGCTACCCGGCCGAGCTGCTCCGGGACGACGGCACCCGGATCGTGGTCCGCGCCCCCTTCGCGGGCGCCGCCGTGCGCGACTTCGGCTTCGTGCGCTTCGAGCCCGGTGACGTCTTCACCGAGTACTACTGGCGGGACCGCTGGTACGCGGTGATGGAGGTCCGCGACCCGGCCGGCGTGCTCAAGGGCTGGTACTGCGACATCGCCCGCCCGGCGACGTTCTCCGGCACCGAGCTGGTCGTCGAGGACCTCGACCTGGACCTGTGGCGCTCGGCCGACGGCACGGACGTGCGCCGGCTGGACGAGGACGAGTTCGCCGACAGCGGCCTGTCCGAGTCGGACCCTGCGGCGGTCGCCGCGGCCGTGGCGGCGCTGGACGCGCTGGAGGCGCTGGCGCGCGGCGACGGCTTCGAGGCCCTGCTCGGCGACTGAAGGTCACGTCAGGGCGAGCACCGCGTACCGCTCGTCGTCCACGGCCCTCCCCCACAGCGCCGTGTCCTGCGACAGCCGCTCCACCCGCACCGCCCCCGCCACCGACGCGAGCAGCTCCCGCAGCCGGTCCCGTCAGTGCGACAGCTCGCCCCGCCCTGATCCGGCAGCGTCCACAGCACATGGCGTACGAGCACGACGTCGAACCGCCGCCCGTCCACCGGCGCCGCCGCGTCACCGACGGGGAACACGGCGTCACGGCCGGCGAGCTTCGCGCGGGCCAGGTCCACCATGGCCGGGGAGAGGTCGACGCCGGTGACGCGGTGTCCCTGCCCGGCCACGAGGAGCGACATGCTGCCGGTGCCGCAGCCGAGGTCGAGGACCTCGCTGGGGCGCCGGGCAACCAGGAGCGCAGCCGCCGCGCCCAGCCGCTGTCTGCTCCGTCATGCCCCTCAGGGTGACAGGCGCCACTGACAGCCGAATGGTGACGGCGACCACAGACATATCGCCCGCGATGAGGAACTCTCCCCGAAAGGGTCTACCTCCGTGAGAACACGGAACACGGTAGGCACTGAAGGAGGCAGCCATGCGCCGCATCACAGTGCACAAGCCCCCGCGGAAGACGGACTCCCGAAGACTCCGCGAGGAGACCGACGAGCCCACTTACGAACGCCGGCCCGAGGTGCGCAAGGACATCGCGCGCACCTGGTGGCCGGCCGACTGATCCGGACCTGGCACTCCTACCTCAGCGCAGTCTGAGCGGTCCCTTAAAGGGACCATAAGGATCTCCTCCCAACGCCCTCAGCAGGCGATTTCGCGCTCACCACGGGCTAGCTTCGAAGCGCCCCCCACGGGATCCCCCTACGTCCATCCGATCCCGGGATCCGCCCACGTGACCGCTACGAGGAGTTCCCCCATGCCCGCACGCCGCAAGGCCGCCACCGTCGCCGCCGTCGGCCTCGCCCCGCTCGCCCTGACCGCGCTGTCCACCGCGCCCGCGTCCGCGCACGGCTCGATGGGCGACCCGGTCAGCCGGGTCTCCCAGTGCTACGCGGAGGGCCCGGAGAGCCCGAGGTCCGACGCGTGCAAGGCGGCGGTCGCGGCGGGCGGCACCCAGGCGCTGTACGACTGGAACGGCATCCGCATCGGCAACGCGGCCGGACAGCACGAGGCGCTCATCCCGGACGGCAAGCTGTGCAGCGCGAACAACGAGGCGTTCAAGGGCCTCGACCTGGCCCGCGCCGACTGGCCGGCGACGTCCGTCCGCAGCGGTTCGTACACGTTCAAGTACCGCGTGACCGCCCCGCACAAGGGCACCTTCAAGGTCTATGTCACCAAGCCCGGCTTCGACTCCGCGAAGGCGCTCGCCTGGGACGACCTGGATCTGGCGAAGCCGGTGGCGACGGCCACCGACCCGGCCGCGTCCGGCGGTTTCTACACCTTCTCCGGCACCCTCCCGGAGCGCTCCGGCAAGCACGTCCTGTACGCGGTCTGGCAGCGCTCGGACAGCCCGGAGGCCTTCTACTCCTGCTCGGACGTCACCTTCGGCGGCGGCAGCGCGGGCGACATCGGGACCGACGCCGGCACCGGCACCGGTGCCGACGCCGGTGACGACGGCGCGGGCGGCGACGGCGGGGAGGGCGGCGCCGCCGTACCCGCGCCCGCCGCCTCCGCCCCCAGCGACGAGCAGATCGAGGCCGGTGCCGAGCACTCCACCGTCGAGAACCACGGCCACGGCGACGACGACCCCCGCACGTCCGCCGAGCCGGCCGCACAGGACGCCACCCCGGACGCCCCCACGGCCAACCAGCCGAAGGCCGCGGCCGCCGGAGCCACCGAGAACCTCGCCGAGACGGGCGGTGACAGCGGCACCACGTACATCGCCGTCGGCGGCGCGGCCGCGCTCGCGCTGGGCTCGGCGGCCCTGTTCGCCTCGGTCCGCCGGCGAGCGGTGAGCGGCGGCCGGCACAGCCGCTGACGAGGTACTCCGGGGCCCGACCGGCGGCTCAGGCCGGTCAGGCCCCGGCGTCGTGGTGCGGGCGTCAGCTGAACACCGACGCGCAGGTGGTCGGCCTGGCCCGCGCCGGATCGAGGGCGTTGGCCACCTCGTGGAAGGCGATCCGGTCGAACAGCCCGATCGCCAGGTGCTCGGAGAGGTCGACCGGGCACAGGTCCTGGAGCAGGACGTTGCGCACGTCCGGCCCGTTCAGGAACTGACTGCGGTACGGCGTGACCACCTGGTCGTATCTGGTGGCGATGACCGTGTAGCGCACGCCGGGCACGGTGTCGCCGCCCGCGTTGAGCCGGGTGAGGAAGGCGGAGCCGGCGATCTGGTCGGCGAGCGCCGGGGTGGCGGTGGACAGCAGGTCCTCGGCGCCGGGGAAGTACGGCAGCAGCTGGGTGAGGCCGGACAGGGTGGTGCCGTGGTTGTCGGGGGCGATGCCGACGAGGGCGTTCACCTCGGCCGCTCCGCCGAGGAACTTGAGGTAGTGGCGGGGCATCATGCCGCCCTGGGAGTGGCCGACGAGGTCGACCTTCGCGGCGCCGGTCGCGGCGCGCACCTTGTCGACGAACACGTCGAGCTGTCCGGCCGACCTGTCGATGGGGCCGAGGCCGTGGAAGAAGGGGACGCCGGGCAACTGGCCGTAGTCGAGGGAGAAGACGCAGTAGCCGCGCGCGGTCAGGTACGGGGCGAGTCCGAGCCAGTTGTCGACCGAGTTGCCGAACGTGCCGTGGACCAGGACGACGGGGCGGGGGTGGGCGGTGGAGGGCTTGCAGGAGTAGTCGTTCCAGCCACTGCTGGTGGCGGCCTGGCCGGTGGTGGCGGCTTGCGCGGTGGCGGCGGGAAGGGTGGCGGCGACGGCGGTCAGCAGCAGTGCGACCACGGGTCTGAGCACGCGTTTCCAGGGCAGCATCGAGTGATCTCCTTGCGGCTCAAGGGAGTTGCGATGGCCTTACGCCCTGTGACCCGGATCACGAGGATGCTGTTCACTCGTCAAGTTACGGGCGAGTAGTACAAGGGGGAAGTTACGCGTCAGTAAAAACTTCCAGTGATAACCGCTCGCCGGCAGGGGGTCATGCCGCCAACGACCCCGGGATCACCGCCCGTGGCCCGAACTTCGCCCGCGCGCGGTCCGCCGCCTCCTCGATCCTGCGGACCTTCTCGTCCACGGGGTCGAAGGTCAGCTGGTGGGAGGAGAGTTCGACGGACGTGAGCCCCTCCGCGCGCAGGGCGATCGCACGGACCCGGGCCCGCTGGAGGCCGAGCGCCTCGTACATCCCGTACGCCGCGCGTGCCAGCGCGGGCGAGTGCGCGGTGGGTTCCTGGAGGGTACGGGTGCGGGTGGTCGAGGACCGGTCCGCGTAGCGGACGGTGAGGGTCAGGGCGCGGCACACCTTCTCCACGGCGCGCAGCCGGGTGCCGAGTTCCTCGGTCGCCGACAGCAGCGCACGGCGGTGCCGCCCGGGATCCAGTTCGTCGCGCGGGAAGAGGCGCTCGGCGGCCAGCGACCGCGACACGGCGTTCGGGACCACCCGCCCGCGATCGAGGCCGTTCGCCTTCTCGTGCAGTTCCCGGCCCGCCTTCGCGCCGATCAGCCGCTGGAGCGTGGGCAGCGGCGCGCCGGCCACCCGGCCGTGGGTGTCGAGGCCGTACTCGCACAGCGTGCGGGCGGTCGCGGTGCCGACCCCGGGCAGCACGGCGACGGGCTTGTCGGCGAGGAACTCCGTCACGGCGTCCGGCTCCTCGGGCGCCACGCAGGTCACCCCGGGACGGGCGTACCGCAGCGCCACGCGGGCGAGCATCGGCCCCGGCCCGGCGCCGATCGCGCAGTCGACCCCGTGGTGGGCGAGCGCCCGCACCCGGATCACCGCCGCGAGCTCCACGGCGCCGCGTCCGAAGTACCGCTCGGCGCCCCGCAGGTCGGCGAGCGCCCCGTCCGGCGGCAACGCCTCGACGACCGGCGTGAACTCCTCCAGCAGCCCCAGCAGCCGGGGCAGGGCCGCCTCGTACTCCGGCGGCAGCTGGAAACGTACGCAGAGGATGGTCATCCCGCACTCCCCGGGCTCTGGTGCCACAACTTCCTTCCCACCGCGGGCCCTTCGCCCGCGGGGCGCAGATCGGCCCAGGGGTGCATCTCGTACCCCGTGGACATCCGGATCTTCCGGTCCCCCGCGTTCCCCCGGCCCTCCGTCTCCCCCTCCCCCGCCGTCCCGGCCGCCCGCCGGCCCTCGCCGTCCCGGCCTGCGCCTGCGCCTTCGTCACCGTCGCCGTCGCCGGACGCGGGGCCGGTGCCGCGCGTGTCCGCGAGCCGGGCCGCGACGCCCTCCAGCCCTTCCTCCCGGCGCACCTCCTGGAGTTCGGCGAGGTTCCAGGCGGCGGCCCCCACCACGCTGACGCTGCGCGGGCCGCGCCGCTGCACCACTCCGCGCACCAGCAGCAGCCAGGAGTGGAAGACGGTGTACGCGCAGGCGTCGTGCGAGTCGTCGAAGAAGGCGAGGTCGACCAGGCCCGTACCGTCGTCCAGCGTGGTGAAGACGACCCGCTTGCCGGACCGGATCGGCGGCGTCTGGGTGGCCGCCTTGGCACCGGCGACCAGCACCGTCTCGCCGTGCCGGGCGTCGCGCAGCCGCCGCGCCGACACCACGCCGAGCTCGTCGAGGAACTCCCGGTGGTCGTCCATCAGGTTGCGCGAGGCGTCCATGGACAGCACCCCCAGTTCGGCGCTGAGCCGCTCCGCCGCGGACAGGTCGGGCAGCCCGGCCGGCGCGGTCCGCCGTCCGCCGGACAGCGGGAGCTGGGCCCCGCCCCGGCTCCGGGCGGACCGGTGCAGCTCGGTCAGATGCAGTTGCAGGTCGCGGCGGTTGGCGCCGAACGAGTCCAACGCCCCGACCTGGGCCAGCCGCTGCGCCAACGGCCTGCTGGGCCGCGCCCGCTCCCAGAAGTCCACCAGTGAGGCGTACGGCTGCCCGTCCGCGACCCGCGCCGCCTCGGCCTCGCTGATGCCGTGCACGTCGGAGAGGGCCAACCGGAGTCCCCACACCTTTGATTCAGACACCAGTTCGATCCGGTGGGCGACGCCGGACCTGTTCACGTCCAACGGCAGGATCGGCACCCCCCGTCGCCGCGCGTCCGCCAGCAGCAGCCGCTTCGGATACATCCCGGGGTCGTGCGTGAGCAGCCCCGCGTAGAAGGCGGCGGGGTGATGCGCCTTCAGCCAGGCCGACTGGTACGTCGGCACGGCGAAGGCGACCGCGTGCGCCTTGCAGAAGCCGTACGAGCCGAACGCCTCGACGATCTCCCAGGTCCGCCCGATCGTCTCCGGGTCGTATCCGCGCGCCGTCGCGTGCTGGGCGAACCACACCTTGATCCGCCCCTGCGACTCCGGGTCCGACAGCCCGCGCCGCACCCGGTCCGCCTCGTCGCGCCCGCAGCCGGTCATGATGTCGACGATGTGGATGATCTGCTCGTGGAAGACGACGACCCCGTACGTCTCCTTCAGCGGCCCCTCCAGATCGGGGTGCGGATAGCGGACCGGCGCCCGCCCGTGCCGCGCCTCGATGAACGGCCGCACCATGTCGGCGGCGACCGGCCCGGGCCGGAAGAGCGAGATGTCGACGACCAGATCGTGGAAGGTGGCCGGCTGCAGCCGGCCGACCAGGTCCCGCTGTCCCGGCGACTCGATCTGGAAGCAGCCCAGCGTCTCGGCGGTGCGGATCAGTCCGTACGTCGCCGGATCGCCGTCGCGGACCGCGTCGAGGTCGATCCGCTCCCCCGTCGCCCGCCGTACCTCGGCGACCGCGTGGGCCATCGCCGACTGCATCCGCACCCCGAGCACGTCCAGCTTGAGCAGCCCGAGGTCCTCGACGTCGTCCTTGTCGAACTGGGACATGGGCAGCCCCTCGCCGCTGGTCGGCATGACCGGCGTACGGGAGAGCAGGGAGGCGTCGGACAGGAGCACCCCGCACGGGTGCATCGCGACCCCGCGCGGGAGGGCGTCGAGGGCCTCGACCAGTTCCCACAGCCTCCCGTGACGCTCCTTCTCACCGGCCAGCCGCTTGAGCTCGGGCAGCTCGTCGAGGGCGGCACGGGCGTCCCGCGCGCGGATGTGCGGGAAGGACTTGGCGATGCGGTCGATGTCGGCGGGGTCCATGGACAGGGCCGCGCCCACGTCCCGGACGGCGTGGCGGACGCGGTACGTCTCCGGCATCGCGACCGTCGCGACCCGCTCGGCGCCGAACCGTTCGATGATCGCCCGGTAGACCTCGATCCGGCGGGCGGACTCCACGTCGATGTCGATGTCGGGCAGCACCAGGCGGCGCTCGGACAGGAAGCGCTCCATCAGCAGCCCGTGCTCGACCGGGTCGGCGTGGGCGATGCCGAGCAGATGGTTGACGAGGGAGCCCGCGCCGGAACCGCGCGCGGCGACCCGGATGCCCATGTCCTTCACGTCGTCGACGACCTGGGCGACGGTCAGGAAGTAGGAGGCGAAGCCGTGGTGGGCGATGATGTCCAGCTCGTCGTGCATCCGCTCCCAGTAGTGGCGCCGGCCGGCGTAGCCGTGCCGCACCATCCCCGCCGCCGCCCGGGAGGCGAGCACGCGCTGGGCGCTGCGGCGGCCCGCGCCGACCAGGTGCGGCTCGGGGAAGTGGACGGTGCCGACGCCGAGGTCGTCCTCGGGGTCGACCAGGCACTCGGCGGCGGTGGCCCGCGTCTGCTCCAGCAACCGGTGCGCGGTGTCCCGCCGGAAACCGGCGGCCTCCACGACCCGCTCCGCCACCCCGAGCATGGCACCGGCGTCCTTCAGCCAGGCCTCGCCGGAGTCCAGCTCCTTGGCGGGGTCGATCGGCACCAGGCGGCGGGCGGCGTCCAGGACGTCGGCGACCGGGCCCATACCGGGATCGGCGTACCGGACGGCGTTGCTGAGCACGGGCCGGACGCGCTGCTCGGCGGCGAAGCCGACGGTACGGGCGGCCAGGCGCAGGGAGCCCGGTCCGGTGCCCTTGCGGCCGTGCCAGACGGCCTCCAGACGCAGGGCGTCGCCGTAGATCTCCCGCCAGGGCACGAGAAGCCTCGCGGCGCGGTCCGGACGGCCCGCGGCGAGCGCGCGGCCGACGTCGGAGGCGGGGCCCAGCAGGACGGTGAGGCCGTCGGCGTGGTTGGCGGCCCAGGGCAGCAGGGGCGCGCCCTCGCCCTGATGCGCCGCAGTGACGATTCTGCACAGGTCGGCCCAGCCGCGGGCGCCGTCCCGGGCGAGGAAGGTGACCCGCGGTGTCGACTCGTCGATGAAGGCACCACCCCGCACGGGGGCGCGACGCCGCCGGTCCTGCCGCACGCGCGCGGGCTCGGGCTCCGCCACCGCCAGCTCCACCCCGAACAGTGGACGGACGCCCGCCTTCGCGCAGGCCTTGGCGAAGCGGACGGAGCCGGCGAGCGTGTCGCGGTCGGTGAGCGCGAGGGCGTCCATGCCCCGCTCGGAGGCGCGCTCCGCCAGCCGCTCCGGGTGCGAGGCGCCGTACCGCAGGGAGAACCCGGAGACGGCGTGCAGATGCGTGAAACCCGGCACACGCACCTCCCGCACTCGCGAACCCGACCCGGCTCTCGAACATCAGTTCCCAACTCTCCCACCCCCACCATAGACCAATTTCCCGAACATCTGTGCGACATCCGTTCGAGCGGGTTTCACCTGCGGAAACGCGCTTCCGCCGGACAGCGGGGACATGACGGGGAAGGGCGTTGTCAGACCCGTCTGCCAGCCTGGACGCATGATCCGCACCCTGGCCGTCGAGAACTACCGCTCCCTGCGCCGCCTGATCGTGCCCCTGGACAGGCTGAACGTGATCACGGGTGCGAACGGCACGGGCAAGTCCAGCCTGTACCGGTCGCTGCGCCTGCTCGCCGAGTCCGCGCGCGGCGGCGCGATCGCGGCGCTGGCCCAGGAGGGCGGCCTGCCCTCGGTGCTGTGGGCCGGCCCGGAGAGGATCAGCCGCGCGGTCCGCGAGGGCCACCACCCGGTGCAGGGCACGGTCCGCTCGGGCCCGGTCAGCCTGCGGCTGGGCTTCGCGGGCGACGAGTTCGGCTACGCGGTGGACTTCGGGCACCCGAGCCCCGCGGGCGGCCCCTCCCTGTTCGACCTCGACCCCGAGATCAAGCGTGAGTGCATCTGGAGCGGGCCGGTGCTGCGCCCCGCCGCCGTGCTCTCGGACCGAACGAACGCGGCCGTCAGGCTGCGCGGCGCGAGCGGCACGTGGTCCCGGGCGCACGGCGCCCTCCGGCCGTACGACAGCATGCTCGGCGAGCTGGCCGACCCCCAGCACGCGCCGGACGTGCTGGCGGTGCGGGAGTTCATCCGGTCCTGGCGGTTCTACGACCATGTCCGCACCGACGCCCACGCACCCGCCCGCGCCGCCCGCATCGGCACCCGCACGCCGGTGCTCAGCGGCGACGGCTCGGACCTGGCGGCCGCGCTCCAGACGATCCGGGAGACCGGCGACGCCGACGCGCTGGACGCGGCGGTGGACGCGGCCTTCCCGGGCAGCAGCGTCACGATCGCGGGCCACGGCGGGCGTTTCGAGGTCGCCCTGCGCCAGCAGGGGCTGCTGCGCCCCCTGACCGCCGCCGAACTCTCCGACGGCACTCTGCGCTATCTGCTCTGGGCGGCCGCCCTGCTCACCCCGCGTCCCCCGGCCCTGCTCGTCCTCAACGAGCCGGAGACCAGCCTCCACCCCGACCTGGTCCCCCACCTCGCCGACCTGATCCTCACCGCCGCCCGGGACACCCAGATCGTCGTGGTCACCCACGCCCGCCCGCTCGCCGAGGCGCTCGCCGAGGGCGCGGCGCGCCACCGTCTCGACGTCAACTCCGTCGAACTGGTCAAGGAGTTCGGGCAGACGGAGGTGGCGGGCCGGGAGGGCCCGCTGGACGAGCCGCAGTGGCACTGGCCCGAACGATGAGACGGGCGGGACAACACGCCGTCAAGGGGCGCGGGGAACCGCGCGACAAGCCCCCGACGGCCCGCAGAGCCCCGAACAGAGCACCCCCCAGGACGAACGCCCCCCGCGCATGCGGAAGTCCCGCCCCTCGCGCGCGGGACGGGACTTCACACAGGCACGGGCATCAGCACATCCCGTGCGACGGGATCAGCCGATCTGCGTACCGGTCGCCGACAGCGCCTCGGTCACCGGCTGGAAGAACGTCTCGCCGCCGGAGGTGCAGTCACCGCTGCCGCCGGAGGTGAGGCCGACCGCCTTGTCGCCCGAGAAGAGCGAGCCGCCGCTGTCACCGGGCTCGGCGCAGACGTCGGTCTGGATGAGGCCGTTGACGATGTCGCCGTTGCCGTAGTTCACGGTGGCGTCCAGGCCGGTGACCGCGCCGGAGTGCACCTGCGTGGTCGAACCGCTGCGGGTGACCTGCATACCGACGGTCGCCTCGGCCGCGCCGGAGATCTGCTGCGTCGAACCGTTGTAGAGGTTGACCTCGCTCGGGTGGTCGACCTCGGCGGTGTACTTCACCAGACCGTAGTCGTTGTCCGGGAAGCTGGAGTCCGCGTTCTCACCGAGGACGGTGCCGGCCGAGTCGGACCACGTGGTGATGGACTCGGTGCAGTGTCCGGCGGTCAGGAAGTGCGGCTCGCCGCCCTTGACCACGTTGAAGCCGAGCGAGCACCGCCCGCTGCCGTCGGTGATCGCGTCACCACCGGCGATGAAGGGCTTGTACTCCCCCTTCGACCGCTGGAGTTCGGCCGTGCCGCCGAGCCCCTCGACGACCTGGCTCAGCTTCTTCCACTCCGCCGCGGAGACGGTGCGGTCGGCGGTGACCACGACCTTGTTGGTGGTCGGGTCGGTCACCCAGGCGGTGCCGGGGATGGTCGCGTCCTGCCGGAGCGTGGTCCGCGCGCTCTTCAGCTCGGCGAGGGAGTTCTCGACGATTCTCGCCTGGGCGCCGGCCTCCTCGACCAGCTGGGCGGCGGCCTCGTCGAGCACGTTCACGACGAGGCTCTTGGCCTCGGCGTCGTAGTACGTGCCCGCGGCGTCGGTGCCGAGGTCCTGGCCGAGCGTCGAGGCGAGCTTTCCGGCCGCGAGGACCGACAGCGTCTTGACCTCCGGGGTGGCCGGGGTCTCGCTGGCGTTCGCACTCTGGAAGGTCACTCCCGCGGCAACCAGTGCGGCGATGCCCGCACCTACCACGGCGGCCCGCCGCTTGGGTATGCGTCGGTGCTTCAACTCACGTCCTCCTGTGGGGGGTTGATCCGGCGAGGCTGTGGGGGCCGCGCCGGATCAGAAGGTCTGTGGACTGGGCGACCACTATTCCTAGCCCCACAGGGAGCACACAAGGTCGACTTCAGGACGCGCGTACGGCAACTGCCGTGCGCTCCCGACCCCTTGCCTCACCTTGACTGTTCACGGTCAGCACAGGATTTTTCGCAGTGCAAACACTACGTGCGAGTAACCTGTATGCGGTCCGTGAGGTCTAGTCCTGTCTTGAAATCGCCCCTCAGGCCGGATCCGGTCGGAGCCCGGACAGACGTGAGCCCCCGTACGCGCTCGCGTACGGGGGCTCACTCACGGCCGGCCGGACCGGTGCCCTCACGGGGCGGTGGGAATCGCGCGACGGACCACGGACGGCTCACCGCCGCCCGCGACCGTCATCGGCGGGGCGTTCAGTACACGCTCACGCCGTACGCGCTCAGCGCCTCGGTGACGGGCTGGAAGAACGTCGTACCGCCGGAGGAGCAGTTGCCGCTGCCGCCGGAGGTCAGACCGTACGCGGTGCCGTTGCTGCCGTAGAGCGCGCCGCCGGAGTCGCCGGGCTCGGCGCAGACCGTGGTCTGGATGAGGCCCGAGACGATGTCGCCGCCGCCGTAGTTCACGGTCGCGTTGAGCGCGGTGACCCGGCCGCTGTGCGTACCCGTGGTGGAACCGTCACGGATGACGGTGGTGCCCACGCTCGGGGTGGCGGCACGGGTGATGTCGACGCCGTTGGCGGTGCCGGGCCGGGCCACGGAACCGGAGTAGCGCACGATGCCGTAGTCGTTGCCGGGGAAGCTGGAGCCGGCGGTCGAGCCGATGACCGTGGTGCGGCCGGAGTTGGAGTACCAGGTGCCCGCGCCGTCGGTGCAGTGACCGGCGGTCAGGAAGTACTCGGTGCCGTTGCTGGCACGGACGTTGAAGCCGAGGGAGCAGCGCCAGCTACTCGCATAGATGGCGTCGCCGCCCTGGATGAGCTTGCTGAACGTGCCCGGGGTGCGCTTGATGGTCAGCGCGTCCGCGTCGCCGCCGGCCTGCCGCTTGATCTCGGCTATCTCGGCCTGCGACACCGTGCTGTCGACGGTGACGACGACCCGGTTGGTCTTGCTGTCGACGGCCCAGGCGGTGCCCGGGACGTCGGCCTCCAGCACGGAGCCGCTGACGCCCTTGAGCTCGGCGGCGCTGAAGGTGGTGGGAGTGTCCGACGCGTTCGCGCTGGGGACCGTGAACGCGGCGGCGGCCACGAGGCCGGCGGAAACGGCGATCAGCCGGGTCCGTCTCGCGACCGAACTGCGGGGGGTGGTGCGCTTGATCCTCACTTTTCGTTCCTCCACAGGGGAAGTAGGGGGCCCGCGTGGGGTCGGGGCCCGGTGAGGCGCAGCCAGCGGCATCGGTGTCCGGATTCCGAACCCGTCGTGCCCCTGACAAGCGCTGAGGGGGAGTATTCGGCCGGTCGACCGACGGGCGCAAGGGCACCTTTCGGCCGTCAACATTTGAACGATGGATCAGAGCGGTCCGCCTGCCCCGTCGAAGCGCTTTCCGCCGCCGGCGCCCGGGCCCGTGGTCCCGCCTGCGCCCGTCGGCGTTCTCCGCGTGCGCGGCGCGAGTGCCGCCGGCCGGGGGCGGCTCCCCCGCACCGAACAGCGCGGATCGTACGGCGCGGCCCCGGTGCGGGAGGAACCGGCTCCGGGTGCCGGACGCCGGTGCGAAGTCACCTGCGCCCCGGCCCCCTTCAGCGCCCCGGACGACAGGCCCGCCCGCGGCGAACGCCCCCGGGACGCCTGTCGCAAGCGCCCCGGGGGATGTCCGGAAGTCGCTCCTCCGGATGGTCGTCGGTCCGGTGGGATCCGTGGGCGTGCGCGGCGGGATCAGCAGTTGCAGTCGCAGCAGCAGCCGTCGCAGCAGTTCCCGCAGCAGTCACAGCCTTCGCAGCAGTCGGAACAGTCGTCGCACCGTTGACAGAGGCCTTCCTTGGGCTCCCGGGTCCACGGATCCTCGTACTCCCCGCAGCACATCTGGCACGTGCACGCGAGGCCCGCCCAGACCAGGCAGCCCGCGAGCAGTCCCCGCCGGTCCCGGCGCGGCGGCCCGGGCGGCGGCGGCCCGCCGGGTCCGCCGGGCGGCAGGTAGGGACCGGCCAGTTCCGGCCGGTGCCCGCAGGAGGCGGTGCCGAAGGCGCGGTCGACCGAGGCGGGCAGCTCGTGCACGAGCAGCCGGTGCGCCAGCCGCCCGTCGGTGAACTCCACCTCGCGCAGCGCGAGCCGGATCCCGTGCACGGCGTCACCGGCCAGGCGACGGGCCTCGGTCAGCGAGGTGCCCGTAGCGGCGAGCGGGTTCCAGGCACCCGACGCCGCGTCAGTTTCCCGGTCCTCCACGGCGTCCAGCAGATGCGCGAGCCTCCCGAACAGCCGCCCGGCCTCGGCGAGCGGCTCGGTGTTGCCCGGCCGTCCGGCCAGCACGGCGGTGTGGGCGAAGGCGGCGGCCGTCGCGGTCTCCGTCGGTTCGGTCACCCTCAGGATCGGCGTCCCGCGCCCGGCCAGCGCCTCGACGCCCGCCTGCCGGTCCACGGCGTCGACCAGCACTGCCGTGTCGAAGCCGACGCCGGCCCCGCCCCGGGCCCCGGCACGCCCCCACCGGTCCGCCACCCGGCGCGCGGCGACGGACACCGGCGCCCGGCCCAGCAGTCCGTCCCCGTCGGCCACGTGGTCACGCATCTTGGCCGAGGCCAGCACCAGCGAGACGGCGGCCGCCAGCCGTGCCCCGTCGCCCTGGGCGACGGAGGCGCTCCGCATCCCGCGCAACGGGCACGGTCCTGCCGTACGCCGCAGTCCGCCGCCGTCCGGCGCGAACGCCTGAGCCTCCGTCAGAACGGAGACCAGCAGCCCGTCGTAATTGGTCACCACGCGCGCGAACTGCCCGTGGTCGCTGCGCAGCGCGAGACACAGCCCGCACAAATGCGCCATCCACTCCGTCTTGAGCCGCTCTCCCAGCCGGTGCCGGCAGGGTCTGACGATTCCGAACATCCTGATCCCCCGTGATACGCGCGATGTTGAGCGGCGGCATCGTATCGGCGTCCGGCACTTCTTCGTATCGGCCGATTTTCACATCGGTTCGACCACTCCGGTTCACCCGTACGCCCCGCCGCTCACCCGTACGCCCGTAAGAATCATATTTCACTCACAGTCAGCAGCTGTGTATGGCAACACCCTTGGGGTATCCGGGCTCTCGACGTATCCGCCGTGCACCAGTACCGTCACAAACCCCCCGCGCGGCGTCTATCCACTTGGCGCGCCGTCCGCATCATGGATGACCATAGGGATGCGGAAAGCAAGAAGGATTGCTGTGAGAGGAGGCGTCCATGGGATCGGTGCGCAAGGCGAGTGCGTGGCTCGGCCTCGTCGACGACAACGATGACGAGCGTTACTACGACGACGAGTACTCCGAGGGGACCGAGTCCGGCGACGCCTGGGTCACGGACCCGCGGGTCAAGGTGGCCGCGGACACGGCCGAGCAGAAGGACCGTCGGATCGCCACGGTGACCCCGGACAGCTTCCGGGACGCCCGCACCGTCGGCGAGCTGTTCCGGGACGGCGTCCCGGTCATCATGAACCTCACGTCCATGGAAGCCGCCGACGCCAAGCGCGTCGTGGACTTCGCGGCCGGCCTGATCTTCGGGCTGCGCGGATCGATCGACCGGGTGTCCAACCGGGTCTTCCTGCTGACCCCCTCCGACACGGAGATCGTCAGCGGCGACCCGTCCGCCCACCGGACGGACGGGTTCTTCAACCAGAGCTGAGGCAGGGCCGCTCACCGGAGCCGCCCCCACCGGGGCTAGCGGAAGGCATCGAGACCGGTGAGCGCCTTGCCCAGCACGAGCTGGTGCATCTCGACGGTGCCCTCGTAGGTGAGTACCGACTCCAGATTGGTCGCGTGCCGCATCACCGGGTACTCCAGGGAGATCCCGTTGGCACCGAGGATCGTCCGGGCCGTGCGGCAGATGTCGATGGCCTCCCGCACGTTGTTGAGCTTGCCGAAGCTGACCTGCTCGGGACGCAGCCGCCCGGCGTCCATCCGCCGCCCCAGATGATGGGCGAGCAGAATCCCCTTGTGCAGTTCGACCGCCATGTCGGCGAGCTTGGCCTGGGTCAGCTGGAACCCCCCGATGGGCCGCCCGAACTGCTCCCGGGTCCTCGCGTAGTCGACGGCGGCCTCGAAACTGGCCCGCGCCGCCCCCATCGCCCCCCACACGATGCCGTAGCGCGCGTGCGACAGACAGCTGAGCGGCCCCCGCAGCCCGGAGACCTCCGGCAGTACGGCGTCCGCGGGCAACCGCACGTCGTCGAGGACCAGCTCGCTCGTGACGCTCGCCCGCAACGACCACTTGTGCCTGATCTCGGGCGCCGAGAACCCCGGGACGTCCGTGGGCACGGCGAACCCGCGGATCCCCTCCTCGGTCTGCGCCCACACCACGGCCACGCCGGCGACGGACCCGTTGGTGATCCACATCTTGCGCCCGTCGAGCACCCAGTCGCCGCCGTCCCGCCGGGCGTACGTGCGCATGGAGGCCGGGTCGGACCCGTGGTCGGGCTCGGTCAGCCCGAAGCAGCCGATGACGTCACCGGCGGCCATGGCCGGCAGCCAGCGCTCCTTCTGCTCCTCGGAGCCGAACCGGTGGATGGCGTACATCGCCAGCGAGCCCTGCACGGACACCAACGACCGGATCCCGGAGTCGGCGGCCTCCAGCTCCAGGCAGGCGAGGCCGTACTGCACCGCGCTGGCCCCCGCGCACCCGTACCCGCTGAGCGACATACCGAGGGCGCCGATCCCCCCGAGCTCCTTCGCCAGTTCCCGGATGCCGGGCAGCTCCCCCGCCTCGTACCACTCGGCGACGAACGGCAGCACGCGATCCGCGGCCCAGCTGCGCACGGTGTCCCGGACGGCCAGGTCCTCGGGCTCCAGCAGGTCGTCGAGCCCGAGCGGGTCCGACGGATCGAAGGGGGGCGGTTTCGGGGACACGGGCATCCTCCGGGCAGCTCAAACTAGCAGCGCTAGTCACGGACTGGGGGTGACGTTACGGCGCGGGAAGTCGCGGGGCAACCACCCGCGAGCCGCCGGCGATCACCTCGACGGGCCACCCGGTGTCAACGCACCCGCACGGGGGGCGCATGGGCGGCGGCCCCGAGATCGGCACGGGGCGAAGGCACCTCGACGGCGACGTCGGCCTCGCACTGCATCACCCGCGGCAACCGCAGCGCCATCACCGCCCCCAGCAGCAGCAACCCCGCGCTCACCAGCAAGGTCGCATGCAGTCCGTGCACGAAGCTGTCCCTGGCCGCCCGTCGCAGGGCCACCCCGGCCGAACCGCCGAGCTCCCCGGCCACGTCGTACGCCTCGCCCAGGGAGTGCCCCGCCGCGGCCGACGCCGCCGCCGGGACACCCGGCACGGAGGACAGCCCGGGCGCGTACGCGACGTTCATCACCGTGCCGAGCAGCGCGATTCCGATCCCGGCCCCGAGCTGGTACGACGTCTCCCCTATGGCCGCCGCGCCACCCGCCTGCTCCGCCGGGGCCTCGCTCAGCATGGACTCGTACGCCCCGAACAGCGTGGTCTCCAGCCCGAACCCCAGCAGCACGAACCCGGCCAGCATCAACGGGGCGTCGTCCTGCCGCCCCATCGCCGTGAGGAGCATGACCGCCAGCGCGGTCAGGCAGAACCCGGCACAGACCATCCGGCGCGGTCCGAACCGCCGCAGCATCCGCGCCCCGACCAGTCCCGCCGCCATCGCCGCGACGGTCAGCGGCAGCAGCCTCAGTCCGGTCTCCAGGGGCGAGAGCCCGAGCACGAGCTGCAGATACTGCGCCGCGATCAGCTCCAGCCCGACCAGGGCGAGCATCGCCAGCACGATGCACCCGACCGACGTGCTGAACGCCGGCCGCGCGAACATCCGCAGGTCCACCAGCGGATGCTTGCGGTGCCGCTGCCGCCGTACGAACAGCACGAGCAGGGCCGCGCCCACGAGCAGGGGCACCACGGTGAGCACGCTGCCGGCCGGCTCCCCGCCGCCCAGCCGCTTGACCCCGAACACCACGCCGAACAGTCCGGCCGCCGCCGTCAGCGCGCCGACCACGTCCCAGGGACCGTCCCCGCTGCCCGTCGACTCGGGCAGCAGAAGCCGCCCGACCGGGAGACTGACCAGCATCAGCGGGATGTTGACGAGGAAGACGGAGCCCCACCAGAAGTGCTCCAGGAGGAAGCCGCCGAGCAGCGGCCCCACGGCCGCGCCGACCGCGGCCACCGCGCTCCAGATGCCGATGGCGAGCGCCCGCTCGCGCCGGCCGGGGAAGACCTGCCGCAGGATCGACAGCGTCGCCGGCATGATCATCGCGCCGCCGACGCCGAGCAGCGCCCGGGCCAGGATCAGCACCTGCGGGTCCTGGGCGACGGAGGCCAGTGCGGAGGCGACACCGAACAGGGCGTATCCGAGCAGCAGGATCCGTCTGCGGCCCACCCGGTCACCGAGGGTGCCGAAGAGGATCAGCAGCGAGGCGCAGACGAGGGGGTAGGTGTCGACGATCCAGAGCAGCTCTATCGCGCTGGGCCGGAGGTCCTCGGTGACGGCGGGCACCGCCACGTGCAGCACGGTCGCGTCGACCGCGACCAGCAGCAGGCTGGTGCAGAGGACCACGAGGACGACCCAGCGGTTGGCACCGGCCCCGGCCGCCCGACGGCGCAGCCCGGCGACGGCCGTGGTCGTCCCGGACATGTACGTACCTCCCAGATGTTCCCTCGGGTTCGGCGGGCTCACGGGGGCGGGGACCTCCCGTGACTCGGCCGGAGAGGAGCGGTGGTCTCCGGCCCGCGCAACGAACGGCGAGTGACACGTCAGCGTACGCGAGTTCCCACCGGGGTCGCGTGGCGGACCTCTCATACATATGGCGTAAGGGTGTGGCGTGTGCCACTCCCCCCTTCCTCCACCACGCGGGGTCCGTCGGGCCGGTTCCGGCAGCGGTCGATAATCGAGCCCGTGACCGATCTTGAGACACGCGTGGCACCCCGAGGACTGGCCGCTGCGGCCCCGGCCCTGCTCGGGTACGCGGCCGTCCGCGCCCTGGGCCTGCTGGTGCTGGCCGTCTGGAGCGCCGCGCGCGACAAGAGCGCGTACACCCTGCTGACCGCCCGCTGGGACTCCCTCTGGTACACCCGGGTCGCGGAACTGGGGTACGGCTACGAGGTGCGGCTGCCGAACGGCGACGTGCACTCCAACCTCGCCTTCTTCCCGCTGCTCCCCTGGCTGGAGCGGCTGCTGCACGCCCTGTCCCCGCTGTCGTACGCCGGCGCCGGCCTGGTCGTGAGCCTGCTCGCCTCGCTCGCGGCGGCCTGGGGGATTTACGCGGTCGCCACCCATCTGTACGGACGGCGGGCGGGCGTCTGCGCGGTGCTGCTGTGGGCGGTGCTCCCGGTGGGGATCGTGCAGTCGATGGCGTACAGCGAGTCCCTGTTCACCGCGCTGGCCGCCTGGTCGCTGTACGCGGTCCTCACCGGGCGCTGGCTCACCGCGGGCACCTTGGCGATGCTGGCGGGTCTCACCCGGCCGGTGGGACTCGCGGTGGTCGCGGCGGTGTGGGCCGCGGGCGTCGCCGCCTTCCTCCGGGAGCGCGCCGCCACTGCTCCATCCGCGCATCTCCGGAGCACGGCGCCCGAAGCCGGCGCGCACCGCGACGAACACGCCCCCTCCCCCGCCCGTCCCCTGCCGCACGAGGGCGCACCGGGCCGGCGGCGCGCCCTCGGCATGCTCCTCGCACCCCTCGGCGCCGCCGGGTACGTCCTGTGGGTCGGCCACCGCACCGGCGCCGGTCCGCTCGGCTATCTCGACGTCCAGGCGGGCTGGCGCAACGGCTTCGACGGCGGATACGCGTTCGCCCGCTTCGTCGCCGAGAAGTTCACCGCGTTCCCCTCGGCCCTGGCCGGCCTCGGGCTGCTGGTCGGCGTGGCGCTGCTGATCTGGCTGTACGTCGTCTGCGTACGGCAGCGCCAGCCGCTCCCGCTGCTGGTCTACGCCGGGGTCGTCACCCTCCTCGCCCTGTGCGCGTCGAGCTACTTCGGCTCCAAACCGCGCCTGTTGCTCCCGGCGTTCCCCCTGCTGCTGCCGCTCGCCCTCGCCCTGGCCCGGCTGCGCACCACAGCCTCCGCGCTGGTCATCGGCGGTGTCGCGCTGGCCTCCGCGCTGTACGGAGCGTTCTGGCTGAACGGTTCCGGTCCGCCGTGACCCCGGAGAGTTCGGTGAGCCCCGGGAGAATTCCTTCGGATGTTCGGGTGAACGATTACACAAGCGGCCTAATACACCCCCTCTGGAATGATCAAAGGAAATGAAGGGAACGGGACCGCACTATTGCCGGATTCCTTGGAAATAAACCCGTTCCTGAGAGCAATCCCACATCACATCGTCATTACAACCCCGGTGATTCGTCGGGGAACTGAGCTCACTCGCTGTAACGTCGATTGGGTGCGTACCGAACCAAAGCTGACCCGGCTCGACCGGATCTTCGCCCGGCTGGACCGTGAACCCGAGCGGCCGGCCCTCGACGTGCCGCGTATGACGCGGCACCGGGTGGTGCTCTTCGGCGCGACGCTCGCCTTCTACCTCACGATCGTCCTGGCCGTGGTGACCTCCTCGTGGCTGGTCCGGTTCGACTGGCAGGCGATGCTCTTCCGGCCGTACCAGCAGTGGCCCGAGATCCACGCGTTCCTCGACTACTGGGTGGTCCTCGGCCAGCGCGGCCCGACCGCCGTGATGGTCGCCGCGTGGCTCGGCTGGCGCTCCTGGCGGCAGCACACCGTGCGGCCGCTGCTGGCCTTCGGTGCGGCGCTGCTGCTGCTGAACGTGACGGTGGGCGCCGTGAAGTACGGCCTCGGCCGCTCGGGCCCGCACTACGCGACCGAGGTCGGCTCCAACGAGATGTGGCACTGGTTCCAAGCCGGCAGCGACATATTTCCCTCGGGTCACACGGCGAACGCCGTGGTGACCTGGGGCATCCTCGCCTACCTGGCAACCTCGCCGCGGGCCCGGCGCTGGCTGTCGGCCCTGTCGGCCGTGCTGTCGCTCAGCGTCGGCCTGACCACCGTCTACCTCGGTACGCACTGGCTGAGCGACGTACTGCTCGGCTGGGCAGCGGGGCTGCTGATCCTGCTCGGCCTGCCGTGGTTCGAGCCGCCGATCGCCCAGGCCGAGGCCTGGCTGCTGGAACTGCGCGACCGCCTGCTCGCCGGAGCGCGCCGCACGGAGCCACGGCCCGCGCCGGTGCCGGCCACGGCGCCGGTGGCGCTCACCCCGATCACGGCCGCCGACGAGGAGGCACCGCCGCGCGAGACCGTGTCGCAGACGACGGCTCGCACCCCCCGCGCACCGGTCTTCCGGACGCCGAACGCGCACCTCACCCGCTCGGAGCGCACGCCGGTCACCCCGTCGGGCAGCCGCCGCCCGGCACACCCCGAGCGCGCCGCACGCGGCTCGGCACCGGCGGCCCGCCCGCTCACCGGCGGCGCCGCCTCGGGCGGCTGACCGGCCCCGACGGACGCACGGCGAAGGCCCCGGTTCCCCGCGCGGGGAACCGGGGCCTTCGCCGTCCTGCGGTCGCGCCGGGACCGAAGCCGCTCAGCCCTTCCAGGACCGGGCCACGGTGCCGTCCTTCACCTCGAAGTTCAGCCGGCCCACCCGGTACTCCATGGTGATGATCGCCCCCGGCGGCAACGAGCGCACCGTCGTCCAGCCGTGCCCACGCGCGCGTTCCTCGGCGTCGGCCTGGGCGAGGCCGACGTAGGTCTCGGGATCGTCATCGGGTTCGGATGTCGAGAACGGTGCCATGCCGCCACGCTAGGGCCTGCGGGACGGGCGGGGAAGACCGAGCCGTGCACCGTCCGTCACTGATCCCCCTCCGGTCACACTTCTGTCACAGGATCACGACGATTCGTTTCGGCACCCCTTCTTCCCGTGGACGGGCGGTTCCGTATGCCTTGCGCACGTATTCGAACGCAATTCCCGAGAGCCGGCACGGCACTCCGAATTGTCGGTGGAAAGCGCACGGAGGACTGCTCCTGGACGGTCCGGCGACCGCCATTCCTTTCCGATGCGGACCCGGCCCGCGGAGACGGCGGAGCGGCACAGAAAACACACGCATTCCCCACAGAATCCCCGTACGCCCGCCGGGTCACGGAACTGCCTGGCGTTCCAGGGCCCGGCTCAGGCGGTCCCGGGCGGCCGTGAGGGCCTCGGTCAGCTCCGCCGGCCGCAGCACCTCGAACCCGAAGCCCATCAGCATCACGTGGATCACCATCACGTCCAGGCTCGCCGCCCCGGTACGCAGGATGCACGCGTCCTCGCCGTCGGGCTCTAGCGTCCCGTCGGACGGCGAGACGCGCTCGTCCTCCTCGGCGAGCGGCGCCACCCGGTCGACACGGAGGGTCCGCCAGCCGGCCCGGTCGAGGTCCTAGGCGACCAGGTACCAGCGCCGCTCGGTGCACACCAGCCGATGGGGCTCCACGAAGCGGCGGCTGACCGTGCCGTCGTGGGCGAGGTACTCGAAGCGCAGCCGTTCGGCGTCCCGGCACAGTCCCGCCAGCTCGGTCAGCACGGCCGGGTCGACGACGGCCCCCGGGCCCTTGAGCATCGGGACGGTGAAGGCGTTGAGCGCAGCTCGGCGAGCGCCCGTACGGAGGTCTCGTCGATGCCCTCGGTGCCCTGCCCGGCGGCCGTGCGCAGGCCGACGGCGACGGCGACCGCCTCGTCGTCGTCCAGCAGCAGCGGCGGCAGTTCGGCGCCCGCGCCCAGCTGGTAGCCGCCGCCCGTGCCCGGGCCGGCGTCGACCGGGTGGCCGAGCGCGCGCAGCCGGTCGACGTCCCGGCGCACGGTGGGCGGGGTGACGCCGAGCCGATCGGCGAGCTCGGCGCCCGGCCAGTCACGGTGTGCCTGGAGCAGGGACAGCAGGCGCAGCAGACGAGCGGAGGTTTCCGGCACGGGCGCGAGTATCACGCACCCGGGCGCCGGCTCAGGTCCTCTCCGTAGAGCCCCAGCAGGTAGTCCTCCACGACCGGGGTGAGCGCCTCGACGTAACCGTCCGCCAGGTGTCCGAAGTCGCGGTACACCATGGTGTTGCCGACCACGGTCGGGCAGGTGCCGGACGGGGCGCAGATCCAGTCGTAGGGGTCGAGGATCGTCACGTCCTCGGCGGCGGCCGCCTCGCGGATGGCCCGGGTGACCTCGGGCTTGCGGTCGGCCTGCGAGCGGTGCCGGGCGCAGTCGCTGAGGCTGTCCGGGTGCGCCACCGCGCAGTCCACCGCGTTGTTCTTCGGCCAGGGGGTGTCCAGCACGGTGAGCACCCGGGTGCCGCCCTCCTTGAGCAGCCGGTACGTCTCGGCCTGGCCCTTGCCCCAGACCTCGGCCATGTCGCCCTCGCCGTACAGCTTCGCCGAGTTGGAGCTCGACGTGATGACGAGTTCGGGCTTCATCTTGCGGATCTTCTCGAGGGTGACGGCCCGCCAGTCGTCACAGGTCGAGTACGGGCCGCCGTTCCATTCGATGGTGATCTGGGAGATCTTGCACGCGTTCTTGGTGAGCGAGTACAGCTTCCAGTGGTGCTTGCGCGCGATCGCGTCCAGGGCCGGGAACCACTGCGCGACGTGCGAGTCGCCGAAGAGGACCACGGTGCGTTCGGCGTCCTTGTCGCCGTACAGGCAGGGCTGCGTCTGCTCCGTCCCGGTCATGGTCAGCGCGCAGTCGTCGGTGTAGACCGCGGATCGCTTGTAGGCCGTGTCCCGCATGCTCGGGGTGAGGTTGGACGGCAGCTTCTCGACCGGCTGCCGCAGCAGTTCGGTCAGCGCGGCGCGCGGGTCGGACGCGGTGGCGATGGTCTCCTTGGTGTCCGGCCGTGCCACGCCCTCGCTCAGGGTCGGCGGGAACTGCACGGCGAGCACGGCCGCCGCTGCCGCCGCGGCCGACAGGCCGAGGCCCAGCGACAGGCCGCGGCGGGCCCGGGCCTTGAACGCGCGGTGGAAGCGCATCGGGTTCTCCACCAGGTGGAGGGTGGCCCAGGCCAGGACGATGCCGCCGAGCGCGGCGATCAGCCGCAGCGGCCCCTCGTGCTCACCGAACCCGAGCGCGGCCGGGACGATGATGATGAGCGGCCAGTGCCAGAGGTACCAGGCGTAGGAGATCCCGCCGATCCAGACGGCCGGGCGCAGCGCGAGGACCGCGCCGGCGCCCCAGCGGCCCGCCGCGGCGCCCCCGGCGAGGACGGCGGCGGCACCGGCGACCGGGATCACGGCGTTGTAGCCGGGGAAGGGCGTGCTCTCGTCGAAGGAGACGGCCGCGTAGGCGATGGCGGCCAGACCGGCCCAGCTGACGACGGCCGCGACGGGGCGCGGGATGTCGTCCAGGCGGTGTGCCGCGAGGGCCAGCAGGGCACCCACCGCGAGCTCCCAGATCCGCGTCTGCGAACCGAAGTAGGCCCAGGACGGGGAGGTTTCGGTGAGGTGGAGGCTCAGGGCGAAGGAGGCGGCGGCCAAGGTGAGCAACGGGATCGCGAGCAGCACCCGGCGCCGGAACAGCTTGAGCCCGACGATCAGGACGATGGGCCACATCAGATAGAACTGCTCCTCCACCGCCAGCGACCAGAAGTGCTGGAACGGCGAGGGAGGCACATCGGTGTTGAAGTAGTCCGTGCCGACCTCGGCCAGCCGGAAGTTGACCACGTACCAGGCGGAGGCGATGGCGTCCTTGGCGTAGTCCGCGAAGCGCAGCGGCCCGAGGAAGAGCCAGGAACCGGCGAGCGTCGCCAGCACCACCAGGGTGGAGGCGGGCAGCAGGCGCAGCGCGCGGCGGGCGTAGAAGCGGCCGAGCGATATCCGGCCGTCGCGGCCCCACTCGCGGAGCATCAGCGAGGTGATCAGGAATCCGGATATCACGAAGAAGACGTCCACGCCGACGAAGCCGCCGGCCACCGAGGACACTCCTGAGTGCCCGAGCACCACGAGGGTGACGGCCACCGCGCGCAGGCCCTGGATGTCGAGTCTCAGTCCCGCGCCACCCGCCGCCGGAGCCGACGGCTTGCCATGGTCCCCGGGAGCACCGTCCCGTGGTCGCGCTACGGAGGGGACGTCGTCGGAACTGGGCCGCGGGGGATCGGCGAGGCGGCGGACGGGCACCGTGAGGATCTCCTTGCTCGTGGGGCGTCACCCGGCCGGCGCTGGCTGTCGCCCCGGAGCCGGTCGATCGAACTTACCCTCGACCGGGTCCGCGAATGATGACGTTGCCGTCACATCAGCACAACGGGCAGGTGAACCGGGTTTGAATCGAAACCGACGGCGTGGGACACCTTAGGCCTTCCGGTCCAGGTGAGGCACGTCGGCCGTTCGCCGCACCGCGCACAAGGGGTTGGAAGTGGCGCACGTCATCGAACGGGGAGCGGCGGGCCGAACACCGCGGGGGCGTCCTGCGTGCGGGCCGCGCTGCCCGGGATGATCAGGGTGAGCCCGACCTCGATGCGGCCGGGACTCGGCCCGATGGTCTGCCTGTTGGCGTCGTAGAGGGCCTTCCAGCCGCCCCCGATCCGGTACTCGCGGGCGATCGAGGCCAGCGTGTCGCCGCGCTTGACGGTGTACCAGCGGCCCTGGAGGCCGTACCGCTTCGCGCAGACCGGCCAGGCACCCCAGCCCTGCTCGGCGACCACTTCCCGTGCGACGGTGATCTGCTCCGCCCGCGTGGCGAGGTCCGCGCGCGGGGCGTACTTCAGGCCACCGAACGCCTTCCAGGTGGGCTGCGAGAACTGCAGGCCGCCGTAGTAGCCGTTCCCGGTGTTGAGCTTCCAGCGCCCGCCGCTCTCGCACTTGGCGACGCAGCCCCAGGGCCACTGGTCGTCGGCGCACGCGAGGGCGGTGCGCGGGGCGGTCCGCGCGGTCGCCGGTTCTCCTGGGGCGGCCGCCTGGGCGACGACGGGGGCCAGGACGGTGAGCAGGGCCGCGGTGAGGCCGAGCGTGAGTGATTTTCTGTTCATCGGATCACGCTAGGCAGGGTGCCGCGCCGACCGGCCGTGCCGCGCCCGGCAGGCGTGCGGGCCCCACCCGGTCGGCGGACCGGGCGGGGCCGTGCCACGTCAGCAGGGCGCGCGGCTCAGAGGACGAGACGCTGCCCGGGCACGATCACGTCGGGATCACCGCCGATGACCGCCTTGTTGGCGGCGAAGAGCCGCTGCCAGGTGGTGCCGTTGCGGGCCGCGATGGCACTCAGCGTGTCGCCCTGGCGGACGGTGTGGTCACCGCGGGACGCGTCCCGGTCGGTGTGCCCCGCCTCACGTGCCGGCGCCTGCGCCGACCGCGACGAGGGCGCCGACGGCGACGAGGACGGCGCAGACGGCTGGGACCGCGTCGGGGCCGTGTTCCCGGCGGACGCCTCGGGCGCGGCCGGCGCGCCGCCGTAGGCCCCGGCACGTGTCGAGCAGGTCGGCCAGGCGCCCCAGCCCTGGGCGCTCTGGACCTTGGTGGCGACGGCGATCTGCTGTTCCCTGGACGCCTGGTCGGCGGTGGGCGCGTAGGCGGTGCCGCCGTACGCGCGCCAGGTGTCGGCGGAGAACTGAAGTCCGCCGTAGTAGCCGTTGCCGGTGTTGATGTGCCAGTTGCCGCCGCTCTCGCACTGGGCGATGCGGTCCCACACCCCGCCGTCCGCCGCCGTGGCGGTGCCGCTCGCGGCCAGCAGCCCCAGCGGAGCCAGCAGGACCGCCCCGGCGAGCGCCGCCGTCGTACGGGCCCTGCGCGCGGTGTCGCGGGTGGTGTCGGCACAATCGGACATGTAATTCCCTCTCCACGTACCCGGGGTCCCCCAGGCCGGGCGCGCTCCCCACGCGAGGGCGTGGTGGTCGCGCCGGCCCCGTCCGCCGGCGGTGGTGCCGTGGACCGGCCTGCTGCGGCCGGTCCGGGCCGGTGGACGTACCCGAGCGGTGCTCGATGCACACGGCGCAGGAATGTACGGAGCATGCCGAGCCGGTTTCAACCAACTGCTCGTCCCCCCAGGCCAGTTCACCGTTACCCCGGGTAGCGGAAATTTTCGGCCACCCACTTCATTCGCCGATTTCAGGATTTGTCGACCAGCGACCTCCGATTCCTGTGACCCACCTCACCGAGCCAAGTCCCTTATGGTGACGACCACTTGACGCAGTGTGTTCGATTTCATGCCGGTCGTGACCGTGTGCGGTGGATGGTTCGATTCCGTTCGCCCTACTGCGTGACTACCGCCACAGCTCGGCCGTTGTCTTCTTCATGAGCCGGGGACCTGCCTCGGCCCACAGGCCGGGAGCCACCCGGCCTCGCCACGCACCGCATCCCGAGGGAGCCACCCGTGCCGCGCATGCTCGACGTCAGCGACGAGGTACGCGCCGAGATCGGCGACGAAGAAGCCGACCGGCTGCTTGCCGGAGACAACGCCCCGGGCAGTTACGACTGCACGTCCTGCCGCACCCCGGGCGACTCCGAGCACGAGCGCACCAGCACCGTCCTGTTCATCGGCGACGAGACCGCCGTGCTCGCGTTCGCCCACGCCGGCTGCCTGCCCTCGCAGGTCGTCCAGGTCACCGAGGAGCAGCTCCAGGGCGCCGTGAGGTCCATCAGCGGCAACTCCACCGACCTGGAGCCCGCGAGGGTCGTGCCCGAGCAGGCCGTGCTCGGCGTGACCAGCGGGCTCGTCCTGATCGCCGGGGAGTTGCACCCGGCGCTGGTCGTCGAGCCCACCGGCCCCATCGTGCGCCCCGGCTCCATCGCCGCCGGGGACGACTTCCTGCCGCTGCTGATCGAGCAGGGCTTCATGCCGGTCACCGAGCTGAACTCCGTGCCGCCGGTGCTGCACGGCTGGTCCGTGCTGCTCGCCATGGGCCAGCTGCACGCGGTGCTCCAGCCCGGGATGAACGGCGGGCAGCCGGTGGCGTGGTGGCAGGCGCACCAGCCGCTGCAGGTCACCGAGGGCTGGCGGGCCGCCGCGAACAAGCACCAGCAGGTGCTCATGTTCGCCGCGCCGGTCGGGTCCATCGGACGCCAGCCCCGGGAGGACCTGCTGCGGGACGCGCTGGACAAGGCGGCGGCGGGCGGCAAGCTCGTCGCGAGCGTGCTGCCGCTCGCGGGGACCTGACGGCCCCCGGCGTCCGGGGGGGGTGAGGAACCCGGACGCTAGCGGGTCGTCCAGGGCCGGGCGGGCCGTTCGCCACGCACCGTGAGGCGCCGCCGCGACCGCATCCCTTCCCGCTCGGGGTCGTTTGGACATACGTGCACGCATACGACGTTTCCCGCCGCCAGTCCTTGCAGCCGATTCCGTCCGCTCGGTCCGGTCAGGATCCCACCGGCGGGTCCTCGGCCACGCCGATCTACGACGCGCTCTACGCCGAGTACGTCAAGTCCTTCCGTGCGCTGCCGGGCGACCGGCGCGGCGAGGAGAACCTGGGGTTCACCGCGTTCGGGATCCTCCCGCAGGGCTCGGACTCGCACAGCGGCTCCTACAGCGCCTACAGCGCGGGCGCGCAGACCACCCGGCACACCAGTGGGCAGCAGCCGACCTGGCAGCGGGTCGGCACGCTCGGGCAGCAGCACTCCACCGGGATGCATCACATCCCCGCGCTGCCACCCGGCCCCCGCCGGGGAATCTGAGAGGGCGGCCCCCGTCGGGGGCCGCCCTCTCGCTGTCGCTACTTCTTCTTCGCGCCGCGCTTCTCGCGCACCCGCACCGAGATGTGGATCGGCGTCCCCTCGAAGCCGAACTCCTCACGCAGCCGGCGCTCGATGAAGCGCCGGTAGCCCGCCTCGATGAAGCCGGAGGCGAAGAGCACGAACCGCGGGGGCTTCGTGCCAGCCTGGGTGCCGAACAGGATGCGCGGCTGCTTGCCGCCCCGGACCGGGTGCGGATGGGCGGAGACCAGCTCGCCCAGGAAGGCGTTCAGCCGTCCCGTCGGGACCCGGGTCTCCCAGCCCGCGAGCGCCGTCTCGATCGCCGGAACCAGTTTCTCCATGTGCCGGCCGGTGCGCGCCGAGACATTGACGCGCGGCGCCCAGGCGACCTGCCCCAGCTCGGTCTCGATCTCCCGCTCCAGGTAGTAGCGGCGCTCCTCGTCGAGGGTGTCCCACTTGTTGTAGGCGAGGACGAGCGCACGCCCCGCCTCCACGGCCATGGTGACGATCCGCTGGTCCTGCACGGAGATGGAGTCGGCGCCGTCGATGAGGACGACGGCCACCTCGGCCTTCTCCACGGCGGCGGCCGTGCGCAGCGAGGCGTAGTAGTCGGCGCCCTGCTGCAGGTGGACCCGCTTGCGGATGCCCGCCGTGTCGACGAACTTCCAGATCCTGCCGCCGAGTTCGATCAGCTCGTCGACCGGGTCGCGGGTGGTGCCGGCGAGTTCGTTGACGACGACGCGCTCCTCGCCCGCGACCTTGTTCAGCAGCGAGGACTTGCCGACGTTCGGGCGGCCGATCAGGGCGACGCGGCGCGGGCCGCCGACGCCTGCGCCGCCGAAGCTCTGGCGCGGGGCTTCCGGCAGCGCCTCCAGGACCGCGTCCAGCATGTCGCCGGTGCCGCGGCCGTGCAGCGCCGAGACGGGATGCGGCTCACCGAGGCCGAGGGACCACAGGTAGGACGCGTCGGCCTCGCCGCTCGGGCCGTCCACCTTGTTGGCGCACAGGACGACGGGCTTGCCGGCCTTGCGCAGCAGGCGTACGACCGCCTCGTCGGTGTCGGTGGCGCCCACCTTGGCGTCGACCACGAAGACGACGGCGTCGGCCGCCTCGATGGCGAACTCGGCCTGCGCGGCCACGGAGGCGTCGATGCCGAAGACGTCCTGCTCCCAGCCGCCGGTGTCGACGACCTTGAAGCGGCGGCCGGCCCACTCGGCCTCGTAGGTGACGCGGTCGCGGGTGACGCCCGGCTTGTCCTCGACGACGGCCTCGCGGCGACCGATGATGCGGTTCACCAGGGTCGACTTGCCGACATTCGGACGGCCCACGACGGCGAGGACGGGCAGGGGTCCGTGCCCCGCCTCCTCGATGGCGCCCTCGACCTCCTCCAGGTCGAAGCCCTCTTCGGCGGCGAGCTCCATGAACTCCGCGTACTCGACGTCGCCGAGCGCCCCGTGATCGTGCTCGAACGCGTCCGAGCCGTCGGGCTGGATCTGGTCGTTCATGAAGTCCGTACCTCGTCGTTCATCGTGGTGATCGGTGGAGCACCCGGTTCAGGGTGATCCACTACTCAGTGTCGCCCAGCGCCCGGTCGGGCGCCTGACGTTTTCGGCCCGCACCGGGCCTCAGGGCCGGCCCCCGGGGGCGGACAGCCGGCCGGTGAGCCGTCTGGCCAGCTCCAGGTGCTCGGTGAGCTGCTTCTGGATGCGCTCGGTCGCCTCGTCCAGCGCCGTGCGCGTCCGCCGTCCGCTGCCGTCGCCCGCCTCGAAGGGTTCGCCGAAGACGACGTCGATCCGCTGCCGCAGCGCGGGCAGCGCCTTGACCAGCCGCCCCCGCCGCTCCGCGCTGCCCAGCACGGCGACCGGGACGACCGGAGCGCCGCTGCGCACGGCGAAGTAGGCGAGCCCGGCACGCAGCGAGGCGAAGTCACCCTCGCCCCGGGTGCCCTCGGGGAATATCCCCAGCACCCCGCCGGCCGCCAGCACGTCCAGCGCCCGGGTGATCGCCGTGCGGTCGGCGCTCTGCCGGTCGACCTTGACCTGCCCGATTCCGGTCAGGAAGGGGTCGAGCGGTCCGACGAACGCCTCCTTCTTGATCAGGAAGTGCACCGGCCGGGGCGCGACGCCCATCACCATCGGGCCGTCGACGTTGTGGGAGTGGTTGACGGCCAGGATGACCGGACCGCTCGCCGGCACCTTCCAGGCACCGAGCACCCGGGGCCGCCACAGCGCGTGCATCAGCGGGAGGCCGATCCTTCTGCCGACCTCCGCGCCCCGCAGGGACGGTGCCTCGGTCACTTCGCCGCCCGCTTCTCCTCGACGAGGGTGACCACGCGCTCGATGACCTGCTGCAGCGTGAGGTCGGTGGTGTCCACCTCGACCGCATCGCCCGCCTTCGCGAGCGGCGAGGTCTTCCGGCTGGAGTCGGCCTGGTCCCGCTTGACCAGGGCCTCGCGGGTGGCGTGCACGTCCGCGTTCTTCAGCTCACCGCTGCGCCGGGCGGCGCGGGCCTCCGGGGAGGCGGTGAGGAAGACCTTGAGGTCGGCGTCCGGCAGCACGGTCGTACCGATGTCGCGGCCCTCGACGACGATGCCCTGCTCCGCGTCGGTGGCGATCAGGCGCTGCAGCTCGGTGATCCGGGCACGCACCTCGGGCACCGCGCTGACCGCGCTGACCTTGGCGGTGACCTCCTGGGTGCGGATCGGACCGGCGACGTCCACGCCGTCGACCGTGATCGTCGGGTCGGCCGGGTCGGTGCCGGAGACGATGTCCGGCTTGCCGGCCACGGCGGCGATCTCCGAGGGGTCGGCGACGTCGATGCCGTTGGTCACCATCCACCAGGTGATCGCCCGGTACTGGGCGCCGGTGTCCAGGTAGCTCAGGCCGAGCCGCGCGGCCACCGCCTTCGACGTGCTGGACTTGCCCGTGCCGGAGGGGCCGTCGATGGCGACAATCACTGCCGGGACGCTTTCCACTGTGGGGACCTTCCTGGGCCGGGGTGGCGAGAGGGGGCGAGACGGTGCCCCGCACAAGGTTACTGGGTGCGGGTCACTCGTCCGGCCCACCTGCCCGGCGTCCTGGGGCCCGGCCGTTTGGATCACGCCGCGGACGCGGGGTCCGGCCACGGGTGCCGACGACCCACCGTCGATCCTCCGCGGCCTGATCCGGACGACAGGCGCTAGCCGCGGATGCCCCAGCCCCGCTCCCGCAGTGCCGCCGTGAGTACGGGCACCGCCTTGGGCTCCACCATGAGCTGCACGAGACCGGCCTGCTGTCCCGTCGCGTGCTCGATCCGGACGTCCTCGATGTTGACGCCGGCCTGCCCCGCGTCGGCGAAGATGCGGGCCAGCTGGCCGGGCTGGTCGTCGATGAGGACGGCGACGACCTCGTACGCGCGCGGCGCGGAGCCGTGCTTGCCCGGGACGCGGACCTGCCCGGCGTTGCCCCGCCGCAGCACGTCCTCGATGCCGTCGGTGCCCGTACGGCGCTTGGCCTCGTCGGAGGACTGCAGGGCGCGCAGCGCCTGGACGGTCTCGTCGAGGTCGGCGGCGACGTCGCCGAGCAGGTCGGCGACCGGGCCGGGGTTGGCGGAGAGGATGTCGATCCACATCCGCGGGTCGGAGGCGGCGATCCGGGTCACGTCCCGGATGCCCTGCCCGCACAGCCGTACGGCCGCCTCCTCGGCGTTCTCCAGGCGGGCGGCGACCATGCTGGAGACCAGGTGGGGCATGTGCGAGACCAGCGCGACGGCGCGGTCGTGCGCGTCGGCGTCCATGACGACCGGCACGGCGCGGCAGTGCGAGACCAGTTCGAGGGCGAGGTTCAGCACCTCGGTGTCGGTGTCCCTCGTGGGGGTGAGCACCCAGGGGCGGCCCTCGAAGAGGTCGCCGCTGGCGGCCAGGGGTCCGGACTTCTCCCGGCCGGACATGGGGTGCGTGCCGAGGTACCGGGTCAGGTCCAGCCCGAGCGCCTCCAGCTCGCGGCGCGGCCCGCCCTTGATGCTCGCCACGTCGACGTAGCCGTGGGCGAGGCCGCGCCGCATCGCGTCGGCGAGCACCGCGGCGACGTGCGCGGGCGGGGCGGCGACGATCGCGAGGTCGACGGGCCCCTCGGGCGCCTCCTCGGTGCCGGCGCCGAGCGCGGCGGCCGTGCGGGCCTGCTCGGGGTCGTGGTCGGCGAGGTGGACGACGACACCGCGCTGCACGAGAGCCAGGGCGGCGGAGGTGCCGATCAGCCCGGTGCCGATGACGAGTGCGGTTCTCACTGGGCGATGTCCTTGCGCAGAGCGGCGGCGGCGCCGAGGTAGACGTGGTTGATGTCGGCGCGCGACCGGTCGGACTCGATGTGCGCCAGCACCCGCACGACCCGGGGCATGGCGCCCTCGATGTCCAGCTCCTGGGCGCAGATCAGCGGGACGTCCAGGATGCCGAGCTTTCGGGCCGCGGCGGCCGGGAAGTCGCAGTGCAGGTCGGGCGTGGCCGTGAACCAGATGCTGATCAGGTCGTCGGCCGTCAGCCCGTTCCGCTCCAGGACGGCGGTGAGCAGGGCGCCCACCTGCTCGTCCATGTGACCCGCTTCGTCCCGCTCGAGTTGGACGGCGCCCCGGACCGCTCGTACCGCCACGGCTGCTCCTTGCTGGTGTGCGTCATCGGTTCCCCGTCCGTCAAGCCTAGTCAGCCCGCCACGGACGGGTGCGGGCCGCTCGCCCGCTGAGACGGCGCGCAGGACGGACCGGCGGGCTCACTGGTCCCAGAGCGCGCCGAGCGTGACCAGCTCGCTCCGGTACTCGATCCGGTCCGCCCACTCCGTCGGCCAGGCCTCGGCTCCGACGTGGGCTCCCGCGAAGGCCCCGGCGAGGCAGGCGATCGAGTCGGAGTCGCCGGAGGTGCACGCGGCCCGGCGCAGGGCGGTCAGGGGCTCGTCCACGAACTGCAGGAAGCACAGCAGCCCGGTGGCCAGCGCCTCCTCGGCGATCCAGCCCTGCCCCGTGGCGAGGCAGGGGTCGTTCTCCCGGGGGAACGACCGTACGGCGTCGCGCAGCCGGTCGAGCACGCCCAGGCACTCGTCCCAGCCACGTGCGATGAACTCCTCCGCGGAGGCGTCCTGCGCCCGCGTCCACAGATCGCCCAGCCACCGCTCGTGGTACCGGTCGCGGTTCTCGTAGGCGTACGACCGCAGCAGCCCGACCAGTCCGGTCGGCTCGGCGCCCTGCGCGAGCAGCCGTACGGCGTGCGCGGTGAGGTCGGAGGCGGCCAGCGCCGTCGGGTGCCCGTGGGTGAGGGCGGCCTGCAACTGGGCGGCGCCCGCGCGCTGTTCGTCGCTCAGCTGCGGGATCAGACCGATCGGCGCGACGCGCATGTTGGCACCGCAGCCCTTGGAGTGGATCTGACTGGCGTCCTGCCAGGCGCGGTCCGGCTGCTCCAGCAGGTCACAGGCCCGGAGGCAGGTGTTGCCGGGGGCCCGGTTGTTCTCCGGGGAGCGGTTCCAGGCGATGAACTCCTGCCGCACCGGCCCGGCCAGTTCGGCGGGTCCGAGCACTCCGCGGTCCGTCGCCGTGCGCAGCCCGCGCGCCAGCGCCAGCGTCATCTGGGTGTCGTCGGTGACGATCGCGGGTGTGGGCAGTTCCATCCGTTGCCAGGGACCGAACTTGGCGAGGATCGACGGCACGTCGTTGAACTCGGTCGGGAAGCCGAGTGCGTCCCCGAGGGCGAGGCCGATGAGGGAACCGGTGGCGGCGCGCTTGCGGACGGTGGTGGAGGTCATGCGGGGCGTCCTTCCCGGGACGGGCGGAGGAGGGGCGGGTGCAGCGCGGCGGCGGCGCCCGCGCGGTAGAGGGCGGCGGGTTTGCCGCGGCCCCCGGTCAGGCGCGCGGCGCCGGGCACCGGTTCGACGAATCCGGGGGTGGCGAGCACTTTGCGCCGGAAGTTGGGCCGGTCGAGCGGGGTGCCCCACACCGCCTCGTAGACCTGCTGGAGCTCGCCGAGGGTGAACTCGGGCGGGCAGAAGGCGGTGGCGAGGCCGGTGTACTCGAACCGGGCGCCGACCCGCTCGTGCGCGTCGGCCAGGATCCGGTCGTGGTCGAAGGCCAGCGGCCGGGCCGCGTCGTACGGCATCCAGCGGGCCTGTGCCGCGTCGCCGCCGCCGAGCGGCTCGGGCAGGTCGGGAAGCAGCGCCGTGAAGGCGACGGACACGACCCGCATGCGGGGGTCGCGGTCCGGCTCGCTGTAGGTCCGCAGCTGCTCCAGACGCAGGCCGGAGACGTCGGACAGGTCGGTCTCCTCGGCGAGTTCACGCCGGGCGGCGGTCTCGGCGGACTCGTGCGGCAGCACGAAGCCGCCGGGCAGGGCCCAGCGGCCGGCGTACGGCTCCTGTCCGCGCTCGACGAGCAGCACGTGCAGCGCGCCGGTGCGGATGGTGAGGACGGCCAGGTCGACGGTGACCGCGAACGGTTCGTACGCGTACTTGTCGTAGACCGGCACGCAGCACCACCCCCTTAATAGTCTTACTGACTATAAAGGGGGACGGCCGTCCCTCACAAGGGGCCGACTACAGATCCACTTCCTTCATCAGCATGCCGACCTCGGTGTTGCTCAGCCGCCGCAGCCAGCCCGACTTCTGGTCGCCCAGCGTGATCGGCCCGAAGGCGACGCGCACCAGCTTGTCGACCGGGAATCCGGCTTCGGCCAGCATGCGGCGCACGATGTGCTTGCGGCCCTCGTGCAGGGTGACCTCGACGAGGTAGTTCTTCCCGGTCTGCTCGACCACCCGGAAGTGGTCCGCGCGCGCGTACCCGTCCTCCAGCTGGATGCCGTCCTTGAGCTGCTTGCCCAGGTCGCGCGGGATCGGGCCGACGATGTGCGCGAGGTAGGTCTTCTTCACGCCGTACTTGGGGTGGGTCAGCCGGTGGGCCAGCTCGCCGTGGTTGGTCAGCAGGATGACACCCTCGGTCTCGGTGTCCAGCCGCCCCACGTGGAAGAGCCGCGTCTCCCGGTTGGTGACGTAGTCGCCGAGGCACTGGCGACCCTCGGGGTCCTCCATCGTGGAGACGACACCGGCGGGCTTGTTCAGCGAGAAGAACTGGTACGACTGGGTCGCGACGGTCAGGCCGTCGACCTTGACCTCGTCCTTCTCCGGGTCGACCCGCTTGCCCTGCTCCAGCACGATCTCGCCGTTGACCTCGACCCGGGCCTGCTCGATCAGCTCCTCGCAGGCACGCCGGGAGCCGTAGCCGGCGCGGGCGAGCACCTTCTGGAGCCGCTCGCCCTCCTGCTCGGCACCGGGGAACGTCTTGGGCAGCTGCACGTCCTTGCGGCCCGCGTACCGCTCCCGGTTGCGCTCCTCGGTGCGCGCCTCGTACTCGCGCGAGCGCGCGGGGGCCGTACGGCCGTCCTGCTGGGGCCGCTTCGGGCCGCCCTTGGCGCCGCCCCGGGCCGCGCCGCCGCGTCCCGCCTTCGGGCCGTCCTTGGTCGCCCCGGGTCCCACGTCGTAGCGGCGCTCCTCGGGACGGGGCTTGCGGGGGCGGCCCTGCCCCTGCTGGTCCCGGTTGTCACCGGCACCGCGGTAGTTGCCGCGTCCGCCGGTCCCGCCACTCTTGCCACTGCCGCTGCTTCGCATCAAAGTTCCGTCGTCTTGTCGTCTGCGTCCTCGGAATCCGGAGCGTCCGGATCGAACGACGGCACGCCTTCCTGCGTCTCGGCCTCGATCGCCTCCGCCTCGGGGAGGAAGGGCGCGAGTTCCGGGAGCTCGTCCAGGCCGCGCAGGCCCATCCGCTCCAGGAAGTAGTTCGTCGTCGTGTACAGGATCGCACCTGTTTCGGGTTCCGTGCCCTCCTCCTGGACGAGACCGCGCTGGAGCAGGGTGCGCATGACGCCGTCACAGTTGACTCCGCGCACCGCCGAGACCCGGCTGCGGCTGACCGGCTGGCGGTACGCCACCACCGCGAGCGTCTCCAGCGCCGCCTGCGTGAGCCGGGCGGTCTGGCCCTCCAGGGCGAGCCGCTCGACGGCGGGCGCGTACTCGGGCCGGGTGTAGAAACGCCAGCCCCCGGCGACGAGCCGCAGCTCGAAGCCGCGTCCCTGCGCGGTGTACTCGTCGGCCAGCTCGCGCAGCGCACGCTGGACCGCGCGCCGCGGCCGCTCCAGTATCTTCGCGAGATGCTCCACGGTCGCGGGCTCGTCCACGACCATGAGGACGGCCTCCAGCGCGGGCCTGAGCTCCAGATCGGCGACGGCGCGCAGCCCGGCCGGCAGCTCGGTGGTCTCCTCGCTCACGCGTTCTCCTCCTGCTCCTCGGGCCGCCCGGCCCGCTCGCCCGGTCCGGGCGGCGCGGGGGGCCGGTCGAACTCGTCGGTCACCATCGGACCGCTGTCCTGCTCGCCGCCGGTCCAGCGCACCAGCAGCTCACCGAGGGCGGTCTCCTGCTCCAGCGCCACCGCCTTCTCGCGGTACAGCTCCAGCAGCGCGAGGAACCTGGCGACGACGGTGAGGGTGTCGTCGGTGTCCTCGACCAGCACGCGGAAGCTGGCCTCGCCCAGTTCCCGCAGCCGTCCGACGACGATCCCGGCCTGCTCCTGCACGCTCACCAGCGGGGCGTGGATGTGGTCGACGTACACCTGCGGCTTGGGCTTCGGCTGCATCGCCTTGACGGCGAGCTTCGCGAAGCCCTCCGGGCCGATGCTGATGACGACCTCGGGCAGCAGCTCGGCGTGCTGCGGTTCCAGGCCGACGGTACGGGGGAAGCGGCGGGCCTCCTCGTCGAGGCGGTGGGTGAAGATGTCGGCGACGTGCTTGTAGGCGCGGTACTGGAGCAGCCGCGCGAACAGCAGGTCGCGGGCCTCCAGCAGCGCGAGGTCGGCCTCGTCCTCCACCTCGGCGGCGGGCAGCAGCCGCGCGGCCTTCAGGTCCAGCAGGGTGGCGGCGACGACCAGGAACTCGGTCGTCTCGTCCAGGTCCCACTCCGGCCCCATCGCCCGGATGTACCCCATGAACTCGTCGGTCACCTTGGACAGGGCGACCTCGGTGACGTCGAGCTTGTGCTTGGAGATCAGCTGGAGCAGCAGATCGAAGGGCCCCTCGAAGTTCGCCAGCCGCACCTTGAACCCACCGGGCTCCCCCTCCCCGCCCGCCGTGGCCTCCGGCGGCTCCGCGGCCCGTGGGGCCTCCGGCGCCTGCGCGGCCGACGTGACCTCCGCGGTCCCCCACACTTCCGGTGCCTGCGCGGTCCCCCCGGTTTCCGCGCCCGGCAAGGCCGCTGGGGCCCCTGCGCCCCCCGTGACCTCTGCACTCCTCAGGGCTTCTGAAGCTTTCGCGGTCGGCGCGGTCTCCCGGGCATCCGCGCACCGCACGGCTTCCGCGGGATCCGCGGTCTGCGCGGCGTCCACCGCTTGCGCGCTCCCCGAGACCTCCGCGGCCCCCGGGGCCTGCGTGGCCCTTCCGGCATCCCCGATCCGCACGGTTTCCGCGGCGTGCTCGGTCATCGGGGCCCGCGTGGCTTCCGCGATCCCCAAGGTGGCCGGCTCCTGCACGGCCTCCGCGGCCGCTGCGGCCTTCGGCGCATGCGTGGCCCTCGCGGCCCGCGCGGTCTCCCCGGCATCCTCGACCTGAACGGCCTCCGCCGCGTCCGCGGCGTGCGCGGTCACCGGGGTCTCCGCCCGCAGGGCCTCCGCGGACTGCGCGGTCTCCCCGGCATCCTCGACCTGAACGGCCTCCGCCGCGTCCGCGGCGTGCGCGGTCACCGGGGTCTCCGCCCGCAGGGCCTCCGCGGCCTGCGCGATCTCCCCGGCATCCTCGAACCGCGCCGCATCCGCGGCTTCCGGGGTCACCGTGGGCTGCGTGGGGTGCGCCGGAGGGGACTCCGGTGCGGGTGTCGGGGCCTCGGGGGCCGGTTCCGGCGGCGGCGTCGGGGCGGCCGCGGTCCCTGGGCCTCTCCCCAGTGCGCGCCGACGGCCGGCGGGGCCGGAGGGCGGGACAGGGGAGCCGTTCGAGGTCATAGCCCCCGCAGGCTACCGCTAGCGCCCGCGAAGCCGTCGTACGAGGATGCTGGCGTCCCCACGGGTCTCCAGGTCGGCCAGCACCACGGCCACCGCCTCGCGCACGATGCGTCCCCGGTCGACGGCCAGGCCGTGCTCGCCGCGGAGCACGAGGCGCGCGTGCTCCAGATCCATCAGCTCCTCGGCGGAGACGTACACCGTGATCTTCTCGTCGTGCCGCTCACGCCCGCTGGGCCGCCGCGCGGCCGCCCGGCCGCGCTTGTTGCGCGGCGCGGCGGCGGCAGAACCTTCCTGCGCCGCCGGCTGGCCCTGACGCCGCGAGGAGCGCTCCGCGCCCCGGCTGCGCGATTCGGCGTCGACCGGTTCGGCGTCGGCCGCGACATGCTCGGCGCCGTCCCCGTCGCCGCCCTGCGCGGGCACCGCCTGCGGCGCGTCCTCACCGGACGGAACGGCCGCCTCGTCGCCCTCCCCCGCGGGGGCAGGCACGCGGGCCTCGCCGTTGGCCCCCCGCCGGGGAGTGGATGCCTGGAGCGCCATTCCCCCTGTCGTACGGAACAGTTCGTCGGCCCCCGGCAGACTCACTCGGCGTGACACCGGGCGAGCACCTCCCTGGCGAGCTGGCGATAGGCGGCGGCACCGACGGAGTTGGACGCGTACGTGGTGATCGGCTCTCCGGCGACCGTGGTCTCCGGGAAGCGGACCGTCCGCCCGATGACCGTGTGGTAGACGTGGTCGTCGAACGCCTCGACGACGCGCGCGAGCACCTCACGACTGTGCACCGTGCGCGAGTCGTACATCGTGGCGAGGATCCCGTCGAGCTCCAGATCCGGGTTGAGCCGCTCCTGGACCTTCTCGATGGTCTCGGTCAGCAGCGCCACACCGCGCAGGGCGAAAAACTCGCACTCCAGCGGCACGATCACCTTGTGAGCGGCCGTCAGGGCGTTCACCGTGAGCAGGCCGAGCGAGGGCTGACAGTCGATCACGATGTAGTCGTAGTCGGGCAGCAGCGGCTTCAGGGCGCGCTGGAGCGTCGACTCGCGGGCCACCTCGGAGACCAGCTGCACCTCGGCCGCCGACAGGTCGATGTTGCTGGGCAGCAGGTCCATGTTGGGGACCGCCGTCTTCAGCAGCACCTCGTCGGCCGCCATCCCCCGCTCCATGAGCAGGTTGTAGACGGTGAGGTCGAGCTCCATCGGGTTGACGCCGAGGCCGACCGACAGCGCGCCCTGCGGGTCGAAGTCGACGAGCAGCACCCGGCGCCCGTACTCCGCGAGCGCGGCACCCAGGTTGATGGTCGACGTGGTCTTGCCCACGCCGCCCTTCTGGTTGCACATCGCGATGATCTTCGCGGGGCCGTGGTCGGTCAGCGGTCCCGGGATCGGGAAGTACGGCAGCGGGCGACCGGTCGGGCCGACGCGCTCTCGGCGCTGGCGAGCGGCGTCGGGCGCGAGCGTGGCCGCGTACTCGGGGTCGGGCTCGTACTCGGCGTCGGGGTCGTAGAAGTGCCCCTCGGGCAGTTCGTCGTAGTCGGCGAAGTGGTTGTGGGGCGCGCCACTTCCGTCGCCGGCCATGGCGTTCACGTGATGGCCATCCATGCTCTGGTGTGCTGAGTGAGTCACGCCTGACGTCCGGTGACTCTGGTGGGCTGCGAAGGTGCGCACCGCGACGGAGCCGACAGCCTCGAACCCCGCGGGAGCCTGGCCCCGCGCAGGGCTTCCTGGTTGACCACCCCCGGGAGAAAATGTCGACTCATTCACAAGTCGTCTTACCTCCTTGGTGACCAGGAAACTTCTAGACAGGTCAGCGTGGCACCATGCCGACGGTTGGCGACTCTATGGCGTGTCGGCGGTCCGCAGCAACACAATCCGCCGGACCCGGCAGGATGTGTCGGCAATGAAACATCCCTCTGTCAAGGGCGTACGGCCGTCGCACGGCAGGTTTCACCGGTGTACGAATCGGCTCAAGGGTTACGTTCGAGGCGAGTTGACCGAGCGTCGCAAAGTGACCATACACACACCCGGCCGGACCTTGTCGGGCAAGGTCCGGCCGGGCGCTGACGGTTGAGGAGTCGTGTTGACGTATCGCCTTTTCGCTTGTGACGACTTGGGAGCCGGCGGTCAGCCGAGCAGCGACTCCAGTTCGACGTGGTCCAGCCCGTGCGCCTCGGCGACCTCGCGGTAAACGACCTTGCCGTCATGCGTGTTGAGGCCCTTGGCCAGCGCGGCGTCGCGGCGCAGCGCCTCGGCCCAGCCCCGGTTGGCCAGCTCCACGATGTACGGGAGCGTGGCGTTGGTGAGGGCGTTGGTGGAGGTGTTCGGCACGGCGCCCGGCATGTTGGCGACGCAGTAGAAGACCGACTGGTGGACCTCGAAGGTCGGCTCGGCGTGCGTGGTCGGACGGGAGTCCTCGAAGCAGCCGCCCTGGTCGATCGCGATGTCGACAAGGACACTTCCCGGCTTCATCCGGGAGACGAGCTCGTTGGTCACGAGCTTCGGGGCCTTGGCGCCGGGGATCAGCACCGCGCCGATGACGAGGTCGGCGTCGAGGACGGCCTTCTCCAGCTCGAAGGAGTTGGACATGATGGCCTTGACCTTGGTTCCGAAGATCCGGTCGGCCTCGCGCAGCTTGTTGATGTCGCGGTCCAGCAGGGTCACCTCGAAGCCCATGCCGACGGCGATCTGGGTGGCGTTCCAGCCGGAGACGCCGCCGCCGATGACGACGGCCTTGGCCGGGGTCACCCCGGGGACGCCGCCCGGCAGCACACCGCGGCCGCCGGCCGCGCGCATCAGGTGGTAGGCGCCGACCTGCGGGGCGAGACGGCCCGCGACCTCGGACATCGGGGCGAGCAGCGGCAGCGCGCGGCTCGGCAGCTCGACCGTCTCGTAGGCGATGGCGGTGGTCCCGGACTCCAGCAGCGCGTCCGTGCACTCCTTGGACGCGGCCAGGTGCAGGTACGTGAAGAGCGTCTGGTCCTTGCGGAGGCGGTGGTACTCCTCGGCGATGGGCTCCTTGACCTTCAGCAGCAGGTCGGCGGAGGCCCACACCTCGTCGGCCGTCTCCAGGATCTGCGCCCCGGCGGCCACGTACTCGGCGTCCGTGATCGAGGAGCCGAGACCGGCGTTGCGCTCGATGACGACCTGGTGGCCGTTGCGCACCAGCTCGTGCACGCCGGCGGGGGTGATGGCCACCCGGAACTCGTTGTTCTTGACCTCGCGGGGGATGCCGACCTTCACGTCGATCACGGTCCTTGGCTCAGAGGGGGTGTTTTGCTCGACATACCCGGATGTTCAGGGCACACCGGGAGACACCGCAGGAGAACGTGCGGCAGAGCCAGTCTAATGAAGGCGTTCCCGCTGTCTAGCCTTTCATTGCATCAATCTTCTCCGGATGGACTACGGATTTCGCAGGCGTTAGCGGGTTGTTCCCTGGCTGGATCTGGCGTTTCGGCCTTGTGGATCTCCTCCCCCAGCATGCGCTCGGCGGCGCTGCGGTGCAGCAGGGCGGCCGTGGGATCGCCGAGCCGCTCCAGGGTGTCGGCCAGCCGCAGGTGCAGGGCGGCCTGGAGCCGCGCGTCCTGTGCGCGCCGCGCCCCCTCGACCGCCTCCTGGCAGGTGCGCAGCGATTCCTCGGGCCGCCCCGCGTACTCCTGGACCCGCGCCAGCTCGCTCAACGCCCGGGCGTGGGCGGCCACATCGCCCAGCCTGCGATACCCGGCGATGGCCGCCTTCCAGCCGCGCTGCGCCTCGCCGTAGCGGCCCGCGTAGGTGTGGGCGGTCGCGATCCGACCGTACAGCCGGGCGGCCTCCTCGCCCTCCCCGCGGGCCAGCCGCTCGGCCAGGGCCCGGCCGAACCAGTCGGCCGCCCGGTCGTGATCCCCGAGTTCCTGGTGCGCGCCCCCTACGGATTCCATCGCGCGACCCGTCGCGTACGGGTCGTTCGCCCGGCGTCCGGCGTCCAGCGCGGCCCGGTAGCGGACCAGGGCGTCGGCTGTCCGGCCGGTTCTGGCGTCCAGATCGCCCAGATTCAGCAGCGCCGCCGCCTGCTCCCGGGGCAGGTCCTGGCGCTCGGCCACGTCGAGGACGAGCCGGTGGATGCCGTACAGGTCGGGCGCCGCGGCCTGCATGCCGAAATGGGCCACCATCGCCCGCACCAGCTGGGACATCAGCCGCCTGGCCAGCGTGTCCAGCTCCCCGTCGGCGACCGCGAGGCGGGCCGAGGCGAGCAGGGCCGGGCGACGCATGCTCAGCCAGTCCGCGGCCGCCCGGGGAGTGGGAAAGCGCAGGGTGCGCGGCGTGCCGGCCAGTTTCTCGCGGGCCTGCGGGTTGTCCGTCTCGGTGACCGCCCGGCAGGACTGCAGCAGCCGTACGGTCCGCTCCAGCATCCGGGCGCGGGCCAGCTGGAGCTCGGCGGGGCGGTCGTCGGTCTCGGTGACGGAGCGCAGCAGCGGGTGCAGGCAGCCGGGGACCTCGTACTCCGGCAGTGCGGAGTCGATCCTGCGCAGCAGGCCGAGGGCGGCGAAGTCGTCCAGGGTGTGCCGGGCGCCGCCCACGGAGCAGCCGGCGAGCGCGGACGCCGTGTGCTGGTCGATACGGCCCGCGGGCGCCAGCGAGAGCAGGCGCAGGATGCGGGCCGCGCTGCCCGGCAGCGAGGAGTGCACCAGCCGGAAGACCCGGCTCAGGGGCGTCCCGTCGTCGCCCTCGGCGTGCAGTTGCTTGGTGAGGTCGGCGACGGCCGCCTGGGGGCGGGCGGCGAGCCAGCCGCCGGCCAGCATCAACGCGGCGGGCTGGGCCTGGCACGCCTCGACCAGCCCTTCCGCCGCCCGCGGGTCGACGGTGATCCGGACGGAGCCGGTGTGCCGGGACAGCAGTTCGACGGCGGACTTGGTGTCGAGGCCGCCGAGCGTGCACGGGCGGACGTCGGAGATGCCGGTCAGGGGGCCCCGGGCGACCGCCACGACCAGGCACTCCGGGGTGTCCGGCAGCAGGGCGTCGACCTGCTCGGCGTCGGCCGCGTCGTCCAGCAGGAGCAGGGCCCGGCGGTCGGTCAGGGCCTCACGGAGCGTCGCCGCCAGGTCGTCGTCGGCGGCGCCGGGCGGGGTCGGCAGGCCCAGCGCCCCGAGCAGGTCCCCCGCGGTGCGGGCGGTCGGCACGGCGGTGCCGTCGGGTTCGCTGAGCCGGGCGCGCAGCACTCCGTCGGGGTAGCGTGCGGCGACCTGCCGTACGAGTTCCTCGGCGAGGGCGGTGCGGCCGGAACCGGGTCGGCCCGCGATCAGCAGGACGCGCGCGCGAGGGGCCTTGCGGCCGGAGAGGGTGTCCAGTCCGGCACGCTCGATGTCGGCGCGCAGTTCCTTCAACTCCCGTGTGCGGCCCAGGAACTGGCTCTGCGCAGACGCGCCCGGCACCTGCACGCCGTCTCGGTCCACCGCCTGATCCGTCACGGGCCACACTCCCGTCCCACCGCACGCGCAAAAGCCCGCCGGGACTCCGGTTCGGGCGTTCCCGAGCCTAGTTCACGCTCTGCGACGAACCCGGTCGAGCACGGCGGGGACGTCCCCCGATCGGATCAGGCGATCGTCACACCGGAGGACACCCCTTACGCCACGCGGCGCCCCGACCGGGAAACGACACCGGCCCGGCGATGCGGTCAGGCTGGGAAGGGGCGGGCCGGCCAGGGGGCCTGTGCGGGGCGCAGGGCGTCGAGTCCGTCGCCCCGTTCCGCGGCGACCAGCGCGAGAACGCCCACGACGAGGCAGGTGTTGTGCAGCTCACCGGCCAGGACGCCCCGTACCAGCTCCTCCACCGGAACCCGCGCGAGCTCCAGGTCGATCTCCTCGTCCTCCGCCGCGAAGCGGGCGCCCTCGGCGTCGGACAGGCCCCGGGCGAGGAAGACGCGCACGGCCTCGTCGCAGCCGCCGGGCGTGGTGTAGACGTCGGTCAGCACCCGCCAGTCCTCCGCCTTGACGTGCGCCTCCTCGTACAGCTCGCGCTGGGCGGCGTGCAGCGGGTTCTCCCCGGGCACGTCGAGCAGGCCCGCCGGGATCTCCCACAGCTTCTGGCGCACCGGGTGCCGGTACTGGCGCAGCACCAGCACCCGGCCGGCGTCGTCGAGGGCGAGGACCGCCACGGAGCCGGGGTGGACCTGGTAGTCGCGGTGCACGACCGTGCCGTCGGGCATGACCACGTCGTCCGTACGGACCGAGGTCTTGTTGCCCACGAAGGGGGTCCGCGTCGCCCGGACCTCCCACTCCTCGTGGGTGTCCTTGATCGTCATGCCCTGTCCTTCCCGACGTGCCACCGGCGTGCGAGTGCCACGCCGGGGTGCTCACCTTCGAGGCCCACACCCCGGCAACCGTACAACTGCGGTGCTACTTCGCGATCTTCCGCTCGACCGCGGCCTTGACCAGCCCGGCGAAGAGCGGGTGCGGGCGTGTCGGCCGGGAGCGCAGCTCCGGGTGCGCCTGCGTGGCGACCAGGTACGGGTGCACCTCGCGCGGGTACTCCACGTACTCGACGAGCTTGCCGTCCGGGGAGGTGCCCGAGAAGAGGATGCCGGCCTTCTTCTCCAGCTCCGAGCGGTAGGCGTTGTTCACCTCGTAGCGGTGCCGGTGCCGCTCCTCGACGTACTCCTTGCCGTCGTAGACCTCACGCACGATGGAGCCCTCGGCCAGCTTCGCCGGGTACATGCCGAGGCGCATGGTGCCGCCCATGTCGCCCTCGCCCGCGACGATGTCGAGCTGCTCGGCCATCGTGGAGATGACCGGGTGGGCGGTGGCCGGGTCGAACTCGGTGGAGTTGGCGTCGGCGATGCCGGCCAGGTTGCGCGCGGCGTCGATCACGATGCACTGCAGGCCGAGGCAGAGGCCGAGCAGCGGGATCCGGTGCTCGCGGGCGTACTGGATGGCGCCGACCTTGCCGGAGACACCGCGGTCGCCGAAGCCGCCCGGGATGCAGATGGCGTCCACGTCGGACAGCTGCGCCTCGGCGCCGGACGGGGTCCGGCAGTCGTCGGACGTGACCCACTTGATCTTCACGCGGGTCTTGTTGGCGAAGCCGCCCGCACGCAGCGCCTCGGTGACCGAGAGGTAGGCGTCGGGCAGGTCGATGTACTTGCCGACCAGTGCGAGGGTGATCTCGTGGTCCGGGTTGTGGACGCGGTCCAGCAGGTCGTCCCAGGTCGTCCAGTCGACGTCCCGGAACGGCAGGTCGAGGCGGCGGACGGCGTAGGCGTCCAGGCCCTCGGAGTGCACGACCTTGGGAATGTCGTAGATCGACGGCGCGTCCGGGCAGGCCACGACGGCGTCCTCGTCGACGTCGCACATCAGCGAGATCTTGCGCTTGATCGCGGTCGGCACCTCGCGGTCGCAGCGCAGCACGATGGCGTCCGGCTGGATACCGATGTTGCGCAGGGCGGCGACCGAGTGCTGGGTGGGCTTGGTCTTCAGCTCGCCGGAGGGGCCGATGTACGGCAGCAGCGAGATGTGCACGACGAAGACGTTGTCGCGGCCGACCTCGTGGCGGACCTGGCGGACGGTCTCCAGGAACGGCAGGGACTCGATGTCGCCGACCGTCCCGCCGACCTCGGTGATGACGACGTCCACGTCGTCGGTGGCCATGCGGCGGATGCGGTGCTTGATCTCGTTGGTGATGTGCGGGATGACCTGCACGGTGTCGCCCAGGTACTCGCCGCGCCGCTCCTTGGCGATGACCGTCGAGTAGACCTGGCCGGTGGTGACGTTGGCGGTGCCGTCGAGGTCGCGGTCCAGGAAGCGCTCGTAGTGGCCGATGTCCAGGTCGGTCTCGGCGCCGTCGTTGGTGACGAACACCTCACCGTGCTGGAAGGGGTTCATCGTGCCGGGGTCGACGTTGATGTACGGGTCGAGCTTCTGCATCACGACGCGCAGACCCCGGGCCTTGAGCAGCATTCCCAGGCTGGACGCGGTCAGGCCCTTGCCGAGAGAGGAGGCGACACCCCCGGTGACGAAGATGTGCTTGGTCGTCGAAGATTTGGGCGTCATGGCCAAGAGGAGGCTCCCGTGGTCTCGGTCTGGGGGTGCGGGGCGGCTGCCGTGCCGGGCTTCGCCGGGGGTGCCGTCGCTGCGGTTCGGGGGTTTCGAGCCCACCGGTCCACGGGCTACCAGGGTATCAGCGCCTCGAAGCGATGGTGTCCGGCCACGCTCCGCGTACGTCCCGCCACGTACGCGTACTGCTCACCTGTTTCTCACCCTGTGCTCACTCGTTCGGCGCATGTGGGTTGCCCGGAGCGGCACGCAGATCATCTACGTGCGTCGTATCCTGCTCGGACACTCGCTGCCGAGCCCGCCGGAAACACGGCACCACCCCCGCCCGTAAGCACCGGAAGAACAAGAGCTCGTCAGATCGTCGGGCGACGACGGTCGTTTTGCCTCCGGGCACAGCGGCGGTTTTACTTCACAGCTCGACGACGCATTACAACGACCCCTTGACCGCACATAGCGAAAGCCCCGTCATGGGGCTACGTGGCCGTTCGACTGGAGTTGCACGTGGCCGGGCGCATCGAAGACTACGCACTCATCGGAGACATGCAGACCGCCGCCCTGGTCTGCCGGGACGGCACAGTCGACTGGCTGTGCCTGCCCCGCTTCGACTCGCATGCCATCTTCGCCGGTCTGCTGGGTACGGAGGAACACGGTTTCTGGCGGATCGGCCCGGCGCACGCCGCCGACGCCGAGCCGCCCTCCGCCGCCCGGCGCACCTACCGCGGTGACTCGTTGATCCTGGAGTCGGAGTGGGACACCCCCCGCGGCACGGTCCGCGTGACGGACTTCATGCCCCCGCGTGACGGGGCCCCGCAGCTGATCCGGATCGTCGAGGGAGTCTCGGGCCGGGTGCCGATGCGGTCCGCGCTGCGGATGCGGTTCTCCTACGGCCGGATCGTCCCGTGGGTGCACAAGCACGACGGCCGCACGGTCGCCGTGGCGGGCCCGGACTCGGTGTGGTTCGACACCTCCGCCGAGACCTACGGCAAGGCGCTGACGACGTACGCGGACTTCACGGTCGCGCCCGGCGACCGGATCGCGTTCACCATCTCGTGGCAGGCCTCGCACCGTGAGCCGCCGCCGCTGCCGGAGCCGGAGCAGTCGCTGGAGGCCACGGAGGACTTCTGGCGCGAGTGGGTGGAGCACTGCACGTACCACGGCCCCTACCGCGAGGCGGTGGTCCGCTCGCTGATCACGCTGAAGGCGCTGACGTACGCGCCCACGGGTGGCATCGTCGCCGCGCCCACCACCTCGCTGCCCGAGGAGATCGGGGGCGTGCGCAACTGGGACTACCGCTACACCTGGCTGCGGGACGCGGCGATCACCCTGTCCTCGCTGCTGCGCACCGGCTACCGCGAGGAGGCCCGCGCCTGGCGCGAGTGGCTGCTGCGCGCGGTCGCCGGCGACCCGGAGAACCTGCAGATCATGTACGGCATCGCCGGTGAGCGCGAGCTGGGCGAGGCGGAGCTGGACTGGCTGCCCGGCTACGAGAACTCGGCGCCCGTGCGGGTCGGCAACGGCGCGGCCCACCAGCTCCAGCTCGACGTGTACGGCGAGGTCACCGAGGCCCTGCACCTGGCCCACATGACCGGCCTGGCCCGCAGCGACTACGCCTCGCTGCTCCAGCTGAAGCTGATCCGCTACCTGGAGGACCACTGGCAGGAGCCGGACGAGGGCATCTGGGAGGTGCGCGGCCCGCGCCGCCACTTCGTGCACTCCAAGGTCATGGCCTGGGTCGCCGTCGACCGCACGATCAAGCTGCTGGAGTCCGGCGACGCGGACGGACCGCTGGAGCGCTGGCGCGAGCTGCGCGACGACATCCACCGGGACGTGTGCGAGAAAGGCTTCGACAAGGAGCGCAACACGTTCACGCAGTCGTACGGCTCGAAGGAGCTGGACGCGTCGCTGCTGCTGATCCCGCAGATGGGCTTCCTGCCGCCGGACGACAAGCGGGTCATCGGCACCATCGAGGCCATCCAGCGCGAACTGTCCACGGCGGACGGCTTCATCCTGCGGTACCCGACCTCCGGCGAGGACGCCGGCGTCGACGGCCTCCCCGGCGACGAGGGCGCCTTCCTCGCCTGCTCGTTCTGGATGGCCGACGACCTGGCGATGATCGGCCGCGTCGACGAGGCCCGCAAGCTGTTCGAGAGGCTCCTGTCGCTGCGCAACGACCTCGGGCTGCTCGCCGAGGAGTGGGACCCCCGCCTCCAGCGCCAGGTGGGCAACTTCCCGCAGGCCTTCAGCCATGTCCCGCTGATCGACACCGCCCTGCGGCTGACGGCCTCGGGGGCCTACGGCGGCTGAGTAGGCTGGAATCGCACCTGATCCCGTTGGGGAAGGGGCGGCCATGTCCTCCAAGGCCCACACGGCCCTCGTCGAGCTCCGCGAGGACCTCGACGGCGAGGTGTTCGCCCCGTGGGACCCGGGCTACGACACGGCCCGCGCCGTGTTCGACGCCCGGGTGGACCGGCGCCCCGCGGTGATCGCGCGCTGCGCGCACGAGGCCGACGTGGTCCGGGCGGTGCGGTTCGCCCGGGACCTCGACCTCGCCGTCGCGGTGCGCGGCGGGGGCCACGGCATCGGCGGCTCGGGCACCAACGACGCCGGTCTCGTCATCGACCTGCGCCGGATGCGGGGCGTGAGCGTCGACCCCGTGTCCGAGGCGGTCCGCGTCGAGGGCGGTGTCACGACAGGCGTGCTGGACCGGGCCACCCAGCCGTACGGCCTGGCCACCACCGGCGCCCGGGACTCCGCCGCCGGCATCGCCGGTTTCGTCCTGGGCGGCGGCAGCGGCTGGCTGGAGCGCTCCTGCGGCCTCGGCGCCGACAACCTGCTCGGCGTCGAGCTGGTCACCGCGAACGGCGACCGGATCCGCGCCGGCGCCGACGAGAACCCGGAGCTGTTCTGGGCGCTGCACGGCGGCGGCGGCAACTTCGGCGTCGCCACCGCCCTCACCCTCAAGCTGTACGAGGTGCCGGAGTTCTCCCTGGCCCTGCTGATCTACCTCCCGGAACACGCCCGTACGGCGGTCCGCACCTACCGGGAGGTCATCGGATCCAGCCCGCTGGAGGCCGGTGGCGCGGTCGTCTGCCGGTCCGGTCCGCCGGACGCGTTCCCGGCGCCGTCGCTCGCCGGGCGGCCGCTGTGCTGTGTGCTGCTGACGTACGCGGGATCCGAGGAGGACCTGCGCAAGCTCGCCGAGCCGCTGCTGGCGCTGCCGCACGTCTCGGAGGCCGTCCGCGCGCTGCCGTACGCCGACGCGCAGTGCCTGTTCGACGAGCCGCCCGGCCTGCGCCACCACTGCTCGGCGGAGTGTCTGTCCGGTGCGCCGGACGACTTCGTGGACGTCTTCTGCGCCCTCGCGGACGCGCGGCCGGCGAGGGCGGGCTGCGAGCTCCTGCTGTTCCCTCTGGGCGGCGCGGTCGCGGACGCCCCGGACGACCACGCCGTGCCGTACCGCGACGCCTCCTGGGTCGCGCACCCCCACGCCGTCTGGACGGACCCGGCGGACGACGGTCGGTACGTGGACTGGGTCCGGGACGCGGCCGCCGCCGTCCGGCCGTGGAGCACCGGGGCGGTCCATCCCGACTTCGTCGGCGACGAGGGACGGGACCGCGTACGGGCCGGGCTCGGCCCGCGGAACCTGTGGCGCCTCGGCGTGGTGAAGCGGCGCTTCGACCCGGACAACGTCTTCCGCTTCAACCACAACATCAAGCCCGTGTAGGCCCGTGGGCGACGCCGGCGGCGCGGTGATCGTTTCCGTGACCGACCGGAGATGTCGTCGCAGCGTGCGCGCGGGTAGCGTCCGCTGCATGGACAGCCGATTCGACAGCACGGGCGCCGGCATCACCGTTCAGCGGGCGCTGGAGCTGCCCGGCCTGCGCAGCGGCCTCCCGGAGGTGCTCGCCGGCGCGGAGCGGCTGCAGCGGACCGTGCGGTGGGTGCACGCGGGCGAGGTGCCGCACATCGCCTCGCTGCTGAAGGGCGGCGAACTGCTGCTGACCACCGGCTACGGCCTCGGCACCCGTCCCGCCGAGCAGCGCGCGTTCGTGCGCACCCTGGCCGAGCGCGGTATCGCGGCGCTGGTCGTCGAGCTCGGCCCGCGCTTCGCACGGCTGCCCTCGGCCCTCGTGGAGACGGCCCGCACCGCCGGGCTGCCGCTGGTCCAACTGCACCGCGAGGTCGCCTTCGTGACCGTCACGGAAGAGATCCACACCGAGATCGTCAACGGGCACTACGCGCTGCTCCAGCGCGCCGAGGAGGTGCACCGCCGCTGCACGGAGGCGCTGCTCGGCGGCGGCGGCATCCCGCAGGTCCTGTGCATCCTGGCCGACTTCAGCGGCAACCCGGTCTTCCTGGAGACCACCGATGGTCAGCTCCTCTACGCCGCCGGGGCCGGACCCGAGGGGGCGGACCCGCTCCAGGTCTGGGAGGGGCTGCGCGGCCAGCACAAGGACGCCCCGCCGGCCGGTTCGGTGCTGGTGGACGTGCCGGGAGGCGGGCCGGGAGCGGGCTCGGTGCGGGCGCGGCTGGCGCTGCTGCCGGTGCGCGCGCCGCTGGCGCCGGTGCACCGCATCGCCGCGGAGCGGACCGCGGGCGTCCTGGCGGTGGTGCTGATGCAGGCCCGCCAGGAGGAGGAGCTGGCGGCGCGGGGGCGCGGCGACTTCCTGACCGACCTCGCCGAGGGCCGGATCACGGCGGAGGACGCTCCGGCGCAGGCCCGCGTCCTGGGCTTCCGGCCGGGCGGCGGCCCGCTGCTGCCGGTGGTGATGCGGCTGGGCGACGCGCTGTCCCCGGGCGGGGGCTGGGCGGTGCTGGCGCGTGCGGTCTCGGAGGAGCTGGCCTCGGTGGGCGTGCCGGTCCTGCTCGGCGTGCGGCCGGTGGAGGGCCGCGTCCTGGTACTGCTCGGCCTGCGCTCGGAGTCGGAGCGCTCGGCGGTCGCCGACCGGGTCGCGGCGGCGCTGCGGGCCGGTGTGGAGCGGGCCGGGATGCAGCGTCCGGGGGCGCAGCCGCCCGTGGTGGTCGTCGGGGTGGCCGGCGGCTGGGCGGCGGCGTCGGCGGGACTGCGGCACGCGGCGGAGACGGCGACCGCCGCACAGGGGCTCACGGACCGGCCCTGGTACGACGCCCGGCGCCTGGACATCGACCTGCTGCTGTGGCGGCTGCGCGACCATCCCGACCTGGCCGCCTTCGTGGAGCGGGCGATCGGGCCGGTCCGGGACCACGACAGCCGTGCCAAGCCCCCGTTGCTGCCGACCCTGGAGACCTATCTCGCGCACGCGGGACGCAAGGCCGAGACGGCCCGCGAACTGCATCTCAACCGTCAGACGCTCTACAACCGGCTGGCCCGGATCGGCGAGTTGCTGGGCACCGACCTCGACGATCCGCAGACGGTGCTGGCGTTGAGCCTCGCGCTGCGGGCCCGCCGGCACACCGGGCGCAGCGGCGGTACCGGTTAGCGGCGGCAGGTCAGATCAGCGGCCGGGGCTGCGTCAACTCGTCGTACACGCTGAGCACTTGGGCGACCGTCTCGTCCTCGGTCGGCCAGGTCGCCGCCTGTCGCAGGCCCTTCTCCTGGAGCAGCTCCCGCTGTTCGGGGTCGTCCAGCAACCGGACGACGGCGGCGGCGAAGGCCCGCGCGTCCTCGGCGGGGACGAGTGCGGCCGCGTCGCCGACGAGTTCGGGGACGCCGCCGACGGACGTGGCGACCAGCGGCACGCGCGCGTGCAGGGCCTCCTGCGCCAGCACGGACCGCGACTCCGCGCGGCTCGGCAGCAGCGCCAGATCGGCGGCGGCGAGCAGGTCGCGCACGTCCTCGCGCCGGCCGATGAGCCGCACCGGGAGCTCCTCGTCCTCGATCCGGCGTTGCAGCGCCGCCCGCAGCGGCCCCTCCCCGGCGATGGCGACCAGCGGCACCGGGTCGAGCCCCCGCCAGGCGCGAGCGGCGTCGAGCAGCATGTCGTAGCCGCGCTGGGGGTCGAGGGAGCCGACGGCCATCAGCAAGGGCCGTCCGATGGCGCCGAGTTCGGCGCGGACCTTGGGACTCGTGAGGTCGGCCTCGTCGCTCTCGACGGGCGGGCGGCGGCCGGGCAGGGTGACGGCGGCGAGCCGTGCGTCCCGGGCGCCCGCCTTCCGCGCCCGGTCGACGAGGTCGGAGGTGGTGCCGAGCACCACGGCGGCCGCCCGCACCACCCGGCGTTCCAGCATCCGCAGGAAGTGGGCGCGCGCGCCCTCGGAGTGGGTGTGGTTGTGCCAGGTGACGATCAGCGGGGTGCTCCGCCCGGCCAGGGCGAGCACGGCACGGAAGGAGGCGTGCAGCCCGTGCGCGTGCACCAGGTCGGCGCCGGTGCAGGCGGCCCGCAGCGCCGCCACCGACCCCGGGTCGCTGCTGCGCGGCACGTGGATGTGCTCGGCGCCGGCCCCGCCGAAGTCGTAGGAGCGTTCCGCCTCGACCGGGGCGCAGACCGTGACCCGCACGCCCCGCGCGACGAGCCCCGCGGCCAGCGAGCGCACGTGCGCGCTGCTGCCGGCGTTGCCTCCGCCCAGCACCTGCACGGTGCGCAGCGTCGGCCGGCCGTGCGGGGAGTGGCTGCTCGCGGGGGTCACGTGGCCCGGGCTCCTGGGTTCGGCGTGGGACGGTCACGGCCGTCACGACGGTCTCGGAGAAACGTACAGAAGACGCCGCGGTGGGGGTGTACCGCGTGACGTCCTCCGCGTACACGCTCAAGGATGCCAGGACGTACGGCCGTTCCGGCAACGCCGGAGATCACACGCTCCCACACGCCGGGGCAACGCGCCGCTCCGCGTCACTCGCCCGAGTGACGACCGGTGTGATCCCGTGTGACGTGACGGCCCCGGGCGGGGGCGGACGCTAGCCGTCCGCCCGCGCCGTCGCCAGCAGTTCCTCCGCGTGCGCCCGGGCCGTCTCCGAGTCCTCCTGGCCGGCCAGCATCCGGGACAGCTCGCGGATCCGGTCCTCGCCCTCCAGCACCTTGACCCCGGACCGGGTCACCGAGCCGTCGTTCGTCTTCTCGACCAGCAACTGCCGGTCGGCGAACGCGGCGACCTGCGGCAGATGCGTCACCACGACCACCTGCGCGCTCTTCGCCAGCCGGGCCAGCCGCCGCCCGATCTCCACCGCGGCCTTGCCGCCCACTCCGGCGTCCACCTCGTCGAAGAGGTACGTCGGCACCGGATCCGTCCCCGCGAACACGACCTCGACGGCCAGCATCACGCGCGACAGCTCACCGCCGGACGCGCCCTTGGCGATCGGCCGGGGCGGCGCGCCCGGGTGGGGCGCCAGCAGCAGCTCGACCTCGTCGGCGCCGGACGGCCCGTACGCCACCGGACGGCCGCCCACCTCGACGCCCTCGGGGTCCTCGGTCTGCCGGAGCGCGAACGACACGCGCGCGTGCGGCATGGCGAGCGAGGCCAGCTCCGCCGTCACGGCCGCCGCGAACCGCTCTGCCGCCTCCGTCCGCGCGTCCGTCAAGGCCTGCGCCAGCCCGCCCAGTTCGGCCCGCAGCGCGTCGCGCTCGGCGGTCAGCTCGCCGATCCGCTCGTCGTCGCCGTCGAGTTCGGTGAGCCGTGCGGCGCTCTGCTCGGCCCAGGCGAGGACGGCGCCCACGTCCTCGCCGTACTTGCGGGTCAGCGCGGTCAGCGCGGCCCGCCGTTCCTCGACCGCCGCCAGCCGCAGCGGATCGGCGTCCAGATCGTCGGCGTACCCCGCCAGCTCGCCCGCCACGTCGCCCAGCAGGATGCCGATCTCCCCGATCCGGTCGGCGAGCGCGGCCAGCGCGGGGTCGTGCGACCGTACGGCCTCCAGGGCCCGGTGCGCCCCCGCGACGAGCGTCGAGGCGTCGACGCCCTCGGGGTCCTCGGGGTTACCGGCCAGTGCGCCGTGCCCGACCGTGGCGGCGGACGCGAGCGCTTCCGCGTGCCCGAGCCGCTCGGCCTCCTCGGCCAGCTCGACGTCCTCCCCGGCCCGCGGTTCCACGGCGGCGATCTCGTCGAGCCCGTACCGCAGCATGTCGGCTTCCTGGGCCCGCTCACGCGCGCGCGTGGTGATCTCGTCGAGCTCGGCGGAGACCGCCCGCAGCCGACGGTAGGCCCCGGAGTACTTGGCGAGCGGCCCGGCGACCGCGTCGCCGGCGTACCGGTCGAGTGCCTGCCGCTGCCGCGTGAGCTTCAGGAGCCCCTGCTGGTCGGTCTGCCCGTGCACGGCCACCAGCTCGTCGGCCAGCTCGGCCAGCACGCCCACGGGCACGGACCGCCCGCCGACGTGCGCCCGGGACCGCCCCTCGGCGGAAACGGTACGGCTGATCAGCAGGGCCCCGTCGTCGAGCTCGGCGCCCGCCTCCTCGGCGCGTACGGCGACCGAGGCGTCCGCGGGCACGGTGATCCGCCCCTCCACGACCGCCTTGTCGGCGCCGATCCGCACGAGCGCGGGGTCCGCCCTGCCTCCGAGCAACAGCCCCAGGCTGGTGACCACCATGGTCTTGCCCGCACCGGTCTCACCGGTGACGGCGGTGAACCCCGGCGACAACTCGACGACGGCATCGTCGATGACTCCGAGCGACCGTATCCGCATCTCCTCCAACACGGACACGACCATACGAGGTCCCGCCCCGAAAGCGCGACGCCGGTCCCCCTTGTCACTCACGCGAGTGCACGCCGCTCAGGGGCGCGGGGAACTGCGCGAGCGACCACGACGGCGCATCGGCCGCCCCCGCACCCGTACGGCGAACCGCTAGTGGGGAGCCCCCCGCCACCCGGACACGGGCAACGCGAACTTCGCCACCAGCCGATCCGTGAACGAGGCGTGATGCAACCGGGCCAGCCGCACCGGCACCGCCCCCCGCCGCACCTCGACCCGTGCCCCCGGCGGCAGCTCCACGGTCCGCCGCCCGTCGCACCACAGCACTCCCGGCGGAATGTGCGGCAGCACCTCCACCGCCAGCACGGAGTCCGGCGAGGTCACGAGGGGCTTGGCGAACAGCGCGTGGGCGGAGATCGGCACCATCAGCAACGCCTCCACCTCGGGCCACACCACGGGCCCGCCGGCGGAGAACGCGTACGCCGTCGACCCGGTCGGCGTCGACAGCACGATCCCGTCGCACCCGAACCCGGTCACCGGCCGCCCGTCGATCTCCAGGACGACCTCCAGCAGCTTCTCGGCGCCCGCCTTCTGCACCGCCGCCTCGTTCAGCGCCCAGTCGGTGTGCACGATGTCGCCGTTGCTGTGCACGACGACGTCGACCGTCATCCGCTCCTCGACCTCGTACGCCCGCGTCACCACACGGTCGACGACCTTGTCGAGGTCGTCGCGCTCGGCCTCGGCGAGGAACCCGACCCGCCCGAGGTTGACGCCGAGCATCGGCACCCCGGACGCCCGCGCGAACTCCGCGCCGCGCAGCAGCGTCCCGTCACCGCCGAGCACGATCAGCAGCTCGCACCCGTCGAGGCACTGCGGTGTCGCCTCCTTGACCAGCTGCACCTCGGAGGGCAGCGGCAGGTCCGGCGCCTCCGCCTCCAGCACCCGCACGCCGATCCCGGACCGAAGGAGTCCCTTGACCACCAGCTCGGCGCTGCGCACGGCCGCGGGCCGTCCGGTGTGGGCGAGCAGGAAAACAGTACGAGCTCGGTTCGCTGTCAACGCGGCCCCTCCGCAACTGCACGGTCGACGTCGGCCGGGTCCAGTCGGGGAGCCCCGGCCCGAAGCCACAGAAAGTACTCGACATTCCCCGAGGGACCGGGCAACGGGCTGGCCGTCACGCCCTTCACCCCGAGCCCCAGCTCCGCGGCCCGCTCGGCCACACCGCACACGGCCTCGGCCCGCAGTTGCGGGCTGCGCACCACTCCCCCGCTGCCCAGCCGTTCCTTGCCCACCTCGAACTGCGGCTTGACCATCATCACCAGATCGGCGTCCGGTCGCGCACAGCGCACGAGGGCGGGCAGGACCAGCCCGAGCGGGATGAACGAAAGATCCCCCACGACAAGATCCACAGGCTCCCCATCGATCGCTTCAAGCGTCAACTCCCGTACGTTCGTACGGTCCTTGACGGTGACGCGTTCATCGCTCTGCAGCGTCCAGGCGAGTTGGCCGTATCCCACGTCGACGGCGACGACGTGCGCGGCCCCCGCCCGCAGCAGCACGTCGGTGAATCCGCCGGTGGAGGCCCCGGCGTCCAGCGCCCGCCGGCCCTCGACGGCCAGCCCCTGCGGTACGAAGACCTCCAGGGCCCCGGCGAGCTTGTGCCCGCCCCGGGAGACGTAGTCGGGATCGCCCTCGTCCGCCGTGACGACGATCGCCGCCGCGGTCTCCACCTGGGTGGCCGACTTGGTCGCGACCGTCCTGCCGACGCTGACCCGCCCGGCGGCGATCAGCTGGCCGGCGTGCTCGCGGGAGCGCGCGAGCTTGCGGCGGACCAGCTCCGCGTCGAGACGGCGGCGTGCGACTCCTGCCACGTTCGGTTCAGCTCCCCTGTCGGTACGGCGAAGGGGGCGCCGGAGGTCCCGGGCGGGCGTCGAGCGCGGTGAGCGCGTCGCGCAGCCCCCGGTGTACATCCTCGTACACCTCGACGTGTCCGTCGGTGTCCAGGTGGTCGGCGTCGGCCAGCCGCTCCAGCCGGGCGTCCACCTCGGCGTCGCCCGTGGGGATGCGAGGCACGCCGAGCGAGGCCGGTGCGGCGGGGTCGTGATCGGGCGGCGCGGCCGCTTGGGGGGCCTGCGCCGGGGGAACCGCGTCGTTCATGCCCCGACGCTACCTCGTGAGCCTGCGGTACCGTCGACCGCGATGGCAACGATCGAGGAGTGCCGCGCCGCGCTCGAACAGTTCTCCCGGAACCTGCGGGACGCCGACGGCGACGCCCGTGCGGCCGCCGCCCTGGACCGCTCGGTGAGCTGCCACGTCACCGACCTGGACGTCACCTTCGCCGGCCGCCTCGAGGACGGCCGGATCAGGGTGCGCGAGACGCTCCAGGGGCCGCCGCGCGAGAAGGCGGAGCTCCGGCTCGCGCTGACCGGCGACGACCTGGTGGCCCTCGTGGCCGGCGAACTGCACTTCGCCAAGGCCTGGGGGTCGGGGCGGGTGAAGCTGGAGGCAGGGCTGCGGGACCTGTTCCGCCTCAGGAAACTTCTGTAGCGGCGGCCTTCCGGACGTCCGCCCGCGCCTTGCGCGCCGCCGGCACCACCAGGGGCGTCCCCGTCTCCGGGTCCTCGACGACCTGGCAGCGCAGTCCGAAGACCTCCTCCACCAGCTCGGCGGTGACGATCTCGCCCGGGGCCCCCTCGGCGATCACCGAGCCGTCGCGCAGCGCGATGAGATGCGTGGCGTAGCGCGCGGCGTGGTTGAGGTCGTGCAGGACGGCGACGAGCGTCCGCCCCTGCTCCTCGTGCAGCTCCGCGCACAGGTCCAGCACGTCGATCTGGTGCTGGATGTCCAGGAACGTCGTGGGCTCGTCCAGCAGCAGCAACGGTGTCTGCTGGGCCAGCGCCATCGCGATCCACACCCGCTGTCGCTGACCACCGGACAATTCGTCGACATAGCGATCGGCGAGCTCGGCGACCCCGGTCTGCGCCATGGACTCCCGCACGACCCGCTCGTCCTCGGTCGACCACTGCCGCAGGATCCCCTGGTGCGGATACCGTCCACGGCCCACCAGGTCACCGACGGTGATCCCGTCGGGCGCGATCGACGACTGCGGCAGCAGGCCGAGCGTGCGGGCGACCTTCTTGGCCGGCATCGACTGGATGACCTGCCCGTCCAGCAGCACCCGGCCCTCGTTCGGCCTGAGCATCCGCGACAGCGCGCGCAGCAGCGTCGACTTGCCGCAGGCGTTCGGGCCGACGATCACGGTGAACGAGTTGTCGGGTATCTCCACCGACAGCCGCTCGGCGATGACGCGCTGGTCGTAGGCGAGGGTGACGTTCTCGGCGGACAGGCGGTTCACGGTGCTCCTTTGGATGTTCGGGTGGGCGGCGGCGCTCATATCCGGCCCGCCCTGCGCTCGGCGACCAGCAGCCACAGCAGGTAGGCCCCGCCGAGCACGCCGGTGACCACCCCCACCGGCAGCTGGTCGGCACCGAAGACACGCTGCGAGACCCAGTCGGCGGTGACCAGCAGGGCCGCGCCCATGCACAGCGACGGCAGCAGGTTGGGGCCGGGCGAGCGGGTCAGCCGACGGGCCAGCTGCGGGGCGGTGAGCGCCACGAAACTGACGGGACCGGCGGCGGCGGTGGCGGCGGCGGTCAGCAGCACCGCGGACACCAGCAGCACCAGCCGTACCCGCTCGACCCGCACCCCCAGGGAGTACGACACGTCGTCACCCATCTCCAGCATCCGCAGCCCGCGCGCGTTGGCCAGGACGAGCGGCACCAGGACGGCGCACAGCGCGAGCAGCGGCCAGACCTGCGCCCAGTCACGGCCGCTGAGCGAGCCGGTCATCCAGACGACGGCCCGGGCGGCGTCGACGAGGTCGGCCTTGGTCAGCAGATAGCCGTTGACGGCGGTGACGACGGCGGAGACACCGATGCCGACCAGCACCAGCCGGTATCCGTGGACACCCTGCCTCCAGGCCAGCACGTAGATGGCAAGCCCCGTGCCCAGGCCGCCCACCAGCGCGCCGAGGGTGACGGCGCCCGCGTCGCCGGAGAACAGCACGATCACCACGAGCGCGCCGGCGGTCGCGCCCTGCCCGAGGCCCAGCACGTCCGGACTGCCCAGCGGGTTGCGGGAGATGGACTGGAACAGGGCGCCGCCGAGCCCCAGCGAGGCGCCGACCAGCAGCCCCACCAGGACCCGCGGCAGCCGCAGCTCCGTGACGATGAACTCCTGCCCGGGGTCCCCTTCGCCGAACAGCGTCCGCAGCACGTCGCCCGCGGGGATCGGGAAGTCGCCGGTGCCGATCAGCACCACGCTCGCCGCGAGCGCGGCGAGCAGCAGCAGGACGACGACGGTCAGGGCCCGGGCGTCCAGGCGGACGGAGAGCCCGCCCGGCGTCCGTACGGCGCGGTGGGCGCGGTCGGTGGTCGCGGCCGGGCCGTCGGCTCGCCGGGCACGGTTGGTGGTCACAGCTGGGCCGTCCTCCGCCGTCGTACGAGAAAGATGAAGACCGGGCCGCCGAGGATCGCCGTCACGATGCCGACCTGGAGCTCCGCGGGCCGCGCGACGATCCGGCCCAGCACGTCGGCGCCGAGCAGCAGCACCGGCGACAGAACGGCCGCGTACGGCAGGATCCAGCGCAGGTCGGGCCCGGTGAAGGACCGCACGACGTGCGGCACCATCAGCCCGACGAACACGATCGGCCCGCAGGCGGCGGTCGCCGCCCCGCACAGCACGGTGGCGGCCAGCATGGACAGCGCCCGGGTTCGGTTGAGGTGGGCGCCCAGGGCCTTGGCGGTGTCGTCGCCCATGGCCATCGCGTTCAGCGGGCGGGCCAGCGCGAGCGCGAGGAGCGAGCCGGCCACCAGGAACGGCAGCACCTGGGTGATGGTGCGGTCGGTCGCCGCGCTCAGCGAACCGACCGTCCAGAAACGCATCCGGTCCAGTGCCGCGTCGTCCAGGATCATCAGGGCCTGGAGGTAGCCGTAGAGCGCGGCGCTGATCGCCGTACCGGCGAGGGCGAGCCGTACCGGCGTCGCGCCCCGGCTGCCGCCGAGGAACCACACGAGCGCGCCGACCGCGGCCGCGCCGAAGAACGCGAACCACACATAGCCGCCGACGCTGGTGACGCCGAAGAAGGTGATGGCGGTGACGACCGCCGCGGACGCGCCCGCGTTGATGCCGAGCAGCCCGGGGTCCGCCAGCGGGTTGCGGGTGAGCGCCTGGAGCACGGCTCCGGACAGGCCGAGCGCGGCGCCGGCGAGCAGCCCGAGCAGGGTCCGGGACAACCGCTCGCCGACCACGACGTCGCTGTACGTCCCCGACTCCTGGAACAGGCCGTGCCAGACCTCCCCGAGGGACAGCTCCTTCGCGCCGACGGCGATACTCGTCAACGCGACCAGCACCACGAGCAACACGGCGAGAAGCAGACCAAAGGCGCGTATCGCCCGACGGGTCGGGGGCGCGGGGACTGCGCCCGCGCGCTCTTCTGGGGGACTCTCGACCAACACGCAGTTAGGTTAGCCTACCCTCGCATCGGATCAAGATCCTGCTCCGCGCCAGGCCCCACCCCGGCCGGGCGCCACCGCTACAGCGCCAGCCGCGTCAGCGCCTTCCCGCCGTCCAGCTCGCAGACCCCGTCTCCGGCCGCCGTCCAGGCAGCCGCGCACAAGGCCCGCAACCCGTCCAGGGCCTCGCCCTCGCCGTCCAGTTCCAGCCGCTCCTCCCCGGCCGTCGCCGTCCAGCTGCCGCAACGGAAGCCCGCACCGGCCTCGACGACCTCCGGCTGACCCGTGAGCATCCCCCGCAGATCCGCGTCGACATACGTCGGCCGATGCCGCGGCGGCGCCGCCAGCAACTGCGGTCCGTCGGTCACTCCGGTCAGCACCAACAGCGAATCGACCTCGCCGTTGAACGCGCCCTCGATGTCCGTGTCCAAACGGTCGCCCACCACCAGCGGCCGACGCGCGCCCGTCCTCAGGATCGTCTCCCGGTGCATCGGCGGCAGCGGCTTGCCCGCCACCCGCGGCTCGGCGCCGGTCGCGATCCGCACCACCTCCACCGCCGCCCCGTTGCCCGGCGCGATGCCGCGCGCGCTGGGAATCGTCAGATCCGTGTTGGACGCGAACCAGGGCACTCCGCGCGCGATCGCGTAACACGCCTCGGCGAACCGCCCCCACCGCAACTCCGGCCCGCCGTACCCCTGTACGACCGCCACCGGATCGTCGTCCGCGGACTCCACCGGCTCGAGCCCCCGCTCCCGCAGCGCGACCCGCAGCCCCTCACCGCCGACGACCAGCACCCGCGCCCCCGCGGGCACCTCCTCGGCGATCAGCCGCGCGACCGCCTGCGCCGAGGTGATGACGTCATCGGCCCGCGCCGGTATCCCCAGCTCCGTCAGGTGCGCGGCCACGGCGTCCGGAGTCCGCAACGCGTTGTTCGTGACGTACGCCAGGTGCATGCCGCCCGCGCGGGCGGTGCCCAGCGAGTCGACCGCGTGCGCGATCGCCTCCCCGCCCGCGTACACCACCCCGTCGAGGTCGAGCAGCGCCGTGTCGTACGCCTCGCTCAGCGCCCGCCCACTGGCGTCGGGCCTGGTCCTGACCTGCTGGCTCATTTGGCACCGCTCCTCGGTCCACCGGCTTTCCCCCGATCATGCCCCATGCCACCGACAGGCGCGGCGCACGTACGATGCCGAGATGAACACAGCAGGTCACCCGGAAGCAACGAGGCGCCGAGGCCTGGAACTCACCCCGTTCCGAGGCCTTCGCTACGACCCCGACCGGGTCGGCAGCCTGGCGGCCGTGACGTCCCCTCCGTACGACGTCGTCGTACGCCCCGACGGCGTGCACCACCTGCAGTCCGCGGACCCGCACAACATCGTCCGGCTGATCCTCCCCGAGGCCGCCACGCCCACCGCGCGCAACGCCCAGGCCGCCGACACGCTGCACGACTGGCTCACCGAGGGCGTGCTGGCCGCCGACGCCGAACCCGGCCTGTACGTCTACGAACAGCGCCACGGCGACGGCATGCTCCAGCGCGGCATCATCGGCGCCCTGCGGGTCTCGGACCCCTCCGACGGCGTGGTCCTGCCGCACGAGGACGTCATGCCGCACATCGTCGCCGACCGCGCCGACCTGATGCGGGCCACCTCCGCGAACCTCGAACCCCTGCTGCTGACCTACCGCGGCGACGGCCATGCCTGTGCCGAGGTCGTGGAACGGACCGCCGAGAAGCCGCCCCTGCTCGCCACCACCACCGAGGACGGCTACCGCCACCGCCTGTGGTCCGTCACCGACCCCGACGACGTGGCCCGCGTCCAGTCCGGCCTGGCCCACCAGGTGGCCCTCATCGCCGACGGCCACCACCGCTGGGCGACCTACCGCAGGCTGCGCGCCGAGCACCCCTCCCCCAGCCCCTGGGACTACGGCCTGGTCCTCCTGGTCGACACCGCGCGCTACCCCCTGCGGGTCCGCGCCATCCACCGCCTCCTGCACGGCCTCGCGGTGACCGACGCGCTGAGCGCGCTCGACGGCCGCTTCCGGGTACGCCGCCTGGACGCCCCGCTCCCCGAGGCCCTCACGGCCCTCGCCGAGGCCGCGGCCGCGGGCAACGCCTTCCTGCTCGCCGGTGCCGGCGGGTTCCACCTGGTCGACCGTCCCGACCCCGACCTGCTGGCCCGCACGGTCCCCACCGGCCGCCCCGAGGCATGGCGCACCCTCGACGCCACGGTCCTGCACGCCACCCTGCTCGACCACATCTGGCACGTGCCCGAGGACTCCCCCGCCCACATCGCCTACATCCACGACGCGGCGGCCACGGTCCGCAAGGCGGAACGGCAGGGCGGAACGGCGGTCCTGCTCCACCCGGTCCACGAGGACGTCGTCCGCGACCTCGCCCGCCAAGGCGTGACCATGCCCCGCAAGTCGACGTCGTTCGGCCCCAAACCGGCCTCGGGACTGGTGCTCCGCGCGCTGGACCTCTGACGCACGAAGTCACGCGGACAGGAACACGAAGTGGGCGGGACCTTGATCTCAGGTCCCGCCCACCACTTGTCACACCCGGACGTCAGTCCCGATCGTCGTCCTCGTCGAACTCGTCGTCCTTGTCGTCTTCGTCGATCTCGTCGAACTCGTCGATGCCGTCGATCTCGGCGTCGTCCACACGGGCCTTCGAGTCGGGCTTGGGCTCGGCGACGTGGGTCGCCACGACGGCGTCGTCCGCCCGGGTCTCGTCGAGGGCGTCGACGAACTCCACTCCGTCCAGCTCGGCCAGCCGGTCCGAGGCGTCCGTGCTGCCGTCCCGGTCGGCCTCGACGGCCTTGGCGAACCACTCGCGGGCCTCACCGTCCCGCCCGGCCGCGAGCAGCGCGTCGGCGTACGCGTAGCGCAGCCGCGCGGTCCACGGCTGGACCGAACTGGAGGCCAGCTCCGGGCTCTGCAGCGTCACGATGGCCGCGTCCAGCTGCTCCATGTCACGCCGGGCGCCGGCCGCGACGAGCCGCATCTCCACCTGACCGGCCTTGTCGAGCTTCTGGACCTCGGGCGCCCCGGCCATGTCCAGCGCCTTCTCGGGCCGTCCGAGTCCCCGCTCGCAGTCCGCCATGACGGGCCACAGTTCCACGCTGCCGGTCATCCGTCGCGCCGCACGGAACTCGGCGAGCGCCTCCGCGTACTTCTGGTTCGCGTAGGCCGCGAACCCGGCCGCCTCGCGCACGGCGGCGACCCGCGACGCCAGCCGCAGCGCCACCCGGGAGTAGCCGTAGGCGCCCTCGGGGTCCTCGTCGATCAGCCGCGCGACCATGACGAGGTTCTTGGCCACATCCTCCGCGAGCGTCTTCGGCAGGCTCTGCAGCTCCTGCCGCACGTCCTTGTCGATCTCGTCGCCGGTGACGTCCTCCGGAATCGGCAGCCGCTTGATCGGCTCACGGTCGCGCTCCCGCTCCTCGCGGAACCGTCCGCCGCCGGCGCCGCGCCGGTCGTCGCGTCCACGGTAGCCACCGTCACGGCCGCCACGGTCGTCACGACGCGGACCGCGCGCACCGCGGTCGTCCCGGCCCCGGAACCCGCCACGCTCACCCCGGTCGTCCCGCCGCACGAAGCCACCGCGGTCCCCGCGATCGTCCCTTCGGAAGCCACGGTCCCGGTCGTCCCGACGGTCGTCACGCCGGTCCTCCCGACGGTCGTCCCGACGGACATAGGCGCCACGGTCCCCGTCACGCCGGTCATCGCGCCGGTCGTCGCGCCTGTCGTCACGGCGGAAACCACCGCGGTCGTCGCCACGGAAGCCACCACGGTCGTCGCCACGGCGGTCATCGCGGCGGAACCCGCCACGGTCGTCGCCCCGCTGGTCGTCACGGCGGAAGCCACCACGGTCATCACCGCGACGGTCATCCCGACGGAACCCACCACGGTCGTCACCACGACGATCATCACGACGGTCATCCCGACGGAAGCCACCCCGGTCGTCGCCACGTCGGTCGTCACGACGGAACCCGCCACGGTCATCACCGCGACGGTCGTCCCGGCGGAAGCCACCACGGTCGTCACTACGGCGCTCGTCACGACGGTCATCCCGACGGAACCCACCGCGGTCATCACCACGACGATCATCACGTCGGTCGTCACGCCGGAAGCCACCGCGGTCGTCGCCACGTCGGTCGTCGCGGCGGTAACCGCCCCGGTCGTCACCGCGCTGGTCGTCGCGACGGAAGCCGCCCCGGTCGTCGCCGCGTCGGTCGTCACGGCGGAACCCACCGCGGTCGTCACCACGACGGTCGTCACGGCGGTCGTCACGGCGGTCATCCCGACGGAAGCCACCGCGGTCATCACCACGACGGTCGTCCCGACGGAACCCACCACGGTCATCACCACGACGGTCGTCACGCCGGTCATCCCGACGGTCCCCGCGGTCGTCACGGCGGAAGGCGGGGCGGTCGCCGCGGTCGTCCCTGCGGAACCCGCCGGGCCGGCCACCGTCCCGTCCCTCGCGGTCGTCGCGACGCGGCCCACGATCACGGTCGTCGCGCTGGAACGACGGCCGCGATCCGCGCTCGCCGTCCCGACGGCCGTAGCCACCACGGCTGTTGTCGCGTCGGAAGCCGCCACGGTCGCCGCGTTCCCCACCATCCCGTCGCCGCTGGTCGCGCTCCGGTCGGTCCTCGGGAGAGTTGGTGGACATCGGTGACTCCTGTCTTTGCTACCGCAGTCATTCTCGCGCACCCGGCAACCCGGCGCGCTCCGTAAAAACAAAAAGGACCCTTGGTCCCAGCTGAACGCTGGGACCAAGGGTCCTTCCAAAGATTGTTCGGCGGCGTCCTACTCTCCCACAGGGTCCCCCCTGCAGTACCATCGGCGCTGAAAGGCTTAGCTTCCGGGTTCGGAATGTAACCGGGCG
>NZ_JBVKBE010000003.1:687228-930910 GCF_055657325.1 Streptomyces sp. NPDC107562 | reverse complement strand
AGCGCCGACTCCACCAGCGCCTCCGGCGTCGCCTTGCCGTACTTCTGCAGCAGCCGCCGGTCCAGCGAGCCCGCGTTCACCCCGATCCGGATCGGCGTGCCGTGCTCCTTCGCCGCCCTGGCGATCTCCTTGACCTTGTCGTCGAACTGCTTGATGTTGCCCGGGTTCACCCGCACCGCCGCACAGCCCGCCTCGATCGCCGCGAACACGTACTTCGGCTGGAAGTGGATGTCCGCGATCACCGGGATCTGCGACTTGCGCGCGATGGTCGCCAGCGCGTCCGCGTCGTCCTGCGTCGGACACGCCACCCGCACGATCTGGCACCCGGAAGCCGTCAGCTCGGCGATCTGCTGGAGCGTGGCACCGATGTCCGACGTACGCGTCGTCGTCATCGACTGCACCGACACCGGTGCCCCGCCCCCGACCGCCACCGTGCCGACCTGGATCTGCCGTGACGCCCGCCGCCGCGCGACGGGCCGCACCGGCACCTCGGGAACGCCGAGGGGGATGGCGGTCATGGCGTCACTCCCGGTTCCCGGAGACCGTCTCGCGCATGGCGCGCAGCGACTCCTTCAGCGATCCCATGGTGGCGAGGACGGCGGTGGGCTCGTAGCCGCAGTGCGCCATGCAGTTGGCGCAGCGCGGGTCCTTGCCGCGGCCGTACTTGTCCCAGTCGGTCTCCTCGATCAGTTCGCGGTACGTCGGCACGTACCCGTCGCTCATCAGGTAGCAGGGGCGCTGCCAGCCGAAGAGCGAGTAGTTCGGGATCGCCCACGCGGTGCACGGGAAGTCGACCTTGCCCTCCAGGAAGTCCAGGAAGAGCGGCGAGTGGTTGAGCCGCCAGCGGCCCCGGTTGCCGCCCGAGAAGGCCTTCTTGAAGAGCTCGCGGGTCTGCTCGACGCCCAGGAAGTGCTCCTGGTCGGGCGCCTTCTCGTAGGCGTAGGCAGGCGAGATCATCATCTCGTCCACCTGGAGGTCGTCGTTCAGGTAGTTGAGCACCTCGACGACGGTCTGCGGGGTGTCGGTGTTGAAGAAGGTGGAGTTGGTGGTGACACGGAAACCGCGCCGCTTGGCCTCCTTGATGGCCGCCACCGCCTCGTCGAACACACCCTCCTTGGCGACCGACTCGTCGTGCCGCTCCCGCAGGCCGTCGATGTGCACGGCGAAGGCGAAGTAGGGCGAGGGCGTGAACTTGTCCATCTTCTTGCGCAGCAGCATCGCGTTGGTGCAGAGGAAGACGTATTTCCGCTTGGCGACCAACTGCCGCACGATCTCGTCGATCTGAGGGTGCATCAACGGTTCGCCACCCGCGATCGACACCATCGGCGCCCCGGACTCCAGGACTGCTCCGACGGCCTGCGCGACCGGCATGCGCTGCTTCAGCACCCCCGCGGGGTGCTGGATCTTGCCGCAGCCCTCGCACTTCAGGTTGCAGGCGAACAGGGGCTCCAGCTCCACGATGAGCGGGAACTTGTCCCGCTTGCGGAGCTTCTGTTCAGCCAAGTATGTAGCGACCTTGATGGACTGGCGCAGCGGCATGGCCATCGGGCTCACCTCCTGGGGAGCAGCACATTACGGTGCCATTCAAAGAATGCGGGAAGAATGGAACGAAGGACGCGGAAAGCCGATATTCCACCGCGCACCGTGCCGATACGGACGAGTTCATGTTCTGGAGCGTCCACGACCACCCGGACGGCCGCAACCGGACGCGCCCCCGCGCGCCCGGCGCTCAGAAGCGTTGCGGCGGACTCCATGTCGACGGCGATCGCGCCGGTGGCCAGCAGATCCGATCGTTCCTGCCCGCGCACGACGTGGGCGGAGCCGGTGAGGGGGCCGGTGTGGACGGTGCGGCCGGGCACCGCACGCCTGAGTTCCCTGACGAGCAGGTCGGTGCCCTCGCAGGGCGTGGTGCCGCGCGGATCCCGGGTCTCCTCGGCGACGACCAGGTCACCGGGGTGCATGCCGGGTGCCAGCCCCGCGCAGAATCCCGTGGCCAGCACGGCCGCCCCGCCGAGCGCGGGGTCGGCCAGCGCCCGCGTGACGGCCCGCTCGGCCGCCGCCGGTCCCATGCCCGTGCGCAGCACGGTCACCGGACCGCCGGCACCGCTCCGCTCCCCCAGCCGCAGCGCCAGCCGCTCGATGCCGAGCGCACAGGCGATCAGCAGCGGCTCCGGAGCGGAGGGGGCGCTCATCCGCTCCCCTTGGCCCCGGAGAGCGGTGTCCGGGCGAAGGGCTCCCCGTGCACGTAGCGCCCCAGCGCCGTGAGCGGGAACACCTGCCGGTACAGGTGGTAGTTGATCGAGAAGTCCCAGGGGAAGCCGGTCCCGGTGAAGTACGGCTCGTCCCAGGAGCCGTCCTCCCGCTGGGTCGCGGCGAGCCACTCGACGCCGCGGGCGACCGCCGGGGAGTCCCGCTCGCCGGCCGCGAGCAGCGCCATCAGCGCCCACGCGGTCTGCGAGGCGGTGGAGGCGCCCCTGCCGCTCCACTCCTTGAAGTAACGGTACGAGCGCAGGTCCTCGCCCCAGCCCCCGTCGTCGTTCTGCACGCTCTCCAGCCAGGTCACCGCCCGCCGGATCGCCGGGTGCGAGACGGGGAAGCCGGCCGTGGTCAGCGCGGGCACCACGGATCCGGTCCCGTAGAGGTAGTTGACTCCCCAGCGGCCGAACCACGAGCCGTCCGGCTCCTGCGCGGCGAGCAGCCACTCGATGCCGCGCCGGGTGCGCGGGTCGCCGGTGAGGCCCTCCACCGCGAGCATCTCCACCACGTGCGCCGTCACGTCCGCGGACGGCGGGTCGATGACCTCGCCGAAGTCGCAGAACGGCAGCCGGTTGGGGAACGGGCTGGTGTTGTCCACGTCGAACGCGCCCCACGCGCCGTTCCTCGACTGCATGCCGAGGTTCCAGCGCACCCCGCGCGCGACGGCCCGCTCCAGCCGCTCCGGGTCGTGGTGCCGGACGCGGCGCAGCGCGAGGACGACCTCGGCGGTGTCGTCGATGTCGGGGTAGTTGTCGTTGTGGAACTCGAACGCCCAGCCACCCGGCGGAAGGTGCGGCCGGCGCACCGACCAGTCGCCCGGCCGCACGACCTGTTCCCCCAGCATCCAGTCGGCGGCCTTCACCAGCTGCGGATGGTCCGCGGGCACGCCGGCGTCGAAGAGCGCGATGGCCGCCAGGCAGGTGTCCCACACCGGCGACTGGCAGGCCTCGATCATCCGGGCCCCGTCCTCGCGCCACACGGCGTACCGGTCGAGGGACTCCAGCCCGGCGCGCATCACGGGGTGCTGGAGGTCGTAGCCCAGCAGGTGCAGGGCGATGAGCGAGTACACGGCCGGTGGCTGGATGCCGCCCCAGCAGCCGTCGTTCTCCTGCCGTTCGACGATCCAGCGTGCGGCCGACCGCGTCGCCGCGCGCCGCACGGACCTCGGCACGACCTTGCGCAGGGCGTGCAGGCCCTTGTCCAGGCGCTGGAAGGCGCCGTCCCAACTCGCCATCGGGGCGAGGGGTTTGGCGGGGTTCGGCCGGTCCGGGTCGGTGTGCAGCTCGTCCAGCGGGAAGGGCGCGGGCCGTACCGGGCGCTTGGCGGAGACGACGGTCAGCGGGACGATCGTCTGCCGGGCCCAGCACCCGAAGTCGTAGATGTTCAGAGGCAGCCACTTCGGGAACCAGATGAGTTCCGGCGGCAGTTCGGGCAGGTCCTCCCACTTCCACCAGCCGAACAGGGCGAGCCAGATCCGGGTGAAGACACGGGACGCGGCGATGCCGCCCCGGGAGCGGATCCACTCCGCCGCGCGGGCCATGTGGGGCGCGTCCGGCGCGTCGCCGGCCAGCCGCAGCGCGACGTACGCCTCGATGGTGGTGGAGAGTTCGCCGGGCCCGCCGTGGAAGGTGGCCCAGGTGCCGTCCTCGCGCTGCTCGCCGCGGATGAAGAGGGCGGCGGCGCTCGTCGTCAACTCGTCGCGGACGCCCAGGAACTGACGGAGCAGCAGGTCCTCGGCGTCCATGGTGACGTTGGTCTCCAGGTCGCCCTTCCACCAGCCTTCCGGGTCCTGCCGGGCGAGCAGATGGTCGGTGGCGCGCCGGACGGCGCGTTCGGCGGCTTCCTGGACCCCGGCCGCCACCGGGGTGGTGCTGTCGCTTTCGCTGGCCGCGGCAGCGCGGGGCGACACGGCCCCGGTGCTTCCGTCGGTCGTCGCTGTCATGGCTTCCCCTTCGTGCAGTGCTGCAATCGGTGCGTCTGCTGTGGGTCCGCCGTCGGCCGGTGCGCACGAGAACGGCGTGGCACCGGCCGGCGACTACGCGAGGGCTATTCGGCCGATAGTGATCATCTCTTTCGAACGACGACGAAGTCGGCGAGGGCCACGAAGCGGTCCCGCACCTGGTCGGGCATGTCGACGGCGCCCAGGGCCTCGACGGCGACGGTGTGCTGGCGGCGCGCCTCCTCAGCCGTCCACTCGCGGCCGCCGGCCTCCTCGATCAGGGCGGCGCGGGCCGCGAACTCCTCCTCGGAGAAGCTCGCGAAGTCGGTGCTCTTGGCGTCGGCGGCGAGCAGCTCACCGAGCCGCTCGGAAGCACCGCCCCCGGCCGCGAGGGCGGCGACGACCGGCAGGGACTTCTTGCGCTGGCGCAGGTCGCTCCAGGTCTGCTTGCCGGTGGCCTCCGGGTCGCCCCAGATGCCGAGGAGGTCGTCCACGGCCTGGAAGGCCAGGCCGAGGTGGTAGCCGTACTTCTCCAGGGCGTCGGCGGTGCGGTCGTCGGCGCCGCCGAGCACGGCACCGATGGAGCTGGCGCAGGCCAGCAGGGCGCCGGTCTTGTTGCCCTCCATCTCCAGGCACTCCTCGACGCTGACGCGGTCGCGGTGCTCGTAGGAGATGTCCTGGGCCTGGCCGTCGATCAGGGCGCGGGTCGCGGTGGTCAGCCGGCGGGTGGCGCGGCCGGCCTCGACGGTGCCGAGTTCGAGGAGAACCTCGTTCGCCAGCGCGAACAGGGCGTCGCCGACCAGGATGGCCTGCGCGGGGCCGTGCACCTTCCAGACGGTGTCGCGGTGCCGGCGCTGCTCGTCGCCGTCCATCAGGTCGTCGTGCAGCAGGGAGAAGTTGTGGACCAGTTCGACGGCGACCGCGCCGGGGACGCCGACCTCGGGAGCGCCTCCGGTGACCTCGGCGGACAGGATGGCGAGCGCGGGGCGCACCGCCTTGCCGCCGTCCCCGTCGGCGGGGTTGCCCGCGGCGTCGATCCAGCCGAAGTGGTAGGCGGCGACCGTGTCCATGGGAGGCGCCAGGCGGTCGACGGCCGCCCGCAGTACCGGTGTGGCCAGGGTCCGGCCGCGCTCCAGGAGCGCGGCCACGTCCACCGCGGTCTCTCGAGCGGCCTTCGAGGCCGGGGGCACAGTGGGCACAGTCTCTCCTCTTGTTGCGGTGCCGGAGGTGTGGGGACCTGCCGCGCGCTGCTGCGTCGTCACGCCGCCTCCTCGACGTCGAAGAGACGGCGGGGGCGGGGCCGGCCGAGGGCACGCAGCGCGGCGTCCGCCGCGCCGATGCCACTGCGGACCGCGCTCTCCATGGTCGCGGGCCACCCGGTGGCGGTCCACGCTCCGGCCAGGTACAGGCCGGATGCCTTGGTACGGGCGCCGGGCCGCAGCTGTCCGACGCCGGGGGCGGGCGCGAACGTCGCGGTGCGCTCCCTGGTCACGAAGAAGTCCCTGACCTCGGCGCCCCGGCTCCGCGGCAGCAGGCGCTCCAGCTCGGGCAGATAGCGCTCGCGCAGCGCGGCCACCGGCGCGTCGATCTCGTCCTGCGCGGCCGACTGCGACAGCGCGAGGTACTGGCCGGACGTCAGCCCCGAGGCGTCGGTGCGGTCGAAGACCCACTGCACGGGCGTGCCGAGCGCGGTCAGGAAGGGGGCGTCGACCACCTTGCGGTCGTAGACGACATGGACGTTGAGGATCGGCGCGGTGCCGATCCGGAGCAGTCGTGCCGGGTCGTCGAGCGCGCCGTCCGGCAGCAGGTCGTGGGCCTCGCGCTGAGGTACGGCGAGCACGACGGCGTCGGCCGCGAGGGCCTCGCCGGGAACCTGGACGCTCCAACGCCCGTTGTCGCTACGGGAGACGGAGGTGACGCGTGAACGGATCCTGGTGCGCACGCCGGCGGAGTCGAGCGCCTTGCGGGCCAGTCGGTCGTGCAGGTCGCCCAGCGGGACCCGCGCCCAGCCGATGTCGGCCGCGCCCGGGTCGGACAGCAGGCCGGTCTTGAACACCATCGCGGCGAGCCCCAGGGAGGCGTCGCCCGCGACCGCGTTGAGGGTCGCGACCCCGACCAGGTCCCACAGGGCCTCGACGGCACGCGCCGACTGACCGTGCGCGGTCAGCCAGCTGCCGAAGTCCTGCGCGTCCAGCGCCGGATCGGCGAGGTCGAGACCCTTGAGCGCGAGCGCGGCCCGGCCCACCTTGGCGCGCTCGGCGAGTGAGAGGTGCGGATATGTCGCGAGGCTGCGCCCCAGATGCAGCGGCACCGGCAGCGCGTCGCGCCGCAGCCTGCCGAGTCGCCGCCCCTCGGGCTTGGTGACGTCGACGACGGGCACGTCGAGGCGGTCCTGCAACGGCGCCAGGGCGGCGCCGCCGATCCGGTCGAGGAACCAGCGGTAGGCGGTGCAGCAGCGCAGGTAGACGTGCTGGCCGTTGTCGACGGTCAGTGCGCCGCGCTGGAAGGAGAAGGCCAGGCCACCCAGTCGCGGCCTGCCTTCGAGCAGGGTGACGCGCACCCCGGCGTCGGCGAGCGCGAGCGCGGCGGTGACTCCGGCGAGCCCTCCGCCGACCACCACCGCGTCCCGTGCGGGTCCGGACCGCATGCCGTCGGTCATCGCGCACCCTCCCCTGCGCACCCGCCGCGACGCGTCACAGCGCCCCGGCGGGCCGTCGCAGTCAGGGACGCCGTCCGGCCACGGAGGGTTGCGTGCCGTTTCCCGGCGTCGCCGTCACCTTGCCCCGGGCTGTCCATCAGGCGCGCCTCCTGACGGTCCGCCGGGTCACGTGCCGGGTGTCCAGGCCGGACAGACCGCGTACGGCGACGTAGGCCTTCTCGCGTCCGGGCAGCGAGACCCGGCCGCGCAGCACGGCCTCGGGCTCCCGCTCGATGCGGTCGAGGAGACGGCGGTAGATGCCGGCCATGGCCGCGACGCAGGCGCCGCTGCGCCGGTCGAGCATGGGCAGCAGCTGGTACCCCTCGGCGAACAGGGCGCGGGCCCGCCGCACCTCGTAGTGCACGAGGCCCGCGAAGTCGGAGCCCTCCGGCGGGTTCGGTCCGGCGAACCCGGCCGAGCAGCCGAACTTGGCCAGGTCGTCGGCGGGCAGGTAGACGCGCCCGCCCTCGGCGTCCTCGCGGACGTCCCGCAGGATGTTGGTGAGCTGGAGCGCGAGCCCCAGGGTGTCGGCATACTCGGACGCGCGCTCGGCGCCGCGCGCCCCCGGTTCCGTGCCGAAGACACCGAGCGAGAGCCGTCCGATGGCCCCGGCCACACAGCGGCAGTAGACCTTGAGGTCGTCCCAGGTCTCGTAGGTCTCGCCGCGGACGTCCATCAGGACGCCGTCGATGAGCTCGTCGAGACCGTCGAGCGGGATCGGGAAGTGCCGGGCGGCGTGGGCGAGGGCGACGCCGACCGGGTCGGTGTCGTCCTCGCCGATCCCGTCCTCGCGGATGCGTGCGAGCAGCGACCGGGTCTCCTGGAGCCGCTCGAACTTCAGGTCGGCGCCGAGGTCGCCGTCGCCGATGTCGTCGACCCGCCGGGAGAAGGCGTACAGCGCCGACATCGCGCGGCGCTTGGACGTCGGCAGCAGCCGGATGCCGTAGGCGAAGTTACGTGCCTGCTGTCCGGTGACGGCCTCGCAGTAGCTGTAGGCGGCGAGTACCGGTGCGGACACGTGTGGTGCAGACTCCACGGTCCGGATCACCCCTCTCCTCGCAGGGTCACGCCCACCTGCCGCAGCAACCGGAGCTTGCCGGGCTTGGGCGGGCCGGGAAGTACGTCGTACCGGGCGGCGGCGATCGCCTCGACGGCCGCCCTTCCCCCCGCCACGAACCCCGCGAGCAACAGCCTCAGTCTGCCGTGCACGCTACCCACGAGGGGGGCGCCTTCATTCAGGAGCTCGCGGGCGCGTTGCGCTTCGTACGCGACCAGAGCGCGCACCGATGCGCCGGTGGTCGACGCGGCGAGATCCGTTTCCTGGACGTGGAAGCGCTTCATGTCCTCGGCGGGCAGATAGACGCGGTCGCGGCCGACGTCCTCGGCCACGTCCTGGAGGTGCTCGACGATCTGCAGGGCCGTGCAGATCGCGTCCGAGCGGCGGACACGCTCGGGGGTGGTGGTGCCGGTGACGCCGAGGACGAGCCGGCCCACCGGGTTCGCGGACAGTTCGCAATAGGCCAGCAGGTCGTCGTAGGTCTCGTACCGCTTGACGAGCTGGTCCTGGCGATTGGCGGCGATGAGGCCGAGGAAGGGCTCGGGCGTCAGGGCGCAGCGCCGGACGGTCGGCTGGAGGCGGCGCAGCAGGGGGTGGCGGGGTGTCGCGTCGAAGACGCGGCGGAGATCCGCCTCGAAGGCGTCGAGCAGGGCCATGCGGTCGTCGGCCGACCCGGGCGGCACACCGAGAAGGCGGGCGTCGGCGCCGCCGGGGGCGAGATCGCCGTCGCCGATGTCGTCGACGAGGCGGGCGAAGCCGTAGACGGCCATGAGGTCGGTGCGCCAGGCCCGGGGCAGGAAGAAGGGGGCCACGGGGAAGTTCTCTGCCGTGGCCTTGTCCAGCGTCGCGCGCTCCGTGCCGTCCGTGCGCGTCGTGGCGGTTCCCGTCACCGCTCGCTGCCCAGGGCTGGGACGGCACATGCTTCGCGGAGCTGGGGAGTTTCCGTAGCCATTGCCGTCACATCTCCCGTTCTACACTGCCGACCCAATTCACACTATTTCGGACACGCCGCCATGCGTTCAGGCGGCTGCCACCTTGGTGGGTGTCGCGCATTATGGCCCTACTTGCCGTGTTTCGGCACCGGTACAGCTTACGTTGTACAACGCGGCGCGGACCGAGGGGGTGTCCTGCGCATCACAAGAACACACCGATTGGCTTCAAGATTCCTACGGCCACGCAGAGTTGACGCTTCCTTTGCGGCCGGCACAGGGGCCCTTTGCCGACGACGCAGGGCCCCGCCGGAGCGGTTCCGGCAAGGCCCTGAACGGCTGTCTACTTACCCGTGAACTTCTCGTACTCCTTGAGGACCTCGGCGGTGGGTCCGTCCATGCGCAGCTCGCCGCGCTCCAGCCACAGCACGCGGTCGCAGGTGTCCCGGATCGACTTGTTGTTGTGGCTGACCAGGAACACCGTACCGGCCTGCTTGCGCAGCTCCCGGATGCGCTCCTCGGAGCGCTTCTGGAACTTGCGGTCGCCGGTGGCCAGCGCCTCGTCGATCATGAGGACGTCGTGGTCCTTGGCCGCCGCGATGGAGAACCGCAGGCGGGCGGCCATGCCGGAGGAGTACGTCCGCATCGGCAGCGTGATGAAGTCGCCCTTCTCGTTGATGCCCGAGAAGTCGACGATCTGCTGGTAGCGCTCCTTGATCTGCTCACGGGTCATGCCCATGGCGAGGCCGCCGAGTATGACGTTGCGCTCGCCGGTCAGGTCGTTCATCAGGGCGGCGTTCACGCCGAGCAGCGAGGGCTGCCCGTCGGTGTAGACCTTGCCGCTCTCGGCGGGCAGCAGTCCGGCGATGGCACGCAGCAGGGTCGACTTGCCGGAGCCGTTGGAGCCGATGAGGCCGATGGCCTCGCCCCGGTAGGCGACGAAGGAGACACCGCGCACGGCGTGCACCTTGCGCACCCCGCGGTCCTCGCGGCGCTTGACGATCCGGCTGAGCGCCGCGGTGGCGCTGCCCTTGCCCGTCTTCGCGCCGTTGACGCGGTAGACGATGTGCAGGTCGTCCGCGACGACGGTGGGAATGAGTTCCTCGGTCGTATGGTCAGCCACGGCCGTACCTCTCCTCCGCCTTCCAGAAGTACACGAAGCCGCCCAGGGCGAACAGCACCGCCCAGCCGCCGGCGATCGCCCAGACGTGGTCGGGGAGGTTCTCGGAGCCGTAGCCGTCGATCAGCGCGAAGCGCATCAGGTCCATGTAGATCGCGGCCGGGTTCCACTGGAGGATGTTCGCGATCCAGGACGGCTTGTCGGCCAGCATGATCGGAATCGAGTACATGACACCGGACGCGTACATCCACGTCCGCATCACGAACGGCATCAGCTGCGCCAGGTCCGGGGTCTTGGAGCCGGCCCGCGCCATGATCAGCGCGAGGCCGGTGTTGAAGCAGAACTGCAGCGCCAGCGCCGGCACGATCAGCACCCAGGACAGATCCGGGTAGCTGCCGAAGACGCAGGTCACGGCGAACAGCACGATCATCGAGAAGAGCAGCTGCTGGAGCTGCTGGAGCGCGAAGGAGACCGGCAGCGAGGCGCGCGGGAAGTGCAGGGCGCGCACCAGGCCGAGATTGCCGGAGATCGCGCGGACGCCCGCCATCACCGAGCTCTGCGTGAAGGTGAAGACGAACACGCCCGTCACCAGGAAGGGGATGTACACCTCCCGCGGCATCCCGCGGTCGGCCTCCAGGATCACGCCGAAGACGAAGAAGTACACGGCCGCGTTGAGCAGCGGCGTGACGACCTGCCAGAGCTGGCCCAGCTTGGCCTGGCTGTACTGGGCGGTCAGCTTCGCCCGCGAGAACGCGAGGATGAAGTGACGGCGGTCCCAGAGCTGGCGGACGTACTCGACGAGGGAGGGGCGGGCGCCGCTCACGGTCAGGCCGTACTTGGCGGCGAGCTCCGCCGCGGACAGGCCCTCGTCGGGTGACACGGGCGCGGTCACCGCGACTGTGCCGTCGTGTGTGGTCTCACTCACTAGTCGAAACTTTCGTCTTCGAGATGCGCAGCCCCTGCGGGCTGGGCAGCGGCCGGGAGCCGAGCGTTACGCCCCGAATGCTCTCAGGGACGAGCTTGTCAGATGACAGGAGGTCGGCCCAGTCGAGTCAGCCGCCACACCGTACGCCACTTCATGGGCCGGCGGGGTCCGCAGGGGGACCTCCAGCCTTCCCGGAAGCCGCCGAACCAGGCCCGCAGGGCCGGCCGCGAGGGGCGGCGCAGCAGCGTGAGGGCGAGCCAGATGCCCAGGTAGACCGGGACGAGGGCGGCCGGCAGGTTGCGACGGGCGAGCCAGACGCGGTTGCGGGCGACCATGCGGTGGTAGACCGCGTGCCGCGAGGGCGCGGTCGTCGGGTGGTACAGCACCATGTCCGACCGGTAGTCGATCAGCCAGCCCGCGTCGAGCGCGCGCCAGGCGAGGTCGGTCTCCTCGTGCGCGTAGAAGAACTCGTCGGGCAGGCCGCCGACCTCGGCGAAGACCCGGGTGCGCACCGCGTTGGCGCCGCCGAGGAAGGTGGTCACGCGCGAGGAGCGCATCGGGTCGGAGGCCCGTAGCCGCGGCACGTGGCGGCGCTGGGTGGCGCCGGTGTCGGGGTCGGCTATACGGAAGCTGACGATGCCGAGCCGGGGGTCGGCCTCGAAAGCCTCACGGCACAGCTGAGCGGTGTCGGCGCGGGCCAGCAGGCCGTCGTCGTCGAGGAACAGCAGTATGTCGACGTCCCGGCCGCTGGGGCCGAAGGCCTCGATGCCCACGTTGCGGCCGCCCGGGATGCCGAGGTTCTCCGGCAGCTCGACGGTGCGCACTCCGGCGGGGACCTCGGGCACGGGTGAGCCGTTGCCGACGACGACGACGTCTATCGGGTCACCGTCCTGCTTGGCGACCGAGTCCAGCAGCGCGCGCAGTTCCTCGGGCCGGTTGCCCATCGTGATGATGACGGCCCCGACCCGCATCACCGGGCTCACCGGAGCCTGCTCGAGACGAGGATGGACACCAGGTGCAGCAGCGTCTGGAGCAGGGCGATCCCGGCGAGCACGGCGACGCCGAGCCGGGTGAAGAACAGATCGCCGCGGCTCGCGTCCAGGATCGCGAGGAGCAGGATCAGCAGCGAGGCCTCGATGCCGAGCACCAGACGGTGGAACTTGAGCGCCGCGGCGGCGCGGCGGGCCAGCGCCATGCCGGAGGAGCGCGGCTCGGAGGCGGCCTCCTTGACCGGCGGCAGCCCGCCCTGGTGCCGGGCGACGCCGACGAGGTCGGTCTCCGCCTTGATCAGGATCGCGCCGAGGGCGGCCAGGGTGCCGAGGAAGGCCCACAGCCAGTCGACCCGGCCGCTGCCCCACAGGTCCGCGGCGCGCAGGCCGAGGCCGACGAGCACGGCCGCGTCGGTGAGGTAGGCGCCGACCCGGTCCAGGTAGACACCGCCCAGCGAGTACTGCTTCTTCCAGCGGGCGATCTCGCCGTCGACGCAGTCCAGCAGCAGGTACAGCTGGACCATCACCACGCCGAGCACCGCGCCCGGGATGCCCGGCACCAGCAGGGCCGGGGCCGCGAGCACGCCGCAGACGGTCATCAGGTACGTGAGCTGGTTGGGCGTGACCCTGGTGTTCACCAGGTAGCGGTCGACCCGCAGCGACACCTCACGCATGTAGAGGCGTCCCGCCCAGTGCTCACCGCTGCGCCGGTCCTTCACCCCGGCGGGGTGCACGACGGGGCGGAGTTCAGCTACCGATGGCCTTGACATAGTCGGCGTAGGTGTCCTTGATCTGGTGGGTTTGCAGGTCGAGGTGTTCGAGGATCGTGTAGCGGCCGGGCCGGGTCCTAGGGGCGTACTCCACGACCCGGACGAATTCGTCGGGGGTGAAACCGATCTCCTCCGGCAGCACCGGCAGCCCGTGCCGGCGCAGCACCTCGGCCATGTACGCCGACTCCTCGTGCGCGCCGCGCAGATGCATCGCGAAGGCCGCGCCCAGTCCGCACTGCTCGCCGTGCGCGGCCGCCCGCTGCGGGAAGAGCAGGTCGAAGGCGTGGTTGATCTCGTGGCAGGCGCCGGAGGAGGGGCGGGAGTCGCCCGAGACCGACATGGCGATGCCGCTGAGCACCAGTGCCTCGGCCAGCACCTGGAGGAAGTCGTTGTCGCCGATGCCGCCCGGGTGCCGCAGCACCGCCTCACCGGCCTGGCGGGCCATGGCCGCGGCGAGACCGTCGATCTTCTCGCCCTTGACGCGGTGGGCGAGCTCCCAGTCGGCGATCGCGGAGATGTTGGACACCGCGTCGCCGATGCCTGCCCGCACGAAGCGGACCGGGGCCTCGCGGATGACGTCCAGGTCGATGACGACGGCGATCGGGTTGGGCACGCCGTACGAGCCGCGCCCGGCGTCGTTGTCGAGGGTCGCGACCGGAGAGCACAGTCCGTCGTGCGCGAGGTTCGTCGGCACGGCGACCAGCGGGAGGCCGACCCGGGCCGCGGCGAACTTGGCGCAGTCGATGATCTTGCCGCCGCCGAGTCCGACGAGCGCGTCGAAGTGGCCCGACTTCATGTCGGCGGCCAGCCGCACGGCGTCGTCCAAGGTGCCGCCGTCCACCTCGTACCAGGTGGCGCCGGGCAGCTGGGGGGCGACGCGGTCACGCAGCCGGGCGCCGGAGCCGCCGCTGACGGCGACGGCGAGCCGGCCCGAGTGCGATATGCGCTCGTCGGCGAGCACGCCCGCCAGGTCGTCGAGGGCACCCGGGCGGATGTCCACGACGACCGGCGTCGGAACGAGCCTGGTCAGTACCGGCACGCGATCTCCCGTCCCCGGGCCAGATCGTCGTGGTTGTCGATCTCGACCCACGGCACGTCGCCGATCGGAGCCACGTCGATCTTGAAGCCGCGGTTGACGAGCTCCTGGTAGCCGTGCTCGTAGAACTGCTGGGGGTCGCTCTCCCAGACCGTCCGCAGGGCGTCCGCCAGCTCGGGGGCGGCGTCGCCCTCGATGAGCGTGACGCCGATGTACTCGCCGGTGGCCTCCGCCGGGTCCATCAGCTTGGTGATCCTCCGGACGCCCTGCTCGGGGTCGACGACGACCTTCATCTCCTCGTCGGCCAGCGACTTCACGGTGTCGAGGGCGAGGATGATCCGCCGGCCCTCGCCGCGCGCGGCGAGCAGGGTGCGCTCCACGGAGACCGGGTGGACGGTGTCGCCGTTGGCGAGGATCACGCCGTCCTTGAGCGCGTCACGCCCGCACCACAGGGAGTAGGCGTTGTTCCACTCCTCGGCCTTGTCGTTGTCGATCAGCGTGAGCTTGAGGCCGTACTTCCGCTCCAGCTCGGCCTTGCGGGCGTACACGGCCTCCTTGCGGTAGCCGACGATGATCGCGGCCTCGCTCAGGCCGATCTCGGCGAAGTTGGCGAGGGTGAGGTCGAGAACGGTGATCCCGTCGGTCCCGTCCTCGTCGCCCGCGGGCCCCACCGGCACCAGCGCCTTGGGCAGCGTGTCGGTGTAGGGGCGCAGACGCCGGCCGGCGCCGGCCGCCAGCACGAGGCCGATCATGCGGGTTCTCCTTCGTCGTGTACGGCGGGTGCGCCCTGTCGATGGGCGGACACCCAGAACCGGATGCTCTCCAGGAGCACCAGCAGGGCCACGGCCACGGCGAGGACCGTGAGCGCGACCGTGAACTGCGCCGCGGTCAGCACCACGGCGAGCAGCACGACCACCAGCGTCCGGCCCTCGTGCCCCCCGATCGCCCGCACCAGCCACCGCGGGGGTGCGCCCGCGTCGCCACGGATGCGGTAGACCGTGTCGTAGTGATGGTAGGCGACGGCCGCAACCAGCCCGAAAGCCGCGGGAAGTGCTCCGTTCACCTCCGCTTCAGCTGCCAGGATCAGCACGGTCCCGTACTCGGCCGCCCGGAAGAAGGGCGGAACCAGCCAGTCCAGCGCGCCTTTGAGGGGGCGTGAGACGGCCGCCGCGCAGAGTGCGACATGGGCGAGCGCGGCGAGCAGGGTCGGCCAGGTCGCGCCCAGGAGTGCGGCGGAGGTCACCACGAGGAGACCGCCGACGGCGGCGCTGACCGGGGCGAGCGGCACACTCCCCCGGCGTGTGAGAAGTTCCACGAGCGGTCCGCTGTCCGCCAGATCGGCCAGGGCGCGTGCCGCGCGGTCGGTGCGCCCCGTCTTGCGGTTCAGCGACCGCAGGACACGGCCCGCCGTGGTGTAGGTCGCGGCGAAGGCGCAGCCGACGAGCAGCGCGTAGAAGGTGATGCGCGGGGTGGTGAGGGCCGTGAGGACGGCGATCAGCGCCCAGCGCTCGCCGATCGGCAGGACGATCATCCGGCGCAGCCACACCGTCCAGCCGACGCTGTCCAGTTTGTCCGAAAGTGCGGCGGTGGGGCTGGTGTTGGCGGGGCCGCCGGGATCACCGGCGTTCGCCTCGTTGAAGGAGAAGTCGACGACGTGCCGGGAGGTCTGCAGGATCATCGCGCCGAGGGCGAGGGCCCACACGTCGTCGCCGCCCCGGGCGGCGCCGAGGGCGAGGCCCGCGTAGTAGGCGTACTCCTTGGCGCGGTCGAAGGTGGCGTCCAGCCAGGCGCCCAGGGTGGAGTACTGCAGGGAGTAGCGGGCGAGCTGCCCGTCGGTGCAGTCCAGCACGAAGGACGCGATGAGCAGCACGCCGGCCGCGACGAATCCGGCTCGGGTGCCGGTGGCCGCGCAGCCCGCCGCCACCAGGGCGGTGAGCAGCGAGGCGGTGGTGACCTGATTGGGGGTCAGCCCGCGCCGGGCGCACCAGCGCGCGAGGTAGCGGGAGTAGGGGCTGACGAAGTGGGTGGTGAAGAAGCCGTCGCGCGACTTGACGGCCGACTTCAGGCGTACGGCCTCGTCGTCGACGGCGGCCACGGCCTGCCGGGCCTCGTTGCGGGCCTGCGGGTCGGCGGGCACGACGGCGACCAGGCTGCCGAGCTCGGGCCGGTGCACCTCCGTGTCCAGGGTGCCGGTGATCCGGTCGGGGAGGCTGTCGACCAGCAGCGCGCCCTGGGCGGAGGTCTCACGGGCCAGCGCGCGCGTCAGGGCCTGACGGCCGGCGGGCCGGGCCGTGACGGCGCCGGGTATCGCGGCGAGCGGGAAGCGCGGATCGGTGAGGCCGAGGCGCAGCGCGTGCACATGACCGACGAACCGTGCGTCGACCACGGCGACCCGCCGGTCACCGGGCACCTGGGCGAGCAGGGTCTCGGTCTCGGCGGGGTCGGCGGCGATGCGCACCTCGTAGCCGAGTGACCGCAGATCGCCCTCGATCGACGATCCGGGGACCGGCTGACCGGTGAGGATGGCGGTCGGCAACCGAACTCACTCCCTGGGGGCCGGCGCTCTCGCGCCGGTCGTGTGCATGGTGGGGCGCCCCTCGGGGCAGGCGGAGCTGCACCGGCGGACGGCGTGTCGGCAGAGGCTATCGGATGATGGGAAGCCCGTGTTCACCGGCCGTTAACGGTCCGGTCGACACGGTCTGCTGAGCCTCCGCGGTGATCATCGTCGGGGACGCCGGGCTCGGCGGACAACATCGGATCCCCGTGAGCGGGCGAACACGGCATACGGGAGACGGGACCTCCCCAGGCGGGCGACGACGGGAACCTCCGCTCCGGCCCTTAGGGTGGGCCACCATGACATGGCTGATCACCGGCGGTGCCGGATACATCGGAGCGCATGTGGCGCGGGTCATGGCGGAGGCCGGGGAGCGCGTCGTGGCGCTGGACGACCTCTCGGCCGGGGTGCCGGCGCGGCTCCCGGCGGACGTCCCCCTGGTGCGGGGCTCCTCCGGGGACGCCGAGCTGCTGAAGCGGGTGCTCGCCGAGCACGCGGTGACCGGTGTCGTGCATCTCGCGGCACGCAAGCAGGTCGGCGAGTCCGTCGCGCAGCCGGCGCGCTACTACGCGGAGAACGTCGGCGGTCTCGCGACCCTGCTGGAGGCGGTCGCCGACGCCGGGATCGGGCGCTTCCTCTTCTCCTCCTCCGCGGCCGTGTACGGCAACCCCGATGTGGAACTCATCACGGAGGACACCCCGTGCGCCCCGCTGAGCCCCTACGGCGAGACCAAGCTCGCCGGTGAGTGGCTGGTGCGCGCGGCGGGCCGGGCGCACGGCATCGCCACCGCGTGCCTGCGCTACTTCAACGTGGCGGGCGCGGCGAGCCCGGAGCTCGCCGACACCGGGGTGTTCAACGTGGTTCCCATGGTCTTCGACCGGCTGACCCGCGACGAGGCCCCGCGCATCTTCGGCGACGACTACCCGACGCCGGACGGCACGTGTGTGCGCGACTACATCCATGTCGCCGACCTCGCCGACGCGCACCTCGCGGCGGCCCGGCGGCTTTCGGCGCCCGGGGCGCCCGGCGACCTGACCGTGAACATCGGACGCGGCGAGGGTGTCTCGGTGCGTGAGCTGGTCAGCCTGATCGGTGAGGTGACCGGTGACAGGCGTCCCGCCGTCGTCCAGGCGCGTCGGCCCGGGGACGCGCCGCGCGCCGTCGCCTCGGCGGCGCGGGCCGCCGCGGAGCTGGACTGGGCAGCGCGGCGCGGAGTACCCGAGATGGTCGAATCGGCATGGCGGGGATGGCGGCTCCACCACGGCCGCTGAGCCCCCACCGCGCCTCGCACTGCCCTGACCTGCCCTTCGTTTCCGCAGGTCAGGGCACATGACAACGGTGTTCAGTGCCGCGTTGCCGGATACCCCCCGCCCGTAGTTCACTGGGCTCCGGACCCGATCGCAGGAGGCGGCGTTTCATGGGGGCAGGGCACGATCACGGGCACGCGCACGGCGCGCCGCCCACCGGTACGGCGGCCGCGGCGTACCGCGGCCGGCTGCGGGTCGCGCTGGGCATCACGCTCACCGTGATGGTGGTCGAGATCGTCGGCGGTGTGCTCGCGGACTCCCTCGCGCTGATCGCCGACGCCGCGCACATGGCCACCGACGCGCTCGGTCTCGGCATGGCCCTGCTGGCGATCCACTTCGCCAACCTGCCGGCCAGCGCCAACCGGACGTTCGGGTTCGCCCGCGCCGAGATCCTCGCCGCGCTCGCCAACTGTCTGCTGCTGCTCGGGGTCGGCGGCTACGTGCTCGTCGAGGCGATCCAGCGCTTCATCACGCCGACCCCCACCGAGGGCGGACTGACCCTCGTGTTCGGCGCGATCGGTCTGGTGGCGAACATGATCTCGCTCACGCTGCTCATGCGGGGTCAGAAGGAGAGCCTGAACGTGCACGGCGCGTTCCTGGAGGTCGCCGCCGACGCGCTGGGCTCGGTCGCGGTGCTGATCTCGGCCGCGGTGATCCTCACGACCGGCTGGCAGGCCGCCGACCCGATCGCCTCGCTGGTCATCGGCCTGATGATCGTGCCGCGCACGCTGAAACTGCTGCGCGAGACGCTCGACGTGCTGCTGGAGTCGGCGCCCAAGGGCGTCGACATGGCGGAGGTGCGCACCCACATGCTCGGGGTCGACGGGGTCGAGGACGTGCACGACCTGCACGCCTGGACGATCACCTCGGGGATGCCGGTGCTCTCGGCGCACGTCGTCGTCCGTTCCGACGTCCTGAACGCGATAGGGCACGAGAAGATCCTGCACGAGCTCCAGGGCTGCCTGGGCCACCACTTCGACGTGGAGCACTGCACCTTCCAGCTGGAGCCGGGCGGCCACGCGGAGCACGAGCCGAGGCTGTGCCACTGAGCGCCGGGCCGGCGCACCCGAGCCCGCACGACGGGGGACGGGCCCGCGCCGGAGCCTCCGGAGCGCGCCGCGCCGCCGCGCGCGCCCGCGTCTTCGCGCACAGCCCGTAACGGATGGTTCCTTCTCCGTGATCCGGGCACGATCACCTTCCGGGGCCCTCTTCCGGTGCCGACGCGCCGGGAAGTGCCGGGAGTGCCGGATTCGTACGGCAGACTGGGGCGCGAGGAACGAGGCGAAGGATGGGTATGCCGATCACACCTGCCACCGCGACGCACAGCTCGTCGAACGGCACCGCGGAAGCGATCCTGCTGGAACTGGTCGACGAGAACGGCGCGACGATCGGTACCGCGGAGAAGCTGGCCGCCCATCAGCCGCCGGGGCAGCTGCACCGGGCGTTCTCGGTGTTCCTGTTCGACGAGTACGGCCGTCTGCTGCTGCAGCAGCGGGCCCTCGGCAAGTACCACTCCCCCGGTGTGTGGTCCAACACCTGCTGCGGCCACCCCTACCCGGGCGAGGCGCCTTTCGCGGCGGCGGCCCGGCGGACGTTCGAGGAGCTCGGCGTCTCCCCGTCCCTGCTCGCCGAGGCGGGCACGGTGCGCTACAACCACCCGGATCCCGCCTCCGGACTGGTGGAGCAGGAGTACAACCACCTCTTCGTCGGACTGGTGCAGGCGCCGCTGCGGCCGGACCCGGAGGAGGTGCACGCCACCGCGTTCGTCACACCGGACGAGCTGACGGAGCGGCACGCCAAGGACACCTTCTCGGCCTGGTTCATGACGGTGCTGGACGCGGCCCGTCCCGCGATCAGGGAGCTGACCGGTCCGTCCGAGGGCTGGTGAGCCTCAGATCAGCCCGCGGGGGTCGAGCGGCAGGGCGGCCCAGATCACCTTGCCGCCGCTCGTCGTGTGCTCGACGTCGCACACCCCGCCCACCTCACGGGTGATCTCGCGCACCAGCAGCAGGCCCCGGCCGCCGGTCCGGCCGTAGTCGGTCTCCAGGGCGGTGGGGCGGTAGGGGTGGTTGTCCTCGACGGACACCCGCACCCACTCGGCGCCGACGGCGACCTCCACGGCCAGCATCGGCGAGAGCACCGCCGCGTGCCGTACGGCGTTCGTGACCAGCTCGGAGACGATCAGCAGCAGTCCCTGGAGCACGTCCTCCGTGACCGGCACCCGCTGACGCAGGAGCAGGTCCCGTACGGCGTGCCGGGCCTGCGGGACCGAGGCGTCGACCGCCGGAGCGGTGAACCGCCACACCCCCTCGTAGGACAAGGGGTCGCGTGTCCTCGGCTCGACGGGTGCGTCTGTGCCGCCTTCGGGGCGTGGGGCGGGCCCGCGCCCGTGGTCGTCCATGGTCCGGTCGCCACCCTTGTGCTCGATTGTCACCACACGTCGAGTGTTGGTACCGGACCGCTCCCCACCGGAGGACTGAACAGAAGTCAGCGACTATCGAGCGCTTCTGACCGTTGGCGTATGACCCCGTCAGGTGTGGGACTGCATCCTGTTCCGCCGGTGCCGACTTTACGAACTATTCGGCTTGTACGGGTTTCGTGGTGCCGTCCGGGCCGTCCTCCTCGGCGCCTGCGCCGGTGGCCTCCTCCACCAGGCCGACGATCCGGCGGCCGCCGAAGCCGGTCGCGATCAGGCCGAGGCCGTCGAAGAGCAGGGCCAGCGAGATGAACGTGCCGATGACGTACTGGCCGGCGCTCGGCCACGACGCCAGCACCGCGATGCCCAGCAGCAGGTCGAAGGCGCCCAGCAGCAGCGTCCAGCCGAACTGCGGGCCGCGCACCACCAGACCGCCGACCAGCCGGAAGATTCCCGCGGTGAGGAACAGCAGGGCGGCGAACATGGCCAGCGCGTCCGCCGCGGCCTCGGGGCTCTTCAGGATCACGACGCCCGCCGCGAGGTTCAGGGCCGCGACGATCGCCGCGAGCCAGAAGAAGTTGCTGCCCCGCCCCTCGATGGCGTGCAGCAGTCCGACGACGCCACCGATCAGCAGCAGCCAGCCGAACAGCAGCATGGACGTCAGGGTGGCCACACCCGTGTACACCAGCCCCACGAGACCGCCGAGGACCAGCAGCACGCCCAGCGCGACCAGCCGGCCGAAGCCACGCCGCAGTTTCGCCTTCTCGTCCTTCGCGGTCCCGGTCATCGGACCGCCTCCTCTCCCGAGCCCTCGGCGCCGGTGGTGAGCCTTGCTACGGCTAGCATCCGGCACATGGAGCCCCAGTTGCTGGACGACGTCACCGACTCGGTCGCCACCGTCGTCATCTCCCATCCGGCCAAGCGCAACGCCATGACCGCCGGGATGTGGCGCGCGCTGCCCGTGCTGCTGGACGCCCTGGCGACCGACCCCGGGGTACGGGCCCTGGTGCTGACGGGCGAGGGCGGCACGTTCTGCGCGGGCGCCGACATCTCCACGCTACGTTCCTCGCCCGCCGAGGCACAGGGGCTGGCCGTGCTGGCCGAGGAGGCGCTCGCCGCGTTCCCGAAACCGACGCTGGCGGCGGTCCGCGGGCACTGTGTGGGCGGCGGGGCACAGCTCGCGGCCGCCTGCGACCTGCGGTTCGCGCAGGAGGGCGCGCTGTTCGGGGTGACGCCCGCGAAGCTCGGGATCGTGTATCCGGCCTCCGCGACCCGGCGGCTGGTGTCGCTGATCGGTCCGGCCGCCACCAAGTACCTGCTGTTCTCAGGCGAGTTGATCGACACCGGCCGGGCGTTGCGCACCGGGCTGGTCGACGAGGTGCTGGCCGAGGGCGAACTCGACAAGCGGGTCGCCGAGTTCACCCGGATCCTGGCCTCCCGTTCGCAGCTGACGCAGGCCTCGGCGAAGGAGTTCGCCGACGGGCGCACCGACCGCGACGCCCACTGGGCCGAGCACGCGCGCGGCAGCGCCGACACGGCGGAGGGCGTCGCCGCGTTCCTGGAGCGGCGCCGGCCGCGCTTCACCTGGACGGTGCCTACCTCAGGATGAAACGGCTCCGGGCGCGCAGGGCCTCGACGACATGCGCCGGCGCCTTCTGCGGGGACCCGGCGTCGTAGGGCGGCTGCGGGTCGTACTCCGTGGCCAGCTGCACGGCCTGGGCGTGGTCGTCACCGGCGATCCTGCCGAGGAGGGTCAGTGCCATGTCGATGCCGGAGGAGACGCCGGCGGCGGTGACGTACTTTCCGTCGAAGACGACCCGCTCGCCGGTCGGTTCGGCGCCGAGCGGCCTGAGCTGGTCGAGGGCCAGCCAGTGGGAGGTGGCACGGCGCCCGGCGAGCAGGCCGGCCGCGGCGAGCAGCAGGGAGCCGGTGCACACGGAGGTCGTCCAGGTACTGGTGGCGTCCACGGCGCGCAGCCAGTCCAGGAGGACCCGGTCGTCCATCAGGGCGCTCTGTCCCGGGCCGCCGGGGACGACCACGACGTCCGGTCGCCGGACCTCGTCGAGCGCCCTGTCCGCGGTCAGGGCCAGCACCCCGTTGTCGCTGCGGACGGGTCCGGCCTCCTTGGCGACGAAGACCGTCTCGGCGTCCGGGATCCGGGAGAGGATCTCGTAGGGGCCGACGGCGTCGAGGGCGGTGAAACGGTCGAAGACGAGCAGGGCGATCTGCATGGCGGGCCTTTCGGTGGGTGGGCGGAGCCTCATCGGGCCGGGGCCGGGGCCGGGCGGAAGCGTCGGCGGTACTCGGCCGGGGGCGTTCCCAGGGCGGCGACGAAGGCGCGGCGCATGGCTTCCGGGGTGCCGTAGCCGCTGGAACGGGAGATCTCGTGTATGCCCTCGCCGGTGTCCTCCAGCAGGCGGCGGGCGTGTTCGAGGCGGACGCGGTCCACGTAGCGGCCGGGTGTCGTGCCGGTCTCGGCGCGGAAGGCGCGGGCGAAGTGGCGGGGCGAGAAGCCGGCACGCGCCGCGAGGGCCTCGACGGTCAGATCACCGGAAGGGTGCTCGGTGATCCACCGCTGCACCTCGCGCAGCGGTTCGCGGCGCGCGGTCTGGGCGGCGAGCTGGGCGCTGAACTGGGACTGGTTGCCGGGTCGGCGCAGGAAGACCACCAGGTGCCGGGCGACGGTCAGGGCCACGTCGCGGCCCAGGTCCTCCTCGACCAGGGCGAGGGCCAGGTCGATGCCCGCGGTGACACCCGCCGAGGTGGCGACGTGACCGTCGCGGACGTAGATGGGATCGGCGTCCACCCGTACCGCGGGGTGGTTCCGGGCGAGGGTGGCGGCGTAGGCCCAGTGGGTCGTGGCGTCCCGGCCGTCGAGCAGGCCGGCCTCCGCAAGCAGGATGGCGCCGGTGCAGACGGAGACCAGCCGCGCGGCACGCGGTCCGCGCACGCGCAGCCAGTCGGTCAGACGCGGGTCGGGCCCGCGGGTGCCGCGCCCGCCGGGCACCACGAGGGTGTGCGGATCGGGGGCGTCGGCGAGCGCCTGGTCCGGTACGAGCGTCAGTCCGCTGGAGGCGCGCACCGGACCGCCGTCCAGGGAGGCGGTGCGGATGCGGTAGGTCCCGGGGACGAGCTGCTCGGCTCCCGCGAAGACCTCCACGGGGCCGCTGACATCGAGGCTCTGCACGCCGTCGAAGAGGACGACCAGAACGGTTCGCTGCGCCATACCGGCGATTCTTCGCGTGTCCCGGCATGGCCGCAATGACGCGCTTCCCACCTTTCCTGCCTTCGCCTTGATCGGCATGGGCCGCCGAGGACGAGGTACTCGACAGGCGTCCGCCCGGCAGCGACCGCTGCGCCGCGGACGAGGAAGAACAGCACCACGGACGAAAGGGGAACAACGTGTTCCGTGCCATCGCGGATGTCCTGCGCCAGATCGGCGGTGCCGTCGCCACGGTCGTGACGCTGCCGTTCAGGGCCGTGGCCCGCCTCCTCGGCGGTGCCTCCGGATCCGGACGGCGTGGCGCGCGCCGGGTCTGAGAACCGCCGCCCCGCCACTTCCCGCCCTGGTCCCCCGTTGTCGGTGCCACCTGCCACAATTGCCGCGCAACCCGAAGTGGAGAAGGCGGTACGGGATCGTGACGACACCCCTCGTAGGGTCCATCGAAGGCAGGATCGCCGAGGAGCTCGGCGTACGGGAGCGGCAGGTCAAGGCTGCCGTGGAGCTGCTCGACGGCGGTTCCACGGTGCCTTTCATCGCCCGCTACCGCAAGGAAGCGACCGAGATGCTCGACGACGCGCAGCTGCGCACGCTCGAGGAACGGTTGCGCTATCTGCGGGAGCTGGAGGAGCGGCGCACGGCGATCCTGGAGTCGGTGCGCGAGCAGGGCAAGCTCACCGACGAACTGCGGGCGCGGATCCTGGCCGCGGAGACCAAGGCGCGCCTGGAGGACATCTATCTGCCGTACAAGCCCAAGCGGCGTACGAAGGCGCAGATCGCGCGGGAGGCCGGTCTGGAGCCGCTGGCCGAGGGGCTGCTCGGCGACGCCTCCGTCGAGCCCCTCGCGGCCGCGGCGGCGTTCGTCGACGCGGACAAGGGCGTGGCCGACCCGCAGGCCGCCCTGGACGGCGCGCGGGCGATCCTCACCGAGCGGTTCTCGGAGGACGCCGACCTCATCGGTGAGCTGCGCGAGCGCATGTGGGTGCGCGGGCGGCTGGCCGCGAAGGTGCGGGAGGGCAAGGAGGAGGCCGGCGCCAAGTTCGCGGACTACTTCGACTTCGCCGAGCCCTTCACCGAACTGCCCTCGCACCGCGTCCTCGCGATGCTGCGCGGGGAGAAGGAGGAGGTCCTCGACCTCGTCCTGGAGCCGGAGGAGCCGGTGGAGGGCCCCTCGTCGTACGAAGGGATCATCGCCGGCCGGTTCGGGATCGCGGACCGCGGGCGCCCCGGCGACAAGTGGCTGACGGACACCGTCCGCTGGGCCTGGCGGACCCGTGTCCTGGTCCACCTCGGCATCGACCTGCGCCTGCGGCTGCGCACCGCCGCCGAGGACGACGCCGTCGGCGTGTTCGCGGCGAACCTGCGCGACCTGCTGCTCGCCGCCCCGGCCGGCACGCGCGCCACGCTGGGCCTGGACCCCGGTTTCCGCACCGGGGTGAAGGTGGCCGTCGTCGACGCCACCGGCAAGGTCGTCGCCACCGACGTCATCCACCCGCACGTCCCGGCCAACCGGTGGGACGAGGCGATCGCCAAGCTGGCCCGGCTCGCCAAGGAGCACGCGGTCGAACTGGTGGCCATCGGCAACGGCACCGCGTCCCGCGAGACCGACAAGCTCGCCGGTGAACTGATCACCAAGCACCCGGAGTTGCAGCTCACCAAGGTGATGGTGTCCGAGGCCGGCGCGTCGGTGTACTCGGCCTCCGCCTTCGCCTCGCAGGAACTGCCCGACATGGACGTGTCGCTGCGCGGCGCGGTGTCGATCGCACGCCGGCTCCAGGACCCCCTCGCCGAGCTGGTGAAGATCGACCCGAAGTCGATCGGCGTCGGCCAGTACCAGCACGACCTGTCCGAGGTGAAGCTGTCGCGCTCGCTGGACGCGGTGGTCGAGGACTGTGTGAACGGCGTGGGTGTCGACGTCAACACCGCGTCCGCGCCGCTGCTCTCCCGTGTCTCGGGCATCTCCTCCGGGCTCGCGGAGAACATCGTGGCCCACCGGGACGCCAACGGCCCGTTCACGTCCCGCTCCGAGCTGAAGAACGTGGCGCGGCTCGGGCCGAAGGCCTACGAGCAGTGCGCGGGCTTCCTGCGCATCCGGGGCGGCTCGGACCCGCTGGACGCGTCCAGCGTGCACCCCGAGGCGTACCCGGTGGTGCGGCGGATGGTGAAGACCACCGGCCAGGAGGTGGCCGCGCTGGTCGGCAACACGAGCGTGCTGCGGTCGCTGCGGCCGCAGGACTTCGTGGACGAGACCTTCGGCCTGCCGACGGTCGGCGACATCCTCAAGGAGCTGGAGAAGCCGGGGCGCGACCCGCGCCCGGCGTTCCGGACGGCCACCTTCAAGGAAGGCGTCGAGAAGCTCGCCGACCTGGAGTCGGGCATGGTCCTGGAGGGCGTGGTCACCAACGTGGCCGCGTTCGGGGCGTTCGTCGACGTCGGCGTCCACCAGGACGGCCTGGTGCACGTGTCCGCCATGTCGAAGACGTTCGTCAAGGACCCGCGGGACGTCGCCAAGCCGGGTGACATCGTCAAGGTGAAGGTCCTCGACGTCGACATCCCGCGCAAGCGGATCTCCCTCACGCTGCGTCTGGACGACGAGGCGGCGCCCCAGGAGCGGGGTGCCGGCGAGCGCCGTCCGCAGCGGGGCGGGCGACCGCCGCAGCAGCGCCAGGGCGGTGGCGGAGGCGGCCGTCAGGGCGGTGGCGGTGGCGGCCGGCAGGGCGCCGGTGGTGCCCGGCAGGCCCCCGCTCCGGCGAACAGCGCGATGGCCGACGCCCTGCGCCGCGCCGGGCTGCTCGACCCGAAGAAGGGCGGCCGGGGCTGAGTTCGGCGGTTCGGGGGCGCGCGAGCGCGCGGCCCCGGGCCGCCCCCGTCCGCGCGTAGGGTGACGCCATGACCACTTCGCGTGCGGTGACCTGGGACGTCATGGCCAGTCACGGCTTCGAGACCGCCTGGGTCGCGTTCGACGGGGAGACCCTGCGGGCGCGGGGCCGGGCGGTGGGGACGGATCCGGAGCCCTACTGGGTGTCGTACGAGCTCGAAACCGCCGAGGGGTACGTGACCCGGCGGCTGCGGGTGACCACCGAGACCCCCGAGGTGACGCGGACCCTCGATCTGCGGCACGACGGGCGGGGCGAGTGGACCGCCGACGGTGAACCGCTGCCGGAGGTGAACGGGGCGCTCGACTGCGACCTGGGCCTGTGTCCCCTGACCAACACCATGCCGGTGCTCCGGCACGACCTGCACCGGACCGCCGGTGAACGGGAGTTCCTGATGGCCTGGGTCGCCGTACCGGAACTGGCCGTCCGGCCCTCCGTGCAGACCTACACCCACCTCGCCGGCACCGGCGGCGGGCGGGTGCGGTACGCCTCGGGCGACTTCCGCAGCGACCTGGACTTCGACGCGGACGGCCTAGTGGTGGACTACCCCGAACTGGCGTCGCGGCTGACGCCCCGCTAGCGCTCGGTCACCTTGCCGTCCGCCACCTCCAGCCGGCGGGTGACGTGGACGGCGTCCAGCATGCGGCGGTCGTGAGTGACCAGCAGCAGGGTGCCGGTGTAGGCGTCGAGGGCCGACTCCAGTTGCTCGATGGCGGGCAGGTCGAGGTGGTTGGTCGGCTCGTCGAGGACCAGCAGGTTGACGCCACGGCCCTGGAGGAGGGCGAGGGCCGCACGGGTACGCTCCCCGGGCGAGAGGGTGTCCGCCGGACGCAGCACATGGTCCGACTTCAGGCCGAACTTGGCCAGGAGGGTGCGCACGTCGGCCGGTTCGGTGTCGGGGGCTGCTTGCTGGAACGCGTCGAGCAGGGTCTGCGGGCCGTGGAACAGCTTGCGGGCCTGGTCGACCTCGCCGACCAGCACACCCGAGCCGAGCGTGGCGTGCCCCGCGTCCGGCGTGACCCGGCCGAGCAGCGCCCCGAGCAGCGTCGACTTGCCGGCGCCGTTGGCGCCGGTGACCGCGACGCGGTCCGCCCAGTCGACCTGGAGGGAGACCGGTCCGAGCGTGAAGCCGCCGCGCCGGACCTCGGCGTCGCGCAGGGTCGCCACGACCGCGCCGGAGCGGGGCGCCGAGGCGATCTCCATGCGCAGCTCCCACTCCTTGCGGGGCTCCTCGACCACGTCCAGCCGCTCGATCATGCGCTGGGTCTGGCGCGCCTTCGCGGCCTGCTTCTCGCTGGCCTCGCTGCGGAACTTGCGTCCGATCTTGTCGTTGTCGTTGCCCGCCTTGCGCCGGGCGTTCTTGACGCCCTTGTCCATCCAGGAACGCTGCATCTGCGCACGGTCCTGGAGGGCGGCCTTCTTGTCGGCGTACTCCTCGAAATCCTCGCGCGCGTGCCGGCGGGCCACGTCGCGCTCCTCCAGGTAGGCCGCGTAGCCGCCGCCGTAGAGGTTGATCTGCTGCTGGGCGAGGTCGAGTTCGAGGACCTTGGTGACCGTGCGGGTGAGGAACTCGCGGTCGTGGCTGACGACGACCGTGCCGGCGCGCAGTCCCCCGACGAAGCGTTCGAGGCGCTCCAGTCCGTCGAGGTCGAGGTCGTTGGTGGGTTCGTCGAGCAGGAAGACGTCGTAGCGGGAGAGCAGCAGGGAGGCGAGTCCGGCGCGGGCCGCCTGGCCGCCGGACAGGGAGGTCATGGGCTGGTCGAGGCCGACGGCGAGGCCGAGCGAGTCGGCGACCTCCTCGGCGCGCTCGTCGAGGTCGGCGCCACCGAGGCCGAGCCAGCGCTCCAGGCCGAGGGCGTAGGCGTCGTCCGCGCCGGGGGCGCCGTCGACCAGGGCCTGGGTGGCGGCGTCCATGACCCGCTGGGCCTCGGCGACGCCGGTGCGGCGGGCCAGGAACGCGCGCACCGACTCGCCGGGCCGCCGCTCCGGCTCCTGTGGCAGATGCCCGACCGTGGCGGTGGGCGGGGACAGACGCAGCTCACCCTGTTCCGGCGTGGCGAGTCCGGCGAGCATGCGCAGCAGGGTCGACTTGCCGGCACCGTTGGCGCCGACGAGCCCGATCACGTCGCCGGGCGCGACGACCAGGTCGAGGCCGGTGAAGAGTGCGCGGTCGCCGTGGCCGGCGGCGAGGTTCTTGGCGACGAGGGTGGCAGTCATCAGACCGCCGATTCTAGGGCCTGTCCGACAACTCGCGTCGTCGCCCGGAGGGCCGCCGGACGGCAGACGGGAATTGTTCAGACAGGCCCTGGTGGCCCCGCCGGGTCACCCGACCGCGGCGGCCGTCAGCGCGCCATCGCCGCCACCAGCACGCCTTCCGCCGTCCTGGCGACCACGTACGCGGCGCCCCTCACGGCCTTCGCGTCGAGCGGGATGCGGTGCCGGCCCGGTTCGAGCAGGCCGTCGAAGACCTCGTGGGTGCGGGTGCGCGAGAGCCGGTCGAGGCGGTACGCGGTCAGGCGCACCCGGCAGGCGGAGGTGACCTCGACGCCCGCCTCGCCGTCGGCGGTGACGAGGCCGGTCAGGCGGCGCCGTGCGACGGGTCTGCGGTCGAGGGCGTGCTCGATCTGGGCGACCAGCAGCGGGACGATCGGGGCGAGGCCGTCGACGTGGGCCGCCTCGGCCCCGGCGCGCTCGAAGGCCCGGCGCACGGCGGCGCGCTGCCGCGCGTCCACCTGCCGGGGGAGGACGACGGCGCGGTAGCCGCGCAGTTCTTCGGCGGGGACGCCGTCGGCGTCGTGGGCGATGTCGGCGCCGATGCCGATGGTGCGCAGCGCGGCGGCGAGTCTGGCGACCAGGGCGACGCGGGCCCCGATCAGCAGCACGCGCGGGCGCTCGGGCCCGGCGGCGTCCAGCAGCGAGCGCAGGGCCGTGCGGTACGCGGCGCCGTGGAAGCGGAACGGGCCGATGCCCCGGTAGCCGTTCCGTTCCAGGTCGGCCTGTCCGGACGTCTGCCAGGCGAAGTCCCGCCACACGTAGTCGTCGTCGACGCGTTCGATGACCGCGGTGACCGCGCCGCACGCGAGGTCCGCGCACTCGGGGCAGCCGTAGAGGACGTAGCGCCCGCCGGGCAGCGGGGCCTCGGCCTCCAGCAGCAGGCCGCGCACGTGGGCGGTGAGGACCGCGGACGGGACGTCGGAGGCGAGCGGGGACACGGCGTCCAGGTCCGAGAGCTGGAAGAGCAGCGGGCGCCCGTCGACGACGAAGTCCACGAAGTCCCGGTGCACCTGGTGGCCGCCGTCCGCGAGAACTCCACCGGCACGCATGGCCGGTGCCAGGGCGAAGGTCACGTACACGGCAGACATACGGTGAGTATCCCCACACTTACGGCACCCTGATCGCGGCATGGCACATTCCGCTACCGTCCCCGCATGAGCAGTGACGCGAGGGGCGATGTCGTCGTCGTCGGCGGCGGTGTCGTGGGGCTGACGACGGCCGTGGTGCTGGCGGAGCGGGGCCTCAGGGTGCGGGTGTGGACGCGGGAGCCGGCCGAGCGGACCACCTCGGCGGTGGCGGGCGCGCTGTGGTGGCCCTACCGGATCGAGCCGCAACAGGCGGCGCGCCGCTGGGCGCTGCGCTCGCTGGAGGTCTACGAGCGACTGGCCGCGAGCCCCGAGGTCACCGGCGTGCGCCTGGTCGAAGGGGTGATGGGCGAGACGGACGCGGACGCGACGGACGCGTGGGCGGCGGGCCGGCTGCACGGGCTGCGTGCGGCGACACCCGAGGAGTACGCCGGTCCGGTGGGCCTGTGGGCGCGGCTGCCGTTGATCGACATGGCCACCCATCTGCCGTATCTGCGGGACCGGTTGAGGGCCGCCGGCGGGGTCGTGGCGGAGCGCGCGGTGTCGGCGCTCGTGGAGGTGGACGCGCCGGTGGTGGTGAACTGCACGGGGCTCGGCGCGCGGGAGCTGGTGCCGGACGCGTCCGTGCGCCCGGTGCGCGGGCAGCTGGTCGTGGTGGAGAACCCGGGGATCCGCACCTGGGTCGTCTCCCAGGACGCCGCCGGTGCGATGGCGTACGTGTTCCCGCATCCGGGGCGGCTGGTGCTGGGCGGCACCTCGGAGGAGGACTCCTGGTCGAGGACGCCGGATCCGTCGGAGGCCGAGGCGATCGTGCGGCGGTGCGCGGCCCTGCGACCGGAGATCGCCGGGGCGCGGGTGCTGGAGCACCGCGTGGGGCTGCGGCCGGTGCGCGACGCCGTGCGGCTGGAGCGCGTGACTCTGCCGGACGGGCGGGTGCTGGTGCACAACTACGGTCACGGGGGCGCGGGGGTCACCGTGGCGTGGGGGTGCGCGGAGGAGGCGGCCGGACTGACCGCCTCCTCCTGACGCGGAGCCGGCGGTCAGTGCTTGCCGATCGGGTCGCCCTCCACGTCCGTGCCGCGGCCCGGGCCGATGCGCAGCTCGAACTCGCCGTCGTACTTCTTGTGGCCCTCGATGACGGCCAGTTCGACCGCCTCCGAACCCATCTCGTTACGGACGATGACCGGGTCGCGGCGCAGGTCGCGCAGGAGCGCGACGCACATGAAGATCATCACGACGACGAACGGTGCCGCCGCGAGGATCGTCAGGTTCTGCAGACCGGTCAGCGCGTCGCCCTGACCGCTGCCGACCAGGAGCATGACGGCGGCGACCGCTCCGGTGAGCACACCCCAGAACACCACGACCGTGCGGGCCGGTTCGAGGGCGCCCTTCTGGGAGAGGCTGCCCATGACGATCGAGGCCGCGTCGGCGCCGGAGACGAAGAAGATGCCGACGAGGATCATCACCAGCAGGCTGGTGACCGTGGCGATCGGGAACTCCCGCAGGAGCGCGAAGAGCTGCCCCTCCGGCGTCGACTCGTCGCCGAGCCGCCCCTGCTCCTCCATCTTCATCGCCGAGCCCCCGAACACCGCGAACCAGACCAGGCTGACCGAGCTGGGCACGAGGATGACACCGCCGACGAACTGGCGGATCGTACGGCCTCGGCTGATCCGGGCGATGAACATGCCGACGAACGGCGTCCAGGAGATCCACCAGGCCCAGTAGAAGACGGTCCAGCTGCCGAGCCAGTCCGCGACGCCCTCGCCACCGCTCGCCTCGGTGCGGCCCGCGAGCTGCGGGAGGTCACCGAGGTAGGCGAAGATCGAGGTGGGCAGCAGGTCGAGGACGATCACCGTGGGGCCCGCGACGAACACGAACAGGGCGAGCACCAGCGCCAGCACCATGTTGGTGTTGGACAGCCACTGGATGCCCTTCTCCACGCCGGACACGGCGGAGGCGACGAACGCCAGGGTGAGCACCGCGATGATCGCGACGAGCAGTCCGGTGCTCACGTCGTCCATCCAGTCCAGCTCCCGCACGCCGGAGCCGATCTGGAGCGCGCCGAGTCCGAGGGAGGCCGCCGAGCCGAAGACGGTCGCGACGATCGCGAGGATGTCGATGACCCGCCCGGCGGTGCCGTTCGCGTGCTTGCGGCCGATGAGCGGGGTGAAGACCGCGCTGATGGTCTGCCGCCGGCGCCTGCGGAAGGTGCTGTAGGCGATGGCGAGACCGACCACGGCGTAGATCGCCCACGGGTGGAGCGTCCAGTGGAACAGGGTCGTGGCCATGGCCGTCTCCATGCGCTCGCCGGAGTCGACCGGATCCGTGCCCGGCGGTGGCGTGGTGTAGTGCGCGAGCGGCTCGCTGACGCCGTAGAACATCAGGCCGATGCCCATGCCGGCGCTGAACATCATCGCCACCCAGGACACCGTGCGGAACTCGGGCTCCTCACCCTCGGCGCCGAGGTGGATCCGGCCGTACCGGCTGATCGCGAGCCAGAGCGCGAAGACGACGAACCCCGAGGCGGTGAGCATGAACGCCCAGCCGCCGTTGTGCATCAGCCCGCTGAGCATGCTGCTGGAGACGCTCTCCAGGGAGTCCGTCGCGGTCGCGCCCCAGATCACGAAGGCCAGCGTGAGCGCGGCGGTGACCCCGAACACGACCTTGTCGGTCCGGGGGCGCCCCTGCCCGGGCAGACCCGCCTCCGAGCCCGGCAGCGCGTCGCCTGCCGGGCCGGGGTGGTCGGTCGGTTGTTCGTTCGTCACGGGCGGCACCTTTCGTCAGAGCCACGGAGGTCACAGGTGATCCCTCCGTCTCGGCCCCTACCCATGTGGCGGAAAATAGGCCTGTTTCATCGGCCCGTGTCGGGACACGCCGTTCCGGATCACCTCCGTCCCTCCGGCAGGCGCCCTGCGGTGCGGGGATCGCGTACGCCGCTCAGCTCGGCGGCCGGGAGGGCGGCGTCGGCGTACGCGCCGGCGGTGGCACGGACATATGCGGCCGTACCGCCGACGACCGGGACGCGTGCGGAGCTGCGGGCGAGGTCCACGGTCAGCGCCGGGGTGTGGGACGGCGGGTCGATGAGGTCCTTGTCGGTGCCCGCGACGATCAGGCCCAGCCGGTGTCCGGCAGGGATCACGTGGTCGGTCGCCGCCAGGTCGAGGGTGAGGGAGTAGCGCTTGCCCGGGGTGAGCGGTGCGCCGGTGAGGTCCGAGGCGTGGTTGCCGAGGTCGGCCCAGCCGCGGCTGACGATCGTGTACCCGACGTCGGTCCTCTTGGCCTCGGTCTCCTTGTAGCAGGAGCTGTCAGCGGTGGTGGAGGGGCCCCAGCAGGTGCGGTCGGGGAGGGTGACGATGCCCTCGGCGGCGTCGGCGTAGTCGCGGATGGTCGCGGGGCCGAGGTCCACGAGGACGGCCGAGAGGTGGGCCGTGGGCGTCGAGGGGGTCACGGAGACGGTGACCTCGGAGGCGCCGGCCAGGCGCAGGTCGCGGGCGAGGGGCCGGGTGACGAAACCGGCCTTGTCGGGGGTGGTCAGGTCGATCCGCGCGGCCCAGTCGGTCTCGCTGTGGCGCGGGTCGTCCGTGAAGGTCTCGGTGCCGTGGCCGGGGCGCAGGCCCAGGGTGCCGACGCCGGGCCGGGGGCCCTGGGCGGGGCGCAGCCGTACGGTGTCCGTGCCGCGCGGCGGCCAGGACCGCAACGTCACCCACTGGTCGGGGTGGCGTTCGATGTCGGCCATCGGCTCCCGGTCGATGCCGTTGTCGTAGCCGAGGAGTTCGTGGTCGAACCAGCGGTGCAGGGTCTTCACCCAGGTGGCGCGGCGGAAGTCGAACGGGTCGACGTGGCCGGTCTGGGAGAGCCAGATCTTGCGCTGCACGCCGCTTCGCGCGAGGGCGTCCCACCACGGTCCGACGTGCTGCATCCGTACGTTGAGGTCCTGCATGCCGTGGACCAGGAAGACACTCGCGCGCACCTTGTCCGCGTCCCGGACGTGGTCGCGCTCGCTCCACAGCGGGGTCCAGTCCCCGGTGCGCGGGGCGCCCTCGGCGAGCCTGCGCTGCACGTCGCCGCAGCGGGCGCGGGCGTCGGGGCTGTTGACGTAGTCGGAGAGCCAGTCGGGGCCGGAGCCGTACAGCGGGGCGCCCTTGGCGAAGTAGTAGTCGTACCAGGAGGAGATCGCGCTGATCGGCACGATGGTCTCCAGGCCCTCGACGCCGGTGGCGGCGACGCCGTTGGCGATGGTGCCGTCCCAGCTCTTGCCGATCATCCCCGTGCGGCCGTTGGTCCAGTCGGCCGTGGCCCTGGTGCTGCCGGTGCGGGTGGTCCAGGCCCTGCCGCGCCCGTTCAGCCAGTCGACGACGGCCTTCGCGGACCGCACGTCGGAGCGGCCGCCGACGTCGACACAGCCGTCGGAGCGGTTGGTGCCGGCGAGGTCGACGGCGACGAAGGCGTAGCCGCGCGGCACGAAGTAGTTGTCGTAGTACAGCGGCATCCCGACGACCTCGCCGTCGGCGTCGTACGTCTTGCGCTGGCTCTCGTTGCCCCGGCCGCAGCACGAGTAGTAGGGGCTGGCCTCCATGACGACCGGCACCTTGCGGCCCTGCTGGGCGGGTTCGCGCGGGCGCACGATGTCGACGGCGACGCGGTCGGACCTCCCGTCGCCGTCTCCGTCGAGGCCGGTGTCCACCCAGACGGCCTCACGGACGGCGGCGTCGTAGGAGTAGACGGGGCGGCTCTCCCGGGGCGTGCTGTGCCCCGGCGTGCCCTGTGCGGCAGCGGGAGTGAGCAGGGTGGCCGTCAGGGCGGCGGTGGCCGCCGTCGCGAGCGGTCTCCAGCTGAAGCGCATACGTGTCGGCATGCGCCGGACGGTACCGCCGTCAACTCCTGTGCAGAAGGGGGCGACTGACGGCGCGTCGGGACGGAGGGGGGTGGCGGCTTGGAGATTCGGTGCACCGCAGAACCACGTCGCCGGGCGTGCTCGCGGCGGCGTCCCTGTTGCCGGCCGTCCCGGCGTCCGCCGCCGGCCACTCCCCCGGCGATCGCGGTATCGGCGACCCCTACCCCGTCGTCGCGGCCGCGCGGGCGAGGAGTTCGCGCCGTCCTATCGCGTCCGCCTCGGTCGAGGGCACCGTGCAGGCGTGGGCGCCGGCGATCGCGCCGTACAGGGCGCACCGGTGGGGCGGTTCACCGCCGAGGTGGCCGAAGAGGAAGGCCGCGGCGAAGGCGTCCCCCGCGCCGTTGGAGTCCACCACCGGGGCGGGCGGCGCCACCGCGGGCACGCGGGTCAGGTCGCCGTCGGCGAGGAGGTACGCGCCCTCGGCTCCTGCCGTGGCGACGACGAGCTGGGCGCGGCCCCGTTCGGCGATGCGGCGCATGGTGCGCTCGGGGTCGGTGAGGGCGGCGGCCGAGACGAAGACGATGTCGGCGGCGAGGGCGAAGGGCTCGTGGTAGGCGTTCTCGCCGTCCCAGTCGTGCAGGTCGGTGGAGAGCGGCACGCCGGTCTCGCGCAGGACGGGCAGGGCGTGCGCGCAGGGGTGGGTGAGGGAGACGTGGACGTGGCGGCTCGACTCCGCCAGTGTCCGGACCGTCGCCTCGGGCAGCCGGTCGTCGGCGTGTGCGCGGCTCGTGTCGTACAGGGACAGCCGCCTGCCGTCGGGGCCGACGAGGTTGACCGCGCGCTTGGTGCCGGCCGGCTGCGGGACGGCGGTGAGGGCGATGCCCCTGTCCCGGTGCAGGGCGCGGACCAGGTCGCCCTCGGGGTCGTCGCCGAGCAGGTCGAGGTGGTGGGTGCGCAGGCCCAGCGCGCCGAGGCCGAGGGCGACGAAGTCGCCGGTCTGGCCCGCACGGGTACGGATCCCGGAATCGATCATGTAGCTGTCGGCGTACGGCAGCGGCAACTCCGGCACGTACACGATCGTGTCCACCCCGGCCCCACCCAGCACGAGCACGTCGATACCTTCGCTCACTTGACGCCCTCCGCGTGGTCGCGGACCGTCGCCGTGAACCCGATACCCGCCGTGGGCCCACCAGGCAGGGGGTGTCTGCGGGCCGTCCCGTGCCGGGCGCGCCGCTGACCGCGGGGACACCGGATGGGGGCGTCGCCCCGGACGTACTCGCGCCCTCCCCCGGGTCGTACATCCGCACGGTGAACCCCGCCGGGCCAGGAGTCCCTGCGGGCCGTCCCGGGCCGGGCGCGCAGTTCCCCGCGCCCCTTCAGGGCGCGCCGCTGACCGCGGGGAGACCGGATGGGGGCGTCGCCCCGGACGTACTCGCGCCCTCTCCCGGGGCGTGCATCCGCACGGTGAACCCCGCCGAGCCGGGAGTCCCTACGGGTTGTCCCGGGCCGGGCGCGCAGTTCCCCGCGCCGCTTCAGGGCGCGCCCCTTCGGCGCGCGGGCTCCGCGGTGGAGTGACGGGGCGGTGGCGTCGCCTTGGATGGTGATCTTCGACATCACGCCACCGTAGGGGCCGCCGACAGTGGGGGCTAGTTCGTCGGACGGGCCGGTTCCTGGTGCGCGTCGCGGCGGCGCAGGGCGTACCAGCCGCCGACGAGCATGACCGCGATCAGCGGGATCAGCAGCAGCGTCTTGCGGCCGACCTCGGGGTCGTTCCACATCATGGCGAGGCAGGCCAGCAGGAAGGCGATCGTGGCGATCTCCGTGACCGGACTGCCGGGCAGCCGGAAGTGCGGACGCCGCACCAGGCCCGCCTGGGCGCGCCGGACGAAGACCAGGTGGCAGACCATGATGATCACCCAGGTGCTGATGATGCCGAGGGACGCGACGTTCAGCACGATCTCGAAGGCCTGGGCCGGCACGAGGAAGTTGAGGCCGACGCCGAGCACACACACCGCGCAGGTCAGCAGGATGCCGCCATAGGGCACCTGGCTGCGGTTCATACGGGCGGTGAACCTGGGCGCGGAGCCCGCCATCGCCATGGAGCGCAGGATGCGGCCCGTCGAGTACAGACCGGAGTTGAGGGACGACATGGCCGCGGTCAGGACGACCAGGTTCATCACGTCGCCGGCCGCGGGAACGCCGATCTTCGACAGCACCGTGACGAAGGGGCTCTGGTCGGCGGAGTAGACCGAGCCGGGCAGCAGCAGCGCCAGCAGGACGACGGAGCCGACGTAGAACAGGCCGACGCGCCACATGATGGAGTTCACCGCGCGCGGGACGACCTTCTCCGGCTCGGCGGTCTCGCCCGCCGCGACACCGACCAGCTCCAGCGCGGCGTAGGCGAAGATCACGCCCTGCATCACGAGGACGACGGGCATCACGCCGTGCGGCAGGAACCCGCCGTTGTCGGTGATCACGCTCAGACCGGGCGTCGTGCCGCCGACCTCGTGCTGGGTGGCCAGCAGGAAGATGCCGACGAGCATGAAGCCGACCAGCGTCGCGACCTTGATGATCGCGAACCAGAACTCCATCTCCCCGAAGATCTTCACCGAGATCAGGTTCACCGCCAGGACCACCGCGAGGGCGATCAGCGCCAGCACCCACTGGGGGATGTCGGTGAACATGCTCCAGTAGTGCGTGTAGAGCGCGATCGCGGTGATGTCGGCGATACCGGTCGTCGACCAGTTCAGGAAGTACATCCAGCCGGCGACGTAGGCGCCCTTCTCACCGAGGAACTCGCGCGCGTACGACACGAAGGACCCGGAGGACGGCCGGTACAGGACCAGCTCGCCGAGGGCCCGGACGACGAAGAAGGCGAAGACGCCACAGACCAGGTAGGCCAGCGCGAGCGCCGGGCCCGCGCTGTGCAGACGGCCGCCGGCGCCCAGGAAGAGGCCGGTGCCGATGGCGCCGCCGATGGCGATCATGTTGACGTGACGGGCCTTGAGATCCTTGCTGTAGCCGGCGTCGCCCGCGTCCGCGGGCGTCGTGGTCGTCCCGTTCCCGGCGGTGATCTTGGCCGTGTCCACGGCTTCCTTGCTCACGGGTGGTACCACTCTCTGGTGCGCCCGAACGTTGTGCGCTCGGGTGTCCGTACGTGACTCCGGTCCGTGACCGCGCTCGTGACGTGGCACAGACCAAGGCAGCACCTTCCCACACGAATCGACCCCCCGACGGTGGCTCGCGTCACAGAGCGTTGCTTCTCACACGGTCACCCCAAGGTCACCCCACGATCATCTTCGGTTCACCACAGCGTGCACGCGGGGTGCGCACGAGGTTTCACAGCACTGGTGGGACAGCGATACTGCTGGACATGACGACCGACGCCGAGGAGCCGACCCTCACGATCGACGAGCTGGCAGCGCGGGCGGGCGTCACGGTGCGCACCGTGCGCTTCTACGGCAGCAAGGGCCTGCTGCCGCCGCCCGAGATCGGCCGACGGCGCGTGGGGCACTACGGGCGCGGGCATCTGGCCCGGCTGGAACTCATCGAGGAGCTGCAACGGCAGGGCATGACGCTGGCCGCCATCGAGCGCTATCTGCGGCAGCTGCCGGCGGATCTCAGCGCGCACGACCTGGCGATCCACCGGGCGGTCGTGGCCTCCTGGGCGCCGGACACCGTGGAGAGCATGACGCGCGCGGAGCTGGAGCGGCGGGCGGGGCGGCCCCTGAGCGACGCCGACGTCGAGCGGCTGGGCGCGATGGGCGTGGTCCGGCCGGGGGACGGCGCGTGCGACGTCGACCTCGGGCTGCTGCGGCTCGGCGTGCGGCTGTTGGACGTACCGCTCTCCGAGGAGGCCATCCTGGCGGCGCGGGGCGTGCTCATCGCGCACTCGCGCGCCGCCGCGCGCGAGCTCGCCCAGCTCTTCCGCGGTGAGGTGTCGGAGCGTGGGCCGCGGGACGTGAAGTCCCTGTCGGCCCACATGCACCCGTTGGTGGTGCAGGCGCTCCTGACCACGTTTCAGCGGTCGCTCAAGGAGGAGCTGGGCGAGTGGCTCGCGGAGTCAGGAACGGGCTGAGTCGCTGAACCGCTCCCCCTTCTCCGCCTTCTCGACCAGCAGCGCCGGCGGCAGGAAGCGGTCGCCGTAGCGCTCGGCGAGTTCCCGCGCGCGGGCTACGAAGCCGGGCAGGCCGCCCTCGTAGCCGTTGATGTACTGCAGGACGCCGCCGGTCCAGCCGGGGAAGCCGATGCCGAGGACGGAGCCGATGTTGGCGTCGGCGACCGAGGTCAGCACGCCCTCCTCCAGCAGCCGGACGGTGTCGAGCGCCTCGGCGAAGAGCATGCGTTCCTGCATGTCCCGGAAGGGGACCTCGGTGCCCGCGCGGGTGAAGTGCTCGCGCAGCCCCGGCCACAGGCCGGCCCGCTTGCCGTCCTCGCCGTACTCGTAGAAGCCGGCGCCGCCGCTGCGGCCCGTGCGCCCGAACTCGTCGACCATGCGGTCGATGACGGCGTCCGCCGGGTGCGGGGTCCAGGTGCCGCCCGCCTCCTCGACGGCCCGCCTCGTCTCGCTGCGGATCTTGCGCGGAAGGGTGAGCGTCAGCTCGTCCATCAGGGAGAGCACCTTGGCCGGGTAGCCCGCCTGGGCCGCCGCCTGCTCGACGGAGGCGGGCTCGACGCCCTCGCCGACCATCGCCACGCCCTCGTTGATGAAGTGGCCGATGACACGGGAGGTGAAGAAGCCGCGCGAGTCGTTGACGACGATCGGCGTCTTGTTGATCTGCCGGACCAGGTCGAAGGCGCGGGCCAGGGCCTCGTCACCGGTCCGCTCGCCCTTGATGATCTCGACGAGCGGCATCTTGTCCACCGGCGAGAAGAAGTGCAGCCCGATGAAGTCGCCCTGGCGCTGCACCCCCTCGGCGAGGGCGGTGATGGGGAGCGTGGAGGTGTTGGAGCACAGCAGCGCGTCCGGCGCGACGATCTGCTCGATCTCCTGGAAGACCTTGTGCTTGAGCGCGGTGTCCTCGAAGACGGCCTCGATCACCGCGTCGCAGCCGGCGAGGTCCTGGGCCTCGGCGGTGGGGGTGATGCGGGCGAGCAGCGCGTCGGCCTTCTCCTGCGTGGTGCGGCCCTTGGCGACGGCCTTGGCGCACAGCTTCTCGGAGTACTCCTTGCCCTTGAGGGCGGCCTCCAGGGAGACGTCCTTGAGCACGACGTCGATGCCGGCTCGGGCGCAGGAGTAGGCGATGCCGGCGCCCATCATCCCGGCGCCGAGGACCGCGACCCGGCCGACCTGGCGGCGCTCGACGCCCGCCGGGCGGTTGGCCCCGGAGTTGACGGCCTGGAGGTCGAAGAAGAACGCCTGGATCATGTTCTTCGAGGTCTGTCCGGCGGCCAGCTCCACGAAGTAGCGGGCCTCGATGACCTGGGCGGTCTCGAAGTCGACCTGGGAACCCTCGACGGCGGCGGCGAGGATGGCGCGGGGAGCGGGGTAGGGGGCGCCGTTCGTCTGCTTGCGCAGGGTGGCGGGGAAGGCGGGCAGGTTGGCCGCGAACTTCGGGTTGGCGGGGGTGCCGCCGGGGATGCGGTAGCCGGGCCTGTCCCAGGGCTGCTGCGACTCGGGGTGGGCGTCGATGAAGGCGCGGGCCTTGGCGAGCATCTCCTCGGGTGTCCCGGCCACGTCGTCGACCAGGCCGTTCTCCAGGGCGCGGCGGGGGCTGTACTGGGTGCCCTGGAGGAGCACCTTGAGGAGGGCGTCGGCGATACCGAGCAGGCGGACGGTGCGGACCACGCCACCGCCGCCGGGCAGCAGGCCGAGGGTGACCTCGGGGCAGCCGATCTTCGAGCCGGGGGCGTCGAGGGCGACACGGTGGTGGCAGGCGAGGGCGATCTCGTAACCCCCGCCGAGTGCGGCGCCGTTGAGCGCGGCGACGACCGGCTTGCCGAGCGTCTCGATGCGGCGCAGGTCGCGCTTGATGGCCAGACCGCCGTCGAACAGGTCCTGGGCGGTCTCCGGGGTGACCCGGATCAGGTCGCGCAGGTCGCCGCCGGCGAAGAAGGTCTTCTTGGCGGAGGTGAGGACGATGCCGCGGATGGAGTCCCGTTCGGCCTCCAGCCGGTCGGTGACCGCGGCGAGGGAGGCGCGGAACGCCCCGTTCATGGTGTTCGCGGACTGGTTCGGGTCGTCGAGGACGAGGGTGACGACGCCGGTCTCGTCCTGCTCCCAGCGGATGGTGGTGCTCTCGGTCATTGCTACTCCGTATCGGGATCTGGGACGGGCCGGGTCAGACGCGCTCGACGATCGTGGCGATGCCCATGCCGCCGCCGACGCACAGCGTGGCGAGGCCGAACCTCTTGTCCTGGCGCTCCAGTTCGTCGACGAGGGTGCCGAGGATCATCGCGCCGGTGGCGCCGAGCGGGTGGCCGAGGGCGATGGCGCCGCCGTTGACGTTGACCTTGTCCAGGGACAGGCCCATGTCCCGCGCGAACCGCAGGACGACCGCGGCGAAGGCCTCGTTGATCTCGACGAGGTCGATGTCGTCGATGGTGAGCCCGGCCTTGGCGAGCGCCTTGCGGGTGGCGGGGGCGGGGCCGGTGAGCATGATGGTGGGCTCGGAGCCGGAGACCGCGACGGACACGATCCGCGCGCGGGGGGTCAGGCCGAAGCGTTCGCCGACCTCCCTGGAGCCGATCGCGACGAGGGCGGCGCCGTCCACGATGCCGGAGGAGTTGCCCGCGTGGTGCACGTGGTCGATCTTCTCGACCCAGTGGTACTTCTGCAGCGCCACGGCGTCGAAGCCGCCGAGGTCGCCGATGTCCGCGAACGACGGCTTCAGCTTGGCGAGCGAGTCGGCGGTGGTGCCGGGGCGGGGGTGCTCGTCGTGGTCGAGGACGACGAGGCCGGCGCGGTCCTTCACGGGCACGACCGAGCGGGCGAAGCGGCCCTCCTTCCAGGCGGTCGCCGCGCGCTCCTGCGACAAGGCCGCGTACTCGTCGACGTCGCGACGGGAGAAGCCCTCGATGGTGGCGATCAGGTCGGCGCCGATGCCCTGCGGGACGAAATTGGTCGCGAGGTTGGTCATCGGGTCGTTGAACCAGGCGCCGCCGTCCGAGGCCATCGGCACCCGGGACATCGACTCGACGCCGCCCGCGAGGACGAGGTCCTCCCAGCCCGAGCGGACCTTCATCGCCGCCATGTTGACGGCCTCCAGGCCGGACGCGCAGAAGCGGTTCTCCTGGACGCCCGCCACCGTGTCCGGCAGGCCCGCGGCGACGGCGGCGATCCGGGCGATGTCGGAGCCCTGGTCGCCCACGGGGCCGACGACGCCGAGCACGATGTCGTCGACGGCGGCGGGGTCGAGGCCCGGGAAGCGGTCGCGGAGTTCGTGGATGAGCCCGACGACCAGGTCGATGGGCTTGGTGCCGTGCAGGGCGCCGTTCGCCTTGCCACGTCCGCGCGGGGTGCGGATCGCGTCGTACACGTACGCTTCGGTGGTCACTGGGGGGCCTTTCGGTGAGGGGCTTTCGCAGGGGTTTCGGACGTCGGGGTCCCGTCGTGCGTCAGGCTCGGTACGTCCCAGTCGCGGGCCACGTCGGCGGTGCCGGCGCCGGGCAGTGCCGGGCCGCCGCGGACGGCGGTCGGGGTGGCGGAGAAGCGGGGCGCGGGGGCGGGCTGGGTGATGCCACCGTGCTCGGTGAAGGTGCCGCGCGCGGCGAGGTGCGGGTGGCGCGGCGCCTCGCGCAGCGACAGCACGGGCGCCACGCAGGCGTCGGTGTTCTCGAAGAGGGCGGTCCACTCGTCGCGGGTACGGGTCTTGAACCGGGCGGCGACGGCCTCGCGCAGTTCCTCCCAGCGGGTGACGTCCTTGCGTGCCGGGGCCTGGTCGGCGAGGCCGATCAGGGACACGAACTCGTCGTAGAACTGCTGTTCCAGCGCGCCCACCGCCATGTACTCGCCGTCCGCCGTCTCGTAGGTGCCGTAGAACGGGCAGCCGCCGTCGAGGAGGTTGGCGCCGCGCCGGTCCTGCCAGCCGCCGGCGGCGAGCATGCCGTGGATCATCGCGGTGAGGTGGGCGGTGCCGTCGACGATGGCGGCGTCGACGACCTGACCGGTGCCCGTGGCGCGGGCGTGGTGCAGGGCGGCGAGGACACCGACGACCAGGTAGAGGGAGCCGCCCGCGTAGTCGCCGACCAGGTTGGCCGGGACGGCCGGGGGCTCGCCGGGACGGCCGATCATGCCGAGGGTGCCGGTCGGCGCGATGTAGGCGATGTCGTGGCCGGCGCGCTGGGCCAGCGGGCCGTCCTGGCCCCAGCCGGTCATGCGGCCGTAGACGAGCGCCGGGTTGCGGGCGTGGCAGGCCTCGGGGCCCACGCCGAGGCGCTCGGCGACACCGGGGCGGTTGCCCTCGATCAGGACGTCGGCGCGGGCCACGAGGTCCAGGACGCGGGCGGGGCCGTCCGGGGTCTTCAGGTCGACGACCACCGAGCGTTTGCCGCGGTTGGTGAGGTCGTGGCGGGGGTCGATCGCGAGGCCGCCGCCGCCCGGGCGGTCCACGCGCACGACGTCGGCGCCGAGGTCGGCGAGGAGCATGCCGGCGAAGGGGCCGGGGCCGATTCCGGCCAGCTCGACCACGCGTACGCCGGTGAGCGGGCCGTGCGGTGGCGTCTTCGCCATGGTCTGCAGCCCCCTGTCGCTGTGACACAACTGATGTAACACCGGTGATGGTAAGAACGTGTTCCGGTGGGCACAAGGCCCGGAGGAGCCGGAACGAGCAAGCGCTTAGACATCAGGGTGCCAGGTGACCGGCCGCGCCACCACGCCGGAGCGGCGTCAGCGGGCGTCCGGCCCCGCTATCAGGCGTTCGGGGGCGGCGTCGCGGGGGCTGTTGCCGCGGCTCCTCGTGCCGGGGTCGGCGACGGGCCCGCCCCAGGGGCGCTCCGCGACCGCACCGGACGGCGAAGGCGCGGACGCGCGCGCTTTTTCCCACTTCTTCGGGGCGTTCCCGGGCACCGTCACCGTCCACCTCCGGGCTCGTCGTCGGGCTCCGCACCGCTCACGCTAGCCTCAGCCACCGACAGCGGCGCGGGCTGCAGAAGCGAGGGGTGTCATGAACAAGCCGTCCAGGGCGGACCGTCCGTACGACATCGTGCTCTTCGGAGCCACGGGCTTCGTGGGGACGCTCACGGCCGAGTACCTCGCCCGGCATGCCCCCGAGGACCTGCGCTGGGCCGTGGCCGGCCGGAGTGAGCTGCAGCTGGCGCGGCTGCGCGAGCGGCTGCGGGAGCGCTCGCCCGAAGGCCCGGAGATCGGGGTGCTGCGGGCCGACGTGACCGACCCGGCCTCGCTGCGCCGCCTCGCCGAGCATGCGCGTGTGGTGGCCACGACGGTGGGTCCCTACGTGACCTACGGCGAGGAACTCGTGGCCGCCTGCGCGGACAACGGGACCGACTACCTCGACCTGTCGGGTGAACCCGAGTTCGTCGACCTGACCTACGTCCGGCACGACGCCCGCGCGCGGGAGACCGGGGCCCGGCTGGTGCACGCGGCGGGGTTCGACTCGGTGCCGCACGACCTCGGTGTGTACTTCACCGTCCAGCAGCTGCCCGCCGGCGTGCCGCTGACGGTGGACGGGTTCGTCGCGGTCGAGGCGACCTTCTCGGGCGGGACGTTCGCCTCGGCGCTGAACCAGTTCGCGCGGCCGCGGCAGATGGCGGCCGCGGCGCGGGAACGGCACCGGCACGAGCCCCGGCTGGTGGGGCGGCGCGCGACGGCGCCGTCCGGTGCGCCGCGGTTCGTCCCGGAGGTGCGCGCCTGGGCGCTGCCGCTGCCGACGATCGACCCGCAGATCGTGCGCCGCTCGGCGAAGGCCCTGGAGCGCTACGGCCCCGACTTCCGCTACCGGCATTACGCCGCGGTACGGCGGCTGCCGGTGGCGGTGGGCGGGGTCGCGGCGGTCGGCGCGCTCGCGGCGGCCGCCCAACTGCCGCCCGCGCGGCGCTGGTTGTCCGACCGCCTCAAGCCCGGACAGGGACCGAGCGCGGAGCGGCGGGCGAAGAGCTGGTTCTCCGTGCGCTTCGTGGGCGAGGGCGGCGGCCGCAAGGTGTTCACCGAGGTCGCGGGCGGTGACCCGGGGTACGGCGAGACGGCGAAGATGTTCGCCGAGGGCGCCCTGTCCCTGGCCTTCGACGAGCTGCCCGCGACCGCCGGCCAGGTCACCACGGCGGTGGCGATGGGCGACGCGCTCCTCGACCGCCTCCGCGCCGCGGGCATCACCTTCCGCCTGGCGGCCAGCAGGTAGTCCCGGCGCCCACGACGCGGGGCCCGCTCCGGCGCCCGCCGTGCCTGAACGGCGGACCGGCGGGGGCCGTCACGTCGTCCACTCGGCGAGCGTGTAGATCATCGCGCCGAGCCAGGCCAGGCCCGCCAGTACGGCCAGGGACAGGGCCGCGGCCATCGCGCGCTCCACGGGGCGGCTCGGGCGGGCGGCGGGATCGGGGGCGCGGTGTGTCGTCATGCGGCCCACCCTGCCGACCGGGCGGGGCGCCGGCATCCGTACGGGTACTCAGACGGGCCCGGTCACGGCGGGCCCGTGTACTCAGCTACGCGCCGGCCGTCGCCTCGCGCAGGGCCCGGCGGCACAGCGAATCGGCCAGACGGGTGGTCTCCGGCAGGCGGTAGCGCGGGCTGAGGCGCAGGACGTGGGCGCAGGCCGTGTCCAGGAAGACGCGGTGCCCGACGGACACGTAGACCGGTTTGACGCCCTGCTGGGTGCGCAGGGCCCGGCCGACCTCCTCGTCGCCCGCGAGCAGGGGGGACGACGACCCGCGCGCGGGTGCCGGGTCGGTGTGGGTGAAGGTGAACGGGTTCTTGGCCACGCCGATCGTGGGCAGGCCCGCCAGGACGCCGAGGTGGCTCGCGAGCCCGAAGCGGCGGGGGTGGGCGAGGCCGTAGCCGTCGCACACCACCAGGCCGGGCGGGACCGGCAGGGCGTCGAGGGCGGCGAGGACGGTGGGGATCTCGCGGAAGGCGAGCAGGCCGGGCACGTACGGGAAGGAGATCCGCCCGACGGCCGTGGCCTCGGCGACGACGTCGAGCGTGGCCGCGTCCAGCACGACGGCCGCGGCCGCCACCACGTCCCGCTCGTCGTCGTAGGCGACGTCGACGCCGGTGACATGGCCGGTGCCGGGCGCGGGCCCCGGCTCGTCGAGCACCACCCGGCGGCGCAACGCGTCCTGCACGGCGCGCGCCTGCTCCTCGGTGGCCGGCCAGTCCTCGGGGATGCCTACGGTCGTCGTCATGGTGAGGACGAGGGTACGGGGCCGGGCGGTCCTGCCCTCGGGCCGCTCGGGCCGGGTCACTTGTCGAGCGCGCGCCGCAGCTGCTGCTTGTTCATGTCCGAACGGCCGTGGATGTTGCGCCGCTTGGCCTCCTGGTACAGCTGGTCGTAGGTGGGGCCCTGAGACCCCTTCCCGGACCGCAGGCCGCCCCGCCTGCCGGACGACATGTCCTCGGTGGAGGTCCGGCCGGCGGTCCTGGACTCGCCGGAGCGTGCGCGTTCCTTGTTCACCGTGCGGGCCGCGATCTCCTTGGCGCGCCCGGCGCTCTCGCCCCGGTCCTGAGCACTCTGCTTGATGTGCTCGTACTGCCGTTCCCGCTTGGGGCTCGAACCGCTCGGCATGTCCGCTCACTTCCTCTCACATCGGGCGAACGAGTACCCCCCTCGTGGGTGAATACGACACCCGGGGCGCGAGCAGCTCTCCGGACCGGCGACGCGACCGCGCCCCCGGCGCCGGGCACGGTGACGTACGTCACTGCGCGCGCGGGTGCACGGATGCGCGGATTCCGTCGTCTCACCCAGTGCCCGGCCTCACACCGGAATGCCGTCCGGCCGTCACAAGGGAGCAAGGCGATGTCCACCGTCATCGAGCAGTCAGTCGAGGCGCGTCTCGTCGCCGCCGCCCCCCGGATGCCGAGCATCCCCGCGACGCTCACCTACGACCTGGCGGATCCGTTCGCGATCCGGATGACGTTCCCGGCCCCGGCCACGCTGGGGAACGAGGAGGTCTGCTGGACGTTCTCCCGTGAGCTGCTCGCCGCCGGCATGCACGAGCCCGAGGGCCGCGGCGACGTGCGGGTGCGGCCCTACGCCTACGACCGGACGGTGCTGGAGTTCCACGCCCCGGAGGGCACGGCCGTCGTGCACGTCCGCTCGGGCGAACTGCGCCGGTTCCTGGAGGCGACGCGCGTGCTGGTGCCCGAGGGCCTGGAGCACGCCTGCCTCGACCTCGACCACGACCTGGCGGAGCTGCTGCGGGACGCCTGCTGACCAGGCCCTTTCCGGTGTGCGGGGCGTCGTGACCGCGGGCGCCCGTTATTCCGTTGACAGGCCCTGGCGCCCCTCGTACGTTGTATGAGTCCTGTTGCCGCCGATTGGAGAAGGACGTTGCTCGTCTGAGGTCCTGAGACACCGCTGCACACCTGACGGGTGTGTATGCCGCGTGCGACCTCGGCGTTCGAGCCGTCCTTGGCGGAGCAGGGCTTCGCCTGTGCTCCCGCACCCCTTGGGCCCGTCGGCCCGCGCGGTGGTCGCCGCCTTCCGGTGTCTCGATACGCGTTGCCCCTGAACGCTTCAAGCAACCGCGAGGCCTTTGTGCATACTTCGATCACCTGTACGTCCCTCACCTTCGCCTGGCCCGACGGCACCTCGGTCCTCGACGGCCTCGACGCCTCCTTCGGCCCCGGCCGGACCGGGCTCGTCGGCGTCAACGGTTCGGGGAAGTCCACCCTGCTCAAGCTGATCGCGGGCGAGCTGCGCCCGACGGACGGCACCGTGCGCGTCGCGGGCGAGGTGGGCCACCTCCCGCAGCACGTCACCCTGGACACCGCCCTGCGCGTCGACGAGGTCCTCGGCATCGCCGTCCGGCGTGCCGCGCTGCACGCCATCGAGTCCGGCGACGCGAGCGAGGCGCACTTCGAGACCGTCGGCGACGACTGGGACGTCGAGGAGCGCGCCCTGGCGACCCTCGGCGAACTCGGCCTCGGCCATGTCGGTCTGGACCGCACGGTCGGCGAGATCTCCGGCGGTGAGTCCGTCCTGCTGCGCCTGGCGGCCCTGCTGCTGCGGCGGCCGGACGTCCTGCTGCTGGACGAGCCCACCAACAACCTCGACGTGTACGCGCGCAGGCGGCTGTACGCGGCCGTGGCGGCCTGGCCGGGCGTCATGGTGGTGGTCAGCCACGACCGCGAGCTGCTCGAACTGGTCGACCAGATCGCCGATCTGCGCTCCGGGGAGATCACCTGGTACGGCGGGAACTTCTCGGCCTACGAGGAGGCCCTGGAGAGCGAACAGGAGGCGGCCGAGCGGATGGTGCGGGTCGCCGAGGCCGACTTCCGCAAGCAGAAGCGCGAACTGGCCGACGCCCAGGTCAAGCTGGCCCGCCGCAAGCGGTACGGCCAGAAGATGTTCGAGCAGAAGCGCGAGCCGAAGATCGTCATGGGGGCGCGCAAGCGCGCGGCGCAGGAGTCCGCAGGCAAGCACCGCATCATGCACGAGGAGAAGCTCGCCGAGGCCAGGGAGCGCCTCGACGAGGCCGTGGACGCCGTGCGGGACGACGACGAGATCCGCGTCGACCTGCCGTACACCGCGGTCCCGCAGGGCCGGAGCGTGCTCACCCTGCGGGACCTGGAGCTCGCCTACGGCGCCCGTGTCGAGGGCGGCCTCGATCTGCACGGTCCCGAGCGGATCGCGCTGGTCGGGCGCAACGGCGCGGGCAAGACCACGCTGCTGCGCACCGTCGCCGGAGAGCTGACGCCGGTGTCCGGTCAGGCCACGGCGCACGTGCCGCTGCGCTTCCTGCCGCAGCGGCTGGACGTCCTCGACGGTGGGCTGACGGTCGCCGAGAACGTGGCCCGGTTCGCGCCGGGCGCCACCAACAACCGGATCCGGGCGCGGCTGGCGCGCTTCCTGTTCCGGGGCGCCCGGGCCGACCAGCGGGCGGACACGCTCTCCGGCGGGGAACGCTTCCGCGCGACCCTTGCCGCGCTGATGCTGGCGGAGCCGGCCCCGCAACTGCTGATGCTGGACGAGCCGACGAACAACCTGGACATGGCGAGCGTACGGCAGCTCACCACGGCCCTGGAGTCCTACGAGGGGGCGCTGATCGTGGCCAGCCACGACCTGCCCTTCCTGGAGTCGATCGGCATCACGCGCTGGCTGCTGCTGGACGGCGAACTCAGGGAAATCACGCCGGAAGCTGTCGGGTATCCCTCCTAGCTTCACAGGCATGACCGAGTACATCACCCTGACCGGAGCCCGTGAGAACAACCTGAAGGACGTCACCCTGCGCATCCCGAAAGGCCGGCTGACCGTGTTCACCGGCGTTTCGGGATCGGGCAAGTCGTCCGTCGTCCTCGACACGATCGCGGTCGAGTCGCAGCGCCAGCTCAACGAGACCTTCACCTGGTTCGTGCGCAACCGGCTGCCCAAGTACGAGCGGCCGCACGCGGACGGGATGGAGGACCTCACGCCCGCGATCGTGGTCGACCAGCGGCCGATCGGGGGCCATTCCCGGTCCACCGTCGGCACCATGACGGACATCCAGTCGGTGCTCCGCGTGCTGTACTCGCGGCACGGCACCCCGAGCGCCGGTGCGGCCACGGCGTACTCGTTCAACGACCCGTCGGGCATGTGCCCCGACTGCGACGGCTTGGGCCGGGCGGTCCGGCCCGACTGGGACCGCATCCTCGATCCGGCCCGGTCGCTGGCGGACGGCGCGGTCCGCTTCCCGCCGTTCACCGCGGGGACCTGGCAGGGGAAGACGTACACCAACAGCGACGAGCTGGACCCGGACAAGCCGGTGGGAGAGTTCACCGCCGCCGAACGGGAGTTCCTGATGCGGGGACGGCCCGGCAGCAAGGTCTCGGTGAGCGGCTCGGGCGGCACCTGGACGACGGACTACGAGGGGCTCGCGGACCGCTTCGAGCGGCTGTACCTGAAGCGTGACCTGTCGGCGCTGAGCCAGAAGACCCGCGACCTGGTGCGGGAGTACCTCGCGGAGGGGACCTGCCCGCGGTGCGGGGGCGCCCGGCTGAACGAGGCGGCGCTCGCCACCCGGATCGGCGGGCTGTCGATCGCCGACTGCGCCCGGATGCAGGTGACCGACCTGATCGGTGTGCTGAAGGGCATCGACGACCCGATGGCGGGACCGGTCGCCGGGGCCGCCGTCGCCGCTCTGGAACGCGTCGAGGCGATCGGCCTCGGCTACCTCAGCCTCGACCGGGAGACGTCGACGCTGTCCGGCGGCGAGGGGCAGCGCCTGAAGACCGTGCGTCATCTGGGCTCCAGCCTGACCGGGATGACGTACATCTTCGACGAGCCGAGCGTCGGGCTGCACCCGCGCGACGTCGGGCGGCTGGGCGACCTGCTGCTGCGGCTGCGGGACAAGGGCAACACCGTGCTGGTGGTGGAGCACGACCCCGACGTCATCGCGCTGGCCGACCACGTCGTCGACATGGGACCGGGGGCGGGCGCCGACGGCGGGCGGGTGGTGTTCGAGGGGACACCGGGCGAGCTGGCGGCCGCCGACACGCCGACCGGGCGCTGCCTGGGGCGCCGCACGACCGTCAAGGAGCCCGCCCGGCGGGCGACGGGAGGGCTGTGGGTGAAGGACGCCGGCCGGCACAACCTGCGGGACGTGACGGTGCGGTTCCCGACCGGGGTGCTGTGCGCGGTGACCGGGGTCGCCGGGTCCGGCAAGAGCACGCTGGTGACGCAGTTGACGGCCGCTCACCCGGACGCCGTGGTGGTGGACCAGTCCTCCATCGGCATCTCCGCACGGTCCACCCCGGCCACCTACCTCGGGGTGATGGACACCGTGCGGCGGGTCTTCGCCCGGGAGACGGGCGTCGCGCCGGGGCTGTTCAGCTTCAACTCGACGGGCGCGTGCGGGACCTGCGAGGGGCGCGGGGTCCTCTTCACGGACCTCGCCTTCATGGACCCGGTGACGACGACCTGCCCCGACTGCGAGGGGCGGCGGTTCCGGGAGGAGGTGCTGGCGCTGACCGTCCGCGGGACCTCGGTGGCCGACGTGCTGGAGATGACCGCCGACCAGGCACTGGGGTTCTTCCAGGACGCGGGGGTACGGCGCCGGCTGCGCGCCCTGAAGGAGGTCGGGCTCCCCTATCTGACGCTGGGACAGCCGCTGTCCACGCTGTCGGGGGGTGAGCGGCAGCGGATCAAGCTCGCGACCCGGCTGCACCGCACCGGCACGGTGTACGTCCTCGACGAACCGACGACCGGGCTGCACCTGTCGGACGTCGACGGGCTGCTCCGGCTCCTGGACGTACTCGTGGACGCCGGGAACACGGTGGTCGTCGTGGAGCACTCGCTCGAGGTGGTGGCGCACGCCGACTGGGTGATCGACCTGGGCCCCGGCGGCGGCCGGGACGGCGGCCGGGTGGTGTTCGAGGGGACGCCGGGCGAGCTGTCGGGCTTCGAGGGGTCCTTCACGGGCGAGCACCTGCGGAGGGTGTCGGCGTAGGTGCGCGCTCCGGGGGCTGTCCTCTTCCACAATGTCCCTGCATGATGTCGGCCGGCCCCGACAGGTTCCGGCCGCGGCCGGGTAACCGGACAGCAAGAACGCCCCATCCGATACGGAGACCGCTCGTGCCCAGCAAGAAGGCCCTCATCCGTCGCCCCGGCCCGCGCCTCGCCGAGGGCCTGGTGACGCACATCCCGCGGGAGAAGGCCGACGCGGAGCTCGCGGTCCGGCAGTGGGAGGCGTACGCGGAGGCGCTGCGCACCCACGGCTGGGAGACGATCGAGGTCGATCCCGCGGAGGACTGCCCGGACGCCGTGTTCGTCGAGGACACCGTGGTCATGTACCGGAACGTCGCGCTGATCGCGCGCTCCGGTGCCGAGTCCCGGCGGGACGAGACGGAGGGCGTCGAGGAGGTCGTCGCCCGTCTGGGCTGCTCGGTGAACTGGATCTGGGAGCCGGGCACCCTGGACGGCGGTGACGTGCTGAAGATCGGCGACACGATCTACGTCGGCCGCGGCGGCCGCACCGACGCGGCCGGGCTGCGGCAACTGCGGGCCGCCTTCGAGCCGCTGGGGGCGCGTGTCGTCGCCGTACCGGTCAGCAAGGTGCTGCATCTGAAGTCGGCGGTCACGGCGTTGCCGGACGGGACCGTGATCGGGCACATTCCGCTGATGGACACGCCGTCGCTGTTCGGGCGTTTCCTCCATGTGCCGGAGCCCTCCGGCTCCCATGTGGTGCTGCTCGGCGGGGACAAACTGCTCATGGCCGCCAGTGCCCCGAAGACCGCCGAGCTCTTCACGGACCTCGGCTACACCCCGGTGGTCGTGGACATCAGCGAGTTCGAGAAACTCGAAGGATCTGTGACATGCCTCTCGGTGCGGCTCCGTGAGCTGTATGCCTAGAGGGTCTGAACAGGGGTCTTTACAGCGCACTTAACCTACGTCTTCGTAACCTACGGATTCGTAGCCTACGATCCCGTAGGTTCCGGCGCCGCTCGCCGGTCCGACACTCTTAGTCCCACGTCCCCCTGGAGTACCCGTGACGATCACCTCTCCGCACCTCGGCAGCCCCTCCGTCTGGACCGACGCCCGGCTGCTGTACGCCCTGGAGGAAGTGGTCGAGAAGGAGCTCAACCGCCATCTGAAGGTCGCCAAGGACTGGATGCCGCACGAGTACGTGCCCTGGACCGACGGCCGTAACTTCCCCGGCCTCTTCGAGGACGGCGAGGCCTGGGAGAAGGACCAGTCCAAGGTCACCGAGATCGGCCGGATCGCACTGGTCGTCAATCTGCTGACCGAGGACAACCTCCCCAGCTACCACCACGAGATCGCCTCCCTCTTCGGCCGCGACGGCGCCTGGGGCACCTGGGTGCACCGCTGGACCGCCGAGGAGGGCCGGCACGGCATCGTGATGCGCGACTACCTGCTGACGTCGCGCGCGGTGGACCCGGACAAGCTGGAGCAGTTCCGGATGTCGCACATGAGCGAGGGCTTCGAGTCGGACAACCGGCACTCGATGCTGCACTCTGTCGCCTACGTCGCCTTCCAGGAGCTCGCGACCCGGATCTCGCACCGCAACACCGGCCACCAGTCGGGTGACCCCGTCTGCGACCGGATGCTGGCGCGCATCGCCACCGACGAGAACCTGCACATGGTGTTCTACCGGAACCTGCTGAAGGCGGCCTTCGAGCTGGCGCCCGACCTGACCATGCAGGCGGTGCGGGACGTCGTCGTGGACTTCCGCATGCCCGGCCACGGCATCCCCGGCTTCGAGCGGGCCGCCGCGCAGATGGCCATCGGCGAGGTCTACAACATGCGCATCCACCACGACGACGTGCTCCAGCCCGTGCTGCGCTTCCTGAAGATCATGGAGATCGACGGGCTCGGCCCCGAGGGCCTCAAGGCCCAGGAGGAACTCGGGCTCTTCATGGACGGGCTGGACGCCGAGGCCCTGAAGTTCGACGAGAAGCTCGCGGCGCGCAAGGCGCGGATGGCGGCACGCGGGGCGGCCTGACCCCTCCGCCGGACGGGGCGGCACGACGTGCGGCACGTCGTCCTGAATCGCCCTGTCGACAGGGCGACTTGCCGTCAGCAGGAGGTGCGGCGGAGGTGGAGGCGCTCCTTCTCGGAGAGGCCTCCCCAGACGCCGAAGCGCTCGTCGTTCCGCAGGGCGTAGTCGAGGCAGGCGGAGCGCATCTCGCACAGGCCGCAGATGCGCTTCGCCTCACGCACCGAGCTGCCCGGCTCGGGAAAGAAGAAGTCCGACCCCGTCTGAGCGCACAGGGCCCCGGCCTGCCATGCGGTGTCCGCGGGGGTGCTGGTTTCGTAGTGCATGACGCAGAGCCTGCCCCGGCGCGAAAAACGTTCGATCAACGCGCGCTCAACGCCCCGTCCCAGGGCCCCCGGCCGCCCCGATGATGCCCGTGCGGCGGGGCGTGACGCACGGCGGCGCGCGGGAGCGGCGGCGACGAGGAGGATCCCGCCCGTCACGGAAGGTGAGCGTCAAGGAAGCGTTCGGCGCGTGGTGTCCGCCACGCGATCGCCGGTGGGCGGTGCGAGACTCGGCAGTGCAGGCAGCGGGTCCGACCGGGAGGCAACGATGCTCAGCACCCGTTTCGTCAACGGCGCTCCGAACTGGATCGATGTCGCCACCCCCGACATCGACGGCGCCGTCCACTTCTACGGCGGTCTCTTCGGCTGGCGGTTCCGCTCGGCGGGACCCGAGGCCGGCGGCTACGGCTTCTTCCAGCTCGACGGCCTGACCGTGGCCGGCGGCATGCGGGCCACCGGCGAACAGGGCCCGCCGTCCTGGACGGTGTACTTCCACAGCCCCGACGCGCAGGCCACGGCGAAGGCGGCCGAGCAGGCGCACGGGCGGGTGCTCGTGGAGCCCATGGACGTGCTGGACCAGGGCCGCATGGCGATCCTGGCGGACCGGCAGAACGTGCCGTTCGGCATCTGGCAGCCCGGCCTGAACAAGGGCGTGGACGTGCTCGACGCCCCTGGCGCGCTGTGCTGGCTGGAGCTGTACACGCCGGACATCGCGGCGGCCGCCGGCTACTACAACAGGCTGCTCGGCTGGGAGACCTCGGCGGTGCACTTCCCGGGCGGCTCGTACACCTGCTTCAACCCGGCGGGGCAGGACGAGGACACGATGTTCGGCGGTCTGGTCCCGCTGGCCGACGACCCGGCGGAGGACGTGCCGCACTGGCTGCCGTACTTCGAGGTCACCGACACGGACGCCGTGGTGGCCAGGGCCCGGGAGCTCGGCGGCACGGTCCGCAGGGAGCCCGTGGACCTGCCCGGCGTGGGCCGCGTCGCCAAGCTGGCCGATCCCTACGGCGCCCGCTTCGCGCTGATCAGGACCGCAGCGTCGCAGACCTGAGCCGCCGGACCCTCAGCACCCCCGCGCCTCACGCCCTCGGCGGGGGCCCAGGCGGCGCGAGGGCCCGTCCGGCGGATCAGGCCGGTTCCGGGCAACGGCGCCCCAGGCACCGCGATTCCGGCATGATCCGCCGGACAGGCGCTAGGCGGAGGCGCGGCGCACCAGAGTCGTCGACAGGACGACACCGGGCTCGGTGTCCTCCTCCGGCTCGCCGTGCCCCGCGCGCAGCCGGCGAAGCAGGAGGCGGGCCATCAGCCGGCCCATCCCCTCTATGTCCTGACGGACCGTGGTGAGCGGCGGGTCGGTCTGCTCGGCGAGGGGCAGCATGTCGTCGAAGCCGACCACGGCGACGTCGTCGGGGACCCGCCGCCCGGTCTCCCGCAGCACGCGCAGGGCACCCGACGCCATGAGGTCGTTCGCGGCGAACACGGCGTCCAGGTCGGGGTGACGCTCCAGGAGTTCGCGCATCGCCCGCTCGCCCCCCGCCGGGGTGAAGTCGCCCTCGGCGACGAGCCGCGGGTCGGTGTCGGCCATGACGTCCCGGAAGCCGTCGAGTCGGTCGACCGCGGAGCTCTGGTCGAGGGCTCCGGCGATGTGCGCGACGCGGCCGCGGCCGAGGCCCACGAGATGCCGTACGGCCTCGCGGGCGCCGCCCCGGTTGTCGCTGTCGACGTAGACGGCACCGTCGCCGTCGTCACTCCAGTCCGGCCGGCCGCCGAAGACGGTGGGGACGCCGGCGCCCCGGATCAGGGCCGGCAGGGCGTCGTCGAGGTGCAGCGAGAACACCAGCGCCCCGTCGACGTGTCCGCCCGCGAGATAGCGGCCGACGCGGGCGTGGTCGTCGCGGCCCTCCGTGAGCAGCAGGACGAGCTGGTTGTCGTGCGCCGTCAGCTCCTTGCTGATGCCGCGGAGTTGGAGCGCGAAGAAGGGGTCGGCGAAGACGCGGGTCTCCGGCTCGGCGATGACGACGGCGACGGCGTCGTGGCGCCTGGTCACCAGGCTGCGGGCCGCCTGGTTGGGCACGTACCCCAGTTCGTCGACGGCGCGCCGCACCCGTTCGATCAGCGGCTCGCGCACTCCGTCCCCGCCGTTGACCACCCGCGAGACGGTGGCGCGCGACACCCCGGCCCGGGCTGCCACGGCCTCCAGCGTGGGACGTGACACTGCCTCGGACACTTCGGGACTCCTCACCGGCGCTTGCCGATCAGGATAACCGCACGCCGGCACGCGGGAGGGGGCGCTCACCACGCGAACGCCCCCCGCTCCGTGCCGGTGACCCGCCGCTCAGTGATGGTGGGCGCCGTGCGCGCCCTCGGCTCCGGCCGCCCCCGCGGCGTCCTTGGCGCCGTCCGCCGTGTGCGGCTCGTGCGGGTCGTGCGGCTCGTACCCGGGGATCGTCCCGTCCGTCTTCTTCACCAGGAACAGGCCCACCATCCCCATGTCCGAGTGACTCTGCACATGGCAGTGGTACATCCACGCCCCGGCGCCCACGCCCTCGCCCGCGATCACCTGGAAGCCGAAGGAGTCGGCCGGGCCCACGATCTTGTTGTCGACGACCTGGCTGGGATCGTCGGGTCCGGTCAGCATGCCGGTGCGGTTGTCGGCCCAGCGGTGACCGTGCATGTGGAAGGTGTGGTAGTACTCGCCGTGGGTGATCACGACGAACTCCACCCGGTCCCCCACCGTGGCCTCGAAGTCGGGCCCGGTGTGCGGCGCTCTGTTGTTGATGCGCAGGTCGTTGAAGACGATCGTGTGGGTGCGGTCCGGCAGCACGTCGCCCTGCCTGCGGACGATCACCGGTCCGTAGAGGCCCTTCTGGATCCCGCCGGTGCCGTGTTCCGTGCCCACCACGTGGTCGTGGTAGTGCCAGTAGCCCGCGCTGCCCGCCCGCCAGGTGCCGTCCTTGCGGCGGCCGGGCACATGGGTGCGCCAGGTGTAGGTACGGGTCCCACCCGGCCCCACATGGCTCTTGTTGAGCTTGGTGCCGTCACTGGTGATCTCGTAGTCCAGCCCGTGCACGTGCAGGCTCACGTCGATGTCCGTGGTGTTCTCGAACTCGATGTGCACGGTGTCGCCCTCGTTGAGCTCGATCAAGGGCCCCGGGATGCTCGCCTTGCCCTTCTCGAAGCCGTAGCCGAGTTGCCCGTCGGCGAGCTTCTCCGCGTAGAGCTTGATGTGTCTGACCTGGCCTCCGGCCGGGGCCGTCCGCGCCGTCGTCGTCCGACCGGCGCCGGTCGCCTCCGTGCCCAGGGACAACGATGTCGCGACGGCGGCTCCGCCGACAGCGGCGCCACCCAGGAGGACCCGCCGGTTGAACCCACGTCTGTCCATGCCGAACTCCCCACTGCGGTACGGGATTCGAGACGGTAGCGGGGACGGCGCCGTTTATCCACAGTCAGGACAAAGTTCGTTCGATCCCGGTCATATCTCTTGGCGAACCGAGCAAAGAGGTCTAGCTTCTAGGCGCTGTTGCTGTGACCGACGAGGGGTGGATGACCACATGCGGTCCACATCGCACCACAGACCCAACCGTTTCCTCAGTCCGCCGAGAAGGACGAAAACCGGACGGCGGGCCTGGACGGCCGCCCTGACCGCCGGATTAGTCACCGCGGGCCTGCTCTCCGGCTCGGCCGCGAGTGCCCGCCCGGCCCCGGATCCGTCCCTGACAACGATGTCCGTCAAGTCGCCCCCCGGCGGCTCCAACGTCCGCGTGCTGGTCTTCCACGGCTCCGCGGCAGCCGGCGACGAGTCACCCGTGGTGAACGCCGGCATCGAGGCGATCGAGCAGATCGGCCTGACCGGGCCGGCCAACCAGCGTTTCAGGACCGAGGCCACGGACGACGCCTCGGTCTTCACCAACGAGACCAGGCTGGGCCGTTACAACGCGATCGTGTTCCTGACCGGCGGCGGCGACGTGCTGGAGCCGGAGCAGGAGGCGGGCCTGGAGGCCTACATGGAGGCCGGCGGCGGTTTCGTCGGCATCCATGACGCCGCCCGCGCCGAGCCGTACTCCGACTGGTACACCGGCCTCGTCGGCGCCCGCCCGGCGCCGAACAGTCCGGCGTCCGTCCAGCGGGCCACCGTCGAGGTGGGCGACCGCGTCCACCCGGCCACCAAGGACCTGCCGGTCCAGTGGAAGCGGCCCGACCAGTGGCCGAACTGGGTGAAGAACCCGTCCGGCGAGGTGCACACGGTGGCCCGGGTGCGCGAGTCGACCTACCAGCCCGGCGCGAGCGCCAACGGCTGGGACCACCCGATCAGCTGGTGCCGCGACTACGACGGCGGCCGTTCCTTCTACACCGGCATGGGCGGCACGGTGTCGTCGTACGACGAGACCGACTTCCGCGCCCATCTGCGCGGCGCCCTGCAGTGGACGACCCGTATCGCGCGGGCCGACTGCAAGGCGACGATCAACGCCAACTACAAGGCGGAGCGGCTGACCAAGGCGAACCAGCCCGGTCAGAACGACCAGATCGGCGAGCCGCACGGCCTGGTCGCCGCCCCCGACGGCCGTGTGCTGTACATCGGCCGCGGCGGCGCCGACTCCTCCCAGCCGGTGATCACCGACTGGAACAACCCGGACATCGGCAAGGGCAAGGGCGAGATCCACGTCTACGACCCGAAGACCAAGCAGGTCACCCTGGCCGGTGCGCTGACCGTCTTCGGCAACAAGGGCGGCGGCGACGAACTGGTCAAGGTCGAGGAGGGGTTGCTCGGCATCGAGCTGGACCCGCGCTTCGAGGACAACGGCTGGGTGTACCTGCACTGGACGCCGCACTCGCAGATCGACCGCGACGCCAGGATGGCCGAGCGGCGGGTCTCCCGCTTCACGCTGGACCTCGCCACCAACAAGCTGGACCTGGGCAGCGAGAAGGTGCTGCTGCACTGGCCGGTGCAGATCCACAGCTGCTGCCACGCCGGTGGCGGGATGGCCTGGGACTCCGAGGGCAACCTGTACATCGCGACCGGCGACAACAACTCCAGCGGCTTCAGCGGCGGTTACTCGGGCAACAACCCGGAGCCGAACTACAAGGGCGTCTCGTTCGCCGACGCGCGCCGCACCGCCGGCAACACCAACAACCTCAACGGCAAGATCCTGCGCATCCACCCGGAGGCGGACGGGACCTACACGCTCCCGGAGGGCAACCTCTTCACCGGTGAGGAGACCGCCGAGGGTGGCGGGAAGACCCGCGGCGAGATCTATGTGATGGGGGTCAGGAACCCGGCCCGCATCTTCGTCGACAAGAAGACGGACGTCCTGTACGCGGGCTGGGTGGGCCCGGACGCCTCGGCGCCCTCGACGACCTGGGGCCCCGCGAAGTACGACACCTTCGCCGCCATCACCAAGGCGAGCAACCGGGGCTGGCCGTACTGCATGGGCAACAAGCAGCCCTACCGGGACCGCAACCTGCCGGATCCCTCGAAGCCGCTCGGCTGGTACGACTGCGACCACCCGAAGAACGAGTCCCCGAACAACGACGGTCTCGTGAACCTGCCGCCGGTCACCGGCAACAACATCTGGTACTCGCCCCAGGGCGGCGCACCGGACTTCCCACGTGACGCGGCCGGTGTCCCCTCCTACAAGCAGGAGGAGGCCACCTACCGGCTGCCGTGGCTGAAGGGCGGCGGACAGGCCGCGATGAACGGTCCGGTGTACCGGTCCGAGGACGTGTCGGCCGACAGCGCCGTCAAGTGGCCCGCGTACTGGGACGGCAAGTGGTTCGTCGGCGACTTCTACGACGCCGACCAACCGCGCAACGCCGTACTGATGGATCCGAAGACCCTGGGTGACGGCGGGCTGCCGGTCCACTCGGAGTCGCTGAAGAAGATCGTGCCGATCGGCAACGACGGCATCAAGAACCTGATGGACTGGAAGTTCGGTCCGGACGGCGCGCTGTACGTCCTCGACTACGGGCGTGGCTTCTTCACCTCGGACCCGAGGTCGGCACTGTGGCGCGTGACGTACCAGGGCGGCGGTCCCACGCCGGCCGCCGGTCAGCTGGCGAGGGGGACACAGCAGTGACAGGCCAACGAAGAATGTGGGCGGCCCTGCTGGCCGCGCTCCTCATGGTGCTCGGGCTCCAGGCCGCCACGGCGGCCGGGCAGACCGAGCGGTCCGACCGAGCGGACAGTGCAGCCGCCGCCCAGGTGCTGACCTGGACGGCCGGCAACGCCATCGACAAGTACGCCTCGGCACCCACCACGGCGGTGGCGGGCCAGGCCACGATCGTCTTCGAGAACAGTGAGGCGACCGGCAACACCACCGGCATGCCGCACACGCTGACGTTCGTGACCAGCGACCCGGAGTTCAACAGCGACGTCCAGCTCAACATCCTCGCCAACCCCAACGACGACCAGGGCGGCAAGCACACCGCCGAGGTCACGCTCACGCCGGGCCGGTACTTCTACCACTGCACCATCCCGGGCCACGGCATGATGCAGGGCATCCTCACGGTGACCGAGGGCGGCGGCGAGGACACCACCGCGCCCGAGGCGTCGGCGCACGTCAGCGGCACGCAGAACCAGCAGGGCCAGTACGTCGGCTCGGCGAGCGTGGCGGTGCACGCGACCGACGAGACCGGTGGCTCCGGGGTCGACCGGATCGAGTACGCCGTCGGCGACGCCGGCGCCTGGCAGCCGTACACGGCCCCGGTCGTCGTCGACCAGGTCGGCGACCACAAGGTCCGCTACCGGGCGTTCGACAAGGCGGGCAATGTGTCCGCCGAGAAGAGCGCCGAGTTCACGGTGGTGGCGCCGCAGTCGGACGACACCACGGCGCCGGACACCTCGGCGTCGGTCAGCGGTGAGCAGAACCCCGACGGCACCTACGTCGACATGGCGACGGTCACCGTCTCCGCGTCCGACACGGGTTCCGGCGTCAACACGATCGAGTACGCGATCGGGGCGTCCGGCGCCTGGCAGCCGTACGCACAGCCGGTGATGGTGCATCAGGTGGGCACCCACACCGTCCGCTACCGCGCCACCGACAAGGCGGGCAACGTCGCGGCCGAGAAGAGCGTGCAGTTCACGGTCGTCGCGGCGCCGCCGCAGGACACCACACCGCCGGTGACGGGGGTGACCGTCGAGGGCACCCGCAACTCCGACGGGGCCTACGTGGGGAGCGCCGAGGTCACCGTCAGCGCCACCGACCACGGCGGTGAGGTCGCGAGCGTCGAGTACTCGCTCGACGGCGGGCCGTACCTCGCGTACGGCGGGCCCGTGATCGTCGACCGGGCGGGCGCGCACACCCTGGCGTACCGGGCGAGCGACACGGCGGGCAACACCTCCGCGGCGCGCACCGTGAGCTTCACGGTGGTCGCGGGTGGCGTGCCGGCGCCGCCCTGTCCCGAGTACGACGAGCGGCTGACGGTCGTTGTCGGCACGGTCGACACGGGCGTGCCGAACCGGCTCACCGAGAACCGGTGCCGGATCAACGAGCTGATCGAGGACGAGAAGGAGTGGACGTCCCACGCGCTGTTCCTCAAGCACGTCAAGCAGGTGCTGGACGGGCTGCGCGCCGACGGCGTGATCGACAACCGTGAGTACAACGTCGTCACCAGGGCCGCCCGCCAGTCCGGTATCGGCAAGCCCGGCCAGACCGAGGGCTACCGTCCGCTGTTCGACGGCACCGCGGACTCCTTCGCCAAGTGGAGCCATGTGGGCGGCGGTTCGTTCGCGCTCAACGCCGACGGCACCATGACCAGCGGCACCACCCGGGCAGGTCTCGGCATGCTGTGGTTCCCGCAGCGCAAGTACGGCGACTTCTCGCTGAAGCTCCAGTGGCGGGACGACGCTCCCGGCACCGGCAACGCCAACTCCGGGGTGTTCGTGCGGTTCCCGTACGTCCACGACCACCCGGAGGAGACGCGGCCGGAGTGGGTCGCCATCAAGTACGGGCACGAGGTGCAGGTGTTCGACTCGCCCACCGGCGACATGTACAAGACGGGGTCGGTCTACGGCTTCGACCGGGTGGGGCTCGCGGGCGCGGGCGTCACCCAGAAGGGCACGTGGAACGACTACGAGATCCGCGTGGTGGACCAGCACTACTCGGTCTACCGCAACGGCAAGCTGATCAACGAGTTCGACAACATCGGCGGTCAGGACTTCTCCCCGCCCCGCTCGGACGACCCGGGCACGGACGGGCGGCGGTTCGCCTCCGGCTACATCGGGCTCCAGGTGCACGGCACGACGGACGTGGTCTCCTACCGGGACATCCGGATCAAGGAGCTGTGACCGTTCGGTGAAGTCATGGGGCGGCCCTACGTCGTGGGGTCGCCCTTCTTCGCGCGGCTCGGCTGCACCCGCTTGGGCTCGCCCGGCATCTTCGGGTACTCGGGCGGGTACGGCAGATCGCCGAGCCCGTGGTCGCGCTCGTCCTTGTTCGCGAGCTCCAGCAGCGCGTCCAGCGAGTAGCGCCGGTCGTCCATGTCCGCGTGCACGTCGCCGAGTTCGGCGAAGCGCGCGGGCATCGTCGCGAGGTCGAAGTCCCGGGGGTGCGCCACCCCGACCTCCTCCCAGCGCAGCGGCGCCGAGACGGGGGCGTGCGGACGGGGACGCACCGAGTAGGCGGAGGCGATCGTGCGGTCCCGCGCGGTCTGGTTGTAGTCGATGAAGATCTTCTCGCCCCGCTCCTCCTTCCACCACTTGATGGTGACGTGCTCGGGCATCCTGCGCTCCATCTCCCGGCCGACGGCGATCGCGGCGCGGCGGACCTGGGTGAAGGTCCAGCGGGGCTCGATGGGCACGAAGACATGCAGGCCGCGGCCTCCGGAGGTCTTGGGGAAGCCCCGCAGGCCGCCGAACTCGTCGAGGACGGACCGCAGTTCGTGGGCGGCGCGGACCGCGTCGTCGAAGTCGGTGCCGGGCTGCGGGTCGAGGTCGATGCGCAGTTCGTCGGGGCTGTCGACGTCGTCGCGGCGCACCGGCCACGGGTGGAAGGTGAGGGTGCCGTACTGGGCGGCCCACACGACGGCGGCCTCCTCCGTCGGGCACATCTCGTCGGCGCTGCGGCCGCTCGGGAAGGTGATGTGGGCGGTCGGGATCCAGTCGGGCATGTTCTTCGGTGCCCGCTTCTGGAAGAAGGACTCGCCGCCCACGCCCTCGGGGTAGCGCTCCAGGGTGGTGGGCCGGTCGCGCAGGGCGCGCAGGATGCCGGGGCCCACGGCGAGGTAGTACCGGGCGAGGTCCAGCTTGGTGAAGCCGCGCTCCGGGAAGAACACCTTGCCGGGACTGGACAGCCGTACCGTGCGGCCGCCCGCCTCCAGTTCCACCGCGTCACCCATGCGAGCCACGGTAGGCGCACCGCCCCCGTCCCGCACCCGGGCGTCGGCCGCCGCCTCCGCGCCCCACCGCGTCCGGAGCAGTCCCTCGCCGCCGGCACGGCGCCGCGTCCGGAGTCCGCCTAGAGTCGGAGCATGGACCTGCCGGTGATGCCGCCCGTCAAGCCGATGCTCGCCAAGTCAGTGGCGAAGATCCCGCCGGACATGCACTACGAGGCGAAGTGGGACGGCTTCCGCGCGATCGTGTTCCGCGACGGCGACGAGGTCGAGCTCGGCAGCCGTACCACCAAGCCGCTGACGCGGTACTTCCCGGAGCTGGTGGAGGCGCTCAAGGAGCGGTTGCCGCAGCGCTGCGTGCTGGACGGGGAGATCGTGATCGCCCGGGAGGGCCGGCTGGACTTCGACGCGCTCACCGAGCGGATCCATCCGGCCGCGTCCCGGGTGCGGACCCTGGCCGAGCGGACCCCGTCCTCGTTCGTCGCCTTCGACCTGCTGGCGCTGGCCGACCGCTCGCTGCTCGACGTACCGCTCGCCGACCGCCGCGCGCTGCTGGTGATGGCGTTGTCCGGGGTGACGGCCCCGGTGCACGTGGCGCCGGCGACGACCGACATCGACGTGGCGCGGCAGTGGTTCGAGCAGTACGAAGGGGCGGGCCTGGACGGTGTGGTCGCCAAACCGCTGACGCTGGGCTACCGCCCGGACGAGCGGGCCATGTTCAAGGTCAAGCACGAGCGGACGGCCGATGTCGTCGTGGCCGGCTACCGGCTGCACAAGAGCGGACCCGTGGTCGGCTCGCTGCTGCTCGGCCTGTACGACGACAAGGGCGCCCTCCAGCACGTCGGGGTGTCGGCGGCCTTCTCCATGGCCCGGCGCGCGGAGCTGATCGAGGAGCTGGAACCGCTGCGTCTGGACGAGGTGACGGGGCATCCGTGGGCGGCCTGGGCCCAGGAGGCGGCGCACGAGACTGCCCGGTTGCCGGGGGCGCCGAGCCGCTGGTCGGGCAAGAAGGACCTGTCCTGGGTGCCGCTCAGACCGGAACGCGTGTGCGAGGTGGCGTACGACCACATGGAGAACGGCGCGCGCTTTCGCCACACGGCCCGCTTCCGCCGCTGGCGGCCGGACCGCACTCCGGAGAGCTGCACCTATGCGCAGCTCGACGAGCCGGTGCGCTACGACCTCGCGGAGATCTTCGCGCCCCAGGCGTGAGACCGCCCTTCAGGTGACCCGGCCGGCCGGGCGCACGGGCCGGTTCAGGGCTGCATGACGATCTTCACGGCCCCGTCCCGCTTGTGCTGGAACATCTCGTAGGCCTGCGGCGCCTCGTCCAGCGACAGCCGGTGGGTGGCGAAGTCGTCGACGCCGAGCGGGTCGTCCTCGCTCAGGTACGGCAGGATCTCGTCGGCCCAGCGGCGGACGTTGGCCTGGCCCATCCGGATCTGGAGCTGCTTGTCGAACAGGGTGAGCATCGGCAGCGGATCGGCCATGCCGCCGTAGACGCCGGAGAGCGAGAGGGTGCCGCCGCGGCGCACCAGCTCGATGGCGGTGTGCAGGGCGGCGAGCCGGTCGACGCTGAAGCGTTCGGCGAGGGGGCCGCCGATCCTGCGCGGCAGCATGGCCGACGCCTTCTGGGTGAGGCGGGCGGCGAGGCTGCCGTGCGCCTCGGTGCCGACCGCGTCGATCACGGCGTCGGGACCGCGTCCGTCGGTCTCGTCGCGGATGGCGGCGATCAGTTCCTTCTCGGTGTCGAACGCCCGCAGGTCGAAGGTCTCCACGCCGCGTTCCTTCGCCCGGCGCAGCCGGTCGGGGACCAGATCGACGCCGAACACCCGTCCGGCGCCCTGGACCTGGGCGACCCGGCACGCCATGTCGCCGATCGGGCCGAGTCCGAGGACGGCGAGGGAACCACCCTGCGGGATGTCGGCGTACGCGACCGCCTGCCAGGCCGTGGGCAGCACGTCGGACAGGTACAGGAAACGGTCGTCGGGCGGCCCCTGCGGCACCTTGATCGGGCCGAACTGGGCCTGCGGGACGCGCAGGTACTCGGCCTGGCCGCCCGGCACCGAGCCGTACAGACGGGTGTAGCCGAACAGGGCGGCGCCCATGCCCTCGCCGGTCACCTGGGTCGTCTCGCACTGCGTGGGCAGCGAGTTGAGACACATCCAGCAGTTGCCGCACGCGATCTGGAACGGCACGACGACCCGGTCGCCGACCGCCAGGTCGGGTACCCCGGGACCGACCTCCTCGACGATGCCCATGGGCTCGTGCCCGAGGATGTCGCCCGGTGTCATGAACGGCGTCAGCACCTCGTACAGGTGCAGGTCGGAGCCGCACAGCCCGGTCGAGGTGATGCGGATGACGGCGTCGGTCGGCTCCTCGATCCGCGGATCGGGGACGGTCTCCACCCGTACGTCCCGCTTGCCCTGCCACGTCACAGCCCTCATCACCCGCACTCCCTTCGTCGCATGTCCTCGTCCTCCGGTACCGCGGTGCGGCCCGGGTACCCGAGGGTGCGGCGGCGAACCGTCGGCCGGGCGGCGGCCCGCCGACTGGGCCGGGCGGGCTAGCCGGGATGCGCGATCGGCTCATGCGTAAGAGCGACCGGGTCCGACCGGGTATGGCCATTGATGAACGGACAACCACACAATCGAGGGCACGGGACAGGTCGGGTGGCGGCGGTGGGCATGGGCTGGGGACGAAGAGCGCGCCTGCGGCGGACCGCCGTGACGGCGACGGCGCTCGCCTGCGCGGCGGTCTCGCTCCTGGCGGGCTGCACGGGCGGCGGGGGCGCACCCGACGACGACGGACGGGCGCCGCGCCCCAGACCCACGCCGTCGCCGTCCCCCAGCGCGCCGCCCGTGGGGCCGGTGCTCGCCGTGAAGATCGACAACGCGCCCCCGGCCCGGCCGCACACCGGGCTCGGTACGGCGGACGTCGTCTACGTCGAGCAGGTCGAGGGCGGTCTGAGCCGGCTGATGGCGGTGTACGCGAGCGGCCTGCCCGAGGAGGTCGGTCCCGTGCGCAGCGCCCGCGAGACGGATCTGGAGTTGTTGCGTCAGTTCGAGCGACCCGTCCTCGCCTTCTCCGGCGCCCAGACCAGGCTGCTGCCGCTGATCGACCGGTCCCCGCTGCGCGCCGCGTCACCGGGCGAGAGTCCCGATGCCTACTTCCGCGGCGGGGGCAGGGCGGCTCCGCACAACCTGTACCTGCGCCCCCACCGCCTGATGCCCGCGGCCCCCGGCAGGGAAGCCCTCACGCCCGCCGGCTTCACCTTCGGCGCCGCCCCCGAGGGCGGCACGGCGCAGACCACCCGGACCGTCCGCTACCCGGCCGCCCGCTTCACCTTCACCTGGGACGCGCGGCGGGACCGCTACCGGGTCGCGCTGGACGGGGACGCCGCCGGGGCGAGGGACGGGCGGCCCCCGGCGCCGGCGACGGTGGTCGTGCAGTACGTGCGGATGCGCCCGTCGGGCTACTTCGACTCCCGGGGCAGCAACACGCCGTACACGCAGACCGTCGGCTCGGGCACGGCGAAGGTGCTGCGTGGGGGAAGGACGTACGACGCGCTCTGGAAGCGCCCCGATCCGGGCGCGGGCACGCGGTTCAGCACGCCCGAGGGCGCGCCGCTGAACTTCGCCGAGGGCCAGGTGTGGGTGCTGCTCACCAGGGCGTGAGTCAGCGCCGTCCCACGAGGGGCTGCGCCGGGTCACCCGGATCGCGCAGCCCCTCCGCGGCATCCGCGACCCGCCGGATCAGTTCCAGGAACACCGGCTGCTCCGCGGCGGACAGGGGCGCGAGGAAGACCTGGTTCATCCGGGCGGTGCGCACCGCCAGCTTGCGATGGGTGCGCGCCCCGTCCCCCGTCAGGCGCAGCAGGAAGCGCCTGCCGTCGCGCGGGTCGCGGACCTTGTCCAGCAGGCCCCGGCGGTCGAGCCGGCCGACGACCTCGGCGACGGTGGAGCGGTCGAGCCCGACCCGCTCCCCCACCGTGCGCTGGTCGACGCCCGGCTCGTCGGCGAGCGCGTTCAGCACGGCGAACTGCGGCGAGGTGGTCTCCTCGGAGACCATCGCGTTCCACAGCAGGTGGTGCGCCTGCTGGAGCCGCCGGGCGAGATGCCCGGGCTGGTTGGCGAGATCCACCGCCGGCATGTGCCCTCCCGAGGCCTGCGCATATGTCAGTGCACGGAACGATACCGCCGGGAGACCGGTCCGTCGCGGGTGGGCGGCGAAGCGGCGTCGGGGATGCGGAGGGGTGGCGCACGGGGGTTGACGGCCAGGGCGGCGGGTGACAGCGTGAAGAAAAGTTCACTGGATGCTCAGTGTGCTGAGCAAGTGCTCGGGAGACAGGGGACCTCACGGATGGACAAGGTGGTCGCCACGGCCCTGGAGGCGGTGGCCGACGTGGGCGACGGCGCGTCGCTCGCGGTGGGCGGCTTCGGGCTCAGCGGCGTCCCGGACGTGCTGATCGACGCGCTGTACCGGCGCGGCGTCGGCGGACTGTCCGTGGTGTCGAACAACTGCGGCGCCATGGAGGCCGGCCTGGCGGTACTCCTCGCCGCCGGGCGGATCGCCCGGGTGACGGGCTCCTACATCGGCGCCAACAAGGAGTTCGCCCGCCAGTACCTGGCCGGGGAGCTGGAGCTGGAGCTGATCCCGCAGGGCACCCTGGCCGAGCGGCTGCGGGCGGGCGGCGCCGGAGTGCCCGCCTTCTACACGCCGGCCGGGGTCGGCACCCAGGTCGCCGAGGGCGGACTGCCGTGGCGCTACGACGGCCGGGGCGGTGTCGCGGTCGCCTCTCCGCCCAAGGAGGTACGGGAGTTCGACGGCGTGGAGCACGTGCTGGAGCACGGCATCCGCACCGACTTCGCCCTCGTGCGCGCCGCTCGGGGCGACCGGCACGGCAACCTCGTCTTCGCCAAGTCCGCCCGCAACTTCAACCCCCTCGCGGCGATGGCGGGCCGGGTGACCGTCGCGGAGGTGGAGGAGCTGGTCGAACCGGGCGGCATCGACCCGGACGCGGTGCACCTGCCGGGCATCTTCGTCCAGCGGGTGGTCGCCCTGACCCCGGAACAGGCCGCCGACAAGCGGATCGAGCGGCGGACGGTGAGCGGCTGATGGCCTGGACACGTGAGCAGATGGCCGCACGGGCCGCACGCGAGCTGAAGGACGGGCAGTACGTCAACCTGGGCATCGGCCTGCCGACCCTGATCCCCAATCACCTCCCGGCCGGCGTGGAGGTGGTGCTGGAGTCGGAGAACGGCATCCTCGGCACCGGCCCCTACCCGGCCGAGGAGGACGTCGACCCGGACCTGATCAACGCGGGCAAGGAGACGGTCACCGTGCTGCCCGGCGCCTCCTTCTTCGACTCGGCGCTGTCCTTCGGGATGATCCGCGGCGGGCACATCGACGTCGCCGTGCTCGGCGCCATGCAGGTCTCGGCCCGCGGGGACCTGGCGAACTGGGCCGTTCCGGGCAAGCTGGTGACCGGTATCGGCGGGGCCATGGATCTGGTGCACGGCGCCCGTACCGTCGTCGTCGTGATGACCCACACCGCCAAGGACGGCAGCCCCAAGATCCTCGACGAGTGCACGCTGCCGCTCACGGGCAAGGCGTGCGTGGACCGGATCGTCACCGATCTCGGCGTGCTCGACGTCACCGACGACGGGCTCGTGCTGGCCGAGTGCGCGCCGGGTGTCACCGCCGAGGACGTCGTCGCCCGGACGGCCGCGAAGGTGCGCACAGGAGAGAGGTCCCCGTCGTCGACGCCGACGGCGCCGGAACAGGAGGAGGCGTGATGGCGCTCACCCAGCACGACATCGACCTGGAGATAGCGGCCGAGCGCGCCGCCTACGAGAAGCGGCTCGCCGACGGGGGCCCCGTCGAGCACCACCCGCGGCGCGACTACGCCCCGTACCGCTCCTCGCTGCTGCGCCACCCCCGGCAGCCGCTCGTCGCGATCGACGTGGCCCGTGACCCGGAGCTGGTGGAACTGGCCTCCCCCGCCTTCGGCGAGCGCGACATCACCGAGCTCGACAACGACCTGACCCGGCAGCACCCGGGCGAGCCGATCGGCGAGCGCATCACCGTCTCGGGCCGTCTGCTGGACCGCGCCGGGCGGCCGGTGCGCGGCCAGCTCGTCGAGATCTGGCAGGCCAACTCGGCGGGCCGGTACGCCCATCGGCGCGAGCAGCACGACGCGCCGCTGGACCCCCACTTCACCGGTGCGGGCCGCACCCTCACCGACGCCGACGGCCACTACCGTTTCACCACCGTCCGGCCCGGCCCCTACCCGTGGCGCAACCACGTGGGCGCCTGGCGTCCCGCGCACATCCACTTCTCCGTCTTCGGCGCGGCGTTCACCCAGCGCCTGGTGACGCAGATGTACTTCCCCGACGACCCGCTCTTCGCGTACGACCCGATCCTGCAGTCCGTGACCGACGACGCGGCCCGCCGGCGCCTGGTCGCCACCTACGACCACGGCCTGTCGGTGCCGGAGTTCTCGCTGGGCTACCACTGGGACATCGTGCTCGACGGCCCGCGGGCCACCTGGACGGAAGAGGGACGCTGACCCCCATGACGAAGATCGACACCAGCGGTCCGGGGGGCGTGCCGCCCACCCCGTCGCACACGGTGGGCCCGTTCTACGGGTACGCGCTGCCCTTCCCGGGCGGGGAGGACATCGCGCCCACCGGCCACCCGGACACCATCACCCTGCACGGCCGGGTGCTCGACGGCGCGGGCGCGCCGCTGCCGGACGCGTTCCTGGAGCTCTGGGGCCCGGACCCGCGGGGCAGGCTGCCCCAGGTGGACGGCTCGATGCGGCGCGATCCGGCGTCCGGAGGCTTCCTCGGCCGCAACGGCGTGGAGTTCACCGGCTGGGGCCGCGTCCAGACGGACGCGAACGGCCTCTGGTACGCCCGCACGCTCCGGCCCGGCGCGCGGGGGAACAGCGCCCCGTACGTCAGCGTGTGCCTGTTCGCGCGCGGCCTGCTCACGCATCTGTTCACCCGGATCTACCTGCCGGGCGACGAGGCCGCGCACGCCTCGGACCCGCTGCTGTCCGGCCTGGCACGGGAGCGCCGCGACACCCTCGTCGCACACGCCGAGGACGACGGCACCTACCGCTTCGACATCCGTCTGCAGGGTGCGGGCGAGACGGTCTTCCTGGAGTTCCGGTGACCTCCCCGGCGCCCGACACAGGCCTTCTCGCCCCCGGGTGGGCGGGCTCCCCCGCCGCGTCCGCGACGAGTGACACCGCCTACCTCCAGGCACTCCTCGACGCCGAAGCGGCCCTCACCCGGGCGCAGGCCTCCCTCGGGCTGGCCCCTGCCGGGGCGGCGACCGCGGTCACGGGCGCGGCCGACGCCGCCCGGTACGACGTGGCGTCCCTCGCACATCGCGCCCGCGGCGCCGGCAACCCCGTCGTCCCGCTGGTCGCCGACCTGACGGAGGCGGTCGGCACGGAACACGGGCCGTACGTCCATCGGGGCGCGACCAGTCAGGACATCGTGGACACGGCCACGATGCTGGTCGCCGCGCGCTGCCTGGACCTGATCCTGGCCGACCTCGCCCGCACCGGGTCCGCGCTGGCCCGGCTGGCCGCCGTGCACCGTGACACGGTGATGCCGGGACGCACGCTCACCCAGCACGCCGTACCGACCACCTTCGGCCTCAAGGCGGCCGGCTGGCGGTCGCTGGTGCTGGACGCCCGGGACCGGGTGGCGGCCGTACGGGAGGCACTGCCCGCGCAGCTCGGGGGCGCCGCCGGGACGCTGGCCGCCTTCGGGGCGTACGGCGCGGCCGACCCCACCGCGCTGACGGCTGCCTACGCCCGTGAACTCGGCCTGCGGGCGCCGGAGCTGCCCTGGCACACGCTGCGGACCCCGCTCGCCGACCTCGCCGGATGTCTGGCGCTGACGGCCGGGGCGCTCGGCAAGATGTCCGCGGATGTCCTCACCCTGTCCCGGACCGAGATCGGCGAGGTCACCGAGGGCAGCGGCGGGGCTTCGTCGGCGATGCCGCACAAGGCGAACCCCGTGCGGTCCACGCTGATCGCCGCCGCGGCCCGGCGCGCCCCGCAGCCGGCCGCCACGCTGTACGCCTCGCTGGTGGCGGAGGACGAGCGCCCCGCCGGGGCCTGGCACGCCGAGTGGGAACCGCTCCGGGACCTGCTGCGGCTGACCGGCGGCGCGGCCCGGGACGCGGCCGAAATGACCGCCGGGCTACGGGTCCACGCGGACGTCATGCGCGCGCACCTCGGCCTCACCCGGGGGGCGATCGTCTCCGAGCGGCTGACGGCCGAGCTCGCGCCCGCGCTCGGCCGGGCCGGCGCCAAGGAGCTGCTCGCCCGGCTGACCGCCGAGGGGCGACCGCTCCAGCAGGCGCCGGAGCTGAAGGACGCCGACCTCGAACCCGCCCACTACACGGGCTCCGCCGGAGCCCTCGTCGATCGTGCTCTGGAGCGACGTTGAAGCTGCTCGACCACCGCGTCGAAGGGGCCCCCTCCGCACCCCCGCTGCTCCTGGGCCCCTCCCTGGGGACCTCGTACGCCCTGTGGGACAAGGTCGCGCCCGAACTGTCCGTCACCCACCGGGTGATCCGCTGGAACCTGCCGGGTCACGGCGGTTCGGCGGCGGACCTGATCGCGGCCGGCGCCACCGTCGCCGACCTGGCCCGGCAGGTGCTCGCACTCGCCGACTCCCTCGGTGTGGAGCGGTTCGCGTACGCCGGGGTGTCGCTGGGCGGCGCGGTGGGGCTGCACCTCGCCGTGCACCACCCGCACCGGGTGTCCTCCCTCGCCGTGATCTGCGCCTCGGCCCACTTCGGCGGGGCGGGGCCGTGGCGGGAACGGGCCGCGCTGGTGCGCCGCGAGGGACTGGCCTCGCTCGCCGCGGGCGCGGACGCCCGCTGGTTCACACCCGGGTTCACGGTGCCCCGGCTGGTACGGGACCACCGGGACGCCGACCCGCAGGCGTACGCCGCCTGCTGCGACGCGCTCGCCGCGTTCGACCTGCGCGAGCGGCTCCGGGAGATCGGCGCGCCGACGCTGCTGGTGGCCGGCCGCGACGATCCGGCGACGCCGCCCGCGCATCTGCGGGAGATCGCGGACGCCGTGCCGGGAGCGGCGCTCGTGGAGATCCCCGGCGCCTCGCACCTCGCGCCCGCGCAGTGCCCCGAGGCGGTGCTCACGGCCCTGCGCACCCATCTCGGCGGGCCGGCACGGCGGGGCATGGAGGTGCGGCGGGAGGTCCTCGGCGACGCGCACGTCGACGCCGCGCAGGCCCGGCAGACGCCCTTCACCGCGCGGTTCCAGGACTTCGTCGCGCGCTGCGCCTGGGGAGAGACCTGGACCGACCCGACGCTCTCCCGCCGGGAACGCAGCATGATCACGCTGACCGCGCTGGTCGCGCACGGTCACCACGAGGAGCTTGCACTGCACGTCCGTGCGGCGCGGACCAACGGGCTCACGCCCGAGGAGATCGGGGCGGTGCTGCTGCAGACGGCGGTGTACTGCGGGGTGCCCGCGGCGAACTCGGCGTTCGAAACGGCCCGGCGGGTGCTCGCCGAGGAGGACGACGGGCGCGCATGACCCCTCCGGCCGGCCGGGCGGGCCGGAGCCGAGGCCGAGTCGCCCGTGCGGCGCGTGGTGCGATGCTGGTCGTATGAGCAAGACCGCGCTGGCCGTGATCGACATGATCAACAGGTACGACCACAAGGACGCCGAACTGCTCATCCCGTCGGCCGGGGCGGTGGTGCCGGTCGTCGCCGAGCTGATCGGGCGCGCGCGGCGGCGGTCGGTTCCGGTCATCTACGTCAACGACAACTTCGGCGAGTGGCGCTCGCACCACGGTGAGCTTCTGGAGCACGCGCTGAAGGGCCCGCACGCCGACCTCGTGGCGCCGCTGGAACCCGACACGGACTCGCTCTTCGTGCTCAAGGCCCGCCATTCGATCTTCTACGAGACGCCGCTGCACTACCTGCTCCAGCAGCAGGGCATCGACCGGCTCGTGCTGTCCGGCCAGGTGACCGAGCAGTGCGTGCTCTACTCGGCGCTCGACGCCCACATCCGGCACTACGAGGTGATCGTGCCCTGGGACGCCGTCGCCCACATCCACGCCGACCTCGCCGAGGCGGCGCTGCGGATGATGGAACGCAACATGGACGCGCGCATCTGCGAAAGCCGCGACCTCTGGCCATGACGGTCCGCCAGGTCCTAGGACTCCAGTTCCGCCAGTGCCTCCCTGGCCCGGCGGGCCAGGCCGTCGGCGCCGCAGGAACGGGCCAGGGTCAGGCCCCGGTTCAGTTCGGTGGTGGAGCGGGCGGCGAGGCCGTACTCGACACGGGCCGCTGCGTGTTCGTACTGGCAGGGCGAGGCCTCCAGATACGTGACCGCCTGCGCGGCGAGGCTCACCTTGCGCCGGCCGGTCTCCAGGCGGGCGGCGCAGCGCAGGGCCTCGCCGATCGCGGTGTCGGTGCCGAACAGCTCGGCCTGACGGCGGGCGTCGGCCGCGAGCCGGGCGGCGCGTGCCGGGTCCCGCACGGCGAGGGCCCCGGCGAGGTCGAGGGTCGAGGGCGCGAGCACGGGGTTGTGACCGCCCCGGACGGCGGCGGCCTTCTGGGCGGCCTCCAGTTCGCCCACGCCCTCCTCGGTGCGGCCCACGGCGAGCAGCAGCCGGCCGCGCACCGACCGGGTGTCGGGCAGCACGATGGTGGACGGGTAGGGCGGGGTGAAGCCGTACTGCTCGGCCACCGACCAGGCCTCCCGGACGTGGCCGCGGGCCAGCAGGGTGTCGACGAGGCCACAGGTCGCCGACCAGTACAGCGGCAGTCCCCGGCCGACCCGCTCGGCCAGGCGCAGCGACTCGCGCAGGACGGACTCGGCGTCCCGCAGCCGGCCCTGCCTGCGGAAGGCGAGGCCCAGAAAGGCGTTGGCCAGGGCGAGGTGACCGCCGCTCCAGCCTGCCGTGGTGTAGGTGCGCAGGGCCTCGGCGAACAGGTTCTCCGCGCGGTCGAGGCGGTCGGCGTAGGCGTAGGAGCTGCCCAGCATCATCAGCAGTTCGACACCCCACTCGGTGTCGGTCCAGCCGAGTCCGGGCGCGAGCCGGCCGTTGACGAGGGCGCGGTCGCACAGTCCGACGACCTCCTCGGCGTTCTCCCCGTGGTTCATCGCGTCGAAGCCGCGCAGGATGAGCAGCGCGCGCTCGGAGTTGTCGCGGCCGGTGCAGGTGCGGGCCAGTTCGGCGAGCCGCTCGGAGCGTCCCGGTGTCTGCGCCTCACCGGCGTGGATGCCCTCCCACATGTACTGGACGGCCCGCAGCCGCAACCGGGCGGGACCCTCCTCGTGCCGGGCGGCCTCGGCCTCGACGGTGCGTACGGCCTGTTCGAGCTGGTCGTTGTGGAGCAGGGCCTGGGAGAGGCGGAAGACGGCGTCGACGCGGGCGGCCCCGTCGAGGCCGGGCATGGCGAGCGCGGTCTGGAGGTGGCCGATGGTGCGGGCGGGCGCGGTGAGCAGGGTCGCGCAGCCGAGTTCGTAGAGCACGCGCGCGTGCACGTCGGGCCGGGGCGGCTCCAGCAGAGCGCGTTCGAGGCAGCGGCGGGCCGCGTCGGGGGCGCCGACGGCGAGGTGTTCCCGGGCGGCCGCGCGCAGTTGGTCGACGAGTTCGACGTCGTCGTCCGGGTGGACCTGGAGCAGATGCCGGGAGGCGGCGGCGGCACCGCGGCCGGAGTCGGTGACGATCTGTGCGGCGATGCCGTGCATGGCGGTGCGCAGGGCGTCCGGGATCGAGTGGTAGACGGCGGTGGCGATCAGCGGGTGGACGAACTCCAGGTCGCCGTCGTCGGCCTGCGCTCCCGCCGGGTCGGGTGCGGTCAGGATCCGGGCCGAGCACAGCAAGTCGGCGCAGCGCAGGGCCTGTTCGTGGCGCATGGTGGTGAGCCGGGCCACCAGGTCCACGGATATGCCGGTGCCGAGTATGGCGGCCGCCCAGGCGAACCGGGTGGCGTCGATGCCGAGCCCCTCCAGGCGGGCGACGAGCCCGCCGCCGCGCGCCGAGCGGTTCAGGGCGCGCAGTTCACCGGCGGAGGACTCGGTCGGCTCCAGTTCGGTGTCCCGCACCTTGGCGAGCAGTTCGACGGTCTCGTAGGGGTTGCCGCCGGTGACGGCCCAGACCTCACGGCAGAACGGGGCGTCGGCGTGCCGGCCGACGGTCGCGCGGGTGAGTCCGGCGGTCGCGTCCGGGGTGAGGGCGCTCAGGACCGTCTCCGGGCGGCCGGCGGCGGCGGCGACCGCGTCGAGGTGGCGGGCGCTCTCGCCGGTCACCTCGCCCGGCCTGCGCGCCACCACCACCAGCACGGACAGGTCGTGCAGCCGCTCGGCGAACGCGGCGAGCCAGCGCAGTGTCTCCTGGTCGGCCCAGTGCGCGTCGTCGATGAGCAGAACCAGCGGCCAGTCCCGCTTGGCCAGCCGCCGCACGGCGACGACGAGTCCGTCGCACACGCCCTGCGGGTCGGCCTGGCGCCCGCCGGGGTCGGCGATGCCGAGGGCGGGGCCGGCGACGTCGTACCAGTCGCCGAGGTACTCCCGGGCCTCCTCGGGGAGCAGGGAGACGAGGGCGGGCTGCAGCAGTTGGCGCACGACGTTGAAGGGGACGGAGCGCAGGGTCTCACCGCCGCGTGCCGACCACACCGCGCAGCCGCGTTCCTCGGCCAGCCGGCGGGTCTTTGCGAGCAGCGCGGTCTTGCCGAAGCCGGCCTCGCCGCGTAACACCAGCAGGCCGCCCGACGACGCGCGGTCCCCGCACAGGGCGTCGAGCGCCTCGACCACCCCGGCGATCTCCTCGTCCCGTTCCCACAGGGAAGCCGAGGCGCCCGCCGCCGGCGGATCCACCGTCATCCCGCTGCCTCCCCTGGTCGCCCGAACGACGTACAGGGCGAGCGTAGCCCCACGGGAGGTCCGGCGGTGGGTGGTCGGGGGGAGTGTGGTAGCCCTGGGTGACGTCCTCGTGAAAGTTATTGACAGCCGACGGCCCCTGAACTGACGCTAATTTTCCCCTGCCGGGAACCCGCGGGGTGACGGGACGGGAGGCACCCCTGATGAAGGCGCCCGCGAAGGTGGCCGGCACCAGGCCGGAACGGTCCCGCCGGGCGCTGGTCGCGGGCTCGGTGGGCAACTTCATCGAGTGGTACGAGTTCGGTGTCTACGGCTACTTCGCCACCGTCATCGCCGCCCGCTTCTTCACCCCGGAGGGCGGCAGCGAGGCCGAGGCCCTGGTGAAGACGTACGCCTCCTTCGCCCTCGCCTTCTTCTTCCGGCCCGTCGGGGCCGCCCTGTTCGGGCGGCTCGGCGACCGGATCGGCCGGCGGCCGGTGCTGATCCTGGTGATCGCGCTGATGACCGGCGCGACGACCCTGATCGGAGCACTGCCGACGTACGAGACGGCCGGGGCGCTCGCGCCCTGGCTGCTCACGTTCCTGAGGGTGCTTCAGGGCCTGTCGGCGGGCGGTGAGTTCGGCGGGGCGGTGGCGGTGATGACCGAGTTCGCCCCGCCGGGCAGGCGCGGACTGTACGGCTCGTGGCAGTCGTTCACCGTCGCGCTGGGCCTGCTCGGCGGGGCGGGCGCGGCGGCACTGCTCGCCACCGTGCTGACGGAGGCCCAACTCGGCGACTGGGGCTGGCGGCTGCCGTTCCTGCTGACGCTGCCGATGGGGCTGGGCGCGCTCTGGCTGAGGCTGCGGCTGGAGGAGACACCGGCGTTCAGTGAGCGGCGCGAGCTGCGCAGCCCGCCCCCGCGCGAGGTGGCGCGGGCCATCGCGCTCGGCGCCGGGCGGATCATGGGCTGGGCCGCGGCCGGGTACACCTTCCTGGTCGTGCTGCCGTCCTACCTCCAGAACAGCCTGGACGCGAGCTTCCAGCAGGCGCTGCTAGCCACCGTGCTGGCCAACCTCGGCTTCGCGGTGACCATCGTCCCGGCGGGGCTGCTCAGCGACCGCGTGGGGCGGCGGCCGGTGATGCTCTGCGGGGCGCTGCTGGTGGTGGTCCTCGCGGTGCCGCTGCTGAACCTGCTCCAGGACCCGAACACCGCCGTGTCCGTCAAGGGCCTGGCGGTGTTCGCGGCCGGCGCGGTGGTCGGGCTGATGGCGGGGCCGGGCCCGGCGATGCTGTCGGAGATGTTCCCGACCACCGTCCGCCACACCGGCCTGGGACTCGCCTACGCCCTGTCCAATGCGGTGTTCTCGGGGTGTGCCGGGCTCATCATCACGGAGACGGTCGAGCGGACCGGGAACGTGGACGTCCCGGCGTACTACGCGGCGGCCGCCTGCGCGGTCAGTGTGCTGGCCCTCGCCACCCTCCCGGCGAGGGGACCTTCGAAGGAGGCGAGGTGAACGGATGCGGGTCATCGGGCTGATGTCCGGCACGTCGTACGACGCCATCGACGCGGCGGCGGCCGAGCTGAGCCTCGTCGGAGACGGCCTCGTGCTGAAGCCGCTCGGGATGGTGAGTGAGCCCTACGACGAGGAGGTGCGGTCGGCGCTCGCGGCGGCCCTGCCACCCGGGACCACGACCCTGGCACAGGTGTGCCGGATGGACACCCTGATCGGACAGGCCTTCGCGGCGGCGGCCGTCCGGGCCGACCGGGAACTGTGCGACGGACGGGCCGAGTTGGTGGCCTCGCACGGACAGACGGTGTACCACTGGGTCGACGAGGGCCAGGTACGCGGCACCCTCCAGCTCGGGCAGCCCGCGTGGATCGCCGAGGCGACCGGGCTGCCCGTCGTCGCCGACTTCCGGCCCCGGGACGTCGCGGCCGGCGGTCAGGGCGCCCCGCTGGTCAGCCTGATCGACCTGTTGTGGCTGCGCGGCCGCCCGGGCACCCCGGTCGCCCTGAACCTCGGCGGGATCGCCAATCTCACCGCCGTCGACGGGACCGCCTTCGACACCGGGCCCGCGTGTGCGCTGATCGACGCGGCGGCACACGGCTTCAGCGGCGGACGGCTCGCCTGCGACGTGGACGGCGCCCTCGCCGCCCGTGGCCGGGTCCAGCCGGTGCTGCTGGAGCGGCTGCTGGAGGAGCCGTACTACGCGCTGCCCGCGCCCAAGACCACCGGCAAGGAGCTGTTCCACGTCGGGTATCTGCACGAGGCGTTGGCCGGGGTCGGCACCCTGCCCGCCGAGGACGTGATCGCGACCCTGACCCGGCTCACCGCGCGCACGGTCGCCGACGCCGTGCGGTCGGTGGGCGCCACGGAGGTGATCGCGTCCGGCGGCGGCACCCGCAATCCGGTGCTGATGCGGATGCTCGGGGAGTCGCTGCCGGGTGTGGCGGTGCGCCGCTCCGACGAGCTCGGGCTCCCCTCCGACGCGAAGGAGGCCTACGCGTTCGCGGTCCTGGGGTTCCTGACGGCGCACGGGCTGCCGGGCACGGTCCCGGCGAGCACGGGGGCCCGGCATCCGAGCGTGCTGGGGTCGGTGACGCCGGGGCGGGACGGACTGCGCCTGCCGTCGGCCGCCGCGCGCGCACCGGTACGCCTGATGCTGGAATGACCGGGCGTCAGTCCGTGGGGCCCCGGTGACGTGTGCCGGCGCTGCTCCCGTCGGCCGGCGGGGGGTCCCTCTCATCCGTCTTTCACCGAGGCCTCATACGGTGGGGGCATGACGCAGTTGACTCCTCCCGGGTGGTACCCCGACCCCGGGCAGACAAGTGACGGTCCCGCCACGGAGCGCTGGTGGGACGGCAAGGCGTGGACGGACCAGACCCGTCCGGCGGGGTCGGCCGCGGCCTGGGGTCCCCCGGCGGGGCCCGCGCCGGCCGCCCACGGGCAGCAGACCCAGCCGGCGTTTCCCGCGTATCCGGGAGGTGCCGGGGCTCCGGGCCCAGCGGGGCACCAGGCGTACCCGGGGTTCCCCGGGCACCCGGGATATCCCGGGTATCCGGTCCAGCCGCCGGGCGGGCGGCGGCGCGGCCTGCGCACCGCGATAGCCGTCACGGCGGCGGCCGCGGTCCTCGCCTGCATCGGGGTCGGCGTCTACGCGCTGACCAAGGACGACGGCGGTGCCAGCCGCGCCGATTCGCAGCAGCAGGGACCGGACGGGCGGGACGGCGGCCAGGGTGGGCCGTTCGGCGACGAGGGCTCCGGCGGTTCGGGCGGCCCCGAGGGCGAGTCCCCCGAGTCCGGGCGGCCGCAGGCGCCGGAGGTCGAGGGCGGCGGCACGCTGTCCGACCCCGTCAACGGGATCAGCATGACGGTGCCCGAGGGCTGGAGCGGCCAGTCCTTCGACGTGGGCGCGCAGATGACGTCCGAGGACAGCTACAAGTGCCCCGGCGACACGTCCAAGTCGTGCACGAAGGGCGGCGCGTACTCGGCGCCCGCCGAGGTGCTCGGCACCAAGGGCAGCACGCCCGAGCAGGTCGCGAAGGCCGACATCGCGGCGAACGCCGAGGAGTCCTACGGCGGCAACAGCTACGGGAAGATCACCTCGCACCGGGTGCTGGCGTCCGAGGCGGTGACCGTGGCCGGGCAGAAGGGCTATCTGGTCCGCTGGAAGGCGGTCACCAGCAAGGGTGCCGACGGTCTGGTCGAGTCGCTGGTGTTCCCCTCGCCCGGCGACTCCGGGCGGCTCGTCGTGGTCCGCTTCGGCATCGACGCCGACCAGGACGTGTCCCTGATCGACGAGATCACCGAGGGGATCAAGGTGTCCTCCGGCGGCGGCGACGGGCGGAGCGTCTAGCTTTCCGCCCTGTTCGGCCGGGCGGGGAACCTCTCCGCTCCAGAGGTACCCCACCCGGCCGGGGGTGCGCGCCGCCCCCGTCCCCACGGTGCGGCGCGAGCAGGCCGGTCGTCCCGTCATCCCTCGGACGACTCGGCCTGGGTCTTCAGGTGAGTCCGAGCGCCGGCAGCACGGCGGACTCCACGAACTCCACCAGGAAGTCCGGGTCGGCGTCCCGGCCCTCCAGCATGGGCCGCACCCGCAGCACGCCGAAGATCTGGGCGGCCACGTACGGCAGCGCCGGATGGTCGGCGGCGATCTCCCCGCGTTCCACACCGCGCCGCAGGATCCGCTCGACCGCGGCGAGATCGGGTTCGACGAGCGTCTCGCGCAGCGCCTGCGCCAGTTCCTGGTCCTCCAGTACCGCGTGACCGAGCGCCTGGACGAGCCGATGGTCCCGTCCGGACCACTCCCCGAGCACCCGCGCGACCTGCCGCAGGTCCCCGGCCAGCGAGCCGCTGTCGATCCCCTCGAAGCACACCCGGCGCCGCGAGCGCAGCGCCGCCGCCACGAACTGCGGCTTGGTCTTCCACTGCCGGTACAGCGTGGACTTGCTGCACCGCGTGCTGGTGGCGACACCGTCCATCGTCACGGCGTCGTATCCGCACTCGCGAATCTGTTCGATCACCGCGTCGAAGAACTCCTGCTCACGCTCCCGCGTCAGCTTGGAGCGGCGCGAGGCGCCGACCGTCTCCGGTCGGTCCGCGGCCTGCGACGTCATGGGTCCGTCTCCTCGCTCCGGTCACTTCCGGTCCTGCGGCCAGGGGCCCGTGGTCCAGTGTGTCGTACGCAATCGATACGCCAGTGTACCGGTACAAAGACGTATCGGTACACTGGCGTACCGGTACGTCACCGTATCGATGAGCTTTCAGCACCACCGTCAGTGAAGGGGCCGGGGGATGAATGCCCGCACCGAGCCTGCCGAGGACGACTCCGCGATAGCGCGGCCGCCTCTTGTCCGGGAGTTCCTGCTGGTCGCGGGACTCCTCCTCGTCTACAAGTCCGGCCGGCTGCTCGCGACCGACCACACCCACGCGGCCTTCCGCAACGCCCACCGGGTGTGGGACCTGGAACGGGCCGTCCACCTCCCGGCCGAGGGCTGGGTGCAGTCCCTGCTGCTGCACGGCGAGGCGCCGGTGCGGCTGGCGAACACCTACTACGCCACCGTCCACTTCCCCGCGACCGCCGCCTTCCTGGTCTGGCTGTACCTGCGGCGCCCCGGCCACTACCTCTGGGCCCGCCGGGTGCTCGCCGCCCTCACCGCCGCCGCACTGGTACTGCATCTGGCCTTCCCGCTCGCGCCGCCGCGGATGCTCGCGGCGACCGGGCTGACGGACACGGGGCAGGTGTACGGGCCGTCCGTGTACGGCTCCCCCGAGACCGACCAGTTGTCGAACCAGTTCGCGGCCATGCCCTCGCTGCACTTCGGCTGGGCCCTGCTGCTGGCCGTCGGGGTGATCGTGGCGACGCGCTCGCGGCTGCGCTGGCTGTGGCTGCTGCACCCGCTGCTGACCCTGCTGGTGATCGTGGGCACCGCCAACCACTACTGGCTGGACGCCCTCGTCGCGGCCGTCCTGCTGGCCGGGGCGCTGGCGCTCATCCGCCCCGCGCCGCGCACGGCCGCGCCGCCCGGCCGCCTCCTCGTACCGGCGGGCCGGACGGTGCGGGCGACGGCTCAGGCCGCGGCGCCCGGAGCGGCGTCGCCGGCGCGGGAGCCGGTGCTCGCGGAGGCGGGCCGATGAGCGCCACCGGCCTCGCCGTCGTCCTGTCGCTGTTCTCCGCGGTCGCCTACGCCGCCGCCGCGGTCGCCCAGGAACGGCTCGCCGCCCGCGCGGCCGGCTCGGGGGTGCTGCGGCTGCTGGCCAGCGCGGCGTGGTGGGTGTCGGTGGCGCTGAACGCCTCCGGCGCGGTGCTGCACGTCGTCGCCCTGAACTACGGACCGCTGACGGTGGTGCAGCCGCTGGGGGCGCTGACACTGGTCGCCGCGGTGCCGATGGGAGCCCGGCTCGCGGGCCGACGGGTCAGCGCGGTGGAGTGGCGCGGCACCGCCTTCACGCTGGCGGGTCTGGGCGCGCTGCTCGTCACGGCGTCGGGCCCCGCTCCCGACGACGTGCTCGGCGTGACCGAGGCGCTCACGGTCGCGGGTTCGGCGTCCGTGCTGATCTGCGTGCTCGCCCGGCCCGGCACCCGGCCCGGCCTGCGGCACGCCGGCGCGTCCGGGATCGCCTCCGGGGTGGGCTCCGCCCTCACCCAGACGGTGACGGTGGCCGCGACGGACTCCTCGGGGCCGCTGCTCGGCTTCCAGGTCGTGGGAGTGGCCCTGCTCGTCGCGGTGTTCGCGTGCGGCGGCGTGCTGCTGGCGCAGACCGCCTACCGGGACGGGCTCGGCGCCCCGCTCGCGGTGGTGACCCTGAGCAATCCGGTGGCGGCCGCGGTGGTCGGCCTGTCGCTGCTGGGCGAACGGCTGCGGGGCGGGGCGACGGGCGTACTGCTCGCCGTCACGGGGGCGCTGCTGGCGTCCTGGGGCGTGGTGCTGCTGTCCCGGACGCCTTCCGGCCGGGGCCCCGCGCTGCCGTCCGGGCCGGAGACGGTGATGCCCCGGCCGTCGCGGCCGGGGCACCTCACGCCGCTCTGAGCGCGGCGGCCGATCCTCGCCGGTGCCGCGTCAGGGTTGGCCCGTGAGGAGCGGCGTCCGGTGCGTCCTCTCGGCGTGCCGGCCGGAAGCTCTCGTACGGGATGTACGTGGGCTTGCGGCCGGTGCGGCGAGAGGGCGTGCCGATCCTCGCTAGTCCGTGACGATCGCCGGGTCGCTCACACCCGGGCGTCCGTTGTCCACGTGTCCGGCGAAGCGCCGCAGGTACGACGGGTCCGCGTCGGAGGTAACCGTCAGGTCGTACCAGCGCCGGCTCCTCGACAGGTCGGCGACGTGCTTCACCGTCGAGCCCGCGCGCACCTTCAGGGTCTTCGCCCGGCCGGTGTAGCCGTCGACCAGCCGCAGCTGAGCGGTGCCGGAGCCCTTGTTGGTGAAGGTCAGCACGATGTCGTCGCCGAAGTGGCGCGCGGTGACCTCCGGGCCCGCCACCTTGTTCGGGCCCTTGAAGACGCGCACGAACCCGTTGGGGCCGTGCACGGTCAGGTCGTAGGAGCCCTGGGAGTACGCCGAGTTCCAGGTGTCGGAGAGGTGCTTGCCGGCCTCGGTGGTGTACTGCCACGGCCCGTCGGTGCGGTTGCCCGACGTGACCAGGAAGGCGGCACCGGCCTTCTCGCCCGAGGCGAAGCCGAGCGTGAACTTCCCGGCGGCCGCGTCCACCGCGCCGTCGACCACCGGGGAGTACCGGAGCGGGCGGGCCGGGCGCAGGCCACGCTCCTGCTTCGGCATGTCCGGGTCGGCCGGCGGCGTCGGCCGGTAGTCAGGGTGACGCTCCCGGTCCGGCGGCTCGTAGGCGTCGGTGTCCGGCAGGCGGGCCGGCTTGGTGTCCTTGCGGGAGAAGTCGAAGGCGGACGTCAGGTCACCGCAGACGGCACGCCGCCAGGGCGAGATGTTCGGCTCCTCGACACCGAAGCGGCGCTCCATGAATCGGACGATCGAGGTGTGGTCGAGGGTCTCGGAGCAGACGTAGCCGCCCTTGCTCCACGGCGAGACGACCAGCATGGGCACCCGGGGGCCCAGACCGTAGGGGCCGGCCGGGCGCTTGCTGTCGCCCGGGTAGACGTCCAGGGAGACGTCGACCGTGGACAGGCCCTGCGCGGCGGACTTCGGCGGCAGCGGGGGCACCACGTGGTCGAAGAAGCCGTCGTTCTCGTCGTAGGTGATGAACAGGGCCGTCTTCGCCCACACCGCGGGGTTGGAGGTGAGCGCGTCCAGGACCTTGGCGATGTACCAGGCGCCGTAGTTGGTCGGCCAGTTGGAGTGCTCGGAGAAGGCCTCGGGAGCCGCGATCCAGGAGATCTGCGGCAGCCGGTCGGCCTTGACGTCGGCCTGGAGCCGGTCGAAGTAGCCGTCGCCGTTCTTCACGTCGGTGCCGGTGCGGGCCTTGTCGTACCAGGGGTCGCCGGGCTCGGCGTCGCGGTACTTGTTGAAGTACAGCAGCGAGTTGTCGCCGTAGTTGCCGCGGTAGGGGTCGGAGATCCAGCCCCAGGAGCCGTCCGCGTCCAGGCCGTCGCCGATGTCCTGGTAGATCTTCCAGGAGATCCCGGCCTGCTCCAGGCGCTCGGGGTACGTCGTCCAGTCGTAGCCCAGCTCGTCGTTGCCGAGGACCGGGCCGCCGTCCTTGCCGTCGTTGCCCGTGTGACCGGACCACATGTAGTAGCGGTTCGGGTCGGTGGAGCCGATGAACGAGCAGTGGTAGGCGTCGCAGACGGTGAAGGTGTCGGCGAGGGCGTAGTGGAACGGGATGTCCTCGCGGGTCAGGTACGCCATGGTCGTGGTGCCCTTGGCGGGCAGCCACTTGTCGTACTTGCCGCCGTTGTAGGCCTGCTGGCCGTCGTTCCAGCTGTGCGGCAGACCCTCCAGGAACTGCATGCCGAGGTCGTCGGCGTCCGGGTGGAAGGGCAGCACCTCCTTGCCGGCGTTCGCCTGGTGCCAGACCGACTTGCCGTTGTCCAGCTTCACCGGCCGCGGGTCGCCGAAGCCGCGGACACCGCGGAGCTTGCCGAAGTAGTGGTCGAAGGAACGGTTCTCCTGCATCAGGACGACGATGTGCTCAACGTCCTCGATCGTTCCGTTGCGGTGGTTGGCCGGCAGGGCGGCGGCCCGCTCGATGCTGCTCGCCAGGGCGGTGAAGGCGGTGGTGGCCCCCGCGATCTGGAGGAACTTGCGCCGGTTGACTTCGGGCATGACTGAGGGACCTCTCGTCCTGAAGGAGTTCGACCGGGCCGGATGCTGACGAAACGCGCGCGGAAGGAGTGTTTCAAGAGCACCGAACGTCCGGGAAGGGCCCGATGGCGTCACCGTGAAGGTCGCGCGTACGCGGGGGTGTGCCAGGGCGTGTCCCGGCCTTCGCGGAGATCCCCTGACAAATCACCACCGGACCGGCGGTGTTCCGGAGCGGCGGGCTGGAGCTGTCGGGGTGGTCACCCCGGCCCGACCGTGGCGCCGTCGGCGACCTGAACGCCGGCGGTGCCCGGTCAGGCCTCGGGGGTGGGGACCACCGTGAGATGGCTCGCGGGGCGACGGTCGTGGGACCGTCGGCGGGGGGCCGGGGCGGGCCGGCGCGGCTCGCGCAGCACCATGGTCAGCCGGGTGCAGCCGAGGTCCCGCAGGGTCCTCGGTGTCTCGGCGACGATCCGGCAGTCGGTGGCTCCCCAGCGCGGGTCGGGGTGCAGCAGCGGGCGCACCGCCCCGTCGTGCTCGACGGCGGCCTCGCCGACCGCCCGCACCCAGTGCGGCAGTCCCTGCCGGAAGGCGGCCTCCATGAGGGGGTCCTGCGCGATCTCCCGCCGGATGGCCTGCAGCCCGTGGTCGTGACCGTGGCGCTCCACCGCGTCGGCGAAGTGGGCCAGCATCGGAAGACACCAGCGCGACTCGTGGTCCCCGAGCACACCCGCGGCATCCGGGTGGAACAGCACGAACCTCAGGAAGTTGTCACCGGGCATGGCCGTCGGATGCGGCGCGACCCCGCGGAAGAGCGCCGCGAACGCGCTGTTGGCCAGGACGACGTCCCAGCGCCGGTCGACGACGACGGACGGGAAGGGTACGGCCTCCATGAAGGCGGCGTAGTCCTCCAGATACGACTGGGCCTCGGAATCCTCGGGGACGGACCGCAACGCGGACCGCTGCCCTCCTGCCTGGTGTGCCATCGGGAGGTCACCCCTCTTGCCTATGCGGCCTTCACGCGGCGACCCGATCCTGATGCCCCGAAGCTTGCCGTGTCAACTATCGTGGCATTTCATGCCGGTCGACGGCTGAAATTGGCCACAGTTGTGGCGAGACCTGGATGTGAGTTCGAACCACCCGCTACTCTCCGGGAAGTTCACGCCAATTACTCGCGAGAAGTGTGTGAGAGACGTAGGAGATCTGTCGGTGACGGATGGCTACGAGGTTCCGGGCGCCACGGCGACGGCCACCCTGCCGGCCGTGATCTACCGCGTCACCGCGCTCGCCGACCGGCTCGGTGTGGCGCACGCGGAGGTCTTCGACACCGCCCGGCTCTCCGTGGCCTGCGGCGTCCCCGAGCCCGTCGTCCAGGACCTGCTGCGCGGCCGCCGGGCCGGCGAGCCCGATGTGCAGGCGCGGTTCCTGCAACGCCTGGACCTGCTGCGGCGCACCCGGCTGAAAAGCAACGGGCGCCGGTACACCCAGCAGGAGATCGCCGACGGCGCCGGGATGTCACGGCAGCAGGCGGGCGCCCTCATCAACGGCGACCGGCGTCCCACCATGGAGCACTGCGACGCCATCCAGCGCTTCTTCCGGGTGCACGCCGGCTTCCTCACGGCCGAGGACCCCGAGGCGCTCGCGGACATCCTCCAGCGCACCGAGCAGGAGCTGCTGCAGAAGCTGGCCGACCGGGAGCGGGCGGCGGCCGCGGCGGCCGACGACCCGCTGGAACGGCTGCTCCAGGACCACGGCGTGCGCGGAATCGCCTGGCGGGCCGCCCAACTGCCCACCGACCAGCACCGCGACAAGGTCGCCGAATGGCTGGACATGCTCCTGGAGAGCGTCAAGCGGCCCGAGTCGTGATCCGGGAGAGAATCTGTGGGCATCGGTAAGGAAATGCGCCGTCTGTGCGGCGAGCTGGTCGCGGAGCTGACCCTGTCCGCACCGGCGCGCCCGAGCGACCTCTACTCCGCGCTGTGCGACGGCATGAGCAGACGCCGCGGCCGCCCCGTCCACTTCCGTACGGCCGCCTTCCCCGTCGGCACGGCCAGCGGGCTGTGGCTCGACATGGCCGACCAGGACCTCGTGGTCATCGAGGAACGCACCGCCCCCGACCACCAGTTGGTGATCCTCGGGCACGAGCTGTGGCACATGAAGGCCGGGCACTGCAGCCATCACGTCGAGGGCGCCGCGGTCGCGGCCCGTTTACTCGACGACGACGCCGACCTCCAGGCGACCGTCCTGAAAGTGGCGGCCCGCACCCGCTTCGACCTGGCCGACGAGCGGGACGCCGAGAGCTTCGGGCTGCTGCTCGCCAGCAAGTGCCGCACCTGGCTCGCGGGTTCGGCCCTGCGCGGACCGGTGCAGCGCGACCACCTGGCGGGCCGGATCGAGGCGTCGCTGGGCTACGTCGGGCCACAGCACTAGGACCTGTCCGCCGGCTTCCGCCCGAAACCTCCTCGCACCGGCGCGGAGCAGCGCCTTCGCGCCGCGCCGCGGTGCGTCACACCTCCGCCGAGCGGGCGAACCGGGGCGCCTCCAAGCCGGATTGTCAGTGGTGGACGGCAAGCTGGGAGTGCGCCGTCGAGTCCGGGGGCGTACGTGCCGTTCCGGCACGGGTGGCGACGACGAGACGGGGAGAGCCGACCGATGCCCACTGCCGTACTGACCGACCGGGAACGCACCGCCGTGCAGGCCTATCTGCGCCTGCTGCACACCGTACGAGCGGCATTCGACACCGCGGCCGGGCCACCCGACTCCCCTCGGCCGCCGGTCGTCCCGCCCGCCGTCCTCGCCGAGGCCGAACAGGCGCTGGCGCGGGCCGGCCTGACGGGCAACGAGGAGGCCTTCTTCGGCCTGCTGCGGAGTTGGTGCCCCGGAGACCTGCGCCCGTAGCGCTCGGGGGACGAGGGCCGCGCGCCGTCAGGCGTGCGGCACCGTCACCGCGGTGGCCGCGAGCCCCCTCTGGACCGTCCACCGGCCGTCGAAGGCACCGAGCCGGCGACCCCCGACGACGGGGCCGGGCACGAGGAGCTTCGCCTGGAAGCGCCCGTGCCCCGTGCCCTCGGAACCGACGGTGATCTCGATGTCGGCCTCCGAGAAGTCCAGCCACTTCCCGGTGAGCGGGAACCACGCCTTGTACACGGACTCCTTGGCGCTGAAGAGCAGACGTTCCCAGTGGACGCCCGGGTGGCCCGCGGCCAGCTGCCTGAGCCGGGCCTGCTCGTCCGGCAGCGCCACGGCCTCCAGCACCCCGGGCGGGAGGGGCTCGTGCGGCTCGGCGTCTATGCCGAGCGAGACCAGGTCGGCCTCACGCACCAGCGCCGCGGCGCCGTAGCCCTCGCAGTGGGTCATGCTGCCCACCAGTCCGGCGGGCCAGCCGGGGGCGCCGCGCTCGCCGGGCAGCACGGCCTGCGCCGGCACGCCGAGCTTCTCCATGGCACGGCGGGCGCAGGCACGTACGAGGGCGAACTCGCGCCGCCGCTTGTCGACGGCGCGCGCGACGACGGCCGCCTCCTGCGGGTACAGCGGCGCGGGCTCGCTCCCGTCGTCGCCGTGCACCTCCACGGCCACGACCGAGGCGGGCAGCAGTTCCTCGATCACGGCGTCGTGTCCTCCTTCGGCAGGATGCGGCGCAGCCGGCCCGGCGGCTGCTCGCGTCCGCGCCACTCGCGCGGATAGCCCACCGACACCTCCTCGAAGCGGACGCCCTCGTGCCAGGTGGTCCGCGGGATGTGGAGGTGTCCGTAGACCATCGTCTCCACCCGGAAGCGGCGGTGCCAGTCGGCCGTCAGCCGGGTGCCGCACCACATGGCGAACTCGGGGTACCACAGGACCTCGGTCGGGTGGCGGTCCAGCGGGTAGTGGTTGACCAGCACGGTCGGCAGCTCTTCGGGGATCTCGGCGAGCCGCCGCTCGGTCTGCTCGACCCGCGCCCGGCACCAGGCCTCGCGCGTGGGGTAGGGGTCGGGGTGCAGCAGATGCTCGTCGCTGCACACGATCCCGGTCGAGTGCGCGTAGGCCAGTCCCTCGTCCTTGGTCGTGCAGCCGGCGGGCAGGAAGGAGTAGTCGTACAGCAGGAACAGCGGCGCCACGGCGATCGGGCCGCCGGGGCCGTCCCAGACCGGGTACGGGTCCTCCGGGGTCGTCACGCCGAGCTCGCGGCACATCGCCACCAGGTGCTCGTAGCGTTCGACGCCCCGCAGGGTGACAGTGTCGGAGGGGTGCGTCCACAGCTCGTGGTTGCCGGGGGCCCAGATCACCTTGCGGAAGCGTCCGGCGAGCAGTTCCAGGGCCCAGCGGATGCGGGACACGCTCTCCGCGACGTCCCCGGCCACCAGCAGCCAGTCGTCGTCGGTGTCGGGGCGCATCTTCTCCACCAGCTCGCGGTTCTCCGCGTACCCGATGTGCAGGTCGCTGATGGCCAGCAGCTGTCCGGCACCGCCGGCCGTCGATGTCACCTGTCTGCCCCCTCACGATCACACGGAGGCACCACGACAACACATGCGCGGCTCGGTCGGCAAGGGCCACCGGAGTGTATTAGGGGTTATCAGGGACCCCCAGGACGAGAGGGCGGGATCGGCAATTCCGTAACCCGCACGTTGCACGCGGCGGGCTCGCGAAGCCGTATGATCGCCCCAACATCGGCGCCCACGAACCCCCTTCACGCAAGGGCGCTTCGGTGTCCCTCCCCAACCCCCCTGGCCGGGCCGGCCCCGCTCCGCCGTGCCCGCGAACCGTGGAAGGCGGCCTGCATGGTCTCTCGCGTACGCGTCTGGCTCAACCGCACGTACGCGGAGAACGTGTTCTTCATGGATCAGCTGCGGAGAAATCCCGGCGACCGGGCCGTCGAGATCCATGCCACCCATGGCGACCCCGACTCCCCCGTCCTCGCCGCCGCCGACACCGCGGAGCTGGAGCCGGAGGGGCTGTCCCCGGCCGCGTACGTCGAATTCGCCCTGGACGTGTGCGCCCGGCGCGCGATCGACGTGTTCGTGCCGCGTCTGCACCAGGCGGCGATCGTGGCGCACCGCGCCGAGTTCGAGGCGGTCGGAACGGCGTTGCTGGCGCCGCCGCCGGAGGCCGTGGCCGTCTTCCACGACAAGGTGATCGCCTACGAGGCCGTCCAGGCGATCGGGGTGCCGGTGCCGCCGTGGTGGCGGGTACGTGGTGCGGAGGAACTCGTGGCGGCCGTCGAGGAGTTGGAGGCGGGCGGGCACAAGGCGTGCTTCAAGCCGGCGTCCGGTGCGGGTGGGGTGGGTTTCCGGGTGATCACGCGGGCCCCGTTCTCGCTGCTGCACCTCGGTGGGTTCCCCACCCCCTACGTCCAGCTCGATCTGGTGCTGGAGGCGCTGCGGCAGGCCGATGAGCCGGTGGACTGGCTGGTGATGCCCCGGCTGGAGCAGCCGGAGGTGTCCGTCGACTGCCTCACCGGGCGCGACAACGTGGTCCGGATGGCGATCGGGCGGACGAAGAACGGGCGTCGGCGCGGGTTCACGCTGCACGAGCAGTTCGTGGAGCCGGCGCGGCGGATCGCCGAGGGGTTCGGGCTGCATCATCTCTCCAACATCCAGTTCCGGATGTTCGGCGAGCAGCCTGTGCTGATGGATGTCAACACCCGTCCGGCAGGGGGGTTGCACCAGCTGTCGCTGTGCGGGGTCAACGCCCCCTGGGCCGCCGTGCGGCTGGCGCTGGGCGACGACCCCGGGGAGATCGTGCCGCCGTTCCTCGGCCAGGACTACACGGTCGTGTCCGCTCCTCGGCAGCTGCGGCCGGTCGCCGTGCCGGCGCAGCGGCGGGCGGAGGAGGATGCGGCTCCGGTGCTGCCGGCGGTTCCGGCGCCGGCGCCGGTCGGGTCCGGGTCCGCGGCGCAGGCGCTGCCGCTCTAGGTTCGGTGCCGGGTGCGGGTCGTGGGAGCTGGTCGCGCAGTTCCCCGCGCCCCTGAGCGGCGCCGGCGCGGGCGCGGGTAGTCGCTCGCCTCCTCCGCGCGGGGCGTGCTGCCGCTGCCGCTGCGGGTGCGGGTGGTGGGGGCTGGTCGCGCAGTTCCCCGCGCCCCTTAGCGGCGCCTACGCGGGGGCGGGACAGGCGCTCGGCTCATCCGCGCGGTGCGTGCTGCCGCGCCAGGTGCGGGTCGTGGGGGCTGGTCGCGCAGTTCCCCGCGCCCCTTAGCGGCGCCTCCGCGGGGGCGGGACAGGCGCTCGGCTCCTCCGCGCGATGCGTGCTGCCGCTGCGGGTGCGGGTCGTGGGGGGCGGTCAGGGGTGGTAGCCCCATTGGTGGGACAGGGCTTTCAGGCGGGGTGGGAGTTCTGTGGTGGTGTCGGCTGTGCGGGCGGGCTGGATGCGGCCCGACTTGATGGTGCTGCTCCAGTCGCCGAGCTGGGGGCGGAACCTGCCGTGGTCGCGGCTGCCGTAGTCGAGCATGCCGCTCTCCCACTCGACGCCGAGGTACTCGCACACGCCACGCGTCGCCCGCTCCGGCTCCGCGGTGAGGTCCTCGTACGTCATCACATGGGCGTCGAGGTGCCGCCGCGCCTCCTCCAGCTTCTCGGCGTAGTCCAGGACCTCGGCGTGGATGGCCGTCAGGTCGGGCTCCTCGCGGCGGTCGATCAGCGAGGCGACGATCGCGCCCGGGTGGCGGAGCAGCAGGATGTAGCGGGCGTTCGGCCAACATCGGTGCAGCCGGGGCCAGATGAGGGTGTTGGGCGGCGTCTTGTCCACGATGACGTCCTTGCCGCTGCGGGTCAGTTCCAGGTGCAGGACGCGGTCCCACAGGACGTGCTCCAGCTCCTCCTTGTCGAGCTGGAGCTCCTGCATGGCCGCCGCGGTGAAACTGCGGGTCAGCTGGACGTGGACGGTGCGCAGGTGCATCTCGTGCGGGGCGCGCACGCGGCTGTGGCTGTTGAGCAGGACCCGCAGCAGGGTCGAGCCGGAGCGCACCGAGGACAGCACGAAGACCGGCGAGTCCACCAGCCGGGGCGCGGGCGGCGCGGTGAACGCGGGCTTCGCCGTGCCCGCCCGGGGCGCCGGGATCGCGTTCAGGGCGCGGCGCGGTGGGCTCACGGCCTGGATCATCAGCCTCCCTCGACGCCTGAGTCCCTTGCCGATCGAAGGCATACGCGGGTCTCGCACCGTGCCACCCCTCTGTGTCGCCGTGCCTCCGAATGTCACGGGTCGCAGGCGAACTCCAGGTGTCCGAGGGGAGAAGCGCCGGGGTCGCGGGCGGCGTCGTCCCCCCGGTGACCTGGCGCGTCGCCGCTTCCTTAAAACTTCCTGGAAAGTGCCCCCCGCCTGCCCCGCGCACGGCGGTGCGTCAGAACCGGCCCGCCCCGCGGTACAGCCGCAGTTCTCCCTCCAGTTCGACGGCGAGGACCGTGGCGTGCGGGTCGAGGTCGGCGGCGGCGGGCGGCTCGATCCAGAGCACGCCGGGCGTCTCGTGCAGACCGCCGGTGACGTGGTGGGACAGCTCGGTCCCGGTGCCCAGCACCGTGATCCGGCGCACCCCGCCGAGCAGCCCGCGTACGTTGATCTCGGCGCGCGGGGCGTCGAAGAGGACGAGGTAGAGGGTGCGGCGGTCCGGGGCGAGGGTGCTCGGGCCGTAGTGGTGCCCGGCGGGCAGTCCGCGCACGGTCCCGTACACGGCCTCGGCATGCCGGTGGATCCAGGCGCCGAGCCCTTCCAGCCGCTCGGCCTGCTCCCGGGGGATGGTGCCGTCCTCGCGGGGTCCCACGCTCAGCAGCAGGTTCCCACCGCCGCCGATCGTCTCGGTGAAGTAGCGGACCAGCTGGCCGACCGACTTGTGGTGGTGGTCGTGGTGCTGGTGCCCCCAGGAGTCGTTGATCGTCAGGCACAGCTCCCAGGGACCCTCGGGCGGGACCACCGGGGCGCCCTGCTCGGGCGTGGCGTAGTCGCCCTCGCCGAGCATGCGGGCGTTGAAGACGACGTCGGGCACCTCGGAGCGGATCAGGGCGGCCAGTTCGGGGATCCGCCACTGCTCCTCGCTGCGGTCCCACTCGCCGTCGAACCACATCAGGTCGGGCCGGTAGCGGGTGGTGAGTTCGCGGATCTGGCCGTCGCGGTAGGCGAGGAAGCGCTCCCAGGCGGCCAGGTCCTCGCACTCGGCGGCCACCTCGGAGTAGCGGTTGTCCTCCAGCTCCGGCGGTCGGCCCGGTTTGCGCGTCGAGGCGTAGTCGGGGTGGCTCCAGTCCGAGTGCGAGTAGTACAGGCCGACCTTGAGGCCGCGCTCGCGCAGGGCGTCCGCGTACCCGGCCACCAGGTCGCGGCCCATGTTCAGCTCGCCGTGGGCGCTGTCCCACAGGGCGACGCCGTCGTGGTGACGGCTGGTCAGCACGGCGTACTTCGCGCCGGCTCGCGCGAAGAGCTCCGCCCATTCGCGCGGCTCGTAGCGGGCGGCCGTGAAGCGGTCCAGCTGGGACATGTACCGGTCGTAGGGCACGATGTCGTCGTAGAACGACCAGGACTCCTGGACACCGTCCACGGCGTAGATCCCCCAGTGGACGAAGATCCCGAGCTTGGCGTCGGTGAACCACTGCTGCATGGGCACGGGTCAGCCCCTCCGCAGGCGCAGCGTGAGGATCTGGAACGGCCGCAGCGTGACGGGGACGCCGCCGTCGCCGTCGAGGTCGGCGTCGTGGAGCGGCCGCTCCAGCAGGTCGGTCACCTGGGCGCCGGCGAGCGGGAAGCCGGTGCGCAGGACGCCGTGGGCCCGGCCGCCGCGGCACTCGTAGAGCCGTACGACGACGTCGCCGGAGCGGTCGTCGGCGAGTTTCACGGCCTCGACGGTCACGCCTTCGCCGGTCACCGAGACGACGGGCGCGGGGGTGCCCGCCGAGTCCGCCACGCGCAGGGGGAGGTTGAGGGCGTAGCCCTCGGCGACCGCGTCCTCGATGCTCGCTCCGGGCAGCAGCGCGTAGGTGAAGCGGTGGCGGCCCTGGTCGGCCTGCGGGTCGGGCACGCGCGGGGCGCGGACCAGGCTGAGGGCGACGGTGGTGGTCGTGCCGCCGTCCTCGCGGACCGTGCGGGTGACGTCGTGGCCGTAGGTGGAGTCGTTCAGGACCGCGACGCCGTAGCCGGGTTCGGCGATGTGCACCCAGCGGTGGCCGGAGACCTCGAAGCGGGCCGACTCCCAGCTGGTGTTGGTGTGGGTGGGGCGCTGGACGTGGCCGAACTGGATCTCGGCGGACGAGTGGGCGGCGCGGACGTCCACCGGGAAGGCGGCCTTGAGGATCTTCTCGGCCTCGTGCCAGTCGATCTCGGTCTCGATGTCGACGCGCGGGCTGCCGGAGCGCAGCGTGATCGTCTGGGTGATCCGCGAGCCCCGGCCGAAGGCGCGCTCGACCCTCAGGGCGCCGAGCAGGGGGTCCCGCTCCACGACGGTGATCGACTCGGCGTCCAGCAGGTCGGTGTAGCGGTTCCTGTAGTGCTTGTCGATGTCCCAGGCGTCCCAGTAGTTGGGCAGATCGGTGTGCAGGCGCAGCAGGTTGCCCGGCCCGGCGAGGACCTCGCGGCCGGCGCGGAGGTCGCGGACGGAGGCGAGCGTGCCGTCGTCGGCGAGCTCGACCCGGACGAGGCCGTTGTCGAGGGTGCGGTCGGTGACGGTGACCGGGTCGTGGGCCGGGGTGTCGCCGAGCGGCGCGCTGCCGCCGGCCGGCACCCGCACGGTACGCGGTCGGCCGTCGGCGCCGCGGACCACCTCGTCCCGGCCGAACGGGCTGGTGTTGAACGCCCGTTCCTCGCCGCTGCCCAGGGCCGCGAGCGACTCCCGGGTGAGCGTCCGGAGTTCCTCGGCGACGCGCCCGTACTCCGCCTCCGCCTCCCGGTGCACCCACGCGATCGACGAGCCGGGCAGGATGTCGTGGAACTGGTGGAGCAGGACCGTCTTCCAGAGCCGGTCGAGGCGCTCGTACGGGTAGGCGTGGCCCGGCACGTGCAGGGCCGCCGTCGTCGCCCACAACTCCGCCTCGCGCAGCAGGTGTTCGCTGCGGCGGTTGCCCTGCTTGGTGCGGGCCTGGGTGGTGTAGGTGGCGCGGTGCAGCTCCAGGTACAGCTCGCCGGCCCACACCGGGGCGTCCGGGTACTCCGCGCGGGCGGCGGCGAAGAAGGCGTCCGGATGCTCGACGCGGACCTTCGCGGAGCCCTCCAGGTCGGCCAGGCGCCGGGCCCGCTCCAGCATCTCCCGGGTGGGTCCGCCGCCGCCGTCGCCGTGCCCGAAGGGCGCGAGTGACGTCGTACCGCGGCCCTTGTCCTGGTAGTTGCGGACCGCGTGGGCCATCTCCTTGCCGGAGAACTCGACGTTGTAGGTGTCGACGGGCGGGAAGTGCGTGAAGACGCGGGTGCCGTCGATGCCCTCCCACCAGAAGGTGTGGTGCGGGAACTTGTTGGTCTGGTTCCAGGAGATCTTCTGGGTGAGGAACCAGTCGTTCCCGGCCAGCCGGGCGAGCTGCGGGTAGGCGGCGGTGTAGCCGAAGGAGTCCGGCAGCCACACGCCCTTGGTCTCGATGCCGAACTGCTCCATGAAGAAGCGCTTGCCGTGGATCAGCTGGCGTGCCATGGCCTCGCCGCCGGGCAGATTGCCGTCGGCCTCCACCCACATGCCGCCGACCGGCGCCCAACTGCCGTCGGCGACGGCCTTCTTGATCCGCTCCCAGACCTGCGGGTAGTGGTCGCGCACCCACTCGTACTGCTGGGCCTGCGAGCAGGCGAAGACGAACTCCTCGTACTCCTCGGCCAGCGCCGTGACGTTGGAGAAGGTGCGGGAGGTCTTCCGCTTGGTCTCACGGATCGGCCACAGCCACGCCGAGTCGATGTGCGCGTGGCCCACGGCGGAGAGGGTGTGCGCGCTGGCGTGCGCGGGCTTGGCCAGGACGGGGCGCAGCACGGCGCGGGCGTCGGCCGCCGTGCCCGCGACGTCGTCCAGGTCGAGGGCGTCCATCGCACGGTCCAGCGCGTGCGCGATCTCGTGCCGGCGGGGGTCGTGCTCGCCCAGCTCCAGCATCAGTTCGCGCAGTACCTGGACGTCGAGATGGAGGTGCCAGACCTCCTCGTCGAGGATCGCGAGGTCGGCACGGCGGAAGGTGTAGAGGGGCTCGTCCCCGGCGGTGAGGACGTCGCCGAGGGGGGTGGGGGCCGCGAAGTCGTTCGCGAGGATGTCGGGGTTGGAGGCCGCCTCGACGAGGTAGTCGATCTCCTCCCCGCCCACCGCCGGGTGCGCGATCGGCACGTACTGGTTCTGCGGGTTGACCGCCTTCAGCGGGGTGCCGTCCACACGGTGGACCAGGGCCTCGGCCTGGTTGCCCGGCCAGTCGCCGACGAAGCCGAGGTCGATGACGGCCTCGACGCGCCGGCCCGCCCACTCGGCCGGCACCCGCCCGCGCATCCGGAACCAGGTGGTGCCCCACGGCGGGCCCCAGGGGGTGCCCATGGCGAAGGGCGCGTAGGGGGCCGCGGCGGCCTCCGTGAACGGCACCGGCTCGCCCGGCGCCTGCCAGGACTCGACCGTGAGCGGGACGGTGGCCGCGTAGATCGCGGGCCTGATGCGCTGGTTCAGGACGCGCTCGACGCGCTCCTCGATCCGGCGGCGTTCGTCGTGCATGGGACAACCCCTCCTGAGGGCTCGGGCTGAGGAGCTGAGGCTCTACTTGAGGTACGACAGGCCGGGGTGGACGGCCCTGTAGCCGTCGACGAGCCGGCGGGCCACGCCCACCGAGTCGACCAGCGGATGCAGCGCGAAGGCCTTCACGGCCGTCGAGCGGGAGCCGGAGCCGGCGGCCGACAGCACCTCGCGCTCGACCGCCTTGACCGCGCAGACCAGGCCGGTGGCGTGGTCCGGCAGCGGGTCCACCGCCACCGGGTGCGCGCCGTTGGCGTCGACCAGGCACGGCACCTCGATCACGGCCTCGGTGTCGAGCACCGGGAGCGTGCCACGGTTGCGGACGTTGAGGATCAGTGTCGTGCGCTCGTCCCGGGCGATGGCCCGCATCAGCGCGAGGGCCACCTTCTCGTAGCCGCCGGAGAGGTCGTCGGCGTCCCGCTCGCCCGCGCCCGCCGTCTCGCGGTTCTCCGCCATGTACGTGGCCTCGCGCTCGGCCCGGGTCGCGTCCCAGGCACGCAGCGCCGAGGTGTCGGGGTCGCGCGTGCGCTCGTAGAAGCGGGCCTGCTGGTCGCGCAGGAAGGCGCCGCGGGTGCGTTCGGCCTGCTGGTAGGCGTGGACGGCTTCCCGGTTGAAGTAGTAGTAGTGCAGGTACTCGTTGGGGATCGCGCCCAGCGAGCGCAGCCAGTCGGCGCCGAAGAGCTTGCCCTCCTCGAAGGAGCCGAGCAGGCCGGGGTCGGCGAGCAGGCGCGGCAGTTCGTCGCGGCCGGCGACGCGCAGGCCGCGCACCCAGCCGAGGTGGTTGAGGCCGACGTAGTCGATCCACGCCTCGGCCGGGTTCGTCACGCCGAGCACGCGGGCGATGCGGCGGCCGAGGCCGACCGGCGAGTCGCAGATGCCGATGACGCGGTCGCCGAGGTGGCGGGACATGGCCTCGGTGACCAGTCCGGCCGGATTGGTGAAGTTGATGACCCAGGCGTCGGGGGCGAGGCGGGCGACCCGGCGGGCGATGTCGACCGCCACCGGGACGGTGCGCAGGCCGTAGGCGATGCCGCCGGCGCCGACCGTCTCCTGGCCGAGGACGCCCTCGGCGAGCGCCACGCGCTCGTCGTGGGCGCGGCCCTCCAGACCGCCGACGCGGATCGCGGAGAACACGAAGTCGGCGCCGCGCAGGGCCTCGTCGAGATCGGTGGTCGCGGTGACCTCGGGCGCGTCGGGCACCGAGGCGGCCTGTTCGGCCAGGACGCGGGTGACCGCGCGCAGCCGGTCCGCGTCGAGGTCGTGCAGCACGACGTGCGTGACCCGGCCCTCGGCGTGGTCGCCGAGGAGCGCCCCGTACACGAGGGGCACCCGGAATCCGCCGCCGCCCAGAATCGTCAGCCTCACGTCTGCACCTCTCCTGCCACGAGCACGTCGACTCCGGCCTCCTCCAGGGAGGCCCCGGTCGGCGCGTTCACCGGCGCGTTCGTCACCACTACGTCCAGGTCCTCGGGACCGCACACCTTCGCCATGCCCGTGCCCGGGAACTTCGCCGCGTCGGCGAGCAGGACGACCCGGTCACCGGCCTTGATCATGGCGCGTTTGACCGGCACCTCGACGACGGTCGTGTCCATCACCTGCCCGCCGGGCCGCACCCCGCTGGTGCCGAGGAAGAGCCAGTCGGCGTGCAGCTGGCGGAGGTTGTCCTCGGTCAGGAAGCCGACCAGGGAGCGGTACTCGCGGCGGAGCATGCCGCCGAGCAGCACCAGTTCGATCCCCTCGTCGTCGGCGAGCTCCTCGTAGACCACCAGATTGCTGGTGATCACCGTGAGCCGGCGGCCGTGCAGCTGCCGGGCCAGCCGGTAGGCGGTGGTGCCGATGTCGAGCAGCACCGACTGACCGTCCTCGACCATGGCGGCCGCGCGTGCGGCTATGGCGTCCTTCGCCGGCACCCGCACCTCGGCGACCTCGGCGAAGGGCTGGTCGCCCTCCTCGGCCACGGCGCCGCCGTGCACCCGCGTGAGCAGGCCGTCCTCCTCCAGCTTCACGAGGTCACGGCGGACGGTGGCGGGGCTCACCCCCAGTTGCTCGGAGAGATCGGTCACGGCCGCGGGCCCGCCGGACCGCAGGGCCCGCAGGATGAGTTGGTGTCGTCGTTCTGCCAGCACGCGATGCACAGTACTCGTCATCTTCAATCATCGCCATGCTCATTTCTGCTCGGGTATTGACCAATCTCGTCGAGGGGCGCACGATTCCGGTCACCGAATTGAAGAGTTTTGACGAGAGGACGTTTCCGTGGACGACGATCGGCCCGATGTGCTGCTGACCGGGCTGCTCTTCTACGACCTCGTCCTCACGGGTCTGGGCAGGCCCCCCACGCCGGGCGAGGAGATCTGGACGGCCGGCATGGGCTGCGGCCCGGGCGGGATCGCCAACCTGGCGGTGGCCGCCGCCCGGTTCGGCCTGCGCACCTCGCTGGCCACGGTGTTCGGCGACGACTTCTACGGCGCCTACTGCCGCGAGGTCCTCGCCGGCCAGGAGGGCGTCGACCTGTCCCCCTCCCGCACCGCCGAGGGCTGGCACACCCCGGTCACCGTCTCCCTGGCCACCGGTCACGACCGGGCCCTGGTCACCCACGGCCAGGCGCCCCCGTACTCGCAGGACGCGTTGATGGGCGACCCGCCCGCGGCGCGCACCGCGCTCGTCCATCTGGAGGCGGAGCCGCGCGCCTGGCTCGCGAAGGCGGCCGCGAACGGCACCCGGATCTACGCCGACGTCGGCTGGGACCCCACCCGCCAGTGGTCGCGCGACCTGCTCGGCCAGCTCGCCCTGTGCCACGCCTTCCTGCCCAACGAGGCCGAGGCGATGGCCTACACCCGCACCGGCACCGCCACGGCCGCCCTCGCGCGGCTCGGCGAACTGGTGCCGGTCGCGGTCGTCACGCGCGGCGGCGACGGCGCGCTGGCCGTGGACCAGACGACCGGCGAGTACGCGGACGTGCCCGCCCTCGACCTCGACGTCCTGGACGCCACGGGCGCCGGGGACGTCTTCGGCGCGAGCTTCGTGGCGGCCTCCCTCGGCGGCTGGCCACTGGAGGAGCGGCTCCGGTTCGCGGTCCTGGCCGCCGGTCTGTCCGTGCGCCACCACGGGGGTGCCCTGGCCGCGCCCGGCTGGTACGGCGTCGACCGGTGGTGGCGCTCGCTGACCGATCCCGCGCTGCGGCGGGCGTACGGGTTCCTGGCGGACCGGCTGCCGGCGGATCCCGGGCCACCGGTCGCGTACGCCCCCGTCACCCCGCCCGCACCACAGCACTGAACCCCCCTCCCCCACCCCCCACATGCCCGTCCCATGCGAAGTTCAGAACAGATCCGAAAGGCGGTGGGAGCAGTGCGGCTCTCACGAAGAGGCCTGCTCCGCGCGGGGCTGGCCGGTACGGCCGCCACGGCGCTCGGCGGCCTGGCGTCCGGCTGCGCCGTCCCGGCCGGCTCGACCGGCCGGAACATGGTCATGTGGTACTGGAGCGGCGGTCTGAGCGACACCGTCGTCAAGGAGGCCAAGGCCCGTTACGACGACGTCGTCAGCCTCAAGGCCCAGCAGATCGGCGGCTACTACCGGTCCAAGCTGATCACCACCATGGCCGGCCGCGCCCACGTGCCCGACATCGCGGGGCTCAAGGGCGAGGACATGGCATCGTACCTACCGAACGCCGACCAGTTCGTGGACCTGCGCACGCTCGGCGCGGAGCGGCTCAAGAGCCGCTACCTGGACTGGAAGTGGCAGCAGGGGGTCGCTCCGGACGGCAGCCTGATCGGGTTCCCGATCGACGTGGGCCCGGTGGTGCAGTACTACCAGCCCGCCGTCTACGACAAGGCGGGACTGCCGTCCGAGCCCGCGGACGTCTCACGGGAGATGGACACCTGGGAGAAGTTCTTCGCGGCCGGCGAGCGGCTGAAGAAGCGGATCCCGGGGACGTACATCCTGACCGACGTCGGCAGCGTCTTCGAGATGTCCATCGGCCAGGGGACCACGCGGTTCGTCGACCGCGACCGTGTCTTCATCGGCGACGGCGAGCACGTCCGCACCTGCTGGGACCGGGCCGTGGAGGCCAAGCGGCGCGGGATCGTCTCCGACATCGTCACGGGCACGCCGGACTCGATCTCGGCGACCGAGAAGGGGCAGCTGCCCAGCCAGCTCAACGCCTCCTGGGCGGCCGGCGACCTCAAGCTGCAGTACCCGAAGACCGAGGGCCGATGGCGGGTGGCCGACTGCCCGGGCGGCCCCTCGAACGTCGGCGGCTCGTTCCTCGCGATCACCAAGGCGTGCCGGGAACCCGAGCGGGCCTTCGAGATCATCACCTGGATGCTCGGCGCGCAGAACCAGGCCCAGGGCTTCGTCGAGGCCGGCCTGTTCCCGTCCACCCCGGCCTCGTACGAGATGGCGAAGCTGCGCGAGCCCGACCCGTTCTTCGGCGACCAGATCACGATGGACGTCTTCGGCCCGGCCGCGGAGAAGATCCCGGTCGCCTTCAACAGCCCCTACGACATCGCGCTCGGACAGCCGATCCGGGACGAGATCAAGAACGTCGGTGTCCTCGGCAAGGACCCCCGCACAGCCTGGAGGGACGCCATGAGCACATGCCGGCGGATCGCGGACCACCTGGGGGTGGACTACTGATGGCGACGCTCCCCGCGATCGACAGGCCCCCGGCCCCCGCGGCTCACCCGCCGGCCACGCGGCCCCGCACCGGTCTGCGCAAGTACTGGCACCTCTACGCCGCGATCTCCCCCTTCTACCTCCTCTTCCTCGCCTTCGGGCTGGTCCCCGTCGGCTTCTCGCTCTTCCTCTCCTTCCACCGCTGGGACGGACTGGGCTCGATGGAGTGGGCGGGCCTGGCGCAGTACCAGTACCTGCTGAGCGACAGCGACTTCTGGCAGTCGATCGGGAACACGCTCGTCATCTGGGCGCTGGCCACCTTCCCCATGCTCCTCCTCGCCATGGTGACGGCCGTGATGCTCAACTCGGCGGTGCGCCTCAAGAACGTCTACCGGTTCGCCTTCTTCCTGCCGAACGTCACGTCGATCGTCGCGGTCGCGATCATCTTCGGGTCCGTCTTCTCCACCAACTTCGGACTGATGAACGCCCTGTTGCAGGCCGTCGGCCTGGACCAGGTGGCATGGCTGAACACGCCGTGGGGGATCAAGGTCGCCATCGCCACGCTGATGACCTGGCAGTGGACCGGCTACAACGCGATCATCTTCCTCGCCGGGCTCCAGACCATCCCGAGCGACCTGTACGAGGCGGCCCGGATCGACGGCGCCGGACCCGTGCAGACCTTCTTCCGGATCACGCTGCCGCTGATGCGGCCGGTGCTGCTGTTCGTCCTGGTCGTCTCGACCGTCACCGGACTCCAGAGCTTCGCCGAACCGCAGGTGCTGCTGCAGACGACGGCGAACGAGTCGACGTTCTCCGGCGGCCCCGACCACGCCGGACGGACCATGGTCCTCTACTTCTTCCAGCAGACCTTCGACAACAACGACTTCGGCTACGGCGCCGCCGTGGCGTGGGGCATCTTCCTCGTCGTCGTGCTCTTCTCGATCATCAACTGGCGGCTGGTGCAGCGCCGGGGCGAAGACTAGGGAGGCCCCCTCACCATGGCATCCACCATCAAGGGCTCCCGGAGCCGGGGCATCGCGCTGCACGCGGTGCTGGTCTGCGGGCTGCTGCTGTCGGCCTTCCCCTTCTACTGGGCCGTGATCATGTCGACCCGCACGTCGACCGAGATCTTCTCCTACCCGCCCAAGCTGCTGCCGGGCTCGCACTTCGGCGAGAACGTCCGCCACCTCTTCGACAACATCGACTTCATCGGCTCGATGCTCAACTCGCTGCTGGTCGCCGTCTCGGTGACCGTGCTGGTGCTGTTCTTCGACTCGCTGGCGGCCTTCGTCTTCGCGAAGTTCCACTTCCCCGGCCGGGGCGTGCTGTTCGGGCTGCTGATGTTCATCTTCATGGTGCCGGCGCAGCTCGCGGCCATCCCGCAGTTCGTGATCATGGCGAAGATCGGCTGGATCGGCTCCATGACCGCGCTGATCGTCCCGGCGGCGGCCAACGCGTTCGGCATCTTCTGGATGCGCCAGTACATGAAGGGCGCGATCCACGACGAACTGCTGGACGCGTCGAGGCTGGACGGCGCCGGGTTCCTGCGCCAGTACTGGCACGTGGCGCTGCCGGTGGTGCGGCCGGGCCTCGCCTTCCTCGGCATCTTCACGTTCATGGCGCAGTGGAACGACTACGCCTGGCCCCTGATCGCCCTGACCAACCCGGACAACGTCACCCTGCAGGTCGCCCTCTCCCAGCTCAACGGCAACCACGGCACCACCGACTACGGCATGGTGATGACCGGCGCCCTGCTCGCCCTGATACCGCTGCTGATCGTCTTCGCCGTGGGCGCCCGGCAGATCATCGGTGACCTCGCCAAGGGGGCCGTCCGCGGATGACCGCGCCGTTCTCCTGGCTCCGCCCCTGGGAGGCACCCGAGGTGACCTCCTGGGGGCGGCTGCCGATGTGTGCCGTCGACCGGCGTCACGGCTCCGTCCCGCTGGACGGCGAGTGGCGCTTCCAGCTGCTGCCGACGCCGGACGCGCCGGTGGGCGACGCGTGGGGCTCGGCGGACGTCCCGGGCGCCTGGACCCTCCAGGGCACGGACGATCTGCCGCGGTACACCAACGTGCGGATGCCGTTCCCGCAGTTCCCGCCGCACGCGCCCGCCGCCAACCCCACCGGGGTGTACGAGCGTGCCGTCGAGGTGCCGGGCGAGTGGGCCGGGCGGCGGATCGTGCTCCAGGTGGGGGCCGCCGAGAGCGTGCTGCTGGTGGAGGTGGACGGGCGGCCGGTGGGGATCTCCAAGGATTCGCACCTGGCCGCGGAGTTCGACCTCACCGACGTCGTGCGCCCCGGCGCGTCCGCCGTGGTCCGGCTGACCGTCGTCAAGTGGTCGGACGCCTCGCACATCGAGGACCAGGACCAGTGGTGGCACGGCGGGATCACCCGGCCGGTGCTGCTGTACGCCACCGACCCGCTGTACCTGGCGGACGTGACGGTGCGGGCGCGGCGCGACGGCGACCTGCGGGTGGACTGCCAGGTGCGGCACGCGGGCGGCGCGCTGCCCGCGGGGTGGTACCTCGGCGGGGAGCTGGACGGCCGGCCCGTGACGCAGGACGCGGAGTTCGACCGGGCCAACGCCGAGGACGAGCGGGTCTCCGACTTCCTCGGCGAGGCGCGCCTGCGGGCCACGGTGCCCGACGTGCGCACCTGGACCGCCGAGACACCCGAGCTGTACGGCCTGACCGTCCGGCTGCACCGCGCCGACGGGACGGTCGCCGACTCCTCGTACCACCGCGTCGGCTTCCGTGACGTCGAGATCGTCGGCCGGGACCTGCTGGTCAACGGGGAGCGGGTGTTCGTCCGGGGCCTGAACCGGCACGACTTCCATCCCCTGACCGGCCGCACGGTGTCCTCCGAGGACATGCGCGCGGACCTCGTGCTGCTGAAGCGCTTCGGCTTCAACGCGATCCGCACCGCCCATTACCCGAACGACCCGGCCCTCTACGACCTGGCCGACGAGCTGGGCTTCTACGTCGTCGACGAGGCCGACGTCGAGTCCCACGACCACGCCCACGAGATCGCCGACGACCCGCGCTACCTGAACGCCTTCGTCGACCGCGTCTCCCGGATGGTGCTGCGCGACAAGAACCACCCGTCGGTCATCATCTGGTCGCTGGGAAACGAGTCCGACTACGGCGCCAACCACGACGCGGCGGCCGGGTGGACGCGGCGGCACGACCCGACGCGGCCGGTGCAGTACGAGGGCGCGGCCAAGCGCGACTGGGCGGATCCCGGCGTGGCCTCCGACATCGCCTGCCCGATGTACGCGCCGATCGAGGAGTGCGTCGCCCACGCGCTGTCCGGGCGGCAGACCAAGCCGCTCATCCAGTGCGAGTACTCGCACGCCATGGGCAACAGCAACGGCACCCTGGCCGACCACTGGGCCGCCATCGAGGCCACCCCGGGTCTTCAGGGCGGCTTCATCTGGGAGTTCTGGGACCACGGCATCCTCCAGAACGTGAGCGACGGAAGACCGGCCGGGCGCGCGGGCGCCGGGCTCTACGAGCGTGGGGTCGCCGCGCCCGGCCACCGCTGGGCGTACGGCGGCGACTTCGGCGAGGTGCCGCACGACGGCGCCTTCATCGCGGACGGCGTGGTCTTTCCCGACCGGACGCCCAAGCCGGTGCTGTACGAGCACCGGGAGATCGCGGCACCGGTGCGGCTGGAGTGCCTCCGGCACGAGGGGCCGGTGATCCGCAACCACCAGCACTTCCGTGGTCTGGACTGGCTGGCCGCCGAATGGCGGATGTCGCTCGCGGACGGCCGGACGCTGAGCGCGCCGGCCGAGCTGCCCGAGCTGCGGCCCGGCGAGACGGCGGCGGTGCCGTTGCCGTTCGAGCTGCCGAAGGACGCGGACGAGGCGTGGCTGACGCTGCGGGTGACGACCGCGCGGGACGAGCCGTGGGCGCCGCGCGGCACCGTCGTGTGCCTGCCCCAGGTACGGCTCCGGGCCGCCGCCGTGCGGCGGAGCCTCCCGGTGGCCGACCGGAGCGTCGAGGTCGACGCGGAGGGCCTGCTGGTCCACCCGTTGCTGATCGCCGCCCCCACGCTGTCGTTGTGGCGGGCGCCCACCGACAACGACGAGCTGGGCGGCATGGCCGACCGCTGGCGGGAGTGGGGGCTGACCTCGCCCGCCCGCAGGCTGGTCGCCGTGCGCCGGGCGGGCGGGAGCGTCGGGGTGCTCGCCGAGTACGTCTGCGAGGGCGGGGTCGTGCGGCACGAGCAGGTGTTCACGGCCGTGGAGGGCGGGATCCGCGTCGAGGAGTCGGCCGAGCTGCCCCCGACACTGGACGACGTGGCCCGGGTCGGGTCGGTGTTCGAGACGGTGGCCGGGCTGAACCTGCTGGAGTGGTTCGGGCAGGGGCCCTGGGAGTCGTACCCGGACCGCAGCGCGGGCGCGCCGGTCGGCCATCACGCACTGCCCGTGGACGAGTTGTTCACCCCCTACCTGCGCCCGCAGGAGAGCGGTGGCCGGCACGGCGTACGGCACTTCAGGCTGTCGGCACCGGACGCCACCGGGCTCGCGGTGGAGCTGGGGCGGCCCAGCCAGATCTCCGTCAACCGGTACCGTGCCGCCGACCTCGCCGCGGCCGCCCACCACGACGAACTCGTCCCGAGGGAGGGCTGTGTCGTGCACATCGACGCCGCCCACCGGGGCCTGGGCACCGCCTCGTGCGGGCCCGACACCTCGCCGGAGTACCTCGTCCCGACAGGCACCCACCGCTGGGGCTGGACGCTGCGCGTGCTCTGAGCCGCGCGCGTCCGGCCCCTCGGGTCGGCAGGGAGGCGGGGTGAGCAGCCCCCTCACCGCCCGCGTCACCGGCCGCACCGCCGTTCACATCTCCGCCCACATCGCCGTTCACCTCGCCGCCCACGGAGCAGACGTGTGTACTTCGCATGACCCGCAGCAGGGGGAATCCCCGCAGGCCGACGCCGGCAGACGCAACTTCCTGCGGGCCACCGCACTGATCGGCGCCGCCGCGACCGCCGGGGTCGCGCTGCCCGCCGGCGCCGCCGAGGCGGCCGGGCAGGCACGGTGGCGGCCGGATCCGCACAGCCGGCGGTTCACCTTCGTCGTGATGCCGGACACGCAGTACCTGTTCGACGGGCCCAGCATCGATCCCGAGCCGATCGAGGCCTCCCTGCGCTTCCTGCTGGAGCAGGGCCGTGAGGAGAACATCGTCTTCCTCTCCCACCTGGGCGACCTCACGGAGAACGGCACCACGGCCGAGGTCGAGGCCGCGAGCCGCGCCTTCGCGCTCCTCGACCGGCACGGCGTCGGCTACAGCGTGCCGGCGGGCAACCACGACGTCCGGTCCTCCACCGACGACCAGCGCGGCCCGACCCCGTTCCTGGACGCCTTCAGGCCGGATCGCCACCAGGGCAAGGACACCTTCGGCGGGGCCTCGCCCGACGGCTACAACACCTTCCACGTCTTCGAGGCGGCCGGGCGGGAGTGGCTCGTGCTCGCCCTGGACTGGCGGCTGTCGGCCAAGGGGTTCGCCTGGGCGAAGGAGGTCATCGCCCGGCACCCGAAGGCACCCGTCATCCTCACCACGCACGAGCTGGTGTCCGGCGACGACACGCTCTCCGCGTACGGGCAGACGCTCTGGGACCAGTTGATCGCGGAACACGACCAGATCTTCCTCACCCTCAACGGCCACTACTGGCCGGCCGCCCGCGCGGTGCGCGAGAACGCCGCCGGTAACGACGTCCACCTGCACCTGACGAACTACCAGAACCGGTACTACGGCGGCGCGGCGATGATCCGCCTCTACCGCTTCGACCTCGACCGGAACACCATCGACGTCGAGACGGTCTCCCCGTGGATCCTGGGCCGGGCCGCAAAGGGGCTCAACGCGCTGGAGCGTCAGGAGAGCGAACTGACCGGACCTGGCGACCGGTTCTCCGTGGAGATCGACTTCGAGCGGCGGTTCGCGGGCTTCGCCCCGGTCCCCGCCCGGCCCGCGCGGCCCGCCGCCGCGATGCTGCTGCGGGGCACGGTCGCGTACTGGCGCTTCGACGGCCACGAGGAGGGCGCCCCGGTCACCGGCACCGTCCGCGACCTGTCCGGGCGGGGCAACGACCTCACCGTCGTCCGGGTGGGCGACGGCGCCCTCACCTGGTCGGCCGGCCACCACCCGGACCAGCCGGGACACGGCAGCGTGCGGTTCCACGGCGACAAGTCGCCGCTGCGCGGCGCGTACCTGCGCACGGTGGACGGCGCGCCGCTCAACGCGGCGACTTTCCCGCGCGGTTACACCGTCGAGGCCTTCTACAAGGTCCCGGACACCTGGAGCGGGTCCCGCAACGCCTGGGGCGGGCTGGTGAGCCGGACCGGCACGGGCGGCGCCGCGGGCAAGACCGAGGGCGACCCCGACGAGCCGCTCGCCACGCTGTCGCTCTCCGACGGGCCCGGCCCGCAGTGGGCGGTGCGGCCGCTCGACCAGCAGGGCATCGTGACCAACTGGGGCCACGAGACGGTCCGGGAGACCTGGTGGCACGTGGCCGTCGTCAACGACGGACGGCACACCACGATGTACGTCGAGAGCTGCCCCGTCGTGCGCAACCCCACCGCCCGCTCCGTCGGGCTGACCTCGCTCGGGCTGCCCTGGCTGCTCGGCGGCTACGAGTACGGGGGCCGCATCGACCAGATCCACCACGGATGGCTCGGCGACGTCCGGATCGTCGACCGCGCCCTGCCCGTCACGCAGTTCATGAACCACTGAGCCCCCCACCGACCCTTCGAGGAACGTCATGACCGAGCAGCAGCTGCCCGAGTGGGCCGACCCCACCGTCCCGCCCGCCGACCTCGACCCGCAGGGCGTGTCCCGGCGCCAGCTCCTCGCCACCGCGGGCCTGTTCGGCACGACGTTCGCCCTGGGGAACGCCTCCCCCGCGGCCGCCGGCGGGCGCCCGCCGGGCGGCAGCGACCCGCGCCTGGCCTATCTCGTGGGCGATCACCACATCCACTCCGTCTACAGCCACGACGCGAAGTACACCTTCTCGCAGCTGGCCGAGGCGGGCGCCAGGTACGGCCTGGACTGGATGGTGTTCACCGAGCACTCCAACGTCGGGCACGCGGACCTCGGCGCCGCGCTGGAGCACGAGGAGATCCGCAGTGCCCGTGCGGAGAATCCGCGCCGGCTGATCTTCCAGGGCCTGGAGTGGTACATCCCGGCCGCCGAGCACTGCACGGTCATCACGGCGCCCGGCCCCCACGAGGTGGACCTGCTCACCCGCTTCGAGCGCGCCTTCGACGGCAAGCTGCTCGGGTGGACCGAGGGTGCGCCGGGCCACGCGGACACGGCGCGCAACGAGGCGCACGCGGTGCAGGCCATCCGATGGCTGGCCGAACAGCGCCGCACCGGGTACGTCGACGACGTGCTGGTGCTCGCCAACCACCCGATGCGGCTCGGCATCGACTCCCCGCACGAGATACGCGCGTGGCGGGACGCGGCGCCCGAGGTCATGATCGGCATGGAGGGCGCGCCCGGCGCCCAGGGTGCCGCGATCCCGGGCTGGCGCGGGGCGAACTCGATCCGCGGCGAGTACGAGAACAAGCCGTCCGCCCAGTCCTGGCCCGGCTACCCGGCCGACGCCTACCTCACCTACGGCGGCTTCGACTGGGCGACGGCCACGGTCGGCGGCCTGTGGGACGCCCTGCTCTCCGAGGGCAAGCTGTTCTCGGTCACCACCAATTCCGACGCCCACCGGATCGTCTTCGACACTTGGCGGAACGGCGACTGGCAGCCCGGCCAGACCTTCGACAACACCGGCCGGCTGCCCGACCCGGTGCACACCACCACCCCGCAGCCCGGCAGCGACTTCTGGCCCGGCCAGTTCAGCCGCACCCATGTCGGCGTCACCCGGTACGGCTACCGGGCGGTGATGGCGGGCCTGCGCGCCGGCCGGGTCTGGCTGGACCACGGCCATCTGCTGGACGGCCTGGAAGTGCGGCTGCGCCGGGACCGCGACCAGTCCCGGGGCGTGACGCTGGGCGGCCGGCTGCGGGTCCGCAAGGGCGAGCGGCTCACGCTGCACGTCACGGTGACCACCGCCTCCCGCCACAACCCCGCGGGCATCCTCCCCGGGTTGGCGCACGTCGACGTCATCCGGGGCGCGGTGCGCGGCCCGGCCGACGACCGGGACGGCTGGCGGGCGCCCGACACCCGGGTCGTGGACTCCCGCGCGGTGGACGGCCGCAAGGGCACGTACACCCTGCGCATCCCGCTCACCGCCGGGGACGAGTCGTTCTACGTCCGGCTCCGCGGCAGCGACGGCAGGCGGAACGGCGCCGGGTACCTCGGCGCGTCCGTCGACCCGCACGGCCCGATCACCCACACACCGGGCGACGGCGACCCCTGGGCGGACACGTGGTTCTACTCGAACCCCGTCTTCGTCGACGTGACCGGCGCCTGACCGGACGTCACCCACAAGCGGCACCCCAGTCGCGCCCGCCACACCGAGCGCGACACACCACGCCGAGACACCGGGACTGCGGGACTGACAGCAAGGCGGCAAAATACCGACGCGGCGAGACGCCACGGCCGAGATGCCGAGCATGTCCGCCTTCAGCACTTGAACTCCCCCGCCGCTCAACGACTTTCTCGGCTGCACCTCTTGACGGCCGCAGTGCCCGGGAGCACATTAACCGCGCACCCCTTGTCTGAGAGCGCTCTCAAACACCCCCCACGGGTGCTCTCGGACAGGGTTCGCGCGCATACCCACTCCCGTACCGAGAGGCACCCCATGAGTGAAACCTCCGGCACCCCCCGCAGACGCGGGCCCTACCGGCGGGCCCTGCTCGCCGTCCTGAGCACGCTGGGGCTCGCCGCGCTCGCGGCCACCACCGTGACGCCGAGCGCGACCGCCGCCGCCCCACCGCCCCCGTCGGGCTGGACGCAGGTCTTCGTCGACGACTTCGACGGGGCCGCCGGCTCCGGCGTCAACACCGCCCACTGGCAGTACGCGACCGGGAAGGGCTACCCGGGCGGCCCCGCCAACTGGGGCACCGGCGAGATCGAGACGATGACGTCCAGCACCAGCAACGTCGCCCTCGACGGCAGCGGCAACCTCCGCATCACCCCGCGCCGCGACTCCGCGGGCAACTGGACGTCGGGCCGCATCGAGACCAACCGCACCGACTTCCAGCCCCCGGCCGGCGGCGTCCTGCGCGTCGAGTCGCGCATCCAGATGCCCAACGTCACCGGCGCCGCCGCCCGCGGCTACTGGCCCGCCTTCTGGATGCTGGGCGCGCCCTTCCGTGGCAACTACTGGAACTGGCCCGGCGTCGGCGAACTGGACATCCTGGAGAACGTCCAGGGCCTCAACAACGTCTGGGCGACGATGCACTGCGGCACCTCACCCGGCGGCCCCTGCAACGAGACGACCGGCATCGGCGGTTCGACACCCTGTCCCGGCAGCACCTGCCAGTCCGGCTTCCACACGTACCGCATGGAGTGGGACCGCTCCGGCAGCGTCGAGGAGATCCGGTTCTACGTCGACAGCACGCACTTCCACACCGTGCGGGAGAACCAGGTCGACGCGACGACCTGGACGAACGCCACGGACCACGGCTTCTTCATCATCCTCAACGTGGCGATGGGCGGCGGCTTCGTGGACGCCTTCGGCGGCGGCCCGGACGCGGCCACGGTGCCGGGTCACCCGATGGTCGTCGACTACGTCCAGGTGCTGTCGTCCGGTGGGAGCGGTACCACGCCTCCGCCCACCGGTAACCGGGACGCCTACAGCGCCCTCCAGGCCGAGTCCCACGACGGGCAGTCCGGGACGATGACCGAGGGGACCTCCGACACGGGCGGCGGCCAGAACATCGGCGCGCTGGCGAACGGTGACTGGGCGCTGTACCGGGGCGTCGACTTCGGCTCCTCACCTGCCAGGCAGTTCAGCGCGCGGGTCGCGAGCGGCGCGGGGGCGGGCGTGAGCGGACTGGTCGAGGTGCGCCTGGACAGCCGCACCAGCGCCCCCGTCGGAAGCTTCGCGGTCGGCAACACCGGCGGCTGGCAGTCCTGGCGCACGATCCCCGCCAACATCTCGGCGGTGACGGGTACCCATGACGTCTACCTGACCTTCACGAGCGGCCAGTCGGCCGACTTCGTGAACGTCAACTGGTTCACCTTCGGCCGCTGACCGGCCGGCGGAGGGGCCGGGGCATGCGTGCTCCGGCCCCTCACCCCGCCTCAGGGGCAGTCGGGCAGCACCTCGTTGAGTCGTTTGAAGCCCTGTTCCCAGAGTCGCTCCAGTTCCGGGAAGTGTTCCTGGGCCAGCGTTCCCTCCGCGCCCGGCACCAGGGGAAGCCGGCTGAGGACGGCCTTGGTGACGATGTTGGTGGCGTCCCAGGTCCTGACCACCCCCAGACCGAAGTACTCGGACAGCTCGCCGTCGAACTGGGGGTAGATCTCCTCGAAGACGTTGGCCTCCTCGCCGGACTTGTGGCTGACGATGGTGAGACGCTCGTGCCGCACGAAGGCCTCCACCAGGTACTTGTGGGTGCGGCCACTGTCCGTCGGCACGTCGATCTCCACCGCCAGCGAGCCGACATGGGCACTCAGGTGGAACGGGTACTTCTCGTAGCGCCACACGTACTGGCCGCGCAGCTTTGTCAGGTAGTAGTGGTGCCACAGCTCCCTCGCCGGGGCCAGCCGCGCGTTGTCCGACCTCAACGTGCTGGTGAGCGACTCCTCCAGGACGTCCGTGATGTGCTGGAGGGTCTCACGGTCCGAAGCCCTGGCGACCATGATGCTGATCACGGCACCGACGATGCCACCGCCCACGGCCGTGAGCACACCGGAGATCTCCTGGTTGGCCAGCGAGATGCGCCCGTCGTCGCCCACCGCGGCGGCGGCGAAGGCGACACCGAATCCGGTCGTGACCACTCCCAGTGCCAGGATGAGCCAGCTTCTCGCCTGGCCGCCGGCCCAGCTGCCGCTCCGTCTCGCACCACCGTTCGTGGACATGGCCTCGTCTCCCCCGTGGCACCCCGGTCCCGCCGTCAGCCCATCTCGAAACTCATGAAGACGCGGTCGCGTCCGCGCCCGTAGTAGTTCTTCCGGTAGGCGCCCTCGCGGAAGCCGTATTTCAGATAGAGGCGCCGCGCGGGGTCGTTGTTGGGCCGCACCACGAGGTGCAGCCGACGCGCTCCAACGTCCTTGGCGTGCTGCACGGCGGCGTCCAGCAACGCCCGTCCACAGCCCTGGTTCCGGAAGGACGGAAGGACGCCGAGAGCCAGCAACCAGGCATGCTCCTCGCCCGACGCGCGCACGGCCAGGGAATACCCGCAGAGCACACCGTCCCGCTCCATCAACTGGAAATCACGGCGATGGGCGTCGAACAGTTGCCTGAGAAAGAAGTAAGGGTACCCCTCGTCTTCTCCGAATGCCTCGTGATCGAGCCGATAGAGGTCGGGAAGATCCACTTCTTCGGGTGGGCGGAACCGATCTTGCCCGCTGGTTGAGATACCTGAGGGCAAACGCCTGATCCTTCTCACGAGAGTCCCGTACAGATCCTCGTAAAGTAGCATCATTACACAGGAGTTGGTAGTACTCTCGACCTTCCAGGCCGGCTCGCTCCGGGGAGACGCATGGCAAAGAACGCTGCGTACGACTGGGATGCATTCGATTCGGAGGCCTACCTGGAGAAGAATTACGCCGACCTCCATGACGAGGACCGGCAGATCCTGAACGTCGTCCGCGACTTCCTGTGCAGCCAGTCCTTCGACCCGGAGACCCGCGGCGTCGATGTCGGCACCGGAACGAATCTGTACCCGGCGCTCGCCATGCTTCCCTTCTGCCGGCACATCAGCCTGCTGGAGTTCTCCACGGCGAACCGCACCTGGCTGCTGAACCAGTTGAGGCGGTACTCGACGAACTGGGACAGCTTCTGGCAGGTGTTGACCGAGAAAGAGGAGTACAGGGCGGTCGACCGGCCGCGCGAGCGGTTGGGCCGGAATGCAACCGTCCGGAAATGGGACATCCTTGATCCCGAACCCGAACTGAAGTGGGACCTGGGGACCATGTTCTTCGTCGCCGAGTCGATCACCACTTTCCGCAAGGAATTCACGGCTGCCATCGCGAAGTTCTGTGCCCTGCTCAAGCCGGGCGCACCGTTCGCCATGACGTTCATGGAGAACTCCAGTGGCTACGAAGTGGGTGGGCGCCCCTTTCCGGCCCTGAGGATCGACATGACCGACGTGCAGAACGAGTTGGCGGAGTTGGGGAACGAGCTGGAGTTCCATCGCGTCGAGGTCGGAGCCAAGCCCATCAGAGAGGGCTACAGCGGCATGATCCTCGTTCATGGTCATATCAAATAGCGCTGCCGGGAGGCCGTTCACGCATGATGATCCAGCCTCGCGGGAGGTTGCTCGACGTCTGGAGTTCGCTGCTGAGGTGCTCCCTCGACGATCACGGATGGAAGAACCCCGGCCGCGACGGCAGCAATGCGATCAGTGACGCGGAACAGTTGGTCTGTCTCCTGTACCCGGCGTTCAAGATCTCGGGGCTGGAGTTCTCCGCGCCTGACGCGACGGAGCCGGACGTCCAGGAAGCCCTCTCGCCGCTGGGCGACTGGACGGGGGCGCCCAGGGCCTTGGCCAGGATCGTCGAAGGCTATCTGGCCACCTACTCCACGGCGGACGGCGTCCCGGTGTTCCCGGCGGGCGACCGGCTGCGGGCGCAGGGCGAGGGGTCCGTGCCGTCGCTCGAACAGGCCGGCCTGGAGACCGTCGAGGCCTACTCGATGTCGGTCACCTTGTCGCTCTCCGGTCTCGCCTTCGTCCGGAGCTTCGCCAAGCACGTCCGTGGCCCGGAACTCGGCACGGCGCTGCGGGCGACCGAGGAGACGCTGAACCGGAGGCTGACGCGTGCCATGCACGGGCTCCTGGAGAGCTTCGCCGTCGACGTCTTCCGTGCGGACTCCGCCATGGGCGACACCCTGCTGCGGACACTCAACCAGAGCCGGGAGTCACCCGCCGTCCTCGCGGACCGGCTGCGCGCCGTACTGCGGCCGGTGCGGGCGGGCTTGCGTGGTCTGCCGCTCAGCGCTTCCAGCGCTCAGCTCCTCGCGGACGAGTCGCTGCTCTTCCAGTGCGGCTGGGCCTGGGGGCCGGTGCGGTCCGCCGAGGACGACCGTCCGCCGCGAGTGGCGGATCCGGTGCCGTCCCTGCACTTCACCGTGGTCGCGATGGACGGGATCGTGGACTTCTTCTCGCGGCAGACGCTGCTGCTGGGCCTGCTGGGCCCCGAACAGCAGGCGCTCGCCCACGCACTGCGTCTGCGCTGGGAACTGACGCAGAGTTACTGGACCGCTCTGGCCCGGTTCGGCGGCGCGCGTTGGCCGCTGGAGGACATGCCGTGGCGCACCGGGCGGACCGAGGAGTCCGAGTACGCCACGCTTCAGGTGGCATCCATCGTGGTGCACAACCTCATGCGTCAGCACGGCGTGGACGGCGTGGCACCTGTCGACGACCTGACACCGCTGGCAGACGTCCTGGAGGAGCTGGCGGCACGCGGCGGCATCACCCGGCGGCCGTCGGCGCGCGGGGGCGTGGTGGAGATCCACGAACCGGGCGAGTCGCTCCCTCTCCCAGGCAGCGAGCGCCATGGGCCGGCCCTGACCTGGCGGGTGTCGGACTACGCGCCGATGCTCCTCAAACGGATGCTCCAGGCCGCCGCGCTCACCCAGGATCTGCGACAGCGCGACCGGCTGCTGTCACTGGCCGGCGAGATCACGGACCATCTGTGGCGCAGGCGCCTGACCGGCGGGCGGGCGGCCGGGCTGTGGGACGCGCCGGGCGCCGTGTACGCGCTGTCCCGGCCGGCCCCGGCTGCCCCCTCGTGGCACCTGACGGAGCGGGTCGTGGAGGTCCTGGTCGTCGCGGCCACGACGGTCAGCTCCCCGCCCGCGCGCAGCGCGCAGCTCTTCGAGACCGCGGGCGAACTGCTGCGCGAGGCCGACCACTTGTTCGCCCAGGAGCTGATGAGCCGGCCCGTCGCCGGCAGCGCGGCCGAGACCGTGCTCATCCGTATCGAAGCCACCCTGCGACGCGCTCGCGACGTCGTCGACTCGCGTCCCGGTGTCGCGGTCGCACTCGCCGGCGAGGCGCTCCGGGAGCTCGACGGCCTCGCGCTCGCGAGGGCCAGGGCAGCGAGAGAGGGGTGACGAGATGATCGTCTTCGCGACGTCGGACAAGGGCGGCACGGGCCGCTCGGTCACCTGCGCCAACATCGCCTACCGGCGCGCCCTCGGCGGGGACGACGTCGCCTATGTCGACTTCGACTTCGGATCGCCCACGGCCGCGACCGTGTTCGAGCTGGGTTCGGCCGTGCACGGCGTCACCCACCGTGGCGTGCACTCCTGCCTGCTCGGCCGGACCACGGAACCGGCCCGGCTGGACGTCTGGCTGTCGTCCGAGAGCGACGCACTGCGCCGGACGCTGGCGAGCGCGGGAAGGCTGTGCCTCGTTCCGGGCGACCCCGGCGGCGGCGAGTTCCCGGCCGACGAGGCCGTCACGCGGCGCTGCGCGGCACTGCTGTTGGCCATGGAGCAGGAGTTCGACGTGACCATCGTCGATCTCAGTGCGGGTCGCTCGTACGCCATCGACATCGCGCTGCGTACCACCGCACGCCCGGAGTTCGAGAACGTCGTCACGCGATGGCTGGTCTTCCACCGCTGGACTCGCCAGCACCTCGAGGCGACGGCTGCCTTGGTCGGGCACGAGCGCGGGATCCTCGGCGTCGGCGTCCACTGGGGCCACGACGCCGACGAACTCGGCCGCAGGATCAGATACGTACGCGCCGCCGTACCAGGAACCGGCGCCTCGTCCGTGGCCGGGCTGAGGGCCGAGCAGGCGGAGTGGCTGAGGGAGGTGGACGCGGACCTCACCCGCCGTTCAGGCCGGCTCGGGCTGGGGCGTACCTCGACCCTGGGCACCGTGCCGCTCGATCCGGTGCTGCAGTGGAAGGAACAGATCATCACCGACGAGGACGTCCTGAAGCCTGCCATCGCCAACGCCGAAACCGTCACGGCGTTCCGTGACCTCGCCGACGCCCTCACGGACGACGAGCGGTGGGAGATCCTGTGACCGGGGGCGACACGGGTGCTCCCGACGCATCACGGGCGGGGGCGGACAGGGAGTGGGGCTACCGCGAGTGGTCGGCCGACCTGCGCACCCGGGCGGTGCCCTACTCCCATCTCTCCGTGGAGTTGGGGCACCTGTACATGGAGGACTTCGCGGAGGGGCCTGAGCGGCTACGCACTCACTTCGCCCATGTCGCGCCCTGGGCGGCCACGGCCCATGCGCTCGCCGGCCCGAAGCGGCGGGTCAGCACCTGCTTCCTCATCGACGACTACTTCACGCCGTTCGCCTCCCCGGCCGAAGTGGTTCCCATGGTGCTGAGGGCCGCGGACCAGGCCGGTCTGCGGATCGACTATCTCGCGCGTGAGTCGGCCTGTGCCGCGGTGCCCGGTGTGGAGACCGCCGCGCTCCTGCTCGCCCGGCTGGTCCCGGAACCTTCCGTGGGCAGCAATGGCGCCCGCCCGCCCGTCGAGGAGTCCGGCTGGCTGTGCAACGGCGAGCGCTCCCCGTCCGACCGCGCGCCCGAAGCCATGTCCGCTCCGGCCTGGCAGGCGCCGACCGAACTGGGCGCGCGCCGGCACTCCGTGTTCCTCGACGCACAGTTGTGGTCGCAGGACGCCTCAGGCGGGCGTCTGTGGTCGTGCCCCTTCCTGGCGGCCGTGTGGCAGATGCTGCGGCTGGGACTGCTACGGAACGAGGGGGAGGCCGTGTTGCCGGCACAGCCCTGGGACGAGAACGGCTTTCCGGACGACTGGCAGGAGTTGGCTCCGCTGGTCCGGCTCGACTCGCGGGCCGCGCCGTTCTGCGCGTACCGCACCTTCTCCGTGCTGGACAGCCGCTTCCTCCCCGTCGAGCACGCCGTGCGTGTGATCCTCGACCACACCGCGGCGGACCCCGCCGCCGTGCGTCAGGTGATCGAGCGCGCCGGGGCCGAGGGAATGGAGCTGCCCCCCGCGCTGACCGAGCGGGTGCTGTACGCCTTCACCGCGAGCGGCACCCTGGGCGGCGGAGCATGAGCGGCGCGTCCCCGACGTCCGGCGAACCTCTGGTCGTGATCGGCGAGGTTCGCACCGCACTGCTCATGAACTTGCGGCCGCTGCCGCCTCAAGCTGTGGTGACGCTGCTGGATTTCGTACCGGGTGAGCGGGTCATGGCGCGTGAGCGGCCGGTCCGGCGTGCGGTCTCCGCCGACGTCGTCCACGGCGTGGACTGTCCGCTCACGGCCGGCTCCGGAGCGAGGGTGCGCGGAATCGGGACGCTGCTGACGCGGGCCGGCGTGCTCGACGGCCGAGTGGTCCAGGGTTCGACACGTGCCGTACTGGCGACCGGGGGCGAGCGGCGGCTGCCCTGGGGCCACTATCTGGAGCGTCCGGGCGTCGTCGAGCTGAGCGGCCGAGGTGCTCCGGCCGATGTCGCGCACCGCTTCCTGACCGGACGCGATCCCGCCGACCTGGACCCGGGGGCGGTGAGCGAGGCCCTGCTCGGGCGGATCAGATCGGCGCCGTCGCTCGATCGGCGGACTCCCTTGCGGGCCCGGCGCACCAGGCTGCGCTGGGCCTCGGTACTGGCGGGCGACGGCTTCCGCGGTGAGTTCTCGCTCGTCGACCAGGAACTTCGAACCCTGCGCCTGGGCTTCGCCGCGACGACCGCGGCGACGCCCGGGCAACTGGCGACCCTGTGTGAGGACATCGCCCTGCACGACTGGCTGCTGTCCACCGTGACCCCCGTGGTGGACCGTGCCTGCTCCGGTCACGACTCCGTCCGAGCCACGGGTGAACTGCGCACCGTGGTGGATCAGCTGCTGCACCTGTGGCTTCCGAACGTCGGCGGCCCGTCCCGGCTGGACGCGGTCTGGGCACACCTGGAGGCGCACCCCGGATTCAGCCGCCAGTGGGGAACCTGCGTCCAGCGGGTCCGGGACCATCTGGCGCTGCGCGCCCTGGATCTGCGGGCCGGAGCCGCCGGGGGCCTTTGACACCGAGGTACCGCCGGCTCCGGCCCTAGCGCAGTTCCGCGCGGAACGCCGCTGGTGTCGTGTCCGTGTGCTGGTGGAAGAACTTGGAGAAGTTCGCCGCGTCCGGGAAGCCGACCGCGGCGCCGACGCGGCCGATGGGCAGGTCGGTGTGGGCGAGGAGGCGCTTGGCCTCCAGGACGACGCGCTTGTCGATGAACGCCTTGGGAGTGTCGCCGGTGGCGGCGCGGACCGTGCGGACGAGGGTGCGCCGGGAGTAGCCGAGGGCGTCGGCGTAGGCACTGACGCTGTGGTTGGTGGCGAAGTCCCGCTCGACCGCCTCGCGGAACAGCGTGAAGGTGGTGCCCGCCTGCTGCTCCGCCGCCGTCGCCGCACTGGCGGCCAGGTGGGACAGGCGGAGCAGGAACGCGCTGAGGGAGTGCCGCAGCACCGCGGTGTGCAGGCTCAGGGGGAGCGTCGCCGCGTCCTCGTACTCGCGTCGCAGATGGGCCAGGGAGGCGCGCAGGGCGGAGTGCTGGGTGGCGTCGGGGTGCAGGAGGGGCGGGAGGTCGTAGCGGTACAGGCCGGTGGCCTCGACCGTGGCCCTCGGGAGGAAGCCGGGCTGCATGGTCAGGACCGTTCCGCGGTACTCGCTCGGGGCCGTGAAGCGGTGCACCTGCCCCGGGCGGATCCACAGCACGTCGCCGGCCTTCGCCTCGTACTCGGTGAAGTCGACCATGTGCCGTACGGGTCCGCCGAAGACCATGACGATATGGAAGTCGATGCGGTGAATGCGGTCCACCGGAGCGTCCGCGTGCCAGTCGCTGTCGGGATCCATGACGCCGACCTGCATGCCGACGCCGCAGACGCTCTGCTCGACCGGGAAGGCGAACGTCCGGATGCCGTCCCCCCTGCTACCACCTTGGATGGATCTGTCCGCCATGTCCTTCTCGCACCGTCTCGACGCCCGCAGGCGTGTCCCACTTTCACCACAGGCTGGCACACCCCCACCTTCCCGCCAAAAAGTCAGACTTTTAAGGTCGAACGCGTCCGACCAGCCAGAACGCTGGTTTCGATGACCTTTTGAAGAGGACTGCCTACAGATGAGCACGCAGACACCCGACGGGCCCGGCGACTTCGAGTGGACCGATCTCGACCGGCGTGCCGTCGACACCGCCCGCCTGCTGGCGGCCGATGCCGTACAGCAGGTCGGGAACGGCCACCCCGGCACCGCGATGAGCCTCGCCCCGGCGGCGTACACGATCTTTCAGAAGGTGATGCGGCACGACCCGGCGGACCCCGAGTGGACCGGCCGTGACCGCTTCGTCCTGTCCCCCGGCCACACCTCGCTCACCCTCTACACCCAGCTCTTCCTCGCCGGGTACGAACTGAGCCTGGACGATCTGAAGGCCTTCCGCACGCACGGCTCGAAGACCCCGGGTCACCCGGAGTACGGCCACACCGCGGGCGTCGAGACCACCACCGGGCCGCTCGGGCAGGGCGCCGCCAACGCCGTCGGCATGGCGATGGCCGCCCGCTACGAGCGCGGCCTGTTCGACCCGGACGCCGCCGAGGGCACCTCGCCCTTCGACCACACCGTCTGGGCGATCGTGTCCGACGGCGACCTGGAGGAGGGCGTCTCCGCCGAGGCATCGTCCCTGGCGGGCCATCAGAAGCTCGGCAACCTCGTCTTCCTCTACGACGACAACCACATCTCCATCGAGGGCGACACCGCGACCGCGTTCTCCGAGGACGTGCTGAAGCGCTACGAGGCCTACGGCTGGCACACCCAGCGCGTGGAGCCCGCCGAGAACGGCGACATCGACGTGCAGGCGCTGTACGCGGCGCTGCGCGCGGCCCAGGCCGAGACGGACCGCCCCTCCATCGTCGCGATGCGCACGATCATCGCCTGGCCGGCCCCGAACGCGCAGAACACCGAGGCCTCGCACGGCTCGGCCCTGGGCGCGGACGAGATCGCGGCGACCAAGCGGGTGCTCGGCTTCGACGCCGACAGGACCTTCGAGGTGGCCGACGAGGTGCTCGCCCACAGCCGCCGTGCCCTCGACCGGGGAGCACAGGCGCACGCCGCCTGGGACCGGCGGATAGCGCGGTGGCGGGAGGCCGAGCCGGAGCGGGCAGCCGAGTTCGACCGTGTCAGCCGGGGCGAGCTGCCCGTGGGCTGGGAGCAGAAGCTGCCGGTCTTCGAGGCCGGCCGGTCGGTCGCCACGCGCGCCGCCTCCGGCGCGGTGCTGCAGGCGCTCGGCCCGGTGATCCCCGAGCTGTGGGGCGGCTCCGCCGACCTGGCCGGCTCGAACAACACGACCCTCGACAAAACGTCGTCCTTCCTGCCGAAGGGCAATCCGCTGCCGGAGGCCGACCCGTACGGCCGTACGATCCACTTCGGCATCCGCGAGTTCTCGATGGCCGCGGCGATGAACGGCATCGCCCTGCACGGCAACACCCGCGTCTACGGCGGCACCTTCCTGGTCTTCTCGGACTACATGCGCAACGCCGTGCGCATGTCGGCGCTGATGCAGCTGCCGGTGACCTACGTGTGGACGCACGACTCGATCGGCCTCGGCGAGGACGGGCCGACGCACCAGCCCGTCGAGCACCTGGCCGCCCTGCGGGCCATCCCGGGGCTGAACGTCGTCCGTCCGGCCGACGCCAACGAGACCGCCGTCGCCTGGGCCGAGATCCTGCGCCGGCACACCACGAACCCGGCCCCGCACGGCCTCGCCCTCACCCGGCAGGGCGTACCGACCTACGAGCGGAACGAGGACGCGGCGCGCGGTGGTTACGTGCTCTTCGAGGCCGAGGGCGGCACGCCCCAGGTCGTCCTCCTCGCCACCGGCTCCGAGGTGCGCCTCGCCGTCGAGGCCCGCGAGCGGCTCCAGGAGGCCGGTGTGCCGACCCGGGTGGTGTCGATGCCGTCCGTGGAGTGGTTCGAGGAGCAGCCGCGCGAGTACCGCGAGCGGGTGCTCCCGCCGTCCGTGAAGGCGCGTGTCGCTGTCGAGGCGGGCGTGGGCCTGACGTGGTACCGCTTCGTAGGTGACGCAGGACGCATCGTCTCCCTCGAACACTTCGGCGCCTCGGCCGACGCCACCACCCTGTTCGCCGAGTTCGGCTTCACCGCCGAGAACGTCGTCGCAGCGGCCAAGGAATCGCTCGCTGCCGCGCGTGGTTGATCCGATCGCAAGAAAGAAGATGATCACTGTGACCGAAGCATCCGCCACCGCGGGAGCACTCAAGCGGCTGTCCGACGAGGGCGTGTCGATCTGGCTGGACGACCTCTCGCGCAGCCGGATCACCTCCGGCAACCTCGCCGAGCTCGTCGCGACCAGGCACGTCGTCGGCGTCACGACCAACCCGTCCATCTTCCAGGCCGCCATCGGCTCGGGCGAGGGCTACGAGGAGCAGCTCGCCGACCTCGCGGTGCGGGGCGTCACGGTCGACGAGGCCGTGCGCATGATGACCACCGCCGACGTCCGGGCCGCCGCGGACGTCCTGCGCCCGGTGTACGAGGCCTCCGGGGGCCGCGACGGCCGGGTCTCCATCGAGGTCGACCCGCGCCTCGCGCACGACACCCGCGCCACCGTCGCCGAGGCCCGGCAGCTCGCCTGGCTGGTCGACCGGCCCAACGTCATGATCAAGATCCCGGCGACGAAGGCGGGCCTGCCGGCCATCACCGAGGTGATCGGTGCGGGCATCAGCGTCAACGTCACGCTGATCTTCTCGCTGGAGCGCTACCGCGAGGTCATGGACGCCTACCAGGCGGGCCTGGAGAACGCGCGGGCGGCGGGGATCGACCTGGCCGGCATCCACTCCGTCGCGTCCTTCTTCGTCTCCCGCGTCGACAGCGAGATCGACAAGCGGCTGACGGTACTGGGCACGAAGGAGGCGCTGGCGCTGAAGGGCCGGGCGGCGCTGGCCAACGCGCGGCTCGCCTACGCGGCGTACGAGGAGGTCTTCTCGGCCGGCCGGTGGACCGTGCTGGCCGGGTCGCGGGCGAACAAGCAGCGCCCCCTGTGGGCCTCGACCGGTGTGAAGGACCCGGCGTACAAGGACACCCTGTATGTGGAGGACCTGGTCGCTCCCGGCACGGTCAACACCATGCCGGAGGCCACGCTGGAGGCCACCGCCGACCACGGCCGCATCCACGGCGACACCGTGAGCGGCGGCTACGCGCAGGCACGGGCCGACCTGGCCGCCGTGGAGCGGCTGGGGATCTCCTACGACGAGGTGGTGCGGCAGCTGGAGGACGAGGGGGTCGCCAAGTTCGAGGCGGCCTGGCAGGAGCTGCTGGACGCCGTGACGAAGTCATTGACGGGCAAGGGAGTTGACGGGGAATGAGCACCGAACCGACCACAGGGGAGCAGGTCGCCGAGGCGGCGGCCGGGCCGGCCGGGTCCTCCCCCGACTGGAGCAATCCGCTGCGCGACGCCCGGGATCGTCGCCTGCCCCGGATCGCCGGGCCGTCGGGGCTGGTGATCTTCGGCGTCACCGGTGACCTCTCGCGCAAGAAGCTGATGCCGGCCGTCTACGACCTGGCCAACCGGGGCATGCTGCCGCCGGGCTTCTCGCTCGTCGGGTTCGCCCGCCGGGACTGGGCGGACCAGGACTTCGCCGAGGTCGTGCACGACGCGGTGCGCGAGTACGCGCGGACGCCGTTCCGCGAGGAGGTCTGGCAGCAGCTCGCCGAGGGCATGCGGTTCGTCCCCGGGGACTTCGACGACGACGCCGCCTTCAAGCAGCTGCGCTCGGCCGTCGACGAGCTGGACGCCTCCCGGGGCACCAGCGGCAACTACGCCTTCTACCTCTCCGTGCCGCCCAAGTTCTTCCCGAAGGTCGTCCGGCAGCTGAAGAAGCACGGGCTGGCCGACGCGCCGCAGGGCTCCTGGCGGCGGGCCGTGATCGAGAAGCCGTTCGGCCACGACCTGCGCTCGGCGCAGGAGCTCAACACGATCGTGCACGACGTGTTCGACCCGGAGCAGGTGTTCCGGATCGACCACTACCTGGGCAAGGAGACCGTCCAGAACATCCTGGCGCTGCGCTTCGCCAACCAGATGTTCGAGCCGATCTGGAACCGGTCCTTCGTGGACCATGTGCAGATCACGATGGCCGAGGACATCGGCATCGGCGGCCGCGCCGGCTACTACGACGGCATCGGCTCGGCGCGGGACGTCATCCAGAACCACCTCCTTCAGCTGATGGCCCTCACCGCGATGGAGGAACCCGCCTCCTTCGACGCCTCCTCGCTGCTGATGGAGAAGCTCAAGGTGCTCAAGGCGGTGAAGCTGCCCGAGGACCTCGGCCTGCACACGGTGCGCGCGCAGTACACGGGGGCCTGGCAGGGCGGCGAGAAGGTGCTCGGCTATCTGGAGGAGGACGGCATCGACGCGGCGTCCACCACGGACACCTTCGCCGCGATCAAGCTGAACGTGGACAACCGCCGCTGGGCGGGCGTCCCCTTCTACCTGCGCACCGGCAAGCGCCTCGGCCGGCGGGTCACGGAGATCGCGGTGGTCTTCCAGCGGGCCCCGCACTCCCCCTTCGACTCCACGGCCACCGAGGAGCTCGGCAAGAACGCGATCGTGATCCGCGTGCAGCCGGACGAGGGCATGACGGTCCGGTTCGGCTCGAAGGTGCCCGGCACGTCGATGGAGATCCGGGACGTGACGATGGACTTCGCCTACGGCGAGTCCTTCACGGAGTCGAGCCCCGAGGCGTACGAGCGGCTCATCCTCGACGTCCTCCTGGGTGACGCCAATTTGTTCCCCCGTCACCAGGAAGTGGAAGAGTCCTGGAAGATCCTCGACCCCATCGAGGGGTACTGGGCCGCGAACGACAGGCCCGCGCAGTACGTCGCGGGTAGCTGGGGTCCCGCGGAAGCCGACGAGATGCTCGCACGAGACGGACGGAGCTGGCGCAGGCCATGAAGATCGACCTGACCGACACCACGGCAAGCAAGATCAACAAGGCGTTGGTGCAGGGCCGCCGCGCCATCGGCACCCCGGCCGTGGGCATGGTCCTGACGATGGTCATCGTCACGGACGAGGAGAACGCCTACGACTCGATCAAGGCGGCCGAGGAGGCCTCCCACGAGCACCCGTCGCGCACCCTGGTCGTGATCAAGCGGCACGCCCGCTCCCCGCGCGACCGCACGCAGTCCCGGCTGGACGCCGAGGTGCGCGTCGGCTCCGAGGCCGGGACCGGCGAGACGGTGGTGCTGCGCACCTACGGCGAGGTGTCCGACCACGCCGACTCCGTGGTGCTGCCGCTGCTGCTGCCCGACGCGCCGGTCGTCGTGTGGTGGCCGGTGGACGCGCCCGAGGTGCCCGCCAAGGACCCGCTCGGGGCGCTCGCCCAGCGCCGGATCACCGACATGTACGCCGTCGAGGCGCCCCTGGCCGCGCTCGACGCCCGCGCCCGGTCGTACGCGCCCGGCGACACCGACCTGGCCTGGACCCGCCTGACCCCCTGGCGCTCGATGCTGGCGGCGGCCCTGGACCAGGCCCGGCTGCCGATCACCTCGGCGGCCGTGGAGAGCGAGGCCGACAACCCGAGCGCCGAGCTGCTGGCCCGCTGGCTGGAGGCGCGGCTGCACGTCACGGTCGACCGGGTGCAGACCGCGGGCCCGGTCGTGACCGGGGTGCGGCTGGGCACGGAGAGCGGCGAGATCCTCATCGACCGGCCCGAGGGCCCGCTGGCCACGCTGTCCCTGCCGGGCCAGCCGCCGCGCACCCTCGCGCTGAAGGTGCGCGCCACCTCCGAACTGATCGCCGAGGAGCTGCGGCGCCTCGACGCGGACGAGATGTACGCCGTGGCCCTGCGGGGCGAGGGCACCAAGGAGACGCCTGCTCATGTCTGACACCCCGTTGCTGACGCGGCGGCCCGAATGGACCGCTCTGGAGGACCATCGCGCCGCATGGAAGGCGCATCTGCGGGAGCTGTTCGCGGCCGATCCCGAGCGTGCGCGGCGGTACGTCGTCACCGTCGGCGATCTGCGTATCGACTACTCCAAGCACCTCGTCACCGACGAGACCCTGGCCCTGCTCCAGGAGCTGGCGGTGGCCACGGACGTCTTCGGGCTGCGGGACGCGATGTTCCGGGGCGAGAGGATCAACCCCACCGAGAACCGTGCGGTGTTGCACACCGCGCTGCGCGCGCCGCGGGACGCGGTGGTCGAGGTCGCCGGCGAGAACGTCGTGCCCGGCGTGCACGCCGTGCTGGACAGGATGGCCGACTTCGCCGGGCGGGTCCGCTCGGGTGAGTGGACCGGGCACACCGGCCGGCGGATCCGCAACGTGGTCAACATCGGCATCGGCGGCTCCGACCTCGGTCCGGCGATGGCCTACGAGGTGCTGCGGGCCTTCACCGACCGTGAGCTGACGGTGCGCTTCGTGTCCAACGTGGACGGCGCGGACCTGCACGAGGCGACGCGGGACCTGGATGCGGCCGAGACGCTGTTCATCGTCGCGTCCAAGACCTTCACCACGATCGAGACGATCACCAACGCGACGTCGGCGCGTTCGTGGCTGCTGGCGGAGCTGGGTGACGAGCGGGCGGTGGCCCGGCATTTCGTGGCGCTGTCGACCAACGCGGAGAAGGTCGCGGAGTTCGGTATCGACACGGCCAACATGTTCGAGTTCTGGGACTGGGTCGGTGGCCGGTACTCCTTCGACTCGGCGATCGGGCTGTCGCTGATGATCGCCATCGGCCCGGACCGCTTCCGGGAGATGCTCGACGGTTTCCACCTGGTCGACGAGCACTTCCGCACCGCCCCGGCCGAGGCCAACGCGCCGTTGCTGATGGGTCTGCTGGGCATCTGGTACGGCAACTTCCACGACGCCCAGTCGCACGCGGTACTGCCCTACAGCCACTACCTGTCGAAGTTCACCGCGTATCTCCAGCAGCTCGACATGGAGTCCAACGGCAAGTCCGTGGACCGTGAGGGCCGGGCGGTGGAGTGGCAGACGGGTCCGGTGGTGTGGGGCACGCCCGGCACCAACGGGCAGCACGCCTACTACCAGCTGATCCACCAGGGCACGAAGCTGATCCCGGCGGACTTCATCGGCTTCGCCCGGCCGGTCGCGGAGCTCAGCGACGAGCTGAAGGCCCAGCACGACCTGCTGATGGCCAACATGCTCGCGCAGGGGCAGGCACTGGCCTTCGGCAAGACGCCGGAGGAGGTGCGCGCGGAGGGCGTCGCGGAGGAACTGGTCGCGCACAAGACCTTCCACGGCAACCACCCGACGACCACCGTCCTGGCCCGTGAGCTGACCCCGTCGGTGCTCGGCCAGCTCATCGCGCTCTACGAGCACAAGGTGTTCGTGCAGGGCGCCGTGTGGAACATCGACTCCTTCGACCAGTGGGGCGTCGAGCTCGGCAAGGTCCTCGCCAAGCGCGTCGAACCCGCCCTGACCGAGGGCGCACAGGTGCCCGGTCTCGACCCGTCCACGGCCGCGCTCGTGGCCGCCTACCGCGAATTCAGGAAGTGAGCTGACATGCAGATCGGTCTTGTTGGTCTCGGCAAGATGGGCGGCAACATGCGCGAGCGCCTGCGCAACGCCGGCCACGAGGTCGTCGGGTACGACACCAATCCCGAGCTCTCCGACGTCAAGAACCTGGTGGAACTCGCCGACCGGCTCCAGGCGCCGCGCGTGATCTGGGTGATGGTCCCGGCCGGCGCCGTCACCCAGGGCGTCGTCGACCAGCTGACGAGTGTGCTCAAGCCCGGCGACACCGTGGTCGACGGCGGCAACTCCCGCTGGACGGACGACGAGAAGCACGCCGAGGAGCTCGGCAAGCACGGCATCCGGTTCGTCGACGCGGGCGTCTCCGGCGGCGTGTGGGGCCTGCAGAACGGCTACGCGCTGATGGTCGGCGGCGAGAAGGAGCACGTCGACCGGCTGAAGCCGATCTTCGACGCGCTCAAGCCGGACGGCCCGTACGGCTACGTCCACGCGGGCAAGGTGGGCGCCGGCCACTTCGCGAAGATGGTCCACAACGGCATCGAGTACGCCATGATGCAGGCCTACGCCGAGGGCTGGGAGCTGCTGGAGAAGGTCGACTCGGTCGACAACGTCCGCGAGGTGTTCCGCTCCTGGCAGCAGGGCACCGTCATCCGCTCGTGGCTGCTGGACCTCGCGGTCGACGCCCTCGACGACGACGAGCACCTGGGCAAGCTGCGCGGCTACGCGCAGGACTCCGGCGAGGGCCGCTGGACGGTGGAGGCGGCGATCGACAACGCCGTGCCGCTGCCCGCGATCACGGCGTCGCTCTTCGCGCGGTTCGCGTCCCGGCAGGACGACTCGCCCCAGATGAAGATGATCGCGGCCCTGCGCAACCAGTTCGGCGGGCACGCCGTCGAGTCGGCGGAGAAGTAGCGGGCCGTGGGGGATCTTCTGCTGGTCCGCCACGGTGAGACGGAGTGGAGCGTCACGGGACAGCACACCAGCTGGACCGACCTGCCCCTGACGGGGCACGGCGAGGAACAGGCCAAGTCCCTCGCTCCACTCCTCGCCGGCCGGGCCTTCGCGCGCGCGCTCACCAGCCCGCTGAGCCGCGCCGCGCGCACCGCGGAGCTGGCGGGCGTCGTCGGGGCGATATCCGATCCCGACCTGCACGAATGGGACTACGGCGGCTACGAGGGGATCACCACCCGGGAGATCCACCGCACCCGTCCCGACTGGAACCTGTGGACGGACGGGGTGCCGCCGGGCACCGAGGGCCACCCGGGTGAGTCGCCCGAGGAGGTCGGCGCCCGCGCCGACCGGGTCCTCGCCCGGATCGGGGACTTGCTCACCGACGGCGACGTGGTCCTGGTGGCGCACGGCCACTTCCTGCGCGTCCTCGCGGCCCGCCGGCTCGGGCTGCCGCCCGCCGAGGGCCGCCTCTTCCAGCTGGCGACGGGGACGGTGAGCCGGCTGTCGACGGAGCACGGCCGGCCGGTCGTCGCCGAGTGGAACGTGCGTCCGTAGAAGCCCTGTTGACATGCGTGGTCCGGCCGGGTCAGAGTCCCCGCGATGGAGATCGAGGACCTGACACCGGCCGAACGACGGGTGTGGCACGCCTTCGCGCGCGGGGAGCCGGTGGACTTCCGCTGCGCGCAGGACGAGGACGCGGCCGCGGGAGCCCGGTGGGGGCCGGAACGGACGGTGCGCGCGGTCGTGCTGCGGTCGCTGCTCCTGGGCGGCCCCCAGGAGGACGGCGAGATCGCAACGCTCCACCTGGCGGGCGCCCGGATCACGGGCATGCTCGACCTCCAGTACGGCGCCATCGACCACCCCGCCCGCCTGCGGCACTGCTACTTCGACGAGGTGCCCCGCTTCTACGGCTGCCGGCTGCGCGAACTGAACCTGAGCGAGTCGGTGCTGCCCGGCCTGGTCTCGCACGGCGTGCACGTGGAGGGCATCCTGCGCATGACGCGCTCCCGGTTCCGGGGTGTGGTGCGGCTCGCCGGGGCCCAGATCGCCGGCAGCCTGTACATGGAGGGCGCGGAGATCAGCGCGCCGGCGGCGCCGGAACCGGCGCTCCAGCTCAACCAGGCGACCGTGGGCGACGACCTGTGGGCACCCGGGCTGCGGGTGGAGGGCGAGATACGGCTGTCCGGCGCCGAGGTCGGCGGTTCGGTCAACCTCGACGAGGCCCGGCTCACCCGGCCCGAACTCGCCGCTCTGGACGGGGAGACGCTCAGCGTCGGCAGTCATGTCCTCGTGCGCCGCGCGCGCGTACAGGGCTGGATCGGACTGCGCGGCGCCCGGATCGGGGGACGCCTTGACCTGTCGTACACCCAGCTGTCGAACCCGGACCATGCCGCGCTGCGGCTGAGCAGCAGCACGATCGGGGAGCTCTGGATGCGCAAGGGTCCGCCCGTGGAGGGCTCGCTCAATCTGCGGCGGGCCCAGCTCGAAGTCCTCTTCCTGGAACCGGAGATGCTGCCCGAGCGGGTCCTGCTCAACGGTCTCGCCTACACCTCGCTCAACCCGCCCGAGCCCGCCGAACGGCGGCTGCCCATGCTGGAGCGCGACGGCGACGGCTATGTCCCGCAGGCCTACGAGCAGTTGACCGCCGCCTACCAGCGCATCGGCGACGACCGTGCCGCCCGGGAGGTCCAGCTCGCCAAACAGCGCCGCCACCGCGCGACCCTGCCCGTGCTCGGACGCTTCTGGGGGCACCTCCAGGAGGCCACCGTCGGCTACGGCTACCGGCCGATGCGGGCGGCCGGCTGGCTGCTGTCGCTGCTGTGCGCCGGCTCCGTCGTGTACGCCCTGCGCCACCCGCCGGCACTGAAGCCTGCCGAGGCTCCCGACTTCAACCCGGTGTTCTACACGCTCGACCTGCTGCTGCCGGTGATCTCCTTCGGCCAGGAGCCCGCGTTCGCCCCGCGCGGCTGGTACCAGGCGCTGGCGTACGTCCTCGTCCTGACCGGCTGGATCCTGGCCACCACCGTCGCCGCCGGCGTGACGCGGATGATCAGCCGCCAGTGACCGCCCGCAGGGTGTGCTGGGCGGCGAGCCGGACCGGGGCGTTCGGCGCGCCGTAGCCGCGGTAGCCGTCGTCGCGCTGGACCAGTTCGAAGAAGATCCGGCCGACGGTCTGCGTGTAGCAGTGGCGGAAGACGCCGTGCGCGTCCCGGTCGTAGAGGATGCCGAGTTCGCGGTAGGTCCGAAGTTCCTCCTCCGAGAGGTCGTGACGGGCCGCGAGGTCGTCGTAGTAGTTCGCGGGGACGGACAGGAGGCGGCCGCCGGCCGCACGGAAGCGGCGGGCCGCGGCGGTCACGTCGTCGGTGGCCAGCGCGATGTGCTGGGCGCGGCCCGTCTCACGGGTGGGGGCCGGCCCGACGGTGAGCACGATCCGGACGCTGCCGTCGGCGTTGGTGAGGGCGCGGCTGCGCAGCAGGCCGTAGGGGTCGGCGACATCGACGCTCTCCTGAGCGTCGAGGCCGAGCACACTGCGGTGGAACAACGCCGCCTCGTCGAACTGGTGCCAGGGCTGGGTGAGCGCCAGGTGGTCGATGTGGCGGACGTCGGTGGCGGCGGGCGCGTGGGCGAGCGGGGCGAAGTCGGCGCGCCAGCGGCCGGATCCGCAGAAGAAGAGCTCCGTGCCGTCGGGTGCGGCGACCGCGTCCAGCGGCGCGTCGCTCGGGGAGCGGCGGCGGGGCAGCACGGGGGCGAGGAGCGCCTCGGCGCGGTCGGCGGCGGCGACCGGGTCGGGTGAGCGCAGGCCGACGGCGGCGAGCTGGGTGTCACCACGCCGGACGGCCGGTCCGGTGTTGACCAGGATGCGGGCCTCGCCCTGCTGCCAGAGGTCCACCGGCTTGCCGCGGTGCCGGGCCGTGCGGGCGAAGCCGAGGGCGGCGAGCAGCGCGTCCACGGGCTCGGTGTCGGGGGTGACCAGTTCGGCGAAGGCGACGCCGGTGGGAACGGCGGGGGCGGGCGGTGCGGCCGCGCCGACGGCCTCCTGGAGCACCAGCAGGGAGCGGCGGGCGTCGACGGCGGTGGGCGCGGCCTCGGCCTGGCGGAAGACGTCGTTGAAGACCTCGAGCGAGAGCGGGCCGTCGTACCCGGTGCGCAGCACATGGCCGACCAGCCCGGCGACGTCGAAGCCGCCCTGGCCGGGGAAGCAGCGGTAGTGGCGGCTCCACTGCAGGACGTCCATGGCGAGCAGCGGCGCGTCGGCGAGCTGAAGGTAGAAGATCTTCTCGCCGGGGATGTCCTCGATGCCCCGGGGGTCGGTGCCCCTGGAGAGGATGTGGAAGCTGTCGAGGCAGGTGCCGAGCGCGGGGTGCCCGGCCGCCTCGACGACGCGCCAGGCGTGGTCGTAGGTATGGACGTGCCGTCCCCAGGCGAGCGCCTCGTAGGCGACGCGGATGCCGAAGTCCTGGGCGAGGTCGGCCAGTCGGGCGAGCTGGGCGGCGGCGAGTGCGTCGTCGTCCACGGCGAGCGGGGAGACGCTGGAGCAGACGAGCACGGTGTCGGCGCCGAGCCGGCGCATCAGCTCGAACTTGCTCCGGGCGCGGCGCAGATTGCGTGCGAACTCGTCCTGCGGCACGGCCTCGATGTCCCGCATCGGCTGGTAGAGGTCGATGCGCAGGCCGAGGTCGGCGCAGCGGGTGCGGATCTCCTCGGGTGTCAGCGGGCTCGCGAGCAGGTCGTTCTCGAAGATCTCGACCCCGTCGAAGCCGGCCCGGGAGGCGGCCGTGAGCTTCTCGGTGAGGGATCCGCCGAGGGAGACGGTGGCGATGGACGTCCGCAGGGCGGCACCTTGTGTTTTCCGCATGCCAGGACTCCTAGTTGACGGCGGGAACGGTGTCCGCCAGCTCGGCGAGGTCCGCGAGCATCCGTGTCCTGTCGGGTTCCCGTCCGGTGAACAGGCGGAACGCGTCCGCCGCCTGGAAGGCGGCCATGCCGCCGCCGTCGAGGGTGGCGCAGCCCACCGCGCGGGCGGTGCGCAGCAGTTCGGTCTCCAGCGGGCGGTAGACCACCTCCGCGACCCACAGTGCCGGGTGCAGCAGCTCGGCGGGGACGGGCAGGCCGGGGTGCGGGGCCATGCCGGTGGGGGTGGCGTGGACCAGGCCGTCGGCGCGAGCGAGCAGGGCGGGCAGCTCCGCGGGCTCGGCGGTGCCGACGCGGCCGGCACCGAAGTGCCGGCCGAGCGTGCCGGCGAGGGCGGCGGCCCGCTCGGGCAGCGCGTCGACGAGGGTGATCCGCCCGGCGCCGAGGGTGAGCGTGGCGTGCGCGACGGCGGCACCCGCCCCGCCGGCCCCGAGCTGCACGACCCGTTCCAGCGGGGCGTCGGGCAGGCCCCGCGCGAAGGAGGCGGCGAAGCCGGTGACGTCCGTGTTGTGGCCGACGGCCCGGCCGCCGTCGAGGACGACGGTGTTGACCGCGCCGAGCGCCTCGGCCTGCGGGGCGAGCGCGTCGAGGTGCCCGATGACGAGTTGCTTGCAGGGGTGGGTGATGTTCAGTCCGTCGAAGCCGAGGTCCCGGGCGGCCCGTACCAGGTCGCCGACGGCCTCCGGCGGCACGCCGAGCTCGGCGATGTCGATCAGCCGGTACAGGCAGCGCAGCCCCAGGCGGTCGGCCTCGCGCTCGTGCAGGGCCGGACTGAGCGAGGGTCCGATGCCGGAGCCGATCAGTCCGACGAGATACGAGTCCTTGGCCACCGTGGACCTCCAGTACGGCTAATGTACGAACCAGTACGTTAGTCATAGCAGGCCGGGAACCGGTGAGGGAAGACCGTGGGAGCGGTGGGGGAAGACCGCCGGACCGCTCGGCGCGGCCGGGCCCTAGAATTTCGGCATCCGCCCCGCGCCCGGAGGAGCCCGATGACCACCGTCGACGAACCGGCACGCCACGGTGGCCGGATCCGTGACGCCGCCCGCACCCGGGCCGAGATCCTCGACGTGGCGACGCAGGAGTTCGCCCGGGCCGGCTACGACGGCGCCCGGGTCGACGAGATCGCCGCCCGCACCCGCACCACCAAGCGGATGATCTACTACTACTTCGGCGGCAAGGAGCGGTTGTTCACGGCCGTGCTGGAGCGGGCGTACGGCGTGATCCGCGAGGCCGAACAGCAGCTGAAGGTCGAGCACCTGGACCCGGTCGCGGCCATCCGGCGGCTGGCCGAGCTGACCTTCGACCACCACGAGGCACACCCCGACTTCATCCGCCTGGTGAGCATCGAGAACATCCACGGCGCCGAGCACATCGCGGCCTCCGAGAAGCTGGGGAGGATCGGCTCCCCGGCCCTGGACGTGATCCGCCGGATCCTGGCGTCCGGCCAGGAGTCGGGGCTGTTCACGGCCGACGTGGACGCGGTCGACCTGCACGCGATGATCAGCTCGTTCTGCTTCTTCCGGGTGGCCAACCGGCACACGTTCGGCGCCCTGTTCGGCCGCGACCTGGTGGATCCGGCGCAGCGCGAGCACTACCGGACGATGCTCGGCGACATGGTGATCGCGTATCTCACGGCGGACCGCGCGGCGGGCTGACGGCGGCGCGGCCGGATCTCTTGACAGCGGGGAAGGGCACGCGCACCATCCCTACCCACCGGGACTAACTATCCAGTGGGTTAATTAGCCGAAGTTCCGGCCTGCCCCGCCGCTCACTCCCTCCGCGTGGGAGTTCCCTCGAAGGAGCCGCCGTGTCCGTCCCCGCCCCCGCCGCCCCGCCCGGGCAGCCGAAGAAGGCCGCGACCGCCGCCTGGATCGGCAGCGCGCTGGAGTACTACGACTTCTTCATCTATGGCAGCGCGGCCGCGCTGATCTTCCCCGAGGTCTTCTTCGACGAGTCCGACCCGGCCACGGCGACGCTGCTCTCGCTGGCCACCTTCGGTGTCGCGTACGCGGCCCGGCCGGTCGGCGCGCTCTTCCTCGGCCACTTCGGCGACCGGCTCGGCCGTAAGAAGATCATGGTCTTCACGCTGATGCTGATGGGTGTCTCGACATTCCTCATCGGCTGCCTGCCCAGCCGGGACCAGGTCGGCACGCTCGCCCCCGTGCTGCTCGTGCTGTGCCGCGTGCTCCAGGGCATCTCGGCGGCCGGCGAGCAGGCCAGCGCCAACTCCATGACCCTGGAGCACGCCCCGCCCGAGCGGCGGGGCTTCTTCACGAGCTTCACGCTCAGCGGCACCCAGGGTGGGCAGTTGCTGGCCACGCTGGTGTTCCTCCCGGTCGCGGCGCTGCCCGAGGAACACCTGATGTCCTGGGGCTGGCGCGTGCCGTTCTGGTTGAGCGTCGGCGTCGCGGTCGTCGGCTACGTCATCCGGCGCAAGCTGGAGGAGACGCCGGCCTTCGAGCAACAGGCCGCGGCCGAGGGCGTCGTGAAGCTGCCGCTGGCGGTGCTGCTGCGGGAACACTGGGCGGACGTACTGCGCGTGGTCGCCGCCGCGCTGATCGCCTCGGTCAGCACCATCTTCACGGTCTGGGCGCTGTCGTACGCCACCAGCGACGCGGTCGGCATGAGCCGCTCCTCCATGCTCTGGGTCGGCGCGCTCGCCAACGTCGTCGCGCTGGCCGCGATCCCCCTGTGGGCCACGCTGTCGGACCGCATCGGCAGGCGCCCGGTGTTCCTGATCGGCGCGGTCGGCAGCGCGGTGACCATGTTCCTGTACCTGTGGTCGATCTCCACCGGCTCCTACCCGCTGATTCTGCTGCTGGGCATCGTGGCCTTCGGCGTCGTCTACAGTGCCGCGAACGGGGTGTGGCCCGCCTTCTACGGCGAGATGTTCGCCACCCGCGTCCGGCTGTCCGGCATGGCGATCGGAACGCAGATCGGCTTCGCGGTGGCGGGCTTCGCGGTCACCTTCGCCGCGCAGATCGCCGGTCCCGGGGGCGACGACTGGTTCTCGGTGGCACTGTTCACCGCCGCGCTGTGCGTGCCGCCGGTCGTGGCCGCGCTGTCGGCCCGCGAGACGCACCGGGTGCCGACCGAGGACCTGGGCGTGCGGGGTGCGCGTGAGACAGCCCGGCCCACGACGGTGACCGCCTGACCGGCTGACCGGCTCGCCGGATCCCCCGGGCGCCTCGACGGCGTGCCGGGGGCTCCGGCGCGTGCGCGCCCGCGCCGGAGCGTCGACTACCGGCCGTTGTCAGTGCCGTGCAGAAGAATGCCGCGAAGAGAGATCAACAACGGCCGTGCCGGGTAGTCGGTCTCGACACCCATCCGCGAAAGGTCCCGATGATGCCGCTCAGCACCGGCCATGCGCACATTCCGCACGACCGCCGTCCGGCCCGGCAGGTCCCCGGTACCCGCCCCGCCGCATCCGACACCGCGCGCATCATCTCCGACCCCGGCACGCCGGTGTTCGTCACCGTGCACGCCGACGGCCGCCGCCGGTACGGCTACTGGCGGCCGCTCGACCCCACCACGGGCCGCGGCAGTTGCTACGTCGCCCTGCCCACCGACGAGTGCGACAGCCTGTACGCGGCCGGCCGGATCACCCTCGGCGAGCCGGTCGTCGACCCGTCGAGGACGACCTATCGCGTCCGCGCGGCACGCACTCCGGCCAGGGCCCTGCGGCCGGTGCCGGGGCCCGCGCTCGCGGCCTGACCGGATCCGGCGGGCCCGGCGTGCGCCTCCGGCCGCCGCCCCACTCACGACCTGGCCTCCCGTGGCCCCGCATGCGTCCGGTCGCGGGTCCTACGCCCACCTGGCGCAACAGCGGACCGTGCGACGTGTGGCCGGGCCGCAGGCTGGTAACCCGCACGTCGGCGGGTCACGGCGGCGGACGGCCGCAGTAGGGAGTGGCGATGGGAGCGGAGGCGGGCGGGCGGCAGGCCGACGAGGTCGACCCGAGACGCTGGCGCGCGCTGTGGGTCACGCTGGTGGCCGGCTTCATGAGTCTGCTGGACGTGACGATCGTCGCGGTGGCGCTGCCCTCGATGCAGCGCGACCTGGGGGCGACGGCTCCCGCCATCCAGTGGGTGGTCTCCGGGTACGCCCTCTCGTTCGCCCTGGTCCTCGTCACGGCGGGCCGCGTCGGTGACACGATCGGCCGACGGCGCATCTTCCTGATCGCCCTGGCGGGATTCGTGCTGTGCAGCGCGGGCGCCGGGGCCGCGCCGTCCATCGAGCTGCTCGTGGTGGCCCGGGTGGCGCAGGGTGTGTGCGCGGGCTGTCTGGCACCGCAGAACTCCGCCCTGATCCAGCAGATGTTCCGGGGCGCCGAGCGGGGCCGGGCCTTCGGCCTGTTCGGCGCCACGGTCGGCATCTCCAGCGCGGTCGGCCCGGTCGTCGGCGGGCTGATCCTGGCCCTGGCCGACGGCCCCGGGGGCTGGCGCTGGATCTTCTACGTCAACGTGCCGATCGGTGCGATCGCGTTGATCCTCGGTGTCCGGCTGCTGCCCCGGGCCGCGCCCTCGGGCGGTCAGCGGCTCGACCTGCCCGGCGTCGCGCTGCTGGGCGCGGGCGTGCTGTCGGTGATGCTCCCCCTGGTGCTCGCCGAGTCGGGCGGCGTCCGCACGCTGTGGTGGCTGTTCCCGGTGGCGGCGGCGTTCCTCGTGGCGTTCGTCCGGTGGGAGCGCCGGGTCGCGGCGCGCCACGGCCGGCCCCTGCTCGATCCCCGGCTGGTCACCTCGACGCGGGGGTACGTCACGGGCGCCGCCATCGCCACGCTGTACTTCGTGGGGTTCAGCGGGGTGTGGCTGGTGTTCGCGCTGTTCTTCCAGGACGGGCTCGGCTACTCGCCCCTGGAGTCCGGGCTCGCGGTGACGCCCTTCGCCATCGGCTCCGCCGTGGCCGCCGCGGTGGCCGGACGGCTGGTGGAGCGGCTGGGCCGGCTGCTGACGGTGTGCGGACTGGCCGCCGTCGCCGTGGGCCTGGGAGGAACGGCGCTGATCCTGCGGTGGGCGCCCGACGGCACGGCCGTGTGGCTCCAGGCCCTGGCACTGCTCCTCGGCGGGATCGGCAGCGGCTGTGTGATCTCGCCCAACGTGACCATGACCCTGCGGGACGTGCCGGTTCCCATGGCGGGGGCGGCGGGCGGCGCCCTGCAGACCGGGCAGCGGCTGGGCGGTGCCGTGGGCACGGCGGCGTTGCCGGGCCTCTTCTACCTGACGCTCGGCGACGGCGGTCCCGGCCACTACCGGTCCGCCGTCGCGTTCGCCGTCGGCTGCGGTGTCCTGCCGGTACTGGGCGCGTTCGCGCTGGCCGTACGGGACTGGCTGCGCGACCACCGGCGGGACGGGCGGGGCTGTCCCGACGAGGTGGCGCACAGCCACACGCACGCCTGCCAGCCCTGAGGCCGCACCGGGCGACGCGGGCGGGCCCACCGCGCGGGCGCGGGACGCCGTCAGGTCTGCCCGAAGGTCTCCGAGACCTGCCGGTGGCGCAGTTCCTCCAGCGTGCTCTGCTGGCTCTCGGCCCGCGCGAGCAACTCGTCCAGTTGCTCCGGATCGAGCCGGCGGTCGGTCTCGGCCAGCAGGCGCAGTGTCTGCCAGGCGGCGGCCTTGCCCAGCACCCCTAGGCGCAGGACCTCCAGCTCCACCAGCGAGGTCAGCGGTGAGCGGCCCACCAGACGTCCGTTGCTCTTCAGCCGTCCGACCTTCTCCGCGGCCCAGGCGAGGGACACCTTGTAGTGCCGCACCGGCACGTCGAGCGAGTCCATGATCGCGAGCAGGCTCTCCCGGTCGTCGGCGATCTCCTGGGCGATGGTGCGCAGGGCCGGTCCGGACGGCGACCGCGCGAGGGCTCCGGCGAGCGAACGGGCGCGGTCGCTGCCCGCGGTGGCGCCCGCCAGGTGGTCGTTGAGATAGATGCCCAGCAGGTCGGCGCCGTCCGCGGCGGTGCCGTCCACGGGTGCTGCGTCCGTGTGCGCTCGGTCGTTCATGCGGGTCTCTTTCTCGGGTGAGCGGCGGTTCCCGGGCCGATGCCGCCTCGGCCCCGCCGCACCGAGTACCCACCGCCCCGAGCAAGCACCGCGCCGCAGCGGCCCCACCCCGGCCCCTCAGCGCCGGGGAGCCCCGTAGGCCCGCTCCACCCGCAGGCGGATCACCAGGCGGCGGTCGCGGACCATGGCGGCGCGGTAGTCGTCCCAGTCCGGGTGCTCGCCACCGATGTCGCGGTAGAGGCGGACCAGTTCCTCGACCGTGTCGTCGTGCGGATCCGCGGCGACGGGTGACAGGTCGGCCGTCCCGTCGACGACGGTGTAGGCCCGGTGGTCGTCCGTGGTCACGTGGTAGGAGGCGCGCGGGTCACGGCGCAGGTTGCGGGTCTTGGCGCGGTCGTCGGTGACCGAGATCCGGACGACACGCTCGTCGGGGTCGTAGGCGTGCACGACGTTCGACAACTGGGGTCGGCCGTCCCGCCGGAGGGTGACCAGCACCCCGCCGTGGCCTTCGGTGAGCAGTCTCAGCAGCGCGTCCTCGTCCATGGCTGGGTCAACTCCCCCCGGTCCCGGACCATTCCCGGCGCGTAGACACTGTCTACGCCCCGTGGTAGACAGTGCCCATGTCCATGGACGACACCGCATCCGCGGCCGGCCTGCGCTCCCGACTCGTCGACGTCGGCGTCGACCTGGTGACCCGCGAGGGCGCCCAGGCGCTCACCCTGCGCGAGATCGCCCGCAGGGCCGGCGTCTCGCACGGGGCCCCGCGCCGCCACTTCCCCACCCACCTGGAACTGCTGTCGGCCATCGCCCGGCGCGGCTTCACCGAACTCGCCGCGCGCACCACGACGGCCACGGCGACGGACCGGGACCCGCGGGCACGGCTCGGCCGGCTGGCCCGGACCTACCTGGAGTACGCGCGGGAGAACCCCGGCATGTACGAGCTGATGTTCCGTCACGATCTGCTGGAGAGCGGACACTTGCGCCTGCGGGACACCAGCCTTCCGCTGTTCGGGCTGCTGGTGGAGCTCGTCGGCCAGGTACGCCCCGACGCCGACGCCCGGACCGTCGCCGCTGCCCTGTGGGCCCAACTGCACGGCATCGCCCAGCTGGGGAGCTGGGGCAGCCTGCAACTGGCCGTCGGCACCGAGGACCTCACCCCGCTCCTGCGCACCGCCCTGGAGGCCCACCTCGGCCCCGAAGGCGCACCGTGAGTCCCCGGCTCGCCCTGGTGAGCAGCGTGGTCGGCGCCATGGTCGTCGCGCTCGACGGCACGGTGCTGACCATCGCGCAGCCCACCCTGCAAAGGGACCTGGACGCGTCGTTCGCGCAGGTCCAGTGGACCAGCACCGGCTATCTGATCGCCGTGGCCGCCCTGCTGGTCCTCGCGGGACGGCTCGGCGACCGCCACGGCCATCGGCGGCTGTACGCCCTCGGCATGCTCGGCTTCGGTGCCACGTCGGCCGGGATCGGGGTGGCGGCCGACGTCGGCTGGGTGATCGGACTACGGGTCGCGCAGGGCGTCTTCGGGGCGCTGCTGCAGCCCGCCACGCTCGGCATGCTGCGCGCGGCGTTCCCGCCCGACCGGCTGCGCGGGCCCCTCGCCGCACGGACCGCCGCCATCGGGCTGGCGGCAGCCGCGGGTCCGGTCGCCGGCGGGGCGCTCGTGCAGTGCTTCGGCTGGCGGTCCGTGTTCTTCCTCAACGTCGTCCCGGCACTGGTCCTCGGCGTGCTCGCGCTCCGGGGCGACGGCCGTGCGGCCCGCGTACCGGACACCCGGCTGGACCTGCCGGGCGCGACGCTGCTCGCGACGGCCCTCGCCTGCCTGGTGCACGCGCTGGTCACACGGACCGCCTCGACCTGTGTCGTGGCGGCGGTGGCCGCGGTGGCGTTCGCCGTCCTCGAACGCCGTTGCGCACACCCCCTGGTGCCCAGGGACGTCATCGGCTCGCGCCCCGTCGCCGCCGCGCTCGGGGTGCTCACGGCCGCCTCCGCCGCCCTGTCGGGCACGCTCTTCGCCGCCACCTACGCCCTTCAGCACGCCCTGGGTCTCGATCCGCTGCGCAGCGCGCTGCTCACCCTGCCGCTCGCGACCCTGATGGTGGCGTCGGCGCCCGTGTGCGCGCTGCTGCTGCGCCGGGCGGGCCCCCGCCGAACGGCCGTGGCGGCCATGACCGTACTCGCCGCCGGCATCCTGGTCCTCGCCCCCGCCACCGGCCCGCTCCCCCTCGCCACCGGATTCGCCCTCCTCGGCGCCGGCTTCGGCACGGTCATGGTGACGGGCACTCAGGTCGTCGTCCAGCAGGCACCCGTGGCGTCGGCGGGAGTGGCGGGCGGTCTGCAGCAGACGGCGATGAACGTCGGGCCGGTGCTCGGCGTCGCGGTGGCCGCACCGCTCCTGGGCGCGGGCGGCACGCCGCTGCTCGTCCTCGCCGGTTTCGCCGCGGTCGGTGCGACCGTGGCTCTCGCACTGCCGGGTCCCGACCGGACGAAGGGCACGACTCGGACACGTCCCGATCATCCTGGCGCCCCTTCGCGTATTCCTGCGCGACGATGAGGTCTGAGGACGCGCGGGCGGGGTATCCCCGATCCCACCTCGTGGAACGGAAAGCGGAGGCAGGGCGATGGCAGTGCTGCGACAAGAGGTGGACCCCGGCGACGTGGGGCTGGACGCGAAGGCGCTGGACCGCGTCGACCAGTACTTCGCCCACTACGTGGACGAGGGCAGACTGCCCGGCTACCTCGTCTGCGTCGCGCGCGGTGGCCGCGTCGCGCACCTCACCACGCACGGCCACCGCGACGTCGCCGCCGGGCTCCCCGTCGAGCCCGACACCCTGTGGCGGATCTACTCGATGACCAAGCCGTTCACCGCGGTCGCCGCGCTGATGCTGGTCGAGGACGGCCGGCTGTCGCTGGACGACCCGGTCGCCCGCCATCTGCCGGCCTTCGCCGACGCGCGGGTCCACGAGAGCGGCTCCGGCGCCGACATCCGGACCCGCCCGGCCCAGCCGATGCTCGTCCGGCACCTGATGACCCACACCGCGGGTCTGACCTTCGCCTTCTACCACGCGCACCCCGTCGACGCCCTCTATCGCGAGGCGGGTCTGGAGTCGTCGGTGCCGCCGGGCGCGAACCTCGCCGAGACGATCGACGTGTACGCGAGCCTGCCGCTGCAGTTCGAGCCCGGCACGCAGTGGAACTACTCCGTCGCCAGCAACGTCCTCGGCCGGATCGTCGAGGTGGTGTCCGGGCAGCCGCTCGACGTGCACCTCGCGGAACGGATCTTCGGCCCGCTCGGAATGCCGGACGCCGGATTCGAGGTCGACGATGCGCAGGCGCGGCGGCTTGCCGAGATGTACGGCGAGAAGGAGGACGGCACCGGCATCGAGCCGATCCCCGGACTGCCGCTGAGGGGCCGGCCCCGGTTCCTGTCGGGCAGCGGCGGCATGGTGGCGGGCGCCTACGACATGCACCGCTTCATGGAGCTGCTGCGCCGCCGCGGGGAACTCGACGGGGTACGGCTGCTCACCCCGGGCACCGTCGACATGATGACCTCCAACCAGCTCCCCGGCGGCGCCGACCTGCGCTCCTTCGGCAGCCGCCCGGCCCATGACGAACCCGGCAACGACGGCGTCGGCTTCGGCTTCGGCGTCTCCGTGGTCATCGACCCGGAGCGCGCCCTGGCGCCCGCCGGACTCGGCACGTTCGGCTGGACCGGGGTCGCGACCACCACGTTCTGGGTCGACCCGGGCCGCGACATCACGGTGCAGTTCATGACGCAGGTGCGCCCGCGGACCTCGCACACCATGTTCCGCGACCTCAAGCAGCTCGTCCACGAGGCGATCAAGGACGCGTGAACGGGATCCCCGCGTCGGCGAGTTCGTCCAGCCACCGCTCGGACCGGGCGGCCGTCCCGGCGGCGCGGCTGAGTCCGGGCGGCAGCGAGCCGTCCAGGATGTGCCGGACGCCCACGGCCAGCGGGCGCGAGACACAGCGGGCCATCGCGCTCTCCTCCTCGTCCCCGACCAGGTCGAGGAGGTAGCCGCCCGACCAGGTCCGCCCCGCCGCGCCGCGCACCTCCAGACGGACGGCGAGCACGACCCGGTCGCGGTCGGTGTCGGTGGTCGGGTGGCGCCGCGCCAACTCCCCCGCCAGCGCGCCGATCCGGGCGTCGTCGCCGGCCCTGAGCTCCTCGAACACCTCCGCCCAGGCCTTGAGCCAGCCCTCCAGCCGCAGCGTGCCCCGCACGAAGGTGCGTGGCGTCCAGGCGGCCGGCAGCCCGTACTGGGCGATGAAGGGCACGCTGTCCCGGTTGGGGTAGACCTCGAAGGTCTCGCCGCCGACGGTGTGCGGACGCGTCGCCTCCCAGGGCCGTTGCGCGACCCTCGGCGCGCCGTCCTCGATGGAGCGGGCCGGTGAGCGCAGCGCGCCCAGGACCCCGGCGGGCGCCCAGCTGAAGCGGTACCGGAAGTCGTTCGGCACCGCCGGGACGCCACCGCAGTACGAGGTGAGGTGGTACGTCGCCGGGTCCGCGTCGCCGATCGCCGCGCGCGCCCGGGCGACGAGGCTGTGCGCGAAGAGGTGGTCGATCCCCGGGTCGAGGCCCGCCTCGGTGAGGACGGTCAGCCCGGCCCGGCCGGCCGCGGGCACCTGGGCGAGCAGCGCTTCGGAGACGTAGCTGGAGCAGGCGAAGTGGGCCCCGCGCGCGACGCAGGCGGCGAGCAGCGCGGCGTGCTCGGACGCGGGCAGCATCGACACGACGACGTCGCCGGGCGCCAGTTCGGCGGCGAGCGCGGGGAGCCCACCGGCGCGCGGCTCGGCGCGGCCGGTGAGGCCCAGCCGGTCCACGGCGGCGATGGCGCGCTCCGAGGTGCGGTGCCAGAGCCGTACCCGCTCGGCGGTGTCGCACAGCATGGCGGGCCCGCCGCCGGTGGACAGTCCCGCGCCGACCCAGTGGACGGTGCCGCTCGCGGGAACGCGCGCGTCGGTCACCTCAGGACTCCCTCTCCTCGACGTCCGGCCCGGCGAGCGCCGCCCGGAACCGGTCACGGCAGCGGCCCCACGCCCCGCCCGTTCGGAAGTCGAGCAGCTGGGGTGTGAGTGCCGCCGAGAAGTCGGTGCTGGACTCCTTCGGCAGCAGGGACGGCAGGTTGTCGATGGCGATCAGATCGAGCTCGGGCTCCTTGCGCAGTCGCCGTACGGGCTCGGACCAGTCGGTGACGCGGTCGTAGACCGGAAGCACGTTGAGGGGCGAGCCGACGTCGCAGGTGACGTCGCAGACCGTGCGCAGCCGCCGGGCGGGGTCGTCGAGGTCCCGCTCGCGCAGGAACGGCGGGACGGGCGTGGTGGCGAGCACGGCGTTGACCAGGAGGTCGTGGCCCAGCAGGGCCGGCCGGTCCAGGGCGCGGGTCTCGGCGAGGTCCCAGCAGGTGGGGTCGAGCCCCGCGGTCCGCAGGGCGACGCGCGCGCCCCGTCCGCTGCGGCCCAGGGCGCCGATGACGAGCGCCGTGACGTCCGGGTCCCCGGCGGTGGGACGCAGGGTCTCGTCCAGTTCCTCCTTGCCGGTGGGGGTCAGCGGGGCGGTGAGCCGGCCGCGGTGCTGCAGGACGGCGAGCGCGGCGCCCAGGTAGCCGGCCCAGAACCCGAAGGCGGCCAGCCGGCGGCCGTCGTCGTCGACCAGGTACTCCAGGTCGAGCAGGGTGCCGCCGCCGGCGGTGAAGCGGCGCAGCAGGTCCGCGGCGCCGGGCTGGCCCTTGTAGGCGTGGCCGAAGCAGATGTGCCGGTGCGTCAGGGCGTGCGGCCGGTCAGGGAGTTCCTTGAGTCCGAGGATCACCGTGCCGGGCGGCGCCGAGGCCCAGGAGTCCGGGGCCGCGACGCGGCAGCCGGCCGCCGCGTACTCCTCGACGGGGAACACCCGTTGGGGCGACTCCTCGACCGTGACGGTGATGCCGCTCCCGGTCAGCCGGGCGGCGTCGGCGGGCACGATCGGCGTGCGGCGTTCGGTTCGGCGGGTCTCGTGGCGCAGCCACAGGTGCAGCTCGGTCATACGAGGTTGGCCTCCGGGCGCGGGGCGTCGGCCGCGAAGCGGTCGGCGCTCAGGGGGCGGACGTCCACGAAGGGTACGCGGCCGAGATACAGGTCGCGCACGACCTCGCCCACGGCCGGCCCCTGGAGGAAGCCATGCCCGGAGAACCCGGTCGCGTACAGGAAGCGGGACGGTGAGGAGGCCTCGCCGATCAGGGCGTTGTGGTCCGGGGTGATCTCGTACAGGCCCGCCCAGCCGCCGGTGCGGCGCAGGTCGAGCAGGGCCGGGGCGCGCCGGGCCATGGCCTCGCACAGGCCGGGGATCCAGCGGTCGTGGGTGTCGGTGGCGAAGCCGGGGGTCTCGTCCGGGTCGGACATGCCCACGAGCAGCCCGGGACCCTCGGCATGGAAGTAGAGGCTGGTGCCGAAGTCGATGGTCATGGGGAGGCTCGGCGGCAGGCCGGGGACCGGTTCGGTGACCGCGATCTGACGGCGCAGCGGCTCCACCGGCAGGTCGACGCCGACCGTCGCGGCGACCTGTCCCGACCAGGCGCCGGCCGCGCAGATCACCGTGTCGGTGGCGATCCGGCCCTTGCTGGTCATGACGGCGGTGATGGTGTCGCCGCGCAGTTCGATGCCGGTGAGCGCGCAGTGCCGCAGGACGGTCGCGCCGTGGCGGCGGGCGGTGGCCGCGTAGCCGTGGACGACGGCCTCGGGGGTGCAGTGGCCGTCGTCGGGCGACCAGGCGGCGGCCAGCAGTCCGTCGGTGGTGATCAGCGGCGACAGGCGGGCGGCCTCGTCCGGGTCGGTCAGCCGGCTGGGCACGCCGAGGTCGTTCTGCAGCCGCACGCCCGCCTCGAAGGCCGCGACCTGCTCGGGCGTCGACAGCAGGAAGAGGTATCCGACCCGGTGCAGCCCGATGTCGTACCCGGTGTCCCGCTCGAAGCGGCCGAACGCCTCCAGACTGCGTGCGCCGAGCTGGATGTTGAGCTCGTCGGAGAACTGCGCCCGCACCCCGCCCGCCGCCTTCGAGGTGGAGCCGCAGGCCAGTTCGCCGCGCTCGACCAGGACCACGTCGGGGACGCCGGCACGCGCCAGGTGACAGGCGATGCTGGTGCCCGTCACACCGCCGCCCACGACGACGACCGAGGCTCGTTCCACCACGCGGCGCTCCTCTTGGTGGGGGTGGCCCCGGCACGCGCGCCGGGGCTGCTCTCCCGTATCCCCCTTCTGTCCGGTCGGGACACTTCCCGCTCCGGGTCAGGACCAGTGCGCGACCGCGTCCAGGTGCGGCAGATGGTGGTCCAGCCGCTCCCGCTTCGTCCGCAGATACGTGATGTTGTTCTCGCACGGCGGGATCAGCAGCGGCACCTGCTCGGCGACCGTGATGCCGTGCCGCAGCAGAGCCTCGCGCTTGCGCGGGTTGTTCGACATGAGTCGCACCGAGGACACTCCGAGGTCGCGCAGCATCTCCGCGGCGACGCCGTAGTCGCGGGCGTCCACCGGCAGACCGAGCGCCAGGTTGGCCTCGACGGTGTCCAGGCCCTCCGCCTGCAGGGCCATCGCGCGCAGCTTGGCGAGCAGGCCGATGCCGCGGCCCTCGTGCCCTCTCAAGTAGACGACCACACCGCTGCCTTCGGCGGCCACGGCCCGCAGGGCGGCGGCGAGCTGGTCGCCGCATTCGCAGTGCTGGGAGCCGAAGGCGTCGCCGGTGAGGCACTCCGAGTGCAGCCGGGTGAGGACGTTCTCGGTGCCGATGTCGCCGTACACCAGGGCCACTTGTTCGTCGCCGCGGTCGTGGTCGAGGTAGCCGACCGCCCGGAATTGCCCGTACACCGTGGGGAGCGGCGCATTCACGATGCGTTCCACGCCGGTGCGCTGCGCCGGCTTCGTACCGATGACGCCGATGTTTTCTGTCATGATCTGTTTCCTAAGCAGAGACGAAAGGCCGTGAAGAAATGAGTGGTTCGGAAATACGGTCGGCTGGAGCTGGCGCGGTGCGGCACGGTCTGCTGCCCGGGGACACCACGGAGGACGTACGGAAGCGGGGCGCCGATGTCTCACGGCAGGTCGCCGTCCTTCCCGTGGGCAGTTTCGAACAGCACGGGCCCTTCCTGCCGTTGGCGACCGACACGCTCATCGCCTGCGCCGTCGCGCGAGAGATCGCCGACACGTACCCGGTGCACCTCCTTCCTCCGGTGACGATCTCCTGCTCGCACGAGCACGCGGCCTGGCCGGGGACCGTCAGCATCTCCTCCGTGACCCTTCACGCGGTGGTACGGGACATAGCCGAGTCGCTCCGCCGCTCCGGCGTCGAGGCGCTGGTCCTCGTCAACGGGCACGGGGGAAACTATGTCCTCGGAAACGTCGTTCAGGAATCCTCCGCGCGAGGTGAGCGAATGGCGTTGTTCCCGGCCGCGGAGGACTGGGAGACGGCTCGGGAGCGGGCCGGGGTGCGAACCTCGCTGCTCACCGACATGCACGCGGGGGAAATCGAGACCTCCATCCTTCTGCACTCTCATCCGGAATTGGTGAGGCCCGGTCATGAGAGCACCGATTTCGTGGCGGACGACCGGCGTCATCTGCTCAGCCTGGGGATGTCCGCCTACACCGATTCGGGTGTCATCGGCCGTCCTTCGCTGGGGGATGCGGAAAAGGGCAAGGTGCTGCTGGCGAGCCTGGCGGAATCGTTCGGGGCGTATTTCTCGCTGCTCTGCGGCGACGTGCGGTAGCCCCGACGGTCGCGCGGGCCCGGGTACCAGCGGGCGACGAGGACGAGGACGCCGGGCAGACTCGCCACGAGGCTCAGCACGCCGTAGACCACCGCGACGGCCAGTCCGTCACCGGTGCCGAGCCCGGCGGCGCCGAACGCCCAGGCGGTGACGCCCTCGCGCGGGCCCCAGCCGCCGACGTTGAGCGGCAGGCTCATCGCGAGCAGCGCGAGCACCGCGAGGGGCAGCAGGACGACCGCGGAGGCGTCGGTGCCGGTGACCCGGGCGGCGAGCAGGAACATCGCCACGTAGCCCGCGAGGACCACGACGGAGGAGCCGATGACGCCCGGTCCGTTGCGCCGGGACAGCAGGGCGGCGCGGGCCTCGTCGATCAGGGCGCGGCGCCGGCGGGCGGCCGGGGTCCGCCTCCCGCGCACGGCGAGGCCGATCGCGAGGGCGCCGGCCGCGGCGGGCGTCAGCAGCAGGGCGATGTGGCGGGTCTCGTCGAGCACCGGGGACGGGACGGTCAGCAGGACCGCCACCCCGGCCATGGCCAGCACCACCTGGCCCGCGGTCCTCTCCAGCACCACCGAGCGGACGCCGCGGCCGAGGTCGCCGGCGCTCCGCCCGTGCCGCACCGCCCGGTGCACGTCGCCGAGGACGCCGCCGGGGAGGGCGGCGTTGAGGAACAGGGCGCGGTAGTAGTCGGCCAGCGCCGGTCCGAGCGGCAGCCGGATGTGCAGGCTGCGCGCCACCAACTGCCAGCGCCAGGCGCTGAACGCCGTGGTCACCAGGCCGATGCCGAGGGCCGCGAGCAGCGTGAGCGCGTCGATCCGCCGCAGCCCGTCCAGGAGGACCCCGGTCCCCACCCGCCACATCAGAACGGCGAGGATCACGACACCGGCGAGGGTGCCGAGGTGCCGACGCAGGGCCCGGGCACGAGGACGCGACGACACCTGAGCCGAGGCCACGGGCACGGAGGCACTCGCCCCGCGGGCGTTCTCCTCGGTGGCGTTAAACGCCGGGGCGTGCACCTGCGGGGCGCTCGCCGTTGCGGCGGGCACCTCGGTTGCCCCCAGGACGGGCACCGTCGGGGCGTTCGCTGTCGGGGCCGTCATGGGGTGCCGTTCGTGGGGTGGGGCAGGGCCAGGAGGTCGTTGTGGTGGACGGTGACGCGCAACTCGCCCGCGGCGCAGGCCGCGAGGCGGGCGGTGAGGTACTCGCCGGCCGGCTCCGCGAGGTCGGGCCGCTCCTCGACGGCCGCGCCGACCCAACCGCGCAGCCACTGGGCGGTCAGCTCGGCCTCGTCCGGGCCGAGCCGCCAGGGACTGGGCCGGACGTGCACGGTCGCGCCACGCTCGGCGAAGGCGTCGCACGCCGCGCCGACCGCGTCCGGGCCGAGGAGGCCGCCCCGGCGCTGGTGCGCGTTGAACGCCTCGGTGATCCGCGCGTCGAGCGGGTCCCGCGGGGTGAGTTCGACGCGGCCGGCCACGGAGAGGGTGAGCAGCGCCGGGCAGCCGGCCCCGACGCAGGCGGCGGCGAGGGTGTCGACCTCCTCGCGGGTCAGGACGTCGAGCAGCGCGGACGCGGTGACCAGCGAGGCCCCGGCCAAAGCGTCCGGGGTGAGACGGGCGACGTCGCCGCGCCGGGTCTCGACGGTGACGCGGCTGCCGTCGGCGCCGGAGCGCGGGGAGGCCACGGCGGCGAAGTGCAGGAGGTAGGGATCGCGGTCGTGCAGGATCCAGTGCTGGGCGCCGTCGAGCCGGGGCGCGAGCCAGCGCCCCATCGAGCCGGTACCGCAGCCCAGGTCGTGCACGGCGGCCCCGCCGGACCGCGTCGGCATGTTCGCCAGCCGGATGCGCAGCGGGTCGAGCAGGTCGTTCGCCCGGGCGGCCGCGTCCGCGCCCTCCCGCAGTTCCAGCCACTCGGGCGCGTAGCGCGGCTGTTCGTCCCCCGGGTCCGTCTCCCGCAGTCGCAGCGTGGGACGCTCCCCGGGGCGGGGACCGCTGGGGCCGGCGCCCGGTATGACGGCGACCGGGCCGGATGCGGTCTCCTCCGCGGACGCGGCGTCCGGCGCGGTCCCCGTGCCGGGCCGTCCGGGCACGGGGACCGCACCGTTGCTCCCCGTGTCCTGTGCAGCCGTCGTCGTTCCGCTCATGCCGCCCTCCGGGGTTCGCTGGGAAGCCGGCTCAGGACGCCGGCCAGGTGCTTCGCGGTCGTCGCCCAGCCGTCGAGCGCGGCGCGCCGGCCCCGGGCGGCCGACTTCAGACGGCGCCGTACGTCGGCCTCGCCGAACCAGTGGCGCAGCTCGGCGGCGAGCGCGGCCGGGTCCTCCGGCGGGACGAGGATGCCGGGGACGCCGCCGTCGGGGGCGCGGCCGAGCGCCTCGGGGATGCCCCCGACGTCCGTGGCCAGCACCGGGATGCCGCGCGCGAGTGCTTCGGTGACCGCCATCCCGTAGGTCTCGGCGTAGGAGGCGAGGACCATCAGGTCGGCGGCGGCGTAGCCGGCGTCGAGCTCGGCGCCGGACCGGGGGCCGGCGAGCTCGACGCGGTCCTGGAGGCCGTGCCGCGCGATCAGTTGCCGCAAGTGCGCCACGTACTCGGGGTCCTGGCCGAGACCGCCGACGCACACGCAGCTCCAGGGCAGGTCGCGCACCCCGGCGAGGGCCTCGACCAGCCGGTGCTGTCCCTTGCGCGGGGTGACGGCGGCGACGCACAGCAGGCGGGAGACGCCGTCGGTGCCGGAGGCGAGGGGGGCGATGTCGGCGCCGGGGGCGGCCACATGGACGCGGTCGGGGGCCAGGCCGTGATGGGCGACGAGCCGGCGGACCGCCCAGTCGCTGGTGGCGATCACGGCGCCGACGGCCCGCAGGACCGTGCGTTCCTTGGCGTCGAGCTCGGCGGCCACCGCGGGGTCGAGCCCCGTCTCGTCGCCGAGCGGCAGGTGCACCAGGACGGCGAGCCGCAGCCGTTCGGCCTCGGGGACTACGATCTCCGGTACGCCGCAGGCGACCAGCCCGTCGAGCAGCACCACCGCGCCGTCCGGCAGGTCGCGCAGCGTGCGGGCGAGTTCGGTGCGGGCGGCCGCGCCCGGCCGGGGCCAGGAGCCGGTAACCGGCTGCTTGTGGGCCCGCCAGCCGAAGCCGGGCAGGTCCAGGCAGACCCGCCGGTCGTAGGCGTTGCCGCCGCTGGGTGCGGCCGGGTCGTCGACGCCGCCCGGCATGACGAAGTGCACGGTGCGCAGGGACATGGGGACGATCTCGCCGTTCCTGGGGGCCGCCTGGGCGGGCACGAGGGAGAGCTTCTCCACGGTCGTGTCGGTCACAGGGCACGCTCGTAAGCGGCCCAGGCGACGTGCGACTCGTGCAGGGTGACCGTGATCCCCGAGAGCCCCTTCGCCCCCTCCCCCAGCGCGCCCTTGTGCACGCGCTCCGCGAGCCGGTCGGCGATGACCTTCGCCAGGAACTCGGTGGAGGTGTTGATCCCGGCGAAGTCGGGCTCGTTGTCGAGGTTGCGGTAGTTCAGCTCGCTGACCACGGCGCCGAGTTCCCGGGTGGCAAGTCCGATGTCGACGACGATGTTGTCGTCGTCCAGCTGCTCACGCCGGAACGTGGCGTCCACCAGGAACGTCGCTCCGTGCAGGCGCTGCGCGGGGCCGAAGACCTCGCCGCGGAAGCTGTGGGCGATCATGATGTGATCGCGGACGGTGACACTGAACAACGGACGACCCTCCAGGTGCGGGGCATGGATGCCGAGTAGTACGGCTCGTGTCCTTCCCATGTTCAGCGGCTCGTACCTCTTTTCTGAGGTCAGGCGCTTTCGGGGTACCGCACCCGGTGGCAGAGCGCCGGGATCCGACCGGAGGCGAGCCGGGGCAGCACGTCCGGGAGTTCCTCGAAGGCGCACTCCCCGGTGACGAGCGCGTCGAGCGCGGGGTCGGCGAGCAGGTCGAGGGCGAGGCCGAGCCGGTCGGCGTACGTCCGCCCGGGGCGGGCCGGGGAGACGGTGCCCACCTGGCTGCTGCGGATCGTCAGGCGCCGGGAGTGGAAGGCCTCGCCGAGCGGGAGGGCGACGCGCCGGTCCCCGTACCAGCTGAGTTCGATCACGGTGCCCTCGGGCGCGAGGAGTTCCAGCGACCGGGAAAGGCCCTGCTCGGTCGCGCTGGCGTGCACGACGAGGTCGCACTCGCCGAGCGCGTCGGCGGGTGCCGCGAACCCGACGCCGAGCGCCTCGGCAACGCCGGCGCGGGCGGGGTCGGCGTCGACCAACTGCACCCGTACGCCGGGGAAGCGGGCCAGCAGCGCGGCCACCGAGCAGCCGACCATGCCGCCGCCGACCACGGCGATCCGGTCGCCGACCAGGGGCGCCGCGTCCCAGAGGGCGTTGACGGCGGTCTCCACGGTGCCCGCGAGCACCGCGCGGTGGGCGGGCACGTGGTCCGGTACGGGGGTCACGGCGGCCGCGGGGACGACGTACCGGGTCTGGTGCGGGTAGAGGCAGAAGACGGTACGGCCGACCAGTTCGGCCGGGCCCTCCTCCACCACGCCCACGTTGAGGTAGCCGTACTTCACCGGCGCCGGGAAGTCGCCCTCCTGGAACGGCGCCCGCATGGCCGTGTGCTGGCTCTGCGGCACCCCGCCCCGGAAGACCAGCGTCTCCGTGCCACGGCTGACGCCGGACCAGAGTGAGCGGACCAGCACCTCGCCCTCGGCGGGCTCCGAAAGCTCGACGTCCCGGATCTCTCCCCGCCCCGGGGAGCTGAGCCAGAACGCCCGTGCGGCGCGGATCATCGGCGTTCCTCCTGAACGATCGGCAGGTGGTGCACGTACGGAGGTGTGCACAGGCCGCGCACAGTACGCGGCATGATCGACTCTGTCACCTGGCCGGAGGATGTGCGGTGGCCCTGAACAACACTTTTGACGCGAGGCTGGTCCAGCAGGAGACCGCGGTGGGCGCGGGCGTGCAGGTCCTGCTGCTGGCCGTGCTCGGATCGGCGATCGGACTGGGACCGGCGGGCTGGCTCACCGGGCTCGCCTTCGCGATCGCCAGCTGGGCGGTGCTCTCGCGGGCCCTGCACCGGTCCGGACTGAGGTCGTTCGGCCCGGCCAACCGGGTCACCCTCGGCCGGGCCACCCTGGTCGGCGGGGTGACCGCGCTGGTCGCCGACTCCTTCGAGAGCGCGCCGCCGGTCACGCTGCTGGTCGCCCTGACGGCGGTGGCGCTGATCCTCGACGGTGTGGACGGGAAGGTCGCGCGGCGCACGGGCACGTCGTCGGCGCTCGGGGCACGCTTCGACATGGAGGTCGACGCGTTCCTCATCCTCGTCCTGAGCGTCTACGTCTCGATGTCGTTGGGCCCGTGGGTGCTGCTCATCGGCGGCATGCGCTACGCGTTCGTCGCCGCGGCCCGCTTCCAGCCGTGGCTGAACGCGGCGCTCCCCCCGAGCACGGCCCGCAAGACGGTGGCCGCGGCGCAGGGAGTGTTCCTGCTGGTGGCGGGCGCCGATCTGCTCCCGTGGGCGGGCAACGCCGCGGTCGTCGGGCTGGCGTTGGGCCTGCTGATGTGGTCCTTCGGCCGCGACGTGCTGTGGCTGTGGCGGACGTCGCGGGAGGGCCGGCCGGCCGGGGTACCGACGGAAGAGGCGTTGCCGATGGGCCCGACGCGGGCCGCGGAGGCGGCTTCCGGGACGGTCGGCGAGGCGGCGCAGGGCGTGCGCGCGGAGACGGCGGTACGGACCGGGCAGGCGGAGAAGTCCGGGCGGACGGGGCGGGTTCTGGAGCCGGTCGCCGGGTGACGCGCGGCCGGTCACGGCCGACGCGGCGTATACAGCGGGATCGGCTCGACGAGCCTGTCACATCGGGACCTTTCCAGACCCAGGCCACCGCTAGCATGTTCGAGGCTGCCTGCCTCACGTCCGGCCTCGTCGTGGCACGGTCGGCGGCCGCGACGCTTTCGTCCGACCACGGCGGCACGTGGACAGGACACAGCGCAACAGGCCCGACCTGACCGCTCCGCAGCTCCGACCAAGGCCCGCTCGTGCCCGCGTCAGCGCGCATTTGTCCCGATGAGGAGTTCCCCGCCATGGCCGACAGCACCTCCGACAGACCGGTCCCGACGCCCCCACCGCCGCCGTACCCTCCCGCGCCGCCGGCCGCTCACTGGCAGCCCCACCCCTCACCTCCCCAGCGACGCGGCACGGGCCGGCTCATAGCCGTCGCCCTGGTCTCCGCCCTCATCGCCGCGCTGCTCGCCGGCGGGGGCGCCACCTGGTGGGTGCTGAAGTCGAAGGACGCCGAGAACGCCATGGCGCACGTCGAAATCCTGGGCGGCAAGTCGGTCGTCAAGGAGGACCCCTCCGACCTCGGCGGCTGCGACGACACCGACGAGTTCACGTACAACGACTGCGACCCGGCCACCGAGACCTACGAGTTCGCGTACAAGATCACGAACGACGGGGACGACCCCGCCAACTACTCGGTCGTCGTCAACGCCTTCGACAAGGACGGGGACTTCGTGGCGCAGACCTACATCGGAGCCACGCACGTGGCGCCGGGCAAGACGGATTCGGACGAGGGCGAGTTCAACGAGTACAGCACGCTGGAGGACGGCAGAGATCTGTCCGACATAGCGAGCGTGAAGGCGGGCCACGTCGAACGCATTTCCTTGGCCAACTGACGAGCGACCGTCGAAGGCTGTGCGGGACGTGACCCGGGGTCGATAAAGGCCCGATCAGATGCCGGACCACCTCGCCGCCACCGACTGGAACCAGTCACCGTAGGAGGCCGGTTCGGGCGGGCCGACCTCCATGCCGAGTTCTGCGGCTGCCAGGGCGTAGTCGCCCTCGTCCAAAGGGAGGGCGAGCAGCTCGTGGAGTTCCGACGGGTCAGTAGTCGGCGAAGTTCCAGAACATGCCCACCTCGGTGTCGGAGACGACGATCAGGCCGAAGTCCTCCGTGTAGATGCTGAGCGGGCTGTACGCCCAGCTGGACGATGTGAAGTCGAGCGTGCCACGCACATGGCCCGGCTTGCTGATGTTGGTGTGATAGCGGGCCTCGTCCCCGTAGCGCGCGAGGATCGTGCGCGCCATCTCCCGCAGTTCCTCCTCGCTCTCCGCGAAACGCCTCAGGTTGGAAAGGGTGCACCCGTCGTCCGTGAGGGCCAGGAGCAGATTCTCGGCACTCTCCCGGTCGATCTCCTGAAGACGCGGCGCGACGCTCTTCGCGGGGTACGCGGCGAAGGGATATGTGGGTGAGGCCTCGCGCTCCGGGGCTTGAGCCGCGTCGTCGAGACCGGTCCAACCTCGTGGGTCCGGGACCCGCGCCATCAGCGCGAGCACGTCGAGGACCCAGTCCTCGTGGCGGCGCGGGCCCGTGGCGTCGTACGGGTACGCGTCCTCGTACAGGTGACGCACCGCAGCTTCCCAAGAAGCCTGGTCGACGGACATGTGGTGCTGGCCTTTCTCGGTCGGTTCGGCAGGGCACCCTAGGGCGCATAGGGCATCGACGTCATGACGGTGAACGGCGGTGTGCGACTGCTGTCGTACCTGATGCGCGTGTCGATGCCGGTCACGTCGTATGCCTTGGCCCTCAGGCCGCCCTGCTTGTACCCGGACAGCGGATCGCTGGGGTCCACTGGCTGCTTGAACACGCTGCGGCCGCTGATCTCGCCGTTGGGCGTAGTGGAGTAGAACGGTTCGACCGTGCCGTCGGCCGGCGGCGGCGGGCCCTTGATCCACGCCTCGATCGCGGCCTTGTTCTGGTTGAGGTTGTATTCGGTCAGCTCCTCTGCCCGCCGGTAGTTCGGGAAGGCCGAAGAGGCTTTGATTTTCGGCTTTTCGTATGGCCAGGTCAGGGTCGGACCCTGGTTCGGGTTCGCCGGCTGGTCACGCAGGCGCTGCGCAAGCTGCTCGTCCGTCTTGCCCACGTGCTTGTCCAGGGTGTGACCGTCCACCATGTACTCGTTGGCGGCAAGCTCGAGGTCGTACTTGCCGGCCGAGTCGACCTTCAGCCAGACCTGTGAGTCGCCCCCGTAGCCGCGGCATGACAAGTCGCGTATGCACACTGATCGTAGCCTTGTGCTCCAGGGAGGCCGACGGTGGGCGGGAAGGCGGCAGGAGAGCAGTTGCTGGGACCGCCGTGCGCACTATGCTGCCGGAATGGCCCACGCGAAGACCTCGTACGTCTGTCTGCCCTGTCGGGCCTCGTACAAGCAGCCCTACGGCCCGGACAGGCAGCGGGTCTGCCCCCGCTGTGCGGGGACGATGATCCACGTGGGTTCGGCCTTCGCCCCGCCGCCGCGGCGGGATGTCGCGGCCTGGCGCACCCTCTCCGTTCTGCTGAACGCCGGTGTTCGCTTTCACAAGAGCTGCTGCGGCGGCCCCGGTTACCGTCCGCGCACCCTGCGGGAGGTACGTGAGCGGATGGTGGGCGCCCGGCGGTCCGGCGAGTCCTTCGTCAGGGCGCTCGTGCGCCGCGAGGTGCCCTGACGGGGCAGGTCCCGGTCGGGGTCAGGTGTCGGCGTTCAGGGCGGCGAGCAGTATCGGCAGTGAGGCGTGGAGTTCGCGTTCCCAGTAGGCCCAGGTGTGGGTGCCGGGGCCGTAGAAGTGGGTGGTGACGTGCCGGGCGCCGACGCGCTTCAGTTCGGCGGCCAGGGCGTGGTTCTGGCGGTTGAAGTCGGCCTCCAGGGGGTTCGTCGCGCCCGGTGGGTCGAGGGGGCCCGCGGTGCCGTCGCCGCAGGAGAGGTAGACGGGCAGGGACTTGAGCCGCTTCGCCAGGTGGTACGGGTCGTGGGACTGCCAGATACGGCGCTGGGCCACCGGGTCGCCCCAGATCCGCAGGGGGTCGTTGCCCTGGCCGGCGAACAGGCCCATGATCCGGTCGACCGACTCCTGGTTCAGCAGGGGGTGCGCCGAACCGGAGTACGCGGCGGTCGCCTTGAACATGCCCGGGTGCCGGGCGGCGTAGAGCAGGGCGCCCTGGCCGCCCATGGACAGACCGGCGACGACGCGGTCGCGGCCGGCGCCCCAGTCGCTCTCCAGGAGCCGTCGCAGTTCCACCGTGTGGAAGGTCTCCCACGCGGGGTCGCCGCCCTCGCCGTGGTTCCACCAGTCGGTGTACCAGCCGTTCCAGCCGGCCTCCGGCATCACCACCAGCACGTCGCGCAGGCTCTCGGTCTCGGCGACGTCGGTCATGCGGGTCCATGACGTGTAGTCCCCGCAGCAGCCGTGCAGCAGCCAGAGCGTCGGCCAGTGGCGGCGCCGGTCGTCGGGGTTCCAGCCGTCGGGGGTGAGCAGGCGCACCTGCACGGTGCGGCCGCCGAGGGCGCTCGACCGCACCGACAGGTCGACCTGCCGGTCCGCGACCTGGGTGACCGCCACGACCTCGGCGCCCGAGGGGCGCGCGGCGCCGGTCGGCGGGGGAACGGGTGCGGCGGCGAGCGTCGGCGCGGCCGGCGCGACGGTCGCCAGCAGCACCGCGAGCACGAGCAGGACTCGGGAACGAAAGGGGGTCAGGACGGCGGTCACGGTCGTGATCACGGCGGCTCCCTGCGGTGTGTCTCGCTGCTGCCCGGACAGATCGACGAAGCGGCTGTGGAGCATGGTGCCATCGAACGGGACCGGGCGGGAGACGGGCCGTCGGCCACCGACGCCTCGTCTCCCGCCCGGTCGCTCAGCCCTTCTGCTCCACGCGGACCCAGTCCACCTCCGCCCGCACTCCCCCGCCCGCGATCCGGTCCACGCTCGACTGGGGCAGGCCCCAGTAGGGGGTGGTGACCTGGTTCCAGCCGGCGGGATAGGCGCCGCCCAGGGCGAGGTTCAGGATGACGTACTGGTGGTGGTCGAAGACCCACTGGCCGCGCGTCGACTCCAGCTTGTTGCGGCTCGTCTCCTGGACCAGGCGGTCGTCGACGAAGAACTTCATGCCGGTCGGCGTCCACTCCACCGCGTAGGTGTGCCACTGGTCGGCGCGGCCGCCGTTCGGATACACCTGCCGGGCACCGATGTTGCCGTCGGCGGAGTAGCCGGGGCCGTGCAGTGCGGTGCTGGTCCAGTCCGCGTAGCCGACGTTCTCCATGATGTCGGTCTCGCCGGAGGCGGGCCAGGAGACCGTGGGGTCGTCGACGTTGCTGCCCAGCAGCCAGAAGGCGGGCCAGAAGCCGTCGCCGACCGGGAGCTTCATACGGGCGCTCACCCTGCCGTACGTGAAGTCGAACTTGGTGTGGGTGTCGATGCGGCCGGAGGTGAAGTCGTAGGTGCCGCCGCCCGCCTTGGTGCAGCCCTTGCAGTACGTGGCCCGCAGCACCAGTGCGCCGTTCTCCTGGCGGATGGTGTCCGGGGAGTCGACGTACGCCTGGGACTCGCCGTTCACCGGGCCCATCTCCGTGCCCGTACGGACCACCCGCCACTTGGCGCGGTCCAGCGCGGCCGACGTGAAGTCGTCGAAGAAGGTGGTGCGGTACGCGCCGGACGGGTCGCCCGGCAGCGCCGGGTAAGCCGCCGCGGCCGAGCCGCCGGTGCCCCAGACCTGGAACTCGTAGAGGGAGTAGCCGAACTGGGCCGTGTGCGGGGCGGGGTTGTGGAAGGAGCGGCGTTCCTTGCCGAGCATGCGCACGTAGCGGCCGGTGGCGGGCGCGGGGAGGCGGACCGAGTCGTGGCGGCCGGTCGCCTCGCCCGGGGCCTTCACGTCCGCGCGGCGGGCCGCGACCTCGGCGGCCGTCGGGCGGTACACCGTGCGCCAGGTGCGGTTGTCGTCCGAGACCTGGAGTTCGTAGTCGACGGCGTAGGCGGCCTCCCAGTAGAGGTCGACGGTGTCGATGGTCGATGTCGCGCCGAGGTCGACCGAGACCCAGCGGCTCGCGTTCCAGTCGGAGGCCCAGCGGCTGGCGTCCGCCTTCAGGTCGGCGGGCCATCCGCCGTCCGTGACGAAGGCGGGTGAGTTGCCCGCGTGCTGGTAGAAGTTCGCGTAGGCCGGGTGGTGCAGGGCCAGGTTGGTGCGCGTGGTGGAGGCGGGAGCCGGTTCGCCGCCGTAGACCTTGAAGGAGAACAGGGAGTAGCCCCAGGCGGTGGCGCGCTCGACGCCGCGCATGCGGACGTAGCGGGCCGTGACCTCCTGCGGGTACGTGTGGGCCGTGACCGAGCCGCCGGTGCCGGCCGTCTCCGTGTAGAACGGGGTCCAGTCGGTGCCGTTGCGCGAGGCCTCCAGGACGTACCGCTTGCCGTACGCCGCCTCCCAGTCGAGGACGACCCGGTCGACGCGGATCGTCGAGCCGAGGTCTACGCGGATCCAGGCGTCGTCCGCGAAGTCGCTCGACCAGCGGGTGCCGCCGTTGCCGTCGAAGGCGAGGCCCGGGGCGGTGCCGCCGTTCTCGCTGCCGGAGGCCGTGACGGAGGACGGGGCGGCGGCGTAGGCGGAAGCGGCCCGGTCGGTGTCCCAGGCCGCCGCGGCCGAGGGTCCGGCAGCGGCGGGTGCGGTGAGTCCTGGGCCGGCGCAGAGCAGGGCGACGGCCGTCAACGCGGTCACGAGGACGCGGGGGGTGCGGGGGGTGCGGAGCTGCATGCGGGTCTCCTTGGCAAGGTTGTCGTGCACCTGACATACCTTCTGGCATACCTGACACGTGCGTGCAGTCGTTCCAGTCGTGCAGCCGTGCAGCCGTGGTGGACGCGGACTCCCGCGACCGCGCCCACCACGGGGTCTTCGGACCCGCCGGTGCCGCTACGCCGCCTCGCGCGCCCGGCCCCGGTGGTCGCGGACGATCTCCGCGTACCGGTGGCCGGCACCCTTGATGGTGCGGACCTGGGTCGCGTAGTCGACGTGGACCAGCCCGAACCGCTTGTCGTAGCCGTACGCCCACTCGAAGTTGTCCAGCAACGACCAGGCGAAGTACCCCGCCAGCGGCGCCCCCTTGCGGGCCGCCGACGCGCACGCCGCCAGGTGCTGGACCAGGTAGGCCTGGCGCTCCGGGTCGTCGATCGTGCCGTCGGGGCGCACCACGTCGGGGAACGAGGAGCCGTTCTCCGTGACGTACAGCCTGCGCGGCCCGTACTCCCGCGTCAGGCGCAGCAGCAGTTCCTCGATGCCGCTCGCGTCGATCTCCCAGTCCATGCCGGTGCGCGGGACGCCGTCGCGCCGGACGGTGCGGACCTGGGGCGCGGGGGCGTCCGGGTCGTCGGCGACCGTCTGCGGGAAGTAGTAGTTCAGGCCCAGCCAGTCCAGCGCGCCCCCGATGGCCGCCATGTCGCCCGGCTGCTCGGGGAGTTCCACGCCGTACACCTCCCGCATGTCCTGCGGGAAGCCGCGGCCGTGCACCGGGTCCAGCCACCAGCGGTTGGTGTGGCCGTCCATGCGGCGGGCGGCCGCGAGGTCCTGCGGCCGGTCCGACGCCGCGTGGATCGTGGAGAGGTTGTTGACGATGCCGACCTGGGCGTGCGGGGCCGCCGCCCTGATGGCCTGCATGCCGAGGCCGTGCGCGAGGAGCAGGTGGTACGAGGCCCGCACCGCCGCCGTCAGGTCCGTCCAGCCGGGGGCCATCTTGCCCTCCAGGTGACCGATCCACGCGGAGCACAGGGGCTCGTTGAGCGTGGCCCAGTGGGACACCCGGTCGCCGAGGCGCTCCGCGACGACGGACGCGTACGCCGCGAAGTGCTCGGCCGTCTCGCGCTCCGGCCAGCCGCCGCGGTCCTGGAGCGCCTGGGGCAGGTCCCAGTGGTAGAGCGTGACCGAGGGGGTGATGCCCGCCTCCAGCAGACCGTCGACCAGTTCGTCGTAGAAGGCCAGCCCCTTCGAGTTCACCGGGCCGTCGCCGCCCGGTACGACGCGCGGCCAGGCGATCGAGAGGCGGTAGGCGTTGGTGCCCAGCCGGCGCATCAGACCGATGTCCTCGCGCCAGCGGTGGTAGTGGTCGCAGGCGACGTCGCCGTGGTCGTCGCCCGCGATCTTGCCGGGGGTGTGCGAGAACGTGTCCCAGATCGACGGCGAGCGGCCGTCCTCCGCCACGGCTCCCTCGATCTGGTACGCCGAGGTGGCCGTGCCCCACAGGAAGTCGTGCGGGAGTGCGGCGAGGTCGATGGTCACGGAAGTCCTTTCGGAGACTGGTGCGTCGGTCACTTGACGGCCCCGGCCGTCAGCCCGGCGACGAGATAGCGCTGGAGCAGCAGGAAGCCCGCGACCACGGGGACGCTCACCACGAGCGAGGCGGCCATGATCTGGTTCCAGTACACGTCGTTGAGCGTGGAGTAGCCCTGGAGGCCGACCGCGAGGGTGCGGGTGGTGTCGTTGGTCATCACCGACGCGAAGAGCACCTCGCCCCAGGCGGTCATGAACGCGTAGACGGCGACGGCGACGATGCCGGGGATCGCGGCGGGTACGACGACCTGCACGAGGGCGCGCAGCGGGCCGCAGCCGTCCACCAGCGCCGCCTCGTCGAGGTCGCGGGGCACCGAGTCGAAGTAGCCGATCAGCATCCAGATCGAGAACGGCAGCGAGAACGTGAGATAGGTGAGGATCAGTCCGCCCCGCGAGCCGAACAGGGCGATGCCGGTGGCGTTGCCGATGTTGACGTAGATGAGGAACAGCGGGAGCAGGAAGAGGATGCCCGGGAACATCTGCGTCGACAGCACCGTGACCGAGAAGACACGCTTGCCGGGGAAGTCGTAGCGGCTGACGGCGTAGGCGGCGAAGACGGCGATCACCACCGAGCAGACCGTCGCCGCGCCCGCCACGACCAGGGAGTTCACGAAGTACTTGGCGAGCGGGACCGTCGACCAGATGTCGATGTACGGACGGACGGTCAGTTCGCTGGGCAGCCAGCGGAACGAGCTGGAGACGTCCTGGAGCGGCTTCAGGGAGCTGGAGACCATGACGTACACCGGCAGCAGGACGAAGCCGGTGAGCAGGGTCAGGAAGATCCGGCGGGTCCACAGGAAGGAGCGGGGCGCCGCCATCGGAGACCTAGACATGGGTGGACCTCCGGCCACGTGACGTCAGCAGCAGGTACACGCCCGTCACGACGAGCAGGAAGAGCAGCAGCAGGACCGACATCGCCGAGCCGGCGCCGAAGTTCCAGGTGACGAACGACGACTGGTAGATGTGGATGGAGATCAGGTCGGCCGCCGCCGGTGCCGCCTTGCCGAACAGGACGTACGGCGTGTTGAAGTCGTTGAACGTCCACAGGAACAGCACCAGGACCAGCACCTGGTTGACCGGGCGCAGCGAGGGCAGGGTGATGCGGCGGATCTGCTGCCAGACGCCGGCGCCGTCCAGGGCCGCCGCCTCGTACAGGTCCCTCGGGATGTTCTGCAGACCCGCCATCACGATCAGGAAGGCGAACGGCCAGCCCTTCCAGACCGAGACGACGAGCAGGGCGATGAAGCTGTTGTCCCCGATCAGCCAGAACGAGGGCTTGTCGGTGAGGCCCAGCTGGTCGTGCAGGACGTGGTTCACCAGGCCGTTGTCGTGCTGGAACATGAACGCCCAGGTGATGACCGCGGCGTAGACGGGCAGCGCGTAGGGGACCAGGAACAGCGCCCGCAGCAGCCCCCGGCCGCGGAACGTGTCCTGCATGCAGATCGCGGCGGCGGTGCCGATGAACCAGCACAGGCCGACGGAGAGGACCGTGAAGGCGCAGGTGACGAGGAACGAGTCGAGCAGCGCCTGGCCCACGGGGGCGTCGAAGTCCACCGACATGCGGTAGTTGTCGACGCCGGTCCACGGGGCGAGGCTCCAGTCCCGGATGTAGAACTGGGTGAGTTCCTTGAAGCTCATCACGATGCCGATGACCATCGGCACCAGGTGGACGAGGAGTTCCAGGGCCAGCGCGGGGAGCAGCAGCAGGTAGGGCAGGCCGATCCGGCGGATCCGCCCGGTGCGGCGGCGGGGGCCGCGCGCCGCACCGGGGGAGCTCTTGCCGACCGTCCGCTCACCGGGCCGTGCCGAGGCGGTGGTGGTCGTCATGGTGGTGTCCGGGCTCACTTCGTCGGCATCTGCTGCTGGGCCTTGGTGAGCGCCGCCTTCACCGACTCCGTGGTCACCTCACGGCCGGCCGCGGCGTCGGCGAACAGTTCCTTGACCGCCGTGCCGACGGCCGTCTCGAACTGGGACTCGTCCGGGACCTGGGGCAACGCGGAGGCACTGCTCGCCAGGGTCTCGCGCAGGACCGCCGTGGCCGGGGAGTTGAACGCGGCGTCGGACTGGGCGGCCTTGACCGGCGGGATGGAGCCGTACGCCTTGTTGAGGATCTTCTGCTCGGCGTCACTGGTCATGAACTTCACGAACTCGGTGGCGCCGTCGATGTTGTCGGAGTTCTTGAACACCGCCATGTTGATGCCGGCGACCATGGAGTTGGTGTTCGTGCCGGTGCCGGGCTCGCCGGACTGGACGGGGGCCGGGGCGACGCCCCAGTCGTCCTCCTTCATGCCCATGGACGCGAAGGTGGCCGAGGCGGTCTGCCAGAGCACCATCGACGTCTTGCCCTTGGCGAAGTCGCTCAGCGACTGGTTCTGCGCGTACTCGGCGTTGCCCGGGGCGATGATCTTGTCGCCGGCCATCAGGTCGACGTACTGCTTGACGGCCGCGACCGCGCCGTCGGAGGTGAAGTCGGGCTTGCCGTCGGCGGTGAAGAAGTCGGCGCCGTGCTGCTTGCCGAGGACGAAGACCTGGTGGATGTTGTTCGACAGGTTCGAACCCTCGGCACCGAGGCCCCACTTGCCGTCCTTGGAGATCTTCTTCCCGGTCTCGACCAGCTCGTCCCAGGTGGCGGGGGGCTGCTCTATGCCCGCGTCGGCGAACATCTTCTTGTTGTAGTAGAGCGCGTAGGCCATCGAGTACAGCGGCACGGCGGCCGGGTCCTGTCCCTGGACGCCGGTCGAGCCGAGGGCGGAGTCGACGAAGCGGTCCTTGCCGCCGATCTTGTCGAGGTTCTTCGCGTCCCACGGCAGCAGCGCGCCGGTGGCCTGGAGGGAGGCGCTCCAGGTGTTGCCGATGTTGAGCACGTCCGGGCCCTGACCGGACGTGGTGGCGGTGAGGATCCGGTTCAGCAGGTCGGACCAGGGCACGACCTCCAGCTCCACCTTGATGCCGGTCTGCTTCTCGAACTTGTCGAGCTCGGGCTGGAGGACCTTCTTGTCGACCTCGACGCTGGCGCCCTGGTTGGAGGCCCAGTAGGTCAGCGTCTTGGGCGAGTCGTTGGACCCGCCGCCCGAGGCGGAACCGCCTCCGCAGGCCGAGGCGGTGAGAGCGAGAGACAGGGTGACGGCGCCTACGGCCGCGGCTCGGATGCTGCGCATGGCTCCTGGTGTCCCTTCCGGGAGTCGAGAAGTCCGAGGACGGCCCGGAGGCGCACGACGCCCGTTCGCGTTCACGCTCCGAAGCCCCTCATGGCTTAATTTAGGACGTGAGTTAAACCTCAAGAGAAAGGCCCGTCAAGATGTCCGGCACCGTCTCTTGACGGGCCCGGCCGCCCACGCCGCCTGCCGGAGCGAGGGGAACGGCGGGCGAGCCGCCGATGACCTGGGACTATGGCCCGGACCTGGGAAAGGACCGGGCGGGGTGCCGTTGTGCAACGGTTGGGTCTCGGCCCGGCGCGGACGCCGGAGCGAGCACCAACTCCTGTAGTCCGACCGTGGCGTCGGCGTCATGATCCACCGGAGCGGCGGTGGTCAGGCCGAGTCGCGTACGACGAGTTCGGGATCGAAGATCACCGACGTGGGTTCGGCACGGGTCCCCCTGATGTGCTCGTCGAGCAGCCGCGCCATCGTCGCCGCCATCTCCTCCACCGGCTGGCGCACGGTGGTGAGCCGTGGCCGGCAGGTGACGGCCACGCTGGAGTCGTCGAAACCGACGACGGCGACGTCCTGCGGGACCCTGCGCCCGTGCTCGCGCAGCACCTGGACGGCGCCCTGGGCCATCAGGTCGTTGGCCGTGAACACGCCGTCCAGAAGCGGGTGTTCGGACAGCAGCGAGGTCATCGCCGCCATCCCGCTGTCCACCGTGAAGCCGCCCTCGGCGACCGGCAGGTACGGATGCCCGTGCCGGGCCATGGTGTCGCGGAACCCGGCGAGGCGTTCCTGGCTCGCCGCGACCGCCAGCGGGCCGGCGACGGTGACGACGCGGCGGCACCCCCGGGCGAGCAGGCACTCGGCGGCGAGCCGGCCACCGTCCCGGTGGGCGAGGTCGACGTAGCTGAGCGGTAGCGGCCGTCCGGGCCGGGCGAACAGGACCGCCGGCAGCCGGGCGTCGGCGAGCAGCGCGGGCAGCGGGTCGTCCGGGTGCGTGGAGACGACGAGCGCGCCGTCCGCACTGCCTTGGCGCAGATACGTCACGACCTCCTGACGGGCCTTCGGCGTCTGCGCGAACATCAGCACCGGGTGCATCGAGCGCGGCCGCAGGTGTCCGACCACACCGCCGACCACCCGGCCGAAGAAGGGGTCCGCGAACACCCGCGTGGCGAAGGCGTCCTGCTCGGCGTCCGAGGCGTCGCCCGCTCCCGAGACGACCAGGGCCACGGTGGTGGTGCGCCGCGTGACCAGGGAACGGGCGGCCTGGTTGGGGGCGTACCCGGTCCGTTCGATGGCCCGGCGGACCAGGTCCTGGATGGCGGGGTCCACGTTGCGGACGCCGTTGACGACCCGGGACACGGTGGCCCGGGAGACCCCGGCCTCCCGGGCGACGTCCTCCAGGGTCGGGGCCTGTCTGCTCATGCCCGCACCCTAAAGGGGGGAACGGGTCAGGGGGTAGAGCGCTCTCCGGGGGTGCGGTCCACCTCCGTCGCCGCCACCTCCACGTCCGCCACGAGCGGCAGGTCGCCGGCCGAGCGGCCCGCGAGGACCTCGCAGGGGCCCGGTTCGGTGCGCCAGCCGCCGTGGCCGGGTGACCAGTGGCTCAGGGCCCGTGCCGGGATCCGGACCGTCGCCGTCACCGTCTCGCCGGGGCCGGCGTGGACCGGGGCGTACCCGGCGAGCCAGCGCTCCGGGTACGCGACACGGCCCCGCGGGCGGGCCAGGTACACCTGCACCACCTCCCTCCCCGTGCGGCTCCCGGTGTTGCGCAGCCGGACGCGCACCGTGAGGTCCTCCCCCGCGGGCGCGACCCGCGGTGCCGTCAACTCCTCGTACGACCAGGTCGTGTATCCGAGGCCGTGCCCGAACCAGTAGGCGGGCGTGCGCCGTTCGCGCAGCCAGGCGCGGTGGCCGACGTGCAGGCCCTCGGTGTAGTCGAGCCGGCCGTCGGTGGGGGCGGTGGCCGTGACGGGGGCGTCCGCCAGCGCGGCCGGCCAGGTGGTCGGTAGCCGTCCGCCCGGTTCGGCCCGCCCGAAGAGGACGTCCGCGAGGCCGCCGCCGCCCTCCTGGCCGGGGAACCACGCCAGCAGCAGCGCGCCGACCTCGTCGCGCCAGGGCATCTCCACCGGTCCGCCGCTGTTGACCACGGCCACCGTGCGCGGGTTGGCCGCGGCCACGGCGCGCACCAGGGCGTCCTGGGCGCCGCCCAGCGCCAGGCCGGTGCGGTCGCGGCCCTCGCACTCGTCGTGTGCGGTGGTGCCGACGACCACGACGGCCGCGTCCGCCTCGCGGGCCGCGCGGGCGGCCCGGGCGAGCGCATGTGCGACGTCCGGTGCGGGTGGGGCCGCGCTGACGACGGTCGCCCGGCCGGTGCCGGGCGCGAGTTCCCGCCGGGCCAGCAGCAGGGCGTCCTGTCCGACGCCCAGTTCGGCGAAGGCGTACTGGGCGGGCGGATGGACGTGCACCACCGCCGGGTCGTCGGTCAGCGGCGGGAACTCCCCGTCGAGCAGGACCCGGCCGTCCAGTTCGAGGCGCATCCGGCCGAACCCGGCGACGCCCAGTGTCCAACGGCCCTCGGTGCGGGGCCGCAGCCGCGCGCTGATCTCGACGGTGTGCGCGCCGGGCACCAGGCGCGGTTCCAACAGCCGTCCCCCGCCGCGCCGTTCGGCGTACAGCTCATGTCCGGCGGCGTCGAGCACGCGCAGCAGCACGCCGGGCTGCCCGGAGCGCGGGTCGGAGCAGGTGTCCGCGTCCAGCGGGGGCGGCGGGCCCTCCGGTCGCGGGCCGGGCACGTGGACGACCCGTGCCCGGCCGCGCAACGCGGCCCGGATGCCGTCCAGGACGGACACCTCGGCATGGGGGAAGACGCCGGCGCTGCCGCCGCCCTGGGTGCGGGTGCGTGCGGCGTGCGCACCGAGGACGGCGAGGGTGGGCGGACCCGGCGCGGGCGCCCACGCCGGGGTGCCGGACGGCACCTGCACGCGGCCCGCCGACTCCCGGGCCCCACCGCGGCCCGGTCGGGTGAGGGCACCCGGGCCCGGGGGCTCCTCCGGGGCGCCGGGTCTCAGGTGATCCGGGTCCAGCGGCAGCACACCGCGGTTGGTCAGCAGGACCGTGCCCGCCGCGACCGCCCGGCGTGCCAGTGCCCGCACCTCACGGGTCCCCCGGCGCGGCACGGCCGGCGGGTGCTCCCCCGCCAGGGCGCCGACGCGGGCGGCCAGGCGCAGCACCCGGCGCGCCTTGTCGGCCACGGCGGACTCGGACACCTCCCCCTCGGCCACCGCGCGGGCGAGCGCCTCGCCCCAGGGACCGTCGGGCCCGGGCATGGCGAGGTCGAGGCCGGCCCGGGCGGTGTCCACCGTGCCGCGCACGGCGCCCCAGTCGGACACCACGACCCCGTCGAAGCCCCACTCGCTCTTCAGCGGATCCGTGAGCAGCCCGCTCGCGGTCATGGTCGTGCCGTTGACCGCGTTGTACCCGGCCATGACCAGCCGGACCCCGGCGGCCACCGCCGCCTCGAAGGGGGCGAGGTACACCTCCCTCAGGGCGCGCTCACCGACCCGTACGTCCACGGTGAGCCGGTCGGTCTCGGAGTCGTTCGCCACGTAGTGCTTGGCCGTGGCGGCGACCCCGTGCGCCTGCACCCCCCGGATCAGCGCGGCGCCGATCCGGGCGGTGAGGCAGGGGTCCTCCGAGAAGCACTCGAAGTGCCGCCCGCCGAGCGGGCTGCGGTGCAGATTGAGGGTGGGGGCGAGCAGGACGTCGGCACCCTTGCGGCGCGCCTCGGCGGCGAGCAGTCCGCCGAGACGCTCCACCAGCACCTCGTCCCAGGTGGCGGCGAGCGCCGTGGCGGAGGGCAGCAGGACGGACGTGTGCCGCTCGTCCCACGACTCGCCCCGTACCCCCGCCGGACCGTCCGACAACACCATCTCCCGCAGCCCGACGGCCGGCTCGGCCCTGGTCCGCCAGGTCGTCGCGCCGCTGAGCAGCGATGCCCTGGCCTGCGGCGTCAGCTTCCCCAGCAGCCGGTCGATGTCGTCCGCCGTCGCCTCGTCGCTCGTCCCCACCTGGTCCCGCTCCCGTTCTCGATCAGCCGTACGGTACGTCGGCCGCGCCCCCCCGCCGGAGGGCCGGCCGCTCGTCCGCCGGTCAGCTGTAGACGCCGAACTCGTACAGCGAGTAGCCGTAACCCGTCCCGCGCGCCGTGCCGTTGACCCGCACATGACGCCCGGTCCCCGAGACGGCGTGGTCGTCGACCCCTCCGTTGCCGTCGGTCACCGTGCGCACCGTCCGCCAGTTCACCCCGTCGTCGGACGTCTGGAGGGTGTAGGCGCGGGCGTACGAGGTCTCCCAGTGCAGTTGCACGTGCCGGAACGTGGTGCGTGTGCCCAGGTCGACCTGGATCCACTGCGGGTCGCTCCAGTCGCTGGCCCAGCGGGTGGCGGGGTTGCCGTCGACGGCGTTCCCGGGCGTGCAGGGGCAGTCGCCGTAACTGGGCTGGTAGGAGGAGGCGGTGGCCGGTTTGCCGAGGGCCACGTTCGTGCCGTCGACGGCGGGCGGCACCACCCGGATCGACCGGGTCTCCACTCCGACGTTGCCCCTGCCGTCGGTGGCCTTGACGTAGATCTTCCACACGCCGGGCCGGTCGGGCGCGGTGACCTTGAGACGTCCGCCGCCGAGGCTGGTGACCGGCACCGGCGTCAACTGCTTGCTCTGGTCGACGTAGTTGCCGTTGGTCAGCACCTCGTAGGACAGCGCGTCCCCGTCGGGATCGCTCGCGCGTACGGTCAGGACCAGGTCCCGGCCCGCCGGTACCCGCCCCGCGTCGCCCTCGACACCGAACTCGGAGATCACCGGCGGGGTGTTGTCGCCTGCCGTGGACGCGCCGTAGGCCCTCTTCACGGCGTAGTACGACAGCCGCTTCTGGCCGGCGGGCAGCAGGTTGAACCAGATGCCGCCGAAGTCGTACTCGGTGCCGTAGTGGAACATCGTCGCGCCCAACGCCACGCCCCGGTGGCCGGTGATGCAGTCCCAGGCCCTGGTGTAGCCGTCGGCCTTGGCCCGGTCGGTGGGCTCCAGCGGGACGCCGTTGGCGTCGTCGGGCACCTCCCACTCCCCGGCCGGCCCGGTCTCGGTGACGATGTACGGCTTGGTGTAGCCGCCCTGCTCCCAGGCGGCCCGGATGTCGCAGACGGCGTCGTAGGCGTTGACCGCGTACAGGTCGAGGTCGGGGGCGTTGCGCTTGTAGTACGGCCAGGCGCCGACCCAGGCGTCGGTCGAGGTGACCGGGTGGTTGGGGTCGACGGCGTGGATCCGTCGGGTCACGTCGTTGACGAAGGTGGTGTAGGCGTTGCGCTGGCGCTCCAGTTCGTCGCCGCTCCAGCAGTTCTGCAGACCGAGCACGGACTCGTTGCCGACGTTCCACATGAGGACGCCCGGGTGGTCCTTGTACTCCTGGACCCAGCGTGGGAACTCGGCGAGCATCTGGTTCTTGTACGCCGTGTCCGTCACGTAGTTGACGCAACCGCCGCTGCCGGGGCCGCCGCCGGGCTGGAGCCAGAAGCCGGCGATGACCTTGATGCCGTGGGCCGCCGCCGAGTCGAGCAGCGGTCTGCTGCTCGCGTCGGTGCCCCAGGTGCGGATGGTGTTGACGCCCATGGACCTGACGTCAGGCATGTAGCGGCCGGCGTCGGCGGCGGACGGCCCCCAGGTCAGTCCCTTGACCTGGTACGGGCTGCCGTCCACGGTCAAGTGCCAGGCGCCCTGGCCGCCGGTGACCTTCACGACGCTGCCGACGGCGTGCGCCTGGCCGACGGGCAGGGCGGTGAGGGCGCCGGCGGCCAGCAGACCGGCGGTGAGGGGCGCGGCCAGACGGCGCGCGGGGGGATGGGCTCGGCTCATGGTGGGTTCTCCGGTGTGGGGTGATGGGGGGCGGTGGGGGGGTAAGCGGGGGAAGCATGCGGGTCCCCGGATCCGTAGATCCACAGGGCCCGCCGTGCCCGGGGCCCCTCGGGCTCGCGGGCCTGCCGTCCCCGTCGGGCTCGTCGGGTCCGGCAGGCTCGTCGGGTCCGTCGGGCTCGTGGGTCCGCCGTGCCAGTCGGGTCCGTCGGGCTCGTCGGGCCCGTTGGGCTTGTCGGCCCCGTCGGGGAAGTGACGGCCCGGCCGTGGCGAGGGCGTGACCGGCCGGGCACGGGTCCGTCGAGTCCGCCCGGGCCCGCTGGTCCGCCAGGCCCGCTGGTCCGCCGTGCCCGGCGGGCTCGCGGGTCCGCCGTGCCAGTCGGGTCCCTCGGACTCGTGGGTCCGCCGTGCCCGTCGGGCTCGGCGGGCTTCGTCGGCCCCGTCGGGGAAGTGGCGGGGCGTGCCCGGCGGGGCCACAGGTCCGTCGGGCCCGCCCGGGCCCGCTGGTCCGCCAGGCCCGCTGGTCCGCCAGACCCCGTAGGTTCCGTCGGGCTCGTCGGCTCCGTCGGGCTCGTCGGCCCCGTAGGGGAAGCGGCGGCCCCGCCATGGCGAGGGGGGTCCGCCTGGACCCGCTGGTCCGCCAGGCCCGCTGGTCCGCCAGACCCCGTAGGTTCCGTCGGGCTCGTCGGCTCCCTACGTTCCGTCGGGTCTACGGCCCCGTCGGGGAAGGGGCGGCCCGGCCGTGGCGGGGCGTGACCGGCGGGGCCGGTCGGTCGAGAGCGGGCGGTCAGGGCAGCTCGTAGCGCTCGTTCAGTGCCGCACCCGCCTCGGGGTGGGTCTCGTCGTAGCCGCGGGCGTTGCACTGGAGGGCGCCGACGACGCAGTGGTCCACCAGTGCCTTGAGCGTCCGCTCGTCCCAGGCGTTGAAGAAGTCGTAGTGGAACGAGTGGCCCGGGCCGCTGGCCAGCCGCACCCGCGACAGGTCGCCGTTGACGGGGAACGCCATCTTGAACTCGATCATCGGCAGCGCGACCGGATGGGTGGCCGGGCAGATGTTGTTGTTGGTGCCGGGGTTGACCACCGGGTAGGACATGTGGCTCTGGTGGTCGGGCGTGTCCAAGTACCTGCCGTCCCAGCAACTGGGCGCCTGCATACGGATGTTGACCTGGACGTCGTCCCGGTCGGGGCAGTTGGCGGGGAACTCGACGTTGAAGTAGCTGTCGCCGCACTCCCAGCCCTCGACGAAGCCCTTGTGGCTCCGGAACTCGGCGGCGCTCTGCGTCGGGCTGCCGACGACGAACCGCAGGCCCTTGGGGAAGGGACGCACGCTCGTGTAGTCGGTGACGCCGGCCTTGTAGTAGACGACCTGCGGTCCGACCGGAAGGACGGGCCGGTCGCCGTCGTACAGGGTCGGCATCCAGTACGCCGATAGGTCGCCGGGAGCCAGGCACGTGGTGCGGCCGGCGCCGAGCGAGGCGGTGGTGCTGGCCGCGTCGGTGGTGGTGTTGCCCATGAAGGTGTGGTCGTGGGACCTGCCCGGCTGCTGCGGATACACGATCGGGTCGTCGGGCCGGGTGTGGCTGACCGCGCAGTTGGCCTGGAACTCGTGGAAGTAGCGGTGCGGCGGCTCCTTCGTGGACGGGGTGACGCCGGTGACCGGCGGGTTCGCGGGGATGTAGCCGTCTCCGTCGGGGTCCTCCGGCGAGGAGGCGACCGAGGGGGCCATGACATGGCCGGTGTGTCCTGAGGCGTGCGCGGCGTTCCCGCCCTGCGCGGCCCCGTCGTCGCTCGCCGCGATGCCGCCGACGCCGAGCGACGTCAGTAACAGGGCGCTCGCGATGAGGACACCCGAGATGACTTTCGATCTCCGTGGCATGGAGACCTCCTGAGCTCGTCGATGAGTCTCGGAACAGTCGCTGAACGGTTCGGGAGAGCGCTCTCCCGCCACGGAATGCTGAGGGCGCGACAGGAGGGCGTCAAGGGATTCGACAGAAGGATCAGCGGACTCCTCACCGCATCTCTTGAATGCAATGCTCGGAGCGCGGGTGCGCCCCATACCCCCCGGAAAACCGGCAAAGCGGCTTATCTGCAGGTGATTTGACGCTCCGTCGGCAATTGAGCCACGGACTGCTGCCGCACCTCTTGACGCCTGGTTCACACGCCTGAAGCATTCACGCCAAGAGAGCGCTCCCCCACCTCCGTTTCGTTCATTTCCCGAACAAGGAGAGTCGCCCCCATGTCCCCTGCCCCCACAGGCCCTGCCACGCCCGAGCCCTCCGCCGTGCGCCGCCGCACCGTTCTCGGCGCCGCTGCCGCCGCCCCCGTACTGGCCTCGCTCGCCACGCCCGCGTCCGCCGCGACCTCGGCGCCCGGCACAGCCCGCAGGTCCCCGCGCGCCCTGCCGGGCGGCGGTGACCTCGGCCCGAACGTCATCGTCTTCGACCCCTCCACGCCCGGCATCCAGGCCAGGCTCGACCAGATCTTCCGGCAGCAGGAGTCCGCGCAGTTCGGCACCGGCCGCTACCAGTTGCTGTTCAAGCCGGGCACCTATCACGGCCTCAACGCCCAGATCGGCTTCTACACCTCCATCTCCGGCCTCGGCCTGTCCCCCGACGACACGACCATCAACGGCGACATCACGGTCGACGCGGGCTGGTTCAACGGCAACGCCACCCAGAACTTCTGGCGCTCCGCGGAGAACCTGGCCGTGGTCCCGGTCAACGGCACCAACCGCTGGGCGGTCTCCCAAGCGGCCCCGTTCCGCCGTATGCATGTGCGCGGCAGTCTCAACCTCGCCCCGAACGGCTACGGCTGGGCGAGCGGCGGCTACATCGCCGACAGCCGGATCGACGGCCAGGTCGGCCCGTACTCCCAGCAGCAGTGGTACACCCGGGACAGCGCGGTCGGCGGCTGGGTCAACGCGGTGTGGAACATGGTGTTCTCGGGCGTCGAGGGCGCGCCCGCCGGGAGCTTCCCGAACCCGCCGTACACCACCCTCAGTACCACCCCCGTCTCGCGGGAGAAGCCCTTCCTCTACCTGAACGGCGGCGAGTACCGCGTCTTCCTGCCGGAGAAGCGCACCAACGCACGCGGCGTGACCTGGGGCAACGGAACTCCGCGCGGCACCTCGCTGCCGCTCTCCCAGTTCTACGTCGCCAAGCCCGGCGTCTCCGCCGCCACCCTCAACCAGGCCCTGTCGGAAGGCCTGCACCTGCTGCTCACGCCCGGCATCTACCACGTGAACCAGCCGATCCAGGTGAACCGCGCGGGCACCGTCGTCCTCGGCCTCGGCTACGCGACGATCATCCCGGACAACGGCGTCACCGCGGTGAAGGTCGCCGACGTGGACGGCGTACGGCTGGCCGGGTTCCTGGTCGACGCCGGGCCGGTCAACTCCCCGACGCTGGTGGAGATCGGCCCGAGCGGCAGCTCCCGGGACCACTCGGCCAACCCGATCAGCGTGCAGGACGTCTTCATCCGCATCGGCGGCGCGGGCCCCGGCAAGGCCACCACCAGCATGGTCGTCAACAGCCGGCACACGATCATCGACCACACCTGGATCTGGCGCGCCGACCACGGCGACGGCGTCGGCTGGGAGACCAACCGGGCCGACCACGGCCTCGTCGTCAACGGCCACGACGTGCTGGCGACGGGGTTGTTCGTGGAGCACTTCAACAAGTACGACGTGCAGTGGTTCGGCGAGCGCGGCCGCACGATCTTCTACCAGAACGAGAAGGCGTACGACGCCCCGAACCAGGCCGCCATCCAGAACGGCTCGATCCGGGGCTACGCCGCCTACCGCGTCGGCGACAACGTCACCACGCACGAGGGCTGGGGCATGGGCAGTTACTGCTACTACAACGTGGCGCCCTCGATCGTGCAGCACCACGGCTTCGCCGCCCCCGTGCGTGCGGGCGTGCGCTTCCACAACCTGCTCGTCGTCTCGCTCGGCGGCAACGGGCAGTACGCGCACGTCATCAACGACACGGGCGCGCCGACGTCCGGAACGTCCACGGTGCCCTCGACGGTGGTGTCGTTCCCGTGACCGCGCGCCGGCGGCGGCCCCGCCCCCGAGGTGGGGGTGGGGCCGCCGTCGGCGCTACCGGCCGGCCGTCGCCGCCGGGGTCACCGGCGCCGGCGCGTACCCGGTGGGCCGGGCGGTGAAGGTGCCGCGGCCCTGGGTGCGGCTGCGCAACCGGGTCGCGTAGCCGAAGAGTTCGGCCAGCGGCACGGTGGCGGTGACGACCGCCGAGCCCGCCCGGTTCCGCGAGCCGGTCACCCGGCCGCGGCGGGCGGCGAGGTCACCGAGGACACCGCCCACGGCGTCCTCGGGCACGGTCACCGTGACCTCGACGACCGGCTCCAGCAGGACCATCGCGCAGCCGCGCAGGGCGTCGCGCAGCCCGTTCCGGCCGGCCGTCCGGAACGCCGTCTCGGACGAGTCCTTCACATGGGTCGCCCCGTCGGTCAGCGTCACACGCAGCCCGGTCACCGGATGCCCGCCGAGCGGGCCCTCGGTCAGGGCGTCCCGGCAGCCGGCCTCGACGGCACGCACGTACTCCTGCGGCACGCGCCCGCCGACGACCGCCGAGCGGAACGCGAACCCCTCCTCCAGCGGTTCGACGTCCAGCACGACATGGGCGAACTGGCCCGCCCCGCCGTCCTGTTTGACATGCCGGTGGACATGCCCGGCCACCCCGCGCCCGACGGTCTCGCGGTACGTCACCCTGGGCCGGCCGACACCCACGTCCAGCCCGTGGCCGCGCCGCAGCTTCTCCACCGCCACCTCCAGGTGCAGTTCGCCCATGCCGGACAGCACGGTCTGCCCGGTCTCGGGGTCGGTCCGCGCGACCAGCGACGGATCCTCCTCGGCCAGCCGGGCGAGCGCCGTGGCCAGCCGTTCGGCGTCGGTGGACGTGCGGGCCTCGACGGCCACGGTGACGACCGGTTCGGCCACGCCCGGGGGCTCCAGGACGAGCGGCGCGTCCGGCGCGCACAGGGTCGAGCCGGCGCGGGCGGCCTTCAGCCCGACCACGGCCACGATGTCGCCCGCGACGGCCCGGTCCACCTGCGCGTGCCGGTCGGCCTGCACCCGCAGGATCCGCCCGATCCGCTCGGTGCGCCGCGCGCCCGCCTCCCACACAATGTCCCCCTTCTCCATCGTCCCCGAGTACAGCCGCACGTACGTGAGGCGTCCCGTCGGTGTGGCGCTCACCTTGAACGCCAGGGCCGCGAGCGGCGCCCGCGGGTCGGCCTGGCGTTCCTCGCCCCCTGTGCCGCGCACCGGCGGCACGTCCAGCGGTGACGGCAGGTAGGCCACGACGGCGTCGAGCAGCGGCTCGATACCGCGGTTGCGGTACGCCGACCCGCACAGGACGACGACGCCGTCGCCGCTGCGGGTGAGGTCGCGCAGGGCCGCGGACAGGGTCCGCTCCGACAGCCCGGCGGCGGAGCAGAACTCCTCCAGCGCCTGCGGGTGCAGTTCGGCGACCGCTTCCTCCAGCAGCTGTCGTCGTCGCCGCGCCTCGTCCAGCAGGTCCGGCGGAACCGGTCGCGCCGCGGCGGTCTCGGCGCCCTCGGCCCAGATCAGCGCCCGCATCCGGACCAGGTCGACGACGCCGGTGAAGCCGTCCTCGGCGCCGATCGGCAGCTGCACGACCAGCGGGGCCGGGTGCAGCCGGCTCCGGATCGAGGCGACGGCCGCGTCGAGGTCGGCGCCCGCGCGGTCCAGCTTGTTGACGAACGCGATCCTCGGTACGCCGTGCCGGTCGGCCTGCCGCCAGACGGACTCGCTCTGCGGCTCGACACCGGCGACGGCGTCGAACACGGCGACCGCCCCGTCCAGCACCCGCAGCGAACGCTCGACCTCGTCGGCGAAGTCGACGTGTCCGGGTGTGTCGATCAGGTTGATCCGGTGCCCTTCCCAGGCGCAGCTGACGGCCGCGGCGAAAATGGTGATGCCCCGGTCGCGTTCCTGGGGGTCGAAGTCGGTGACGGTGGTGCCGTCGTGGACCTCGCCGCGGCGGTGGGTGGTGCCGGTGGCGTAGAGGACGCGTTCGGTGAGGGTGGTCTTCCCGGCGTCGACGTGGGCGAGGATGCCCAGGTTGCGGACGGCGGTGAGGTGTCGGTCGAGTGCGGTGCGCACGGCCCTTGGCCTTTCGGGTGATGTGTGTGCGTGGGCGGCGCGATGTCCGGACGTGACATGAAGCGGCGGGCGGGCGCGGGGCGTCGGCGTGTACCGACGCGCACCTGCGTGCGCTCAGATGGTCGTCACGGCCTTCCGGTGCCGGCCGCGCAGCGGGCACCGGAAGGCCGAGGACACGAGGATCACCTCGTAGCGGGAGCGGGGAACGACGACAGCGGCACGCTCACGCATGGCCCGTCCCCCCTCGCTCGACTCGCTGTTCGACAACGAGGCGAGTGTAGGGAGCCCGAACCGCCGGCCGCACGGCATTTTCGACCGGCCCCAGGGCCTGCTGCGAACGAGGGGCCCTAGGATCCGTCCGCCGTGTAGAAGTGCCGCCGGACCCGTCGCAGCCACGCCTCGGCGGCCCTCTCGTCGGGCTGTTCGGGCAGGACGCCGGGCGTCGCGTCGAACGCCTCCTCGAAGTGGCGCAGCAGCGGCAGCGCCGTCGAGGGGTCGGCGGCGGCCCGCTCGCCGAAGGCGTGGTAGCTCCCGGGGTCCTCGACCTGGATGGTCAGCCGGCCGGTGGCGTACAGCTCGTAGCCCTGGGTGCACAGCCGCTTGAGGTGGCGGGCGTGCTTGGCGGTGCGCCTGAGGCCGACCGGGTCGCCGGCACGGCTGCGGAGCTTGCGGAACTGCTGCGTGGCGTAGCCGAGATACGCGTCTCGGACCCGGCGGGCGCCGAGCAGGGTCGAGCGGATGCCGATCAGCTCGTCACCGAGGGGGGTCCTGACCTCGTACAACTCCTCGGGCAGCCAGACCAGTTCCATGACGGTCGGATTGCCGCCGAGCGCGAGGCGGCACCACTTCGCCGCTTCGTGCAGGGTGCGGTCGGGTGCGGTGGTGACGTGGGACTCCTTCGGGCCGTGCAGACCGTGGAGGGTCTCGGTGGGGGCGGCGAACATGCCGAGCCGGTCCACGTCGGAGCCCTCGTGGGCGAGGCCGTAGGCGGTCGAGCCGACGACGCCGGACAGCAGGATGTTGGTCACGGTCACGGAAACCCCCCGGAGTGCGTGGCGCGCGCCCTTCGTTTCGGTGGCGAGGACGGCGGCGAACCGTCATGATGCCGCGTCCGACGCGCGGACGGCCTGCCATTTTCCTGCCACCGGGCCCGTACGGCGTGACCCTCGGGTTCCTCCAGCGTTCACAGCGGCATCACGTCCAGGTCTTCAAGCGCGCCGGGTCTCGAACTAGCGTCCAGGGATCGATCGCCCCGATCGACCCGACCGACCACACCCCGATCTTCACCAGTGAGGTTCCGATGTCCGCACGACATGCCCTCGTCGGCCTGGCCCTGCTGCCGGTGCTGGCCGCCCCCGCGGCCGCCCAGGCGACGACGGACGGCCCCCACGCGTCGACCCACAAGGCGCGCTTCGACCTCCAGGCCCACCGCGGCGGCCTGGGCATGACGACCGAGAGCACCCTGCAGGGCTTCGGCAAGGCGCTGCGCCTCGGCGTCTCCACGCTGGAGCTGGACACCCAGGTCACCAAGGACCACAAGGTCGTCGTCACGCACGACCGGCAGGTCAGCGCCCAGAAGTGCCGGGACACGGCTCCGGTCGTGCCGGGCGATGCGCAGTACCCGTACGTCGGGAAGTACATCAAGGACCTGACGCTGGCGCAGATCAAGACCATGGACTGCGGCTTCCAGCAGCTGCCCGGCCACCCCGAGCAGGAGCAGATCGCGGGCGCCCGGATGGCCGAGCTCCGCGATGTGCTGAACCTGGTCAAGCGCTACAAGGCCAAGGACGTCACCCTCAACATCGAGACGAAGGTCGAGGCGGGCGCGCCCGAACAGACCGCGCCGCGTGAGCTCTTCGTGCGCCGGGTCTTCGAGGAGATCCGCGCCTCCGGCCTGGAGCGCCAGGTCAGCATCCAGTCCTTCGACTGGGGCGCGCTCAAGGCGATGCACAAGCTGGCGCCGCGGTGGCCGCTGGTGGCGCTGACCAACTACGACTTCCTCCAGGTCGGCAAGGAGGGCGCCTCCCCCTGGCTCGGCGGGATCGACGCCGACGACTACGACGGCGACTTCGTGAAGGCCGCCGCGACGGTACCGGGCGTCGAGGCCCTCTCCCCCAACTACGGCTTCCCGCAGAACGGCAAGATCGGCGACCCCGGTTTCCGCTTCTACCCCGACCGCGCGATGATCGACGCCGCGCACGCCCGGGGCCTCAAGGTCGTCCCGTGGACCTGCGACGACCCGGCGACGGTGGCGGCGCTCATGGACATGGGCGTCGACGGCATCATCACGAACTACCCGAACCACGTCCGGGAGCTGATGGCCGACCGCGGGATGCGGCTGCCGAAGCAGTACTTCCCGCGCCACTGACCCGGGGGCCCGTGCGGGCCGGGCGGAGGTCCCGCCCGTCGACGGCGTATCGTCGCCGTCGACGGGCCGGTGAGCACAGGGGTGGGCCCGCGGGTCTGACAGCACTTGGGGGTGTCCGTGGCCGCGCGTCGGTTCCGTGACCGTTTCCGGCGGCGGCCCTGGCGGGGGCGCGACGAGGACGGGCGGACCGCCTGGACCCGTGGGCGCGTCACCGCGGCGTCGGCCCTGCTGGTCGCCCTCGTGCTGCTCTTCCCCTCCCTCGTGCCCGGCACCCCGGGGAACGTGGGGGCTCTGACCGAGAACTTCCTGCCCTGGCTGGGCCTGCCGGTCGTGCCGCTGCTCGCGGTGGCCGCACTGCGCCGCTCGGCGAGCGCGGTCGCGGCCGGGGGTGCGGCGACCGTGGTCTGGGCCGCCCAGTTCGCCCCGTCGCTGCTGCCCCGGGATCCGGGCGCCCACGACCTGACGGTGGTGCAGCACAACGTCAGCGACGAGAACGGGGACCCGGCGGCCACGGCCCGCGCCCTCGCCGGAACCGGCCCGGACCTGCTGGCGCTCCAGGAGCTCACGGCAAAGGAACTGCCGGTCTACGAGGCGGAGTTCAGGAGTCGCTACCCGTATCACGTGGTGGTGGGGACGGTCGGTCTGTGGTCGCGGTATCCGCTGACGGAGAAGGGGCCGGCCGACATCCGGCCGGAGCAGGTGCCGGGCGACTGGAACCGGGGGCTGCGGGCGGTCGTCCGGGTCGCGCCGGAGCGCGCCGTCGCCGTGTACGTGGCGCATCTGCCGTCGGTGCGGATCAGGCCGACCGCCGGATTCGACACCAGGTGGCGCGACGAGAGCGCGGGCCTGCTGGGCGGACGGATCGCCGGTGACCGGTCGGCCACGGTGATCCTGGCCGGCGACCTCAACGGCACGACACGGGACCGGGGCCTGACGCCGCTCACCTCACGACTCCACTCCCCGGACGAGGACTTCGAGTTCAGCTGGCCCACCGCGTTCCCCGTCGCCAGGATCGACCAGGTCATGGCGCGCGGCGCGACCGTGACCGACATACGGACCCTGCCCAGGACGGGGAGCGACCACCTCCCCGTGGTGGCGCGGATCGCGCTCGACGACCCGGCCCGCGCGTGGGAGACACGCCACCGCTCCATACGGTAACCATCCCGTCGCCGCCCGTCAGAGGGGCGGTCGGCTCGACGACATGTGCGGCATGCACGGTCGCAGCTGACCCTCCAGCTGAAAGGGCTTGGCCATGCAGCTCCGCACGGCACGACGTCGGTTGCTCGGCGCGGTGACCACCGCCCTCCTGGTCGGCGCCACGATCACCGCGGGCGCGCAGATCCAGCCGGCCGCGCAGCGCGCCGACGCGGCGGTCGCGGCGGAGCTGCCGCTGGGACCCGCCGACCTCACGGAGACCCGTACCTCCCGGCAGATCGCGCCGGGCGTCACACACATCGCGATCGAGCGCGGCCGGGTGTCGTCGCACGAGTTCTGGACGGTCACGGTCGGTCTCGCCACGAGCGAGGCGGAGGCCGACGCACTGTCGGACAGGGTCCGCGCCGCCGGGTACACGCCACGCCTCGACCGCACCGCCGGACCCGACCCCCGTGGGCCGCAGGACCGGCCGCTCGGCTGGACGGTACGCGTCGGCCGCTACTCCGACGAAGCCGCCGCCGACCGGGCCAGGACGGCGATCGCGGCGCGCGGGCTGTCCGCCGCCGTCCAGCACACCGGCGCGGACGGGCACGCCACGGACGGCCCCTGGTCCCTGGACGTGCTGGTCCTCGACCCCGCCCGGTTCCGCGGCAGCCTGCGGTCGGAGCTGGCGAGCGGCGTCGTGCCGGGACGCGAGACCACCAGCGCGACGGCGCGTCGCGCCCACGCACTCGCGGCGGTCAACGGCGGCTACTTCGTCATCGGCGGCTCCCACACCACTCCCGGCAACTGGGTGGCCGGCACCGACGGCGATCCCGCCGGCATCTCGGTGGTGGGCGGCGCCCTGCTCTCCGAGTCCGTGGGCGCGCGGCCGGCCCTGGTGATCCCGGGCGACAGCGTGCGGGGCACCTCGGTACGCCGGCTGCGGACCAGCAGCACGGTCGCGGCGGCCGGCGGCGCCACCCGCAAGGTGACCGGCCTCAACCGGCAGCCGGGACTGATCGCGAACTGCGGCGGCGTCGGGACCATCACCCCCTTCTCCCACCCGGCGCACGACTACACCTGCGGAAACGTCAACGAACTGGTCGCCCTCACGGCGAAGTTCGGCAACACCGCTCCCCAAGGGCCCGGATACCAGGTCACCCTCGACGCGACCGGGCGGGTGACCGCGGTGCGCGGCAGCCGGGGCGGCACCGTGCCCGCGCGCGGCACCCTGCTCCAGGGCACCGGCACCGAGGCCCGATGGCTGCGCACCCACGCCCGCACGGGTGCCCGGTTCACGGTGCGCAGCACGGTGTCCGACGCCGACACGGGCGCCGCGGTGCCGCTCGCCGCGAGGACGTCCGTCGTCAACGGCGGTCCGCTGCTGCTGCGCGACGGCGCGATCGCCCTCGACCCGGTCCGGGACGGCTGGAGCCCCGAGGACATCACGGGCGCGGACCGTGCCGCCGTGTACAACAACTGGTATCTGCGCCGCAATCCGCGCACGGCCGCCGGAGTCACCGCCGACGGACGCGTTCTCCTGCTCACCGTCGACGGCCGCCGCCCCGACCGGAGCGCGGGGCTGTCGATCACCGAGACCGCCGAGGTGCTGCGCAGCCTGGGCGCGGTGGACGCGGTCAACCTGGACGGCGGCGGCTCCACGACGATGGTCGTCCGCGGCGCGCTGCAGGGGCGCCCCAGCGACGCCACCGGCGAGCGTCCGGTCGGCGACGCACTCGTCGTCGTGCCCAAGCCGGCCCCTGTCCGCCCGGCCCCCTAGCGGGCCGGCGCCCGAGGCGCCAGGCGCCACGGACCTATTGACGGCAATGGTCCATACCAATACGTTCCCCCTCATGCGAAGAACCCTGAGACGAGTGGCCGTTGCCACCTGCTCCCTGTCCCTGCTCGCCGTCCTCGCCCCGGCGGCCGGAACGGCCGTCGCCGGCGAGTCGCACACCACCACCGCCCCACACGGCAAGCGGGTGGGCTACTTCACGCAGTGGGGCGTGTACGGCCGCGACTTCCAGGTCAAGGACCTGGACACGAGCGGTCAGGCAGCCAGGCTGACGCACATCAACTACGCCTTCGGCAACGTGAACGCCGAGGGCGAGTGCTTCACCGGGAACGTACCGGGCGAGGCGGACGCCTGGGCCGACTACGCGCGCCCCCTCGACGCCGAGAACTCCGTGGACGGCGTCGCCGACACCGACACGCAGCCGCTCGCCGGCAACTTCAACCAGCTGCGGGAGCTCAAGGCCAAGCACCCCGGCCTCAAGGTGCTGATCTCGCTGGGCGGCTGGAGCTGGTCCACCCACTTCTCCGACGCCGCGCTGACCGCCGAGTCACGCAAGAGGTTCGTGTCGTCCTGCATCGACCTGTACATCAAGGGCAATCTGCCGGTCGACGGCGCGCGCGGTGGCGCGGGCTCGGCCGCCGGGCTGTTCGACGGCGTGGACCTGGACTGGGAGTGGCCCGGTTCGCCGGGTGACACGGACACGGTCTACCGACCCGAGGACAAGCGCAACTTCACCGCCCTCGTCCACGAGTTCCGCACCCAGCTCGACGCGTACGCCAAGAGCCAGGCGCCGCGCGGCAGGAAGGCCAAGCACTACGACCTGACGGCGTTCGTACCGGCCGCGCCGGGCGCGATCGACGCCGGGTTCGACATCCCGCGGATCATGCGGGACTTCGACTTCGTCAATCTCCAGGGCTACGACTACCACGTGTCGGGCCAGCCCACGACGGCTCAGCAGTCCGCCCTGTTCGCGCCGGGCGACTTCAGCGTGGACCGGACGGTGCGGGACTGGGTGCGCAGGGGCGCCCAGCCCCGCAAGCTGGTGGTCGGCATGCCGTTCTACGGGCAGGGCTGGACCGGGGTGAGCGGGGGCGGCGACGGCCTCGGCCAGCCGGCCACCGGTCCGGCGAAGGGCACGTACGCGGACGGCTACGAGGACTACAAGGTCCTCAAGGGCCTGGCCGCCTCCGGCACGTACACCGTGCACCGGGACCGGTGGAACGGCAGCGCCTGGATCTTCGACGGCACCACGCTGTGGACGTACGACGACCCGAAGGTGCTCAGGACCAAGGCGGCGTACGTCCGCAAGCTCGGGCTGGGCGGGGCGATGTTCTGGTCGATGGACGGCGACACGGCCGACGGCGAGCTGACGGCGGCGGTGGACAGGGGCCTCAACGGGCGCTGACCCGTCATGGATGATCTGCCCCGGCACCCGACACGGGTGCCGGGGCACACGCCACGGTCCGGCGGCTCGCCCCGTACGACGCCCGTACGACGCCCAGGCCGACTCCCGGGTGAACCCGGGCGCCCGCTCCGCGCGGCGGGCGGCACCGGCCGGTCGGGCTCAATACGGTGACGGACGTGCTGCTGAGCTGTGCTTTTGTGAATCTGAAGCCCGGAGTCGGGAAGACGACCAGCGCTGTCTGGCTGGCCCATGCGCTCCACGAGCTGGGCCTGCCCCCGCTCCTTGTCGACAGCGATCCGGCCGGTTCCGCACTGCGCTGGAGCGAACTCGCCGGCGGCTTCCCCTTCCCCGTGATCGCCCTTCCCGTCGGCGACGTACACCGTCGCATCGACGACTTCCTCGGCGGGCGCCAGGCTGTGGTGCTCGACGCCCCGCAGCTCGAGGACCACGCCCGCATCGCCCGTAGCGTCATGCTCCACGCCAACGAGTGGCTCGTGCCGGTCACTCCGGCTCCCATCGAGCTGGACCGGATGGCCCCCATCCAGACCGAAATGGGCGATGTGCAGTCCCTGCGCGCGAAGCCGGCCCGCACCGCGGTGCTGCTCAACCGCACCAACCGCCCTGACACCACGCGTACCGGTCCCGACGCCGACGCCCGGGAAGTCCTCGCGGAACGGGGCTTCCAGGTGCTCGACACGCAGATCGCCCGCCTCGACCTCTACTCCCAGTCGTTCGGCGGACCGGTCCGCGTCCGGAAGACCGCCTACATCGACCTCGCGAACGAACTCCTCAAGCGTCAGGAAAACGCATGAACCAACGCAAGGACAACTACCGCGCGGCCCTGCGGCGCGGTCAGGCGGAGCCGCAGCCCCACACGCCCAAGGCAGCCACGCTGAACAGCAGATACGTCCGGATCACCATCGAACTCGAACCGGACCTGCAGCGCCGGCTGGACCAGTGGACGGCCCCTGCCGTCGCCGTGCTGACGAACGCCGGTACGGCCGCCCTGCGCGTCCTGTCCGCGATCGCTCCCGGCACGCCCTCGTCGGACGCGGGCAGCCGCACCTGACCGAGGGCGCCACGACCGCGTTCCGGTGGTGGCACCCTGGAAGAAGGGAAGGTGCGGTGGCGGGGAGAGGACTCGTGATGCGGACCAGCGACGAGGTCTATCACCAGGTCCGCTGGGACACCCGGTTCGACCCGGCCCGGTTCGTGCTGAGAATCAGCCGGCGCGGCGGTGGTCTCGCACGCGTCCCGCTGCCCTCCTTCGTGCCCGGGGGCGACATCCCGTGGCACCGGGTGGTGTCCATCGAGGCGGACGGCGAACTGGTCTGGGACCGGGCCACGGGCGTGGACCGCGTCGACGCCTCGGGCGCCGGCCGGGTGCGGGACCCCCGGGCGGACCTGAGCTCCCACAGCGGCGAGCCCGCCCGCGTGCTCGACGTGTCCCCGACCGCCCGCACGGCGGTGGCCTGGATCCCGCCCGCGGAGCTGTGGCCGCCGATCCAGGACATCCGCCGGGACCACGATCCGCAGATCCACCGATGGCCGCCGCACGTCAACGTGCTCCCCGGCTTCGTGCCGGAGTCCGACTTCGAGCGGGCGGCCCCGCTGCTGTCCGCGGCGACGGCCATGACGCCGGTGTTCACCACCCGGCTGGACGGCGTGCGCACCTTCCGGCACAGGGCGTACGTCACCGTGTGGCTGGACCCGGCGGCGGCCGGCGAGGCGCCATGGGCGGACCTGCACCGCGCACTGCGACAACGGTTCCCGCGCTGTCGCGGGCCCGCCGAGGACTTCACGCCCCATCTGTCCCTGGGCCGGACCCGGGATCCGCGGCACGTCACCGCCGACTGCGCCACCCGGCTGGACGCCATGACCGCGACGGTCTGGGAACTGGTCCTGCTCTCCCGCAGGGGCGACGGGCCGATGCGGGCACGAGCCACGGTCGCCCTGCGCACGGGAGAGGTCCGCCGGCTCCCCGACCCCGGCCCCGACGCCCCGGGCCCGGAGGACACGGCGTGGCTCTGCGACATCACCGACCGGTAAGTCACACGGCCAGGCGAGACCGGCACCACACCGGTCACTCGTAGCCGAGGACTTCCTCGGAGTGCAGGCGCCACCCGTCGTGCCGTTTGACCAGGACGAAGGCGGTGCGTTCAAGAACGTCGTAGTACCCGGCCTCCGGTTGATGGCCGAAGGTGAACCAGAGTGCCTCGACCCGCGCCGTGTCCGCGGTCTCGCTGACGACGGTCACCTGCTCCAGTGTGGACACGGCGCCGAACTCATCGGTCTTGCTGCGGTTGTGTGCTCGGGCGTACTCGGCGCAAAAGTCAGCAGGGCTCCGGTAGAGCATCTGAACCTCTTGGCGTTGTGGACACAGCCTGCAAGGAGGACGCGCGACGAGGGCCGCGACCGTCAGGTCGAGGCCCTCGCTGCGTATCGTTGGAGTGCGTGTCCGAGGGGGGACTTGAACCCCCACGCCCGATAAAGGGCACTAGCACCTCAAGCTAGCGCGTCTGCCATTCCGCCACCCGGACCAGGTGTCCGCCGCCTTGCCGGGGCTGTTCCCGGCGGCGACAGGGACAACAATACCAAGGTTTCGGAGTGCCCTTCACCTGCGTTTCCACCCCTCGCCGCGACAGGCGCCGTGACGGAAGGTGCTCGGATGACTACGGCATCAGGTGGTACTCGGGGAAGTTCCCCGGCAGCCTCTCCCCCTCCGGGCCCTGCGTCACCGCCCGCACCAGCAGCTCGCCGCCGACGAACGCGCCCCGCCAGGACGCGCCGAATCCGCCGAAGAGTTCCTCGCGGTCGCCGCGGGAGCGCGGCTTTCCGTGGCCGGTCTTGAAGGCGCGGATCTGCGGGGCCAGTCGTTCGTACGTCGTGCGGTCGTCGGTGGACAGCGTGGCGACCAGCGCGCCGTTGGACGCGTTCATGGCGGCCAGCAGTTCGGCCTCGGTGTCGACCAGGACGATGGTGTCGACCGGGCCGAAGGGTTCCGCGTGGTGCAGCGGGGAGGACGGCGGCGGGTTGAGGAGCGTGACCGGCTGCACGTAGGCGGAGGTGTCCTGGCCGGGCAGGAACCTGGCGTCGTCGAGCTTGCCGCGGTGCAGCGGGACGGCGCCGCGGTCGACGGCCTCGGCCACCTGGTCGTTCAGGTCCTTGGCCTTGGCGGCGTTGATCAACGGGCCGAAGTCGAGGGCCGGGTAGGGGTCGTCGCGCTTCTCGACGGCGAGCGGGTGCCCGACCTTCAGGGTACGGACCGCCGGGAGGTACGCCGCCAGGAACTCGTCGAACAGCGCGCGCTGGACGACGAAGCGCGGATAGGCCGTGCAGCGCTGTTTGCCGTAGTCGAAGAGCTTGGGCACGACCGCGGTGAGGGTGTCCCAGTCCGAGTAGTTCCAGATACCCCAGGTGTTGAGTCCTTCCTGTTCGAGGATGTGCCGCTTGCCGAGGTCGGCGACGGCCGTGGCCACCGCGGCGCCGGTGTCGCGGCCGCCGACGAAGGAGACGCAGCCGATCTCGGGCGCCCGCACCAGCGCCTGCGACAACTCGCGGCCGCTGCCGCTGACGAGGGTGACGGGCAGCCCTTCCCGGGCGGCGAGCGCGCAGGCCAGCGTCAGGCAGGCGACGCCGCCGTCGGTCGGGGTCTTGGCGATGACCGCGTTGCCCGCCAGCGCCTGCACCAGCATGGCGTGGACGAGGACGCTCATCGGGTAGTTCCAGCTGGCGACGTTGGAGACCGGGCCGGCCAGCGGGGTCCGTCCGGCGAGCATCGGCTCGATGCCGTCGACGTACCAGCGCACGCCGTCGATGGCCCGGTCGACGTCCGCCTGCGCGAGCCGCCACGGCTTGCCGATCTCCCAGACGAGCAGCAGCGCGAGCAGTTCGCGGTGCTCGGTGAGCGCGTCGAGGGTCGCGGCGACGCGGGCGCGGCGTTCGTCGAGCGGGATGTGCCGCCAGGCGCGGTGCTGGTCGAGCGAGGCGCGGACGGCCTGGTGGGCGGCGTCCCCGTCCAGGCGCGGCGGGGCCGCGATGGGGGTGCCGTCGACGGGGGTGGTGGCGGGCAGGACGTGGCCGTCCGCCTGCCAGGTGGCGTTCCAGAGGTTGAGGACGCGGTCGTCCTGGAACGCCTCGGGCGCGACGGCCAGACAGCGCTGCCAGGCGTCTGCCCAGGCGGTGCCGGCCTTGAGGGTGAGGGTCGGGGAGCCGGTGCTCGGAATGAGGGTGGATGCCATCGTTTTGCTCCGCTCTCGGTGCACGGTCGGGCGGGAGTTGCGTGGCTGCGCCGCACACGGCTCGCACTGCCGTGCGCGGCGCCGTACTTCGAGGGTGTCTCACCCAGAAGCTACTGACGAGTCAGGAAACGCCACAGTCACCGTGCGGCGACCGTGAGTGACATCACCCGGTGGTCCCGAGCGCGGCCAGGACCAGGCGGGCCGTCTCGGTCGGTGTGCTCCCCACCCGCACTCCGACCGCCTCCAGCGCCTCCTTCTTGGCCTGTGCCGTGCCGGACGAGCCGGAGACGATGGCGCCGGCGTGCCCCATGGTCTTGCCCTCGGGGGCGGTGAAGCCGGCGATGTAGCCGACGACCGGCTTGGTGACGTGTTCGCGGATGTACGCGGCGGCGCGTTCCTCCGCGTCGCCGCCGATCTCGCCGATCAGGACGATCAGTTCGGTGTCGGGGTCGTCCTGGAAGGCGGCGAGGCAGTCGATGTGGGTGGTGCCGACGACGGGGTCGCCGCCGATGCCGACGCAGGTGGAGAAGCCGATGTCGCGCAGCTCGTACATGAGCTGGTAGGTCAGCGTGCCGGACTTCGACACCAGGCCGATCGGGCCGGGCTTGGTGATGTCGGACGGGATGATGCCGGCGTTGGACTGGCCGGGGGTGATCAGGCCGGGGCAGTTGGGGCCGACGATCCGGGTGCCCTTCTGTGCGGCGTAGGCGGTGAAGGCCACCGAGTCGTGGACCGGGATGCCCTCGGTGATGACGACCGCGAGGCCGATGCCGGCGTCGGCGGCCTCGATCACCGCGGCCTTGGCGAAGGCGGGCGGCACGAAGACGACCGTGACGTCCGCCCCGGTGGCCGCCATGCCCTCGCCCACCGAGCCGAAGACGGGCACGGCGCGGTCGTCGAAGTCGACGCTCTGGCCCGCCTTGCGCGGGTTGACGCCGCCGACGACATCCGTGCCGGCGGCGAGCATGCGCCGGGTGTGCTTCATGCCCTCGCCGCCGGTCATGCCCTGGACGAGGACCTTGCTCTCCTTGGTGAGGTGGATGGCCATGTCCCGGCTCCTTAAGTGGCGTTGGCGAGTTGGGCCGCCGCGCGGGCGGCGCCGTCCATGGTGGTGGCCTGCTGGATGAGCGGGTGCGCGCGTTCGTCGAGGATCGCCCGGCCGCGTACGGCGTTGTTGCCGTCGAGCCGGACGACCAGCGGTTTGGTCAGCCGGACGGTGTCCAGCGCCTGCACGATGCCGTCGGCCACCGCGTCGCACGCGGTGATGCCACCGAAGACGTTGACGAAGACCGACTTCACGGCGGGGTCGGAGAGGATGACGGACAGACCGTCGGCCATGATCTGGGCGGAGGCCCCGCCGCCGATGTCGAGGAAGTTGGCGGGGCGCGCGCCGCAGCCGGCGACGACGTCGAGCGTCGACATGACGAGTCCGGCGCCGTTGCCGATGATCCCCACCTCGCCGTCCAGCTTGACGTAGTTCAGGCCGCGTTCGGCGGCCACCGCCTCCAGCGGGTCGTCGTGCTCCGCTGCCTCGGCGCCCCAGCGGGCCTGCCGGAAGCGGGCGTTGTCGTCCAGCGTGACCTTGCCGTCGAGGGCGAGGATCTGCCCCTGGGCGGTGCGGACCAGCGGGTTCACCTCGACCAGCAGGGCGTCCTCGCGGACCAGCACCTCCCAGAGCCGGACGAGCACGTCGACGGTCTGCGGCGGCAGTCCGGCCGCCTCGGCGATCCGGCCCGCCTTGGCGGAGGTGACGCCCTCGGCCGGGTCGATCGGGATGCGTGCCACGGCGTCGGGCCGGGTCGCGGCCACCTCCTCGATGTCCATGCCGCCCTCGGCGGAGGCGATCGCGAGGAAGCGGCCCGCGGCGCGGTCGAGGACGTAGGAGACGTAGAACTCGGTCTCTATGTCGACGGGCTGGGCCAGCATGACCTTGCCGACCGTGTGGCCCTTGATGTCCATGCCGAGGATCTGGCGTGCCGTCAGTTCGGCGGCGGCCGGGTCGGCGGCGAGCTTCACTCCGCCCGCCTTGCCGCGACCGCCCGTCTTGACCTGTGCCTTGACGACGACACGTCCGCCGAGCCTGCGGGCGATCTCCCGCGCCTCCTTGGGCGAGTCCGTGACCTCGGCCCGCGGCACCAAGATGCCGTGTTCCTCGAAGAGTTCCCTTGCCTGGTGTTCGTACAGGTCCATCTCGGCTCCTGACTACTGAGTCTTGCGTGGGCGAAACCCGAGCCCCTCGAAAACTGCCGCACGCCCCCTGGACACCACCCACCGGATGCGGGATAACAAGCTTCATACAGTATTCGTCGACTGTATGCAATGTACCGCGAGAGCGTTCCAACCCCCTACGAAGGGACAGGACTTCGCCATGCCCGACGACACCCAGGACGTCATTTCCGGCGGTCACCTCGTCGCCAAGGCCTTGAAGGCCGAGGGGGTAGAACGCATCTACACCCTCTGCGGCGGCCACATCATCGACATCTACGACGGCTGCGTCGACGAGGGCATCGAAGTCGTCGACGTCCGTCACGAACAGGTGGCCGCGCACGCCGCCGACGGTTACGCGCGGATCACCGGCAAGCCCGGCTGCGCCGTCGTCACCGCGGGCCCCGGCACGACCGACGCGGTCACCGGCGTCGCCAACGCCTTCCGCGCCGAGTCGCCGATGCTGCTCATCGGCGGCCAGGGCGCCCTCACTCAGCACAAGATGGGGTCCCTTCAGGACCTGCCACACGTCGACATGATGACGCCGATCACCAAGTTCGCGGCGGCCGTGCCGGACACGGCGCGCGCGGCGGACATGGTGTCCATGGCGTTCCGCGAGTGCTACCACGGCGCGCCCGGCCCCTCCTTCCTGGAGATCCCGCGCGACGTCCTCGACGCCAAGGTGCCGGCCGACAAGGCGCGCGTGCCGAAGGCCGGGGCCTACCGCGCCTCGACCCGCTCGGCCGGCGACCCCGAGGCCATCGAGAAGCTCGCCGACCTGCTCGTGCACGCCGAGAAGCCCGCGATCCTGCTGGGCAGCCAGGTGTGGACGACCCGCGGCACCGAGGCGGCCATCGAGCTGGTCCGCGCGCTGAACGTCCCGGCGTACATGAACGGCGCCGGCCGCGGCACCCTCCCGCCCGGCGACCCGCACCACTTCCAGCTGTCGCGCCGCTACGCGTTCTCCAACGCCGACGTCATCGTCATTGTCGGCACGCCCTTCGACTTCCGCATGGGCTACGGCAAGCGGCTGTCGGCGAGCGCGACCGTCGTGCAGATCGACCTCGACTACCGCACCGTCGGCAAGAACCGCGACATCGACCTCGGCATCGTCGGCGACGCGGGGCTGGTGCTGAAGTCGGTGACCGAGGCGGCCTCCGGGCGCGTCAACGGAGGCGCCTCCAAGCGCAAGGAGTGGCTCGACGAACTGCGCGCCGCCGAGCAGAGCGCGCTGGAGAAGCGGCTGCCGCAGCTGCGCTCCGACGCCTCGCCGATCCACCCCTACCGGCTGGTCAGCGAGATCAACGACTTCCTCACCGAGGACTCGATCTACATCGGCGACGGCGGCGACATCGTCACCTTCTCCGGTCAGGTCGTGCAGCCCAAGTCGCCGGGCCACTGGATGGACCCCGGTCCGCTCGGCACGCTCGGCGTCGGGGTGCCGTTCGTGCTCGCGGCCAAGCAGGCCCGGCCCGACAAGGAGGTCGTCGCCCTCTTCGGTGACGGCGCGTTCTCCCTGACCGGCTGGGACTTCGAGACGCTGGTCCGCTACGACCTGCCCTTCGTCGGCATCGTCGGCAACAACTCCTCCATGAACCAGATCCGCTACGGCCAGGCCGCCAAGTACGGCAAGGAGCGCGAGCGGATCGGCAACACCCTCGGCGACGTCCACTACGACAAGTTCGCGCAGATGCTGGGCGGTTACGGCGAGGAGGTCCGTGACCCCGCCGACATCGGCCCCGCGCTGCGGCGCGCCCGTGAGTCGGGCAAGCCGTCGCTGATCAACGTCTGGGTCGACCCGGACGCGTACGCCCCCGGAACCATGAACCAGACCATGTACAAGTGAGGTGATCCGGTGACCGCCAAGGCTCTCGAAGGCATCCGCGTCCTGGACATGACCCATGTCCAGTCCGGGCCCTCCGCGACGCAGCTGCTCGCCTGGCTCGGCGCGGACGTCGTCAAGCTGGAGGCGCCGTCCGGGGACATCACGCGCAAGCAGTTGCGTGACCTCCCGGACGTCGACTCCCTCTACTTCACGATGCTCAACTGCAACAAGCGGAGCATCACCCTCAACACCAAGACCGAACGCGGCAAGGAGCTCCTGACCGAGCTGATCCGGCGCTCCGACGTCATGGTCGAGAACTTCGGACCGGGCGCCGTCGACCGCATGGGCTTCACCTGGGACCGCATCCAGGAGATCAACCCCCGGATCGTCTACGCCTCCATCAAGGGGTTCGGCGAAGGCCCGTACACCAACTTCAAGGCGTACGAGGTCGTCGCGCAGGCCATGGGCGGCTCGATGTCGACCACCGGCTTCGAGGACGGGCCGCCGCTGGCGACCGGAGCCCAGATCGGGGACTCGGGCACGGGTGTGCACGCCGTCGCGGGCATCCTCGCGGCGCTGTACCAGCGCGAGCACACCGGACGCGGGCAGCGGGTCAACGTGGCCATGCAGCACGCCGTGCTCAACCTCTGCCGGGTGAAGCTGCGCGACCAGCAGCGCCTGGCGCACGGCGCGCTCGCCGAGTACCCCAACGAGGACTTCGGCACCGAGGTCCCCCGCTCGGGCAACGCGTCCGGCGGCGGCCAGCCCGGCTGGGCGGTCAAGTGCGCGCCGGGCGGCCCGAACGACTACGTGTACGTCATCGTGCAGCCCGTCGGCTGGAAGCCGATGAGTGAGCTCATCGGCCGGCCCGAGCTGGCCGACGACCCCGAGTGGTCGACGCCCGAGGCGCGGCTGCCCAAGCTCAACAAGATGTTCCAGCTCATCGAGGAGTGGTCCTCGACCCTGCCCAAGTGGGAGGTGCTGGAGCGGCTCAACGCCCACAACATCCCGTGCGGGCCGATCCTTTCCACCAAGGAGATCATCGAGGACGCCTCATTGGCGGCCAACGAGATGGTCGTCCGGGTGCCGCACCCCGAGCGGGGCGAGTTCATGACCGTCGGCAGCCCGCTGAAGCTGTCCGACTCCCCCGTGGACGTGACCAGTTCGCCGTTGCTGGGCGAGCACAACGCCGCGGTCTACGTCGGCGAGCTCGGCCTCGGTGACGAGGAACTGCGCCTGCTCAAGTCGAACGGAGTGATCTGACGTGATGGCCGAAGACCGGGTGCTGAGGGTGCGCGCACTCCTCGACACCGTCCGGGCCGAGGGGCGCACGGCGCTGACCGCCCCGGAGGGCAAGGTGCTCGCGGACGCGTACGGCATCGCCGTACCCGGTGAGGAGCTGGCGACGGACGTCGACGAGGCCGTGGCCCACGCGGCGCGGTTCGCCGGTCCCGTCGTGATGAAGATCGTCTCGCCGGACATCCTGCACAAGACCGACGCGGGCGGCGTGATCGTCGGCGTCGAGGGCGCCGCCGACGTGCGGGCCGCGTTCCACTCGATCGTCGAGAACGCCCGTGCGTACGACGCGAACGCCCGGATCGAAGGCGTACAGGTGCAGGAGCTGCTGCCCAAGGGGCAGGAGGTCATCGTCGGCGCCGTGACCGATCCCACGTTCGGCAAGGTCGTGGCCTTCGGGCTCGGCGGTGTGCTGGTCGAGGTCCTCAAGGACGTCACCTTCCGGCTCGCTCCGGTGGACGCCGACGAGGCGCTGTCCATGCTGGACTCGATCCGCTCGGCGGAGATCCTGCGCGGGGTGCGCGGCGCGGCGGCCGTGGACCGCTGGGCGGTCGCCGAGCAGATCCGCCGGGTGTCCCAGCTCGTCACGGACTTCCCGGAGATCGCCGAGGTCGACCTCAACCCGGTGATCGCCACCCCGGAGGGCGCACTGGCCGCGGACATCCGGGTGATCCTGTCCGAGGCGCCGGCCAAGCAGCGCCGCCGCTACTCGCGCGAGGAGATCCTCACCTCCATGCGCCGGCTGATGCAGCCGCGCACGGTCGCCGTGATCGGTGCCTCCAACGAGCAGGGCAAGATCGGCAATTCGGTGATGCGCAACCTCGTCGACGGCGGGTTCTCCGGGGAGATCCACCCGGTGAACCCCAAGGCCGATGACATTCTGGGCCGCAAGGCGTACAAGAGTGTCACGGACGTTCCCGGTGAGGTGGATGTGGCCGTGTTCGCCATTCCCGCCAAGTTCGTGGCCGCGGCGCTGGAGGAGGTGGGACGCAAGGGCATACCCAACGCCGTCCTCATCCCCTCCGGATTCGCGGAGACCGGCGAGCACGAACTCCAGGACGAGATCGTGGAGATCGCCGAACGGCACGGCACCCGGCTGCTCGGCCCGAACATCTACGGCTACTACTCCACCTGGCAGGACCTGTGCGCCACGTTCTGCACGCCGTACGACGTGAAGGGCGGCGTCGCGCTGACCTCGCAGTCGGGCGGCATCGGCATGGCCATCCTCGGCTTCGCCCGCACCACGAAGACCGGCGTGTCCGCGATCGTGGGCCTCGGCAACAAGTCCGACCTGGACGAGGACGACCTGCTGACCTGGTTCGGTGAGGACCCGCACACCGAGTGCATCGCCATGCACCTGGAGGACCTCAAGGACGGCCGGGCCTTCGTGGAGGCCGCGCGGGAGACCGTGCCGAAGAAGCCGGTCGTGGTCCTGAAGGCGGGTCGTACGGCGGCCGGCGCCAAGGCCGCGGGCTCGCACACCGGCGCCCTCGCCGGCGACGACGCGGTGTACGACGACATCCTCCGGCAGGCGGGCGTCATCCGGGCGCCCGGCCTGAACGACATGCTGGAGTACGCGCGCGCGTTGCCGGTGCTCCCGACCCCCCAGGGCGACAACGTCGTGATCATCACCGGGGCCGGCGGCAGCGGTGTCCTGCTCTCCGACGCGGTCACCGACAACGGGCTCTCCCTGATGGAGATCCCGCCGGACCTGGACGAGGCGTTCCGGAAGTTCATCCCGCCGTTCGGGGCCGCGGGCAACCCGGTGGACATCACCGGGGGCGAGCCGCCGTCGACCTACGAGGCGACCATCCGGCTCGGCCTGGAGGACCCGCGCATCCACGCGCTCGTCCTCGGCTACTGGCACACCATCGTCACCCCTCCCATGGTCTTCGCCGAACTCACCGCGCGTGTGGTGGCCGAGTTCCGCGAGCGCGGGATCGAGAAGCCGGTGGTCGCGTCGCTCGCGGGCGACGTCGAGGTCGAGGAGGCGTGCCAGTACCTCTACGAGCGAGGGGTCGTGGCCTACCCCTACACGACGGAGAGGCCGGTGGCCGTGCTCGGCGCCAAGTACCGCTGGGCACGGGCGGCGGGGCTGTTGGGGGGCGGCTCATGACGTGAGCTCAGGGGGGAGCCGGCCGACGGTGCGCGTCGGCCGGCCCCGGGACCCGCGCGCGCACGAAAGGCATTGGACAGGGGGCGCTGGCCAGATCTTTCGAACGCAAGGGGTGCAACAGAACATGACAACGACCGATCTGCCAACATCGGTGACCTACCGTGAGGTCACCGACAAGAACGGACGCGTCTACCGGGTCGGCGAGTCCGACATCGACATCATGGGGCGCAAGCGCAAGTGGATGGTGATCCTGCCCTGGGTGGGCATGATGGGCATCTCCTCCGCGGAGTACGCGTTCGCGTCCGCCGAGGAGACGATCCACCAGGCCCACCACTGGTCGGAGGGCAGCATCTTCTGGATGCTGAGCGTCTGGGTGTTCTTCCAGGCCGCGGTGGCCTTCCCGGCGGGACGGCTGCGTGAGACCGGCAAGCTGCCCGCGCGCTGGGCCATGATGCTGGGCGCGACGGGCACGCTGATGGGCTATCTGTCCCTGGCCTTCGCACCGCACGTCATCCTCGCCTTCATCGGCTTCGGTATGTTCAGCGGTATGGGCGCGGGCATGGTGTACGCCACCTGCGTCAACATGGTCGGCAAGTGGTATCCGGAACGCAAGGGCGGCAAGACCGGCTTCGTCAACGGCGGCTTCGCCTACGGCTCGGTGCCCTTCGTCTTCCTCTTCTCGACCGTGATGGACATCTCCAACTTCAAGGTCATCCTGGTCGCGGTCGGCTGCTTCCTCGCGCTGACCGTCGCCGTCGCCGGATTCTTCTTCCAGGACCCGCCGAAGAACTGGTGGCCCGCCGCGATCGACCCGCTGAACCCGCCGGACGACCCCCGTGCGCGCCGTTCCCTGGAGAAGAACCCGCCGGCCGTCCACCAGTACAGCCCCGGTGAGGCCTGGAAGACCGGCCGGGTGGCGCTCATGTGGTTCTGTCTCGCCTGCACCTCGGGCGTGAACATCTTCGGCATCGCCTTCCAGGTCGAGATCGGCGAGCACGCCGGATTCGCCGCCGGGATCGTGGCCACCGCCATGTCGCTCAAGGCCATCGTCAACGGCACCGGGCGCGGCGTCATCGGCTGGCTCTCCGACCTGTACGGCCGCAAGCAGTGCCTGCTGTACGTCTGTGTCATCCTGGGCCTCGCCCAGTTCGGCATCATCTGGTCGGCGGAGATCCAGAACCTGCCGCTGTTCCTGTTCTTCTCCGCGGTCTCCGGCTTCGGTGGCGGCGCCATCTTCCCGATGTTCGCGGCGATGACCGCGGACTACTTCGGAGAGAACAACAACGCCACCAACTACGGCATGGTGTACAGCTCCAAGCTGGTCTCCGGCCTCGGCTCCGGCATGGGCATCGTCGTCGTGTCGGCCTGGGGCCTGAACGGCGCCTTCATCCTCGCCGGCTGCATCTCGTTCTTCGCCGGCTTCGTGGCGCTGTTCCTCAGCCCGCCGGGACGGCCCAAGGACAAGCGCATCACCCCCAACCCGCAACCTCTGGGCGAGGAGACGGCCTGACGTGACACGTGGCCCGCGCGGCCGCACGAGGCACCGCGAACGGACCGGGCGGCCCTTCCCCCAGCAGGGGGAAGGGCCGCCCGATTCGCGTGGTGGATCAGCGGCGCCGCTTGCGCAGGGCCGCCATGTTGTCGTAGCTGATCTTGGCCTCACGCAGCGACTGCCCCGGGTCCGTGGCGCTCGGGGAGTTGTCGTCCTCGACCATCGGGTTGTGGTAGTTGCGGTCCCCGACCCGCGAGAAGAACGTCGTGTAGTCGATGACCCCGGTGCCGAAGGGCACCATGTCGTACCCCATGCCGTTGGTCGTGCTGACGACGCCGTCCTTCGCGTGGAACAGCGGGTAGCGCTTGTTGTGGCAGGCGACGAGGCCCGCCGGGTCGAAGACGTTCCTGCGGGTGGAGCCGTCGGCGGCGGTGTAGGTGTGGAACTTGTACTGGGCCACGTGCGCCCAGAAGATGTCCATCTCCAGCCAGACCACCCTCGGGTCGGTGACCTTGAGGAAGTACTCCAGCTTCCGGACGCCCGAGCTACGGGTCGGCCGGCCCTGGTCGTCCAGCGGGCCCCGGTCGAGCAGGAAGCCGTACGCGCTGTCGTGGTTGTGGGTGTAGAGCTTGATGCCCTCACGGCGGGCGATCTCGCCGAGGGCGTTCCACTTGTCGGCGGCCACGTCCCAGTCGGCACGGTAGGAACTGCCGGTGGGGTCGCCGCCGGTGCCCATGTGGTCCATGCCGATGATGTTGGCGATCTCCAGGTGCTTCTTGAAGGTGTCCAGGTCCGCCGTGGTCAGCGGCCAGGACGACGGGATGAAGCCGTGGTTGCCCTGGGCGCGCAGACCGTAGTCGTCCAGCCAGGAGCGCAGCAGCCTGGCACCCGCGACGGTTTCCAGGTCGGCGCCGCCGGGCGCGTTGGCGTGCTGGCGGTAGCCCGCGAACTCCACCTGCCGGTAGCCGTGCCGCGCCAGCTGCTTGAACACCTCGCGGAACCCGGAGGGCAGGTCGGTGGCGAGCGGGTCGCGGGCGGTGGCGTCACGGACCGTGTAGAGGATGATGCCGCGCTTGTGCGCCGGGACGAGCACGTCCCCGCCGTGGCCGTGGCCGTGCCCGTGCCCGTGGCCGTGGTCTCTGCCGCGGTCCTGGGCCAGGGCCGGGGCGGCGCCGAGGACCGGGGCGGCGACCGCTCCGGCCGCCACGGCGGTGCAGGTGCTGAGGAAACGGCGCCGGTCCACGCCGAGGCTGCGGCGCAGTCCCTCGTCGGGGGCGTCGGTGGCGGCTGCGGTGCGGGAAGGGTCGGAATACAGGGTCACGAATGGCCTGCCTTCTCGGTCGTGGCCGGCCCGGTGCCGCCGGGACCGGCCGTTGTCAGTGCCGTGTGATTCACTCTCAGTAGCCGGATCTCAGCCGAGTCCGGCGAGCTGGAGCAGGAGTTGTTTCACCTCGGTGGCCGCCACGCGGTCACCGAGTGCACGGGGGGTGGAGCAGATGAGCAGCGGACCGTCGTCGTCGCTGTCGGGAAGGCGGCCGTGGCTGCCACGAATAGGTGAGGGATCCAGCGGCACCACCGCCATGCGGTAGCGCATGCCGAGCTTCTTGCGGGCCAGCGCGGTGGCCGCCTTGACCTTGACGTAGGGGTCGAGGGGATCCATGAACAGCTCGACCGGGTCGTAGCCGGGTTTGCGGTGGATCTCGACGAGTTGCGCGAAGTCGGGCGCGCGCTCGTCGTCGAGCCAGTAGTAGTACGTGAACCAGGCGTCCGGCTCCGCGACGGCGACCAGTTCGCCGGCCCGCGGATGGTCAAGATGGTGGGCCTTCTTGCCCTCGTCGTCGAGGAGTTGCTCGATGCCGGGCAGCCCGTCGAGCGCGGCCCGGGTCGCGTCGAGGTCCTCGGGGCGGCGCACGTAGACATGGGCGATCTGGTGGTCGGCGACGGCGAAGGCCCGTGACGCCATCGGGTCCAGGTACTCCATGCCGTCCTGCGTGTGCACCTCCAGCAGGCCCGCGCGGCGCAGCGCCCGGTTGATGTCGACCGGCCGGCTGACCTTGGTGATGCCGTACTCGGAGAGCACGACGACGGTACGGCCCTCCGCGCGCGCGTCGGCCAGCAGCGGGGCCACGGCCGCGTCCAGGTCCGCGGCCGCCTTCAGGGAGCGCGGGTCGTCGGGACCGAAGCGCTGGAGGTCGTAGTCGAGATGGGGGAGGTAGCACAGGGCGAGGTCGGGGTGGCGGGTGCGCAGGATGTGCCGGGTCGCGTCGATGATCCACCGGCTGGAGACGAGGTCCGCGCCGGGTCCCCAGAAGTGGAAGAGCGGGAAGGTGCCCAGCTCCTCGGTGAGTTCGTCGTGGAGCTCCGGCGGGCGGGTGTAGCAGTCGGGTTCCTTGCGGCCGTCGGCGTAGTAGACCGGACGGGGGGTGACGGTGATGTCGGTGTCGGCGCCCATGGCGTACCACCAGCAGATGTTGGCGACCGTGTAGCCGGGGTACGCGCGGCGGGCCGCGTCCCAGAGCTTGTCGCCGGCGACGAGACCGTTGTGCTGGCGCCACAGCAGGACGTCGCCCAGTTCGCGGAAGTACCAGCCGTTGCCGACGATGCCGTGCTCGGAGGGCATGGTGCCGGTCAGGAAGGTGGACTGGGCGGCGCAGGTGACGGCGGGCAGGACCGTGCCCAGCGGGACGTGGGCGCCGGATGCGGCGAGGGCCTTGAGGTGCGGCATGTGGTCGAGGAGGCGGGGGGTGAGGCCCACGACGTCGAGCACGAGGAGCGGGGTGGGGCGCGCGGGGGCGGGGGCGTTCACGGCAGCTCCTTGAGGCCGAGGTCCGTCAGCAGGTCACGGGCGAGGGTGAGTTCGGCCGCGATGCCGTCCGTCAGCTGGGTGCGGGCGCGGGGCCGCAGCTCCGGCGGGAGGGCCTGCCACGTGTAGGTCTCGACCTCCAGGTGGTGGGTGAGCGGGGTGGCCCCGCCGACGAGCCGGGCCAGCGCGCTCTTCAGCACGGCGAGCGTGGAGGTCAGGGGCGCCGCGGGGTCCGCGTGCAGCGGGACGTGGAAGTGGGCGCGCCACGGCGAGGCGTCGGGCAGGGCGGCGTCCTCCAGGGCGGGTCCGAGGTCGTCGGTGCCGCGCAGACCGGCGGCGGTGGCGGTGCGGGTCTGGTGCAGGAAGCGGGGCTCGTCGAAGGCGGCGAGTGCCTCGCGCACCTCGGGGAGATACGGGTGCTCGGCGTGCAGGGCCGCGGAGAGCTGCGACTTGACGACCGGCACACCGGCGCGGACCAGGGCGTCGAGGGCGGTGTGCGGGTCCTCGAAGGAGGTGGCGAGGTGGCAGGTGTCGACGCAGATGCCGATGCGGTCGTGGGCGATCGCGGTCAGCGGGGCGATGGCGTCCCCGGTGGTCTCGACGACGCAGCCGGGCTCGGGTTCCAGGCCGACGCGCAGCGAGCGGCCGGTCAGTTCCTGGAGAGCGTCGAGGCGTTCGCCGAGGGTGCGCAGGGCGGCGTGGGCGGCGTCGGCCCGCGGGGCGTCCTGGGCGGTGCGCCAGGCGAGCGGCAAGGTGGAGATGCTGCCCTCGGTGACGTCGTCGGGGAGGAGTCCGGCGAGGACGCGGGCGAGGGCGGTGGTGTGTTCGAGGCGCTCGGGGTCGGCCCAGTCCGGCTTGTACACGCGGTACTTGACCTCTTCGGCGCCGAAGCCCTCGTAGGGGAAGCCGTTGAGGGTGACGACCTCCAGTCCGCGCCGGTCGAGTTCGGTGCGCAGGGTGCGCAGCGCGGACGGGTCGGTGACCAGCGCGTGGGCAGCGTCCTTGGCGAGCCACAGGCCGATGCCGAGCCGGTCGCGGCCGAGGCGGCGGCGGACCGGTTCGCAGTGGTCACGCAGTTGCGCGAGGACGCCGTCGAGGGTCTCGGCGGGGTGGACGTTGGTGCAGTAGGCGAGGTGCACCGTGGAGCCGTCCGGATGACGGAAGCGCATGGCTCACTCCCCGCCGCGCAGGATGGAGTTGCCCTCGTGGGTGGCGTCGGTCGTGGCGATGTCGAGGTTCAGCCGGCCGCTGAGGCCGTAGAAGGCGACGGGGTTGCGCCACAGCACCTGGTCGACGTCGTCCTCGGTGAAGCCCTCCGCGAGCATCAGGTCGGCGACCTTGCGGGTCTTCAGCGGGTCGCTGCGGCCCCAGTCGGCGGCGGAGTTCACCAGCACCTGCTCGGTCCCGTAGGCCCGCAGGATCGCCACCATCCGCTCCTCGTCCATCTTGGTGTCCGGATAGACGGAGAAGCCCAGCCAGCAGCCGCCGTCCTTGGCCTCCTTGACGGTGGTCTCGTTGAGGTGGTCGATCAGGACGCGGTCCGTCGGCAGGGCGGACTCCCGCACCAGGTCGAGGGTGCGGCGCAGACCGGCCAGCTTGTCGCGGTGGGGGGTGTGCACGAGCGCGGGCAGCTCGTGGTCGGCGGCGAGCTGGAGCTGGGCGGCGAGCGCGGTGTCCTCGGCGGGTGTCATCGAGTCGTAGCCGATCTCTCCGACGGCCACCACCTGGTCCTTGACGAGATAGCGGGGAAGTTCGTCGAGGACGGGCAGGCAGCGCGGGTCGTTGGCCTCCTTGGGGTTCAGGGCGATCGTGCAGTGGTGGGCGATGCCGTACTGGGCGGCGCGGAAGGGTTCCCAGCCGAGCAGGGAGTCGAAGTAGTCGAGGAACGTCGCGGGCGACGTACGGGGCTGCCCGAGCCAGAAGGCGGGCTCGACGACGGCGCGCACACCGGCGGCGTGCATGGCCTCGTAGTCGTCGGTGGTCCTGGACGTCATGTGGATGTGGGGGTCGAAGATGCGCATCAGGACTCCTTGGCGTGGGGGGTGTCCGATCCCCGCGGTGCGGCGGCGGGATCGGTCAGGGCCAGGACACGGTGCAGGTCCTCGGGTACGGCACGGCCCGCGGCCGTGCGTTCGGTGGCGTAGTCGCCGAGCATGCGCGCGAGTTCGGCGTCCCCGTTCGCGCGGTGTTCCAGATCGGCGACGCTGTCCACGGAGACGCCGGTGAACAGGCACTTCAGCACGGCGTGGCGCCAGTTGTGCGCGTCGAGGTGCCGGGCGGCGTAGGGGCCGACGGCGGCGGCGACGAGCCGGGTGTCGTTGGTGCGCAGGGCGTCCTCGATCAGCGGGAGGCCTTCGGGTCCGGCCACCAGGTGGGGCAGGGCGTGCAGCACGGCGCGGCGTTCGGCGCCGGTGCCCTGGCGGTAGACGCGGGCGAGCGACTCCGGGTCGGCGCCGGCGGCGTGCAGGACCAGCACCCGGGCCGCGTCGGCGTGCTCGTCCCCGCACCGGCGGCCCGCCTCGGCGATGCGCAGTTCCCACACGGAGATGGGCCCGTGCGTGCCGGGGTGGGCTGCGGCCTCCGCGAGTGCCTGGTCGAGCCAGGCGCGGGCGGCTCCCGGGAGGTGGGAGGCGAGGTGGGCGCGCAGGGCGGCGAGCGAGCCGGGGCCGCCGTCCTCGCCGCCGCCCGGGTCGCCGGTTCTCGCCGCCGGGGTCGCCGCTGCGGCGTCGGGGTGCTTCACGGGATGCTCCCTTCGGAGAGGGCGGAGGGTCCGCCGTGGGGTGCGCCGGGCGGGGTCGGGGGTGGGACCGGCCCGTCGGGTGGTGGGGCGGCGGCACGGAGGAACGGGAGGGAGAGCCCGGCGTGGTGGGGGCCCGCGTGCGAGTGGCGGGGCAGCTCGACGACGGTCAGGCCCTGGTAGCCGGTGGCGGCGAGGGCCGCGAGCACCGGCGGGAAGTCGATCTCCCCTTCCCCGAACGGCAGATGCTCGTGCACACCGCGGCGCATGTCCTCGATCTGGACGTGCCGCAGCCAGGGTCCGGCGGCCCGTACGCAGTCGGCGGGCGGAAGGGGTTCGAGGCACTGGCAGTGGCCGATGTCGAGGGTCAGTCCCAGGACGCCGGGGTCGCCGAGGGTGCGGCGCAGGCGGTGGAAGTCGTCGAGGGTGGCGAGCAGATGGCCGGGCTCGGGTTCGACGGCGAGCGGGACGCCGGCGGCGGCCGCCGCGTCCAGGACCGGGGCCAGGCTGTCGGCCAGGCGTTTCCACGCCGTGTCCTCGTCGGTGCCGGGCGGCAGGATGCCGCTGAAGCAGTGCACGGCGTGGGCACCCAGGTCGGCGGCGACCCGGACGGCCCGCAGCAGCAGGTCCACGCGCCGGGCGCGGTCGTCGGGCTCCGGGTCCAGGAGGGAGGGCCCGTGCTTGCGGCGCGGGTCGAGCACGTAGCGGGCGCCCGTCTCCACGGTGACGCCGAGACCGAGCTCGTCGAGGCGCCGCGCGACCCGGCGGGTGCGGGCCGGGAGGTCCGGGGCGAGGGGGTCGAGGTGCATGTGGTCGAGGGTGAGACCGACGCCGTCGTAGCCGAGGTCGGCGAGCAGCGCGAGGGCGTCGTCGAGCCGGAGGTCGGAGAGGCCGTTGGTGCCGTAGCCGAAGCGCAGGGGGGCATGGGGCGGGGCCGGTTCACGGGGGTGCTGCGCCGGGTGGGGCCGGTGGCTCATGTGATGCTCACTTTCCTCGCGTACCTGCGTCCGATCGGGGCGAGCGCGGCGATGGCCACGGCGGTCAGGCCGGCCCCGGCACGGGCGGCGAGCGCGGCCTGGAGGGGGATGGTGGCGCGGATGCCGCCGCCGACGGCCCGTTGGGTCAGGGGCGGTGAGGGGTTGAGGGCGGCGTGTGTGTAGGGGCGGCCCGCGGTGGCGGCGTAGGCGCCGGCCAGCGCGGTGCGCAGCGCGCCGTCGAGAGTGAGGGTGGGCCGGTCGTGCGCGGCCGTGCGCGGGCCGGTCCCGGCACCGGCCGCGCCCCGGCCGCGTGCCACCAGGCGGGTGAGGAGGGCCGTCGCGGCGAGGGCGGCCAGGGGTGGCAGGGACGAACCGCCCTGGGTCTCCCGGCGGGAGACCGTGGTGACCGCGAGGGTGTGGGTGCCGAGGAGGGCGGCGGAGGGCAGGGCCTCGCGGGTGCGGCCGCTGGTGGCGGCGGCACCGAGGAGGTGGTCGAGGCCGCGGGCGGCGGCCATGGCCACCGGGCCGGCGGGGGTGTGTTTCAGGGCGAGGTCGTAGGCCCAGACGGTGGCCGCGAGGGGTGCGGCGACCGTCAGGGCGGGGCGCCCCGCGCGGGCGGCGAGGGCCAGTCCGGCGGCGGTGAGGGCGCAGGCCGCGGCGAGGGCGGAGGACGGCTGGATACGGCCCGAGGGCAGCGGGCGGTGGGGTCGTTCGGCGGCGTCCTCCTCCCGGTCGGCCCAGTCGTTGAGGGCCATGCCGGCCTCGTAGAGGCAGAGGGAGGAGCCGATGGCGAGCACGGTCCGGGAGTTGGGCGCGACGCCGGTGGCCGCCGCGCCGCTCAGGGCGTCCCCGGGGACGGTGAACAGGGCGGGCAGACGCAGCAGTTCGGCCCAGGCCCGGCTACGGCTCATACCCGCGTCCCCTGGCTGCCCTCGTCCTCGGTACCGTCGCCGTCGTCCTGGGTCCGCTCCTCGGGCCAGGCGGGCCCCGCTCCCGCGAGCGCGGACGCGTCCGCGGCCGTGCCCGCCCCCGCGGCGCGCAGCCGCTGCCCCAGCCGGCCCAGTGCCACGTACTGCTCCCCCAGGCTCGCGGGCCCCTCCCCGACCGGGTCCTTGAAGTAGAAGCCCAGTTCGCCGAGCGGCCCGGAGACGCCCACCTGGTGGGCGCGCGCGGTCAGGCGTGCCAGGTCCAGGACCAGCGGCGCCGCCAGGGCCGAGTCGCAGCCCTGCCAGATGGTCTGGAGGACCATGCGGGTGCCGAGGAATCCGTCGAAGGCGATGTGGTCCCAGGCGGTCTTCCAGTCTCCGAGGGCCGGGACGTCGTCGATGTGCACCTCGCCCTCGGGAACGGTGCCGAGGGTGTCGGCGAGGACGCGTTCCTTGCCCGCGTTCTTCGCCGCCGCGGCGGCCGGGTCGGCGAGGGCGGCGCCGTCGCCGCCGCCGAGCAGGTTGGTCCCGGACCAGGCCCGTACGGTCAGCGCGCGCTGCGCGAACATCGGGCCCAGCACGGCCCGCAGGAGGGTCTGGCCGGTCTTGCCGTCCCGGCCGGCGTAGGGCAGCCCGCTGAGCTCCGCCTCCCGGGCGGCGACGGGGTGGTGCAGGCCTTCGGAGGGGGTGAAGTTCACGTAGGGGCAGCCGGCCCGCAGCGCCGCCAGGGCGTACAGGGTGCTGGCCGGGAGCGGGGCGTCCGGCCCCTGGGACGCGGGTTCGGTGGAGGCGACGTTGACGACCACGGCCCGCTCCAGTGCGTTGCGGCGCACGAAGTCGCGTATGTCGTCGGCGAAGGCCGTGATCAGTTCGGTCTGGCTCCTGGTGTCCCCCGGGGTGGGCCCGCCGGGCCTGATCTCACGGTCGGCGGCGGCGAGTTCGGCGCTCACGGCGGTGGCGACGCCGGGCGGGATCACACCGCCCGCGGTGAGGGTCTCGGCGCGTTTGGGCAGGGGGCAGTCGACGGTGTCGTGACCGCCGAAGACGAGGTCGGACAGCGCGGGCAGGCCGCTGTCGGTGAACGGTGACGTCTCGGTCACCATGCCGGTGGGTGGGTGCAGTCCCGCGGTGACGGCGGCGCAACCCGTGACGACGGTGGTGGCCACGGAGCCTCGTGCTCCGATCAGCCACACCCCCACACGCGGTCGGGTAAGGGACGCGGACATGGGCAGCCTCCTTGTCGAGCGCGAACCCCGGGCGGCGGGACGAAGACGGCGGGCGGGGGTCCGGCGTCCCCCGCCCGCCGCCCGCTCAGCCGCCCGTGGTGGGCAGTTCCTTCAACTGGATGTTGCGGAAGGACACCTGGTCGTCGGCTCCGTGGTTCTGGAGGCCGATGTGACCGTCGGTCAGGCTCCGCTGGGGGTCCTTGTTGGTGAAGTCGTTGATCTTGACTCCGTTGAGGAACACCTGGAGGCGTTCGCCCTGGACCTTGATCTCGTAGGAGTTCCACTGTCCGGGCGGACGCAGGACCTGGTCACGGGCCTTGATGTTCGCCGACTTGAACGAGTAGACGGAGCCCGTGGTGCGGTCGGGCGCGTCAGTGGCGTCGATCTGGATCTCGTAACCCTTGTTCACCGCGGACCAGGGGTCGTCGGAGGCGGGGAAGCCCACGAAGATCCCGGAGTTGTCGTCGCCCTGCATCTTCCAGTCGAGCTTGAGGGAGTACGACTTCAGGTCCTTGGCCTGGTACCAGAGCAGACCCATGCCGCCCTCGGACTCCAGGGTGCCGCCCTTGACGTTGAACTTGCCGGGGCCGGCCTGCTTCCAGCCGTCCAGGGTCTGGCCGTTGAAGATCTTCCGGTAGTCCGTGCTCGGCTTGCAGTCCGACTTGACCTGGCCGGTGGCGTACTGCAGACCGCCGAGCAGATGGGCGCGGAAGGCCTCCTCGGCGTACGACTCCTTGGTGTGGCCGCCGCCGGTGTAGAAGGAGCGGCCGCCGCCGTAGCTCTGGCACCAGGCGATCGGGTGGTCGCCCTTCATGTTCCCGCCCTGGTAGGTGGTCTCGTCCAGGGTGGCGAGGACCTTGGCCTGCTCACGCGGGTTGGTGCGGTAGTTGTACCACTCGTCGGTGCGCTCCCAGGCGTCGCCGAGGTGCGAGGTCGACGGGTGGTCGTGGTCCTCGACGCGGACCGTGGCCTTCTGGATGGCCGGGTGCGAGTCGAAGTAGGCGCCGACGAGGCCGCCGTAGAACTCCCACGCGTACTCGGTGTCGGCGGCGGCGTGGATGCCCATGTAGCCGCCGCCGTTCTTGACGAAGTTCTCGAACGCCGTCTGCTGGGCGGCGTTGAGGACGTCACCGGTGGTGGACAGGAAGGCCACGGCGTCGTACTTGGCGAGGTTGGCCGTGGTGAACTGCCCGGCCTCCTCGGTCGCGTCGACCGTGATGCCGGCCGGTGCGCCGAGCTCCTTCAGGGCCGCGATGCCGGCCGGGATGGAGTCGTGCCGGAAGCCGGCGGTCTTGGAGAAGACCAGGACCTTCTTGCCGGCCTTGAACGGCTCCTTGGAGAACTCGAAGTCGTCGACGTCGTAGAGCGCGCCCTCGCCGCCCCGGAAGACCAGGTAGATCTCCGTGGTGCCCTTGGGCAGCGCACGCAGCGGGACGTCGACGTTCTGGAAGGTGTCCCAGCTGCCGGTCGGCGGGATGTAGGCCGAGCCGTGCAGCGGTCCCTCGGGCGAACCGGTGCGCAGTTCGACGAAGCCGCCGGCGCCGCCGGAGGAGGCCCGCACGGTCACCTTCTTCTGCCCGTCGAACCGGTAGGGGCTGAAGGAGATCCAGTCGCCGTCGTTGATGTCGCCGACGGTCTTGCCGCCGTTGGCGCCGGCCTTGTCGTAGGTCCTGATGCCGGACTGGGCGCCGAAGTGCTCGGCCTGGCGGTGCGGCGGCTGGAGCACGGTGCGCGCGGTACCGGTCAGGGCCTCCTGGCCATTGGCCCCGCCGTCGGTGTAGCTGGCGCCGACGACGCCGTAGATGTTGGCGTTGGGGTCGTGTCCGCCGTCACCGGGCGGCGGCTTCAGGGTGCCCTCGCAGCCCATCTCGCTGGTCAGCTCGTGGGCGTGGGAGTCGTGGCCGAGGCTGTAGGCCACCTTGACCTTGGAGCAGTCGATCGTCTCCTCGGGGTCGGTGACGGTCACCTTGAACGGGACGGGTTCGCCGAACGCGGCCAGGGTGCCGTTGGCCGGGACGTCGATGCGCACCTTGGGCTCGGTGTTGCCGACCACGATCCGGACGCTGGCGTTGCCGGTGTTGCCCTCGGCGTCCTTGGCGGTGAAGGTGGCGGTGTAGGTGCCGACCTTCTTGTACCGGTGGGTGGGCTTGAGGCCCTCGCCCGTGGTGCCGTCGCCGAAGTCCCAGCTGTAGGTGAGGTCCGTGGAGTCGGCGTCCGTCGCGGAGCCGGTGAAGGTGACCTTCAGGCCGGCCGCGCCGGACGTCTTGTCGGCGCTCACCTCGGCGATCGGGGAGAAGCCGTCCTCGGCGTGCTCGATCCGGTACAGCGCGGAGTTCTCGTCGCCCTGGAACCAGGACACGCCGTAGTCCAGGACGTAGAGCGCGCCGTCGGGGCCGAACTCCATGTCCATGATCTGGGTGCCGGTCCACGGGAAGTCGTTGATCTTCGCGACCGAGCCGTCCTCGTTCTGCTCGATCCGCTTGATCCAGCGGCGCCCGAACTCACCCGCGAAGAAGTCGCCGTCGTAGGCCTCGGGGAACTTCACGCTGGAGTCGAGGTCGGCGTCGTAGCGGTAGACCGGGCCGCCCATCGGGGACTCGGAGCCACTGCCGAACTCGGGCACGGATCCGCCGTCGTACGGGATCCAGGCGGCCTGCGCGGGCGGCAGGTCGACCAGGCCCGTGTTGTGCGGCGAGGTGTTCTTCGGGGCGGCGCAGTCGAACTTCCCGCCGGAGGTGCCGGTGGCGAAGTCGTAGTCGACGTAGGCGTCGTTGTTCCCGGTGCAGAACGGCCAGCCGAAGTTGGCGGCCTCGGTGACCTTGGCGAACTCGACCTGTCCCGCCGGGCCCCGGTTCGGGTCGGCGGCGCCCGCGTCGGGGCCGTAGTCGCCCACGTACACGATGCCGGTCTCGTCGTCGACACTCATCCGGAACGGGTTGCGGAAGCCCATCGCGTAGATCTCGGGACGGGTCTTCTCAGTGCCCGGGGCGAAGAGGTTGCCCTGCGGAACGGTGTAGGAGCCGTCCTCGGCGACCTTGATGCGCAGGATCTTGCCGCGCAGGTCGTTGGTGTTGCCCGAGCTGCGGCGGGCGTCGAAGGCGGGGTTGCGGCCCTCGCGGTCGTCGATCGGGGTGTAGCCGTCGGACGAGAAGGGGTTGGTGTCGTCGCCGGTCGACAGGTAGAGGTTGCCGTCCGCGTCGAAGTCGATGTCGCCGCCGACGTGGCAGCAGGTGCCTCGGGAGGCCGCGACGTCCAGGACCTTCTTCTCGCTCGCCATGTCCAGCGTGCCGTTGGGGTTCAGCACGAAGCGGGCGAGGCGGTTGACGCCGTCGAACTTCGCGAGCTCCTCGGGGGTGCCGTTCTCCGGGGCGTCGCCCGCGGGGGTGTCGAGCGGCGGGGCGTAGTAGAGGTAGATCGCCCGGTTGTTCTCGAAGTCCGGGTCGATGCCGACGCCCTGCAGGCCTTCCTCGTCGTGGCTGTAGACGGGGATCTTGCCGGCGACCTTGGTGACGCCGCCCTGGTCGGTCAGGCGCAGCGTGCCGTCGCGCGAGGTGTGCAGGACGCTGCGGTCGGGGAGCACGGCGAGCGACATCGGCTCGCCCATCTCGGGCTCGCCCTTGGCGAGCGGCACCTGCTGGAACTGCCCCTCGGCGGCCGGTTCGTCGTGTTCGGGGTGGCCGGGGTGGGCGCCGGCGACGGTCGCCGGGGTGCCCACGGCCAGCAGCAGGCCGGTGAACAGGGCAAGGGCGGTACGAAGCCTGGGACGCCTCGTGGTGCGGGTATTTCTGAGTCTGGTGCTGTGCACGAAGTCCCTCCGGGAACGGGGTGGGCCGTACGGAATGGGTGCGTGGACGTGCGGTGCGGGCGCCGGGGTGCGCCGTCACCCCGGAGGTGGTTGTGTCTTAAATGCTTCAGGGACGGTAACCGCTTGCGTCGCGGCCGAACACCCCTTGGGCCAGGACCTGTCGAACTTTTTCCCATCACTGGACAAAGCGGAATCCGGGCAGGTCGGAGGGGGGACCGGCGGTGATTCCGGCCCCCGTCCCCGAGCAGTCGCGGGGTGGGTCGATCAGCTGTTGAACGCCGCGTCGAAGGACGCGCTGGGGGGCTCGAAGTCGAAGGCCTTGAGGCGTGCCAGGGCCTCGGGGGCGCCCTGGAGCCGGTCCATGCCGGCGTCCTCCCACTCGACGGAGATCGGGCCCTGGTAGTCGATGGAGCGCAGCATGCGGAAGACGTCCTCCCAGGGCACGTCGCCGTGCCCCGCGGAGACGAAGTCCCAGCCGCGGCGCGGGTCGCCCCAGGGCAGGTGCGAGCCGAGGCGCCCGTTGCGGCCGTCGAGGCGCTTGCGGGCCTCCTTGCAGTCCACGTGGTAGATGCGGTCGCGGAAGTCCCACAGGAAGCCGACCGGGTCGAGGTCCTGCCACACGAAGTGCGAGGGGTCGAAGTTCAGCCCGAAGGCGGGCCGGTGGCCGACGGCCTCCAGGGCACGCCGGGTCGTCCAGTAGTCGTAGGCGATTTCGCTCGGGTGCACCTCGTGGGCGAACCGGACGCCCTCGGCGTCGAAGACGTCCAGGATCGGGTTCCAGCGCGTGGCGAAGTCCTCGTAGCCCCGCTCGATCATCGCCTCGGGGGCGGGCGGGAACATCGCGACCAGGTGCCAGATGGCGGAGCCGGTGAAGCCGATGACGGTGTCGACACCGAACGCCGCCGCGGCCCGCGCGGTGTCGGCGATCTCGGCCGCGGCGCGCTGCCGCACGCCCTCCGCCTCGCCGTCGCCCCAGATCCGGGCGGGCAGGATGGCCTGGTGGCGCTCGTCGATGATGGCGTCGCAGACGGCCTGGCCGACCAGGTGGTTGGAGATCGCCCAGCACTTCAGGCCGTACTTGTCGAGCAGCTGGTGCCTCGACTCGACGTAGGCGGGGTCGCTGAGGGCCTTGTCGACCTCGAAGTGGTCGCCCCAGCAGGCCAGTTCGAGACCGTCGTAACCGAAGTCACGGGCGAGGCGGCAGACCTCTTCGAGCGGCAGGTCGGCCCACTGGCCGGTGAAGAGTGTGAACGTGCGCGGCATGACCGACGCCTCCTAGAGAGCGATCGGGGTGTAGACGGAGTTCTTCTCGGCACTCTCCTCGACCGCCGCGAGCACGCGCTGCACCTGCAGCCCGTCGGCGAAGGAGGGTTCGGGCAGGCGCCCCTCGGCGACCGCGTGGACCAGGTCCCGGGCCTGGTGGACGAAGGTGTGCTCGTAGCCGAGGCCGTGGCCCGGCGGCCACCAGGCGTCCAGGTAGGGGTGGTCGGGTTCGGTGACGAGGATGCGGCGGAAGCCGGCCCGGGTGTCGGGTTCGGTGCCGTCGTGGTACCAGAGCTCGTTGAGCCGCTCCAGGTCGAACGCGAGCGAGCCGCGCTCGCCGTTGAGTTCGAGGCGCAGGGCGTTCTTGCGGCCGGTGGCGTACCTGGTGGCCTCGAAGGAGGCCAGCGCGCCGGAGGCGAAGCGAGCGGTGAACAGGGCGGCGTCGTCGACGGTGACCTGCCCGGTCCCGTCGGCCGAGGCGGCGCCCAGACCACGGACGGCGCCGGCGAGCGGCCGTTCCCGTACGAAGGTCTCGGTGAGCGCCGACACGCCGGCCAGCTGCTCCCCCGCCAGGTACTGCGCCAGGTCGACGATGTGCGCGCCGAGGTCGCCGAGCGAGCCGGAGCCGGCCATCTCCTTGCGCAGCCGCCATGTCAGCGGGGCCTGCGGGTCGACCAGCCAGTCCTGGAGGTACGACACCCTGACGTGCCGCAGGGTACCGAGGCGGCCCTCGGCCACCATCTGCCGGGCGAGCGCGGTGGCGGGAAGCCGGCGGTAGTTGAAGCCGACCATGGCCAACTGGCCGCGTCCGTGGGCCTCCTCGGCGGCGGCCGTCATCGCCTCCGCCTCCTCGACGGTGTTCGCGAGGGGCTTCTCGCACAGGACGTGCTTGCCCGCGGCCAGCGCCGCGAGCGCGATCTCGGCGTGGCTGTCGCCGGGGGTGCAGATGTCGACCACGTCGACGTCGTCCCGGGCGATCAGCGCCCGCCAGTCGGTCTCGGCCGCCGCCCAGCCGTACCGGTCCGCCGCCGCGCGTACGGCCGTCTCGTCCCGCCCGCAGATGACGGCCAGCTCCGGCCGCAGGGGCAGGTCGAAGACGCGGCCCGCGGTGCGCCAGCCCTGGGAGTGGGCGGCGCCCATGAAGGCGTAGCCGACCATGCCGATGCGCAGCGGGGGCTTCGCGGCGTCGGCCCCTTCGGGCGCTTGCGGCTGTGCCATGGGGATGTCCTCCTCGTCGTCGTGGCGCGGTGGGGGGTTCGGGCCCGGCCCGCTCACTGGGGCCGGGCCCGTCAGGCGGGGCGCCTCACTTGAAGCCGGTGGACATGTACTGCTCGACGTTGATCTTGTCGACGACGGCCGAGTAGCAGGTGAGCGAGGCCGGGATCTCGAACTCGGCGAGGCCGCCGACTCCCTTGGCCTGGCCGAGGGCACGGGCCAGGTCGATGGCCGAGGCGGCCATCGACGGCGGGTAGAGGACCGTCGCCTTCAGCACGCCGTCGTCCGCCTCGATGGCCTGGAACGCGGAGAGCGCACCGGCGCCGCCGACCATCAGGAAGTCGTCGCGCCCGGCCTGCTCGATGGCGCGCAGCGCGCCCACGCCCTGGTCGTCGTCGTGGTTCCACAGCGCGTCGAACTTGGACTGGGCCTGGAGCAGCTGGGCCATCTTGGCCTGGCCGGACTCGACGGTGAACTCGGCGGCCTGGCGGGCCACCTTGCGGATGTTCGGGTAGTTCTTCAGCGCGTCGTCGAAGCCCTGGGTGCGCTGCTTGGTCAGCTCCAGGTTGTCCAGGCCCGCCAGTTCGATGACCCGGGCGCCGGACTTGTCCTTGAGCTTCTCGCCGATGTAGTGGCCGGCGTTCAGACCCATGCCGTAGTTGTCGCCGCCGATCCAGCAGCGGTACGCCTGCGGGGTGTTGAAGATGCGGTCCAGGTTGATCACCGGGATCCCGGCCCGCATGGCCTTGAGCCCGACCTGGGTGAGCGCCTTGCCGTCGGCGGGCAGGATGACCAGGACGTCGACCTTCTTGTTGATGAGGGTCTCGATCTGGCCGATCTGCGCGGCGGTGTCGTTGGAGCCCTCGGTGATCTCCAGCGTGACGTCCTGGTACTTCTCGGCGCGGCTCTTGGCGTTCTCGTTGATCGCGTTGAGCCAGCCGTGGTCGGCCTGCGGTCCGGCGAAGCCGATGGTGACCTGCTTGCCGGGCTTGTCGTCGGCGGCCGGCTGGTTGTCGGCGGCCCGCTCCTCCTCCTTGGGCTCGTTGCTGGTGCACCCGGCGAGGAGGGCACCGGCCGACACGGCGGCCGTCCCGAAGAGCAGTCCTCTGCGACTGGTGAGTTGCGACATGGCGGTGAACCCTTTCCTCAGGTCGTGCTCGCGGTACGGCGCTGGACCAGCACGGCGGCGACGATGATCGCGCCCTTGGCGATCTGCTGGACGTCGCTCTGCAGGTTGTTCAGGGCGAAGATGTTGGTGATCGTGGTGAAGATCAGGACGCCGAGCACGGAGCCGACGATGGTGCCGCGCCCTCCGCTGAGAAGCGTGCCGCCGATGATCGCGGCGGCGATGGCGTCGAGTTCGTAGAGGTTGCCGTTGGTGTTCTGACCGGATCCGGACAGGATGATCAGCAGGAACGCGGCGATGCCGCAGCACAGTCCGGAGAGCAGGTAGAGATACAGGCGCTGCCGGCGGACGTCGATGCCGGCCAGTCGTGCCGCCTCCGCGTTCCCGCCGACGGCGACCGAGCGGCGGCCGAAGGTGGTGCGGTTGAGCACCAGCCAGCCGATGATCGTGACGACCGCGAAGACGAGGACGAGCGGCGGGATACCGAGGACGTACGCGTCGCGCTCGCCCAGGTCGAGGATGCCGTCCACCGTGACGATCTGGGTGCTGCCGTCGGTGATCTGCAGCGCCAGTCCGCGGGCCGAGGCCAGCATGGCCAGGGTCGCGATGAACGGGACCATCCCGCCGTAGGCGATGAGCACTCCGTTCACCAGCCCGCAGCCCACGCCGACGAGCACCGCGGTGAACAGGATGCCGGCGAAACCGTACTCCTGGGTGGCGACGGTGGTGGCCCACACGGAGGCGAGGGCGACGATCGCGCCGACGGAGAGGTCGATGCCGCCGGAGATGATCACGAAGGTCATCCCGACCGTGACGACACCGATCACGGAGGCCTGGGTGAGGACCAGTTGCAGGTTGCGGGTGTCGAGGAACTGGTCCGGCTTGGTGATGCCGCCGATGATCACGAGCGCGGCGAGCACGCCGAGCAGCGACAGGGTGCGGACGTCGGCACGGAACAGCATGCCGCGCCAGGCGGGGGGTGGTACGGCCGTCGGCACCTTGTCGGCGCTGTCCCGCGGCGGGGAGACGGGCTGCGTCATGTCGCCGGGCTTCCTTCCATCACGAGGTCGAGTACGCGGTGTTCGTCCAGCTCACGGGCGGGGGCGGTGTGCACGACGCGCCCCTCCCGCAGCACCAGCACACGGTCGGCGAGGCCGAGCACCTCGGGCACCTCGCTGGAGACCAGCAGCACCCCGAGTCCCTCGTCGGCGAGGCGCCGCACGACCGCGTAGAGCTCGGCGCGGGCGCCGACATCGACGCCGCGGGTCGGCTCGTCGAGCAGCAGGACGCGGCAGCCGCGCAGCAGCCAGCGGGCCAGGACGGCCTTCTGCTGGTTGCCGCCGGACAGGGTGCGGACCGGCACCGAGGGGTTGTCGGGGCGCAGCGACAGCTCGCGGGTCGCCGCGCGCGCCGCGCCCAGTTCCGCGCCGCGGTCGATCCAGCCGCCCCGCGAGAAGCGGGACATGGAGGAGACCGAGACGTTGCGGGTGACCGACTCCAGCATCAGCAGCGCCTGCGCCTTGCGCTCCTCGGGAGCGAGCCCGAGTCCGGCGCGGACGGCGGCCCGTACGCTGCCGGACTTCAACGGCTGTCCCTCGACGAGGACGTGACCGGCGGTGGGCCTGCGGGCGCCGTAGATGGTCTCCAGGATCTCGGAGCGGCCGGAGCCCACGAGTCCCGCGAGGCCGACGATCTCACCGGGGCGCACGGTCAGGTCGAAGGCCTCGAACTCACCGGTGCGCGCCAGTCCCCGCACCTCCAGCAGCGGTTCCCCCTGGGCCGGCGCGGCCGGCCGCTCGGGGAAGACGTACTCGACGTTGCGGCCGGTCATCAGCGCCACGACCTCACGCGTCGGCGTCGACTTCGCGGGCAGCCCGCCCGCCACGGCCCGGCCGTCCTTGAGCACGGTCACCCGGTCGCCGATCCGGCGGATCTCCTCCAGGCGGTGCGAGATGTAGACGACGGCGACGCCGTCGGCGGTGAGGTCGCCGACGATCCGGAAGAGGTTGTCGACCTCGTCGGGGTCGAGCGCGGCGGACGGTTCGTCCATCACGATCAGCCGGACGTCGTGGGAGAGCGCGCGGGCCATGGAGACGATCTGCTGCTGGGCGGCGGACAGTTCACCGACGAGCCGGGCCGGATCGATCTCCGGGTGCCCGAGCCGCTTGAGCAACTGGGCCGTCGCCGCCTTGGCCGTCCCGCGCCGTACGACGAACCCGGCGGCCGTGGGTTCGTGGCCGAGGTGGACGTTCTCGGCGACCGACAGATGCTCCACCAGGTCGAGTTCCTGGTAGATGGTGGCGATGCCCAGGCGCATGGCGGCGATGGGCGAACGCAGGGTGACGTCCTCGCCGCGCCAGCGGATGGTGCCGGTGTCGGGCTGATGGGCGCCGGCCAGCACCTTGATCAGGGTGGACTTGCCGGCGCCGTTCTGGCCGAGCAGGCAGTGCACTTCACCGGCCTGGACGTCGAGATCGACGCCGTCCAGGGCGCGGACGCCGGGGAACGACTTGGTGATGCCGGACATGCTGAGCAGGGGTGGTTCTGGGGCCATGTGGGTTCCCCTTGGCAGGCGTGCGGGCCGGTTTCAGGGCAGGGCGGAGCAGGGTAGGGCGGTGCGGTGGGCGGTACGGGGTGGTGCGCTCTTCCGGTGGTGCGCGGTGCGGGTGGTGCGCGGTGCGGGTGGTGCGCGCGGCAGGTGCCTACGCGGGTGAGAAGAGGTGGTCGCTGATCAGCCGGGCCGCGCCGATGACACCGGCGGTGGGGCCCAGCTCCCCGAGGACGATGGGCAGATTGCCGGTCGCCAGCGGCAGCGACTGGCGGTAGACCTGGGTGCGGATCGCGGCGAGCAGGGTGTGGCCGAGGCCGGTCACCCCACCGCCGATCACCACGAGGCCGGGGTTGAAGAAGCTGACCAGGCCGGCGATGACCTGGCCGGTGCGGTTTCCGCCCTCACGGATCAGTTCGAGGGCGGTGGCGTCTCCCGCGGCGGCGGCGGTGGCGACATCGACGGCGGTGAGCATGCCGTTCGCCTCCAGCAGTGCCGCGAGTTCGGCCGAGTCTCCTTGCTGGGCCGCCTCCAGCGCGTCGCGGGCCAGTGCCGCGCCGCTGAAGTGGGCCTCCAGGCAGCCGCGGTTGCCGCAGGCGCACGGACGTCCGTCGGGCACGGCCTGGATGTGCCCGATGTCGCCCGCGGAGCCCGTGGTCCCGCGGTGTACGGCACCGCCGACGACGATGCCGCAGCCGATACCGGTGCCGATCTTGACGCAGAGGAAGTCGCCCACCGAGCGTGCGACGCCCGCGTGCATCTCCCCCATCGCCATCAGGTTCACGTCGTTGTCGACCATGACCGGGCAGCCGAGTTCCTGGCTGAGTGCCTCCCGCACGGGGAAGCCGTCCCAGCCCGGCATGATCGGCGGTGCCACGGGCACGCCCTCGGGGAAGCGGACCGGGCCCGGGACGCCGATGCCGGCGCCGTCGAAACCCTCCGCGAGCCCGGAGGCCCGCAGCTTGGCCGCCATGGCGAGGACCTGCTCGAAGACCGCGACGGGTCCCTCGCGTACCTCCATCGGCTGGGTGATGTGGCCCAGGATCTCCAGCTCCGCGTTGGTGACCGCGACGTCTATGGAGGTCGCGCCGATGTCGACGCCGAGGAAGCGCAGGCCTGGTGCGAGCCGGATGTTGTGCGAGCGGCGGCCGCCGCGCGAGGCGGCGAGTCCGTCGGCGACGATCAGGCCCGTCTCCAGCAGCCGGTCGACCTCGACGGCCAGCTTGGACCGCGAGAGGTCGACCTGATCGCCCAGCTGGGCCCGGGAGTTGGGCCCGCCGTCGCGCAGCAGCTTCAGCAGTCTGGCCTGGTGGGCGTTCGCGGGTCGTGCGGTCATGCGTCTCACGAGCCCCTCCCCGCCTCGAATCGGCCATCGCTGTCCGGCTTTCGAGGGGGAACGTAGCAGTGGCAGCCGGGACTGGGAAGAAGGTGCGCACGAATTGCTGCGGACTTTCTCCACTCACAGGACAAAGATGGGGACGAGTGTGCCCGGGCGAGGCCGGGGCCAGGCTTACGCGCAGTGATCAGAAGGCAGGCCGGGGCCGGGGGTGCGGCCGCACGCAGGACCGCACGCGGCACTCACCCGGCCACCCCCGTGACGGGGCGCAGGGGACCGAGTCGACCAGGGCCTGGCGCGGCTCCGGGACCTGTCGCGAACGTGGCGTCTGCCGCCCGGCGCACGCACCCGGCACCGCGCTGCCGCCCCCCGGACGACGACGCCGCTCCCGCGACAGGCGCTAGCCGCGGGGGCGGTCGTGGTACGACTTGCGGGTGTGCTCGGTGTGCGCGCGCATGACGGTCGTCGCGCGCTGCTCGTCACGCGCGGTGATCGCGGCGATCAGCTCGCGGTGCTCGATCCAGGACTGCTTTCCGCGCTGCCGGGCGACCGGCGTGTAGTACCAGCGGACCCGCCGGTCGACCTGGGCGGCCAGTTCGGCGAGGACCGCGTTGCCCGCCAGCTCCATGACCTTCGCGTGGAAGCGCGCGTTGAGCGCGACCGCGCCGTCCACGTCGTCGGCGGCGACCGCGCGCTCGCCCTCCGCGCACAGCTCCTCCAGGACGGCCACGCCCGCCTTGCCCGCGTTGGCCGCGGCGAGCCGGGCGGCCTCGGCCTCCAGCAGCGTGCGCACGGTCAGCAGCTGGTCGGCCTCCGCCTCGGTCGGCTCGTGCACGAACGCGCCCTGCGCCGGGCGCAGATCGACCCACCCCTCGGTGTTCAGCCGCTGCAGCGCCTCGCGCACCGGCTGCCGGGAGACGCCGAGGTGCCCGGCGAGTTCGCTCTCGACCAGGTGCTGGCCGGGCTGGAGGGCGCGGGTGGTGATGAGTTCGAGCAACGCCTCGTAGACGCGGTCGCGCAGTGGGCCGGGACGTTCGAGCTTGGGCACCGCACCCTGCGGCAGTCCTGTCGACAACATCGGTCCCCTCCTGGCTGGGCCGTGCACAGCAGATGACGACGCCGGGGCAATCCCCGAAGCCGTAAAGCCCTGGGAAAGAGAGTATCAATTGCCTTTTGTCTACAGTCTACGGCGCACAATGACCAGCGGCAGCGGTAGTTGGCCTCGTCACACTCCGGTCCGCTCCGGCGCGCTCAGGGACAGCGCACGACCTGCCCCGCGTACGACAGGTTCCCCCCGAACCCGAACAGCAGCACCGGGTCGCCGCTCGAAATCGCCCCGCGCTCCACCAGCTTGGACAGGGCGAGCGGGATGCTGGCCGCGGAGGTGTTCCCGGACTCGCAGACGTCGCGCGCGACGACGGCGTTGACGGCGCCCAGCTTCTCGGCGAGCGGCTCGATGATGCGCAGGTTGGCCTGGTGCAGCACCACCGCGGCCAGGTCCGCCGGCGCGTACCCGGCCCGCTCGCAGGCCTGCCGGGCGAGCGGCGGCAGTTGGGTGGTCGCCCAGCGGTAGACGCTCTGCCCCTCCTGCGCGAACCGCGCGGGCTCGCCCTCGATCCGCACCGCGTGCCCCATCTCCGGCACCGAGCCCCAGAGCACCGGCCCCACGCCCGGTTCCGCCGAGGCCTCCACGACGGCGGCCCCGGCCCCGTCGCCGACGAGCACGCACGTGGAGCGGTCGGTCCAGTCGGTGACGTCGGACATCTTGTCGGCGCCGATCACGAGCGCCCGGGTGGCGGCACCCGCCCGCACGGTGTGGTCGGCGGTGGCGAGGGCGTGGGTGAAGCCGGCGCACACCACGTTGACGTCCATCGCGGCGGGCCTCGGGACGCCGAGCCGGGCCGCGACCCGCGCGGCCATGTTCGGGGAGCGGTCGACGGCGGTCGAGGTGGCGACGAGGACGAGGTCGATGTCCTGGGGGGCCAGCCCGGCCGATGCGAGCGCCTTGGCGGCGGCGTGCGCGGCGAGCTCGTCCACCGGCTCGTCGGGGCCGGCGATGTGCCGGGTGCGGATGCCGACCCGGCTGGTGATCCATGCGTCGCTGGTGTCGACCATGCCCGCCAGGTCCTCGTTGGTGAGCACCCTGGCGGGCTGGTAGTGGCCGACGGCGGCGATGCGCGAGCCGTTCATGGGGGGTCCCCTCGTTGCTGCGGGATGCGGGACCCACCAGTCTGGTCAGCGACTCACGAGTAACGGTGCAGGCGAAGGCACAGGAATGAGAACGTCGGCTTGTCGGTTTCCCGCAGGGCCTCGAACGTCCGGCCAGGTGGTTCGCTCAGCAGATCCAGACAACTTCATCCTGTGAACAGTTGTGTGGCCTTCCTGACGAGTTCGTACAGACCGTAGGCGAGCGGTGCGCCCACCCACAGCCAGGCGACCGCGATCAGCGGGCGCCGGTCAGGCGGACTCTGGCTGGTGTCGTCCGGCATCGACGGCCTCCTGACGGGGTGCGGGGATGTGGTGGCGGGGGTGGACGGGGCGGACGAGCTCGTTGGCGACGAAGCCGACGGCCAGCAGCCCGATCATGATCATGAACGACAGTCCGTACAGGGACGCGCCGTGCCTGCCGGCCTCCTCCTGCCGGTCGGCGATCCAGTTGACGATCAGCGGTCCGAGCACACCGGCGGTGGACCAGGCGGTGAGCAGCCGGCCGTGGATCGCGCCGACCTGGTAGGTGCCGAAGAGGTCCTTCAGATAGGCGGGAATCGTCGCGAAGCCACCACCGTAGAAGGAGAGGATCACCAGCGCGCACAGGATGAACAGCGGCTTGGACGAGTCCCCGAACAGCGCGATCAGCAGGTACATCAGCCCGCCGACGCCCAGGTAGACGCGGTAGATGTTCTTGCGTCCGATCAGGTCGGACGTCGACGACCAGGCGATGCGGCCCGCCATGTTCGCCGCCGAGAGCAGCGCGACGAAGCCGGCGGCGGCTGTCACCGACACCGGGGTGGCGGTGTCCGCGAAGAAGTCCGTGATCATCGGCGCGGCCTTCTCCAGGATGCCGATGCCGGCGGTCACGTTCATGCAGAGCACGACCCACAGGCACCAGAACTGCGGGGTGCGCACGGCGTTCTTCGCCGACACCTGGACGCCCTCGGTCACGGCCGGACCGGACGCCACCGGCCGCTCGGTCCGCGGCACCCGCACGAGCATCACGCCGAGCAGCATGAACACGGCGTACGTCAGCCCGTGCACCAGGAAGGCGAGCGCGATCCCGGAGCTGTCGGAGCCGAAGGACTCCAGCATCTGCGCGGACCACGGGGAGGCGATCAGCGCGCCGCCGCCGAAGCCCATGATGGCGATGCCCGTGGCCATGCCGGGCCGGTCGGGGAACCACTTGATCAGCGTGGAGACGGGTGAGATGTAGCCGATGCCGAGGCCGATCCCGCCGACGAAGCCGTAGCCGAGGACGATCAGCCAGTACTGCTCCGTGGCCGCGCCGAGCGCCGACAGCAGGAAGCCGGAGGAGAAGCAGACCAGCGCCACGGTCATCGCCCAGCGCGGCCCGTTGCGCTCCACGAGCGTGCCGCCGAACGCGGCCGACAGGCCGAGCATGACGATGCCCAGCTGGAAGGGCAGGGCGCTCTGGGTGCCGCTGAGGCCGAGCGCGGATTCGAGGGGCGGCTTGAACACGCTCCAGGCGTAGGCCTGCCCGATGGAGAGATGGACGGAGAGCGCGGCGGGCGGGACCAGCCAGCGGCTCCATCCCGGGGGTGCGACGGGGGGACTCATGGATCCCGGACGCTAGGAAGGATCAAGGGGGTTGGGAAGACGCGGAGTCGACCGTATGCGGTGAGCGGTATCCAACCTGCGCCGAACGGTCATCGCCCGGACCCTTGTCGACCCAACCTCCATACTGTAGACAATATTTCGTCGACATAAGCCGTCCCCGGCCATCTCCGCGGTATCCCTCAAACCGAACGGAGTGTTCTTGTGAAAGTCGCAGTCCTCGGCGCCGGAGCAATCGGCGCCTACGTCGGTGCCGCGCTCCATCGCGCGGGCGCCGACGTGCATCTCATCGCCCGTGGACCGCATCTCGCGGCCATGAGGCAGCACGGAGTGCGGGTGCTGAGCCCGCGCGGTGACTTCACCGCGCACGCCCACGCCACCGACGACCCGGCCGAAGTCGGCCCGGTCGACTACGTCTTCCTGGGCCTGAAGGCCAACTCGTACGCGGCGTGCGGGCCGCTGATCGAGCCACTGCTGCACGACACCACGGCGGTGATCGCCGCCCAGAACGGCATCCCCTGGTGGTACTTCCACCGCCACGGCGGCCCCCACGACGGCCACCGCGTCGAGAGCGTGGACCCCGGCGGCTCGGTCAGCGCGGTGCTCGCGCCCGAACGGGCCATCGGCTGCGTGGTGTACGCGGCCACCGAACTGGAGGGGCCGGGCGTCGTCCGGCATCTGGAGGGCACCAGGTTCTCCATCGGCGAGCCCGACCGCAGCGTGTCCGGGCGGTGCTCCGCCTTCAGCGACGCCATGCTGGCCGGCGGACTGAAGTGCCCCGTCGAACCGGACCTGCGCAACGACATCTGGCTGAAGCTGCTCGGCAACATCTCCTTCAACCCGATCAGCGCGCTCGCCCGGGCCACCATGCGCCAGATGTGCCTGCACGGCGGCACCCGTCGGGTCATCGAGATCATGATGACCGAGACGCTCGCCGTCGCCGAGGCCCTCGGCTGCGAGGTCGGCGTCTCCATCGAACGCCGCCTCGCGGGCGCCGAGAAGGTGGGCGACCACCGCACGTCCACGCTCCAGGACCTGGAGCGCGGCAAACCGCTCGAACTCGACGTGCTGCTCGCCGCGGTCGTCGAGCTGGCGGAGATCACCGGCGTCGACGTGCCCACCCTGCGCACGGTGCACGCCATCTCGGACCTGCTCGCGCTGAGGAGCGCCGCATGAGGAAACGCCAGTCCCCGAAGACCTACACCCGGCTCACGCACCCCCTCGTCAGGGACTCGCGCGACGCCCCCTTCCGCCCGGCCACCTGGGACGAGGCGCTCGACCGCGCCGCACGCGGACTGCGCGCGGCGCAGGGCGCGTTCGGCATGTTCTCCTGCGCCCGCGCGACGAACGAGATGAACTACGTCGCCCAGAAGTTCGCCCGGGTCGTCATGGGCACCAACAACGTCGACTCCTGCAACCGCACCTGCCACGCCCCCAGCGTCGCGGGCCTGTCCGCCGCCTTCGGCTCCGGCGGGGGGACGTCGTCGTACGAGGAGATCGAGCACACCGACGTCATCGTGATGTGGGGCTCCAACGCCCGCTACGCGCACCCGATCTTCTTCCAGCACGTCCTGCGGGGCATCCGCAACGGGGCGCGCATGCACGCCGTCGACCCGCGCCGCACCTCCACCGCCGAGTGGGCGGAGAGCTGGCTCGGGCTGAACGTCGGCACCGACATCCCGATGGCGCACGCGATCGGCCGCGAGATCATCCACGCCGGGCTCGCCAACGAGGCGTTCATCGAGCGGGCGACCAGCGGCTTCGAGGAGTACAAGGCACTCGTCGAGCCGTGGACGCTGTCGCTCGCCGAGAAGGTGACGGGCGTACCGGCGCAGGCGATCCGCGAGCTGGCGCACGCCTACGCCCGTGCCGAGCGCGCCCAGCTGTGCTGGACCCTGGGCATCACCGAGCACCACAACGGCACCGACAACGTCCGCGCGCTCATCAACCTGTCCCTGCTCACCGGCCACGTCGGCCGCTACGGCTCCGGGCTCCAGCCGCTGCGCGGCCAGAACAACGTGCAGGGCGGCGGCGACATGGGCGCGATCCCCAACCGCCTGCCCGGCTTCCAGGACATCCTCGACCCCGACACCCGGCTGAAGTTCGAGACCGCCTGGGACACCGTCATCCAGCCGCACTACGGACTGAACCTCACGGAGATGTTCGAGGCGATGGAGGAGGGCACGCTCAAGGCCGTCTACTGCATCGGCGAGAACCCGGCGCAGTCCGAGGCGGACAGCGGACAGGCGGTACGCCGCCTGCAGGAACTGGACTTCCTGGTCGTGCAGGACATCTTCCTGACGAAGACCGCCGAGCTCGCCGACGTCGTGCTGCCCGCGACCGCCGGGTGGGCCGAGACCGACGGCACCACGACCAACAGCGAACGCCGCGTCCAGCGGGTGCGCCGGGCCGTCACGCCGCCCGGCGAGGCGCGCGAGGACATCGACATCATCTGCGATCTGGCCGCGCGCCTGGGCCACGACTGGAAGTACGCCGACGCCGAGGCGGTCTGGAACGAGCTGCGCTCGGTCTCGCCGGACCACTACGGGATGACGTACGACCGCCTGGCGGAGCACCAGGGCATCCAGTGGCCGTGCCCGAGCACCGACGGGATCGAACCCAGCTATCTGCACGGCCGGTTGTGGGACGCGGACCCGGCCAGGCGGGGCCGCCTCGCGCCCTTCGGGCTGGTCCAGCACGATCCGCCGGTCGACCTCACCGACGACCGGTTCCCGATCCGGCTCACCACCGGACGCCGGCTCGACTCCTACAACACCGGCGTGCAGAGCGGGAGTTTCGCCTCCCCGCTGCGGCGCGGCGAGTACGTCGAGCTGTGCCCGGAGGACGCCGAGCGGTACGGGGTCGTCGTGGGCGAGGAGGTCCAGATCTCCTCGCGGCGCGGCGCGGTGGTCGCCCCGGTGTGGATCGACCCGGCGCTGCGGCCCGGCCTCGCCTTCATGACCATGCACTTTCCCGACGAGGTGGACACCAACCAGCTGACGATCGAGGCGAACTGCCCGATCGCGGGGACGGCGGAGTTCAAGGCGTCGGCGATCCGGATCGACAAGCTTCCTGTCGCGACCATCGTGAGGTGACGTAAGTGGACCTGCACTTCGGTGACAGCAAACCGACGGACGACGAACGGGCGGCCGTCGACGCCCTGCTCGGTCCGCCCGAGTCCTCGTGGGAGGGGGCCGACCGCTCCGACGCCGACCTGCGGTGGGCGCGGGGCGGCCGGGAGGCACGCGACCGCCGCGACCTGCTGTTGCCGGGGCTGCACGCGATCAACGACCGGATCGGCTGGATCAGCGACGGCGCCCTGGACTACCTGTGCCGGCGGCTGACGGTGCCGCCGGCGGAGGCGTACGGGGTGGCCACCTTCTACGCGATGTTCTCGGTGAAGCCGCGTCCGGCGACCGTGCTGCACGTCTGCACGGACCTCGCCTGCGCGGCCGCCGGAGCGCAGGAGCTGTGCGCCGGGATCGAGGCCCGCCTCGGTCCCGGCGTCCACCTCGAGCGCTCCCCGTGCCTCGGCCTGTGCGAACGCGCCCCGGCCGCGCTCGCCGTCAAGGCCGGCGAGCCGGTCCGTACGGCGGTGTCCGCGCCGGCGACCGTCGACGCGGCCGTCCTCGCCGCGACCTCGCCCGACGCGGCGTCGCAGGAGCCGCCGGCCGCGCTGGCCGTGCCGCAGGCCGGATCACCCGATCTGGTGCTGCTGCGGCGGATCGGCGTGGTGGACCCCGCCTCGCTCGACGACTACCGCGCCCACGGCGGCTACGCCGCCCTGCGGCGCGCCTTCGAACTCGGACCCGCCGGAGTGATCCGCGAGGTCACCGACTCGGGCCTGGTCGGACGCGGCGGCGCCGCCTTCCCCACCGGCCGCAAATGGCAGGCCACGGCGTCCCAGCCGGACCACCCGCACTACGTCGTCTGCAACGCCGACGAGTCCGAGCCGGGCACCTTCAAGGACCGGGTGCTCATGGAGGGCGACCCGTACGCGCTGGTGGAGGCGATGACCATCGCCGGGTACGCCACCGGCGCCCACCACGGCTACCTCTACCTGCGCGGCGAGTACCCGCGCGCCCTGCACCGGCTGGAGCACGCCCTCGCCCAGGCACGCGCGCGCGGTCTGCTGGGCGAGGACGTCCTGGGCCAGGGATACGCCTTCGACATCGAGATCCGGCGGGGCGCGGGCGCGTACATCTGCGGCGAGGAGACGGCCCTGTTCAACTCGATCGAGGGCTACCGGGGCGAGCCGCGCTCGAAGCCGCCCTTCCCGGTGGAGAAGGGCCTGTTCGGCAAGCCCACCGTGGAGAACAACGTCGAGACGCTGGTCAACGTCCTGCCGATCCTGACGATGGGTGCCCCGGCGTACGCGGCCATCGGCACGCAGGCCTCCACCGGCCCGAAGCTGTTCTGCGTGTCGGGCAGCGTGGCGCGGCCCGGGATCTACGAGCTGCCGTTCGGCGCGACGCTGGGCGAGCTGCTGGAGCTGGCGGGTGTGCGCGGCGGGCTGCGCGCGATCCTGCTCGGTGGCGCGGCGGGCGGCTTCGTGCGGCCCGACGAGACGCACATCCCGCTCACCTTCGAAGGCACCCGTGAGGCCGGCACCACGCTCGGCTCGGGTGTCGTGATGGCCTTCGACGACACGGTGCCGCTGCCCCGGCTGCTGCTGCGCATCGCCGAGTTCTTCCGCGACGAGTCGTGCGGGCAGTGCGTGCCGTGCCGGGTCGGCACCGTGCGGCAGGAGGAGGCGCTGCACCGGATCGCGGAGCGCACCGGAGCCGCCGCCGCGGGCGACATCGCCCTGCTCAGAGAGGTCGGCCGCGCGATGCGGGACGCCTCGATCTGCGGTCTGGGACAGACCGCCTGGAACGCCGTGGAATCCGCCATCGACCGTCTGGGGGCATACGAATGACCGCGATACCACTGGGTGTGCCGCGCCGGCTGGTCGAGTTCACCGTCGACGGGCAGGAGGCCAGGGTCCCGGAGGGCTCGACCGTCCTGGACGCATGCCGGGCGGCCGGGAAGGACATCCCCACCCTGTGTCAGGGCGACACGCTGACGCCCAAGAACGCCTGCCGGGTCTGCATGGTCGAGGTCGAGGGCTCCCGGACCCTCGTACCGGCCTGCTCGCGCAAGGCGGAGCCCGGTATGACGGTCCACACGGACACCGAGCGCGCCCGGCACAGCCGCAAGATCGTCCTGGAGCTCCTCGCCTCCTCGGTCGACCTGTCGACCACACCCGAGGTGGCGGGGTGGCTGAAGGAGTACGAGGCGAAGCCGGACCGCTTCGGCCCGGACGCCGCCCGCCTCGACGAGGAACCCCGGATCGACAACGACCTGTACGTCCGTGACTACGACAAGTGCATCCTCTGCTACAAGTGCGTCGACGCCTGTGGCGACCAGTGGCAGAACACCTTCGCGATCTCCGTCGTGGGCCGCGGTTTCGACGCCCGGATCGCGGTCGAGCACGACGGCCCGCTCACCGATTCGGCGTGCGTGTACTGCGGGAACTGCATCGAGGTCTGCCCGACGGGGGCGCTGTCGTTCAAGTCCGAGTTCGACATGCGCGCGGCGGGTACGTGGGACGAGTCGCAGCAGACGGAGACGACGACGGTCTGCGCCTACTGCGGAGTGGGCTGCAACCTCACGCTCCATGTGCAGGACAATGAGATCGTCAAGGTCACCTCGCCGCACGACAACCCGGTGACCCACGGCAACCTCTGCATCAAGGGCCGTTTCGGCTACCAGCACGTACAGAACCGGGGCTGATCAGGACATGGGACGAGTCACGGAACGACGCAAGGTGATCCGCATCCGGGACGGGGCGGTCTCCACCCGCCCCGACACACTCGTCGCCGAGGAACCACTGGAGATCCGCCTGAACGGCAAACCGCTCGCGATCACCATGCGCACCCCCGGCGACGACTTCGCGCTCGCGGCCGGGTTCCTCGTCAGCGAGGGCGTACTCGGCGAGCGGAGCGACCTGCGGAACATCGTCTACTGCGCGGGCGCCACCGTGGACGGCTCGAACACGTACAACGTGGTGGACGTGCAGACGGCGCCCGGGGTGGCGATCCCCGACATCACGCTCGAACGCAACGTCTACACGACCTCGTCCTGCGGGCTGTGCGGGAAGGCCAGCCTGGACGCGGTGCGGACCACGGCCCGCTGGCCCATCGCCGACACTCCCCCGGTCCGCGTCGAGCCCGAGCTGCTCGCGGACCTCCCCGACCGGCTGCGCGCCGCCCAGCGGGTCTTCGACCGGACCGGGGGTCTGCACGCCGCGGCGCTGTTCGACGAGGCGGGCGAGCTGCTCGACGTCCGGGAGGACGTGGGCCGGCACAACGCGGTCGACAAGCTGGTCGGCCGCGCCCTGCAGAACGGCGGCCTGCCGCTGTCCCGCACGATCCTGCTGGTCTCGGGCCGGGCCTCCTTCGAGCTGGCGCAGAAGGCCGTGATGGCGGGCATCCCGCTGCTGGCGGCGGTCTCGGCGCCCTCGTCGCTGGCGGTGGACCTGGCCCAGGAGACCGGGCTGACCCTGGTGGGCTTTCTGCGGGGCAGCTCCATGAACGTGTACGCGGGCGAGGACCGCATCGCTCTGCGGACCGCGGCCGCACAGGGCTGACGGCACCCCGCGACACGGCGGCGGGGCCCCGAACGGCGGGGAGCGCCCCCTGCGCCGCAGGGGTCCCGCCTCAGCCATGAATCCGACGTAGTGCGCAATTCCTCGGATTTCCTCACGAACTGATTTATCGTTGGGAACTCCAACGAACTCAGGAGGCCCGATCCGACCCGCCGCGCCCCGCGGCCGATGCGGCGTACCCTTCCGCCGCACCTGCTGACACTCCATCAGGTCACCTGACCGCCACCCCCGTTGCCCCGACCCCGCTGGTTGCGGTGTGTCGCTGCGGCAACTACCGTCTGTGGCGCATAGGTTGGACGTGGGATGTCCAGATGTTCTGACAAATGAAGGGTCATTCATGCCGTCTCGACTCCGCTCACGTCTGAGAGTCACCCTCACCGCGGGCGCCGTCCTGACGGCTGCCGCCGCCCTCCCGGGCCCCGCCCACGCCCAACCCGCCGCGGCCGCACCGCTCTTCGACGAGCAGGTCCTCTTCAAGGCCTCGCAGGACCCGGGTTACGCCTGCTTCCGGATTCCGGCGGTCGTCCGGACCACCAAGGGCACCCTGCTCGCGTTCGCCGAGGGACGGGTCCTCAACTGCGGGGACGCGACGGACATCGACATCGTGCTGAAGCGCTCCACCGACGGCGGCCGCACCTGGGGGCCGTTGCAGGTCGTCAACGACGGCGGCGGTGACACGCACGGCAACCCCACCCCGGTGGTGGACCGGGAGACGGGCCGGATCCTGCTGGCGCAGACGTACAACACGGGCCGTCCCGACAGCGAGCACTGCGACGTCCCCTGCGACCGTGTCCCCCATCTGCAGCACAGCGACGACGACGGCGCCACCTGGTCCAGCCCGCGCGACCTCGGCCCGCAGATCCTGCCCGCGCACTGGAACTCCTGGTACGCCACCGGCCCCGTGCACGGCATCCAGCTCACCCAGGGCGCCCACGCCGGACGGCTGGTCTTCGGCGTCAACACCGAGACCTGGGACGGCAACCGGGTCACCGCGAACCACGCCGCGCTCGTCCTCAGCGACGACGGCGGCACCACCTGGCGGATCGGCGCCACCGACTCCTGGCCGCTGTCCGCCGACGGCACCTTCGGCCAGAAGCCCTCCGAGATCACCATGACCGAGCGCTCCGACGGCACGATCCTGGTCAGCGGCCGGGAACAGGAGGGCACGGAACTCGGCCATCGCTCCCAGGTGGTCAGCGGCGACGGCGGCCAGACCTTCAAGGGCCGCTTCGCGTCCCTCCCCGACCTCTACGCCCCCCAGGTCCAGGGCGCCACCCTGCGCCTCGGCGACCGGCTCCTGCTGGCCTGCCCGGGCGACCCCGACCGCCGCCGGACCATGATGATCCGCTCCTCCTACGACGACGGCGAGACCTGGGACAGCGTGGACCGCGGCACGGTCGTCTCCCGCGACTGGGCCGGCTACTCCGATCTGGTGGACGTCTCGGGCACCACCGTCGGCCTGATGTACGAGGCCGGCACGGTCGACGCCCGCGACGAGATCCGCTTCGCCCGCTTCAACGAGGAGTGGCTCACGCCGCGCCGCGGCGCCGACCCGACCACCGACGACCGCGCCCTGCTCGCCCCCGGGGCGAGCGTCCTCGGCGGCGCCTCGACCACCGCCGGCGTGCTGAACAACGCGGTCGCCTTCGACGGCGCCGACGATGCCGTGCGGCTGCCGTACCGCGAGGAACTGCCGCTCGGCGACGGGGACTTCACCGCCTCCCTGTGGTTCCGCTACACGGCCACCACGGGCGAGCAGCCGCTGTTGTGGATGGGCGGGGTGGGCACGAGCCAGCCACAGGTCTGGCTGCGCGCCGAGCCGGCGAGCAACCGGGTGCGCGGGCTGATCACCACCAGGGAGGGGGTGCGGACCGTCAACTCGGCCGCCGTGTCCACGAACGGGGCGTACAACGACGGCAAGTGGCACCACCTCGCGCTGCGTCGCGGCGGTGGTCAACTGACCCTGTTCATCGACGGCACCGCGATCAGCACCGAGGACGTGCCCGGTTCGGTGAGCCGCAACTCGCCCTTCGGGGTGCACATCGGCCAGCGCATGGACAGCCGGGCCTTCTTCACGGGCGCGCTCGACGAGGTCCGCGTCTGGGACACGGACCTGTCCGACGAGGAGATCGAGCGGCTCCGCACCACCCACACCGGGCCCTGGTTCGGCAACATCCTGTGGCTGCCCATGGACCAGGTGACCGCCGCCCGATAACGTCGCGGAGCGTGCCCGACCGACGACGAGCACGACAGCGCACGGGAACCTGGGCCGCACTGCTGCTGGCCCTGGGCCTCGCGACCGTGCTGCTCACCGCCCTCCCGGACGGCGACCAGGAGGGCGGCCGCGCGTGCACGGGCCGAACGGTCGCCTCGTGGTCGGCGGACGCCGCGCTCACCGGCGAGTTCGCGCGTTACGGCGACGACGCCGGCCGCACCGACGACTGGACCGGCGGTGACGGCACCCACTCGCTGAAGCTGCCCGACGGCCGGGTGCTGTGGCTGTTCTCCGACACCTTCCTCGGCCCCGTGCACCCCCCGCCGAACCCGTCCGGCGAGTCGTACGCCTGGCGCGAGACCACCGCGCCGATGGTGCGCAACTCGGCGGTGGTGATGTCGGGGGGCCGGCTGGCGAGGACGCTCCCCGCGCCCCTCTTCCCCGAACCGGCGGGCGGGCAGTGGCGATGGCCCGTCGCCGCCCGGGTCGAGCCCCGCTCCCCCGGCGCGACGGAGCGGGTCGTGCGGGTGCTGCTGTGGACCCGCGCGGCCGGTGGGGCGCCGTGGATCTACGGGGTGCCGCTCGCCACCGAGGTCGCCACCCTGTCCCTGCCGGACCTGCGGGTCGAGTCCGTCACCACGGTGTCCGACCAGCGGACGGTGCCGGACCCGTCCCGCCGGGTGCTGTTCGGCACGACGCTGGTGGCACGGGACGGCTGGAGCTACGTCTTCGGCGGCGACGACCGGCAGGCCGTGTCCCGCCCCGTGTCGTCGGCGTACGTGGCGCGGGTGCCGGACGGCGGGCTCGGGGACCCGGCGGCCTGGGAGTACTGGAACGGCTCCGAGTGGGTCACCGGGACCCGTCCGGCCCCGGTGCTCGGCGACGGCCGGCGCGTCGGGGTGGGCAGCGCGTTCTCGGTGGTGCGGGACGGGGACACCTACGTGCTGTTCACCATGGCGGCGGGCGCGGCCGGCCTCGGCACGGTGACGGCGTACTGGGCCTGCTCCCCCACCGGGCCCTGGCACGGGCCGACGGGCGGCTTCAGCCCGCCCCTGCCGTCCGGCGGGGTCGCCGCGTACAACCCGCAGGCGCACCCCGACCTCGGCGGCCAGGGGCGGCTCGTGCTCAGCTACGACGTCAACTGGCTGGAGACGACCGGCGCGGCGGCGGCGATCAGCGGGAACGTGAGCCTGTACCGACCACGGTTCGTGACGCTGCGGCTGAAGCCGGTGCCGTGAGCGGTTCACGCGGGTCGTGGGAGCGGCGCTTGGCGATCACCGCGCACACCATCAGCTGCATCTGGTGGAAGAGCATCAGCGGCAGCACGGCGAGCGCGGCCTGCGCGCCGAACAGCACGCTCGCCATGGGCAGCCCGGACGCCAGCGACTTCTTCGACCCGGCGAACTGGATGGCGATGCGGTCCGCCCGGCCGAAGCCGAGGGCCTTGGAGCCGTACCAGGTCAGGGCGAGCATCACCGCCAGGAGCACCGCCTCCACGCCCAGCAGCCCGGCCAGCCGGGCGGGGCTGACCTGGTGCCAGACGCCGTGGACCATGCCCTCGCTGAACGCGGTGTACACGACGAGGAGGATCGAGCCGCGGTCCACGTGGCCGAGGCCCTTGCGGTGGCGGGCGACGAAGCCGCCGATCCAGCGCCGCAGCAGCTGCCCGGCGAGGAACGGCACCAGCAGCTGGAACACGATCTTGATGATCGCGTCGGCCTGGAACCCGCCCGTACCGCCGCCCAGCAGCGACGCCGCGAGCAGCGGCGTGATCACGATGCCCGCGAGCGAGGAGAAGGAGCCGGCGCAGATCGCGGCGGGCACGTTGCCCCGGGCGATCGAGGTGAACGCGATCGAGGACTGGATGGTCGACGGGACCAGCGTGAGGAAGAGCAGTCCGGTCCACAGGGAGTGCGTGAGGAACACCGGGACCAGACCGCGCGCGGCCAGCCCGAGCAGCGGGAACACCACGAAGGTGCAGGCCAGGACGGTGACATGGAGCCGCCAGTGCTTCAGCCCGTCCAGGGCCTCGCGGGTGGACAGCCGAGCGCCGTAGAGGAAGAAGAGGAAGGCGATCGCCGCGGTGGCGGCGCCGGAGGCCACGTCGGCGCCCGCACCCCGGGCCGGGAGGAGTGCCGCGAGTCCCACCGTCCCGAGCAACAGCAGGACGTACGGGTCGATCGGCATCCAGGACGGCCAACGCAGGCGTTTCACGGTGCTCCACTTAGCTCTTGACTCAGGACCTGTAGGGGTCACGGGTCCCCGCTCCATGGTCCTCCCTCACCTGCCGATCGTGAATCCGGCATACCACTCTGACTGTCATCACGTATCGCGATGACCGCGTTACGATGGCTCCGTGTACGACCCCTCCCACCTGCGCACCTTCCTGGCCGTCGCCCAGACGCTCAGCTTCACCCAGGCCGGGCGCCGGCTCGGGCTGCGCCAGTCCACGGTGAGCCAGCACGTGCGTCGGCTGGAGGACGCGACCGGACGGCAGCTCTTCAGCCGGGACACGCACTCCGTGGAGCTGACGGAGGACGGCGAGGCGATGCTCGGCTTCGCGCGCCGGATCCTGGAGGTGCACGAGCACGCCACGGCGTTCTTCACGGGTACCCGGCTGCGCGGCCGGCTGCGCTTCGGCGCCTCGGAGGACTTCGTGCTCACCCGGCTCCCGGAGATCCTGGAGGGCTTCCGGCACGATCACCCCGAGGTCGACCTGGAGCTGACCGTGGAGCTCTCGGGCACCCTGCACGAGCAGTTGTCCGCGGGGAAGCTGGACCTGGTCCTCGCCAAGCGGCGACCGGAGGACCCGCGCGGTGAGCTGGTGTGGCGCGACCGCCTGGTGTGGATCGGCGCGGAACGCCTGCGTCTGGACCCGGAACGGCCGGTCCCCCTGATCGTCTATCCCCCGCCGGGCATCACCCGCGCCCTCGCCCTGGAGGCCTTGCAGCGCCAGGGCCGCGCGTGGCGCGTCGCCTGCACCAGCGGCAGCCTGAACGGACTGATCGCCGCCGCCCGCGCGGGCCTCGGCGTGATGGCCCACTCCCAGGGCTTCGTCCCGCCGGGCCTGGTCCGCGTCCCGGACCGTCTCGGCCTGCCCGAACTCGGCAAGGTCGACTTCGTCCTGGTGCACGGCCGTCGCCGCGCCGTCTCCCAGGGCCCGGCGGACGCCCTGGCGGCGGCCGTCCTGGCGGCGGGCGAGCGGCTGCACAGGCGCTGAGGCCCGGCACGGTAAGTGGCTCGTACAGATTCCGTGGAGATTACGCTGCCGGAACTTACTCCACCGTCAGGAATCGGGGGCCGTGGGGTAGCTTTCACGGCCTGTGCGGGCGTCACAGGGAACCGTCACAGAGAGCGGGGAGCGGGTTTGCGCGAGTTCACCAATCCTCCGTTGGCGCTGGCGCCCCCCGTGGGCGGCCTGGCCGACGTCGTCTTCGAGTACGCCGAGCACGATCCGCTGCACATCGCGCTCGGCCGCAAGGACGACGCCGGACGCTGGCGGGACGTGACGTCGGCCGAGTTCCGCGACGAGGTCCTGGCCCTGGCCAAGGGCCTGCTCGCCGAGGGCATACGGTTCGGCGACCGGGTCGCCATCATGTCCCGCACCCGCTACGAGTGGACGCTGTTCGACTTCGCGCTGTGGACGATCGGGGCGCAGGTGGTGCCGGTCTATCCGACGTCGTCGGCGGAGCAGTGCTACTGGATGCTGTACGACGCCGAGGTCACGGCCGCGATCGTGGAGCACGAGGACCACGCGATGACCATCGCCACCGTCATCGACCGGCTGCCGAGGCTGCGCCGGCTGTGGCAGCTCGACTCGGGCGCCGTCCACGAGCTGTACGACGTGGGCGCGCACCTGGACGACGAGGTGGTGCACCGGCATCGCAAGGCGGTCACCCCGGACTCGGTCGCCACCATCATCTACACCTCCGGCACCACGGGCCGCCCCAAGGGCTGTGTCATCTCGCACGGCAACTTCATGTACGAGGCGGACACCGTCATCGAGCGCTGGGAGCCGGTGTTCCACTCCCGGCGCGGCGACGAGGCGGCCACCCTGCTCTTCCTGCCGCTCGCGCACGTGTTCGGCAGGATGGTGGAGGTGGCCGCGATCCGCGGCCGGGTCCGCTTCGGCCACCAGCCGCAGCTCAACGCGGCCGCCCTGCTGCCGGACCTGGCCGCCTTCCGGCCGACGTTCTTCCTGGCGGTGCCGTACATCTTCGAGAAGGTGTTCAACGCGGCGCGCCGCAAGGCGGAGCGGGAGGGCAAGGCGGGGCCCTTCGAGAAGGCCGTCGACGTCGCCGTGCGCTACGCGGACGCGGTCGAGGAGAAGGCGTGGGGCATCGGGCCCGGACCGTCGGCGGGGCTGCGCATGCAGCACCAGCTGTTCGACAAGCTCGTCTACGCCAAGGTCCGTGCCGCGATGGGCGGCCGGGTGCGGCACGCCATGTCCGGCGGCTCGGCGATGGACCGGCGGCTCGGTCTGTTCTTCGCGGGCGCGGGCGTGCAGATCTACGAGGGGTACGGCCTGACCGAGTCCACCGCGGCCGCCACCGCCAATCCGCCCGAGCGCACCCGCTACGGCACGGTCGGGCAGCCCGTCCCGGGCGTCACCGTGCACATCGCCGACGACGGCGAGGTCTGGCTGCGCGGCCCCACGCTGTTCCAGGGCTACCTCAACAATCCCAAGGCCACCGACGAGACCCTGCATGACGGCTGGCTGGCCACCGGCGACCTGGGCGCCCTCGACGAGGACGGCTTCCTCACGATCACCGGCCGCAAGAAGGAGATCCTCGTGACCTCCGGCGGCAAGAGCGTGGCCCCGGGCCTGCTGGAGGAGCGGGTCCGAGACCATCCCCTGGTCGCCCAGTGCATCCTCGTCGGAAACGACCGCCCCTTCGTGGCCGCCCTGGTCACTCTCGACCAGGAGGCCGTCGAGCACTGGCTCCAGATGCGCAACAAGCCCCGGCTCACCCCGGCCGAGCTGGTGCGCGACCCGGATCTGGAGATGGAGGTCCGCCGGGCCGTGGTCGCCGCGAACACGCTCGTCTCGCAGGCGGAGTCGATCCGCACCTTCCGGATCCTGGCGCAGCCCTTCACCGAGGAGCACGGGCTGCTCACGCCCTCGCTGAAGCTGAAGCGCCGGGCGATCGAGAAGGCGTACGCCAAGGAGGTCGAGGCGCTGTACGGCACCTGAGGCGGCTTCCGGTCATTTTCGCGTCAGGAATGCATCCCGGGCCGTGATCGTTGACGATGTCAGTACCACCTGACGACAACCGAAGGATCGAGAGCTCGTGAGCAGCAAGGTCCCCCCGATCATCCTCAACAACGGCGTCGAGATGCCCCAGCTGGGCTTCGGCGTCTGGCAGGTGCCGGACGACGAGGCGGAGCGCGCGGTCGCCACGGCGCTGGAGACCGGGTACCGCAGCATCGACACAGCGGCGATCTACGGCAACGAAGAGGGCACCGGACGGGCCATCGGCGCCTCCGGCGTCCCTCGCGAGGAGCTTTTCGTCACGACCAAGCTCTGGAACGGCGACCAGGGGTACGAGGCCACCCTGCGCGCCTTCGACGTCTCCCTCGAAAAGCTCGGCCTCGACTACGTGGATCTCTACCTGATCCACTGGCCTCTTCCCGCCAAGGGCCTGTTCGTCGACACGTACAAGGCGTTCGAGAAGCTGCAGTCCGACGGCCGGATCAAGGCGATCGGCGTCTCCAACTTCCTGCCGGAGCACCTGGAGCGGCTGATCGCCGAGACGTCGGTCGTCCCCGCCGTCAACCAGATCGAGCTGCACCCGCATCTCCAGCAGCACGCCGCCCGGGAGTTCCACGCGGAGCGGGGCATCGCCACCGAGGCCTGGTCCCCGCTGGGGTCGGGCCGAGGCCTGCTGGAGGTCCCGGCGATCGTGGCCATCGCCCAGAAGCACAACCGCACGCCCGCCCAGGTCGTGCTGCGCTGGCACCTCCAGCTGGGCAACGTGGTGATCCCGAAGTCCGTGACGCCGTCGCGGATCGCGGAGAACATCGAGGTCTTCGACTTCAGCCTGGACACCGAGGACGTGGCGGCGATCAGCGCGCTGAACGAGGACCGCCGGCTGGGCCCGGACCCGGCCACGTTCGACGCGGGCTGACCGGGATCGTTTCCGCGGCCACGGCGAGGCGCCCCGGAACCGTCGAGGTTCCGGGGCGCCTCGCCGTGCGGATCAGTTCGGCTGCCCGAGGGGCCGCACGACGACCGTGTTGACGTCGACGCCCTCGGGCTGCCGGATCGCCCAGACGACGGAGTCGGCGATCTGGCCGGCGGTCAGCAGACGCCCCGGCGGCAGGCTCCCGTACTCGTCCCAGAACGGCGTCTCCACCCGTCCCGGAGCGATCAGCGTGACCCCGACCCCCCAGGCGGTGACCTGCCGCCGGGTGTTCTCGGCGAGGGCGGTCACCGCCGCCTTGGTCGCCCCGTAGAGGTTGCCCGGCGTCGGCACGAACCCGGCGACGCTGCCGACGAGCACGATCCTCCCCTGCGTCCGCCTCAGCGCGTCGACGCAGGCACGGATCAGCAGCGCCGGTCCGAGCACGTTGGTCAGCACCATCTCGGCCCAGCCGGACGGGTCGCCCTCGGCCACCGTGTCATGGGTGGCGAACCCGGCGTTGGCCACCACGGTGTCCAGCCGCCCGAACTCCTTGAGTGTCGCCTCGACCGCGGCCCGCACGTCCTCGTGGTCGGCGGCGTTCCCGGCGAGGGTCAACAGCTCCTCGGGGCGCCCGAGTTCCTCGGCGAAGGCGCGCAGCCGCTCCTCCCCCCGCCCCGTCACGGCCACCCGGTGCCCGGCGTCCAGCAGACGCCGCGCCACCGCTGCGCCTATGCCACTGCCGCCACCCGTGATGAGCGCGACCTGGGACTCCTTCATGACGTACCCCCTGTCGTTCCCGATGCGTGCCGGGAGTCCATCACCTGGAGCGCGCTCCAGGTCAAGGGGTCCTGGGCGCTACAGGGGCCTGCTCGCCGCGTGCACCGTCTGCGCCGTCAGCAGGAAGAAGTCGGGCCGGTGGTGGACGCTCGCCTTGTCGTCGGGGTCGAGGAGGCGGTCGAGGGTGGCGAGGTCGGTGGCGTCCAGGCGCTCGGCTACCGCCTCACGGGTACGGGTGAGGGTGGCGGCGACGTAGCCGCGGGCCCGGTCGGTCGCCGGTGCGGGCAGGTCGAGCAGGAAGCTGCGGCTGCGGAGGTGTGTCAGACCCGCGGCGGTCAGCAGGGCCGGCCAGTCCTCCGTCTCCTCGACCGTGCCGGGCAGTGCCGCGCGCATGTCGTTGAACCACTCCTCCTCGATCGCGTTCAGCCGGGCCTGGAGCCCGGGGCGGCCGATCCCGATGTCGCGCGGCAGGAACCGCGTCGGCAGGCCGCCCTCCACGATCGCCAGCGTCCCGCCGGGCGCCAGCCGCCCCGCGAAGGCGGCCAGGGCGGCCCGCTGGTCGCCGATGTGGTGCAGGCTGCGGCTCGCCCACAGCAGATCGGCGGGGTAGTCCAGGTCGTCCAGTACGCCGGGCAGCTCACCGGCCAGGGTCCCGAACCGGTCGGCGAAGCCCAGACGCGCGGCGCGCTCGCCGGCCCGGGCGAGCAGCGGTTCGGAGCCGTCGACGGCGACGATGCGGGCACCCGGGAAGGTCTCGGCGAGCAGGCCGGAGACGACGCCGGGGCCGCTGCCGGCGTCGACGACCAGGCCCGGGGCGGTCTGCTGCTTCGCCAGCCAGGCGAGCGCCCGTTCGTACAGGGGCGAGAACAGCTCCGCGCCCTCCTCCAGGTGCGGGGCCATCTCGGACCAGTCGACCTCGGCGTGGTCGTGGTGGTGACCGTGCCGCTGCTCGTGCCGGTGTGCGGTGTGGTGGTCGTGCGCCATGGGGGTCAGCCTCTCCTCCGGATGCCGCCAGGGTGCGACGACGGCCCCGCGAAGCGCAAGGTCCGTTGCCGAAGCGGCAAAGGATCACGGCGGCCGGCCGGCTCCGCGTGCCCGCCCGCTCACCCGGCCTTGCGGAAGGCACGCAGGGTGAACCACGGGTCGGGGCGGGGGCGGTCCTGGTCGGGCAGCGCGGCGAGGCGGGCGGCGTAGACCTCGGCGAGCGGGTGGCCGGGCGGGAGCGTCACGAACCAGCCGCGGTGCAGGTCGGCGATGGTACGGCGGGGACTGCGGCCCTGGCCCCGGCCCGGGAAGCGGGTCAGTCCCGCGGGCAGCAGCCCCTGCTCGGCGGCGTACGACGCGACGGCCCGCGAGGTGTCGAGGAAGAGGGTGCGGGGGCGGGAGGCGAGAACGGCATCGATGTCACTGCCCACGTTGTGGGCGGCCGCCTTGTCCACCGTGGTCACATAGACCCCGCCCGGCCTCAGCACCCGGGCGGACTCGGCCACGGCCGCCCGGATGTGCTCGGGCCGCCGCAGCAGATGCAGCAACCACACACTGGCGACGGCGTCGAACTCCCCGCTGCGGAAGGGCAGTCGGCGGCAGTCGGCGAGCACGACGGTGCCGGGCAGGCGGCTCGCGGCGCGCCGGGCCATCGCGTACGTCAGGTCGGCGCCCGTCACGCGCAGTCCGGCCCGGGAGGCGGCGAGCCGCCGGGTCACTATGCCGGTGCCGCACGCCACGTCCAGCAGGCTGCGCGCCCTGTCCGGCACGAGACGCAGCACGCCCTCCGCGGCGGCGGCCGCCCTGGGTTCGCCGCCGCGGGAGACGTCGTAGCCCTCGGCCTCCTCGGTGTAGTCCAGCACCGTGCGCTCAGCGGGCACCGTGCGCCGGGGCGAGGGCCTCCACCCGCTCCGCGAGCCCGAAGTCCAGCGCGGTGACCTTGCCGCCCACGCTGTGCGTGGTCACCGTGAGGTCGACGGAGTGGTAGCCGAGGGTCAGGTCGGAGTGGTGGTCGAGCTCCTCCTGGACCTGCGCGATGTGCACGACCAGGGCCGCCGCGGCGAAGTGCGAGGCGAGCCGGTAGGAGCGGGTGAGCCGGTCGCCGTCGAGCGACCAGCCGGGCAGTGCTTCCAGCCGGTCCTCGATCTCCTCGCGCGACAGCGCTTCGACGGGCATGAGCGGTCTCCCTCCATGGACGTCGCGTACCCCTTCAGCGTGCCACAGGCGGGCGGTCCCGCCCCTGGTCGGCGCGGCCGGCGGGAGGCGGGAGGCGGGAGGCGGGAGCGCGCCGCAACGTCCGCTCGACTACCGTCTTGCGTATGACCCTTCCCCCCTCCGCGCACGGCACGTCCCCGGTCGTCCCCGCCGGCCGGGGCGTCGGCCCGCTGCTGCGGGCCTGGCGGGAGCGGCGACGGGTCAGCCAGCTCGAACTGGCGCTGCGCGCGGGCTCCTCGGCACGGCACATCAGCTTCGTCGAGACGGGCCGCTCGCGCCCCAGCGAGGAGATGGTGCTGAAGCTGGCGGAACACCTGGACGTGCCCGTACGGGAGCGCAACGCGCTGCTGCTGGCGGCCGGTTACGCGCCCCGCTATCCGCAGACCCCGCTGGACGACCCGGCGCTGGAGGCCCTGCGAGAGGGCATGGAACGGCTGATCCAGGGCTACGAGCCGTACCCGGCGCTGGTGGTGGACGCGACGTACGACGTGCTGGCCGCCAACCGGGGCGTCACCATGCTGCTGGAGGGCCTGCCGGAGTCCCTGCTCGCCATGCCGCCGAACGTGATGCGGCTGACGCTGCACCCCCAGGGTCTGGCACCGCGGATCCGCAACTTCCCCGAATGGCGCGGACATCTGCTCGCCCAGATGGAGCGGCAGCTCGCGCTCCACCGCTCGGCGGCGCTGCGCGAGCTGTACGACGAGGTGACCGCCTATCCGGCCCCCGACCCGGCACCGGTCGCCGAACCGGCCGGGCCCGTGCCCTACTTCGCGCTGCCCCTGCGGATCGAGCACGAGGGCAGGGTGCTGTCGTTCGTCTCGTCGATCTCGACGTTCAACACGCCCCTGGACGTGACGGTCGCCGAGCTGGCCATCGAGACGCTGCTCCCGGCCGACCCGGCGACGGTCAAGTACCTTCACTCGACTATGCCCTGACGTGCCCTCAGCGCGGCGAACTGGAGTCCCGCGAACGCGGCCACCACGAGAGCCTGGAGCACGCCCCACACCGCGCCCGCCGTGCTGGGCGTGAGCCACAGCGCGAGGGCGAGGAGGCTGACCGCCGCCCAGGCCAGGTTGATGTCGATCACCACCCGTACGGGCAGCGCCGCGGGACGGGGCCGCAGCGCGAGCAGTGCGACACCGCCCGCGTAGACCACGAGCACCGCGCCGAGGACGGCCAACAGCCCGGGGTCCACGCCGAGGAGCCGCCCGAGCGGCCCGGAGGCGGCCAGGTAGGCGACGCCGTTGGCCCCGGTCACCACCGCGTCCAGGGCGAGGAAGCGGCGGAGGGCGGCTTGCGGTCCGGTGGTGCGGGCGAGAGCGGCGAGCTGGGTCGCGGACATGGCGGATCACCCTCCGTCGAGGTCGAGTCGGGCCGTGAACCGGGTGCCGGGCCGGAGTGCGCCGGTCCGGCACCCGGTACGACCACGATGGCGCGCGCGGACGGCCGGGTCGATTGCCCCGGACGTCATGCCGCGCCCGTGGTTGTGGCGCGGGACGCACGACCGCGCCCGTGTGCGCCCAAGCGGAACATGACAGACTGCACGCGTGCTTTCGGCGCGTAGGGGAGGCGTGGCGTGAGTGAGCGGCGGGCCGCGCCCACCGTGGGCCAGGTGGTGCTGGGGAAACGGCTGCAGGAGTTGCGTGAGGCGGCCGGGCTCCGGCGCGAGGAGGCCGCCCTGGTGCTGCGGGTGGCCCCGGCGACGGTGCGGCGGATGGAGACGGCCGAGGTCGCGCTCCGGATCCCCTACCTCCAGATCCTGCTGCCGGCCTACGGCATCCCCGAGGACGAGGTGGCGGCGTTCGTCGCGCTCGCCGAGGAGGCGAACCGGCCCGGCTGGTGGCAGCGGTTCAGCGACGTGCTGCCCGACTGGTTCAGCCTGTTCGTCAGTCTGGAGGGCGCCGCCCGGCTGATCCGCTCCTACGAGCCGCACTTCGTGCCCGGACTGCTCCAGACCGAGGACTACGCCCGTGCCGTGCTCCAGGCCGGGACGATAGGGCAGTCCGGCGGTGAGGAGACCATCGAACGGCACGTCTCGCTGCGCATGGCGCGACAGGAGCTGCTGCGCGGGTCCGACCCTCCGCACCTGTGGGTGGTCATGGACGAGACGGTCCTGCGCCGCCCGGTGAGCACCCGCCGCGAGGTCATGGGCGAGCAGCTCGACCGGCTGCTGGAGGCCGCCGAGAGCGACCGGATCACCCTTCAGATCGCCGAGTTCGCCCGAGGCCCGCACCCGGGCACCTACGCGCCCTTCTCGCTGTTCCGCTTCGGCGAACCGGAACTGCCGGACATGGTCTTCACCGAGTACCTGAGCGGCGCGCTGTACCTCGACTCCCGCGGCGAGGTCTCAGCCCATCTGGAGGTGCTGGACCACATGAGCACGCACGCCGCGTCGGCGCAGCGTACCGAGGAGCTGCTGCGGGAGTGCCGCGGCGACCTGTGACGGCCGCCGTGGGCCTCGCTGGTGCCGCGTCGCGACGGGGCGAACTTTGGCGGACGCGGCACTAGTCGACGCGGACACCCACCAGGCACGTGTCGTCGTCCGTGTCCGACCTGCTGTACGTCAGGAGCCGGTCGAGTTGCTGGTCCAGGGTCCTCGGCGCCGTGCGGGCCGTCGTGAGCAGGTGGGTCAGCGACTCCTCCACGGAGCGGTCCCGGCGTTCGACCAGGCCGTCGGTGTACATCAGCAGCGTGTCCTCGGCCGCGAGCTGCACCTCGGCCTCCTCGTACGCCGCCTCCGGAACGGCGCCCAGCAGGATGCCCTTGACCAGCGGCAGCGGCGTGGCCTCCGTGTCGCGCACCAGCACGGGCGGCAGATGACCCGCCCTTGCCCAGCGCAGGGTCCGCCGCTCCGGGTCGTACAGGGCGCACACCGCGGTCGCGGTGACCGAGCCGGTGAGGTGGTGCGCCACGATGTTGAGCCAGGACAGCAGCTGCCCCGGTCCGGCGCCGGTGACCGCGAGGCCCCGCAGCGCGTTGCGCAGCACGACCATGCTCGTCGCGGCCTCTATGCCGTGACCGGCCACGTCTCCCACGCACAGCAGCACGCGCCGCGAGGGCAGCACCACGGCGTCGTACCAGTCGCCGCCCACCAGTTGCTCGGTCTCCGCCGGGCGGTAGCGCACCGCGATCTCCAGGCCGGGCATCTGCAGCGGGGCCTGTTCCGGGGGCATGATGGCGTGCTGCAACTGGAGCGTGAGCCGGTTGCGTTCGGCGGCCTGCTGCTCGGTGTGGGCGAGCTGGTCACGGGTGGCCGCCAGCGCCACCTCCGTCCAGTGCTGGGCCGAGATGTCCTGGCATGCCCCGCGCAGCACGAACAGCCGGCCGTCGGTGTCGAGCACCGGCTCGGCGACGATCCGGATGTGCCGGTTGACCCCGTCGGGCCGTTGCAGCCGGAAGGCGGCGGTGGCGGGCCGCCGGTGGTGCAGCAGCGTGCGCAGGAACCGGCCGATGGCCACCGCGTCGTCCGGGTGGGCGTGGGCGGGGAGGTCCTCCAACGGCACCGGCGGGGTGGTGAGGGAGCGGCCGTACAGGTCGAACATCTGGCTGTTCCAGGTGATCTGGCCGGTCAGCAGGTTCTCCTCGAAGCCGCCGATGCGGCCGAGCCGCTGGGCGTGCTGGAGCAGGCTCGCCAGCCGTGCCGTCTCGTCCTCGATCCGCCAGATCAGCAGCACGCTGCCCGCGTGCCGGCTGATGCTGATGTCCGCCACCGCCGACAGCGGCACCTGGTCCACCAGCGCGGTCAGATGCATGCGCCGCGCGCGGAACGGCTCGCCGGTGGCGTAGACCCGCTCGATGCGCTGGAACAGTTCGCTGTCCCCGGCCGTCATCGGGTACGCCTCCAGCAGCAGCGCGCCGCTCACCACCGCGCGGGGCCGGCCCGCGGGGTCGAGGAAGCGGGTGTTGACGTGCTGGATGCGGAAGTCGACCAGCTGCCCGGAGTCGTCGACCTGCGGCACGAGGACCAGGGCCGGGTCGTACAACCCGTCGGCGAGGTCGGAGAGTTCCGCGGCGTCGGGAAGGATCCGCGGCTCCTGGGCCGCCTCGGGGTGCGGCGGGTAGGTCTCCAGGGTGTGCGCGCACAGCTCCGCGAGGGCCTCGACCTGGCGGACCACCTGGGGCGGCTGCGGCTCCAGCGGCCCCGGCCAGGCGATCTCCAGGACGCCGTGGATGCGCCCTCCGGTGCCCGCCGGCACGGCCACCCGGCCGCCCTCGGGGTACGGGTGCCGCCCGATCGTGGGCAGTCCGGCCCCCGCCGGCGAGGTGAACCACTGGCCGCTGCGCTCGACGAGCCCTCGGCGCGCCACCGTCGCCACGTCCGGCGGTACGTAGCGCCAGCGGGCGGCCTCCGCCGGGGAGAAGCCGGCGCTGCCCGCCAGCGTCAGGGAGCCGTCGGCGCCCGCGGCCCACACCGCCACGGCGACCGCGCCCAGCGGGCGCAGCGCGTGCTCCAGCAGCGAGTCGGCGACGGCCTGCGCGTCGGAGGCGGCGAGCGCCCCGCTCTCGGCGGCGCGCAACCGTACGGCGGCCGTGTCGCGTTCCACCGGGCCGGCGCCGTTGGCGGCCGCGAGGAAGGCGTCCGTGACCTCCGACATCCGGTCGCGGGCGGCCTGGTTGATGACCTCGACGGCGAACTCCAGCGGCGTCACCCGGGCCTGCTCGGTGAGTTCGGCGAGCTGCCGGGCGGCCTGCGCCGGGCCGCATCCGAGCCGCTCGACCAGGATGCCCTTGGCGAGCTCGACCAGGGCCCGGCCCTCCGCCTCGGCCTGCGCCGCGCGCACCTCGCGCCGCAGCCGCTCGACGGTGGCGGCCAGCCTGCCGACGGGGGAGGTCGCGGGGTCGTCGTCCCCGGCGGCACCGGCCGGTGCCGGGCCCGCCGGCGGCGCGGCGCCGGAGGCGGCCGTCCGGGACGGCGGCTCGGCGCCCGGCGTCCCGAGGGACCGGTCGGTGGGCTGGTCGGAAGGCTGGTCGGGCGTGCTCACGATGTGCGTGCTCCTCGGCGGGCGGCCCCTGGGGCGCGGACGGACTGGCCGGGCCCGCCCCCACGGGCCGCGGGGGCGGGCTGCGGCGCGCTCAGGGGGCCAGCCAGCGCCGTACGCAGGTGATCAGGTCATGGGTGTCGACGGGCTTGGTGACGTAGTCGCTCGCCCCCGACGCCAGGGACTTCTCCCGGTCGCCGGGCATCGCCTTGGCGGTGACGGCGATGATGGGCAGGTCCGCGTACCGGGGCATCCTGCGGATCTCGGCGGTGGCCGTGTATCCGTCCATCTCCGGCATCATCACGTCCATCAGCACCAGGGACACGTCCGGGTTGTCCACGAGCGTCTCGATGCCCTTGCGGCCGTCCTCCGCGTGCAGCACCCGGAAGCCGTGCAGCTCCAGGATGCCGCTGAGCGCGAAGAGGTTGCGCGCGTCGTCGTCGACGACCAGCACGGTGCGGCCGGCGAAGGAGCGGTCGACGACGGGCGAGGCGAGGTTCTGCGGCTCCTCCGCCCGCACCAGGGTCAGGACGTCCCCGGGCTCCTCGGCGGACAGGTGCAGTGCGATGCGCTCGCGCAGTTCGTCGAGGCTGGAGAGGAACTCCAGCGCCCCGTCGTCCGCGTGGGAGCGCAACGCCCAGGCCCGCGCCACGTCCGGACGGTGGCTGCTGTGCACCAGTACGGGCACGTCGGCGAGGGCCGAGTCGCCCTGGAGCGCCTCCAGGAACCGGGTGGCCTCGTCGTCCGGCATGTCCAGGTCGAGGACGACGCAGTGGCAGGGTTCCGCGGCCAGCGCCCCGGCCGCCTCCTGCGCGCCGACGGCGGTGATCAGGTCCACGTCGGGCCGCGGCACCGCCTCGTCCGCGCCGTGCCGGACCACGTCCGCGACGACGCTCTCGGCGACCAGGGTCAGCAGGCCCCGGGGCCGCTCCTCCACGACGAGCAGCCGGCGTCGGCGCGGTCCCCGCCCGGCAACGCCCGGACGGGGAGCGGTCTCCGGGGTGTCGAGGGAGGTGGTCGCCGCGGGCAGTTCCGCCGGCTTCTCCGGGAACCGGCCGGCCAGCGCCTCGAAGTCGGGCCGGGTCACCGGCAAATACAGGGTGAAGGTGCTGCCCCGGCCGGGCGTGCTGTCGACGGAGACCGCGCCGCCGAGCAGGTGGGCGATCTCCCTCGTGATGGACAGGCCGAGGCCGGTGCCGCCGTACTTGCGGCTGGTGGTGCCGTCCGCCTGCTGGAAGGCGCCGAAGATGGACTCCAGTTGCTGCTCCTGGATCCCGATCCCGGTGTCCTTCACGCGGAACGCGACCACGGCGCCGCCCTTGACGACCCCCTCGGGCACCTCCTCGTCCGCGGCCGGCTGGATGAGCAGCTCCACGCCGCCCTGCTCGGTGAACTTCACCGCGTTGGAGAGCAGGTTGCGCAGCACCTGACGCAGGCGGGAGTCGTCGGTCAGCAGGTCGCCGGGCGCACCCGGCGAGGTGGTGACCGTGAACTCCAGGCCCTTCTGCGTCGTCATGGGCCGGAAGGTGGCCTCGACGTACTCGATGAGCTGGCGCAGCGACACCCGCTCCGGGGCGACGTCCATCTTCCCGGCCTCGACCTTGGACAGATCGAGGATGTCGTTGATCAGCTGGAGCAGGTCGGAGCCTGCGGAGTGGATGATGCCCGCGTACTCGACCTGCTTCTGGGTGAGGTTGCGCGAGGGGTTCTGGGCGAGCAACTGGGCGAGGATGAGCAGGCTGTTGAGCGGGGTGCGCAGCTCGTGGCTCATGTTCGCGAGGAACTCCGACTTGTATTTCGAGGCCAGCGCCAGCTGCTGCGCCCGCGCCTCCAGTTCCTGCCGGGCCTGCTCGATCTGGAGGTTCTTCGCCTCGATGTCGCGGTTCTGGGTCGCCAGCAGCGAGGCCTTGTCCTCCAGTTCGGCGTTGGAGCGCTGCAGCTCCTCCTGCTGCGCCTGCAACTCCGCCGAGCGGACCTGGAGTTCGGCCGTCAGTCGCTGCGACTCACCGAGCAGCTCGTCGGTACGGGCGTTGGCCACGATCGTGTTGACGTTGACGCCGATGGTTTCGCGCAACTGTTCCAGCAGGTCCTGGTGGATCGGGGTGAAGGACGTGACGGAGGCCAGCTCGATGACGCCGAGGACCTGGTCCTCGAAGAGGATCGGCAGCAGGAGCAGGGCGCTCGGCACGGTCCGGCCGAGGCCGGAGGAGATGGTCACGTAGTCCGGCGGCAGCTGATCGACCGAGATCGTGCGGCGGCTGCGGGCGGCCTGGCCGACCAGGGAGCGGCCGAAGGGGATGCGGTCGGGCCGCGTGTCGTCCTCGGGGCGGCCGTAGGAGCCGACGAGCCGCAGCTCGGGGCCCTGCGCGCGGTCCTCGGCGAGGTAGAAGGCGCCGTACTGGGCGGAGACCAGCGGCACCAGCTCGTCCATGATCAGTTCGGCCACGACGGGCAGGTCGCGGTGGCCCTGCATGAGGCCGGCGATCCGCGCCAGGTTGGTCTTGAGCCAGTCCTGCTCCTGGTTGGCCATGGTCGTCTCGCGCAGGGACTCCACCATGGAGTTGATGTTGTCCTTGAGCTCGGCGACCTCGCCGGAGGCCTCCACGGTGATGGACCGGGTCAGGTCGCCCTCGGCGACGGCGCTGGCCACCTCGGCGATCGCACGGACCTGCCGGGTCAGGTTGCCGGCCAGCTCGTTGACGTTCTCGGTCAGCCGCTTCCAGGTGCCGGAGACGCCCTCCACCTCGGCCTGGCCGCCGAGGCGCCCCTCGGTGCCCACCTCACGGGCCACCCGGGTGACCTCGTCGGCGAACGCGGAGAGCTGGTCGACCATCGTGTTGATGGTCGTCTTCAGCTCCAGGATCTCGCCGCGCGCGTCGACGTCGATCTTCTTGGACAGGTCGCCCCTGGCCACCGCGGTCGTGACCAGGGCGATGTTGCGGACCTGGCCGGTGAGGTTGTTGGCCATCGAGTTGACGTTGTCGGTGAGGTCCTTCCAGGTGCCCGCCACGTTCGGCACCTGGGCCTGGCCGCCGAGGCGCCCCTCGGTGCCCACCTCACGGGCCACCCGGGTGACCTCGTCGGCGAACGCGGACAGCGTGTCGACCATCGTGTTGATGACGTCCGCGAGGGCGGCGACCTCGCCCTTGGCCTCGACGGTGATCTTCTGCGACAGGTCGCCGCGCGCGACCGCCGTGGCGACCTGGGCGATGGAGCGGACCTGGCTCGTCAGCTTCGAGGCCATCACGTTGACGTTGTCGGTGAGGTCCTTCCAGGTGCCCGAGACGCCCCGCACGTGTGCCTGGCCGCCGAGGCTTCCCTCGGTGCCCACCTCACGGGCCACCCGGGTGACCTCGTCGGCGAACGCGGAGAGCT
>NZ_JBVKBE010000003.1:0-687129 GCF_055657325.1 Streptomyces sp. NPDC107562 | reverse complement strand
TGGTCGACCATCGTGTTGATGGTGTTCTTCAGCTCCAGGATCTCGCCCCGCGCGTCCACCGTGATCTTCTGCGAGAGATCGCCCTTGGCCACCGCGGTGGCGACCTGGGCGACGTTGCGGACCTGGGAGGTCAGGTTGCCCGCCATGAAGTTCACCGAGTCGGTGAGGTCACGCCAGGTGCCCTTGACGCCCTTGACGTCCGCCTGGCCGCCGAGGCGCCCCTCGGTGCCCACCTCACGGGCCACCCGCGTGACCTCGTCCGCGAACGCGGAGAGCTGGTCGACCATCGTGTTGATGGTGTTCTTCAGCTCCAGGATCTCGCCCCGCGCGTCCACCGTGATCTTCTGCGAGAGATCGCCCTTGGCCACCGCCGTGGTCACCTGGGCGACGTTGCGGACCTGGGAGGTCAGGTTGCCCGCCATGAGGTTGACCGAGTCGGTCAGATCGCGCCAGACGCCCGCGACCCCGGGCACCTTGGCCTGACCGCCGAGCCTGCCCTCGCTGCCGACCTCACGGGCGACGCGCGTGACCTCGTCGGCGAATGCCGAGAGCTGGTCGACCATCGTGTTGACGGTCTCCTTCAGCTCCAGGATCTCGCCCCGCGCCGGCACGTCGATCTTCTGGGACAGGTCGCCCTTGGCCACCGCCGTCGCCACCTGGGCGATGTCGCGGACCTGGGTGGTGAGGTTGCCGGCCATGGCGTTGACCGAGTCGGTCAGATCGGCCCAGGTGCCGGAGACCCCGGGTACCTCCGCCTGGCCCCCCAGCGTCCCCTCGGTGCCCACCTCGCGGGCGACGCGGGTGACCTCGGAGGTGAACACGGACAGCTGGTCCACCATGCCGTTGAACACCGTGGCGATGTCGCCCATGAGGCCGTCGGCGTCCTCGGGCAGCCGCGTGCCGAAGTCACCGTCCCGGACCGCTGTCAGGCCCGCCAGGAGCCGCCTGAGCTCCTGGTCGCCCGGCACCGACTCGGTGACCTCGCTCGTGTTGCTGGTCATGCGCACCCTCGTTCCCCTCCCAGGGGCAATGCCGACTGTTCCTGGATCCGTGCGGCGGAGAAATACGCCGCAGGCTAACAGTCTCCAGGGTGCGCACACACTCTCCCCCCTATGCGCACATGCGGGGGCTCACCTGGCCGGAAACAGACCAGGGCCGCGCGCGGGCGGCGCCGGGTCGAGGAGATTCCGTGACGCCGCCCACCGCCCGGCGGGTTCAGGCCGCGCCGCCCTTGGTGTCCCGCTCGTCGTCGACGATCTCCGCGTCCACGACGTCCTCGTCCCCCGGGGCGGCACGCTCCCCGTCGCCGCCGGCGGCGTCCCCGGCCGGCGTCTGCTGGGCCTGCGCGTACATGGCCTGGCCCATCCGCTGGCTGACGCCGGCGAGCTTCTCGACGCCGGCCCGCAGGTCACCGGTGTCCGCGTCGCGCTCCAGTGTCTGCTTCAGTTCCGTGATCGCCGACTCGACCTCCGCGCGGGTGTCGGCCGGGACGCGCTCCTCGTTCTCCCGCAGGAACTTCTCCGTCTGGTACACGAGTTGCTCGGCCTGGTTGCGCGTCTCGGCGGCCTCCCGGCGCCCCCGGTCCTCCTCGGCGTACTGCTCGGCCTCCCGCATCATGCGGTCGATGTCGTCCTTCGGCAGCGCGGAGCCGCCGGTGACGGTCATCTTCTGCTCCCGGCCGGTCGCGAGGTCCTTGGCGGAGACGTGCATGATGCCGTTGGCGTCGATGTCGAAGGCGACCTCGATCTGCGGGACACCGCGGGGGGCGGGCGGCAGGCCGGTGAGGTCGAAGGTGCCGAGCTTCTTGTTGTAGGCGGCGATCTCGCGTTCGCCCTGGTAGACCTGGATGCCGACCGACGGCTGGTTGTCGGTGGCCGTCGTGAAGATCTCCGAACGCCTGGTCGGGATCGTCGTGTTGCGCTCGATGAGCTTGGTCATGATGCCGCCCTTGGTCTCGATGCCCAGGGACAGCGGGGTGACGTCGAGGAGCAGCACGTCCTTGACGTCGCCGCGGATGACACCGGCCTGGAGGGCCGCTCCGACGGCCACCACCTCGTCCGGGTTGACCCCCTTGTGCGGCTCCTTGCCGGTCAGCTCCTTGACCAGGTCGGTCACGGCGGGCATCCGGGTGGAGCCGCCCACGAGGATGACGTGGTCGATCGCGGCGAGTTTGACGCCGGCGTCCTTGACCGCCTGGTGGAAGGGGGTCTTGCAGCGGTCGAGGAGATCGGCGGTGAGCTCCTGGAACTGGGCGCGGGTGAGCTTCTCGTCCAGGTGCAGCGGGCCCTCGGCGGAGGCGGTGATGTACGGCAGGTTGATCGTCGTCTCCGAGGAGCTGGACAGCTCGATCTTGGCCCGCTCGGCGCCCTCGCGGAGGCGCTGGAGCGCCATCTTGTCGTTGCCGAGGTCGATGCCGTTGTGCCCCTTGAAGCGTTTGACGAGGTACTCGACGATCCGCTGGTCCCAGTCGTCGCCGCCGAGGTGGGTGTCACCGTTGGTGGCCTTGACCTCGATGACGCCGTCACCGATCTCCAGGAGCGAGACGTCGAAGGTGCCGCCGCCGAGGTCGAAGACGAGGACGGTCTGCTCCTCGCCCCGGTCGAGACCGTAGGCGAGGGCGGCGGCGGTGGGCTCGTTGATGATCCGCAGCACCTTCAGGCCCGCGATCTCCCCGGCCTCCTTCGTCGCCTGCCGCTGGGCGTCGTCGAAGTACGCGGGCACGGTGATCACCGCGTCCGTGACGTCCTCGCCGAGATACGCCTCGGCGTCCCGCTTCAGCTTCTGCAGCACCCGCGCCGACAGCTCCTGGGCCCGGAAGCGGGTGCCGTCGACGGAGCCCTCCTCGGGGAAGCGCCAGCTCGCGTCGCCCATGTACCGCTTGACGGAGCGCGCGGTGCGCTCGACGTTGGTCACGGCCTGCCGCTTGGCGACCTCGCCGACGAGTACCTCACCGTTCTTGGCGAAGGCCACGACCGACGGTGTGGTCCTCGCCCCCTCCGCGTTGGCCACGACCGTGGGGTCGCCGCCCTCCAGGACGGCCACCACGGAGTTCGTGGTCCCGAGATCGATTCCGACCGCGCGTGCCATCGCTGTCCCCTTCCGCCAGGGCGCCCCTTGAAGTCCAGCACAGAACGCGGGTGGGCTCCTGTCAATGGGGCCCCAGATCGTGCGAACGGTCGTGCAGGCGGCCATGGACGTACATACCCGGACAGGGCCCGCTCAGTCCGCGCGCGGCTGCCGGGCCGGTGCGTCCGGCCGGGTGGCGCGGGTCCCCTCCGACGGGGCCGCGCCGTCCGGGGCGCCGTCGCGCAGGGCCACGGCGTGCCGGGGGCGGTCGGTGATCAGGACGTCGACCCGCGCGTCACCGAGGAAGGTCCGCATCGCGGGCTCCTCGTTGACCGTCCACACCATGGTGTACAGGCCGTGCCGGGCGGCCTCGCGCAGTACGTTCGCCCTGGCCAGGCGCTGGTGCACGGCGACGCCGTGCGCCCCGCAGGCCCGCACCCGTCGCATCGGGAACAGCTCGCTCGCCCGGACGGCGGCCAGCCGCGCCGGCGCGATCCTGGCGCCGCCCCGGCCGAGGGAGAGGGCCGTGCGGACCCCGGGAAAGGCGCCGGTGATGGCGGCGACGGAACGATCCTCCAGAGTGGTGGCGACGAATCCGTCCCGGCCGAGCAGCGCGACCGCGCGATCGACCAGCGCACGCTCGTACCCGGTCTCCTTGAGGTCCAGGTGGGCGACGAGTTTCCCGGCGAGCAGCTCCATGACGTCCTCCACCAAGGGGACCGGACGTCCGGTGCGCGCGCTGAGCTCGGCGTGGGTGAGCGCGGTCAGCGGCGGACCGTCGGGCCCGACCCGGGCGTCGTGGTGGACGACGAGCACCCCGTCGGCGGTGCGCCGGACGTCGAACTCGGCGTACTCCGCGCCCGACAGCAGGGCGTCCTCGTAGGCCTCCCAGGTGGCGGGGCCGAAGCGCTCGCCGCCACCCCGGTGGGCACAGACGGCGGGGCGTGGCGGCATGACGTTCTCCTCCGCACGGTCAGGCCGCCCCCGCGGGGACGGCCTGGCTCTGGTGCTGCGTGCCTCAGGCGAGCTTCGCCGACAGCGTGATCGGGACGGCCTTCAGGGCCTGGCTCACCGGGCAGTTGGCCTTCGCGTCCTCGGCGGCGGCGACGAACGCGTCGTTGTCCAGGCCGGGGACGGTGCCCTCGACGGTCAGGACGATGCCGGTGATGCCCTCACCCGGCTGGAACGTCACGTCGGCCGAGGTGACGAGCTTCGTGGGCGGGGTGCCGGCGCCGGCCAGGCCGTGCGACAGGGCCATGGAGAAGCAGCTGGAGTGGGCGGCGGCGATCAGCTCCTCGGGGCTGGTCTTGCCGTTCGCCTGCTCGGCGCGCGACGGCCACGACACCGGCTGCTGGCCGATGCCGGAGGAGTCGAAGGTGACGACGCCGTTGCCCTCGAGCAGGTTGCCTTCCCAGACGGTGTGTGCGGAGCGCGTGGTTGCCACGGTTGTTCCTTTCGCATGCTCTCGATGCGACCCCGTGCCCGGGGTTCTCGGGCCCTATCCGATCACATTCCGGCTCACCGCACGCGAAACACCGGACCACGTCCGGTGAACGGCAGCCGGGCGCCCTGAACGCCGGGGCCGCCGGGGCTCTCCTGCGGGGCCGGAGCCGAAGGGGGTACGGCCCCGGGTACGGTCCCGGTGGCGTGCATGAGGTGGTGCGTCCACCTCACAGGATATTGTCCCGTGTGGCCTGGTTCGGCACCGGAAAAGCTGTGGCCTCGCGGACCGTGCGCGGGGAATCGTCCAGCGGCACCTGGGGGCCGTTGCCCTCCCGCAGCCAGCGGCGCAGCACCCGGTGCACCTGCTCCGCACCGACCAGCGGCTCGCCGTCCGCCACCGGCGCGGACAGGTCGAGCGGCGACAGCAGGAAGGGCCGCCCCTGGCAGCCGCCGAGCCCGCCGTGCGAGCCGATCTGCTCCTCGAAGGCGAGCACCTCGCCGTCGGCGGGGTCGTGGAAGGAGTTCACCATGATGTCGGCGGTGTGCGGGAAGGAGTGCGTGCGGCGCACGGCGTCCGCGGCCCCTATCCCGAACCCGGCCAGCGGCCCGGGGTGTTCGTCGCTCAGCTCGCTCACGGGTGTCTCGGCGCCGTTCGCACCGAGCACGACACCACCGTGCTCCTCGCTGCTGACCAGCAGGAAGCCGATGCCGGGATGGTTCGCGAGGGTCGGCAGCAGCGCCGGGTGGCGGGCGTCGATCTCCTCCCTGCTCATCCGGTGGCGCACGTCCGGGAAGGAGACCAGGCCCAGGTTGCCGGAGGCCAGCACGACCGGCTCCGAGCGGCGCGCGGGGCGGCGCTCCTCGTACTCCTCCTCCACCGGCCGGCGCAGCGCGGCCCGGACGGCGGCGCGGGCCTCGGTGCCGCTGCGGGTACGGCGCGCACGGCGCGGCACGGGCAGCCCGCAGCCGGCCCGGACCAGGTCGGCGAGGGTGAGGCCGTAGCGGGCGCGGAAGGTCTCGCCAGGGCTCTGGCCGTGGTCGGACAGGACGACGATCCGGTACGGGCGCGGGGCGTGCTCGGCGACCTTCTCGATCAGCGCGAGCGACCGGTCGAGGCGTTCGAGGACCTTCTCGGCGTCCCGGCTCGTCGGCCCCGAGTGGTGCGCCACCTCGTCGTAGGCGACCAGGTCGGCGTAGACGGCGGTGCGCCCGGCGAGCAGGTCGCCCATGACCGCGGCGACGACGACGTCGCGCTCCACGACGGTCGCGAAGGCGCGGACGAAGGGGTAGAGGCCGCCGCGCGAGACGCGCGGACGGATCCGGCGTATCCGGGCCCGGGTGGACTGGACCGTCTCGCGGCCGGTCTCCGCGACGAAGGACAGCGCCGTGCGCACGGCGTTGGCCGGGTCGGAGAAGTACGCGAAGTAGCCCGCCCGGGAGCGGGTCTCGCGGCTGCGCCGCCGGGTGGCGATGGACAGCACGAGGGCCTGCTCGTCGGCGCCGCCGCTGAAGAGGTTGCCGCGACTGGCGCCGTCGACGGTGAGCAGTCCGCCGTCGCCGGTGCGCTCGACGGCGCGGCGCTGGAGTTCGGCGGCGCTGGTCGGCCGGTTGCTGACCATCACCTCCTGGGTGTCCTTCTCGTACCAGCGGAAGGCCGGGACGTCGAAGGTGCTGCCGTGCAGGATGCCGAGCTGACTGGCGCCGGTCTGGCTGGACCAGTCGGTGCGCCACGGGGTGAGGCGGTGGGTGACGCTGCCGGGGCCCTCGGCCGATCCGTAGCCGAGCCAGCGGGCGACCGTCGGCATCAGCCCCTTGCCGACGGCGGCCGTCAGCACGTCGTGCCCGACGCCGTCGAGCTGGACGAAGACGGTGCCCGGGGGTGCCGCGCCGTCCGGGGCCGGGCGGCGACCGCGGTGGGCCAGGCGGTACAGGCGGCGCCGGTAGGCGTCGTCGTCGCGGACGGCGAGCGCGGCGCCGGTGGCGGAGGCGACGGCGGACATCACGGCGGCCACGACCACCGCCGTCTCCGGATCGACGGCGCCGCGCTCGGCCGGGTTCAGACGCAGTGCCACGAGCAGCAGCGCACCGTTGAGGAAGAACACCAGCAGCCCGAGCACCAGCGCGGGCACCAGCAGCAGGAGCCGGACGAGCGGCGGCCAGACCAGGGCGGACAGCAGACCGAAGGCGCCGGCCGCGAAGGCCGCGGTCACGGCGATCGTGGTGGCGCTGTCGCCGTCGGCGTGCTGCAACTGGAAGTCCGGCAGGATCCCCGCGAGCACGAGCATGGTGACGGTGCTGACGGCCCACACCGCGACGCTCCGCCCCACCTGGCTGACGACCCGCCGCCAACGCCCTCCGAGCACTCCCCGTACACCTCACGTCCCGGCCCGACACCGCCGCGAGCCTGCGTCCAGATTGTCACAACGCGTGCCGGAACCCTCGCGTTCCCCCGGTGCGGGGCGGTGGCACGGCGGTACGACGGCGGTACGACGGTCCGTCAGCCTCCGTCGTAGCCCGCCGTCGGCATCGACAGCCGCCGGTGCACCCGGGCCTTCATCTGGGCGTCGTAGGACGGCTCGGCGTGCCCGACCGTCTCGACCCGCACCCCGCGCCGCGCGCACTCCGCGGTGAACTCCTCGACGTTCGCCAGGGCGCACTCCAGCACCCGGCGGCTCGGCGCCACGAAGAGGTCGCGTCCGGGCCGCACGCCGTCCCACAGGGCGCAGTGGTCGGGGCGCAGCGCGCGGACCAGCAGTTCCCGGGCGACGACGTACCCGCGCTCCGCCGCCCAGCGCGCGCACATCGCGTGCTGACTGCGGGAGTCGACCAGGAAGGGGTCCGCGTCGAGTTGCTCCAGCGGCGTCAGACTGGCGATCGCCGTGACGCGCATTGCTCCCATGGCGCCCCCTCACCTCCGGGTTTCGCCGCCGACCCTACTCCTGCCCGTAGGCTTCGGGGAGTCGCGCGAAGGAGGCAAAGAAGTGCCGGTGGAGATCACCTGGTGGGGGCACGCCACCTGCACGGTCGCCGATTCGGACACGCGGGTGCTCACCGATCCCCTGTTCGCCCGTAGGCTCGCGCACCTGCGCCGCCGCCGGGGCGCGATACCCCCGCCCGGCGCCTGGGGCGCCGACGTCGCCCTCGTCTCCCACCTGCACGCCGACCATCTGCACGTGCCGTCCCTGGCCCGGCTCGCGCCGGGCACGCGCCTGCTCGTACCCCGGGGCGCACCCCGGGCGGTACCCGCGCTGCGCCGGCTCGCCCATCTGCGCCTGACGGAGATGGCCCCCGGCGACACCACCCGGGTGGCCGACCTGACCGTACGGGCCGTGCCCGCCCGGCACGACGGCCGGCGGCTGCCGGTCGGACCGCACCGCGTCCCCGCCCTCGGCTACGTCGTCGAGGGTGAGGCCCGCACCTACTTCGCCGGGGACACCGGGCTGTTCGACACCATGGCGGCGGAGGTGGGACCCGTCGACGTGGCGCTGCTGCCGGTCGGCGGCTGGGGCCCCTATCTCGGACACGGGCACCTGGATCCCGGGCTGGCCGCCGAGGCGCTGCTCCGGCTGGCGCCGCGCAGCGCGGTGCCGGTGCACTTCGGCACGTACTGGCCGATCGGCATGGACGCGGTACGGCCGCACGAGTTCCACACGCCCGGCGACGAGTTCGTGCGGCTGGCGGCGGTGCGGGCGCCGAAGGTGGCGGTGCATCTGCTGGGGCACGGGCAGAGCGTGCGGCCGGAGGTCGCCCGGTGAGCTGGCTCGCGGCGGTGCCGTCGCCGATACCCGCCGAGTCGACCCAGCAGGCGTTCGGCTATCCGACGCTGTTCCTGCTGGTGCTCGCGGGCGCGCTGATACCTGTCGTGCCGACGGGGGCGCTGGTGAGTTCGGCGGCGGTGGTCGCCTTCCATCAGACGGCGCCGTTCTCGCTGGCGCTGCTGTTCGTGACGGCGTCGCTGGCCGCCTTCCTCGGCGACGCCACGCTGTACTGGCTCGGGCGGCGCGGCCTGAAGTCGAAGAACGGCTCGCGGTGGCTGGAGGGGATCCGGGCGCGGGCGCCGGAGGAGCGGCTCGCGCAGGCGCAGGACAAACTCGCTTCGCACGGTGTCGCGGTGCTGGTGCTGTCCCGGCTGGTGCCGGCGGGCCGGCTGCCGGTGATGCTGGCGTGTCTGCTGGCGAAGTGGCCGATGCGGCGGTTCGCCCGGGGGAACCTGCCGGCGTGTCTGGCGTGGGCGGTGACGTACCAGCTGATCGGGATTCTGGGTGGGTCGCTGTTTCCGGAGCCGTGGGAGGGGGTCGTCGCGGCGGTGGCGCTGACGCTGGTCGTCAGTGTGGTGCCGGGGGTTTGGCGGCGCGTGCGGTAGGCCTCCGGGGGCGGGGGGTTTCGGTACGGGGTGTTTTCTTGGGCGGGGCCTTCTCGGCGGATGGTTCTCGGGGGTGCGGGTGTCTTCGGGGTGCGGGTCGTGGGTGGCTGGTCGCGCAGTTCCCCGCGCCCCTTGAGGTCGGCGTGCGCGTCCGGCGTCTTCCGGTGGCCCGCGTTCCTGGAGGTCGGCGTGCGCGTCCGGCGTCTTGCGGAACCCCCCGGCCCTGGAGGTCGGGGTGCGCGTCCGGCGTCTTGCGGGGGCCCGCGCCCCTGAAGGTCGGCGTGCGCGTCCGGCGTCTTGCGGACACCCGCGTTACTGAAGGTCGGCGTGCGCGTCCGGCGGTTTGCGGACCCCCCGGCCCTGGAGGTCGTGGGGCGCGTCCGGGGGCTGCGGTGCTCCCGGCCCTGGAGGTCGGGGGGTGCGTTCGGTGGTTTGTGGGGGGGGCGGGGTGGGCGTGTGGCGTGGTCAGGGGGTGGGGGGCAGGGCCCTGGAGGCTCCTATGGGGAGGTCCCACAGGTGGTCGCGGGGGCGGCCGGTGCGGGCCCAGGCGGCGCAGGTGCGGGCGAGGGGTTCCAGGACCGGTTCCGCGGACAGCACGAACGTTCCCCAGTGCATCGGCGCCATCCGCCGGGCGCCCAGGTCCTCCACGGCGCGGACCGCCTCCTCCGGGTCGCAGTGCACGTCGCTGAGCCACCAGCGCGGGTCGTACGCGCCGACCGGCATCAGCGCGAGGTCGATGCCGGGGTAGCGGCTGCCGATGCGTGAGAACCAGTGGCCGTAGCCCGTGTCGCCCGCGAAGTAGACGCGCCCGCCGTCGGGGTCGGTGAGCACCCAGCCGCCCCACAGGGTGCGGCAGGTGTCGGTGAGGGTGCGCTTGGACCAGTGGTGGGCGGGGACGAAGTCGAAGCGCACGCCGTCCAGTTCGGCGGCCTCCCACCAGTCCAGCTCGGTGACGCGGGTGAAGCGGCGGCGCTTGAACCAGGGGCCGAGCCCGGCGGGGACGAACACCGGTGTGTCCCGCGGGAGTCGGCGCAGCGTGGGGGCGTCCAGGTGGTCGTAGTGGTTGTGGCTGATGACCACCGCGTCGACGCGGGGCAGCTCGCTCCAGGGCACCCCGACCGGGGTGATCCGCGCCGGGGTGCCGAGGATGCGACGGGACCAGACGGGGTCGGTGAGTACCGTGAGCCCGCCGACGCGCAGCACCCAACTGGCGTGTCCCGCCCAGGTGACGGCGATCGTACGGGCGTCGACGCGGGGCAGCGGGCCGGGTGCGAAGGGGACCCGGGGGATGTCCGCGAGGCCCTCACGTCCGGGGCGTACGGCGCCTTCGCGGGCGAACCGGGCGACGGCCTTGAGTCCGGGCAGCGGCGCGGTCAGGCGGTCGTGGAAGGTGCGGGGCCACACGCGCCGTTCGGCGAGCGGACGGGGCTCGGCGAGCGGCGGGCAGGGCCGCGCGAGCGGTGGCACGGCCGGTGCCGCCTCCCTGGACGCCGTATCGTCGGCCTCCTGGGCGGACGTGCTCGTGGTCGACTCGGACTGTTGCGTCATCGAGGAGACTCCCGTCGCTGGGCGTCGTCACGGAGATCGTCGAGTACCGACCTGAGGTTGAGCAACGCGCGTTCCACGTGCGGCAGTTCCAACGGCGCCGGGGAGGCGAGGCATTCCGCGCGCTCGGCGTCGGTCCGGCCCAGCAGCGGGCCGGTGGACAGCCGTACGCGCAGTGCCGGCAGGTCGTCCCCGAAGCGGTGACCGCCCGGCGCGGGCGTGCCGAGCCGGGCGGCGAGGAAGTCCTCCAGTTCCTGGGCGTCCCCCACGTCGTGCGCGGCGAGCCCGGACCGCAGCGGGCCCAGGTCCATGTACAGGTGCCGGCCGGCCTGCGGCGGCGGGGAGAGCGCGCCCGCGGCGATCGCCGTACGGTGCGCGGCCTCGGCCACGCCGGCGTGCAGGCGTACGACGGCGCGCGCGTGGGCGGCGAGCGGCTCGGGCTCGCCCAGCGCGTAGCCGGCCGCGGCGGCGACCGGTCCGGCGACGCGGGCGTCGAGGGCGGTCAGCACATCCAGCACGCGCGCGTGCAGCCCGTCCCCGGTCTCGCCCTCGGGGAACCGGGCCACGGCGGCGGGCCATCCGGCGGGCAGCAGGGAACCGGCCAGGTCGGTGACGACGGTGGCCCGGCCGGGCAACATCTCCGCCGGGCTGAGAAGCACCGTGGCGTGCGGGGCGTGCAGGGTGTCCCGCCAGGTCTCGTCGCTGACCAGGTGCAGTCCCTCGCCGGCGGCGGCCTCGACGGTCTCGTGCAGCAGTTCGGGCGGCGCCACCGTGGCCGTGGGATCGTCCGCGACGGACAGCACCAGCAGCCGCGGGTCCCCGCCCTCGGCGCGCACCCGGCGCACGGTCTCCAGCAGGGCGTACGGATCCGGCACGCCGCCGCACTCGGCGGGTGTCGCCACATGGAACACCGGCCGGCCCAGCAGCCGGGCGTACGGCGCCCACCAGGCGGCGCAGGGCCGCGGCACCAGCACGTCACCGCCGACGGCCGCGGTCAGCGCCAGCAGCAACGCGGGCGCGCCCGGCGCGGCCACGACGCGGTCGGGACCGGCGGCCAGTCCCCGTCGCTCCCAGTAGCCGGCCGCCGCCTCCCGCAGTGCCCCGTCGCCGCCCACCGGCTCGCCGGCGGCGCGGCCCGCGGCGGCGGCCAGCACGGCGGACAGCTCGGGCAGCACGGGCAGGCCGTCGTCGGGGAAGTGCGGCCCGTAACGGACGGGCCCGTGGCCTTCCGGTTCCGTCCGCCGCATGCGTACCTCCGCGCCAGTTGCCGGTGCCTGCCGGTGCCGTGTGGTGCCGCCCGGGTGCCGGGTCGGGGCGTCGGGCGGTGTGATGCGTACGGTCCCGGTCGTGCTCTCGCTCTGCGTACCCAGCAGGGCGCCGCCTCAGGCGTCCCCTCGCGTGTCCCTGCGCCACAGCCGGTGACCGGCGGCACCGGCCGCTCCGGCGATCAGCAGGCCGCCGGCGACCAGCGCGGGCACCGAGTCCTCGAAGCTTCCGCCGTTGCCGGCCCGCACGCCGTACTCGATCGCGGGACCGCCGCCGCACCACTGCTTCGGTTCGGCGCAGCCGGGTGTCCCGGCAATGGCGGCCTCGACCGGCACGGTGAAGGTCGTGCTCCACGCCTTGGCCGTCGCGCCGGCCGCAGCGGGGCAGGTCCCGTCGACGCTCCACGCCGAGGCCGTGCCGGCGGCCGCCGTACCGGCGGTGAACGTGCTCTCGGGCAAAAGGAGGGCGCTGCCCTCGTAGACGGGCCCGGCCGCCGGGGTGGCGGTGGCCTCCTCGTCGACGACCAGCTTCAGCTCCACCGTGCCGTCGGCGAAGGCCTCGGAGGTCGCCTCGATCACCTCGGGCGGTGTCCCGGTCAGGGCGTCGCAGACGACGGCGACGGTGACCGTGCCGTCCGGCTGGGCGGCCGCGGGCGACACCTCCGCCTCCGGATCCGCGAACGCGAGCGGAACCGCCCCACCCAGAGCAGCCCCGGCTATGAGGAGTACGGACAGGACACGGGCGCTGCGGCGCATGGGAGGGACTCCTTAGACCGACGGAGGGGTACGGATCCGCACCCCCACAGCCATCACAGCCCGCGGCCCCCACTCCTGCCCGCGCCCGGACCCCATTCGCGGGAACGGCACGCCCAACCAGGTGACAAGCCCGCCGTGGGCGCACTCCGGTCCCACGCAGACCTGGGATCTCGCGCGCAGGCCCTCAGGACCTGTCCCGCATCACTTCCTGCCGCACCCGGTCGCAGGAGCGGTTGATCAGCCGGGAGACGTGCATCTGGGAGATGCCCAGCTGCTCGGCGATCCGGCTCTGTGTCATGTCGCGGAAGAACCGCATGTAGAGGATCTCCCGCTCCCGCTCGGGCAGCTCGGCCAGCCGGGGCTTGACGGCCTCGCGGTCCACCACCGTCTCGAGGGCGGGGTCGGCCGCGCCGAGCGCGTCGCCGAGCGAGTGGCCGTCCTCGCTGCCGGGCAGCTCGGCGTCGAGGGACAGCGCGCTGTAGCTCTCCAGCGCCTCCAGCCCGGCCCGTACGTCCTCCTCGGACATGCCGGTGTGCCGGGCGATCCCGGCCACGTCGGGCTGCCGCCCCGGGGTGCCCGGGCCGTCCGCGGACAGCTCCTGCATCGCGACCCGCACCTTGTTGCGCAGGTCCTGCACCCGGCGCGGCACGTGGAGGGTCCACATGTGGTCCCGGAAGTGCCGCTTGATCTCTCCGGTGACGGTCGGGACGGCGTAGCTCTCGAAGGCGTGGCCGCGCGCGGGGTCGTACCGGTCGACGGCCTTGACCAGTCCGAGCGCCGCGACCTGGCGCAGGTCCTCGTGGTTCTCGCCCCGGCTGCGGAAGCGTCCGGCCAGCCGGTCGGCCATGGGCAGCCAGGCCTCGACCAGCTCGTCGCGCAGCGCGTCGCGCTCGGGGCCGGCCGACAGTGCGGCCAGCCGGCGGAAGGCGTCGGCGGTGTCGGGTGCGTCGTCGTGCGGGTGCCGCCTGCTGACTCGGGTGCGCATGGTGCGTCCCAACTCCCTTGCGGTGCTTTGGGTTGGAGGGTCACCGCGGAAGCGCGCAGCCGGTCGGACGGGCCGTACGCGGAGCCTGCGGGCAGCTCCCACGGACGTGCCTGCGGTCCGAAGCACGAAGGCGCGCCTGCCCGTGGCCCCTGGGCGCAAACACCTCGGGTTTTCGGGCCGGGCTGAGGGTGACTCGTGACGGGTGCTGCCATGTCGTCTCGTCCGGGAGGTCACTCCATGAGCACCAAGGTCTCCGACCACGTCCTGCAGCGGCTGCGCGAGTGGGGTGTGGAGCACGTCTTCGGATACCCCGGCGACGGCATCAACGGCCTGCTCGCCGCCTGGGGCCGCGCCGAGAACCAGCCGCGTTTCGTCCAGTCGCGGCACGAGGAGATGTCGGCGTTCCAGGCGGTCGGCTACGCCAAGTTCAGCGGTCGCCTCGGGGTGTGCGCCGCGACGTCGGGACCGGGCGCGATCCATCTCCTCAACGGACTGTACGACGCCAAGCTCGACCATGTGCCGGTGCTGGCGATCGTCGGCCAGACGCACCGCAGCGCGATGGGCGGCTCGTACCAGCAGGAGGTGGACCTGCACTCGCTGTTCAAGGACGTCGCCTCGGACTTCCTGGAGACGGTGACGGTGCCCGAGCAGCTGCCGAACGTGCTGGACCGGGCGATCCGCACCGCGTACGCGCGCCGCGCCCCCACGGCGGTCATCATTCCCGGGGACGTCCAGGAGCTCGACTACGAGCCGCCCACGCACGAGTTCAAGATGGTGCCCTCCAGCCTGGACCGCAGTGCCTGGACGGCGGTCCCCTCGGAGGACTCGCTGCGCCGGGCGGCGGAGGTGCTCAACACCGGTGACAAGGTGGCGATCCTGATCGGCCAGGGCGCGTCGGGGGCGCGCGCGGAGGTGGAGCGGATCGCCGAGCTGCTCGGCGCGGGCGTCGCCAAGGCGCTGCTGGGCAAGGACGCACTGAGCGACGAGCTGCCGTATGTCACCGGCTCGATCGGCCTGCTGGGCACGCGTCCGTCGTACGAGCTGATGCGTGACTGCGACACGCTGCTGACCATCGGTTCGTCCTTCCCGTACTCGCAGTTCCTGCCGGAGTTCGGCAGCGCGCGCGGGGTGCAGATCGACATCGACCCGCACATGGTGGGGATGCGCTACCCCTACGAGGTGAATCTCGTCGGGGACGCCAAGGAGACCCTGCGGCGGCTGATCCCGATGCTGGACGGCGACCGGGGACGCGAGTGGTTCGACACGGTGTGCGACAACGTGCACCGCTGGCGGGACGTGATGGAGCGCCGGGCGGCGCTGTCGGCGGATCCGATCAACCCGGAGTACGTGGCCCGGGCGCTGGACCCGCTGCTGCCGGACGACGCGATCGTCACGTCGGACTCGGGTTCGACGTCCAACTGGTACGCCCGCCATCTGACGATGCGCGCCGGCATGCGCTCCTCGCTCTCCGGGACGCTGGCCACGATGGGCTGCGGGGTGCCGTACGCGATCGGCGCGAAGTTCGCCCACCCGGACCGGCCCGCGATCGCGCTGGTCGGCGACGGGGCGATGCAGATGAACGGGCTGGCGGAGCTGATCACGGCGGCGAAGTACCGGGACCTGTGGCAGGACCCGCGGCTGGTGGTCGCCGTGTGGAACAACCGCGACCTGAACCAGGTCACCTGGGAGATGCGGGCCATGGGAGGAGCGCCGTCCTTCCTGCCCTCCCAGGAGCTGCCGGACGTGCAGTACGCGGCCTTCGCCCGGTCGCTCGGCCTGACCGGGGTGCGGGTGGAGAAGCCGGAGGACGTCGAGGCGGGCTGGCGGGCCGCGCTGGAGGCCGACGGGCCGGCGGTGATCGAGTTCGTGACCGACCCGGCCGTTCCACCGATCCCGCCGCACGCGACCTGGGAGCAGATGGAGGCGACGGCCGCGTCGATCCTGAAGGGCGACGCCGACCGGGGCGCCATGGTCCGGCAGGGCTTCAAGGCGAAGATGCAGGAGTTCCTGCCGGGTCGGGAGAAGAAGCAGCCGCAGGAGCAGCCGGAGCGGGAGTAGCCGGGGAGAGGGCGAAATCGGGCCGAATGCGGTCGTGCGCGGCCCGTGTCGCGGCCCTCCTGTCGGGTACGCGGTGCCCGACCCCGAGGACTGGAGCAAGACATGCAGCGAGGCAGTGACCGGCTGAGCGTCCACCGGGACGAGGAGATGAAGCACGAACTGCAGGGGCTGCTGCGGTCGGGCCACCCCACCCGATCGCAGGAGTGGCACGACCCCGAGCCCACCGCCGAGGACGACCCGCGCCTCGCCGGCGGTCCGGCCATGCCGGGCTCGCTGGCCGAGATCCGGCTGGAGCTGGGCCGGATCCTGGGCCGTGGCGCGTTCCCCGCGGGCCCGGACGCGCTGATGAGCGCCCTGCGCCGGCGCAACGCGCCCGACGCCCTGATCGAGCCGCTGCGGCGGCTGCCCCGTTCGGCCCGCTACGGCAACGTGCAGGAGCTGGCCGAGGCCCTGACCCATGGTGAGCGGCGGAGGGAGACCTCATGACGGCCGACTTCGTGCGGGAGGTGATGACGCCGGGGGTGGTGGCGGTCCGTCCGGACGCCTCGCTGGTGGAGGCGGCGCAGCTGATGCGCTCCCAGGACATCGGCGACGTGGTGGTGGCCGACGGACAGCGGGTGGTCGGGGTGCTGACCGACCGGGACATCACCGTGCGGGCGGTGGCCGAGGGCATCGACCCGCTGACGGTGAGCGCGGCGTCGATGTGCACGCCGGACCCGGTCGTCGTCGGCCCCCACGACCCGGTCTCCACGGCGGTGGCGCTGATGCGCGAGCGGGCGGTGCGCCGGCTTCCCGTCGTCGAGGACGGCATGCCGGTCGGCATGGTGAGCCTCGGCGACCTGGCACTCGCCCAGGACCCGGAGAGCGCTCTCGCCGACATCAGCAGGGCCGAACCGGACATCGCCGGGCGCCCGGCCCCCCGCATACGCGGTGCCGTATGAGGCGGGACCGGGCCGCCCGCGGCCCCGCCACCGCCGCCCACCACCCGCTTCCCGCCGCACGCACAGGCACATGGAAGGACGCTGAGACATCATGCGTATCGCTTTTCTGACCGCGCCCGAGGGCGTCGAGCAGGTCGAGCTGACCGAGCCCTGGAAGGCCGTCACCGACGCGGGGCACGAGCCCGTCCTGCTGTCGACCGCACAAGGCGAGGTCCAGGCCTTCGACCACCTCGACAAGGCGGACACGTTCCCCGTCGACGAGGTGGTGGGCGAGACCTCGGCCGACTCGTTCGGGGGTCTGGTGCTCCCGGGCGGGGTCGCCAACCCTGACTTCCTGCGCATGGACGACAAGGCGGTGGCCTTCGTGCGGGACTTCTTCGAGCAGGGCCGCCCGGTCGCGGCGATCTGCCACGCGCCGTGGACGCTCATCGAGGCCGACGTCGTACGGGGCCGGGTGCTGACCTCCTGGCCGAGCCTGCGGACCGACATCGGCAACGCGGGCGGCACCTGGGTGGACGAGCAGGTCAAGGTGTGCGACCACGGCGACAACAAGCTGGTCACCAGTCGCAAGCCGGACGACCTCAAGGCGTTCTGCGAGACGTTCCTCGAGGTGTTCGCGCAGGAGAGCGCCTGACGCCCACGCCTGTAGGCGGCCACGGGCCGGGCCGCGCACCGCGCGGCCCGGCCCGCCGTCGGTCGCGGAGCGGGGCGCCCGTCATACGGGCCCGGACTCCCGGGCCGCCGGGCCGCCCGAGCCCCACTTGCCGACCGGGGTCCGCGCGTCGCGGGCCTCGTCGCCGCAGGTGCGCTCCCGGGCGCCGTCACGCGTGCGGCCGGGGGCGACGAAGCGGCGCGGATTGCGGCGCAGGTACTCGCCCTCCAGCTGGGCCATACGGTCGTTGTGCACGCGCAGCGCGTCGTTCGAGCCGTACAGCAGGGTGTCGTGGCGTGTGCGGTGGATGGTCTCCAGCTCTTTCATCAGCTGCTGATCGTCCAGCCGGCCCGGGTCGACTCCGGTCATGGTGGTGCCCCGCTCGTCGTGTTCTCTCATGCGGTACGGGTACCCGCCCGGCAAGCACTGCCCCCGAGCGGCAACCGGGAGGGAGCCATGGATCTCGCGTTCCTGCATCCACTCTACGAACATCCGGGCCCTTGGGCCTCCGTGTACGTCGACCTGTCGCACCACCCGGAGGACACGCCCCGCCGGCGGAGCCTGACGGCCGAGGCGATGTCCGAGGAGCTCGCCGGGCAGGGCGCCGACGAGGCGACCTGCCGGGCCGTACGGAACGCGATCGAGGAGCTCAAGAACTTGCCCGAGCCGCACGGCAGGGCCTTGTTCGCCCGTGCGGGCGCGGTGGTCCTCGATCCCCCGCTGGCCCGCGCCCCGCGGCACGACCGGGCGCTGTGGGCACCGCTGCCCCGGGCCACCCCGCTGCTGGACCTGACCGGCGAGGACGCGGTGGCCGTCGTGGCCTACATCGACCGCCGGGGCGCCGACTTCGAACTGCGCAGCGCCGTGACCCGCGAGAGGGCCGGTTCGGTCACCGGGCGGCAGTGGCCCGTGCACCGGGCCGGTTCCGGCGACTGGTCGGAGCGGCACTTCCAGCTGCGGGTGGAGAACACCTGGGAGCACAACGCGGCCGAGATCGCCGACGCGCTCGCCGTGTGCCAGGAGGAGACCCGCGCCGACCTGCTGATCCTCGTCGGTGACGACCGGGAGCGGCGCTCCGTGCACGAGCGGCTGCCCAAGCGGCTGCACGAGCGGGTGGTCGACGCCCGGCACGGTGCGGGCAGCCGGCTGCTCGACGAGGACGTGGAGCAGGCCCGTGCCGCGCATGTGCGCCGGCACGCCGAGGCGGAACTGGAACGTTTCCTCGCGGCGCGCGCCGCACCGGACGACGAGGGCCGCCCCCGGGCGGCGGAAGGCGTGCCCGCGCTGGTGCAGGCGGTACGCGAACAGCGTGTCGAGGAGCTGGTCGTCCGCCCCGACGGCGGCGACACGCACCGCGAGGTCTGGGTCGGCGAGGACGCCGACCAGCTGGCGGTCCGCCGCACCGAGCTGACGATCCTCGGCGAGCAGAACTCCTGGTCCGCCCGCGTGGACGACGCCCTGCTGCGCGCGGCGGTGGCGACGAACGCGCCGGTGGTCTCGCTGGCCCCCGTCGAGGCGGCCGATGAGCGGGACGTACCGGCGGGCGGCCTCGGCGCGCTGCTGCGCCGGCCCTGATCCGACCGGCACGGACCGCCCGACGCGCGGGCCCTAGCGGGCCCGCTCCACGCGGCGCTCGTCCCACACCGGCTCCGGGGTCTCCCGGACCCGGCCGTCGCTGCCGAAGACCAGGAAGCGGTCGAAGGAGCGGGCGAACCAGCGGTCGTGCGTGACCGCCAGGACGGTGCCGTCGAACGCGTCCAGGCCCTCCTGGAGTGCCTCGGCGGACTCGAGGTCGAGGTTGTCGGTGGGCTCGTCGAGGAGCAGGGCGGTGACGCCCTGGAGCTCCAGCAGCAGGATCTGGAAGCGGGCCTGCTGGCCACCGGAGAGCCGGTCGAAGGTCTGTTCGGCCTGGCCGGTGAGCTCGTAGCGCCGCAGCCGGGACATCGCGGCGCCGCGATCCTGGGCGTGCTCCCGCCAGAGGATGTCGAGCAGGGTGCGGCCCGTGAGCTCGGGGTGGGCGTGCGTCTGCGCGAAGTGTCCGGGCACGACCCGCGCCCCGAGCTTCCACTGCCCCGAGTGCGCCACGTCCTCCCCGGCGAGCAGCCGCAGGAAGTGCGACTTGCCGGAGCCGTTGGAGCCCAGGACGGCGACCCGCTCGCCGTAGAAGACCTCCAGGTCGAACGGCTTCATCAGGCCGGTGAGTTCGAGCCCCGCGCAGGTGACGGCCCGCACGCCGGTGCGCCCGCCCCGCAGCCGCATCGTGATGTCCTGCTCACGCGGCGGCTCCGGAGGCGGTCCCGCCTCCTCGAACTTGCGCAGCCGGGTCTGGGCCGCGGCGTAGCGGGAGGCCATCTCGTGGCTGACGGCGGCGGCCTGACGCAGGTTCAGCACCAGCTTCTTCAGCTGGGCGTGCTTCTCGTCCCAGCGCTTGCGCAGCTCCTCGAAACGGGCGAAGCGTTCCCGCCGGGCCTCGTGGTAGGTGGCGAAGCCGCTGCCGTGCACCCAGGCGTCGGCACCGGCCGGACCGGGTTCGACGGAGATGATCCGCTGGGCGCTGCGCGCGAGCAGTTCACGGTCGTGGGAGACGAACAGGACCGTCTTGCGGGTCTCGGTGAGCCGCTCCTCCAGCCAGCGCTTGCCGGGGACGTCGAGGTAGTTGTCCGGCTCGTCGAGCAGGAGCACCTCGTCGGTGCCACGCAGCAGCGCCTCCAGCACGAGCCGTTTCTGCTCACCGCCGGAGAGGGTCCGCACCTGCCGCCACTGCGCCTTGTCGTACGGCATCCCGAGCGCGGCCGTGGTGCACATGTCCCACAGCGTCTCCGCCTCGTAGCCGCGCGCCTCCGCCCAGTCGGCCAGCGCCTGCGCGTACCGCATCTGGGCGGCCTCGTCGTCGACGGTCATGACGGCGTGCTCGGCGGCGTCGACGGCTTTCGCGGCCTCGCGGACACGCGGCGACGACACCGACACCAGCAGGTCACGCACGGTCGTCTCGTCCCGTACGGATCCGACGAACTGCCGCATCACGCCGAGCCCGCCGCTGACGGTGACGGAGCCGCCGTGCGGCTTGAGTTCGCCGGAGAGCAGCCGGAGCAGGGTGGTCTTGCCCGCGCCGTTGGGTCCGACGAGGGCGGCGACGGCCCCCTCGCCCACCCGGAAGGACACGTCGCCGAGCAGGGTCCTCCCGTCGGGGAGGTGGTACTCGATGTGCGCGGCTTCCAGATGTCCCATGAGGCCGCATTGTGCGGGCCGCCGGCGAGGCGGGGCAAACCGATAACGGGTCGGGTACGGCGCCCCGGGCGCTACCGGGCGTGCCCGCTCTCGTCCATCGGGCGCCCGGTGGGGCCGCCCTCGCCCGCGGGGGCGACCGTGGCACCTGCCCAGCTCAGGGCCTTCCAGCCGTCGGACGGTGAGCCTTCGAGGATCACCACGCCGGTGTTGTCGAGGGGGCGGGCGGCGGCGAAGGGCACGTCGACGTTGTCGGCGCGGGCGGCGGTCCACATACGGATCACCGCGCCGTGGCTGACCATGGCGACGGTCCCGGCCCCGCCGGCGGCGGCCTCCTCGACCACGGCGTCGAAGCGTGCGAGCGTCTCCGCGCCGCTCTCCCCGCCCGGCATCCGCAGGCCGGTCCCGCCCTCCGCCCAGGCGAACACGGTGCGCATGTACTCCTCGCCCCGCGGCGAGCCGCCCGGCAGCATCTCCAGGTCGCCCGCGAACACCTCACGGATGCCGTCCCTGACCAGGACGTCGAGGCCGCGGGCCGCGGCGAGCGGCGCCGCGGTGAGCTGGGTGCGCAGCAGGGTGGAGGCGTAGAGGGCCTCGATGTCCTCGTCGGCGAGCGCGGCCGGCAGTGCGGCGGCCTGACGCTCCCCCAGCTCGGTCAGACCGGGCCCCGGAACGGCGGTGTCCAGCAGATAGGCGACGTTCGAGGGGGTCTGGCCGTGACGGACGAGCAGCAGGCGCACGATGGGTTCCTCCGGGTGCCGACCGCCTCGGGCCGGACAGAAGACGGCCACTTCAGGGTACCCGCCCCTACATGAGCCCAGACGTCGACCTCACCGCCCTCACACCCGGCCGCCACGTGTTGCGTGAGCGGCTGCTCGCGCTGGACAACCGGCTGTTCGAGTTCGCCGCCGCACGGGACTGGCCCGCCGCCGAACCCGTTCTGCCGAGGCTGAGCCGCGGCGCGAACCACGGGCTGCTGTGGTTCGCGACCGCCGGCGTCATCGCGGCCAGCCGCACCCCGAGGGCCCGCCGGGCCGCCGTGCGCGGGGTGGCCTCCCTCGCCCTGGCGTCGGCGACCATCAACACGGTCGGCAAGCGCAGCGTGCGCCGCACCCGGCCGGTCCTGGACGCCGTACCGTCCGTGCGCCGCCTCAAGCGCCAGCCGATCACCACGTCCTTCCCGTCCGGTCACTCCGCCTCCGCCGCCGCGTTCGCGGCGGGCGTGGCCATGGAGTCGCCGACCTGGGGTGCCGTGGTCGCCCCGGTCGCCTTCTCCGTCGCCATGTCCCGCGTGTACACCGGCGTCCACTTCCCGAGCGACGTGCTGGCGGGCGCGGCCCTCGGCGTGGGCGCCGCCTTCGCCGTACGGGCCCTGGTGCCGACCCGCGACCAGGCCACCCTGCCGCCGCGGCCACGCGCCGACGCCCCGGCACTGCCCGAGGGCGAGGGGCTGGTCGTGGTGGCCAACACGGCGGCGGGCAGTTCGGACCGGGTGCGGGCGCTGCGGGACGCGCTGCCCCGGGCGGAGGTCGTCGAGTGCCGGCCGCAGGAGGTGCCGGAGGAGCTGGAGAAGGCGGCGGCACGGGCCCGGGTGCTGGGCGTGTGCGGCGGGGACGGCACGGTGAACACCGCCGTCGAGATCGCCCTGCGCCACGGTCTGCCGCTCGCGGTGCTGCCCGGCGGCACGCTCAACCACTTCGCCCTCGACCTGGGCGTGGAGGAGGCCCGGGCGCTGGCCACGGCCGTCGAGCAGGGCGACGCGGTCCGTGTGGACGTGGGCCGGTTCGCCTGCGGCGACAAGCGGGGCGTCTTCGTCAACACCTGCAGCCTCGGCGTCTATCCGGAGCTGGTGCGCGAGCGGGACCGCTGGTCGCACCGGATCGGCAGCTGGCCCGCCGGGGTCCTCGCGGCGCTGCGCGTGCTGCGCGCCGACGGTCATCCGCTGGAGGCCGAGATGGGCGGCAGGGCACGCCCGCTGTGGCTGCTGTTCGCCGGGAACGGCACCTACCACCGGATGGGGCTCGCCCCGGCCCGCCGGATGGACCTCGCGGACGGGCACCTCGACGTGCGGGTGGTGCACGGAGGCCGCAGGCCCGCGCTACGGCTGCTCGCCGCCGCGTTCGCCGGGCCGCTGACCCGCTCCCCCGCCCACGCCGCCGTCCAGGTCCGGCGGCTGCGGCTGTCCGGCGTCGCCCCGGGCACGCTGCTCGCCTACGACGGCGAGGTCACCGAGGTGGAGGGCGAGGTGGCGCTGGAGAAGGTGCCCGAGGCGCTGGTGGTCTACCGGCCGCTCCCCCCGGAGGACTGACGTTCCGTCAGTCCGTATGGTGAAAGTTTCCGTCTCATCATCCGGCCGGACGCGTACCGTGGCCGAGGGACGCGATCCGGCCGGACGAGAAGGGGCACCGCCATGGCGAGAGCACAGGAGACCGCGGTCTACACGCACGGGCACCACGAGTCGGTGCTGCGGTCGCACACCTGGCGGACCGCCGCCAACTCCGCGGCGTACCTCCTCGGCTCCCTGAAGCCGCACATGCGCATCCTGGACATCGGCTGCGGCCCCGGAACCCTCACCGCCGACCTGGCCGCGCTGGTCCCGCAGGGGCACGTCACCGGCGCCGACCGGGCGCCCGAGGTCCTGGAGCGGGCGCGGGCCACGGCAGCGGGGCGGGGGCTCGCCAACGTCACCTTCGAGGTGGCGGACGTGCACGCGCTGGACCACCCCGACGGGACGTTCTGCGTGGTCCACGCCCATCAGGTGCTCCAGCACGTCGGCGACCCGGTGGGGGCGCTGCGCGAGATGGCGAGGGTGACGAAACCGGGCGGGATCGTCGCCGCCCGCGACGGCGACTACGCCGCGATGACCTGGTACCCCGCCTCACCCGGCCTGGACGCCTGGCTGGACCTGTACCGGCGGACGGCCCGTGCGAACGGCGGCGAGCCGGACGCGGGCCGGCGGCTGCGGTCCTGGGCCCTGAGGGCCGGCTTCACCGAGGTCACGGCGACGTCGAGCACCTGGACCTACGCGTCGGCGGACGAGCGCGCCTGGTGGAGCGAGCTGTGGGCCGAGCGCACCGTGGCGTCCGCGTACGCGCGCCGGGCGGTCGAGGCCGGCCACGCGAGCGAGGCGGAGTTGCGGGCCATGGCTCAGGCCTGGCGTGACTGGGGCGCGGCGGAGGACGGCTGGTTCGGCGTGCTGCACGGGGAGATCCTGTGCCGCAGAACCGTCTGAGACACCCGTTTCGGGAAACTCGGCGGACAGGAGGTTCATCATGGTTCCCATCCTGCTCGTGCTGCTTCTCGTGCTGATTCTCTTCGGTGCCGGGTTCGCCGTCGAGGTGCTCTGGTGGGTCGCCATCGCGGTGCTGGTCCTGTGGCTGCTGGGATTCCTGCTGCGTGGCACGACCGCCGGCGGCTCCAGGGGACGCTGGTACCGCTGGTGACGCGCCCCCGGGCGCTCAGTCCCGGGGCAGCAGTGGTCCGAGCGGCCCGAGGTCCAGGTTCAGGTCCTCGGGCCGCAGGCCGTAGCGGTCCCGCAGCTCCTTCATCCGGTCGTCGAGCAGCATCAGGGTGAGCCCGATCCGCTCCTCCTGCTCCTCGCTCAGGTCACCCTCGTCGAAGCGACGCAGCGCCTGCCGTTCCATCAGCTGGCGCAACAGCTCCACGACGGTGAGGACGAGCTTGACCAGGTCGCGTTCGACCGTGTCGGGCTCCAGGTCGAGTTTGCGGGGTGCCGTCACGTCAGATCACCCCAGGGCGACGGAACCTGTTCGTTCACGGAGCTGATCAGTGCGTTGAGGTCGATGCGGACGAGGTCGACGTCCGCGATGCGCAGGGTGATGTCGCCGGTGATGACCACGCCGCCCGACAGCAGCCGGTCGAGCAGGTCCACCAGGGCGATCTCACGCCGTTCGATCACCGTCACGGCTTCTCCCCCGCGAAGGAGTAGGCCGCCCACGGGCCGGTCAGCTCCACCCGGACCCCCGGCATCTCGTCCTTCGTTCGGTCCACGATCTCCACGAACTCCTCGGACTGGCCGCGCGGCACCAGATAGGCCGCGTTCAGCACGTTGCGTCCCGAGGCCCCGGACAGCTGGGCGCTCTGGGGCGCGTGCATGCGCGCGTCCTCGGCGTGCGCGGTCAGCCGTTCGTGCAGCCGGTCGGCGAACTCCTCGACCTTGCGCAGGCCCGTCTCGCGTTCCTTGACGCTGCGGCTGCGCCGCCGCAGGTAGTCCCGCCCCGACATCGCCGTCACGGCCACCCCGTCCACGGCGTCCGGGCCCGGCGCGGTGCCGCCGGGCTCCCCGGCCGCGCCGGCGGGCCGGGCGGACACCTCGGACCCGCCCGGCTCACCGGATTCGCCGGCCGCGGGTTCGGCGTAGACCTTCACGCCCCACTCCACCCGGCCCGCCAGCCGGTCCAGGGTGCGCAGGAAGTCGCCCTCGCGGGCCTCCAGCATCATCCGGACCCCGCTGTCGTCCCGGAAGACCGTGCCGAGCCGGAGCGGCAGCGGCGTGGTCACGGTGGTGAGCGCGTCGATCACGCCCTGGTGGCCCCGGGCCGTGGCGGTGAGCCAGTCGAGGTCCTCCAGATGGGCGCGCAGCGGCTCCTCGGCGAAGTCGTCCTCCGGCACCGAGCTGACCACCGCGACCAGGCCGCCGTGGTGCAGCAGCTTGGGTGGCGCACCCGCGACGCCCGTCAGCTGGGACTGCAGCGCCGCGCCGAAGGGGCGGCAGACGGCGTACACGTACCGCAGTCCGGTCATGTGCTCTCCTCCTGTGCGCGGCCGGTCTCCAGCGCCGCCAGCCGCTCCCGCAACTCGGCGTTCTCCTTCGCGAGTTCCTTGCGGCGAGCGCCCGACGACAGAGCCGGGTCGTCCTCCCACCAGTCGATGCCCATCTCCTTCGCCTTGTCGACGGAGGCCACGATGAGCCGCAACTTGATGGTGAGCAGTTCGATGTCGAGCAGGTTGATCCGGATGTCACCCGCGATCACGACGCCCTTGTCGAGCACCCGCTCCAGGATGTCGGCGAGGTTGGCACCGCTGTCGTGACCGTAGGGGTCGGGCAGGCGGGTCGGTGACGTCATCGACGGCTCCGGGCCTCTGCGCGCTCGTCCCGGTACTCGTCGTCGAACTCCTCGGGGTCCTCCCTCTCGTCGGTCGCCTCGGGCTCGTCCGTCTCCTCACTCTCCTCGGGTTCCTCGGTCTCGTCCTGCGAACCGTGTTCCCCCTGCGCGCGAGGATCCTCGTCCTCGTACTCCTCCTCGGGCTCCCCCTCCTCGTCGTAGTCGTCCTCGTACTCGTCGTAGCCGTCGTAGCCGTCGTCGTCCCGCTCGGCCTCGTCCTGGCCGGCCTCGTCGCCCGCGGCCTCCCGCTCCTCCTCGGCGACCACCTCGTCGTGGTCCCGCACGACCTCGCCGTCGCGGATCTCCCCGCGCCAGCCGTCCTGCGCCTCGCCCCGGAGCGTGATGTGACGGGCGAAGTTCTTCAGGTCGAGCCGGGCGCGGCGGCCCTGGGCGCGCCAGAGGTTGCCGGTCTTCTCGAACAGGCCCTTCGGGTAGTACTCGATCACCAGCAGGACCCGGGTGAGGTTGTCGGCGAGCCGGTGGAAGGAGACGACGCCCTTGGTGGTGCCCTTGGCGCCCTCCGACGTCCAGGAGATCCGGTCGTCGGGGACCTGCTCGGTGGTGCGGGCCTTCCAGCTGCGGTTGGACCAGAAGACCTTCAGCTGCCAGTCCGAGCTGGTGTCGTCGGCGCGCTGGGCGCTCTTGACGCCCTTGGCGAAGGTGCTGAAGTCCTGGTAGCGCGTCCACTGGTCGTAGGCGGTGCGCACCGGCACGCCGACGTCCACGTACTCCAGGATCACGGTGGGCCGGTGGCCGGAGCCGCCCTTGCCCTTGCCCTTGCCGCCGGTCAGGTTCTTCAGCGCGCCCACCACGTTGTCCTTGGCCCGGGACGCCCCGAGCTCCAGCGCGGTGCGCAGGGGGCCCTTGCCCTCGGCGAGCTTGCGGCCGCCGTCCAGGGCGAGCCGGGGGAAGCCGGGGCTGCGGCCGTCGGCGATGTCGTTGAGCTTGCCGGTGGTCTCGCCGAGCTTGCGGCCGACGCCGGTGAGCAGCCGGGTGGCCTGCGCCGCCAGATACTCCTGGGCCTCGGCCTTGAGGCGGTCCGCGGCCTCGCTGTGGGCCACCTCGCTGAGCGGGTTGGAGCGGGCCGCCCGGCCCGCGGTGGACGTGGCCGATCCGAGGGTCTCGGTCATCGGTCACCGCCTCCCTTCGGTGTCCGGGCGCCGGGGCGCGCGGAGGCCGTCTTGCGGCCTGCCGTCTTGGCGGAGGCCGTCTGGCGCGCGGCGGTGCGCTGGGCCGCCGCCTTCTTCGCCGGGGCCGCCTTGCGCGCGGGCGCCTTCTTGGCGGCCTTCTTCGCCGCCGTCTTCTTGGCCGCGGCCTTCTTGGCCGGGAGCTCCTTCGGGGCGGCGTCCTCGTCGTGGCGCCGACCGTCGTCGTCCCGGTCGTCGTCGTAGCCCTCGTCCTCGTCGCGCCCCTCGTCGTCCGGTTCCTCGTCGTCGTACCCGAGGTCCCGGCCGCCCGGCACGGCGCCGCCGAGCTGCTCGCGCATGCCCGCCGTCCGGTCGTGCAGGCGGTCGGCGAGCGAGCCGAGCTGCCGTTCCACCAAGGCGCCCGTCGCCGCGCCGCCCACGCCGCGCAGGTCCTGGCGGAGCTGGTCGCCGAGCTCCTTGAACTGCGGGTTGTTCCGCAGCTGCCCGGACACCAGGTCCGCGATCGCACGCGGGCCGAGGTTCATGCGCTTGCCGGCGACGAGCGTGCCGACGGCGAACGCCAGTTTCATCTTCTTCGTTCGTCCGAGGATGTATCCGGCCCCTACCGCGAGGCCTAGTCCCACTCGATTCATGGTGCTGTCCCGTTGCCCGTTCCCGCGCCGTTGCGCGAAGCGATCTCCAGCCGGTCGAGGAGTTCGTCCTCCTCCCGGTCGAACTCCTCCTCGCTGATCTCACCGGCCTCCAGTCGCTCCTCCAGCCGGGCGAGTTCCGCCCGGACCGTGGCGGGGTCGTAGTAGATCCGCTCCGCCTCCTGGAGCACCTGTCTGATGGCCCAGGCGCTGCCGCGCACCGGTGCGAACGGCAGCAGCAGCACCTCCGAGATCAGTCCCATGCCGTCACCCGGCCCCGGTGTCCGCGCCGCCGGCCGTGCTGCCCGCCGGCTCGGCGGGGCCGGGCTCGACGAAGCTGTACGGGGGCAGCGGGCCGTTCACCCGCACCTCCAGGTGCGGCAGCTCCTTGCGGGCCTGCTCCACGGCCGCCAGGAAGTTCTCGGCCGAGCCCCGGTCCACCAGGTACGACACGTTGGCGAGCCAGCCGCTGGACTCCGGGCCGACGCTGGTCGCCTCCGCGGCCGGTTCCAGGAGCCGCTGGAGGGCGAGCCCGTCCTCGGCCTCCTTGGCCTGCACGGCGGCCGCGACCATCTCGCCGAGGCGGATCTTGTCCTCGTAACCGCCGCCGCCCGACGTGCGGTTGGCCTCGGCGAGCGAGCGGATCTCGGGGCTCTCGGCCATCACGTGGTGCAGGACGGCTTCCTCGACGTGATTGGCCTTGATGTTGTACTCGATCCGGCCGTCCAGCGCCGTCAGACGCTCCTGGTAGTGCGCGGCGCGCTCCACGAGCACACCCGTGACCGCCGCGTCGTCCGGGGCGACGCTGCCGAACCGCATCGGCAGCACACAGCCGGCCGCGCCCGCCTCGGCGAGCACGTTCTGGTGGGCGAGCAGGTCCTTGCGCTTGGGGCGCAGTCCTTCGGGCGCGTCACTGACGACGGCCGCCAGCGCGCCCTCCTTGAGGATGCGCACGGGCCGGGCCGGGTCGCCGACCCCGCCCATGCCGTCGGGGAGGGCGGGATGCGCGCCGGACGCGATGCCGTAGACGTACGTGCTCACTCCTGCTCCTCCCTGCGCCGCGAGGACGTGCTCTTGCGGGCGCGCGGCCGCGACTGCGACTCGCCTTCCTCGCGCGCCTGGCTGAAGGCGTCGGATATGGTCTGCGCGGCACCGGAGAGGGCGCCCTTGGACTTGCCGCGCGCGCCGGACTCGGTGATCTCGCCGACGATGTCGGGCAGGCCGGGGCTCTTGCGCGGTCCGGACTCCAGGTCGAGCCGGTTGCACGCCTCGGCGAAGCGGAGATAGGTGTCGACGCTGGCCACCACGACCCGCACGTCGATCTTCAGGATCTCGATGCCCACCAGGGAGACGCGGACGAAGGCGTCGATCACGAGCCCCCTGTCGAGCACCAGTTCAAGCACGTCGTAGAGGCCGCTGCTGCCGCCTCCACCGCCGGTCTGCTGTGCCGGTACAACGGTCATGCCGGCTGTTCCTCCTCGTTCTTCTCGTCCATCTCGTCCATTGACGTCTGGGGGTACGGGGCCAGGGCTGGACGCCTAGCGCTTGCCGGTGTCGGCCCTGCCGCGCTCGTAGCGGCGCAACCGCCGGTAGCCGGTGAGCTGCCCGTCGGAGTCCAGCTCCACCTCGTAGCTCGCCATCAGGCTCATCGTGTCCGGCACCCGGGCGAGTTCGAGGACCTCGACCTCCAGGGACCAGCCGTCCTCGGTCTGTTCGAAGGACGACACGGTCTCGGCGGCCATTCCGGTGAGTTCCGCGAGCTGCAGGCGCGCGTCGCGCAGCACCTGCATGGGGCTCGGCCGGGAGTCCGCCCTCGCTTCTTCTTCCTGCTTCTTGGGGGAGTTACGTGAATCCTGCGACTCTGATGTGTTCTTTGTGTTCGTCATGGCCACCTCGCAGTTCGGGTGGCCGCTGATCCCTTGGCCAAACCTTCTGCAGTCGCCCGCTTTCCCCCGGGGGCGTATCGCGCCTGCGCAGCGGCGGTACGTGCGTCAGCCACGCATCGCGTCGAGCCGCCGCCGGGCCGGGCCGAGGGCACGCCCGCGGTTCAGCACGCCGGCCCAGGGGTTGGTGCGGGCCTGGTCGACGGCGTCGGCCACGGTCCAGCGGCGCGGCCCGAATCCGGGGTGGTCGAGCTGGTCCCAGCCGACGGGGACGGCGACGGGCGCGCCGGGCCTGGCGCGCACGCTGAACGGGGCGACGGCGGTCTGCGCGTAGCCGTTGCGCTGCACGTCGAGGTAGAGCCGGTCACCGCGGTCCTTCTTGCGGGCGGCGGTGGTGTACCGGTCGGGGTACGCGGCGGCGAGGGTGTCGGCGACGTCGCGGGCGAACTCCCGCACCTCGTCGAAGTCGTGACGCCCGTTGAGCGGCACGACCACGTGCAGCCCGCGCGAGCCGGTGGTCATCAGCGCCGAGGGCAGCTTCAGTCCGTCGAGCAGCTCACCCAGCCGCCAGGCCGCCTCGCGCACCGGCGCGAAGGACTCGCCGGACGGGTCGAGGTCGAAGACCAGCCGGTCCGGCCGGTCGAGCCCGCCGGCCCGGGAGAGCCAGCGGTGCAGGGTGAGGCAGGCCTGGTCGGCGAGGTAGACGAGGGTGGCGGCGTCGTCGCAGACCGTGTGGCAGACGGTGCCGCCCTCCTTGGGGACCTCGACGCGGGTGATCCACTCCGGATAGCTCTCCGGCGTGTTCTTCTGCATGAACTCCGGTCCGTCGAGGCCGTCCGGACGGCGCTGGAGCATCAGCGGACGGCCCCGCAGGTGCGGCAGCATGAACGGCGCGACGGCCCGGTAGTAGTCGACGAGGTCCCGTTTGGTGTACTCCTTCGCGTCCCCGCCGCCGGGGAAGAGCACCTTGTCCGGCCGGTGCACCTCAACGGTGCGCCGGCCGGCCCGCACGGTGCGCACCTCGCCACCGCTCACCGCACGACCGCCTGCTCCACCAGCAGTTGCACGGCGGCGGTGATCGAGTCGGCGTCGATGCCCGCGGCGTGCAGCTGCTGGTCGGGCGCGGCCGAGCCGGGCATGGTGCGCACCGCGAGACGCACCAGCCGCGGCGTGGGACGTCCGTCGAGGAAGGCGTCCAGCACGGCGTCGCCGAGGCCGCCCTCCTCGCGGTGGTCCTCCACGGTGACCAGGCATCCGGTGTCCTCGGCGGCCTGGCGCAGGGTCGGCCGGTCGACGGGCTTGACCGAGTACAGGTCGATCACCCGCACCTGGACGCCCTCGCGGTCCAGCGCGTCGGCCGCGGCCAGCGCCTCGGGCACGGTGACGCCCGCGGCGACCAGGGTCAGCCGGTCGGTGGCGGAGGAGCGCAGTACCTTGCTGCCGCCCACCGGGAACTCCTCGTCGGGCCCGTAGATCACCTTGTTCTTGCCGCGTGAGGTGCGCAGGTAGCGGATGCCGTCCAGGTCGGCCATGGCGGCGACGAGCCGCGCCGTCTGGTTGGCGTCGCACGGGTAGAGCACGGTCGAGCCGTGCACGGCCCGGAACATCGCGAGGTCCTCCAGGCCCATCTGGGAGGGCCCGTCCTGCCCGATCGCGACGCCGGCGTGCGAACCGACCAGGTTGATCCCGGCCCCGCTGATCGAGGCCATGCGCACGAAGTCGTAGGCCCGGGTGAGGAAGGCCGCGAACGTGGAGGCGTACGGCACCCAGCCCCGCGTCGAGATGCCCACGGCGGCGGCGACCATCTGCTGCTCGGCGATGTAGCACTCGAAGAACCGCTCGGGGTGCTCCTTGGCGAAGGCCTCCGCGCGCGTGGAGTCGCTCACCTCGCCGTCCAGGGCGACGACGTCCCCGCGTCCGGTGCCGAGGGCGGCGAGCGCCTTGCCGTAGGCGTCGCGGGTCGCCACCTCCTCGCCCACATCGAAGCGGGGCAGTTCGACGTGGTCCTCGCGGACGGCGTGCAACAGGCGCGCGGCGGGCGGCTCCTGGGCGTGGAAGCGCAGGTCCCGGACACCGCCGAGTTCGGCGACGGCCTCCTCGGCGTCGGGCAGCGGCTTGCCGTGCAGCCCCTCGCGGTCCTGGACGGCCTCGACGCCCTTGCCCTTGAGGGTGCGGGCGAGGACGACGGTCGGCTGGCCCTTGGTCGACAGTGCCTCTCCGTAGGCCCGGTCGATCGCGTCCACGTCGTGCCCGTCGATCTCGACCGTGTGCCAGCCGAACGCCTGGAAGCGGCGGGCGTAGGCGTCGAGGTCGTGACCGTGCCGGGTGGGGCCGCGCTGGCCGAGCCGGTTGACGTCGACGATCGCGACGAGGTTGTCGAGGTTCTCGAACGAGGCGTGCTCGGCGGCCTCCCAGACGGAGCCCTCGGCGAGCTCGCTGTCCCCGCACAGCACCCACACGCGGTAGTCCGCCCGATCGAGCCGCTTGCCGGACAGGGCGATGCCCACGCCGACGGGCAGTCCCTGCCCCAGCGACCCGGTGGCCGTCTCGACCCACGGCAGCCGCTGCGGTGTGGGGTGCCCTTCGAGCCTGCTGCCCAGCTTGCGGAAGGTGAGCAACTCGCCGTCGTCGACGGCGCCGGCCGCCTTGTAGGCGGAGTAGAGCAGGGGCGAGGCGTGCCCCTTGGACAGGACGAGGCGGTCGTTGCCCGGGTGGTCCGGACGGTCGAAGTCGTAGCGCAGGTGACGGGCCATCAGGACGGCCATCAGATCGGCGGCGGACATCGACGACGTCGGATGCCCGGAGCCCGCCGCGGCGGAGGCCCGCACGCTGTCCACACGCAACTGCTGGGCCAGCTCCACGAGTTCGCTGGTGTTCATCGGTCTCCTTCGTCGGAGGTGTCGGTGCGCTTCACGGGACCGGGCGAGGGGTGGTCGCCGCCGGTCCCCGGGGCGGGCCGCTCCTCGGCGGGTGCGCCGCCGCCGTGCCGCACCCCGGCCGGCACCCGGGCCAGCTCCGGCGACGCCGTGTCCAGCGGCACGGACCAGGACCGTACGAGCCCCAACTGCACTGCCTGGCGCGGCAGTACCGCGTCCAGCAGCCAGTCCGCCGCCACCCGCACCCGGTTGCCCGGCATGGCGGCGAGGTGGTAGCCGCGGGTCACGGCACCGGCGGTGACCCCGGACAGTGCCACGCCCAGCGGGTTCGCGGCCGCCTTGGCGCCACCGAGGTCGACCACGAAGCCCAGGTCCCGGTGCCGGTAGGGCCGCCGCTCGCCGTCCCCGAAGGAGGCGGCGATGTTCCGCGCGCACACCTTGCCGTGCCGCCAGGCGTGCTGCGCGGTCATCGGCGTGTACTGGCCCGGCTTGTCGAGGTCGGGCACGGCGGCGGCGTCCCCGCACGCGAACACCTCGGGCCTGCCGGGCACCTGGAGATAGGGGTCGACGAGCAGCCGCCCGCGTTCCATGGGCAGGTCGAGGGCGTCGACGAGCGGGTCGGGCCGGACGCCCACGCACCACACGAGCGTGCGGGTGTCGATGTACTCCCCGTCGGTGAGCAGCACGCCGTCGTGCGTGGCCTCCTTCACGGAGGTCCCCATCCGCACGTCGACGCCCCGCTCCCGCAGTACCCGGTCGGCGGTGCGGGAGAGCCGTTCGTCCAGCTCGGGCAGCACCCGCGGGGCGATGTCCAGCAGGATCCAGCGCGGCCGCATCCCTTCCCGCAGGGGGCGTCCGCGCACCTGCGCGTCGGTGTACATCTGCCCGTGCGCGGCGACCTCGGTCCCGGTGTAGCCGGCCCCGACCACCACGAAGGTGCAGCGCGCCGCGCAGCCCTTGGCGTCCTCGGCGGCGGCCGCGAGCTCGACCTGCCGGGTCACGTGGTCGCGCAGGTAGAGCGCCTCGGGCAGGCCGCGGAAGCCGTGCGCGTGCTCGGCGACGCCGGGGATGGGCAACAGCTTGTTGACGCTGCCGGCGGCCAGCACCAGCCGGTCGTACTCCAGGGTGCCTCCCCCGCCCTCCGGGTCGGAGTAGTGCACGGTGCGGGCGTCGAGGTCGATGCCGTCCGCCTCGCCGAGGACCAGCCGCACCCGCGGCAGGGTGCCGGACAGGGAGACCGTCACACGGCGGGGCTCCAGGATTCCGGCGGCCACCTGCGGCAGCAGCGGCAGGTACAGGAAGTAGTCGGTCGGGTTGAGCAGGGTGATGTCGGCCCTGCCCCGGGCCAGCCGCGACAGGTCGCGGGCCGTCCGGTAGCCGGCGAAGCCGGCTCCGACGATCACGATGCGGGGTCGACTCACGGTTACGCCTCCGGCGGTCGTTGCGTCCGAGGTGTTCCGCGTCCCCCTGGTCAGCCCACCCAAACCCGGACGGACCCGCCGCACCGGAGGCGAGGGACGCAGGAGAAGGCCGCGGCCGGGACGTCGTCCCGGCCGCGGCCTGTCGGTGCGCGTGCCCCGTCGGGGTCAGGCCCGGTGGTGCGGGCCACCGGGGTCGATGCCGTCGGTGCGCGGCGGCGGACCCGGCGTCCCGGTCGGGGCGGCCGCCCCGGGCGGCGCGGGCGGGACGGGCGGCACGGGCGGGTAGGACGCCTCGCCGGGGCCGGCGGGCGGGCCGGCGTGCGGGGCGGCGCCGTGCGCGCGGTCCCGGTCCGCCGTCAGCTCGGCGCGCCCGTGCAGCGTCCCGGGGGCGTGCGGCCGGGCGGCGCCGCGCAGCAGGTACGCGACCACGCCGAGGATCGCCGCGGTGATGAGCGCGGCGGCCCAGCCCGGCAGGACGAGGGCGAGCGCCAGCCCCACGCCGAGGGCGACCGCCGCGCCCGCGTACAGGGCGACGGCGCCGGACGCGGCGTACAGCGTCGCCTTGCGGCGCTGCTTGCGCGTCTGCTGGCGCAGTTCGTCGCGGATCGTCTCCCGCGCGACCTGCGCCAGCTCGTCCACCAGATGCTTGTCCAGGTGCTCCAGATGATCCATGCGGTCCATGGCCGCCGGGTACCCGTGGCCGCCCTCGCCTAACGGCCGCCCGCCCCCGTCCGGCGCCGGACTCCAGGCGCCGGCCGCGGCCGGCCCGGCCTCAGGACGTGGGCGGCCGCATCCGGAAGTCGTAGCGTGCGGGCAGCGGGCCGCCGTCGACCCGGTCCCACGTGCGCCCGACGACCTCGTCCCCTTCCCGCAGGTCGGCCACCTCGAAGCCCGCCTCGAAGACCGCGCGGGCGTCCTCGATCCGTCCCTCGGCGGCCAGCAACTCGGCCTCCAGCAGCCGGAAGCGGCCCCGGGCCCGCGTCGCGGGACGGAGCCGTTCCCACACGGCCCGCGCCGGAGCCGGACGCCGCACGGCGAGCAGCGCGCCGATCGCCTCCCGCCCCAGCGCCGCCGTGGCCGCGGTCCACACCTCGCCGTCGTCGCGCCGCTCCCGGCACAGGTCGTCGAAGGCCTCCAGGTACCGGTCGGCGGCCCGTTCGTGGTGGCCGTTCTCCTGGTCCGCGACCGCCAGGCAGCGCAGCAGCGGCCACTCGGAGGGCGCCAGCGAAAGCGCCCGCTCCCAGCTGCGCACCGCCTGCGCCCGGTCCCCGGCGTGCCACTGCGCGACCCCGAGGTGGTACTCGGTGAGGGGCGTCGCGGGCGCCGTCTCCAGCATGTCCCGCCAGTGCGGCCCGACCGGCGTCCGGCCCGGCGGCCGCACCCGGCGCGGCTCGGGAAGTGATCCGGCGCGCAGCAGATGGAGCCACGGCGCCTGGGCGTCCCCGAGGACCCCCTCCTCGAAGGGGGTGCCGGGCAGTTTCCAGCCGCCGCGCAGCACTTCGAGGGCGCCCCACCCCGAGCCGGTCGCGAGCCGCTCGCCGGGTTCGGTGTCGGCGCACGGCTTCCAGGCCTCGTAGGCCGCCGCCACGTCCGCGCGCGGGAGCACCGCCTCCAGCCGGGCCTCGGCCTCTTGGACCACCGCGGCCCAGTCGTCGCCCCGCGAGCGGGCCCGCAGCGGGCCGTAGGCCTCCAGCCAGGACACCTCGCTCTCCGCCTCCAGCCGCACATGCTCCAGCTGGGTCCGGGCGAGCCCGGCCTGGATCTCGCAGTAGCCGCCGGTGCCGGGCTCGGTGAGCCACCGCTGCCAGCGCCGCCCGCCGCTGCCCGAGCCCCACACGAACAGCTTGCGCCCGCGCAGCACGTCGGTGGACGTCTGCACCAGGCCCTGCCCGTCGGCGTCGAGCGCGGCGATCCAGGGCCGCCGTCCCTGCGGCAGCTCGTAGAAGTAGTCGGCGGGGTAGACGCTGTTGAGGGGATACGTGCGGTCGATCCCGTCGTGGGCGGGGACCGGGACGCGGCGCAGGCGGCGTTCGTAGCTGAAGTTCCAGGCCTCCTCGGCCGGGGCCAGCACCCGGCACTCCTCGGGGACGGCGATGTTGGACCACCAGTAGGTGGGGACGGGCCGCTCGTGCGGGTTGCGGACACGGACGCCCACGAAGAGGAAGTCCGAGCCGTCGGGCAGCCAGAGGTCGACCTGGAAGGGCAGGTCGCGCAGCCGTTCCCACTCCCACAGACGCAGCATCTCGCCGCCGTCGGGGGCCGGGACGCGGGCGGCGTGCAGGGGCGAGCACGACAGGGTGGTGTGGCCGGTGGCGCCGATGTTCCATTCGACGCCACCGGAGAACCAGGCGCCGTTGAGGGCGAAGTTGGCGGGCTGGAACACCGGGTTGCGGTAGAGGAGTTCCCGTCCGGACGGCAGCTGGACCAGGGAGACCAGCCGTCCGCCGAGGGCGGGGAGCACGGTGGCGCGCAGCCGGTCGTTCTCGATCACCACGGCGTCGAAGTCCCGTGGTGTGCGGGCCCGTTCGTAGCCGTCGCGGACCCCGACCGGCAGCAGGCTGTGCAAGGGCTCGTACCCGACCTGCCGCGCCATGTCACGCGGCAGCTCCTCGCGGTCCCGGTCGTCGATGCGGTGCATCTCGTCGAGGGTCCGCAGCGGGGGCAGGGGGTTGTCCGGTCCCAACTCGGCGGCGGGCAGTGTCACTACGTCACGTCGGATCGTCGTCACGATCTCCATGGAACCCGCCCACCGCCGAGTCGGCCAGGGGAGCGGCCGGTCAGGATTGCGCAAAGGCGTCCACGACGACGTCCGCGAGCAGCGCGCCCGCGGTGCCCTCGGGGTCGAGGTCGGGGTCGTAGATGGTGACGTTGAGACCGACGCAGTGCGGTGAGGCGAGCAACGGGCGCAGCAGGGCCACGAGTTCGTCGGGGAACAGACCGTCGGGATCGGGACTGTCGACGGCGGGCATCACCTCGGGGTCGAGCACGTCGGCGTCCAGGTGCACCCAGAACCCCCGCACCTCGGGGATCTCGAAGGCCTCGGCGGTGGCCCGTGCGAGCGCCTCGCCGCCCCACTCACGCAGGTCACCGACGGTCACGACCGGGATCTTCAGCGCGGCCAGTTCCGTACGCTCCGGATCGTCGTCGCGGATCCCGAAGAGCCGTACGTCCTCGTCGCGCAGATAGGGCTTGAGCCCTTCCAGGTCCGTCAGGTCCTCCTGGCCCCGTCCGGTGGCCAGCGCGAGTTCCTCGCCGCCCGCCGCGCCCACCCGGTCGGAGTTCCCGGGGTGCCGGAAGTCCGCGGAGGCGTCGACCGCCACCAGCCCGTACCGGCCGACGCGGCGCAGCGCCAGGGAGGCGCCGAGCTGGATGGAGCAGTCGCCGCCGAGCACGAGAGGGAAGTCCCCGGCGCGCACATGGTGTTCGATGCGGTCGGCCAGCCTGCGCGTGTACGAGGCGATGGCGGCGGCGTTGAACACCCCGTCGCCCTCCTGCCAGTCCCCGCGGTCGTAGCGCGGCGGGACGACCACCCCGCCCTCCAGGGCCCGCAGTCTTTGCACGATCCGTTGTTCGCGCAGCGCCCCGGCGAGCTTGTGGCAGCCGGGCACGGTGCCCGGGGCGGGCGGGCGCAGGCCCAGGTTCGAGGGGGCGTCCATCACCACGATATTCCGCATGCGCGGCATCCTTCCCGACGTACAGTCGGGCCTTCAACGACTTTCACGCGAGGACCGACGTATGAGCGAGCAGCACACTTACCGGGTCATCGTCCGGGGCACCTGGGACGGGCTGACCGACGAGGCCCGCACGCGGCTGCTGGCGGAGGCCGCCGACCACGGGATGACGAGCATGCGCTTCACCAAGGAGGGCACGCTGTCGTACCAGGCGTCGCCGCTGAAGCACTTCTCGATGCGCTTCGTGGTGGTCTCCGACGCCGATGACGGCGAGGAGATGGCGGCCGCGCTCGCGGAGGAACGCGCCGAGACGGTCCTGCGGGGCCTCGGCCACGGCTTCCGGGAGCTGCGCTCGACGGTCACCGACCTCGACACCATGAAGATCAACTACAAGTCCGCATCTCGGCGGTGAGCGCCCAGCGCTCGTGGTCCCGCCAGGCGCCGTCGACATGGAGCATGCGGGGCGAGTAGCCCTCCAGGCGGAACCCGCAGGCGCGGGCCAGGGCGATGGACGCGACGTTGCCGGGCTGCACGTTGATCTCCAGCCGGTGCAGCCGCATCGGCCCGAAGGCGTGGCCGATCACCAGGCCCAGCCCTTCACGCATCAGGCCGCGCCCGGCGGCGTGGGCGAAGGCGCCGTAGCCGAGGGCACCGCTCTGGAAGGCGCCGCCCACGATGTTGTTGATGTTGATGTATCCGGCGAGGGCGCCGGTGACCGTCTCGCAGACCAGGAACCCGGCGCTCCCCGGATCCTCGATCAGCCGGCCGGCGTAACGGGCGTACACCGAGGCCGTGTCCGGCGGGAACAGCCACGGGTGGTGCAGGTCCTTGCTTTCGCGGACCCGCGCCGTGAACTCGGCGCCGTCCTCGTAGGTGAAGTGGCGTATGCCCACGCGAGGGCCCTCGGCGAGATGGCGGGAGGCGATGTGCGGCATCCCGCCACCCTACGGCCGGCCCCCGGCCGCCGCAGCCCCGGGCCGCCGGTCCTCAGACCACGGGCAGCTCGAGCACCCCGGTGTCGCCGGGCGCGCTCACCACGGTCACCGTCCTGGTCCCCCGGTTGCCGAAGTAGGCCCCGTCGCTCGCCGCGACCACGAACCGCAGCCGGTGTCCCCGCTCGTAGCGGTGCACGATCGCCGGCAGGCGCACGGTGAACGGCGCGCGCACGTCCGGCACCCGCACCGGCGCGACCAGCCGGTGAACGAGGGTCTGCGTGCCGTCGGGGGCGACGTCGTACAGCTTGGCGAAGAGCACCAGCCGGTCGGCGGCGTCGCCGGAGTCCTGGTCCTGCCGGGCCTCGGGCGAGAGAACCCTCAGGGTGGCCCGGGGCTCCCCCACCACCTCCACGGCCCGCGCGAGCGGCTCGCCGGTCCAGGCCAGGTGGGTGCCCTCGGTGTCGTGGGGCGCGGGGTCCGGCAGCCCCAGCATCGCCGCCAGGGAGGACTCCGAATGACTCGTGGGAACCGGCCCGTTGACATACGTCCGGCTGCCCCGCGTGACCTTCCGCCGGTCCTCGACCAGCCTGCCGTCGCCGGAGAGGTACAGCTTCCGCCCCGCCGCGGGAAGCCGGTCGGCGGTGGCGTAGCGGCTGCCGGGGTCGCTCACCCAGTCCCGGTACCAGGCGAACGCGGGCCCGGCGGCGACGTCGGCCCTCCGGTGCAGGTAGCGGTCGAACCAGGCCAGGATCCGGCGGCCGACGTAGCTGGTCTCCAGGTTGCCCGTGGCGAGGTCGAGTTCGCCCGCCGCCGGATCGTCGACGCCGCCGCTGTGGCCCCAGGACTGCCAGATCATCTGCACCGGCGTGCCCCGCGCCCGCAGCGTCCGGTACGTCCGGGTCGCCTCGCCCAGGTTGAACAAGGTGTCGGCCTGCCCCTGGACCAGCAGGGTCGGCGCCTTCACCCGGTGCAGGTAGGACGCGGGCGACACGCTGCGGGCGTAGGCGAGCAGCTCCCGGGTCCGGTCGGCGGTGAAGCGTCCGGAGTTGAGGGTGCGGACGGTCTCGCACGCCCGGGCGACGAAGTGCAGACAGGGCAGGGAGGTGATGCGGGAGGGGTCCAGGGCGGGCTGGAGCAGGGGCCGGCCCTCGCCGATGAGGTAGAAGCCGTTGGTCCACTGCCATTTGAAGACGCCGGGGACCTCGCCGGCGCCGACGGCGTTGTTCGGGGCGAGCGAGTACGCGAGGTCGTGCCAGGTGATCATCGGCACCAGTGCGTCGACCCGGTGGTCGACGGAGGCCGCGGCGAGCTGGACCGCTCCGCCGTAGGAGCCGCCGATCATCCCGACCCGCGGGTCGCCCGGCCCGTCCAGGGTGACGTAGTCGGCGCGGGTGCCGTCGTCGGCGGCGCGTTCGCCGGCCAGGAAGTCCACGAGACGCGCGGCCGCCCGGCCGTCGACGGCCGGGTCGTCGAGTGAGATGGGACAGCCCGAGCGGCCGAAGCCCAGTCCGGAGTAGACGAGCCCGACGTAGCCGCGCTGCGCGAAGCTCCGTCCGACGACGTCGGTGGAGCCGTCGTCCTTGCTGCCGCCGAAGCCGTTGGTGGCGAGGACGGCGGGGGCGGGCCGGGCGCCGTCCACGTCCGCCGGCCGGTAGAGATCGGCGTCGATCGTGCAGGTGCGCCCACCCGCCCGGACCGTGAACTCCAGGGCGGTGACGGTGTACCGGCCGGTCGCCGCGGTGGCGGGCGGGGTGACGGCGAGGGGGACGGCGAGCGCGACGCCCAGCACGGCGGCGAGCACGGCACGGGAGCTGGGCACACGTCGGAACACGCGACCTCCACGCTGGGCACAACCCTGACACACCCGGACATCGGCCGGTGGAGACCGGCCGGTTGACATGCTGTGACACGTGTCAGCCGAGGTCAACCACCGTAAGGGCGGTTTCCGCAGGGGAACTGACGGGCACTCAGCGCAGGGCCGGTTCCTCCAGCGTCAGGGTCCCCGCCTCCGCGTCCAGCTCCGCCCGGACCCCGAACGGAATCGTCAACGCCCCTTCGCGGTGCCCGAATCCGAACTCCTCGGCGACCGGCACCCCGAGCCCGCCGAGCCGGTCGGCGAACACCTGGCGCAGCCTCTCGTACGGCCCGCAGTCGAGCCAGGAGCCGAGGGCGATCCCCGCCACCCCGTCGAAGCGGCCGGCGCGCAGCAGCTGCGTCAGGATCCGGTCGAGCCGGTACGGCTCCTCCCCCACGTCCTCGAGCATCAGCAGCCCGCCCCGGGTGTCGGTGCGGGCGTGCGGCGTGCCGAGTTCGGCGGCGAGCAGGCTCGCGCAGCCGCCGAACGTCACACCCCGGGCACGGCCGGGCACCAGCGCGCCGCCGCCGGAGGCGATCGTGCGCATCGTCTCCGGGGCGAACAGCGTGGCCCGCAGATGGTCCTGCGCCCGCGCGTTCTTGATGAAGTCGACGCCGGCCGCCATCGGGCCGTGCAGGGTGACCAGTCCGAGCCGGGTGGCGAAGGCCTCGTGCAGCACGGTGACGTCGCTGAAGCCGACGAGCACCTTGGGCCCGGCCGCCCGCAGCGCGTCCCAGTCGAGCAGGTCGATCATCCGCCCCGCCCCGTAGCCGCCGCGGGCGCACAGCACGGCGGACACGGCCGGGTCGCACCAGGCGGCCTGGAAGTCGGCGGCCCGGTCGGCGTCCGTGCCGGCCAGGTAGGGGAAGTCCGCGTGCCGGTCCAGCACGTGCGGCGCCACCACCGGGTCGAGGTCCCAGCCCCGGAGCACGTCGAGCCCGCTCTGCAGCCGTTCCTCGGGCACCGGCCCGCTGGTCGCGACGACGGCCACCCTGGCCCCGGCGGCCAGTCGGGGTGGTCGTACGAGTTCCCTCACGTGGTCAGCTCCAATGTCGTGACCCCGGGCGGGTTGAGTCCGAACACCTGGGCGTACAGGGACAGTTCGGCCTCCAGTGCGCGGATCATGGTGTCCGCCCGCCGGAAGCCGTGCCCCTCGCCCTCGAAGGCGATGTACGCGTGCGGCACCTGCCGTCCCGCCATCTCCTCCAGGAACCGCTCGCACTGGGCGGGCGGGCAGATCACGTCGTCCAGGCCCTGGAGCAGCAGGAAGGGCGCGGTGATCCGGTCGGCGTGCCCGGCGGGCGAGCGCTCCGCGTACCGCCCCGGCACCTCGGCGAGCGGTCCGACCAGACCCTCCAGGTACTGCGACTCGAAGTCGTGGGTCTCCCCCGTCGCCCAGCCGGCCAGGTCGAGGATCGGGTAGATGATCGTGCCGCACGCGTAGACGTCGGTCATGGTCAGCGACGCGGCGGTGGTCCAGCCGCCCGCGCTGCCGCCGCGTACGGCGAGCCGCCCGGGGTCGGCGGTGCCCTCCTCGGCGAGGGCGAGCGCGACGGCCGCGCAGTCCTCCACGTCGACGACGCCCCACTGCTCGCGCAGCCGCTCGCGGTACTCCCTGCCGTAGCCGGTCGAGCCGCCGTAGTTGACCTCGGCGACCCCGATGCCGCGCGAGGTGAAGTAGGCGATCTGGAGGTCGAGGACGAGCGGGGAGCGGCTGGTCGGACCGCCGTGCGCCCAGACGACGTACGGCGGCAGCTCGGCGCCGGGCGGGGTGCAGCCGGGGTGGTGCGGCGGGTAGACGTGCGTGTGGATCTCGCGCCCGTCGGGGCCGGTGAAGGCGCGGATCTGCGGTTCCGGGTAGAACACCGGGTCCACCACGTCGTCGTGCTCGGCGCCGATCACCCGGGCCCGGCCGGTGCGGGCGTCCAGTTCGACCACCTCGTAGGCGCTGCGCGGGCTGGCGCCGACGGCGACGATCCGCTCGCCGTGCACCGCGAGGGTCGGCGCGAACTCCGTCCAGGGGCCGGCCGCGTCGACCACCTCGCCGGTCTCCGGGTCGAGTATGCCGAGGGCGGTGGCGCCGCGGCCGTGCACGACGGCGACGAGCCCGCCCTCCAGCGGCGCGAACCAGCGGTGGCCGATCCGCCACAGCGGCCCGCCGAACTCCTCCTCGCGCGGGCACAGCGGCTCGCCGTCCCGGTAGAGGTTCCACCAGCCGGTGCGGTCGCTGACGTGGAGCAGGGCGCCGTCGGCGGCGAACTCCGCCTGGGCGACGGCCTCCCGCGGGCCGCCCGCGACCGTGCGGGCCCCGGTGAGCGTGCCGTCGTCGCCGACCTCGGCGAGCACCAGCTCGGTGCCGTCCCACGGCATCCGCGGATGGTCCCAGGCGAGCCACGCGGCGCGCCGTCCGTCGGGTGAGAGGCGGGGGCCGGTGACGAAGCGGTGCGCGTCGTCGGTGAGCTCGCGGACGGCGTCCCGGTCCTCCGCGGCGGAGCCGTCCAGCGGCACCGCGGCGAGGACGCGCCGCAGGTCGGTGGGTCCCTCGCCGGTGAACTCCTCCAGCACGCACCACACCTCGCCGCGCTCCACCCGCAGCTGGGGGTCCACCCACCGCAGCCCGCCGCCCACCGGCGACACCGGGGTCAGCGGACGGGGCTCGGCGCCCTCCTCGTACCGGTACAGCCGCTGGTCGGCGAAGTGCACGAACACCACGACCGGACGGCCGTCGACCAAGGCGCCCGCCCAGGGCTGGCCGCCGTACTCGATGACCCGGCTGCGCACGTTCCACGGCGCGGGCAGCACGGACTCCTCGGTGCCGTCGGGGTGGCGCCGCACGAGGGTGCGCCGGCCGCCCTCGGTGGGCCGGGGCTCGGTCCACCACGCCTCGTCGCCGACGAACCCCACGAACTCCGGGTGCCCGTCGTGCGCGGCGGCGAGGGCCGCGTCGATGGGCGACGGCCAGGAACCGTACGGCAGGCTCTGCACGTTCTCCCCCATGTGGTCAGGCGTCCCGCAGGAACCGGTCGAGGACGCGGACGCCGAAGTGCAGCGCCTCGACGGGCACGCGTTCGTCGACGCCGTGGAAGAGGGCCTGGTAGTCGAAGCCCTCGGGCAGCTTCAGCGGCGCGAAGCCGTATCCGGTGATGCCGAGCCGGGAGAACTGCTTGGCGTCGGTGCCGCCCGACATGCAGTACGGCACGACATGCCCCTCGGGGGCGAACTCCTCGACAGCGGCGCGCATCCGCGCGTAGGTCGGCGAGTCCAGCGGCGCCTGCAGGGCCACCTCGCGGTGCTCGAACTCCCACTCCACGTCCGGTCCGGTGAGCAGGTCCAGGGTGTCCCGGAACTCCTGCTCGCCACCCGGCAGGAAGCGCCCGTCGACATGGGCCACGGCCTCGCCGGGGATGACGTTGATCTTGTAGCCGGCGTCCATCATGGTCGGGTTGGCGCTGTTGCGGACGGTGGCCTCGACGAGCTTGGCGGCCGGGCCGAGCTTCTCCAGCAGCCGGTCGACCTCGTCGAGGCCGGTGCCGAGGCCGTACAGCGCGGCGAGCTCGGTGAGCGCGGCGCTCACGGTCGGGGTGAGCCGCAGCGGCCACTCGTGCGCGCCGATCCGCGCGACGGCGGCGGCCAGCCGGGTCACCGCGTTCTCGCGGTTGACCTTGGAGCCGTGCCCCGCCCGGCCGCGCGCGGTGAGCTTCAGCCAGCCCGTGCCGCGCTCACCGGCCGCGATCGGGTAGATCTCGCGGCCCGACCCGTCGTGGAAGGTGAACGCCCCGGACTCGCTGATGCCCTCGGTGCACCCCTCGAACAGCGCGGCGTGCCGGTCGGCGAGGAAGCCGGAGCCGTCCTCGGCGCTGGCCTCCTCGTCCGCGGTGAACGCGATCACGATGTCCCGCCGCGGCCGGATGCCCTGGCGGGCCCAGGACCGCACGACGGCCAGGATCATCGCGTCCATGTTCTTCATGTCGACCGCGCCCCGGCCCCAGACGACCCCGTCGCGGATCTCGCCGGAGAACGGGTGCACGCTCCAGTCGGCCGCCTCGGCGGGCACAACGTCCAGGTGCCCGTGCACCAGCAGCGCGTCCGCGGACGGGTCGGTGCCCTCGATCCGGGCGACCACGTTGGTACGCCCCCGGGTGCGCTCCAGGAGGGTCGGTTCGAGACCGGCTCCGGCCAGCCGCTCGGCCGCGTACTCGGCGGCGGGCCGCTCCTGGCAGTCGCCGCCGCCCCGGTTGGTGGTGTCGATGCGGATGAGGCCGGAAGTGAACTCCACGACCTCGTCCAGCGCCTGCTGATCAGCCATACTGCTCCTCCACGGCAGCCGAGACGACAGTGGTGACCGCCTTGAAGGTGCGGATCGCCTCGTACATGGTCGCGCAGGTGTACGCCACCTTCCGCTCCCCGGTCCGTGCGACGCCCGGCACCACGGTCGCCGCCATGGCGAGGTGCTCGGCGTCGAACTCGACCGCGACGGTGTGCGGGCCGGACCGGGCCGGCTCGTGCCGGACGGCGAGCGCGGCCGCCTCCTTGGCGGCGGCCCGGATGTCGGCCGCGGTCCGCGCCGGTGTGCGGCACACGGCCGCGTAGCGCGACACATGGTCCTTCACCGCGACCTTCCGCGCCTCGGGCGCGTACCCGAGCGCGTCCTCACAGGCCACGTCGTCGCCGGTCACCAGCACGACGGGCACCCCGTACTCGGCGACGACACGCGCGTTGAGCAGTCCCTCGCTGGCGCGTACGTCGTCCAGCCACACGCCGGTGATCGAGTTCGCGAGGTAGGTGTGGGCAAGGACACCCTCGGCGCCCGCGCCCGCGTGGTAGCCGACGAAGGCGATCCCGTCCACGTCGCCGTGCTGCACGCCCTCGACCATCGACAGCGACTTGTGCCGGCCGGTGAGCATCTGCACCCGTTCGTCCAGCTGCTCCAGCAGCAGGTTGCGCATCGTCCAGTGCGCCTCGTTGACGAGGACCTCATCGGCGCCGCCGTCGTAGAAGCCGAGCGCCGCGGCGTTCACGTCGGAGGTGAACATCGACCGGCAGCGCTCCCACTGGGGTGTCCCGGGCAGCACGTCCGCCGGCCAGGTGACGCCGGTGGCGCCCTCCATGTCGGCGCTGATGAGGATCTTCATGGTGCGTCACGTTACGCGGAGAATCGACGGGCGACCAGGACGGGATCGCGCGTACCCGTTCCCCTGGTGCCAGGTGGCCCCGGCACGCTCGACCCTACGCGACCGCGCCGGGGCGGCCTCACCCGGTGCGGCCCGCCACCAGCCACTTCGCGGGCAGCTCGATCCGGGTGCCGTCCGGCCTGGTCTCCGTGGTGGTCAGCGGCAGGTCGCCGCCGGCCAGCACGGTGAGGCCGGCGGCGGTCAGGAACTCGGGCACCGCGGCGTCGGCGACCTCACCGGGCGCGATGCCGTGGCGGAAGACCGGCGCCAGCTTGGCGGGCGGACCGTCGGGGCTCTGTGCCAGGGCGCGCAGCGCGAGTCCGGCGGCCTCGGCGAGTTCGACGAGGAAGACCCGGCCGCGGGCGCCGACGAGGGTCGCGATCCCGTCGACGAGCGGCTGGCGGTCACCCGGCTCGCACTGGTGCAGGACACCGCGCATGTACACGTTGGCGTCGCCGAGCTGCGCGTGCAGGACCTCCACCTCGGTCTTGTCGGCGGCGTCCAGCTCCCGGTAGACCGCCTGCCCCGCCGGGTCCGCCTCCTCGGCGTGCGCCACGGCCGCCGCGGACAGGTCGACGCCGAGCACGCGCTGGAAGCGGCCGGCGAGGAAACGCGTCTGGGTGCCGTTGCCGCAGCCCAGGTCGATCATCGGCAGGCCGGGGTCGGCCAGCCGCGGTTCGAACAGCGCCACATGCCGTCCGGCGGTCAGCACGGGTTCGGCGTCCCACAGGACGGCGCCCTGCCCGCCCGGCGCCTCGCGCCAGAACCCGTCCCAGGCCTCCCGGTACCGACTGGTCACGCTCATGGCCAACTCCCCAGGGTGCAAAGCCGATCTGCCGCCACACGCGACGGGCCGGTACGGGTCTATCGCGCCCGGCGCGCGCTCACAAGAACGCGGCGCGCACACCGCGCATACCTTCACGGCTCGTTCGAGCGGAGTACGCCGCCGGGGCCGAGGTCCGGGGCAGTCAGCGGCGTGGCAGCGTGAGTTCGCACCAGACGGTCTTGCCCGCCTTCGTCCGGCTCGCGCCCCACTCGCGCGCCAGGGTGCTCACCACGCGCAGCCCGCGCCCCGCCTCGTCGAGGGACCCCGCGCTGAGCAGCGTGGGCAGGTCGTGGTCGTCGTCGTCCACCTCGCACAGCAGGGTGTCGCCGCGCACGAGGCGCAGTTCCACCGGCCTGTGGTGGGAGTGCCGTACAGCGTTGGTGACCAGCTCTGCGACCATCAGCTCGGCAGGGGCGGCCAGTTCGGACAGCCCCCACTCGTGCAGCTGCTCGCGGACCACCGCGCGGGCCCGGCGGACCTCGGCGGGTTCGAGGGGGAAGCGCCATGCGGCGACGTCGCCGGGCGCGATGCCGCCGAGGCGGGCCATCAGCAGGGCGACGTCGTCCTTGCGCCCGCCGCGGGTGTTCAGGGCGCGGATGATGGTGTCGCAGGCGTCGTCCATGGACGCCGCCGGATGGGCGGCCGATTCGCACAGCGTGGCGAGTCCGACACCGATGTCCTCGCCGCGCATCTCGACGAGTCCGTCGGTGCACATCACCAGCCGGTCACCGGGCTCCACCCGCACGCGAACCGACTCGAACGGCACCCCGCCGACGCCGATGGGCGCGCCGGTGGGCAGGTCGAGCAGCTCGCTGCGGCCGTCCCCGGCACGGACGAGTACGGGCGGGATGTGGCCCGCGTTGGCCAGGTGCAGTTCGCCGGCGATCGGGTCGTAGACGGCGTACAGGCAGGTGGCGAGATAGGTGTCGCCGAGCCGCTGGGCGAGGCCGTCGAGATTGCGCAGCAGTTGCGCGGGCGGCAGGTCGAGGGCGGCCATGGTCTGCACGGCCGTACGCAACTGTCCCATCATGGCAGCGGAGTTCAGGCCGTGCCCCATGACGTCGCCGACGACGAACGCGGTGCGCGCGCCGGGGAGCTTCACCGAGTCGAACCAGTCGCCGCCGACCCGTCCGAGCAGCGTGCCGGGCAGATAGCGGGTGGCGATGTCGCAGGCCGCCATGCGCGCCGGGATGTGCGGCAGCATGCTGTCCTGGAGGGTCTCGGCGACGCTCTCCTGGAAGGTGTACATGCGTGCGTTGTCGAGCACCAGGCCCGCACGGGCGGCGAGTTCGGCGCCCGTGACGCGGTCCATGTCGTTGAACTCGGCGCGCTCCGGATGCCGGAGCAGGATCATGAACCCGAGCACCACGGTGCGTGCCTTCAGCGGGACGACCAGCATGCTGCGGCCGCTGATCAGCGGCCGGATGTCGCGCTTCTCGAACTGCGAGGCGATGGCGTGGCCCATCGCCTCGCTGATCCTGGGCACGAGGACGGGCTCACCGGTGGTCATGCACTGGAAGAACGGCGTGTGCGCCGGGAACGGCATGGCCTCCCCCACGGGGACGACGTCGTCCCAGCGGCCCGGCTCGTCCGTGTGCTCCAGGGCCACCCGGTGCCACATGGTCGTCGTGTCGGGCGCCCCGTCCGGGAACCCCTCACCGGCGACCACCTGCTCCCGCAGATAGGTGCCCGCGACATCGGTGAAGCGCGGTACGACCGCCCTGCTGACCTCGACGATCGTGCGCGCCAGGTCGAGCGAGGTGCCGATCCTCCCGCTGACCTCGTTGAGGAACTCCAGCCGCTCGCGCACGGCGGCGTACTCCAGGTCCTCCGGCTCGTCGCCCGGTTCCTGAGGCACCGGTTCGCCCGCGGCCAGGGCCCGGGCGAGCCGCGCCCGCCGCGCCGTGCGCTCGGCCCGCCGGGGCACACCCCAGTCGGGGGTGACCGGCACGCGGTCGTTCTGGCTGAACTCCAGGATCGGGTAGCCCAGTTCGAGGACCTGTCCGACGATCCGGGCGCTCTCCTGGACACTCATGCTGGGCAGGATCTCGGGGAGCCCGCGGGCCAGTTCGTCGGCGCCGGGGAAGTCGGTGTGCAGTGCGAAGGCGGGCGCGATCCGCTCGGTGGCCGCGTCCCCACCGTCCTCGCCGTCCCCGCCGTCTCCTTGCCGCCGCAGCGTGTCGGCGTCGGCGGCGAGCACGAGCAGCCGCTCCGTGCCGGGCCCCACGAGCGGGTACGCCCACCACAGCACGTCGACCCGGCCGCCGTCCGGCACGGTGAGGCGGGCACTGCCCGCGGCCGGGTAGGACAGCCCGCCGTCGAGCGAGGCCCCGAGGTCGGGACCGAGACCCTCGTAGGCCCCGTAGGGCCCGTACGGCGAGTCCTCCTGCTGGTGCGGCAGTGCGCCGGCGACCGGCAGCAGGTCGCCGACCGGGCGGCCGATCGCCGCTTCCTTGGCGGTGCCGAACAGGCGGCGCGCACCGGTGCTCCAGTGGGAGACGAGGCCTTCGCGGTCCACGACGACCACCGCCAGCGGGACCCTTCCCACCGGCGCCGCGCCACCGGCCAGTTGGCCGGCGGGTGCTTCCCGGTCGGTGCCACGCCTCATGGCCCAGGCCCTCTCTCCACGGCTGTGCAAGATCTGTGCCCCGGTCACCACCGTACGGGGCCCTCCGCACGCCATGTGCGCCAATACGGGAATTGGGGCCGCCGGTCACGCGGGCGCACGCTCGTGCGCCCCCGGGGGCCGCTCAGTCCTCGTGGCCCAGCTGGAGGTCACGTTCCGTGCGCCCCCCGCCCGCCACCTGGAGCACGGTGGCCACCGGCGGGTACCCGGCCGCGATGACCGTGTACTCACCCGAGGACAGGTCGACGAACCGGAACGTGCCGTCGGGCCCGGTGGTGAGGGTGTCGACGACGTTGCCCGCGGCGTCCAGCAGAGTCACGCGGGCGTCCTCCACGGGCCGTCCGCCGCTCGCGCGTACGGTGCCGCGCAGCACGGCGCCGCCGGCCAGTTCGACGTCCTGGCGGGTCTCGCGGGCCGCCTGGACGGTGACGGGCAGCGCGGCGGGGCGGAACGCCGGCGCGCTGGCGGCGAGGGTGTACTCACCGGCGACCAGCTCGGTGATGACATAGCCGCCCTCGCGGCCGCTGCGGGTGCTGGAGACGACCTCGCCGTGCACGTTGGTGAGGGTGACCATGGCGTCCCGCACGGGCGTGCCGTCGGCGGTGAGCACGCTGCCCGCGAGGCGCCCGGCGCCGCCGAGCACCACGTCCAGCTCGACGGGGCGCTCTCCGACGGTCACGGAGACGGCCTGCGGCTGATGACCGCCGGCCGCCGCGATCAGGACGTACGCGCCGGAGCCGGGCGTCGCGAGCGCGTAGCGGCCGTCCTGGCCGCTGGCGCCCCGACCGATCTGCTGTCCGGCGACGTCGATGAGGGTGAGCGCCGCGCGCGGCACGACGGTCCCGTCGGGGTGCTGCACGGTGCCGCAGACGGCGATTCCGGCGGCGTGCGGCGAACGGGCCTGCGGGACCGAGGTGTTCACCGGCATGGTGTCCGTCTCGGGGGTGTGGTGGGTCACCAGCGGTTTCTCCTTGAGGAAGAACGACAGGAGCAGGCCGACCGCGAGCACGGGCACGAGGTAGAGGAAGATCCTCGGCATGGCGTCGGCGTACGCCTGGATGTAGCCGTCGCGCAGCGCCGGGGGCAGTGCGTGGACGGCCTGGGGGGTGATGGACTCGGCGTCGGGCAGCGCGGCGGACGTGCGCGGCAGACGATCGGCGAGGGAGTCGGTGAGGCGGTCGGCGAAGAGGGTGCCGAAGACGGCGGCACCGACGCTGCCGCCGATCTGCCGCAGGAAGTTGTTGGCGCTGGTGGCCGTGCCGAGGTCGGCGGGGCGCACGGAGTTCTGCACGGCGAGGATCAGTACCGGCATCACCATGCCCATCCCGGCGCCGAGGACGCCCATCCAGATGCTGTAGTGCAGCCGGGGGGTGTCGGCCTCCAGGCGGGAGAGCAGCCACATGCCGACGACGGACAGGGCGCTGCCGAGGATGGGGTGGATCCGGTAGTGGCCGGTGGCGCTGATGAGCTGCCCCGAGATGATGGAGGCCGCGACGATGCCGCCCATCATGGGCAGCATCAGCAGCCCGGACTCGGTGGCGCTGGCCCCGTCGACCATCTGCAGGAACGTGGGCAGGTAGCTGGCGGCGCCGAACAGCGCGACGCCCAGCACCAGACCGACGAGACCGGTGATGTTGAAGACCGAGTCGCGGAACAGCCGCAGCGGGATGAGGGGTTCGGCGGCGCGGTGCTCGGCGAGGACGAACAGCGCGGTGGCGGCGACGGCGCCGGCGGCGAGGCCGAGGATGACGCGCGAGCCCCAGGCGTACTCGGTGCCGCCCCAGCTGGTCAGCAGGACCAGACAGGTGGAGGCCACCGTGAGCAGCAGGGCGCCGAGGATGTCGAGCCGGGCCTTGACCTGGGGCTTGGGGAGTTCGAGGACCACGGCGACGACGGCCATGGTGACGAGGCCGAAGGGCACGTTGATGTAGAAGCACCAGCGCCAGGAGAGGTGGTCGGTGAAGTAGCCGCCGAGCAGCGGGCCCGCGACGGAGGCGAGACCGAAGGCGGCGCCGATCAGCCCCATGAACTTGCCGCGCTGCCGGGGCGGCACGATGTCCGCCATGATCGCCTGGACGCCGATCATCAGTCCGCCCGCGCCGACGCCCTGCACGGCGCGGAAGGCGATCAGCTGGTCCATGGTCTGCGCGCGGCCCGCGAGGGCGGAGCCGACGACGAACACGACGATGGCGAACTGGAACACACCCTTGCGGCCGAGCAGATCGCCGAGCTTGCCGTAGATCGGGAGTCCGATCGTGGCCGTGAGCAGGTAGGCGGTGATCGCCCAGGACATCTTGTCGAGGCCGTGCAGCTCGCCGACGATCTTCGGCAGCGCGGTGGCGACGATCATCTGCTCCAGGGCGGCCAGGAGCAGGGCGAGCATCAGCCCGAAGAAGACCAGCCGCACCCGGCGCGGACCGAGTCCGGCGGCCGGGGCGGGCGGTGGGGCCACAAGCCTGGGGGGCGCCACCGCCACGACCGGTCCGTCCTGCACCACAGTGGTCCCGCCCACGTTCCGCTCCCCTCGTCGCGCTGCCGCACCATTACCGCGTAAAAGCGACAACTGCCAACAAGCACGACGAGTTACGGATCCATGCCGCCGGAACCGGAGATCCACTCGAACCGGTGAGAGACCAACGGCCTTTGCGGACCGGCCTCTTGGGCTACTTCTCCACCTCGGCGGCGAGCTTGGCGAGCATCGCGTCGTAGATCCGCGCGAGCCCCTTGGGCGCGAAGGTCCTCTCGAAGAAGCCGCCGACGCCGCCCGCGCCCTGCCAGACGGTGACCACGACGACGCGGGACCTGCCCTCGCCGGCCGGGGTGACCCGCCAGGTGGTGACCATGGAGGAGTTGCGGTCCTTCTCGACCAGCTCGCCGTCGGTCGGCTCGGTGACCTCCAGCAGGCAGTCCCGGACGCGCTTGCTGGTGGCCTGGAGCTTCCAGTGCACGAGGGTGCCCTCGCCGTCGCCGCCCTCGCGCACCTCGTACTCGCTGAAGTGCTCGGGCAGCAGCTTCGCGCGTGTGCCGCTGTAGTCGGCGAGGGTGTCGAACACCTTCTCCGCATCCGCCGCTACGACGCGTTCCGTGGTGGCCTCGACCTGCGCCATGGAGTTCCTCCAGCACCTGAGTTCTCGGGGTCGGGGCAAGCCAACCACCCCGGTCCCCGGCCGCCCAAATCGGGGGCACGGATGTGATCGATCGCGTTTCGGAGCGCGATCGGAGGTGACACCCGCACGATCATGGGAACAGATGTTCTATTGTGGGACCAGTGCTACCGAGGAGGCGTCATGCGCTGGGAGAACCTCACCCTGGAATCCGGCGACAGCCCCGCCGACGCCGCGCTGTTCGGCGCGGACGCGGTGACCACCCGTACGTTCGACACCCCCGAGTTCGCCGGCATCACGTTCCACGAGGTGCGGGCCCGCTCGATCATCAACCGGGTGCCGGGGGCCTCCCGCATGCCCTTCGAGTGGACGGTGAACCCCTACAGAGGCTGCACGCACGCCTGCGTGTACTGCTTCGCCCGCAAGACGCACAGCTATCTCGACCTCGACACCGGCCTGGGCTTCGACTCCCAGATCGTGGTGAAGGTGAACGCCCCGGACCTGCTGCGCCGCCAGCTCGGCTCGCGCCGCTGGCAGGGCGAGCACATCGCGATGGGCACCAACGTCGACTGCTACCAGCGGGCCGAGGGCCGCTACCGGCTGATGCCGGGCATCCTGAGCGCCCTGCGCGACCACGCGAACCCCTTCTCGATCCTGACCAAGGGCACCCTGATCCTGCGCGACCTGGACCTGCTGACGCAGGCGGCCCGGGTGACGGACGTCGGCATCTCGGTCTCCGTCGGCTTCACCGACCCCGAGCTGTGGCGCACCGTCGAGCCGGGCACACCCGCGCCGGAGCGGCGCCTGGACGTGGTGCGCACGCTGGGCGAGCACGGGATCGGGTGCGGGGTGCTGATGGCGCCGGTGATCCCGTTCCTGGGCGACCGTCCGGCCCAACTGCGGGACACCGTGCGGGCGATCGCGGCCTCCGGGGCCACCTCGGTGACCCCGCTGGTGCTGCATCTGCGGCCGGGCGCGCGCGAGTGGTTCATGGCCTGGCTCGGCCGGGAGCACCCGCACCTGGTGGGCCGCTACGAGCGGCTCTACGCGGACGGGGCCTACGCCCCGAAGTGGTACCAGCGCCGGATCACCCGTCAGGTGCACGAGCTGGCCGAGGAGTACGGCATCGGCCCCACGCGCGCGGGAGCGCACCGCCGGATCAGGGAACCGGAGCCCGCGCCGCCCGCGGCGACGGCCGGACAGACCCAACTCTCGCTCATCTGAGAGCGTTCCGGCCGAAGGCGTTCCGCCTGGGCGTTCGAGCGCACCTGGCGGCCCAATCGGGTCAAGAATCGACCGAACACGTTCTGACGGGTGTCCACTCCGGGACGATCCGGCGAGGGCCGCGGGACTCGCGGCCCGCGACCCTCCGTCCTGGGAGGACCCCCCTTGAAGAAACGTGCAGCCGTGCTGTGCGGCGCCGCCGTCGTGGTGGCCGGGACGCTCGCGGCCGTCCCCGCCCGCGCCGGCGCCCCGGAGCAGACCGGGCCCGCCTGGAAGAAGTGCGCCACCGCGAACCATCCGACGCTCCAGTGCGCGTCCCTGGAGGTTCCGCTGGACCACGCCGACCCCGGCGGGCGGAAGATCACCCTCGCCCTGTCGCGCGTCCCGCACACCGCGAAGACCTACCAGGGGCCGCTGCTGGTCAACCCCGGCGGGCCCGGCGGCAGCGGCCTCGCCCTCGCCGGGTTCGTCGCCTCCTCGCTGCCCAAGACGGTGGCGGCCCAGTACGACGTCATCGGCTTCGACCCGCGCGGCGTCGGTGCCGGCAAGCCCGCGCTGAACTGCGCTCCGGGCCATTTCGACCCGGTGCGCGCCGACTCCGTGCCGGCCACCGAGGCCGTCGAGCGGGCCGACCTCGCGCGCGCCAAGTCCTTCGCCGACGCCTGCGGCGAGAAGTACGCGCGCGAGCTGCCGCACATGGACACGCTCAGCGCCGCGCAGGACATCGACCTGATCCGGCAGGCCCTCGGCGCCCCGCGCCTCAGCTACTTCGGCTACTCGTACGGCACCTACCTCGGCGCCGTCTACGCCAAGCTGCACCCGGACCGGGTACGGCGGATGGTCCTCGACTCCGTGGTCGACCCCACCGGTGTCTGGTACGAGGCGAACCTCGCGCAGGACCACGCGTTCGACGACCGCCACCGGGCTTTCATGGCCTGGGTCGCCCGGCACGACGCCACCTACCGGCTGGGCACCGATCCCCAGAAGGTCGAGGACCGGTGGTACGCGATGCGGGCGGCGCTGGCCGAGCGGCCCGCGCAGGGCACGGTGGGCGCGTCGGAGCTGGAGGACACGTTCCTGCCCGGCGGCTACTACAACGGCTACTGGCCCTATCTCGCCGAGGCCTTCGCGGCGTACGTGGGCGAGCGGCGGAGCGCCCCGCTGGTGGAGGCGTACGAGGACTTCGGCGCGGCCGACGCCGCCTCCGAGAACGGTTACAGCGTCTACACCGCGGTGCAGTGCCGGGACGCCGGCTGGCCGCGCGACTGGGCGCAGTGGCGCAAGGACAACTGGGCGGTGCATGCGCAGGCGCCGTTCATGACCTGGAACAACGCCTGGTACAACGCGCCCTGCGCGTTCTGGCCGACGGACTCGCTGGGGCCGGTGGACGTGGCCAACGACAAGCTGCCGCCGGTCCTGCTGTTCCAGGCGACGCACGACGCGGCCACCCCGTACCAGGGCGGCGCGACGGTGCACGGGCTGCTGCGCGGCTCCAGCCTGGTGGTCGAGAAGGACGGCGGCAACCACGGCATCACGCTGAGCGGGAACGACTGCCTCGACGGGCATCTGGCGGCGTATCTGACCGACGGCACGGTGCCGCGCGCGGCCGGAGAGGCCGACGCGGTCTGCCCGGCGCTGCCCGACCCCGAGCCGCTGGTGGCGAAGTCCGCCGGCCGGTCGCAGGGCGCGACGCTGCACAGGCTGCTGGGCTTCCGCGGCTGAAGCGGGAACCAGCACGGGGCGACCCCCGTCGGGGGCCCGGCCGGCCCGTGGTCCACGATGGACGCATGAGTCAGCCGACCAGGATTCCCGCCCCCGACGGAGTCGCCGCCGCCGAGCAGTACTCCCACGTGGTCATCGGCACCGGCCGTTTCGTCGCCGTCGCCGGGCAGCTCCCGCTCGACGAGCGCGGCGAACTGGTCGGCGCGGGCGACCCGGCCGCCCAGGCCCGCCAGGTGTTCGAGAACCTGCGCCGCTGCCTGGCCGCGGCCGGGGCCACGTTCGACGACGTCGTCAAGCTCACCTACTTCGTCACGGACATGGCGCACATGCCCGCCGTCCGCGCGGCCCGCGCCGAGCACATCCCCGGGGACCGCCTCCCGGCCGCCTCGGCCGTGCGGGTGGCGGGGCTCGTCCGCCCCGAGTACCTGATGGAGATCGAGGCGTTCGCCGTGGTCGCCCCGTGACCGGCCCGCTCGTCCGGGAGCTGAGGCTCGCCGACTGCGACCGGGTGGCCGAGATCCGCGTCGGCGGCTGGCGCAGCGCCTACCGGGGGCTGATGCCGCAGTCCTACCTCGACGCGCTGAGCGTCCGGCAGGAAGCCGACCGGCACCGGGCCCGTCTCGGGCAGGGCGACGGCACGGTGGTGAACCTGGTGGCCGAGCGGGCGGGCGAGGTCCTCGGATGGGCCTGTCACGGCCCCTACCGGGACGGCGAAGTCCGCACGGAGGACGCCGAGTTGTACGCGATCTACGTCCACCCCGAGCGGTACGGCGAGGGCATCGGGCAGGCGCTGCTGACGGAGTCCGTGCGCCGCTGCCGGGCCGCCGGTCACCGGAGGATGCTGCTGTGGGTGCTCCGGGACAACACCGCCGCCCGGCGCTTCTACGAACGGGCGGGCTTCGCGGCGGACGGCGCGCAGGAGCCGTTCGAGGTGGCGGGGGTCCAGGTGCCGGAGGTGCGGTACGCACGGGAGTTGACGGACGCGGGATAGCCCGGCCCCGGTGCCTCGTCCCCGGAGCCTCATCCCCGCCGCTGCCCGGGGATCCGGGCCAGCGCCGTCACGGCCGCCGCCGCCAGCCCCGGATGCGCCAGGGCCTCGTTCAGAACGGGTCCGGCCCTGCTGTCGCCCAGCTCCCCCAGTCCCTCCACGCAGGCGAGGGCCACGCGCCCGTAGGGGTCGTGCGGGCGGAGCCGGCGGCGCAGCGTGGTGATGAGCGCCGGAACGGACTCGGGGGCGCGCAACGCGACGAGCAGGCGCACCGGGTGCAGGGCGTAGGCGACGCGCAGTTCGTTGGTGGCGAGGGCCGCTGCGGCGCGGGCGGTGCGCGGATCGCCGAGCCGGGCGAGGGCGTGGGCGGCGGACGCGCAGCGCGGTGGGTCACGGTGGTTGAGGAACAGGACGAGGGACTCGAAGGCCCGCCGGTCGCCGGCCAGCCCCAGCCGGAACGCGGCCAGTTCCCTGGCCCACAGGGGCCGGCCGGGCGCGACGAGCACGCCGGCGAGTTCGCCGTGGTCCTCGGTGGCCGCCAGCCGCTCGTACTCCGCGGCGCCCCCGGCCTCCCGCCGTAAGCGCTCCGTGAGCGCTCGCAACTCTTCGTCCATGACGCGAGCGTACAAACGATCTCGGAGTCTGGGACCCGGATCACAAAGACCGAGGGCTGGCGCGCTCGTTACCCGCGAGTTAAGCTCATAGGAGCGAGTTACCCACTCGCACCCGTTCGTGTCGGCCTGGTGACGCAGCCGCCGCGACGGGAACATCTCCCACGCTCGACGGGCAGTGGGGGAGTCGGTTCGGTACGTCAGGTACCGCAGTGCGACTCGGCCACGGGACAGGGCCGGTCGGTCATCACCGTTCCCCGGACGTGTGCACGTCCGCGGCGACGGCACCGGGCGTGTGCGCTCGCAGCCCGGCAACCACCCGCACTTCTCACGCACCCGGCGCGCCCTCGGCGCACCGGGACGCGTTTCCAGTCGTCACCCTCATTTCCAGGAGTCTCGCGATGGCCGCTCCCCTGTCCGACCGCCCCCTGTCCCCGCTCCAGACCATTGCCGTCGTCGGCCTCGGCACCATGGGCACCGGCATCGCCGAAGTCCTGGCCAAGGCGGGCCGTGACGTCGTCGGCATCGACATCAGCGAGGCCCAGGCGGTGCGTTGTGCCGCCGCCCTGGAGGCCTCCACGGCACGCGCCGTCGAGCGCGGCCGCCTCACCGAGCAGGAGCGCGCGGACGCCCTCGCCCGCGTCCGCACCTCGACCGACCTGCGGTCCGCCGCCGACGCCGACCTGGTGATCGAGGTGGCGCCCGAGTCGTACGAGATCAAGCACCAGATCTTCCGCGAACTGGACGGCGTCGTGCGCCCGGAGACGATCCTGGCGACCGGCACCAACGCCCTGTCCGTCACGCGTCTCGCGGCCGACTCGGCCCGTCCGGAGCGCGTGCTGGGCCTGCACTTCTTCAACCCGGCGCCGGCGATGAAGCTCGTCGAGGTGGTCTCCTCGGTGCTCACCGCGCCGCAGGCCGTCGCCGCCGTCACGGACCTCGCGATCGAACTGGGCAAGGAACCCGTGGCGGTCGGCGACCGGCCCGGTTTCGTGGCCGACGGGCTGCTGTTCGGCTATCTCAACCAGGCCGCCGCGATGTGCGAGGCGAAGTACGCCTCCCGCGAGGACATCGACGCCGCGATGCGGCTCGGCTGCGGACTGCCCATGGGCCCGCTCGCGCTGCTCGACCTGATCGGCGTCGACACCGCGCGCACGGTCCTGGACGCCATGTACACCGCCTCCCGCGACCGGCTGCACGCCCCCGCGCCGATCCTGAAGCAGCTCAGCGAGGCGGGCCTGACGGGCCGCAAGGCGGGCCGCGGCTTCTACACCTACGACGCTCCGGGCGGCGCCACCGTGGTGCCGGACGCGCTGACGCCCCAGGAGGGCGGGCACCTCACGGCGGGTCGCCCGGTCCGCTCGGTCGGTGTCGCCGGCTCCGGAACCATGGCGTCGGGCATCGCCGAGGTGTTCGCGAAGGCGGGCTACGACGTGGTCCTGGCGGCCCGCAGCGAGGAGAAGGCGCAGACGGCCAAGGCCCGGATCGGCAAGTCCCTGGCGCGCTCCGTCGACAAGGGCAGGCTGACGGCCGAGGCGGCGGCGCAGACGCTGGAGCGGATCACCCCGGCAGGCTCCTACGACGCCTTCGCCGAGGTCGACCTCGCCGTCGAGGCGGTCGCCGAGGACCTGGAGATCAAGCGGCAGTTGTTCGCCGCGCTGGACAAGGTCTGCAAGCCCGGCGCGGTCCTCGCGACGACGACCTCGTCGCTGCCGGTCGTCGCGTGCGCCCGTGCCACCTCGCGCCCGCAGGACGTGATCGGCATGCACTTCTTCAACCCGGCGCCGGCGATGAAACTGGTGGAGGTGGTCCGTACGGTGCTCACGGCCGACGACGTCCACGCCACCGTCCGCGAGGTCTGCGCCAAGGTCAGGAAGCACCCCGTCGACTGCGGCGACCGGGCCGGATTCATCGTCAACGCCCTGCTGTTCCCGTACCTGAACAACGCGATCAAGATGGTGCAGGACCACTACGCGTCGCTGGACGACATCGACGCGGCGATGAAGCTCGGCGGCGGCTACCCCATGGGCCCGTTCGAGCTGCTGGACGTGGTCGGGCTCGATGTGTCGCTGGCCATCGAGAAGGTCCTGCACCGCGAGTTCCGTGACCCCGGGCTGGCGCCGGCACCTCTGCTGGAGCACCTGGTGGCCGCGGGCTGCCTCGGCCGCAAGACGGGCCGCGGCTTCCGCGAGTACGCCCGCCGCTGAGGGCCACCCGTGGACCGGCCCCGCCGTGGAGAGCGGCACGGCACGAACCCGCGGGACCCCGCCGGTCCGCTCCACGAGGGGCCGCCCGGCCGGCCGGGCGACCGGTTCAGGACGGGCGGGGAGTGGGGCGGGCTGCTGGAGCCGGGCCGCCGCCCCCCGGCCGCCCGGCCCGCCGCTCCCCCGCCCGTCAGGGGCGGGGGAAACCCCGGACCTGCGCATCGAGCTGCGGACATGCAGTACGTTCGGGGCATGCCCCAGCCCGCCAGGTCCTCACGTACACCCGCCACGCCGGACGCGCCGGAGAGCGCCGCGGGCGGTCGCGCCGCCGCCCAACGGCTCAAAATGCGCCGGGAACTGGCGGCCGCGGCCATGGAGCTGTTCGCGACCAAGGGCTACGAGGCGACGACCGTCGACGAGATCGCGGCCCAGGCCGGGGTGGCCCGCCGCACCTTCTTCCGCCACTTCCGCTCCAAGGAAGAGGCGATCTTCCCCGACCACGACGACACCCTGATCCGGGCCGAGGCGGTGCTCAACGCGGCGCCCGCGCACGAGCACCCGCTCGACACGGTGTGCCGCGGGATCAAGGAAGTCATGAAGATGTACGCGGCCCGGCCGAAGATCTCGGTCGCCCGCTACAAGCTCACGCGGGAGGTGCCGACCCTGCGTGAGGCCGAAATCGCCTCGGTGGCCCGCTACGAGCGCCTGTTCACGCGCTATCTGCTGGGCCACTTCGACGAGCACGCGCACGACGACGACGCCAACGACGACCCGCTGCTGGCCGAGGTCGCCGCGTCCGCCGTCGTCACCGCCCACAACCACGTACTGCGGCGCTGGCTGCGCGCGGGCGGCCAGGGCGACGTGGAGGCGCAGCTCGACCACGCCTTCGCGATCGTGCGCAGGACGTTCGGGGCGGGCATCGGGATAGGGCGTTCCACGGCGCCGAAGCCCGCCCCGGCGGCGGTCTCGGCGCACGGCGAGGTGCTGGTGACGGTCGCGCGTACCGACGCCCCGCTCGACGAGGTCATGAGGACCATCGAGGAGGCCCTCAAGGACCGCTGAGCGGCTCCGCACCGTGAGGACGGCCACCCTGCCCGGGTGGCCGTTTTGGCATGTCAGGGCACCTTTTCAGCGCGTTCTGAGCCCTCGTTCGATCGATCATCGCTCATTTGTTACGTAAAGATTTCATCTGAGAGGAAGTTCTGGCACCCAGTGCCTTGCCGGATGACACGGGGTGCCATACGTTGAAGGTGTCCGGGCGGCCGGCGTGCAGCGACCCTTCGTACGCCGGCTGTCCCCGCAAGCCGCTGGTTTGCGCGCCCGGACGCCTGCGTCACAGGCAACCTCCCGCGCCACAAAGCGCTGCCGGACAAGCACCACCGCCGGACCGACGGCACTCCCTCATCCCTCAGCAGCACCGACGTAACCCTCAGCGTCCCCTCCCTCAGGGGCGTTCACCGCCGGAGGCAACACCGTGACCGTGAAGGACATCCTGGACGCGATCCAGTCGCCCGACTCGACGCCGGCCGACTTCGCCGCACTGCCGATCCCCGAGTCGTACCGCGCGATCACCGTGCACAAGGACGAGACGGAGATGTTCGCGGGCCTCGCGACCCGCGACAAGGACCCCCGCAAGTCGATCCACCTGGACGAGGTGCCGGTGCCGGAACTCGGCCCCGGTGAGGCCCTGGTGGCCGTCATGGCCTCGTCGGTGAACTACAACTCCGTGTGGACCTCGATCTTCGAGCCGCTGTCCACCTTCGGGTTCCTGGAGCGCTACGGCCGCACCAACGACCTCGCCAAGCGCCACGACCTGCCGTACCACATCATCGGCTCCGACCTCGCGGGCGTCGTCCTGCGCACCGGCCCGGGCGTCAACTCCTGGAAGCCCGGTGACGAGGTCGTCGCGCACTGCCTGTCGGTCGAGCTGGAGTCCAGCGACGGCCACAACGACACCATGCTCGACCCCGAGCAGCGCATCTGGGGCTTCGAGACCAACTTCGGCGGCCTCGCCGAGATCGCGCTCGTCAAGTCCAACCAGCTGATGCCGAAGCCGGCCCACCTCAGCTGGGAGGAGGCCGCCGCCCCGGGCCTGGTCAACTCCACCGCGTACCGGCAGCTGGTCTCCCGCAACGGCGCCGGCATGAAGCAGGGCGACAACGTCCTGATCTGGGGCGCGAGCGGCGGACTCGGTTCGTACGCCACGCAGTTCGCGCTGGCCGGCGGCGCGACCCCGATCTGTGTCGTCTCCAGCGACCAGAAGGCGGACATCTGCCGGTCGATGGGCGCCGAGGCGATCATCGACCGCAACGCCGAGGGCTACCGGTTCTGGAAGGACGAGCAGACCCAGGACCCCAAGGAGTGGAAGCGCTTCGGCAAGCGCATCCGCGAACTGACCGGCGGCGAGGACATCGACATCGTCTTCGAGCACCCCGGCCGCGAGACCTTCGGCGCGAGCGTCTTCGTCACCCGCAAGGGCGGCACCATCACCACCTGCGCCTCGACCTCGGGCTACATGCACGAGTACGACAACCGCTACCTGTGGATGTCGCTGAAGCGGATCATCGGCTCCCACTTCGCCAACTACCGCGAGGCCTGGGAGGCCAACCGCCTCATCGCCAAGGGCAGGATCCACCCGACGCTGTCGAAGGTCTACCCGCTGGAGGAGACCGGCCAGGCCGCGCACGACGTGCACCGCAACGCCCACCAGGGCAAGGTCGGCGTGCTGTGCCTGGCGCCCGAGGAGGGCCTCGGCGTGCGCGACGAGGAGATGCGCGCCCAGCACGTCGACGCGATCAACCGCTTCCGGAACATCTGAGGGGCGATGCATGACTGAGCGTCAGAAGGACCGGCCGTGGCTCATGCGCACCTACGCCGGTCACTCCACGGCCGAGGCGTCCAACGAGTTGTACCGGCGCAACCTCGCCAAGGGCCAGACGGGTCTGTCGGTGGCCTTCGACCTGCCGACGCAGACCGGCTACGACTCCGACCACGTCCTCGCCCGCGGCGAGGTCGGCCGGGTCGGCGTGCCGATCGGGCACCTCGGTGACATGCGCAGGCTGTTCCAGGACATCCCCTTGGAACAGATGAACACCTCGATGACCATCAACGCCACGGCCATGTGGCTGCTGGCGCTCTACCAGGTCGTCGCGGAGGAGCAGGGCGCGGACATCACCCAGCTCCAGGGCACGACCCAGAACGACATCGTCAAGGAATACCTGTCGCGGGGGACGCACGTGTTCCCGCCGGGGCCCTCACTCCGGCTGACCACGGACATGATCGCCTACACGGTCTCCCACATCCCGAAGTGGAACCCGATCAACATCTGCAGCTACCACCTGCAGGAGGCGGGCGCCACTCCGGTGCAGGAGATCGCGTACGCGATGTCCACCGCGATCGCGGTTCTCGATGCCGTACGCGACTCGGGGCAGGTTCCCGAGGAGAAGTTCGGGGACGTCGTGGCCCGCATCTCCTTCTTTGTGAACGCGGGCGTCCGCTTCATCGAGGAGATGTGCAAGATGCGGGCGTTCGGGCGGATCTGGGACCGGATCACGCGCGAGCGGTACGGCATCGAGAACCCCAAGCAGCGCCGCTTCCGCTACGGCGTGCAGGTCAACTCCCTCGGTCTGACCGAGGCGCAGCCGGAGAACAACGTCCAGCGCATCGTCCTGGAGATGCTGGCCGTCACCCTCTCCAAGGACGCCCGCGCGCGGGCCGTCCAGCTGCCCGCCTGGAACGAGGCGCTCGGCCTGCCCCGCCCCTGGGACCAGCAGTGGTCCCTGCGCATCCAGCAGGTGCTCGCCCACGAGAGCGACCTGCTGGAGTACGAGGACATCTTCGCGGGCTCGACGGTGATCGAGGCGAAGGTGGGCGAGCTCGTCGAGGAGTCGCTCGCCGAGATGGAGCGCATCGAGGAGATGGGCGGCGCGATGGCCGCCGTGGAGTCCGGCTACCTCAAGTCGCAGCTGGTCGCCTCGCACGCCGAGCGCCGGGGGCGGATCGAGTCCGGCCAGGAGAAGATCATCGGTGTCAACGTCTTCGAGACCACCGAGCCGAACCCGCTCACCGCGGACCTGGACACCGCGATCCACACGGTCGACCCCGCGGTCGAGGCCCGGGTCGTCACCGCGCTCCAGCAGTGGCGCGACACCCGTTACCAGCCGCCCTTCAACCACCCCCGGCCCTGCAAGGCGCTGGACCGGCTGAAGGAGGCCGCCAAGGGCACCGGCAACCTCATGGAGGCCACCCTGGAGTGCGCCCGCGCCGGGGTCACGACCGGCGAGTGGGCCGGGGCCCTGCGCGAGGTGTTCGGCGAGTTCCGCGCCCCGACCGGCGTCTCGTCCGCGCCGGTGGCCGTCCCCGTCGAGGAAGGCAGCGCCCTGTCCCAGGTGCGCCGCAAGGTGGACCTGACGGCCAAGGACCTGGGCGTCGGCAAGCTGCGCTTCCTGGTCGGCAAGCCGGGTCTGGACGGGCACTCCAACGGAGCCGAGCAGATAGCGGTGCGCGCGCGGGACGCCGGCTTCGAAGTGGTCTACCAGGGCATCCGGCTGACGCCCGAGCAGATCGTGGACGCGGCCCTCGCCGAGGACGTGCACGCCGTGGGCCTGTCGATCCTCTCCGGCTCGCACGCCCAGCTGGTCCCGGACGTGCTGGTCCGGCTGCGCGAGGCCGGGGCGCCCGACATCCCGGTGGTCGCCGGCGGGATCATCCCGAACGCCGACGCCGAGCAGCTCAGGGCCGCCGGAGTGGCCGCGGTCTTCACCCCGAAGGACTTCGACATCACCGGGATCATCGGCCGTATCGTCGACGAGATCCGCACAGCGAACAAGCTCGACCCCCTGGAGGTCTCCGCATGACCGTCAACCGTCTGCGCCCCCGCCGTTCCTGTCTGGCGGTCCCGGGAAGCAACCCCCGCTTCCTGGAGAAGGCGCAGGGCCTCCCGGCCGACCAGGTCTTCCTCGACCTGGAGGACGCCTGCGCGCCGCTCGCCAAGCCGGAGGCCCGGCACACCATCGTCAAGTTCCTCAACGAGGGCGACTGGACGGGCAAGGCCAGGGTCGTGCGCGTCAACGACTGGACGACGGAGTGGACGTACCGCGACGTCGTGACCGTGGTCGAGGGGGCGGGCCCCAACCTCGACTGCATCATGCTGCCGAAGGTGCAGGACGCCCAGCAGGTCGTCGCGCTGGACCTGCTGCTGACGCAGATCGAGAAGACGATGGGCTTCGAGGTCGGGCGGATCGGCATCGAGGCCCAGATCGAGAACGCGCGGGGCCTGAACAACGTCAACGAGATCGCGCAGGCCTCGCCGCGGGTCGAGACCATCATCTTCGGCCCGGCCGACTTCATGGCGTCCATCAACATGAAGTCGCTGGTCGTGGGCGAGCAGCCGCCGGGCTACCCGGCGGACGCCTACCACTACATCCTGATGAAGATCCTGATGGCCGCCCGCGCCAACGACCTCCAGGCGATCGACGGCCCCTACCTCCAGATCCGCAACGTCGACGGCTACCGCGAGGTCGCGCAGCGCGCCGCGGCGCTCGGCTTCGACGGCAAGTGGGTGCTGCACCCGGGCCAGGTCGAGGCGTCCAACGAGATCTTCTCGCCCTCCCAGGAGGACTACGACCACGCCGAGCTGATCCTGGACGCGTACGACTACTACACGTCCGAGGCGGGCGGCAGGAAGGGCTCGGCGATGCTCGGCGACGAGATGATCGACGAGGCCAGCCGCAAGATGGCGCTCGTCGTCTCCGGCAAGGGCCGGGCCGCCGGCCTGAAGCGCACCAGCTCCTTCGAGATCCCGGAGGCGTGAGGCCATGCAGTTCGGGCGCACCTACGAGGAGTTCGAGGTCGGGGCGACGTACAAGCACTGGCCGGGAAAGACGGTCACCGAGTACGACGACCACCTGTTCTGCCTCCTCACCATGAACCACCACCCGCTCCACATGGACGCCAACTACGCCGAGAGCACGACGGACTTCGGCAAGAACGTCGTCGTCGGGAACTACGTCTACTCCCTGCTGCTCGGCATGTCCGTGCCGGACGTCTCCGGCAAGGCCATCGCCAACCTGGAGATCGAGTCGCTCAAGCACGTGGCGCCGACCTTCCACGGCGACACGATCTACGGCGAGACGACCGTGCTGGACAAGTGGCCGTCGAAGTCGAAGAACGACCGCGGCATCGTGCACGTGGAGACCAAGGGCTACAAGCAGGACGGCACGCTGGTCTGCGTGTTCCGCCGCAAGGTGATGGTCCCCACCGAGACGTACATCAAGGAGCGCGGCGGCGAGCAGCCCGGCCGGCCCGAACTCAAGGAAAAGGAACAGGGGAAGTAGCGATGGCGCGACTCGCCCAGACCGCCGGTCTGACCGACGTCCAGCAGGAGATCCTGTCCACGGTCCGGGACTTCGTGGACAAGGAGATCATCCCGGTCGCCACCGGGCTGGAGCACCGCGACGAGTACCCGCAGCAGATCGTCGACGGCCTCAAGGAGTTGGGCCTGTTCGGCCTCATGATTCCCGAGGAGTACGGGGGTCTGGGCGAGTCGCTCCTGACGTACGCCCTCTGCGTGGAGGAGATCGCCCGCGGCTGGATGTCGGTGTCCGGCATCATCAACACGCACTTCATCGTGGCGTACATGCTCAAGCAGCACGGCACGCAGGAGCAGAAGGACCACTACCTGCCCCGCATGGCGGCCGGCGACATCCGCGGCGCCTTCTCGATGTCCGAGCCGGGACTCGGCTCCGACGTGTCGGCCATCACCTCCAAGGCGGTCCGGGACGGCGATGAATTCGTCCTGAACGGTCAGAAGATGTGGCTGACCAACGGGGGCACGTCGTCCCTCGTCGCCGTTCTGGTGCGAAGTGACGAAGGTCACCCCGAGGGCTCCGCGCCGCACAAGTCGATGACGACCTTCCTCGTGGAGAAGGAGCCGGGCTTCGGCGAGGTCCGCCCGGGCCTGACCATCCCCGGCAAGATCGACAAGATGGGCTACAAGGGGGTCGACACCACCGAGCTCATCATGGACGGCCTGCGGATTCCCGCGGATCGTGTGCTCGGCGGGGTCACCGGACGCGGTTTCTACCAGATGATGGACGGCGTCGAGGTGGGCCGGGTCAACGTGGCGGCACGTGGCTGCGGAGTCGCCCAGCGTGCGTTCGAACTCGGTGTCCAGTACGCCCAGCAGCGCCACACCTTCGGCAAGCCGATCGCGCAGCACCAGGCGATCCAGTTCAAACTCGCGGAGATGGCTACCAAGGTGGAGGCCGCGCATGCGATGATGGTGAACGCTGCGCGTAAAAAGGACTCCGGGCAACGAAACGACCTCGAGGCCGGGATGGCGAAGTACCTGGCCTCGGAGTACTGCAAAGAGGTCGTGGAGGATGCCTTCCGGATCCACGGCGGTTACGGCTTCTCCAAGGAGTACGAGATCGAGCGCCTCTACCGCGAGGCTCCGATGCTGCTCATCGGTGAAGGTACCGCCGAGATCCAGAAAATGATCATCGGGCGGCGGTTGCTCGAAGAGTATCGGTTCCAGGGCTGACTTGTCCGGAAGCGGGGTGTTTTCTTCGAGAAGAAGATCACACCCCGTAGGCACTCTCCGGCCGCCGACTCGGCTTCCTGGCTTACCCAGTTGTGGCGCTTAGCCGCTACGATCGCGGGAAAGCCGCCGTCCCCCGTCAGAAGCGCGGCATCATCCGCTACGAAGGTCATCCATGCCCCACAGCCAAACCTCTGCACCTCGCGACAGCCTGGTCGGCGTACGCCTCGCGCGCGGAGCATCGCCGTGGCTTCTGCCGACCGTCGCCACCGCTGCCCTCAGCCTGGCCCGCGCCCGCCGCTCCGGCGCAGCGAAGGCCGTGGCCGTCCCCGCCACCGCGCTCGCGGCGGGGATGCTGTGGTTCTTCCGCGACCCCGAGCGTGAGATCGCCCAGGGCCGGGTCATCTCGCCGGCCGACGGTGTGGTGCAGAGCATCATGCCGTGGAAGGACGGACGTACCCGCGTCGCGATCTTCATGAGCCCGCTGAACGTCCACGTCAACCGCGCCCCGCTGGCCGGCACCGTGACGTCGGTCGAGCACGTCCCGGGCGGATTCGTTCCCGCTTTCAACAAGGAGAGCGAGAACAACGAGCGGGTCGTGTGGCACTTCGACACCGAGCTCGGCGACATCGAGATGATCCAGATCGCCGGCGCCGTCGCCCGGCGTATCGTGCCTTACGTGCCCGAGGGCACGAAGGTCGAGCAGGGCGACCGGATCGGACTGATCCGCTTCGGCTCGCGCGTGGACCTCTATCTGCCGGAGGGCGTGGAGGTCGCGGTCGAGGTCGGTCAGAAGACCGTGGCTGGGGTGACTCGAATTGACCGTGATTGACCCGGAGACCCAGGCCGGCTGGGTGCCCGAGGCCGAGGAGTCCGACGAAGAGGAGGAGATGCCGCTCTCTCTCCGCCTCTCGATAGCGGACACCCTCACCCTCGGCAACGCCACGTGCGGCTTCATGGCGGTGTACTTCACCACCACCGGCATCCTGATCCCGCACCTCACGGGCAGCCAGGAGACCGGCATGGCCCGCCACAGCGCGGCCACGGCGGTCATCCTGATGCTCTGCGCGGCCGTCTTCGACCTGTTCGACGGCCTGGTCGCGCGCAAGCTGCGCTCCTCCCCCATGGGCGCCGAGCTGGACAACCTGTCGGACCTGATCAGCTTCGGTCTGGCACCGGCGTACTTCGTCCTGGTCTACGGGATGGTCGCCGACGACGCGCACCAGCGGGTGGCGGCGGTCGGCGCGATCGTCGTCCTGCTGGCCGTGGTGCTCAGGCTGGCCAGATTCTCCTGTGTGACGCCGACCAACGGCATGTTCCAGGGCATGCCCAGTCCCTTCGGGGCGCTGACGGTCGTCGCGATCGTGCTCCTGGAGCTGCCCTTCGCGGCGACGCTGCTGGCGATCCTGGGCACCGCGTGGCTGATGGTGAGCCGCGTCGAGTACCCGAAGCCGCGGGGCCGCCTCGCCGGCGCGATGCTCGCCTGGATCGTGCTCAGCATGGGGCTGCTGGTGGCCTGGGCCTTCGGCGCCCCCAGCGGGCAGCTGCTGCTCCAGACGGGCTGTGCGCTCCAGCTGGTCATGGGCGCGGTGATCCCGCTGTTCGCCACGGCCCGCCGGGTGAACAACTTCCGCGACAACCGGCGCGAGGCGCGGGCGGCGCAGCTGCCGTAGCCGCCGGAGCACGGTGATCCGTGGAGATCCGTGGAGCAAGGGCCCCGAACCCCTGAGGTTCGGGGCCCTTCTTCGTGCGCGTCGTTCCCGGGCAGCCGCTCACTGTTCCCGGGTCGGCTCGTGCGCGGGTCTGTCCTCGTGCGGGGCGCTGAGGCTGCCGAGGATGTCCAGCAGCTCCGCGCTGCGGCCGCCCGGCTCGGCGTGGAAGACGACCAGGATCAGCGCGTCCTCGCCGTCGAGGACGAGCTTGTCCGAGTGCAGGTCCAGGTCGCCCACCTGCGGATGGCGCAGTCGGCTGACGCGTCCGCGGTGGGGCCGGACGTCGTGGCGGCCCCAGAGCCGCCGGAAGCGCTCGCTGCGCACGGACAGCTCCCCCACCAGGTGCTGGAGCCGGGGATCGTCCACGTCCGGCCCCACATGGGTGCGCAGGACGGCGACACCCTCCTCGGGGGGCTCCTCTAAGTCCCGGCGCAGTCGCGGACCCTGGACGACGTGGCCGCGGCGCTCGGCGCCTCCGCGCAGCAGGTCGCCCTGGCCTGGCTCCTGCACCGCTCCCCGGCGATCGCCGTGATCCCGGGTACGTCGTCGGTGTCCCATCTGCGCGAGAACCTGGCCGCGGCGGAGCTGGAGCTGCCGCCGGAGACCATGGCCCGGCTGGACGGGATCGGGAGCGCGCCGGGCGCGTGATCCGGCACCTGTGCCGCCGCCTCGGGGAGCGGCCGGCGGGCGGCGCTCAGGCCAGGTGGTCCCGCGCGACGCGTTCCGCCGTGCGCTCCAGGATCGGGCCGGCGTCCGCGATGCACTTCGCCACGTCCGGCTCGATCTCGGTCAGCGGATACGCCCGCCGGATGCCCGCCCGCTCCAGCGCCTCGGGCGTGAGCGCGAGCCGCCCGCACACCGCGACGACCTCCTTGCCCGCCGCCCGCGCGGCCGCCGCGACGCCCGCGGGGGCCTTGCCGTGCAGGGTCTGCTCGTCCAGGGACCCCTCACCGGTGATCACCAGGTGCGCACGCTCCAGGGCGGGCGCGAAGCCCAGCACGTCGAGCATCACCTCGATGCCGGGCCGGAAACGGGCGCCGAGCAGCATGGCGCCGTACCCGATGCCGCCCGCCGCGCCGGCGCCGGGCGCCGCGGCGTACTCGCCGGCCGTGGGACCCACGGTCCGCTCCAGCACCTTCGCGAAGTGCCCGAGCGCCGTGTCCAGCGTCGCCACGTCGTCCGGGGACGCCCCCTTCTGCGGCCCGTACACCGCGGGCGCGCCCTTCGGGCCGGTCAGCGGGTTGTCGACGTCGCTGGCCAGCACCAGTTCCACCGAGGAGAGCCGCGCGTCAAGACCCGACAGGTCGGCCGACGCCAGCTCGGCGAGCCCGCCGCCGCCCGGCGTCACCGGCTCCCCGTCCGCCTTCGCGAAGCGCGCCCCGAGCGCGGACAGCATGCCCGCGCCGCCGTCGGTGGTCGCGCTGCCGCCGACCCCGAAGACGATCGTGCGTGCCCCGGCGTCGAGGGCGGCCCTCAGCAGCTCGCCCGAGCCGTACGTGGAGGCCGTCAGGGGTGCGAAGACCCCGGCCGGCAGGCGCTGGAGCCCGCTCGCCTCGGCCATCTCGACGACCGCGGTGTCGCCGCGCAGCGCGAAGGCGGCCGTCACCTGGTCCCCGAGGGGTCCCGCGACCCGCACCTCACGCCGCTCGAAGCCGGCCGCGACCGCCGCGTCCACGGTCCCGTCGCCGCCGTCGGCCACCGGCAGCGCCTCCACGGCGAGGTCCGGCACGACGCGGCGCAGCCCGGCCGTCACCCGCTCGGCGACCTGCACGGCCGTCAGCGACCCCTTGAACTTGTCCGCGGCGATGAGCACCCCACGGGCACCGTCCACAGCGTCAGCCACCTTGTCTTCCCCTCGCTTTCCGGGCCCCGCGCACGTCAGGGCCAGTCGCGCCGCTGCGACCTTAACCGCAGGACGCCCCCGCCGTCATGCCCGGCCCGGTCCGCGGGACGCCCGCGCGGCCGGCCGTGCGGGCACCGTGGCGGTGGCCGGAAGTGGGTAGACCGGAGCTATGACCCCTGAGGGCACCGAGCCAGAGCTCGCCGACCGCGTCCTGGGGGGCTGGCTGGGCCGGATCGCCGGCAACATGCTGGGCAAACCGGTCGAGCAGGGCGACCTGTGGACGCGGCACCGTATCGACGACTACCTGCGGCAGGCCTCCGCGCTGCCCCTGACCGACTACATCCCCGAGCCGCCGCCCGGCGGGACCGGGCCCGAACTGCGCCCGGAGTGGCGTCAGTGCGTCCGGGGCCGTATCCACGGCAGTTGCCGGGACGACGACGTCGACTACGCGATCCTCGGACTGCACCTGCTGGAGACCCATGGCTTCGGGTTCAGCACCGAGCAGGTCGGGGACCTGTGGCTGCTGCGGCTGCCGTACCTGCAGACCTTCACGGCCGAGCGGGCGGCGTACCGGAACCTGGCGAGCGGTCTGAAGCCGCCGCTCACGGCGACGTACGAGAACCCCTACCAGGAGTGGATCGGCGCCCTGATCCGCGCCGACATCTACGGCTGGACCTGTCCCGGCGAGCCCCGGCGGGCGGCCGGGCTGGCCCGCCGGGACGCGGTGCTCTCGCACACCGGGAACGGTGTCTACGGCGCCATGTGGGCGGCGGCGCTGGTCTCGGCCGCGTTCACCGTGTCCACCGTGCGGCAGGCGCTGGACGAGGCGCTCGGCGTGGTCCCGGCGAGCAGCCGGCTGGCACGCACGGTCCGGCGGGTGATGTCGCTGCACGAGACCCGGATGACGTGGGAGGACACGCTCACCACGGTGGGCGAGGAGACGGCGGGGCTCGGCTGGATCCACACGGTCCCGAACGCCGCGGTGCTCACCGCCGGGCTGCTGTACGGCGACGGCGACTTCACCCGGACCATCGCCCTGACCGTGCGGGGCGGCCTGGACACCGACTCCAACGGCGCCACGGCGGGCTCGGTGGCCGGCGTCCTGACCGGCGCGGACGCGATCCCGGACCAGTGGAAGGAACCCCTGGAGGACACCGTACGCAGCGCGGTCTTCGGCTTCGACGGAATCCGCATCACCGAACTGGCACAGCGCACCCTGCACCTGGCCCGGACGTCCGGCTAGGCACCGGGGCCCAGGGGGTGGGTGCTGGGCGGGGGCGGGCGCAGGGCCGGGGCTAGGGCCGAGGGCTCGGGGCGAGGCGCCGGGGGCGCGGGCGCAGGGCCGGGGCTAGGGGCGAGGCTCCGGGGGCGCGGGCGAAGGGCTGGGGCTCGGACCGAGGGCTCGGGGCGAGGCGCCGGGGGCGCGGGCGCAGGGCTGGGGCTCGGGCTCGGGCGGAAGGCTGGATGCCGGGGAGCGGGCCAGGGCCCGGGGGTCACGGCTCGGGGCTGGGGGGCGGACCAAGGCCCGGGGGTCAGGGCTCGGGGCGGCGGGATGCCGGGACTCGGGACGGGGTGTCGGGACTCGGGACGGGGTGTCAGGGCTCGGGCGGAGGGCTAGAGCCCGGGGGCGGAGGGCTGGGGGCCGGAACGAAGGGCTGGGGGTCGGGGCTCGGGCGGAGGGCCAGGGCCCGGGGGGCGGAGGGCTGGAGGCCGGAACGAGGGGCTGGGTGTCGGGGCTCAGGCTCGGGGCTGGGGCTAGGTGTCGGGGAGCCCGGGCGCGGGGCTGAGGCCCAGGGCTAGGGCCCGGAGCTTATGAGTGTCGGGGCTCGGGGCAAGGCGCCGGCGCGGGTGGAGGGCCTGGGCCGGGGGATCGGGCGGAGCCGCCGGGTGCCGGGGGGCGCGGGGGTGGGACGGCGGGGGGCGGGGGCCTTGTGCGCCGGGGAAGGGCGCCCTGGGCGCTGGTTACCCTTGCCAGGGTGACCACTCCTGACTTCGCCACGTACATCGCGAGCCTGCCGCGCGTCCTCGCCGGTGCCGCCGCGCTCTTCCGGGACGCCGAGGGCCGGGTGCTGCTCGTCGAGCCCAACTACCGAGAGGGCTGGGCGCTGCCGGGCGGCACGATCGAGTCCGACGACGGCGAGACCCCCCGGCAGGGTGCGCGCCGGGAGACCGCGGAGGAGATCGGCCTGGACCGCGAGCTCGGGCGCCTGCTCGCCGTCGACTGGGTGCACGGCACCGCCCGGCCGCCGCTGGTGGCGTATCTCTACGACGGCGGCGTCCTCGGCGAGGAGGACATCAAGGCGATCCGGCTGCAGGAGGAGGAGCTCCTGTCGTGGCGGTTCGTCGCCCCCGACGAGCTCCCCGAGCGCCTGCCCGGCGCCACGGGCCGCCGGGTCCTCGCCGCCCTGGACGCCCTGGAGAACGGCTCGGACACGGTCGAGCTGGAGAACGGCCACGCCGCCGGCTGATCCGTCGCGGGACGCGGGCCGCGGGCGCCGCCGGTTCAGCCCTGCACGTCACGCGGCTCGGCGTCCACCTCGCGGAGCGCCTCGTCCCGCTCGGCGGTCCTCGCCTCCGTGCGGTGGCCGCGCTCGATGTAGTCGCGCAGGACGAGTTCCACCGCGTCCTGCGGGCTGCCGACCCCCGCGAGCACCATGGCCTCGACGACGAGTTCGGCGTCGAGCGAGACATTGACCTTGGCCATGGGCGGACCCTAGCAGCGGCCGGTCCCCGGCGACTCGTATATCCGTTCGCCGTCCCGTTCGCCCCGCCCTACCCTCGACCGCATGAACAGGCCCCTCGTCGCCCTCCTCAGCGGCGCCGGCATCTCCACCGACTCCGGCATCCCCGACTACCGCGGCCCGAACGGGCTGTGGCGCCGGGATCCCGAGGCCGAGAAGCTGGTGACCTACGAGTACTACATGGGCGATCCGGAGATCCGCCGGCGCTCCTGGCAGATGCGGCGGCGGGTCGAGGCGCTGAAGTCCGAACCCAACGCCGCGCACGTGGCCGTCGCCGAGCTGGAGAAGTCCGGGATCCCGGTGCGGGTGATCACGCAGAACGTGGACGGGCTGCACCAGCTCGCCGGGATGCCCGCCCGCAAGGTGCTCGAACTGCACGGCAGCGCACGCGGCGTGGTGTGCACCGGGTGCCACGCGCGGGGCTCCATGGCGGACGCGCTCGCCCGGGTCGAGGCCGGTGAGGACGATCCGCCGTGCCGGGAGTGCGGGGGGATCCTCAAGTCGGCGACGGTCATGTTCGGCGAGCGGCTCGACCCGGTCGTCCTCGGCGAGGCCGTCGCGATCACCAAGGCCTGTCAGGTGTTCCTCGCGGTCGGCAGCAGCCTCCAGGTGCAGCCAGCCGCCGGGCTCGCGGGCGTCGCCGCCGACCACGGGGCACGGCTCGTCATCGTCAACGCCGAGCCGACACCGTACGACGAACGGGCCGACGAGGTCGTGCGGGAGCCGATCGGCACCGCGCTCCCGCGCCTCCTGCGGGACCTCGCCGGCCAGGGCCAGATTTCTGACAGGCACTGACAGGCACTGACAGGCCCTAGAACAGCGCCGCGCCGCGTTCGAAGTCCAGCAGGCGCTGCTTGCGTTCCAGTCCGCCGCCGTAGCCGGTGAGGCCGCCGGCGGCGCCGATCACCCGGTGGCAGGGGACGATGATGCCGATGGGGTTCCTGCCGTTGGCGAGACCGACCGCGCGGGAGGCCTGGGGACTTCCCAGGGCCCCGGCCAGTTCGCCGTACGAGCGGGTCTGGCCGTAGGGGATGCGGCGCAGTTGGTCCCAGACGGAGCGCTGGAACGGCGTGCCGTTGAGGCGCAGCGCCACGGTGAAGTGCTCCAACTCGCCGTCGAAGTAGGCCATGAGCTGCTCGACGGTCTCGCCGAAGGGCGTCTCGTCGCGCCCGCCGAAGGTCTCCTCCCCCGGGCGGTGGCGCTGGCCGGTCATGTAGAGGCCGCTCAGGACGCCGTCGTCGGCGACGAGGGTGAGCGGGCCGTAGGGGCTGTCGATGACTGTGTGCTGTCGCATCGGGCGTCCTCGTACGGGTTCTCGCGCAGGTAAGTTGATCAGGTGGCTGTCGGTCGCCCACAGGTACTGGACCGCGTACGCCCGCCAGGGGCGCCAGGCGCTCGCGCGCGCCGTGAGCGCGGCCGGGGTGGACGGCAGGCCCAGCTCCCGTGCCGCGCGGCGGATGCCGAGGTCGGTGGGGAGGAAGGCGTCGGGATCACCGAGGGCGCGCATCGCGATGACGTCAGCCGTCCAGGGGCCGAAGCCCGGCAGGGCCAGCAGCCGGGCGCGGGCCTGCGGCCAGTCGCTCTCCACGCCCAGACGCAGTGAGCCGTCGGCGAGTTGGCCGACGAGCGTGGTGAGGGTCGTGCGGCGGGTGCGCGGCATGGCGAGTGACTCGGGTTCGACGGCCGCCAGCGCCTCGGGCGACGGGAAGAGACGGGTGAGCCCGCCTTCCGCGTCCTCGACCGGCTCGCCGTGCGCGGTGACCAGCCGGGCGGCGTGGGTGCGGGCGGCGGCCGTGGACACCTGCTGTCCGAGCACCGCCCGTACGGCGAACTCGGCCTCGTCGACCGTGCGCGGCACCCGCCGGCCGGGCGCCTTGTCCACCAGCGGCGCCAGCACCGGATCGGTTCGCAACTGGTCGTCGACCGCGACCGGGTCCGCGTCCAGGTCGAGCATCCGGCGGCAGCGGCTGATGGCGACGGGCAGGTCGCGCAGGTCGCCGAGGGTGAGACGGCAGGCGATGTGGTCGGCGTGCGGGGTGAGCGCGACGACGCCGTGCCCGTAGGGGAGGCGGAGCGTGCGCCGGTAGGCGCCGTCCCGCCACTCCTCCACGCCGGGTACGGCGGTGGCGGCGAGGTGGCCGAAGAGGTTGTCGGGGTTGAGGGGGGCGCGGAACGGGAGCCGCAGGGACAGGGCGCCCGGCGTGGCTCCCTTGCGTCCCTCGGGTACCCGCGCGCGCAGGCCGCTGGGGGTGAGGGCGTAGACCTCGCGGACGGTGTCGTTGAAGGTGCGCACGGAGGCGAATCCGGCCGCGAAGGCGATCTGGGCCATGGGCAGCGCGGTCGTCTCGACGAGCAGCCGTGCGGTCTGGGCGCGCTGGGCGCGGGCGAGGGCGAGCGGACCGGCGCCGAGTTCGGCGAGCAGCTCGCGTTCGATCTGCCGGGCGCTGTAGCCGAGCCGGGCGGCCAGACCGGAAACGCCTTCGCGGTCCACCACGCCGTCGGCGATCAGCCGCATGGCGCGGGCGACCAGGTCGGCGCGGCGGTTCCACTCCGGTGAGCCGGGGCTGGTGTCCGGGCGGCAGCGCTTGCACGCCCGGAACCCGGCCTGCTGGCAGGCCGCCGCGCTCGGGTGGAACACCATGTTCTCCGGCTTGGGCGGCACCACCGGGCAGCTCGGTCGGCAGTAGATGCCGGTGGTCAGGACGGCGGTGAAGAACCAGCCGTCGAAGCGCGCGTCCTTGGACCGGACGGCCCGCAGACAGCGCTCGGTGTCGATGTGCATCCCCTTCTGCATGCCTCCAGCATCGTCCACCGGGCGGCCCGGGGCTGGCGAGAATCCGACATCAACCTTCGCTGTCCTGGACCTGCCCGGATCGCCATGCGGACTCGCGCAGCAGGCGCAGCCCGTTCAGGCCGACCAGCACGGTGGACCCCTCGTGCCCGGCGACACCGAGCGGCAGCGGCAGATGCCCGGCCAGGTCCCAGACGACCAGGACGGTGATGAACGCACCCGCGACGACCAGGTTCTGCACGACGAGCCGGCGGGCCGACCGGGAGAGCCGCACGACCGCCGGGACGGTGGCGAGCTCGTCGCGCACGACGACCGCGTCCGCCGTCTCCAGCGCGAGGTCGGCGCCGGCGCGCCCCATCGCCACGCCGGAGTGCGCGGCGGCGAGCGCGGGGGCGTCGTTGACGCCGTCGCCCACGAACAGCACCTTGCGGCCGGCGTCCTGAAGCTCCCGTACGGCCTTCACCTTGTCCTCGGGAAAGAGGTCCGCGCGGACGTCGGTGAGGCCGGTGGCCTCGGCGACGCGGGCGGCGGTGTGCGCGTTGTCGCCGGTGAGCAGGACGGGCGGGGTGCCGGTCAGCGCGGTGAGGGCGGCGGTGGTCGCGGGGGCGCCGGCCCGCAGGCGGTCGGTGAGGGCGAGGGTGCCCACCGGGGTGCCGTCGCGGTCCACCTGGACGACGGTGCGGCCGTCATCGTGGCCCGCGTCCTCCCGTGCGCGGCCGACGCGCACCTCGTGCCCGTCGACGGTGGCGGTGACGCCCCGGCCCGGCTGGGCGGTGAAGGCGTCGGCGGTGGCCGGCGACAGCCCCCTTCCCCGCGCCGCGGCGACGATCGCCCGCGCCAGCGGATGCTCGCTGGGATGCTCGGCCGCCGCGGCCAGCGCGAGCAGCCCGTCCGCGTCGAGCCCGGAGCCCGGCAGCGGCCGTACGTCCGTCACCTCGGGCGCGCCCTCGGTCAGGGTGCCCGTCTTGTCGAGTGCCGTGGTGTCGATCTCCCCGAGCCGCTCCATCGCCACCGCCGACTTGACCAGCACTCCGTGCCGCCCGGCGTTGGCGATCGCCGACAGCAGCGGCGGCATGGTGGCGAGGACGACCGCGCACGGCGAGGCGACGATCATGAAGGTCATGGCCCGTAGCAACGCGTCCGTGAGGCCGGCGCCGAAGGCGAGCGGCACGGCGAACACGGCGAGCGTCGCGGCCACCACGCCCACCGCGTAGCGCTGTTCGACCTTCTCGATGAACAGCTGTGTGGGCGCCTTGGTGCGGGACGCCTCCTCCACCAGCGTCACGATCCGGGCGATCACCGAGTCGGCCGGGTCGCGCTCCACGCGGACGCGCAACGCGCCGGTGCCGTTGAGGGTGCCCGCGAAGACCTCGTCGCCGGGGCGCTTGAGGACCGGCAGGGGCTCGCCGGTGATGGTCGCCTGGTCGGCCTCGCCGGTGCCGTCCAGCACCTGGCCGTCGGCGCCGATCCGCTCCCCCGGCCGGATCAGCAGCACGTCGCCCACAGCGAGCCGCGAGGCCGGCACGGTCTCCTCGCGCCCGTCCGCGGTGAGCCGGGTCGCGGTGGCGGGGGCGAGGTCGAGCAGCCCGCGCACGGAGTCGGCCGTGCGGGCGGTGGCCAGCGCCTCCAGCGCGCCGGACGTGGCGAAGATGACGATCAGCAGGGCCCCGTCGCGGACCTGCCCGATCGCCGCCGCGCCCAGTGCCGCGACGATCATCAGCAGGTCGACGTCGAGGCTCTTGCGGCGCAGCGCGCGCAGGCCCTCCAGCGCGGGCTCCCAGCCCCCGGCGAGGTAGGCGACGGCGTAGGGCGGGCCGTACGCCCAGGCGGGGGCGGCTCCCAGGTCCAGGGCGAGGCCCAGCAGGAAGGCCACCAGTGCGGCCGACGCCCAGCGGGCCTCGGGCAGGGCGAGGAGGCGGGTGCGGCGGCGGGGTGCCGTCGGGGAGGGGGCGGAGGACGCCGCTTGCGGCGCGAGAGTCGCTGACACGCCGCACACCATACAGGAACACATGAAGACTCGTTCATGCGTTCATATGTGACGGGTAGGATGCCGCTCATGGGTCATGGAGCCGCCGCCACCTCAGCCACCGAGCGTCTCCGCCTGGACGAGGGAAACGTCGCCAAGGTGGCCACCACCCTCCAGGCCCTGTCCACGCCGTCCAGGCTGCTGATCCTCGCGCGGCTGCGCGAGGGCCCCCTGCCCGCCACGGAGCTGGCCGCCGAGGTGGGCATGGAGCAGTCGGCCTGCTCGCACCAGCTGCGACTGCTGCGCAATCTCGGGCTGGTGGTCGGCGAGCGCCGCGGCCGGTCGGTGGTCTACGCGTTGCACGACGACCATGTCGCGGAGCTCCTCGACCAGGCCGTGTACCACGTGGAGCATCTGCGGCTGGGCGTCAGCGACACCACCGGGTAGCCGAGCGGGGCGGCCCCCGAGGGGAACCGCCCCGCGCGCCGCGCGGACGTCAGCGGGTGGCGGCCGGGTCCTCCCGCCAGGTGGACAGCGCCCAGATGATGAAGACGTCGATCGCCATCATCACGACCGACCAGACGGGCTGGTACGGCAGGAAGATGAACTGCAGGATCAGGCTGATCGCGGCCAGGGCGATACCGGTGTAGCGCGCCCAGGACTGGCCGACCAGCAGGCCCCAGCCGGTGACCGCCACCAGGACGCCGAGGACCAGGTGGATCCAGCCCCATCCGGTGAGGTTGATCTCGTAGACGTAGGTGCCGACGCGGGCGTAGACGTTGTCCTCGGCGATCGCCGCGATGCCCTGGAGCACCGCCAGCACACCGGCGCACAACATCAGCACACCGGCGAACGTGACGCTCCCGGTCACCCATCCCTCGCGGCGCTCCGTCGGCGCGGTGTGCGGGCTTCCCGTCGGATGTGCAGCGTGCTGAGCCATGGCGGCCGTCCCTTCCGTCCCCGTGTCGGTGTCCCCGTGTCGATGTCCCGTGCAGGTGTCCCCGTACGGGTGACTTCCAGCGTCCGGGCGCCGCCCGGGTGCCGCCATCTCGACTACGCCGGTCGGGTGACACCCGGAACGTCGGCGTTCCGGCGGAAAGGGGCCGCCACCTGCGGGAACGGGCACAGCGCTCACATGTTGATCATGTGGCCGGCGAGCCCGTGCAGCGCCTCCTTGACCGCCTCGCCGAGCGTCGGGTGCGCGTGTACGTTGCGCGCGAGCTCGTGGACGGTCAGGTCCCACTGCCGGGCCAGGGTCAGCTCGGGCAGCAGCTCGGTGACGTCCGGGCCGATGAGGTGGCCGCCGATCAGCTCGCCGTACCGGGTGTCGCTGATCAGCTTGACGAAGCCGGAGGCGTCGCCGAGGCCGTGCGCCTTGGCGTTGGCGGTGAACGGGAACTTGACCACCTTGATGTCGTGCCCGAGCTCCCGGGCCTGCTCCTCGGTGTGGCCGAAGCTGGCGACCTGCGGCCGGCAGTAGGTGGCGCGCGGGATCATCGCGTAGTCGAGTTCCATGGTCTCGGCGTCCGCGAGCGTCTCGGCGGCGACGATGCCCATGGCCTCGGCGGCGTGCGCGAGCATGAGCTTGGCGGTGACGTCGCCGATGGCGTAGAGGTGCGGCACGGAGGTGCGGCAGCGGCCGTCGATCTCGATCGCGCCGCGCTCGCCGACGCGGACGCCGGTGTTCTCCAGGCCGTAGCCGGTGACGTTGGGCGCGAAGCCGATGGCCTGGAGCACCTTGTCGGCCTCCAGCACCTGCTGGGAGCCGTCCTTGGCGGTGACCGTGACGCGGACCTGCGGCCCGGACTCGTCGATGGCGTCGACGCGGGTCGAGGTCAGCACGTCGATGCCCAGCTTGCGGTACTGGCGGGCCAGTTCGGCCGAGACCTCGGCGTCCTCCAGGGGGGCGATGCGGTCCAGGAACTCGACGACGGTGACCTTCACGCCGTAGTTGTGCAGCACGTAGGCGAACTCGACGCCGATCGCCCCGGCACCCGCGACCACGATCGACCGCGGCAGGTCCTCGGCGAGGATCTGCTCCTCGTACGTCACCACGCGCGCGGTGCGGCGGGTGCCGGGGAGCAGCTTGGGCGTGGCGCCGGTGGCGATGACGCAGTTCTCGAAGCCGATGGTGCGGGTGGTGCCCTCGTAGTCGGTGACCTGGAGGGTGTGGGGGTCGAGGAAGATGCCGCGGCCGTCGAACTCCGTGATCCTGTTCTTCTTCATCAGGTAGTGGACGCCCTTGACCCGGCCGTCCGCGACCCGGCGGCTGCGGCGGAAGGCCTCGCCGTAGTCGAAGGAGACCTCGCCGTCGACCTTGATGCCGAAGGTCCCGGCCTCACGGGTCACGATGTGCGCGAGCTCGGCGTTGCGCAGGAGGGCCTTGGTGGGGATGCAGCCGACGTTCAGGCAGACGCCGCCCCAGTACTTCTCCTCGACCACGGCGACGCTTCTGCCCAGCTGGGCGGCGCGGACGGCGGCGACGTAGCCGCCGGGGCCCGCTCCGAGAACGACGACGTCGAAGCGCTCGTCCTGCTCGTCCTGCTCGTCCCGCTCGTCCATGCGTCAGGTCCCTTTCGGTCGTGATCCGGCGCGGTCCGTCGCGACGCCGGTCTCAGGTCGGGTGCCCGTCGCGTTCCTGCCGCATCCGGCGCCGTACGACGACCGCGTCCACGGCGGCGACGAGGGCGAGCACACCGCAGGCGACGGCGAGGCCGGTCAGCGCCGCAGGACCGGGTACGCCGGACGGCGAGGCGTTCGCGGCCCAGAGGGCGAACAGCACCGTCGCCACCACGAACACGGGCAGGAACACGGCGTTGAGCAGCATGCGCAGGCGCAGCGGGCTGCGGGCGGTGCGGGGTTCGGTGCCGGTGCGGCGAGCGTGCCGTGCGCCCGGCCGCTCCCCGGGCAGGGGCTCTTCAGGGGGCATGACGGCCCGCCTTCCGTGGTGCGGTGGCTCAGTGGTTGGGGGCGGCCCGGCTGATGTCGGCCAGTGCGGAGCGGGGGTCCTCGGTGGTGGCGAGGTCGCCGAGGCTGACCATGCCGACCGGACGGCCGCCGTGGTCGACGACGGGCAGCCTGCGGACGGCGTACTGGCGCATCAGCGTGAGGGCCCGCTCGACCGTGTCGTCCGGCGCCACCGTGACCACGGGCGGGCGCGTGCACAGCGAACCGACCGGGGTGGTGCGCGGGTCGCGGGCCTCGGCGACCGCCCGTACCGCGATGTCCCGGTCGGTGAGCACGCCGAACAGGTCCCGGCCGTACGCCACGAGGACGTCGCCGATGTCCTGGTCCCGCATGACCTGTGCCGCCACGGCCACCGTCGCCATGGGTTCGATCGACGCGCTGCCCGGAGACATCACGTCACGTATCCGCCTGCTCATGAAGACCTCCTGGGCCCGCCGGGTCAGCTGCCGTGCAGCGCCTCCAGCACGTCCTCGTCCGTCAGCTGTTCGAAGTCCTCGTACCACAGGCCCACCGCGTGGAAGGGGCTCGGCCGCAGCAGGCACACCACGTCGTCCGCCTCGTCGCGCAGCAGCTCGGCGGCCTCGTGCGAGCAGACCGGCGCGGCGACCACGATCCGCTCGGGGTCCCGGTGGCGGACCGCGCGCACCGCGGCCCGCGCGGTGGAGCCGGTGGCCAGTCCGTCGTCGACGAGGATGGCGGTACGTCCGCGCAGCTCGGCGGGCGGCCGGTCCTTTCGGTACCGCTCCTCCCTGCGGTGCAGCTCGGTCCGCTCCCGGGCCACGATCGGCGCCAGCTCGGCCTCGCTCAGGCCCATCTGCTCCAGGGCCCGGGGGTCGAAGAACGGCGGCTCGTCGCCCGCGAGGGCCCCGACGCCGAACTCCTCGTGGAACGGCGCCCCGATCTTGCGGACCACCAGGACGTCGAGCGGCGCGCCGAGCGCGGGCGCGACCTCCCGGGCCACGGTGACACCGCCGCGGGGCAGGGCGAGGACCACGGGGTCCGGGAGTGTCCCCTTCTCCTGGAGGATGCGCAGATGCCCGGCCAGTTCCCGGCCGGCGTGCGCACGGTCACGGAAACGCATGTGCTCCCCTTCCGCCACGAGGGCGTCGTCCTCTCGCCCCTGTGCTCGTACGGGTTTCCCACCTGCGGCGCCCGACACGCGGACGGCGTCCTGGCCGGGCGCCGCGCCGCGCTACGCGGTGTCCGTCGGCCGGCGGGCCCGCGCCATCGCGTCCCGTACGTCGCGCAGCGGGCGCAGCCGGTAGGTCCAGGCGTAGTCGCGGTCGGCGAGCAGCTTGTACTCGGCGTGGGTGTGGGCGCCCCAGCTGTCGTCGCCGCCGACGCCCATCTGCCGGTGGTTCACCCGCAGCACGACCGCGTCACGGGGAGTGAGCTGGTAGTCGTGTCGTCTGCCGCACGACAGGTCCTCCGGGGTGAAGTGCGAGGCGTTGACCTCCAGCAGCGGCTCCCCGCTGACCAGCAGACCCGCCCCGTCCCGCCCCGTCAGCGCCGCCCAGCGCACGTCGGTCCGGTTGCCGTTCTCCTGCGGGCGCAGGTACGGCGTCCACTGGCCGGCGACGGTGCCGTCGTACACACCGACGTCGGTGCCGTTGTTGCGGTCCCAGTGGTTCTCGTCGGGGCCGCGGCCGTAGTAGCGCAGCCGGTCCAGGCGCCGTGGCAGCACCAGCAGGCTGCCGACCTCCGGCAGGTACGGCAGATGCGCCGCGCCCGGGTGCAGGGTGTGGTCGACCTTGATCTCGCCGTTGCCGAACACCGTGTAGGTGGTCGTGTACGCCGACTCGGTCGTCGTGGGCAGGGTGCCCGTGACCTCGATCCGCACGGCCCGGTCCCGCAGGGCGCGCACGCGCACGCCGGTCACCTCGCGCCGGGCGCCGGCGTCCCGCCAGGTCTGGTTGCGGGTGTGCTGGCCGTTGCCCCGGTCGTTGTCCGTGGGCGCCCGCCAGAAGTTCGGCGCGGGCCCCGAGGTGATCAGGCGGGTGCCCGCCGCCTCGTACGACGTGATGACGCCGCTGCCCTTGTCGACGGTGACGGAGAACCCCTCGCCCGTCACGGTGATCGCGTGCGCGCCGTCGTCGTACGTGAGCGCCGGAACGCTGTCCAGCGGCGCGGGGGTGACCGCGGGGACGCGCACGTCGAGCGGAAGCTGCCGCTTGGCGACCTCGAATCCGGCCTCGGCCCACCTGGTGGGCTCCTTGGTGGTGAAGGACAGCTGGAGGAAGTACTCCGTGCCGGGCGCCGGGTCGCCCGGCAGCCGCACCGGAAGGGTGATGTCCTTGCTGCTCAGCGGGGGGACGTCCAGCTGGTCGCGGCTCAGCCGGCCGCGCTGGAGCGGTGTGCCGTCGGCGACGAGCGTCCAGTGGCCGTCGAACGCGCGCAGGCCGGTGAACAGGTACTCGTTGGTGAGGGTGACCGCGCCGGGACCACCGGGGGCGGCGGAGACGTCGATCGCCTGGTAGATCTGCTTGACCTCGACGGCCTTGCCGGTGCTGCCGCGGTCGGCCCTGACGATGCCGTCACCGGAGAACGCCCCGTCGTTGGGGTTGTCCCCCCAGTCCCCGCCGTAGGCGAGGAACGTCCGCTGCGCGGGCCGCCGTTCGGTGCGGCGCACGGTGGCGGCGTCGAACCAGAAGCGCACGCCGTCGTCGCCGGGGCCGCGGCCGTCGGAGGCGAGTTCGGCGGCGCTCAGGGCACGGGCGTAGACGCGGGCGCGGCGCACGGTGCCGCTGAACTCACGGGTCGGGTGGTCGACGTCGGTGGCGAGCGCGAGCGGGGCGGTGTTGCTGCCGGGGCGCCGGTCGGTGGTGCGGGTCGCCCGTACGGCGCCGTCGACGTGGAGGGTGAGGGTGCCCGCGTCCGCGTCGAAGACTCCGGCGACGTGGTGCTCGCGGCCGCTCCAGCCGCCCGGCAGGGTCCAGCTCGCGGTGATCCACTGTCCGTCGGAGTGGAGGAAGAACTCCAGGCTCTCCCCGGTCTGTTTCAGCGCGTACTGGGTGTCGCCCTTGGCGAGGACGGGCTGGTGACCGCCCGTCACCCCCGGGGTGATCCAGGCCTCCAGCGTCAGCGATCCGGTCAGGTCGAGGCGGTCGTCGCGGGCGAAGACGGTGGCACCGGTGAGGCCCTTGTCGCGGTCGAAGGTGCCGGCGGAGGCGAGGAGCTCGCCGCTCAGCGCGGCGGGCCCGGACTCGGTGAACAGCGTGCGGGCCGGCGTGGGCCAGGTCAGCGCCTGGTCGGCGAAGTCCCAGATCCAGCCGCCCTGGAGGACGTCGTGGCGGCGCACGACGTCCCAGTACTTCTTGAAGTTGCCGTTGGAGTTCCCCATCCCGTGCGAGTACTCGATCATCACGTACGGCCGGGTGTCGTCCGCGTCCTCGGCGCGGGCCTCGACGCGCTGGGGGCTCTCGTACATCCGGGAGCGGATGTCGCTGATGCCGGGTCGGTCGTCGCCCTCGTACTGGATGACACGGGTGGGGTCGTAGGAGCGTATCCACTCGTGCATGGCGGTGAAGGTGCTGCCGCCGCCGGCCTCGTTGCCGAGCGACCAGATGACCACGCAGGCGTGGTTCTTGTCGCGGTGGACCATGTTCTGCGCGCGGGCCAGGCAGGCCCGCGTCCACTCCGGGTGGTCGCCCGGGTACTCGTCGCGTATGCCGTGGGTCTCCAAGTTGGTCTCGTCCACGAGGTACAGGCCGTACTCGTCGGCGAGTTCCAGCCACAGCGGGTTGTTGGGGTAGTGCGAGGTGCGGACCGTGTTGATGTTCAGCCGCTTGATCACCTCGATGTCCCGGGCGAGGTCGGCGCGGGTGAGCGCCATGCCGCGGTCGGGGTGCATCTCGTGCCGGTTGGTGCCGCGCAGGGACACCGGCTTGCCGTTGATACGCATCAGGCCGTCCTTGAGCGCGAACTCACGCAGGCCCACCCGGTGCGACAGCGTCTCGACGACCTTGCCCGCCGGGTCGCGCAGGCGCAGGACGGCCGTGTAGAGGTACGGGTCCTCGGCCGACCACAGCCGGGGCGCGGGGACGGCACGCGCGGCGCGCACGGTCGTCTCCTCGCCGGCCGGTACGTCGGTCTCCTGCCGGAGCGGCCGGGGCCAGACCGGGTGCCCGCCGGCGTCGTACAGCTGGGTCTCCACGGTGTGGCGCCCACCGCCGCCGCCGTAGTCACGCACGTGCGCGGTGACCGCCAGTTCGGCGGTGCCGAAGTCGTCGGCGAGCGGGGTGTCGAGACGGAAGTCGCGCACGTGCACCGACGGGGTGGAGTACAGGTGGACCGAGCGGAAGATGCCGCTCAGCCGGATCATGTCCTGGTCCTCCAGCCAGTCCCCGTCGGAGTAGCGGTAGACCTCCACCGCGATCTGGTTGGTGCCGGGCCTCAGGTGCTCGGTGACGTCGTACTCGGCGGGCGTGTAGGAGTCCTCGTGGTAGCCCACCAGCTCCCCGTTGATCCACACGTAGTGCGCCGACTTGACGCCCTCGAAGTGCAGGAAGGTCCGCCGCCCCGACCAGGAGCGGGGCACGGTGAAGGTACGCCGGTACTGGCCGACGGGGTTGTGGCGGGTGGGGGCGGCCGGGGGCTGCGCGTCCTCGCCCCGGCCGTTGGGGCCCCACCAGGGGTAGGTGATGTTGATGTAGATCGGGGCGTCGTAGCCGTGCAGTTGCCAGCAGGAGGGGACCGGGACGGTGTCCCAGGTGGAGTCGTCGACGTCGGTGCGGTGGAAGTCGGGGTCCCGGTCGTCGGGGCGGTCGGCGTAGGCGAATCTCCAGGTGCCGTCGAGGCTCAGCCGGTAGGGCGAGCGGCCGCGGTCGGCGGCAAGGGCCTGCGCCACGTCCGCGTAGGGCGTGAGGGTGGTGTGCGGGGGCTCGGTCCCCAGCCGGAACAGGTCGATGTGGCCGTTCCACTCGGGCGGCCCGGCCTGTGCCGCGTCGCGCGGGGCGCCGTACGCGGTGGCGGGGGGCGAGGACAGGGCGAGCGCGCCGAACACGGCGGCGCCCGACTCCAGAAGCCGGCGGCGGCTGACGACGGGCCGGCCGGCGAACGAGGGCTGACTGTGCGGCATGACCGTGTCCTTCCTCGGGACGGACAGTGCGCTGCACGAACTGAGGGCGGGTCACCTCGCGGTGACGGGACAGCCGTTGCCGTCGTGGCGGGACGCGGCTCGCGAGGACGGTGTCGGCTGCTGCGCCCGGCTCACCCTAGGACTTCGCACACGACCGAGCAATTGCCCCGTCGGACCCTGTTCGTTCCTGAGGGAGCCCGGCATGCCGGCCCCCGCTCAGCCCACCTGCCCCGCGAACGCCTCGTACGCCCGCTCGTCGAAGAGCACGAACCTGACCTCCTCGACCGACGTCCCCGTGGCCCGCACGGTCTCGACCGCGATCCGTGCGGCGTCGTCCATCGGCCAGCCGTAGATGCCGGCGGAGACGGCCGGGAACGCCACGGTACGCGCGCCCAACTCATCGGCCACGCGCAGGGATTCGCGGTAGCAGGAGGCCAGCAGGGCGGAGCGGTCCTCCTGCGCGGAGTGGACCGGGCCCACGGTGTGGATCACCCAGCGCGCGTCGAGATCGCCGGCCGTCGTGGCCACCGCCCGGCCCGTCGGCAGGCCCTTGCCGTGCGAGGAGGCGCGCAGCCTGCGGCAGTCCTCCAGGATCGCGGGGCCACCGCGCCGGTGGATCGCGCCGTCCACACCTCCGCCACCCAGCAGCGAGGAGTTGGCGGCGTTGACGATGGCGTCGGCGCTCTGGCGGGTGATGTCGCCCTGGACGAGCGTGATGTGAGGGGTCATGTCTGTCTCAGCCTCCTCCACACGGCCTTCGCCGCGTTGTGTCCCGACATGCCGTGCACGCCCGGCCCCGGCGGGGTGGCCGACGAGCAGAGGTACACGGCCGGGTGCGGGGTGCTGTACGGGAACAGGGACGCTTTGGGCCGCAACAGGCTCTGCAGTCCGCTGAACGCGCCGGAGGCGATGTCGCCGCCGACGTAGTTGGCGTTGCGGGCGGCCAGTTCGGGCGGTCCGGCGGTGGCACGGGCGAGGACACGGTCGCGGAACCCGGGGGCGAAGCGCTCCAGTTGGCGCTCGACGGCGTCGGTGAGGTCGCCGGTCCAGCCGCTGGGGACATGGCCGTAGGCCCAGAAGACCTGCTTGCCCTCGGGGGCCCGGGTGGGGTCGGCGACGCCGGGCTGCACGGTGATCAGGAACGGCCGTTCGGGCGCCCGGCCGAGACGGGACGCGTCACGCAGGGCGGTGCCGATCTCGGCGCTGCTGCCGCCGATCTGCACGGTGCCGGCCCTGCGGGGCTCCTCGGCGGTCCACGGCACCGGGCCGTCCAGCGCGTAGTCGAGCTTGAAGACGCCGGGGCCGTACCGGTACCCCTCGTAGTAGCGGCCGAAACCGGCGATGCGGGCCAGGGCCGTCGGCGAGGTGTCGAAGACGTAGGCCCGCGCGGGCGGCAGGTCGTCCAGGCGCTTGACCTCGTAGTCCGTGTGGATCGCGCCGCCGAGGTCCTTCAGGTACGCGGCCAGCGCGTCCGAGATGGACTGGGAGCCGCCACGCGCCACGGGCCAGCCCCGGGCGTGCGCGGCGAGGGCGAAGACCAGGCCGATCGCGCCGGTGGCGAGGCCGGTGAGCGGGGCCATCACATGGGCGACGAGCCCGGCGAAGAGGGCCTTGGCGGGTTCGTCGCGGAAGCGGCGGGTCAGCCAGGTGGACGGCGGCAGGCCGACCAGGCCGAAGCGGGCGAGGGTCACCGGGTCCCGGGGCAGCGCGGTCAGCGGCAGGGACATGAAGTCGCGGGCGAGCGTGTCCCAGTGGGGCAGGAAGGGCTCCACCAGCCTGCGGTACGCCCCCGCGTCGCGCGGGCCGAGGGAGGCCGCCGTCTCACCGACCGAGCGGGACAGGACCGCCGCGGTGCCGTCGGGCAGGGGGTGCGCCATGGGCAGTTCGGCGTGCAACCACTGAAGGCCGTAGCGGTCCAGCGGGAGCGCGCGGAACGCCGGGGAGTTGATGCCGAGGGGATGGGCGGCCGAACACGGATCGTGACGGAAGCCGGGGAGTGTGAGCTCCTCGGTGCGCGCACCCCCGCCGACCGTGTCCCGCGCCTCGAACACCGCCACGGAGAAGCCGCGGCGGGCCAGCTCCACGGCGGCCGTCAGTCCGTTCGGCCCCGCACCCACCACGACCGCATCGAGCATCGACGGCACCTTCGGACTCCTTCGTCAGCCGATGGCCACTCAGGATCAGGATATGCCGGGGGACTGTCACACCCCCGCGACGGGGGTGCGGCCCTGCCGCCGTACGCCCTGTGAGGAGCGGCAGGGGCGTGGGAAGGGGCCGCTCAGACCGCCGACGACAGCAGCGCGACCACCCGGCGGGCCGTGGCCGCGTCGCGGGCCGCGGTGAAGGGCAGGGTGTTGCCCCCGGTGATGCGGAACGGCTCCCCCGCGCGCGTCAGGTGGGCGCCACCGGCCTCCTCGACCAGCAGCAGGCCCGCCGCGTGGTCCCAGGCGGCCTCCCAGGAGAACGCCGTCGCGTCCGACTCGCCCCGGGCGACGGCGAGATACTCCAGGCCTGCCGAACCGCACTCGCGCGGGGCGACGCCGTCCGTCCACAGGCCGAGCAGCGCACGCTTCTCCTCGTCGCTCGTGTAGTCCGGGTGGGAGGTGGCGATCCGCAGGTCACGGCCCGGGGTGGGCGGGCCCGCGAACAGCCGCTCGCCGTCGAGGAAGGCGCCCTGGCCCCGCACGGCCGTGGCCAGCTGGTCCCGGGCGGCCGCGTACGTCCACGAGGCCAGCACGACGCCGTGGTGCGCCAGCGCGACCAGCGTGCAGAAGCCCTCGTCGCCGGCCACGAACTGCCGGGTGCCGTCGACGGGGTCGATGATCCAGACCGGGGCCTCGCCGCGGATCGCCTCGTACGAGGCGGGGTTGGCGTGCACCGCCTCCTCGCCGACCACGGCGGAGCCGGGCAGCAGGGCGCCGAGCGCCTCGGTGAGGTGCCGCTCGGCCAGCCGGTCGGCGTCGGTCACCAGGTCGTGCGGGCCGCTCTTCTGGTCGATCTCGTGCGCGGCAAGCTGCCGGAAGCGGGGCATGATCTCGGCGGCCGCGGCCTTGCGCACCGCTTCCTCGACGTCGGCCGCGTGCCGTGCGAGAAACTCCTCGATGGTTTCCTTGTCTTCGAACATGCCTCCATGAGAGCACGTGGCGCTGACAATCCCCGCCCCGCCGGTGCACTCCGGGTGGAATCGGGATGAACTCCCGACGCCCGCCGTCCCGATCGCCCCGGGCCGGTGCCGCGGCCGGTGCCCCGGTCCGAAGCCCGAGCCGCAGGTCAGCGACCGACCGCGTACCCCTGCATCCCCCGCGGGTTCGCCGCCGCCGACAGCACGCCCGTGCGCGGGTCCCGCGCCACCGCGCACAGCCGGCCCTCCGACCAGTCGTCACCCACCGTGACGTCGTGCCCGCGCCGCCGCAGCTCCTCGACGACCCGGGGGTCCGTCCGCCCCTCGACCGTCACGCTTCCCGGGCGCATCCCGCGCGGGTAGAACGAACCGGGGAAGCTGTCCTGGTGCCAGTTCGGAGCATCGATGGCACCCTGGAGGTCGAGTCCGCCGCGGACCGTGCCGCGCAGGGCGACCGCCAGGAAGAAGTGCAGCTGCCACTGGTCCTGCTGGTCCCCGCCGGGCGTGCCGAAGGCCATCACCGGCACCCCCTCACGCAGCGCGATCGACGGCGTGAGCGTGGTCCGCGGGCGGCGTCCCGGTGTGAGCGAGTTCGGCAGCCCCTCCTCCAGCCAGGTCATCTGCAGGCGCGTGCCCAGCGGGAAGCCCAGCTCGGGCACGACGGGGTTGGACTGGAGCCAGCCGCCGCTGGGGGTGGCGGCGACCATGTTGCCCCACCGGTCGACGACGTCCAGATGGCAGGTGTCGCCCCGGGTGCCGCCGTCGGCGTGGACGTCGGGTTCGCCGGGGACCGGGGAGGCCGGGCCCTTGGCGACGGTGGGTTCTCCCACCCCCATCGGGCTGAACCCGGGCTCCTCGCCCGCCACCACGTGCGCCTGGGCGGACAGCCGGGGCGCGCGCCCGCCGGGGCTCCCGGGCCGCAGCTCGTGCGAGGCCCGGTCGCCGACCAGTGAGCGCCGCAGCGCGTTGTAGGGCGCCGACAGCAGGTCGTCGAGCGGCACGTCGGCCGCGTCGCCGTACCAGGCCTCACGGTCGGCCATGGCCAGCTTGGAGCCCTCGATCAGCAGGTGGACGTAGTCCGGGGAGCCGTAGGCGGGCAGCTCGGGCGGCAGCAGCGCGAGCTGCTGGAGCAGCACGGGGCCCTGGCTCCAGGGGCCGGCCTTGCACAGGGTCCAGCCGTTCCAGTCGTAGGTCGCCGGCGCCTCGTAGGCAGCGGACCAGCCGGCGAGGTCGGCCGCCGTGAGCGTGCCGGTGTGGCGCTCGCCGCTGGTGTCCAGCGTGGGGCGGCCCGCCTGACGGGTCAGGGCCTCGGCGACGAATCCGGTGCGCCACACCTCACGGGCCGCCTCGATCTGCGCCTCCCGGTCCCCCGCCCCGGCGACCTCCGCGAGCAGGCGCCTCCAGGTGGCGGCCAGCGCGGGGTTGCGCAGCAGTTCGCCGGGGCGCGGGGCCCTGCCGCCCGGCAGGTACACCTCCGCCGACGAGGTCCACTCCGTCTCGAACAGCTCGCGCACGGTCTCGACGGTCTCGCCGACGCGCTCCACGGGCGCGTGTCCGTGCTCCGCGTACCCGATGGCGTACTTCAGCACCTCGGCGAGCGGCTTCGTGCCGTGGTCGCGCAGCAGCAGCATCCACGCGTCGAAGGCGCCCGGGACGGCTGCGGCCAGGGGCCCGGTGCCGGGGACGAGGTCGAGGCCGAGCCCCCGGTAGTGGGCGACGCTCGCCCCGGCGGGCGCCACGCCCTGTCCGCACAGCACCCGCACCTGGCCACCGGCGGGCGCGAGCAGGATGGGCACCTCGCCGGCGGGCCCGTTGAGGTGCGGCTCGACGACATGCAGCACGAACGCCCCGGCGACGGCCGCGTCGTAGGCGTTGCCGTCGTCCTCCAGCACGGCCATCGCGCACTGCGAGGCGAGCCAGTGGGTGGACGACACCATGCCGAAGGTGCCCTGGAGGGTGGGACGGGTGGTGAACATGCGGCCTTTCACCTTGCTCGTTCGCGTGCGTCGGCCGAAGGGGTCGGCCCGCACGATCGGCTCGGGGACAACCGGGGAGTCCGGGCCACGCACCCGCCTCCCCGCGCTCTGCCCGCAGGCTATCCACCGCCTCGCGCGTCCACTCCCCCGCCTCCCGGACGGCGCGGGACCGGGTCCGGCTCACGAGGCGGGGTGCGCGGTCACCACGTAACGTCGGAACATGAATGCTGCCCAGCGGCCGGCCGGCGCACGACCGGGGCCTCGCTTCCCGTGACGGCCGGGCACGTCACGCGGCCGGGGCGGACCGCCGTACCCGCCCGCGAGCGCGGACGATGAACACCGGCACACCCGGCGCCGGACCGCCGGGCGGCGGACAGACCGTCCGCTCCGAGACGTCGCGCACCCCCTTGCGGGACTTCCTGCGCACCGAGACCGGCAGCGCCCTGGTCCTGGCGGCCGCGGCGCTCGCCGCCCTGGTGTGGGCCAACCTCGCCCCGGGCGGCTACGAGGCCGCCTGGACGACGGTGCTGTCGGTCCGCGCCGGCTCCGCCGGCGTCGACATGGGGCTGCGCGAGTGGGTCAACAGCGGCCTCATGGCGCTCTTCTTCTTCGTCATCGGTCTGGAGGCGCGCCGCGAGTTCGACATGGGCGAGCTGCGCGACCGCCGACGCATCGCGCTTCCGCTGGCCGCCGGGATCGCCGGGATGGCCGTTCCGGTCTCGCTCTACCTGGCGTTCACCGCGGGGCACGGCGCCGCCGGCGGGTGGGGGGCGGCGATGTCGACCGACACCGCGTTCGCCCTGGGCACCCTCGCGCTCCTGGGCGGCCGGCTGCCCCGGGCCCTGCGCTCCTTCCTGCTGACGGCGTCCGTCGTCGACGACTTCGTCGCCCTGGCGGTCATCGCCGTCGTCCACAGCGGCACTCTGTCCTGGCCGGCGCTCCTGGTCGCCCTGGTGCTCTTCCTGGTGGCGCTCGTCCTGAGCAGGCTCCACGTCCGCCACGGCGCCGTCCACGCCGCCCTCGCCGTCGGTGTGTGGGGGGCGCTGCTGCGCTCGGGAGTCGACCCGGTCGTCACCGGTCTCGCCTTCGGTCTGATCACCTACGCCTACCCCGCCACGCGTTCGGACCTGGAGCGCGCCAGTGGGCTCTTCCGGCTCTTCCGGGAGCAGCCCACGCCGGAACTGGAACGCTCCCTGCGTCAGGGGCTGCAGGCCGCGATCTCTCCCAACGAGCGCCTCCAGCAGCGCTACCACCCCTTCACCAGCTACCTGGTCGTCCCCGTCTTCGCCCTCGCCAACGCCGGTGTCCATGTGACCTCCAGCGGCCTCGCCGCGAGTCTCACCTCACCGATCACCCTCGGCGTTCTCGTCGCCTTCCTGCTGGGCAAGCCCCTGGGCATCACCCTCGCGGAGCTGCTGACGACCTGGCTGAGCCGGGGACGGCTGCGCCCGCAGATCGGCTGGGGCGCGGTCCTCGCCGGCGGCAGCGCGGCGGGCGTGGGCTTCACGGTCTCCCTGCTCATCGCCACCCTCGCCCTCGACGGCGAGGACCTGATGCAGGCCAAGGTGGGCATCCTCGCGTCCGTGCCGCTGTCCTTCGCGCTCACCTGGGCGATCACCACGGTGGTGCACGCGCTGCCCGGGACCACCCGTGCCCGGGCCCTGCTGGGCAGAGCGGAGGGCATCGTCGACCTCGCCCTGCCGGTGGACCGGGAGCGGGACCACGTCCGGGGCCCGCGCACCGCCTCGGTCACGGTGGTCGAATACGGTGACTTCGAGTGCCCCTACTGCGGCCGGGCGGAGCCGGTGATGCGCCGGCTGCTCGCCGACGCCGGGGACGTCGGCTACGTCTGGCGCCACCTTCCGCTGGGCGACGTCCATCCTCACGCCCAGCTCGCGGCCCAGGCGGCGGAGGCGGCGGCCGGGCAGGGCGCCTTCTGGCCGATGCACGACGCCCTCCTGGCCCACCAGGGCGAGCTGCGCCTGGCGGAGCTGCTGCGCCACGCCGAGGATCTCGGGCTGGACACGGAGCGCTTCCAGCGGGACCTGCGCTCGCCCGCGGCACTCGCCCGGGTGGCCGAGGACGTCGAGTCGGCCGACCTCAGTGGCGTGGCCGGCACACCGACCTTCTTCGTCAACGGCCGTCTGCATCGCGGGCCGTACGACCTCGCGAGTCTGAGCGAAGCGGTCCGCAGTGCCCGCGAGCGCGCGGCCGTCGTGGCGTCCTGACCCGTGCCGTGCGGGCTCCCCCGCGGCGGCTCCGGCACCCGCTCCCCGGCGATCACGGGGACATAACCGGACACACAACGCGTCGGCGGTCAGGCTCAGTTACCGCGCAGGCACGGAGCGAGTTGGCACTTCCGCACCACAGTGAGTCGTGTGACACTGGCGTCCCGTCCGCAGTGCGGACCACCTCCGCACCATCCCCCACGAGAAGTGCGTCGTGCGTTCTCTTCCTCTGCCGCTCGCTCTCACCGCGCGTCTGACGCCGGTCGTCGTGCTCGCCTGCGCGGGCTGGGCGCTCAGCTCCCCGGAGCCCAGTGCCCCCGCCGCCCAGGCCAAGGAGACGGACCGGACCGGGACCCAGTCCGCCTCGGCGCCGTCCTCGACGACCGCGCCGAAGACGTACACCGCCGCCCCCGCGCCGTGCTCCGGCCTGGCCCAGAAGACGATCACCTCCCTCGTGCCCGGCGCCAAGACGGCCGGCAAGGAGATCTCCTCGACGGACAAGGCGGTGCGCCGCACCTGCTCCTGGAACGCCCTCAAGGGGTTCGACTACCGCTGGCTCGACGTCTCCTTCGAGATCAGCGAGTCGGACGAGAAGGCGGAGAAGCAGTACGACTCGCGGGTCAAGGAGAAGAGCGGCGGCGGCGAGGTCCCCGGCACGGGCGAGGCGGCCTACTCGGTCGTCAACCTCACCACCGAGGACGACCAGAAGACGCGCGAGGCCATGGTGGTCGTGCGCGCGTCCAACGCGCTGGTGGTCGTCACCTACAACGGCTCGGACTTCGAGTCGAAGGACGCGCCCAGCTCGGACGAGATGAACAAGGGCGCCATCAAGGCGGCCAAGGAGGCGGTGGCGGCGCTGGAGGGCGGCCGGTAGCCACCGGCCGCCCTCCAGCCGCGACGCCCGGTCTCACTCGGCCGCGAGCGCCCGCTCACGCGGCAGCATCAGCGCCACGTAGAGCAGCAGGGAGGCCGCGAGGCCCACCGCCCAGCCGTAGTCGGCGAGCGGCTTGAGGAACGGGATCAGCCCGTCCGCCGGGAAGGGTCCGGACCGCACCCCGTCCGCGTTCACCGTCGAGTACGAGCCGCCGACGGCGAGCAGGCCGCCGACCCCGAAGGCGACCAGGGCCCGCCAGTTCCAGCCGCCCGCGTACCAGTACCGTCCGCCCGGCGTGTACAGGTCCGCCAGGTGCAGGACCGTACGCCGGACGATCCAGTAGTCGGCGATCAGGATGCCCGCGACGGTGCCGAGCAGACCGCCGACCACACCGAGCCAGGTGAAGATGTAGAACTCGGGCGTCGAGATCAGCTTCCACGGGAAGATCAGGATCCCGACGACGCCCGTGATCAGCGCGCCGGTACGGAAGTTGATGAACTTGGGTGCCAGGTTGGCCAGGTCGTAGGCCGGGGAGACAACGTTCGCCGCGATGTTCACGGAGATGGTGGCGACCAGCACGGTGATCAGCGCGAAGAGCAGGCCGAAGACGTTGTCGGCCTTCGCGGCGAGGGTGACCGGGTCCCAGATCGCCTCGCCGTAGACCGCCTGGGAGCCGGAGGTGACCAGCACGGCGAGGATCGCGAACAGGGTCATCGTGGTCGGCAGCCCCAGCGTCTGGCCCCGGGTCTGGGCACGCTGGCTGGCGCCGAAGCGGGTGAAGTCGGGGATGTTGAGCGACAGTGTCGCCCAGAAGCCGATCATGCCCATCAGGGACGGGAAGAAGACGGGCCAGAAGTCCACGCCCCAGCCGAGCGTAGAGGGCTGGGACAGCAACTCGCCGAAGCCGTCCGCCTTCACCGCGATCCAGATCAGCAGCACCAGGGCGCCGACGATCACGAAGGGCGCGGCCCAGTTCTCGAAGTGCCGCAGGAAGTCCATACCGCGATAGATGATGGCGATCTGAAGGGCCCAGAACAGCAGGAAGCACAGCCAGAGCGGCCAGGGGTTGCCGGCGATCTGGCCGGCCTTCTCCCACTCGCCGCCGGTGAGCTTGGAGCCGAGGGCGAAGATGCCGCTGCCGCCGATCCAGGTCTGGATGCCGAACCAGCCGCAGGCCACCGCCGCCCGGATCAGCGCCGGGACGTTGGCGCCGCGCAGCCCGAACGAGGCGCGGGCGAGCACCGGGAAGGGGATGCCGTACTTGGGTCCGGCGTGACCGGTGGCCAGCATCGGCAGCAGCACGATGACGTTGGCCAGGGCGATCGTGAAGACCGCCTGCTTCCAGTCCATGCCGAGCGCGACCAGGCCCGAGGCCAGCGTCCAGCTCGGGATGCAGTGCGCCATGGAGATCCACAGCGCCGCGAAGTTGTACGTGGTCCACTTGCGCTCGGCCACCGGGACGGGACGCAGGTCCTCGTTGGCGAAGGGGCTGTCGGTGGGGAAGGCCTCGGGGGCCAGTTCTATCCGGCCGTCGGCGTCGGTGCGCTGGGCGGTGGGCGACCCCGTGGGGACTGTATCGGTCATGGCAGGCCAATCGACAAGGTGGGACGGGAGAGGCCGTGCGGGGGCCTTGGGCCCCCTCCCCGGGACGGCGGGGAGGGAGGCTAGGTGTGGGGGGTCGGGAGGGTCGGTCGGGGTGCTGCGGTCAGGAGCGGACCGCGGGGATGACCTGCGCGCCGTACGCGTCGATCACCGCTTCCTGGGCGTCGTGCATGTCGTACACCGCGAACTGGTCGACGCCCAGCTCGCGCAGCGCGTGGAGTTTCTCGATGTGCTTCTCGACCGGCCCGACGAGGCAGAACCGGTCGACGATCTCGTCGGGCACGAACCGGGTGTCGGGGTTTCCGCTGCGCCCGTGGTGGGAGTAGTCGTAGCCCTCGCGGGCCTTGATGTAGTCGGTGAGTTCACCCGGGACGGCGGCGGAGTGCTCGCCGTACTTGGCGACCAGGTCGGCGACGTGGTTGCCGACCATCCCGCCGAACCAGCGGCACTGGTCGCGCGCGTGGGCGAGCGCCTCGGGCGAGTCGTCCTCGGTGACGTAGGCGGGGGCGGCCACGCAGATCGTCACCTCGTCGGGATCGCGCCCGGCGGCGACGGCCGCGTCCTTGACGGCCTTGACCATGTACTCGGTGAGATACAGATCGGCGAGCTGGAGGATGAAGCCGTCGGCCTCCTCGCCCGTCATCTTCAGCGCCTTGGGCCCGTACGCGGCCATCCAGACGGGCAGCCGGGCGTCCGGCTTGATCCACGGGAAGCGGATCACCGTACCGCCCAGGTCGGCCTGGCGGCCGCTGCCCAGTTCCCGGATGACCTTCATCGCCTCGCTGATCCGGGCGAGCGTGTTGGGCTTGCGGCCGGCCACCCGCATCGCCGAGTCGCCCCGTCCGATGCCGCACACCGTGCGGTTGCCGAACATGTCGTTGAGGGTGGCGAAGGTGGAGGCGGTGACCTCCCAGGTGCGGGTGCCCGGGTTGGTGACCATCGGGCCGACCGTCAGCTTCGTGGTGTTGGCCAGGATCTGGCTGTAGATCACGAACGGTTCCTGCCAGAGCACGGCCGAGTCGAAGGTCCAGCCGTAGGTGAATCCGTTGCGCTCGGCGCGCTTCATCAGGGAGACCACCCGCGAGGCCGGCGGGTCGGTCTGCAGCACGAGTCCGAATTCCATGGGCTGCGCTCCTAGGTGAGGTACTGACAGGTGGAGCGGGGGGTGAAGAGGCCGTGCCCGGCGTGCCCGGTGTACTCCCGCTCGGTGATGACGGGGACGCCGCGGGAGAGCACGGTCTCGACCCGGCCGGTGACCCGCTTGCCCTCGTACGCCGAGTAGTCGACGTTCATGTGGTGCGTCTCGGCGGACATCACCTGCTCGGCGTTCGGGTCGTAGATGACGACGTCGGCGTCGGCGCCGGGCGCGATGGTGCCCTTCTTCGGGTACATGCCGAACATCCGGGCCGGGGCGGCGCAGGCGATCTCGATCCACCGCCGGCGTGTGAGGTGTCCGTCGAGGACGGCCTGGTGGAGCAGGTCCATCCGGTTCTCCACGCCCGGCAGCCCGTTGGGGATCTTGGAGAAGTCGCCGCGGCCGAGCTCCTTCTGCCCGACGAAGCAGAACGGGCAGTGGTCGGTGGAGACCACCTGGAGGTCGTCGGTGCGCAGCCCCCGCCACAGGGCCGCCTGGTGCTCGCGGGGCCGCAGCGGCGTGGAGCAGACGTACTTCGCGCCCTCGAAGCCAGGCTCGGCGAGGTTGTCGGTGGACAGGAACAGGTACTGCGGGCAGGTCTCCCCGAACACGGGGAGCCCCTCGTCGCGCGCCTTCGCCAGCTCGGCGACCGCTTCCGTCGCCGAGACGTGCACGACGTACAGGGGCGCGCCCGCGACCTGGGCGAGCCGGATGGCGCGGTGGGTGGCCTCGGCCTCCAGCAGCGCCTTGCGCACCTCGCCGTGGTACCGGGGGTCGGTCTCCCCGCGGGCCAGCGCCTGTTCGACCAGGACGTCGATGGCGATGCCGTTCTCGGCGTGCATCATGATCAGTCCGCCGTTGTCGGCGGAGCGCTGCATGGCGCGCAGGATCTGGCCGTCGTCGCTGTAGAAGACGCCGGGGTAGGCCATGAACTGCTTGAAGGAGGTCACCCCTTCCTCCACCAGCAGGTCCATCTCCTTGAGCGTCTCGTCGTGCACATCGGAGACGATCATGTGGAAGCCGTAGTCGATCGCGCAGTTGCCCTCGGCCTTGGCGTGCCAGGCGTCCAGGCCCTCGCGCAGGCTGTGGCCGACGCTCTGCACCGCGAAGTCGACGATCGTCGTGGTGCCGCCCCAGGCGGCGGCCCGGGTGCCGGTCTCGAAGGTGTCGGAGGCGAAGGTGCCGCCGAAGGGCAGCTCCATGTGGGTGTGGGCGTCGACGCCGCCCGGGATGACGTACTTGCCGGAGGCGTCGATCACCGTCTCGGCCGTCCAGGCCTCGGCGGCCGGGGTGCCGGAGGCGGCGAGGGCGGCGATTCGGCCGTCCTCGATCAGGACGTCGGCGTGCATCTCGTCGGACGCGGTGATGACGAGGCCACCGCGGATCACGGTACGGCTCATGCTCCCTCTCCTGCCGTGGTGAGTGCTGTCAGGGCGCAGTCAGCGGCGTGTAGGCCCCCGGCGCCCGGTCGCGGTAGAACTGCCAGCGGTCCCGCACTTCGCGCAGCCTCGCCATGTCCAGGTCCCGGACGACGAGTTCGCTCTCCTTGTCGCTCGCGACCTCCCCCACGAACTGGGCCTGCGGGTCGACGAAGTACGAGGTGCCGTAGAAGTCGTTGTCGCCGTACTCCTCGACGCCGACCCGGTTGATGGCGCCGACGAAGTACTCGTTGGCGACGGCGGCCGCCGGCTGCTCCAACTGCCACAGGTAGCCGGAGAGTCCGCGCGAGGTCGCCGAGGGGTTGAAGACGATCTCGGCGCCCGCGAGGCCGAGCGCCCGCCAGCCCTCGGGGAAGTGCCGGTCGTAGCAGATGTAGACGCCCACCTTGCCGACCGCCGTGTCGAAGACGGGCCAGCCGCTGTTGCCGGGCCGGAAGTAGAACTTCTCCCAGAAGCCGCGCACCTGCGGGATGTGCGTCTTGCGGTACTTGCCGAGGTAGGAGCCGTCGGCGTCGATCACCGCGGCGGTGTTGTACAGGACGCCGGGCTGTTCCTCCTCGTACATCGGCAGCACGAGGACGATGCCCAGCTCGCGGGCGAGCGCCTGGAACCGCCCGACGATCGGCCCCTGCGGGATCCGCTCGGCGTACTCGTAGAAGGCCGGGTCCTGCACCTGGCAGAAGTAGGGTCCGTAGAACAGCTCCTGGAAGCACAGGACCTGGGCACCCTGCGCGGCGGCGTCGCGCGCCGCCTGCTCGTGCACCTGGATCATCGACTCCTTGTCGCCGGTCCAGGACGTCTGGAAGACGGCGGCGCGGATCACTCGGCTCATCGGGACCTCCGGTCGCTCCGGTAGCTCGGTGTGCGGTGAGCCTAGGAAGTCCGTACGGCGTCGTTGAGTTGCACCGTGTCACGTCTGCGCGGCCGCGGCGTGCCACCGTGTCACCCTTGCGCAGGCTCATGTTTCACCGCCGTATTCGCAGGTCGTCGCATGTTTCACCCCTGTTGCGCGTCGTGCGCGAGGAGCGCGATGTGCACCGACGCGGCCTGCTCGAAGTCGTCGAGGTCGACCCCGAGGCGGGTCTGTATCGCCTCCAGTCGGCGGTAGAGCGCGGGCCGGGAGACATGGTGGAGCTGGGCCGTCCTGGACTTGTTGCGGCCGGTGGCGAGATAGGTGCGCAGCACGGCGAGCAGGGCCCCCGCCTCGCCGTCCCGCCCGCACAGCAGCCCGTCCAGCTCCCGCTCGGCGAAGGACTGCACCTGCGGATCGTCGCGCAACAGCCGGATCAGGCCCCGCAGATGGACGTCCTTGAGGCGGACGACGTCCGGGAGGTCGAGGGCGGACGAGGAGTCGGCGACGGCGTCGGCCACGTGCTGGGCCTCGCGCAGACCGGCCGGGACGTCTTCCCACGCGGCGCGCGGATCCGCGGCGGCCACGACGGTGCGCGTCGTGGCGCGCAGCCGGGCCGCGAAGTGGGCTGTCAGCGCCTCGGCGTCCTGGTCCCGGGCCAGACTGAGCAGCACGGCGGTCGCTCCGTCGGCGAGTTCGGCGGCGAGGCCGGGCAGCCCCAGCAGGCGCATCACCCGGTCGAGCCGGCCGGGTTCCCTGTCGCGCACGACCAGCGGGACGAAGGTGCGCCGGTTGACGGGCAGTCCGGCCGCGCGCGCCCTGGGCAGCAGTTGCCGTGCCGGTACGACACCGGTGATCAGGTCCGTCAGCAGACTCTGCGCCGACTGTTCCTCCCAGTTGCCCGAGGAGCCGCCGAGCAGGCGGTGCAGCACGATGGCCTCGGCGGCCCGGTCGGCGAGCAGCCGCCCGGTGGCGGTGTCGCCCCGGTAGCCGCACAGCACGATCCGCCCCCACCGCTCGCCGCGGCCGCCCAGCTCGGCCCGGATCCAGCCGTCGCCCTCGGTGCCGCCGGCCTGGCGGGCGATGCGCTCCCAGTCGCGCAGCACGTCGTCGACGGCCGGCCGCTCCCCCGCCGTGGCGAGGACGCGGTGGGCGAGGTTGGTCAGGACGACGGGGCAGGCGCTGTGCCGGGCCACCTCGTCGAGCAGGCGCCGCAGCGGGGCGCCGGAGGTGATCAGCGCGGTGAGTTCGGTCCGTACCGCCTCGGAGAGGCTGACCGCCGCGAACTTGCGCCGCACCAGACGGGATTGGACCTCCTCCGTCAGTTGGGCGAAGGGGAAGGGGCGGTGCAGCACGACCAGGGGCAGGCCGCACCGCTCGGCGACCCGCCGCATCGCGTCCGGCGCGGCGGGGAAGGCACGGCCCAGACCCAGCACGACGGCCGCGGCCTCCGCCCGGTGCAGCGAGCGCACGTAGTCGGCCTGCTTGTCGGGGTCACCTGCGAGCAGGACGCCGGTGGTGAGGACCATCTCGCCGCCGCTGAGCATGACGCCGACGTCGGCGGCCTCGGCGACGTGCACCCAGCGCACCGGCCGGTCCAGCCGGTGCGCGCCGGCCACCACTTCGGGCTCTCCGGCGAGCACCCGCTCCAGCATGAGGATCTGGCGGACCGACAGGGCCGGTTGGAGGGGCTCCCAGGACTCCGGGGTGGTGGTCATGGTGGCGTTCCCTTGCCTCGCTCGGTGCTGTTGCCGCGTCAGCCAGAGTTCGCCCCGTCGGGCAGACCCTGACCGACGCGGCACTAGCCGATGCTCCTCAGGGCGCGTTCGAGGACGGCGGCGCCCTCCTCGGCCTCCGCGACGGTCAGGGACAGCGGTGGGGCGATGCGCAGGGCGCTGGTGTTGTGCCCGCCGCCCTTGCCGATGAGCAGCCCGCCCTCGCGGGCCGCCTCCAGCACGGCCGAGGCCGCTTGCGGATCGGCCTGGTCGGTGCCCGGCCGGGTGATCTCGACACCGATCATCAGCCCGCGTCCGCGCACCTCCCGCACCGCCGGCACCTGCGCGGCGACGGCCCGCAACCGCTCGATCAGCAGCCCGCCGACCCGCCGGGCGTTGCCCTGGAGGTCGTGCTCCAGCAGATAGGTGAGGTTGGCGAGTCCGGCCGCCATGGTGATCTGGGTGCCGCCGAAGGTGGAGATGCTGTTGGCGTCGAGGCAGTTCATGATCTCGGCGCGGGCGACGACCCCGCCGATGGACATGCCGTTGCCGATGCCCTTGGCGAAGGTGAGCATGTCAGGCGGCCCGCTGCGGCCGTGCGCCTGCCAGCCCCAGAAGTGCTCGCCGGTGCGGCCCCAGCCGGTCTGCACCTCGTCGGCGATCCAGAGGATCCCGCGTTCCTGGAGCACGTCGCGGAAGGCCGCGTACAGCCCGTCCGGCGGGGCGGTGAAGCCGCCGACGCCCTGGACGGGCTCGGCGATCAGCGCGGCGGGCGGCCGGGTGTGGCCGAGCAGGTCGGTCAGGTCCTCGACGCAGGCGGCGATGAACTCGTCGTCGCTCAGATCGGCGTACGGACCGCGGGTGCGCACGCCACCGTGCACGTACAGCGTCTGGAGCGGCGAGAGCGAGGTGGGGGACCAGCCGCGGTTGCCGGTGATGCCGACGGCGCTGAAGGAACGGCCGTGGTAGCTGTTGCGCATCGCCAGGATCGTGTTGCTGCGGCGATACGTCGTGGCCAGCATCAGGGCCGTGTCGTTGGCCTCCGTCCCGGAGGTGGTGAAGAAGACCCGCGCGTCCGGGATGCCGCTCAACTGCGCGATGCGCTCGGCGAGTTCGACCATCGGACGGTTGAGGTACAGCGTGGAGGAGTGGATGATCCGCCCGGCCTGCTCGCTCACCGCCTTGGTGACCTCCGGCAGGGCGTGCGCGGTCATCGTGGTCAGGATGCCGCCGAAGAAGTCGAGATAGCGGTTCCCGGCGGAGTCCCAGACGTGCCGGCCCTCGCCGTGGGTGATCTCGATCGGCTCGTCGTAGTAGAGCGCGAGCCAGTCGGGGAGCACGGCACGGTGGCGTCCGAGCAGGTCCTTGGTCACGGTTGCACCAGCCCTTCGTAGGCGTCGGGGCGGCGGTCGCGGTAGAAGGCCCACTGCTGCCGCACCTCTTCGATGAGGTCGAAGTCGAGGTCGCGCACCACGAGTTCCTCGCTCTTGTCGTCGGCGACCTCCCCCACGAACTGCCCGCGCGGGTCGACGAAGTAGCTCGTTCCGTAGAAGTCGTTGTCGCCGTACTCCTCGACGCCGACCCGGTTGATGGCGGCGACGAAGTACTCGTTGGCGACGGCGGCGGCGGGCTGCTCCAGCCGCCACAGATAGGAGGAGAGTCCGCGGTGCGTGGCGGACGGGTTGTACACCAGCTGGGCGCCGTTCAGGCCGAGTTGGCGCCAGCCCTCCGGGAAGTGGCGGTCGTAGCAGATGTAGACGCCCACCTTCCCCACGGCGGTCTCGAAGACGGGCCAGCCGAGGTTGCCGGGCTTGAAGTAGTACTTCTCCCAGAAGCCCTTCACCTGCGGGATGTGGTGCTTGCGGTACTTGCCGAGGTAGGAGCCGTCGGCGTCGATCACCGCCGCGGTGTTGTAGTAGAAGCCGGACTGCTCGACCTCGAACACCGGGACGACGACGACCATGCCGGTCTCGCGTGCCAGGTCCCGCATACGGCGCACGGTCGGTCCGTCGGGCACCGGCTCCGCCCAGCGGTAGTGCTCGGCCTCCTGGACCTGGCAGAAGTAGGGGGCGTTGAAGACCTCCTGGAACCCGATGACCTTGGCGCCCTGCCGGGCCGCCTCGCGGGCGTGCTCCTCGTGTTTCGCCACCATGGACTCGGTGTCGCCGGTCCAGGTTGCCTGGACCAGAGCGGCACGGACGACGTTCGCCATGAGCTGCTCCTTCGACGGGCGTCAGCGCCTCTACGCCCGTAGAGCACGGCGTAGAGGCACGAACGTATGCCTAGGGGAAGGCCTTGCCAAGACCATCGTCGCCAACCCGCGGAGCCGGCGCCGTTTCGCACTCCTGTGGGTGATCGCCGCTAGGCGGTGAGTCCGGCGACCCGCAGGGCGTGGGTGAGGTCGCGGTGCCGTTCGGCGGAGACGCCTCGCGCGGCCTCCAGCAGGAGCGGTACGAGCGTTTGCGGGTCGGGGCCGGCGCTGCGCGCGGCCTCCTCGGGGGTGCGGACGCGGACGTAGGCGTCGAGCAGGGCGCGCACCTCGCGGTGGCGGCCCTCCCCGGTCAGCCCGAGCACGGCGAGGCCGATCTCGTACGCGGGCCGTCCCACGCCCTGCCGCAGGATCTGCTCGCCGTCCGCCTCCCGGCCCGCCGCGGCCAGCCTGTCCGCCACGGCGGCGAGCCGCCCGGCGGGCAGCGAGGCGGCCTCCCACAGCAGCGTTGCCCAGTCGGCGCCGAGCCCGGCGGCCTCCATCGCGGCGGCGAGCGGCGGGAAGCCGGCGGCGGGCCCGTGCGCGGCCTCCGCCAGCAGGACGTGGGCCTCCCCCGTCCGCCCCTCGCCGCGCAGCCGCAGCAGCGTCTCGACCGTCCCGGCGGCCGCACGGCGCGCCGCCGCGTCCCCGGCCGCGTCTCCCGCCTCGGCCCGTGGCGCCACCGCGGCGTCCGGCTCCTCCTGCGCCCCGGCGAAACGCGCTCCGCGCGGGCCGCGACCGCCGGCCGGGGCGGGTTCGGGCAGTAAGGGCACCGCCGGCGGGGCCGGGGCGGCGGGGCCGGCCGCCTCCTCCGCCGCCCCGGCGAACCGGGCCCCACCCCGACGGCGCCTGCGCTGCACCCCACGGTCGGCCTCCGGGCCCGGCGACCCGGGGGTGCCGGGAGCGGGCTGGACACCCTCCGCGTCGGGGGCGTTCGCGTCGCGGCGGTCGAGGTCGGCCATCCTCCGGCGGAGTTCCGCGCAGCGCGCCGTCGCGCGGGTGTGGTCGTCGCGGGCCCACGCCAGGTCCAGACGGAGGGCGTCGGCGGCCTCCCGGCTCGCGGCCGTGGGCAGTAAGCTCCCCAGCTCCGCGAGCCGTTCGGTGGCGTACCGCTGTTCACGGAGCATGACGTCGAGTCGGTCGGCGAGGGCGTCCCGGCCGCCGGGGCGGGTGTCGTAGGCGAGGAGCGCGGCGGCGTGCAGGGGCCGGGCCCGGCCCTTCTCGGCGTCGGCGGCCTCGGGTCCGTACCGCGCGGCGAGATCGTGCAGCAGCGCCTCGACCACGTCCCACGGCGGCACCTCGCGCCCGTCGAGGCAGGCCCGCATGCCCTCCGGGTCCCGCTGCCAGAACACCGCGCACCACCCGGCGCCGTGGTCCAGGCCTGCCAGCAGGCCCGTCAGGTAGTTCGCGAACTCCTGGATCCGGACAGGAAGTTGTCCCACCGCCATCGCGCGACCCCCGTATGGAGCGAAGCCTTCCGGGCCGTAGACAACACCAGTCGTGTTACGGGGCGGTCACAGGGAGTTTTCCGGCGGAACGCGGCGGCCTCCGACCGGCCGCCCCGCGCCGGTGACCTCAGACCGTCACGGGCGCGCACGCCCCGGCGAGTTCGTCCATGGACAGGCCGAGCGCGCGGGCCAGCGCGGCCACCGTGAAGAAGGCCGGGGTGGGGGCCCGGCCGGTCTCGATCTTGCGGAGGGTCTCCGCGGAGAGACCGGCGTCGGCCGCGACCTCGGCCATGCTGCGGCCGCCGCGCGCCTCGCGCAGCAGCCGCCCGAGCCGCTCGCCGCGTTCACGCTCTTCGGGGGTGAGAGGGGTGCGCACCATGGCGCCATTCTAATACCGGTATAGTAATTTGCACGGTGCAGCTCAAGACGGCCACCCCCTGCCCCGGCGCCTGCCCCCGCGGGCGGGCCCGGGCGGCAGGCGCCCACATGCCGCGCACGCCCGATCGTGCCAAGGTGTGAGAGGCACAGGTGGCCAGGAGCGTGCCCCACGTTTAGCCGCGCGGCGCCGGCGCACTCGTGCAGACCCGTACGCCGACCAGCGAAACGGAACTGTGATGACCAGCGGCTTCCCCGGCCCGGAGGGCATGAACTCGGACCCGTTCGGCGAATTCCTGGCCCGCTTCTTCGGCGGACCTCGTCCGGGTCCCCGCCAGATCGACATCGGCCGGCTGCTCAGTCAGCCTGCCCGGGACATGGTGCGCGACGCCGCCCAGTACGCGGCCGAGCACGGCAGCCGGGACCTCGACACCCAGCACCTGTTGCGCGCCGCCCTCTCCACCGAGCCGACCCGCAGCCTGCTCAGCCGGGCCGGGGCGGACCCCGACAGCCTGGCCTCGCAGATCGACGAGCGCTCGGGCCCGGTCCAGCACCCGCAGAACGAGGCGCCGCCGCCCACCTCGCTCTCGCTCACCCCGGCCGTCAAGCGCGCCCTGCTGGACGCGCACGACCTGGCCCGTGCCGGCGGCACCGGCTACATCAGCCCCGAGCACGTGCTCAGCGCCCTCGCGGCCAATCCCGACTCCGCCGCCGGGCACATCCTGGGCGCGGCCCGGTTCGCGCCGGGCGGGATGCCGACCGAGTCCCCGGAGGCCCCGCAGGCCCGCACCGAGCAGGCGCGGCCCACGGCCACGCCGACCCTCGACAAGTACGGCCGCGATCTCACCGAACTGGCCCGGCAGGGCCGCATCGACCCGGTGATCGGGCGGGACGAGGAGATCGAGCAGACCATCGAGGTGCTCTCCCGCCGCGGCAAGAACAACCCCGTGCTCATCGGCGACGCGGGCGTCGGCAAGACGGCGATCGTGGAGGGGCTCGCGCAGCGGATCACCGACGGCGACGTGCCCGACGTGCTGATCGGGCGCCGGGTGGTCGCCCTGGACCTGCCCGGTGTGGTCGCCGGGACGCGCTACCGGGGCGACTTCGAGGAGCGGCTCAACACCATCGTCGGGGAGATCCGCGCCAACTCCGACCGGCTGATCGTCTTCATCGACGAGCTGCACACGGTGGTGGGCGCGGGCGGCGGCGGTGAGGGCGGCTCCATGGACGCGGGCAACATCCTCAAGCCGGCCCTGGCCCGCGGCGAACTGCACATCGTCGGGGCCACCACCCTGGAGGAGTACCGCCGGATCGAGAAGGACGCGGCGCTGGCCCGCCGCTTCCAGCCGATCCTGGTCCCCGAGCCGACCCCGGCGGACGCGATCGAGATCCTGCGCGGGCTGCGCGACCGCTACGAGGCCCACCACCAGGTCCGCTACACCGACGAGGCCCTGGTGGCGGCCGTCGAGCTGTCCGACCGCTATCTCACCGACCGGCGCCTGCCCGACAAGGCCATCGACCTGATCGACCAGGCGGGCGCCCGGGTGCGGCTGCGCGCCCGCACCAAGGGCACGGACGTCCGGGCGATGGAGCGGGAGGCCGAACAGCTGGCCCGGGACAAGGACCAGGCGGCCGCCGCCGAGCAGTACGAGCGGGCCACCCAGCTGCGGGACCGGATCACGGAGCTGAAGGAGCGGATCTCGGCGGCCTCCGGCGACGGCCAGGCCGACGAGGGCCAGAACCTGGAGGTCACCACCGAGGCCGTCGCCGAAGTGGTGTCGCGGCAGACCGGCATCCCGGTGAGCAGGCTGACCGAGGAGGAGAAGGAGCGGCTGCTCGGCCTGGAGGAGCACCTGCACGAGCGGGTCGTGGGCCAGGACGAGGCGGTCCGGGTCGTCTCCGAGGCGGTCATGCGCTCCCGCGCCGGGCTCGCCAGCCCCGACCGGCCGATCGGCAGCTTCCTGTTCCTCGGCCCGACCGGGGTCGGCAAGACGGAGCTGGCCCGTGCCCTCGCCGAGGCGCTGTTCGGCAGCGAGGAGCGCATGGTCCGCCTCGACATGAGCGAGTACCAGGAACGGCACACCGTCAGCCGGCTGGTGGGCGCGCCGCCCGGATACGTCGGCCACGAGGAGGCCGGCCAGCTCACCGAGGTCGTGCGCCGGCACCCGTACTCCCTGCTGCTGCTCGACGAGGTGGAGAAGGCGCACCCGGACGTCTTCAACATCCTTCTGCAGGTCCTCGACGACGGCCGTCTCACCGACTCCCAGGGCCGCACCGTCGACTTCACCAACACGGTGATCGTGATGACGAGCAATCTCGGTTCCGAGGCGATCACCCGGCGCGGCGCGGGCATCGGTTTCGGCTCGGGCGGCGCCGACGCGGACGAACAGGCGCGCCGCGAGCAGATCCTGCGACCGCTGCGCGAGCACTTCCGGCCGGAGTTCCTCAACCGGATCGACGAGATCGTCTTCTTCCGCCAGCTCACGCCGGAACAGCTGCACCGGATCACCAACCTGCTGCTGGAGCGCACCCGCCGCCTGATGCACGCCCAGGGCATCGCGGTCGAGTTCTCCGACCCGGCGGTCGACCTGCTGGCCCGCCAGGGCTACGAGCCGGAGTACGGCGCCCGGCCACTGCGCCGCACCATCCAGCGCGAGGTGGACAACCAGCTCTCCCGTCTCCTCCTCGACGGCCAGGTCAAGGACGGCGACCGGGTACGGGTCGAGGAGGAGAACGGCAGGCTGGCCTTCCGCACCGAGGGCGCGGCGGCATAGCTCATCACCGGGCGGGGCGCACCACCATCGCGGAGCCGCCGCCGCGGCGGGTGGTCTCGGCCGCCGCCAGCCACTTGCCGTCGGGCAGCCGCTGGACACCGGTGGTGGCGCCGATCTCCGGGTTGAGGCGGAAGGAGTGGCCGATGTCCTCCAGCCGCTTGCGCAGCGCGACGTCGTCGTACAGGCCCGGCTCCAGCTCGGTCTGCGCGGCGTTGCGCTGGCTGGCCCGGGGCGCGGCGATCGCGTCGACCAGGGGCAGCCCCCGGTCCAGGAACCCGGTCAGCGTCTGGAGCACGGTGGTGATGATGGTGGCGCCGCCGGGCGAGCCCAGGGCCACCACGGGCCTGCCGTGCCCGTCGAGCACGATCGTCGGCGACATCGAGGAGCGCGGGCGCTTGCCCGGGCCCGGCAGGTTCGGGTCGTGCACGGCCGGGTTCGCCGGGGTGAAGGAGAAGTCGGTCAGCTCGTTGTTGAGCAGGAAGCCGCGGCCGGGGACGGTGATGCCGCTGCCGCCGGTCTGCTCGATGGTGAGCGTGTAGGAGACGACGTTGCCCCACCGGTCGGCCGTGGTGAGGTGGGTGGTGCTGTCGCCCTCGTACGTGGTGGGGGCCGGCGTGCCGCCGGTGGCGCACGCCGCGGGGTCACGCGGATCGCCCGGCGCGACCGGGCTGGTCAGTACCGCGTCGTCCTTGATCAGGCAGGCCCGCGAGTCGGCGTAGCGCTGCGAGAGCAGTTCCTTGGTCGGTACGTCCTCGAAGGCGGGGTCACCGACCCAGCGCCCCCGGTCGGCGAAGGCGATGCGGCTCGCCTCGATGAAGCGGTGCAGGTACCGCTCCTGACTGGTCCGCTTCTTGGAGAGGTCGCCGCGCTCCAGCATGTTCAAGGCCTCGCCGACCGTGGTGCCGCCCGAGGAGGAGGGCGCCATCGAGTAGACCCCGAGGCCCCGGTAGGTGGTCCGGGAGGGCGCCTGCCTCTTGGTGCGGTAGGTGGCCAGGTCCCGCAGCGACAGGTCGCCGGGGCGGGCGCGGTAGCCGGAGGAGGCGTCCACCGGGGGCCGGCCCACGGTGTCGACGATGTCCTCGGCCAGCTTGCCCCGGTACAGCGTGTCGACGCCCTTGCGGCCCAGTTCGTCGTAGGTGGCGGCCAGATCGCCGTTGGTGAGGGTCGAGCCGACGACGGGCAGTTCGCCGCCGGGCAGGAAGAGCTTGGCGGTGTCGGGGAAGTTGCGGAACCGGGCCTCGTTGGCCGCGGTCTGCGCGCGGAAGGTGGCGTCGACGGTGAAGCCCTCGCGGGCGAGCCGTTCGGCGGGCTCCAGCAGGGTGCGCAGCGGTTTGCTGCCCCAACTCCTGAGCGCCGTCTGCCAGGTCGCGGGGGTGCCGGGGGTGCCGACGCTCAGTCCGCTGGTGACGGCCTCGGCGAAGGGAACGGGCTTGCCGTTCTCCACGAAGAGGTTCTCGTCGGCGCTCAGCGGCGCCGTCTCGCGGCCGTCGATCGTGTGCACGGTGCGGGACGAGGCGTCGTAGAGGACGAAGTAGCCGCCCCCGCCGATTCCGGCGGAGTAGGGCTCGGTGACCCCCAGCGCGGCGGCGGTGGCCACCGCCGCGTCGACGGCGTTGCCGCCCTTCCTGAGCACCTCGATGCCGGCGGCGGAGGCGTCCGCGTCGACACTCGACACCGCGCCGCCGTACCCCACGGCGACCGGGACCTTCTGCGCCGGCGCCGTCCGAGGTGCCGGGGGCGCCGCGGCCCCCACGGACACCACGGCGGCCGACACCGCCAGAACCGTCAGTTTCCGCACGACAGGGCGACGCATCCGCACCTCCAGTCAGGGACCGTTCGCGCAGCCTAATCCATGGACATGCCCGCGTCAGGAGCGCGCACGCGTACCCTCACTCACCACTCGAACACGGTTTCCCTGCGCCCGCTACCATGCGCGCCCATGACTGACGACGTGCGCAACATCGTCCTCGGCGTGATCGCGGCCGGCCTCAGCGCCGCGATCGGCTGGGTGGCCCGCACCTATCTCTGGAAGCGCAAGCTCCGGCGCAAGCAGGCCTTCTTCGGTCTGCCCGACAACTCCGAGTCCCTGCTGGTGGTGAACCGGGACGCCGGCAGCCCGGACCTGGCGGTGCACCGCCACGACGTGTTCGCCCTGCTGGAACTCTCCGCGCTCATCAAGGACTGCGGGGCGAACACCCAGGTGGTCACCCAGGACGCGGCGCAGCAGGGCTTCGGCGAGCGAACCGAGTTCTGTGTGGGCGGGCCGGGCTCGAACCGGCGGATGCTCGCCCACATGTCGGCGATGCTGCCGGGCGTGCGCGTCAACATCGACGCCGAACCGGGCCCGGACCGCGGCGCGTTCCAGATCGGCAGCGAGCGCTACCGCATGGAGCCTGGCGTCACGGAGTACGTCCTGCTGGCCCGTGTCATCGCGGGCGAGTCGAGACCGGTGTTCCTCTTCTGCGGCCAGCGGGCGATCACCAACCAGGCGGCCACCCGCTATCTCGCCCGCCACCACGAGCGGCTGGCGCGCAAGCACGGCAACCACACCTTCGTGCTGCTGCTGAAGGTGGTGAACTCGCAGGCCTACGGCCCGGACGTGGTCGAGCTGGTCGCCGACGTGACCCGGGCGGCGCAGGCACCGATACCCACCCCCGCCCCGGCACGCTCCTCGCACCGGGCGTCGTAGCCTGTCGCGTACCTTTCAATGATTGTTACTTTCACGTAACTTACCGATGGGTTACCTGCGGTAAGCCGCCGAGGTTACCGTCGGGTCACTTTGCACTGACACGAGTGAGGAGTGACCCGTGGGACTCCCTCGCAAGGCCCTGCGTACGACTGCCGTGGGCGCCGTCGCCGCGACCCTGGTCGCCGGTAGCGCCCTCGGGCTCTCCCCCGCCGCCCAAGCGGCCCCGCCCACCGTCCGCTTCGTCGACATCACCGGCGACGGCGGCACGGTCCTCAAGGCGAACGTCGTCACGCCCGCGGGCGCCGACGCCGGCCGCCGTCACCCGCTGCTGGTGCTGCCCACGAGCTGGGCCACACCCCAGATCGAGTACCTCGCGCAGGCCCAGAAGTTCGCCGACTCCGGCTACGTCGTGGTCACTTACAACACCCGGGGCTTCTGGCAGTCCGGCGGCCGCATCGAGGTCGCCGGCCCACCCGACGTGGCCGACGCCTCCAGGGTCATCGACTGGGCGCTCGCCCACACCCCGTCCGACGCGCGGCGCGTCGGCATGGCGGGCGTCTCCTACGGCGCGGGCATCAGCCTGCTGGCCGCCGCCCACGACAAGCGCGTCCGGGCCGTCGCCGCCCTCAGCGGCTGGGCCGACCTGATCGACTCGATCTACTCCGGCCGGACCCAGCACGCCCAGGCCGCCACCCTGTTGCAGGGCGCGGGACAGCTGACCGGGCGGCCCAGCGCCGAACTCCGGCAGGTCTTCGACGACTTCCTCGCCTCCCGCCTCGAGAAGGAGCCCGAGCTGATCGCCTGGGGGAAGAAACGTTCCCCCGCGACCTACCTCGACCGGATCAACGACAACGGCGCCGCGATCCTGCTCGCCAACGCCTGGGGCGACACGATCTTCCCGCCCAACCAGTACGCCGACTTCTACGAGCGGCTGACGGTCCCGAAGAGACTCGAACTGCGCCCCGGCGACCACGCCACCGCGGAGGCGACCGGCCTGCTCGGCCTGCCCAACGACGTCTGGACCGACACCGGGCGCTGGTTCGACCACCATCTCAGGGGCGAGGACAATGGGGTCGACCGCGAACAGCCGGTCCGCCTCAAGTCCCGCACGGGCGGCGGCTACGAGGGCTACCCGGACTGGAAGTCGGTCGCCGCGACCAGCCGGAAGATCGACCTCGCCGGCTCCACCACGATCCGCACCGACGTCAACTCCGGGGCGGACGGCGGCGTCCTCTTCCTGTCCAGCCTCCTCGACCAGATCGCCCGCTTGCCCCCGACGGCCTCGATCCCGCTGCTGCCGCGCCGCTGGGCCGCCGTATGGCAGTCCGAGCGGTACGCGACGGCCCAGCAGGTGCGCGGCACGGCGAAGCTGCACACGACCCTCACGCCGACCGCCGGGAGCGGAACCCTCGTCGCCTACCTGTACGACGTGGGGCCGCTCGGCGTGGGCAAGTTGGTCACCAACGCGCCGTACACCTTCCACGGCCGCACGCCCGGACAGCCGTTCGGTGTCGATCTGGAGCTGTTCTCCACGGCCTACGACGTGCCGAAGGGCCATCGGCTCGCCCTGGTGGTCGACACGGTCGACCCGCTCTACATCGAGCACAACCCGTCCGGCGCGCGGCTGACCTTCTCCTCGCCCGCGAACGACCCGTCGTACGTGTCGATTCCGCTGCGCGAACAGTGATCTCCGGCCGCCGCCGGACGGGCCTGGCTCGGGGTACCGCTGCCCCTGCGGCCGAGGGGCCGTGGGGGGAGCACCCATCACAGGGCTGAACGGCACATCCTAGTCGAGGCCGGGGCGCGAGGAGTCGTCCGGCCGTAGCGGAGGGGGCCTGGGGCGCGAGGGCGCAGCGCGTGAGCCGCCTCGTACCTGCGCCGGACGCGAACGCGGCCTGTCACGGCCCGCGTTCGACGGCGTTCGCACGCGGTCGGCGAGGGTGTGGCACCGGGCAGGCACTCGATCGGTGGATCGACGGCCATGCTCTCCCCCAGTCACTGTCGGCCGTTCCGTGGCTGCCGCAAACTATCCAGACGGGGAAGGCGTTGATGCCCGACACGCACTTTCGGGCATAAGCCGTATTTAACCGCAATTGATCATAAGGGTCAGGATTCGGCCACTTCGGCGTACAGCTGGGACAGCTCGGGCGCCCCGCTGGCGGCCCACTCCTGGCCGGAGGTCACGACGTCGAACTCACGGCCGGACTCCAGCCGCACCACCGGCTGGCCGTCCGGCCAGATCTCCCAGACCGCGCCGGGCACGGTCCGCACGATCACCGTGCCGAGATACAGACCCGCGTCGTTGCCCAGCCAGGGCAGGATCTCCTCGTCGTCCCGCCAGCGCGGCAGCAGCTGGTCGAGCGCCTCCAACGAGTCCACGGTGTCGTCGAGTTGGACGCCAGCCCGGCCCGCCTGGGAACGGAGCAGCTCGCACTCGGCCAGGAGCTCGGCGATGCCCTCGGGGTCGAAGACCCCGGGCCTGCGGCGTCGGTGGCCCAGGAAAGGGATGTTCATACCTCCAGCCTGTCATTCGCACCCGCGTGCGCACCACAGGCGCGCGGACGGTCACATCCGGTCGTCCGGGCGGTTTCACACCGAGTTCGCGCATGGTTCGTTGACCCGACCCCACCTTCTCCCTAGCTTCGCGATCATCGCCGCACCACCGCGCCGTCACACCCGAGAGCTGGAGGATCGCTTGGTACGCCGAGGTGTCCGGGGGGCCGCGGTCGTTCTCGTGCTGATCGCGTCCGTGCTGCCCACGGCCTCGGCGCAGGCCGAGCAGGACCGCGACCGGGCCGCGCCGCTGCCGCTGGAGCAGCTCTTCGACAACACCGCCGTCAGCGACGACGCGAGCCCCGCGGCGGCCGACTTCGACGGCGCCGGCGCCTCGCTGTCCGCCCAGGACCTCACCGGCGCCGGCTGGACGCCCGGCCGGGCGCTCACCGTCCAGGGTGCCACGCTGACCTGGCCGGACCCCGTCGCGGGCGGGCCGGACAACGTGCGGGCCGACGGCCAGAGCGTGGTGCTGCCCGGCCAGGGCGACGCGCTCGCCTTCCTGGTCGCGAGCACGTCCGGCGCCGATCTCACCGCCTCAGGCACCGTCTCCTACGCCGACGGCACCGTCGCGCCGTACGTGCTGACCGCACCCGACTGGCGACGTGGGCCGCTCGCCACCAAGGCGGTGGCGACGGCGCACGTCAACACGCCGGACGGTCAACTCACCGAGCAGGCACGGCTGTACGTCGTGACCGTGCCCGTCGACGCGGGGCGGTCCGTCGCCTCCGTGCAGCTGCCCCTCGCCCCCGACCTGCATGTCTTCGCCCTGTCCGTGCGCGCGGCCGCGACCGGCTGGACGGGCAGCTGGGCCACGGCGACCTCCGGGTATCCGGCCGTGGGCCCGTGGACCGACCGGACGCTGCGGCTGGTGGTGCACACCTCGGTGGGCGGACCCCGGGTGCGGCTGCGCTTCGACAACACGTTCGCCGCGGCGCCGGTACGGATCGGCGGCGCGACGGTGGCCGTGCAGGACACGGGCGCGGCGGCCCAGGCGACGCCGGTGCCGCTGACGTTCGGCGGGGCGCGGGATGTCGAGATCCCGGCGGGGGCGCAGGCGTACAGCGATCCGCTCGCCTTCGAGGTACCCGCCGGAGACGAGCTGCTGGTGAGCTTCCATCTGCCCGGCCCGGTCGCGGCGGCACCCGTGCACCGGCTCGCGCAGCAGCGGTCGTATCTGAGCGAACCGGGCGACCACACCGGGGAGAGCGCCGCCACCGCGTACACCGGAGGCCTGACGAACTGGCCGCTGCTGACCGGGGTGGACGTGGCCGGCGGGCCCGGGTCGGTGGTCGCGCTCGGCGACTCGATCACCGACGGGGACAAGTCCACCGTGGACGCCAACCGGCGCTGGCCCGACGTGCTGGCCGGGCGGCTGCGGGCGCAGAGCGCGGTGCCGCGGTACGGGGTGCTCAACCAGGGCATCGCGGGCAACAGCGTGGTCGCCGACCGCTACCCCGGCGACGGGGTGTCCACGGACGCGGCCGGCGTGAGCGCGCTGCACCGGCTGGACCGGGACGTGCACGCCCAGACCTCGGTGCGCACGGCGATCGTCCTGGAAGGCATCAACGACCTGCTGGCGGGCCGGAGCGCGGAGCAGCTGACCGAGGGGCTGCGGGAGATCGCCGAGCGGGCGCACGAGCGCGGGCTGCGGGTACTGGCGGCGACCCTGGTGCCGTGCGGCGGCGAACCGCGCTGCACTGCGGCCCTGGAGACCGAGCGGACCGCCGCCAACGACTGGATCCGGCGGAACGACGACGACGTCTTCGACGGCGTGCTGGACTTCGACGCGGCCGTACGGGACCCGGCGCAGCCGTCGCGGATACTGCCCGCGTACGACAGCGGCGACCATCTGCACCCGGGCGACGCGGGCCTGGCGGCGATGGCCGACGCGGTGGACCTGACGCTGCTGTGACGGCCGGGGCGCGCCGCCCCGCCGCCTTCGCGCGGACCCTAGACCTCCAGGTCCACCACGACCGGCGCGTGGTCCGAGGCGCCCTTGCCCTTGCGCTCCTCACGGTCCACGTACGCGTCCTTGACGGCCTTCGCGAAGGGCTTGTTGCCGTAGACCAGGTCGATCCGCATGCCGCGGTTCTTGGGGAAGGCGAGCTGGCGGTAGTCCCAGTAGGTGTACGGGTGGTCGTACTTCAGGGGGCGCGGGACGACGTCGGACAGGCCCGTCTCGCGCAGGGAGGCCAGCGCGGCGCGCTCGGCGGGGGTGACGTGGGTGAGGCCCTCGAAGGCGGCCACGTCGTAGACGTCGTCGTCGGTCGGCGCCACGTTGAAGTCGCCGAGCACCGCGAAGGGGCGGCTGCCACCCGCGTCGCCGGCGACGGTCGCCTTCAGCGCCTCCAGCCAGTGGAGCTTGTACGCGTAGTGGGCGTGGTCGACCTCACGCCCGTTCGGCACGTAGACCGACCAGACGCGGACCGGACCGCAGGTCGCGGCGAGGGCGCGGGGCTCCGTCGAGCCGTCGTACCCGGTGTCGCCGGGCAGGCCCTTGACCACGTCCTCGATGCCGACCCGGGAGAGCACCGCGACGCCGTTCCACCGGCCGGTGGCGTGCACCGCGGCCTCGTAGCCCAGCTCACGCAGCTGGTCGACGGGGAACTGCTCCTCGGCGACCTTGGCCTCCTGGAGGCACAGCACGTCCGTGCCGCTGCTCTCCAGCCAGGCCAGCAGGCGGGGCAGGCGGGCGGTGATCGAGTTCACGTTCCAGGTCGCGATGCGCATGCTTCACAACCTACCCGGCGGGTCCGACAACGCGTCCCGGCCCGTCCCCGTCACAGTCGCGCGGACTCCCCCGGCGTCAGCCGCAGGTGCTCGGAGCCGCCCAGGGCGCCGACCTGCCTGTCGTAGATCGGGCGGGCGAGGTCGGTGAGCAGGGCGTCGTGGACGTCGTAGGCGCGCTGCGGCCGGACCTCGCGGACGTAGTCGATGACCTCGGAGATCTTGTTCCAGGGGGCCATGACCGGCAGCATCAGGGTCTCCACCGGCCGGTCCGGGACGGTGAGCGCGTCGCCGGGGTGGAAGACGCTGCCGTCGACCAGGAACCCCACGTTGGTGATGCGCGGGATGTCCGGGTGGATCACGGCGTGCAGCTCGCCGTGCACCTGGACCTCGAAGCCCGCGGCGGTGAAGGTGTCGCCGTGCCCGACGGTGTGCACCCGGCCGGGGAAGGCCGCCGCGACCTTGTCCGCGACGGACTTCAGGGTCCAGATCGCGGCGGCCGGGTCGGCGTCCAGCGCCGTGCGCAGCCGCTCCTCGTCGAAGTGGTCGGTGTGCTCGTGTGTGACGAGGATCGCCTCGGCGCCGGCCGCGGCGTCCGGCTCGCTGAATCCGCCCGGGTCGATGACGAGCGTCCGGCCGTCCTTCTCCAGCCGGACGCAGGAGTGCGTCTTCTTGGTGAGCTTCATGCCATCCATCCTGCCCAAGGTCCACGACAGGTGCGCGTGGGGGGCGGCTCACTCGTGGGGCGTGGTCTCCTCCCGGATGACCTTCTGGGCGACCTTGAACGCGCTGTTCGCCGCGGGGACGCCGCAGTAGACGGCGGCCTGGAGCAGCACCTCCTTGATCTCGGCCGGGGTGAGGCCGTTGCGCAGCGCGGCGCGGGTGTGGAAGGCCAGCTCGTCCAGGTGTCCGCCCGCGACCAGGGCGGTCAGGGTGACGCAGCTGCGGGTACGGCGGTCCAGGCCCGGCCGGTTCCAGACCTCGCCCCAGGCGTAGCGGGTCACGAACTCCTGGAAGTCGCCGGAGAACTCGTCGGCCTGCGCGAGCGCCCGGTCCACGTGCGCGTCGCCGAGCACCTCGCGGCGCACCTTGATCCCGGCCTCGTAGGGGTCCGGCCGGCCGTTCGCCTGCGGGTCCACCAGCGGCGCGGCGATCTCGGCGACGGGGGTGATCTGCGGGGGCGGCGGCGCGGCGAGGACCGGCTTGACCGGAGCGGCCTGGATGGCCATCTGGCCGGTGGCGTCGAACGCCGGCTGCCATGCCGTGGAGAAGTGCGTGACCAGCAGGTCCGTGACGGCGGCGGGCTGCTCGACGGGCACCAGGTGGGAGGCGCCGGGTACGACCGCGAGGCGGGCGTCCGGGATCCCGGCGACCAGTGTGCGGGCCTGCGCGGGGCCGGTGATCTGGTCCTCCGAGCCGACCAGGACCAGCGTGGGCACGCCGATGCGGCCGAGTTCGTGCCGCATGTCGAAGCCGGCGAGCGCCTCGCAGTTGGCGATGTAGCAGCCGGGGTCGGTGGTGCGCACCATCTGCACGGCCCACTCGGTGATCGCGGGCTGGGCGGCGGCGAACCCGCCGGTGAACCAGCGGTCCGGCGCGCTGCGGGCGATCGGGTCCAGACCGTTCGACCGCACGATCACGCCGCGCTGGCGGAACTCGTCGGCGGTGCCGAAGCGGGGCGAGGTCGCGATCAGGGCGAGCGAGGCGACGCGCTGGGGGTGGCGCAGGGCGAGCTCCGCCCCGACGGCGCCGCCGAGGGCGCAGCCCGCGTACCCGAAGCGGTGCACGCCCAGGCCGTCGAGGGTGGCGAGCAGCCGGGCGGTGAGGTCGCCGACGGAGCCCGCGGGGTAGGCGGGGGCGCCGCCGTGTCCGGGCAGGTCGAACCGGAAGACGCGCCACTGCTTGATCAGCTCGGGGACCTGCCGGTCCCACATGTGCCAGGTGGTACCCAGGGACGGCCCCAGGATCAGGACCGGAGCGTCTTCTGGCCCGTCGAAGCGGTACTGCAGGGTGTTCAGTGGTGTCTCGCTCACCCGTCAGACCCTCTCATCTCCCACGAGCGCTCACATTCCCGGTCCCAACCTAACGGCTCCTGCCCCCTCCCCAGGACGGGCCCGGCACGGGACCGGTGACTCACCTGAAAGCTCTCCGGGATCTCCCCAACCAGCACCTCGAACACCACACGGTGAACGAAACGGTCGTCCCCTGGTGGGCCACGGTGCCGTAACCGTGCGTGCCACGACGTCCGGCGTCCCGTACCACCTGCCGGTTTCGGGTGGCACGGCGCGTCATTCCGGAGGAATCCGAAACTCGAATTCGGGACGGTCCCACGGCACGGCGGGCGGGTTCGCGAGCGCGGTCCCGGTCCGCACCGCACCGACGCGGTGGTAGAAGTCCTCGGCGGGAACATGCGACACGACCTTGAGACGGTCGAGCCCGGCGGCACGGGCCTCGGACCGCATGTGCGACACGAGCAGCCGTCCGATACCCCGTCCTTGCGCTTCGTCGGCGACGAACAGCAGGTCGAGCTCCGGAGGCTCGAGGACGAGCGAGTAGAACCCGAGGACCCGGCCTCCCTGCTCGTCGGCGCCGACGGCCACGAAGGTGCGATGGGCCTCGATGTAATCAGGACCGACCCGGTAGCCCTCGACCGCGGCCGCGTACTCACCCCGGTAAGCGCCGGAGCCCCGCACGAGCCGCGTGAGCCGCTTCGCATCCCGCGCGACGGCCCTCCGTATCGTGACCGGCGGGCTGGTCGGGGATGTGCGTGTACCCATCTCGGGAGTATCTCGCACCGGCGTCCGCGAACCGCGCACTGCCTGCGCGTACCTACGGCGACAGACACCCTTACTCATGCCTCTACCTATGCCTCCGGCCCGACTGTGCAGTCGTGTGACCGAGGCATCGGTGACGGCCTTGCGGCCAGACTGGCAACGCGTTCCGGCGCACAGGCCAACGATGCGCCGGTGCAGCCGGTACGCCGGTATGCCCGCACCGCCAAGCACGACTCACCTGCCCTCCGCACCGGTACTGGAGCTCCCCATGCCCGACACCTCATCCCGATCCACCGGACACAGGGTCACCGTCGTCACAGGCGGAACCGGAGCCCTCGAAGGAAACGTCGTTCGCACCCGGGCGGAGCGCGGTCCTGCCCCGAGGGTTCCGGGCCGCGCGAGCAGTGTCCGCACACGACGAGACGTCTTGCCGCACAAGCATCGACGCCTCCCTGTCGCCGACAGTACGGACCCAGGGCCGGCCGCCCCGGCGAACACCGGCGCCGCGGACGGGGCCGGCCCCGCCGCGGCCGCGGCGGACCCGGCCGAACTCTTCGCACTCTTCCACCAGGTGGCCATGCCGTTCATCGACCGGTTGTACGCGGCCGCCCTGCGGATGACCCGCGATCGTAGCGACGCCGAGGCCTTGATCGAGGAGACCTACCTCAGGGCCTTCGACTCCTTCGGGTCACTGACCTGGCAGACGGATGCCCGGATGTGGATGTTCCGGTTCCTGGCCGAGGCCGCGCTCGATGCCCGCGATGAGCGACGGCGCCCTACGTCGCACACTCCCGAGACCACCGACGCGCAGCCCGTGGGCCGACTGTCGCAGGACGCGCTGAACCTCGCGCTGCAGCAACTCCCGCGCAAACTCGCCATCGTCGTGTACCTGGCCTATGTCGAAGACTTCTCCCCCACGGAGATCGCGGAGATCCTGAGCATCCCTCCCAGCACCGCGAAATCCCGTCTGCACTACGGGCGACGCTGTCTGCACGGACTGCTCACCGATCCCGCCCGCCAGCGCGGGCTTCTGTTCCGTACGGTCCATGGGTCCGTCGAGGACTCGATCGCGCCGAGACGGCAGGTGCCGGATGTCTCGCTGACGGCGTCCTGAACCTTTTCTCGGACGGCAGGGCGGAATATCGGCAACGACAGAAATGGAAACGTCAGCACCCATGAATCCCGACACCTGTCCCACTGCGAGCACCCTCGAGGAAACCGCGTATTCCTTCTGGAAGGTCAGACCACGTCTGATGAGCGTCGCGTATCGCGTGCTCGGTAGCAGGGTCGAGGCCGAGGACGTGGTCCAGGACGTATGGCTGCGCTGGCAGAGGACCGATCGCTCCAAGGTCGTCAATCCGCAGGCCTTCCTCGTCACGGCGACGACCCGCCTGGCCATCAACGTCGCTCGATCCGCGCGGATATGCCGGGAGACCTACGTCGGGCCCCGGCTTCCCGAACCCGTCGACGCGGGCTCGGACCTGGAGGCGGACACCGAGCGGACGGAGGACCTCGAGGTCGCTCTCCTGCTCGTCATGGAACGACTGAACCCCACGGAGCGTGCGGCCTACGTACTGCGCGAGGCATTCGACTACGACTATCGCGAGCTGGCCGAGACCCTGCAGGTCAGCATCGTCAACGCACGGCAGATCCTGACCCGTGCCCGCAAGCACCTTTCGACCGCGCGGCAGGTGACCGTGAACACGGCGGCGCACCGCCGGCTCGTCGCGTCCTTCAGCGCGGCGGCCCGGACCGGTGATGTCGCCTCACTGAAGGCCCTCCTCGCGTCGGATGCGCTTCCCGCCGGCAACTCGCCCGCACAGACGAGCGTCCGGCCGCGCTGCGCGGCACCCCGCGGAGCGGCGCCCCACCAGCTGGTCCGGTCGCACCAGAACCGCCCGGCCCACCTCCAGGCCGCTTGACGTCGAGTCGGCGCCCTTCGATGCGGCAGGCTGTCCGCCCGGGGCCGGACACCGACAGTTCAGTTCGTCCCGCCGGACAGGGCGGCCGCGGGCTGTTCGTCGTGGAGGGCGGCAAGCGCGGCGGGGAGCTTGCCCCGGCTGGTGATGCCCAGGCGCGGGTAGACCCGGTACAGGTGGGCTCCGACCGTGCGGTGGGAGATGAACAGGCGCTGGCCGATCTCCCTGTTGCTCAGCCCTTGTGCCGCCAGTACGGCTATCTGCATCTCCTGGGCCGACAGTTGCTCGCTGGTGTTCGCGTGCCGTCGGCCGCTGGACTCGCCGGTGGCACGCAGCTGCTCGCGGGCCATCTCGGCCCAGGGCTGCGCCCCGATCCGGTCGAACATGTCGCGGGCCAGTCGCAGCGGGGTGCGGGCGTCCACGTTGCGGCGCTGCCGGCGCAGCCAGCGGCCGTGGTGCAGGTGCAGCCGGGCACGTGCCGGCGTCCAGCCGGCCGGGAGCCTGTCGAGGGCCGCTGCATAGCGCTCCTCGGCCGTGTCGTCCCCCGCCAGTACCGCGTCGGTGTAGGCGTGCGCGACCACCATCGCTTGTGAGGGCAGCCGTCCGGCCAGCTCGGGCAGGTCGGTCAGCAGTTCCCGGGCCTGCTCCACGGTGCCCGCGGCCACCGCGGCGTCCGCCAGGTCCAGCGCGAGCAGCCAGCGACGCATCGAGTGGTAGTGCAGGTCGGCCGGATCGAAGGCACGCGCGAGAATGTCGTAGGCCTCCGTTGCGCGGCCGTCGAGGAGAGCGAGCAGGCCGTCGACCTGTTGCGCCACCACCGTGACGTACCGCATACCGGCGAAGAGGCTGTGCGAGCGCAGTTCGCGGACCGACCGCTCGGCTTCCTCCGTCTCACCGCGCAGCGCCGCCACCAGGCCCGCCGTCGCCTGCAGCCCCAGCCATTGCATCCGCTCCCCGGTCTCCTCGGCCAGGGCCAGCCCCTCGGCGGACTCCTCGCGAGCCCGGTCGAGTTGGCCGAGGAACACCCGCGGATAGTTGCCGGACAGAGAGCGGGTGAGCAGCCCGAGCTTGCCCTGCGACCGCCACGCCGCGGCGGCCAGCTCCAGGTAGCGGCCGGCGCGCTCGAACTCGCCGATGGACATGGCGCTGGTGCCGAAGAAGTGCAGGATCCGGGCGTCTTCGCGGTCCGGCTCGAGACCGTCGAGCCGCGCGATCACGTCGGCCCCGTAGCGGTACGGCTGGGCGTACCCGCGCACCGCGAGCACATGAGGGGCGTCCGGATCGGGGTTCCACCGGTCCAGTTCCACGGCGATCCGGGCGCGCACCTGCGCGTCGCCGTCCTGGAAGAAGCAGCGTATTCCGGCACGCCACAACAGGTCCTCGGCGACGTCGCCGGCCCCCGCCGCGAACGCTTCGGCCGCCGCGGTGACCATGTCCTGGATGCGCCGGTGCGGCTTGTCCGGCTCGAAGGCGGACTTGTCGGACACGATCATGAGGCGGGCCCGTTCCACCGGGCCCAGCGCGCTCATGTCGGCGCGGTCCAGCAGCATCTGCGTGCTGACGCGGTCGTTGATCTCGCTGGCCAGCTCGGCTGCCCGGACCAGGATGCCGGTACGGCGCTGCGGGTCGACGACGAGGTCGGCCGCCTGACGCAGGACGGGGACGGCTGAGGCGACCTTGCCCCGGGCGTGCGAGGCGTCGGCGAAGCGTTCGAGCCGGTCGGCGAGTTCCTCGTCCGGGCCGATCGCGGCCGCGGCCTCGTGGATGAGCCGGCACTCGGGAATGTCGTCCATCACCGCCGCGAGGGCGCGGTGGGTGGCCAGCCGATCGGTCAGCGCGGCCCGGGTGTAGATGGCCGAGCGCATCAGCGGATGCTCGAACTCGGGGGTACGGCCGACCAGGGTGACCAGGCCCGCGTCGACCGCCTCCTGCAGGGCGTCCACGGAGACCTCGCAACCGCAGAGGCGACCCGACACCTGCAGCAGCCGGTTCAGCGGGGCGGTCGGGTCGGCGGCCAGAGCCAGCAGGAACGCCCCGCACGGCCGGCTCACCGAGTCGGTGCGTGCGGCGAAGACGTCCTCCAGCCGCTGGGTCAGCGGCAGGTCGTCCATCTGCGCGGACATGCCCTGTGCCGCCTTGGGCAGCTCGACCAGGGCCAGCGCGTTCCCCGCGGCGCGGTCCAGGATGAGCGCCCGCAGCGGCTCGGGCAGCTCGGGCGCCCCGGAGTCGAGCAACTCCGCGGCGGCCGTCCGGCCGAGGGGCTCCAGACGGAGGTCCGCGTAGATGTACGCGTCGGCGGACTGGGTACGGCTGGCGGCGATGTGCGCGATGGCGAGGTCGCCGTTGCGCCGGGCGACGAACTTGAGCACGTCCCGGCTGGACGAATCGGTCCACTGGAGGTCGTCGACGAGCATCAGGAGCGGCTGCCGGGCGGCCGCGTCGGCGAGGAGTTCGAGCACGGCCAGCGCGACCCGGTATATCTGGGGCTCGGCCTCCGTGGGATCGAACGCGTCGCTCAGCGCCGACCGGTGGGCGGCGGGCAGGTTCTGGATGTCACGGGCGATGGGTTGCAGCAGCAACTGCAGTGCGGCGAACGGCAGCCACTGCTCGGTCTCCACTCCGGAGGTCCGCAGCACCCTGAAACCGTTGTCGACGGCGTCGGCGGCGATCGTGCGCAGCAGGGCCGACTTGCCGACGCCGGGGGCCCCGTGGACCAGCACCGTGCCGCCGTGCCCCGCCGCCGCGTCCGTCACCAGCCGGCGCAGAGTCCGCAGCTCCTCGTCCCGACCGATCATCGCGCGCCTGCGGATGCCGGTCCTTGCGGGGCCTTGGGAACCGTCGGCCGCAGGCGAGTGACCGCGGCTCCACCACCGTTGAACGTCAGGGCCGCATGACGCTCAAGCGTCGCCGAACGGTCACACGTCGGCGCAGCGGGCATCGAGGTCAGCATGAAAACTTTCCTCCGGTTACGGGGCTTGCGCCAGGGATGCTACCTGTCGGCCCAAGGTTCCTCGGGTCGGGGGTTCTCGATCATCGGAAGGAGCGGGCCGTCGTTCCCGCGCCCGCTCGCCGTAAACTCACCGGTCGCAGTACGGGGTAGCGACCCGATCCTGCGTTCCGAACCGAGTAGGAGCGACCTCGTCCATCGTGATTCCCAAGACAGAGCCCGGTGTGCCGGCCGGAGCCATCACGCCGGAGGCGCCCAGCCGCAGACAGCACTTGCGCACCCTTCTCGGTACCGGCGGGGGCAATGCGCTCGAGTGGTACGACTGGAACGTCTACGCGGTCTTCGCGCCGTTCGTGGCCGCGGAGTTCTTCACACCGACCGACTCGTTCTCCGGGCTGCTCTCCACACTCGCGGTCTTCGCTGTCGGGTTCGGGATGCGGCCGATCGGCGGCATCCTCTTCGGCTGGCTCGCCGACCGCCGTGGCCGACGGACCTCCCTGCTGCTGTCGATCGCCCTGGCCTCCGCCGGGAGCCTTCTGATCGGTGTCGCCCCGTCGTACTCGAGCGTCGGCGTGAGCGCGTCGGTGGTGCTCCTGCTCGCCCGCCTGCTCCAGGGCCTCGCCTACGGCGGTGAGATCGCCGCCTCGCACACCTACATCGCGGAGATGGCTCCCCCGCACCGCCGAGGCCTGTGGAGCAGCACCATCTACGTCTCGGGTGTCTCGGCCGTCATCGTCGCGACCCTCCTCGGCGCCACTCTGACCACCGTGCTCACCGAGCAGCAGATGGGCAGTTGGGGGTGGCGGGTGCCCTTCCTCCTGGGCGGGGTGCTCGGCGTCCTCACCCTCCTCCTGCGTCGCACGCTGAGCGAGACGCCCTCGTACGGACACGCACAGGGCGCGGGGGAACGGCACGGACCAGGTACTTCCGTCGCACGCGACCTCTGGGCGAACCGTGCCGCGGCGCTGCGGGTCGTCGGGCTCGCCGCAGGTGGCACGGTCTTCTTCTACACCTGGGTGACCGCCGCTCCGGCCTACGCGATCGGGGTGAAACACCTCCCCGCCTCCGCCGCGCTGTGGTCCGCCGTCATCGCCCTCACGGTCCTGGTCGCGGCGCTGCCGCTCGCCGGAGCGCTGTCCGACCGTTTGGGGCGACGGCCGTGTTTCCTGATGTTCACGCTCGGCGGCGCGGCACTGACCTTCCCCCTGAACCACTTGATCCAGGACGAGGCCTGGCAGCTCACGCTGGCCATGTCGGTCGCCGGCCTTCTGCTCGCGCTCGGGGCGTCGATTCTGCCGGCCTACCTCGCGGAGCTGTTCCCCACGCATGTGCGAGCCTCGGGTATCGGCGCCCCGTACTCCCTCGCCGTGGCCCTCTGCGGCGGCACGGCGCCGTACCTCCAGACGTGGCTGGCCGGCAGCGGCCGCGAGCACCTCTTCCTCGGCTACACGATCGCTCTGATGCTGGTGACGGCCGTCGTCACTCTCATGTCGCCGGAAACCAAGGGAAAGACGCTGGAGTAGTCGGGGACGATCCGGGACGCGCGCCCGGAGGGTGTCACAGATCCCGGGGCTGCTCGGTCACTTCGGCGGCGGCGCGTCCGCCGAGGGTATCCAGGCACGGCCGGAGGACGGCCGCACAGTGAGGATGAGGCACCATGACGGCTCATGACGATCTGCCCGCCCCGCGACAAGGGCTCCTGGTCACACACTTCCTGACCGTGCGCGACGTGGAGAGATCGCGGCGCTTCTACGCGGACGTGTTCGGCGGCGAGGTCGTCATGGAGGAGAACCCGGCCATCGTGAAGGTGGCCAACAGCTGGATCATCATGAATCCCGGCGGTGGCCCCACTCCCGACAAGCCCGGCGTCACGCTTGAGGTGCCGCAGACCACCGAGCGCGTGTCGAGCTTCCTCAACGTCCGCGTCGCGGACATGGCCGACTTCCACACACACGCGGTCGCCAAGGGTGCTCAGTTTCTCACCGAGCCCCTCGACCGCGGTTCCGAACTGCGCTGCTACCTGCGCGATCCGGACGGTCATCTCATCGAGGTGGGCCAGTCCACCGGCCTGCTTCTCGGTGTCCACGCCGACTGAGCCACCGGTCCTCGACGTCGCACGGACCGACGGTTCATGTCGCCTTGCCGATGTCGTCGGCGCGGGCGACGAAGCGGAGCTCGCCGCCTGTCACGCGGTACAGGAACGCGCCGCCGTCCTCGGGAGGGTCGTAGAACTGGCCGCCCGCGTTGAAGGAGACCCTGCGCGTGACGCCCTGCCAGGGCCGGCGCAGGAGTTCGGCACGCAGGGCGGAGCGGCCCTCGGCGCCGGCGGCCTTCAGGCCGTACGCGGCGAAGCGGACGGCGTCGTAGGCCTCGGCCGCCCAGGGCGCCGGCGCGGTGCCGTGGCGGTCGCGGTGGGCGGCGGCGAACGCCTCGGTGCGCGGATCGGCGACGGCGTCGGTGTACGCGGTGCCGACCAGCCAGCCCTCCGCCGCGGCGAGCAGCGGAGGGCCGATCACGTACTCGCCGGCGACACAGGTCCCGCGGTGTCCGGCGTCGCGCAGGGCGCGGGCGCAGGCGGCGGCGCGGGCGGCGCGGGCGCCCGCGAACAGGACGGCGTCCCGGGGCCGCGCGGCGATGCGCCGGGCGACCCCGGTGAAGTCCTCGTCGGCGGCGATCTCCTCCACCACGGTCTCGCCGTCGAGCTTGCCGTAGACGGTGACGTAACGCACCGTCTGCAGCGTCTCCGCGGCGTCGGCGAGGTCGTGCACGACCACCGTCCTGGCGGGCCGCACCACCCGGTTGAGGTGGCGCACGATGGCCGGCGGGCCTGCGGTCCTGGTGGAGCGGAGCACCAGCGCGGTCGTCAGGTTCGCGCTGTCGAGCCGGTCGGTGTCGGCGCGGGTGACGAGCAGCGGGAGGCGCGCCTGCTCGCACGCGGCCACGGCCGGGAGCACGGTGGCGTTGATCCCGGCGCCGAGGAGCACGGCGACCTCGGGGTCCGCGACCAGCCGGGCGGCGGCGCGGCCGGAGCCCTCGGCGCTGCCGCCGTCGTCGGCGGTGCGCAGGGCCAGGTCGAAGGTGCGGCGGTCGTCGCGATTGTGCTGCTCGACCGCGAGACGGGCGCCGCGTTCGTGGGCGGTGAGGACGGCGTCGTCCTTGTCGCCGAGCAGACCGATCACCCGCCGGGGGCGGCGCCCGGCGCCCTGGCCTGCGCCCTGGCCCGCGGACGCGCCGGGGCGGGACCACCACCAGGCGCCGACCCCGGCGGAGGTGACGCCGAGTACCGACGCGGCGGTGAGCAGGCGCCGACGGGTGGGTGAGGCGGCGGGTCCGGGCGCGGCCGGGGTGGTGTCGAGGGCGGTGGGTTCGGGGACGGGCAGGTCGAGGACGCGGGAGGCGCGGGCCGCGACCAGCGGGGGCAGGCCCGCGGGCAGCCAGCCCGCCGCGACGAACACACCGAGGGCCGCGCGCAGTTCGGGCACCGTGGGGCGGGCCGCCGGGTCCTTGGCCAGACACCGTCGTACGAGCCGGCGCAGGCCGGCGGGTACGCCGTCCAGGTCGGGCTCCTCGTGCACGGTGCGGTAGAGCACGCTCGCGGCCCCACCGGTGCCGAACACGGCGCGTCCGGTGGCCGCGTGGGCGAGGACGCAGCCCAGGGAGAAGACGTCGCTCGGCGGGCCGACCGGCAGGCCGCGGGCCTGCTCCGGCGAGAGGTAGCCGGGTGAGCCGACGACGACGCCGTCCGCGGTCAGCGCGGTCGCCCCGACGCTGCGGGCGATCCCGAAGTCGATCAGGCGCGGTCCGTCCGCCGCGAGCAGCACGTTGGCGGGCTTGACGTCCCGGTGGACGAGACCGGCCGTGTGCACGTCGTCCAGCGCCTCGGCCAGCGCGGCCCCCAGGGCCCTGAGCTGCTCCTCGGGCCAGGGACCGTGCAGGAGGACGGCCTCCGCGAGGGACGGGCCCGGCACGTAGGCGGTGGCCAGCCACGGCGAGCGGCTCTCGGCGTCGGCCGCGAGCACCGGCACGGTCCACCGCCCGGTCAGGCGGGACGCGAGATCCACCTCGCGGCGGAAGCGGGCACGGAATCCGGGGTCGTCGGCGTGCTCGGCGCGGATCACCTTCACCGCGCACCAGGCGGCGTGCGGGGAACGCGCCAGGTACACGACCCCCATGCCACCCGCGCCGAGCCGCGCCGCGAGCCGGTGGCCGCCGATCTCCGAGGGGTCGGAGGGGCGCAGCCGTTCCATGCCGATCGCCTTCCTCGCCGCCGTGCCCGGGCGGCGTCCGCCCTACCCCGTGGTCTTCGAGGCGCTCTCCACGTCGGACAGCGACCCCACTTGCCGGAACCGCCCGCCGCGGACCTCGTGCACGAAGGTGCCCTCCGACCAGCCCCGGTTGCTGCTGGTGTACTCGTGGTAGGTGCCGAAGGCGTAGCCGCGGGCGATGCCCTGGTAGGAGACCTTCGCCAGCCGCTCGCCGAGCGCGGCCCGTGCCGGGCGGCGGCGCGCCCCCTTCGGGACCGTGCGGGCGAACTCGGTGAGCAGCATCCGCGCCGAGTCGTACGCCTCGGCGGCGTACGGCTCCGGCGCCGCTCGGTAGCGGCGGCGCCAAGCGGCGGTGAAGTCCCTGGCCCGCTTCGTCGTGAGCGCGGCGGCGTCCACGGCCGAGGTGACGACGTACCACCCCTCGCCGGCCGCGCCCGCCAGCCGCGGGAACTGCGAGCCGTACAGCTGGTGTTGCATCCAGCGCGTCCCGGTGAAACCGGCTCCGGCCAGCTCCTGGGCCGCGCGCACGGTGGCGTCCAGGGGGCCGAGATACGCGAAGGCGTCGATGCCGGAGGCGAGCAGCGAGCGGACCGCCGCCGGGCCGTCGCCGGTCTCCTCGGCCACCACGCGGGGCGCGACCTCACCGCCGAGCGTCTGGCGCCACTGGCGGACGACCAGGGTGCCCTGGTCCTGGATCGTCGTGCCGCCGGAGCGGTCGACCACCACTCCGATTCGTCCCGTCTCCTTTCGCAGCAGCGCGTGGAGCACGAGCCAGCTGGCCAGTGCGGAGTGCGGCGTGCCGCTCTGGAAGGACGACTTGGGCGACAGGAGGAAGTAGTCCTGCTGGCCCGTGGTGCTGGACACATGGGTGAGGCCCGCGTCGCCGTAGATGTTCGCGGCCGTGCGCATCGCGATCTCGGTGACCGGGCCGAGGACCGCGACGACGTCGCGGTCGGCGGTGAAGGTGCCGGCGACGTCCCGGCCGCCGACGACCGTGCCCGGATCCCGCAGGACGCGTACGGCGAGGTCGTAGGCGCGGCCGGAGGTGGCGTTGTGCTGCGCCACGGCCAGCTGCGCGGCACGTTCGCAGGCCCGGGCGAGCGGGGCTGCCGCGGGGTCGCTGGTGGAGTGGACGCCCAGGACGTAGGTGGGGCGTGCGGGGCCGCCGGAGCCGTCCGGCTCGTCGTCGCGGCCCGAGAGGGCGGCGGCGGTGGCCGCGCCGCCCCCGGCCAGCAGCAGGGCACCCCCGGCCAGCAGCAGCCGGCGCCGGGCCGGGCGCGCCTGCGGGGCGTCCTGCCCGCCCGTGCCGTCCGTGTCCGCGGCGCCCGCGTCCACGGCGGTCGGCTCGATACCGGGCAGGGCGAGGCTCTCGCTGGAGCGCAGGGCCACCATCCGGGCCACCGGGTCAGGGAGCCAGTCGGCGTCCCCGGGGAGGTCCTCGGTGAGGCCGTCGCGCACCTCCTCGGCCGTCGGGCGCGCCTCGGGGTCCTTGGCCAGGCAGCGGGTCACGAGCGCCCGCGATCCGGAGTCCACGCGGTCGAGTTCGGGTTCGTCGTGGACAGTGCGGTAGAGCAGCGCGTGCGGCTCCCCGGTACCGAAGGGCGGGCGGCCGGTCATCGCGTAGGCGAGGACGCAGCCCAGCGCGAAGACGTCGCTCGCGGCCGTGGCGTCCTCCCCGCGCGCCTGCTCCGGGGCGAGGAAACCCGGGGTGCCGACGACGACACCGGAGGCGGTCAGTGCCGTGTCGTCCAGGGCCCGCGCGATGCCGAAGTCGATCAGCCGGGGTCCGTCCAGGGCCAGCAGGACGTTGCCCGGTTTGACGTCCCGGTGGACCAGTCCGGCCGCGTGCACGCTCGCCAGCGCCTCGGCCAGTCGTCCGCCGAGCACGCGGGCGGCGCGCGGCGGCAGCGGTCCGTGCGCGGCCACCGCCTCGGCGAGGGCGGGTCCGGGGACGAACTCCGTGGCCAGCCACGGCTCGCGCGCCTCGGCGTCCGCGTCGAGGACCGGCACGACCCAGGGGTTCTCCACCCGCCGGGCCAGCTCCACCTCCCGTGCGAAGCGGGTCCTGAAGTCGTCGTCGGCGGCGCCGTCGGCGTGGATCACCTTGACCGCGGCGAGCTTTCCGGCGTCGGTACGTCCCAGGTAGACCACGCCCATGCCGCCCGCGCCGAGCCTGCGCAGCAGGCGGAACGCGGCGATGCGCGAGGGGTCGGAAGGCAGCAGCGGCTCACTCATCGCGCGGTCTCCGTCCCGCCGGCGGTGCCGGTTCCTGGCGTGCTGTCGCCGGACTTGCCGCCCGGTTCCTGCGCCGCCGCCTGCCGGTCGATGTCGGCGGCGACGAAGCCCACCCCCTTGGCGATGTCCGACGAGATGGCGGTCTTCTCCTCCTCGGTGCGGCCGGCACCGGTACGGGCGGTCGCCGCGACGGTCACCGGGCCGAGCCGGAACTTGAACCAGTCGAAGGGGTGCGCCCCCTTCTCCCCGTCCACCACATACGTTCCGGACTCCGTGAGGTCGTCGTCGGTGATGGCGTTGCGCTGCTCGCTGAAGGGGTCGGCCCGGGAGTACAGGCCGCGCACCCGCACCGTGGCGTTCAGCCGCTGCTCCGGACAGCGCAGGGCGTCCTCCAGGGAAGCGGCCATGTCGCGGCGCGCGGCGAGGGTGTCGTCGTGGACCGTGACGGTCAGCGAGACCTGCACCGGCCCCTTGCCGTCGGCCTCCGGGAGCACGAACCCCCGGGTCAGGCTGGCCAGGACACCGTCCGGCAGGGGCTCGCGACGCCACAGGCAGTCCTCGCCCAGCACGGCCCATTCGGCCGGATCGCTCTCGTAGGGCTCACGCTTGCCGAATCCGACGCCGAAGTAGTCCGGCCGTACGGCGAGGCCGCGCACGAACGCCACCGCCTCGGCCCGTGTCCGGGGCGCCCTGTCGTCCGCGACGGTGTACGGCTCGTCCGCGGGCGACGCGGACGGCGCCGGCGACCCGGCGCTCGCGTCGGCCGTGGGACGCGCGGACGTCTCCGGCGGATCGGCGGCGTCGTCCGCCCCACCGGTGCACCCAGCCAGCAGCAGCGTTCCGGTCACCGCGGCCACGGCTGGTCTCCACCCGGACATGCCCATGCCCCGGCCCCCCTACGTACGGATGTTCCCCTCGAAGGCAGTGTGACGTACGGGGGCGCTGATGGGATAGCAACTGGGCTGATTCCGCGGTGACTTAAGGGTGAACGGCGTCCCCCGGCCCGTCCGGCCCGCCCGGTGCGCAGGAGAGCGGCTCCCGTCCCCGCGGCTGCCGCGGCTCCGGACGGGTGGGGGCGGGCGGCACGGCGTGACCGATCGGTTCACCGGCGGTGACGGTGAACCGTTCGCCGTGGTGCAGGAGGTCCAGGGGCTCGCCCTCCAGGAGGACGTAGCGTGCCTCGCCGCCGCGGATCTCGACGCGCAGCCTGCGGCCACGGATCAGCACGGTGAAGGCGAGCCGGGTCAGCGCCTCGGGGAGGCGCGGCGCGAAGCCCACCAGCGGTTCGCCGGCGCCCGCGCCGCCGTACTGGCGCATGCCTCCGAGGCCCACGACGAGCGCGACCCAGGTGCCCGCGAGGGAGGCGATGTGCAGACCGTCACGGGTGTTGTGCTCCAGGTCCTCCAGGTCCATGAGGGCGGCCTCGCCCAGGTAGTCCCAGGCGAGCCGGAGATGTCCGGTCTCGGCCGCCAGGACGGCCTGGCAGCAGGCGGAGAGGGAGGAGTCGCGCACGGTGAGGGCTTCGTAGTAGGCGAAGTTGCGGGCCTTCTCGTCCTTGGTGAACGCGTCGGGGCAGGTCATCATGGCCAGGACGAGATCGGCCTGTTTGACGACCTGCTTGCGGTAGAGGTCGAAGTACGGGAAGTGCAGCAGCAGGGGGTACTGCTCCGGCGTCGTGGCCTCGAAGTCCCAGCGCTCCAGCGTGGTGAAGCCCGCCGACTGCTCGTGCACACCGAGCTCTTCGTTGTACGGCACGGCCATCCGGTCCGCCGCTTCCTGCCAGGCGGCGGCCTCCTCGGGAGTGGCCCCCAGATCCGCGGCCTCCTCGGTGAACCGGAGCACGCAGGCCGCGGCAGCCCGCAGGTTCCGGCGGGCCATCAGGTTCGTGTAGAGGTTGTCGCGGGCGATCGCGCTGTACTCGTCCGGCCCCGTCACCCCGTCGACGTGGAAGACGCCCTCGCCGTCCGTACGGCCCAGCGAGTGCCACAACCGGGCGGTGTGCATGAGGAGTTCGAGACCCGGCCCGCGCTCGAACTCCTCGTCGCCCGTCGCGGCCACGTACCGCACCGCGGCGTCGGCGATGTCCGCGTCGACGTGGAACGCGGCCGTACCGGCGGGCCAGTAGGCGGAGCACTCGGCGCCGCTGATGGTGCGCCAGGGGAACGCCGCGCCGGCCAGGCCGAGCTGGCGGGCCCGCTCCAGCGCCTCGGGCAGCATCTCGTGTCGCCAGCGCAGGGCCGACGCCACGGCGTCCGGAGCGGTGTAGCTGAGGACGGGCAGCACGAACGACTCCGTGTCCCAGAACGCGTGCCCGTCGTAGCCGGTGCCGGTCAGGCCCTTGGCCGGTACGGCGCGGCGCTCGGCCCGCGCCGCCGCCTGGAGCACGTGGAACAGGGCGAAGCGGACGGCCTGCTGGATCTTCCGGTCGCCCTCCACCTCGACGTCCGCCCGGGACCAGAAGTCGTCCAGGTACGCGCGCTGTTCGGCGAGCAGGCCCTCCCATCCGGAACTGCGGGCGGCGGCGACGGCGCCCTCCACCTGGTCCCGTACGGCGGGCAGCGACCGCTGCGCCGACCAGCCGTACGCCACGAACTTCACGAGCCGCAGCCGCTGTCCGGGGGCCAGGGTGGCGGTGACGGTGAAGCGGCTGACGTCGGGCTCGCTCTCCGCCGACCATGACGTGCCCTCGGGCCCCTCCACGATGTGGTCGGCCGCGACGCCCAGCCGCTGGCCGCTGTGGCCGGTGCAGTGCAGCAGGCGCAGCCGGGTGTCCTGCGCGAAGTCCTCCTCGGCGCGCAGCGGTGTGTCGATCACGGCGGAGACCCGGGGGTCGCCGGAGGTGCGCGGGAGCTGTTCGTTGGCGACCAGCTCCGACTGGACGGCCACGGTGATGGCGGTGTCGAGCGGCTCCACCACGTACTCCACGGCGGCGATCGACCGCTGGGTGAAGGAGACCAGGCGCCGGGAGACCACGCGGGCCCCCGTCCCCGCGGGGCTGATCCAGTCGACGGTGCGGCTCAGCACACCGGTGCGGAAGTCCAGCACGCGCTCGTGGGCGACGAGTTCGCCGTAGCGCAGGTCGAACGGCTCGTCGTCGACGAGCAGCCGGACGATCTTGCCGTCGGTGACGTTGACGGCCGTCTCGCCGGACTCCGGGTAGCCGTAGCCGGACTCCCCGTACGGCAGCGGGTGCACCTCGTGCACGCCGTTCAGGTAGGCGCCGGGCAGCCCGTGCGGTTCGCCCTCGTCGAGGTTGCCGCGCCAGCCGACGTGCCCGTTGGCCAGGGCGAAGACGGACTCGCTCTGGGCGAGGACCTCAAGGCTCAGCTCGGTCTCGCGCAGCAGCCAGGGCTCGCAGGCGAACGACGGGTGACTGATCACCGCTGCTCCTTCAGGAGTCGGGCGAGGTCGGTCACGACGAGGTCCGCCCCGTGCCGGCGCAGTTCCGCGCTCTGGCCGACCCGGTCGACGCCGACGACGACGCCGAAGTGCCCGGCGTGGCCCGCCTCCACGCCGGCCAGGGCGTCCTCGAAGACCGCCGCCTCGGCGGGCTCCACGCCGAGGAGCCGGGCGCCGGCGAGATAGGTGTCGGGGGCGGGCTTGCCGCGCAGGCCCTGCTCGCGCCGGGTGATGCCGTCCACGCGCTCTTCGAGGAGGTCCTCGATGCCGGCCGCGACGAGGACGTCGTGGCAGTTTGCGCTGGAGGAGACGACCGCGCGCCGCAGACCGGCGTCCCGGGCCGCCCGCAGATAGGCCACCGAGCCCTCGTAGGGCTCGACGCCCTGCTCGCGGATCAGACGGAGCACCAGCTCGTTCTTGCGGTTGCCCACGCCGTGCACGGTCTCGCGGTCGGGACCGTCCTCGGGCGTGCCCTCGGGCAGTTCGATGCCGCGCGACGCGAGGAAGGTGCGGACGCCGTCCTCGCGGGGGCGGCCGTCCACGTAGTCGTCGTAGTCCTCGCCGGCGTCGAAGGGCACGAAGGCGCTGCCGTCCCGGTCGGCGCGTCGGCGCAGGAAGGCGTCGAACGTCTCCTTCCAGGCGGCGGCGTGGACCTTCGCGGTCTGCGTCAGCACACCGTCGAGGTCGAACAGGCAGGCTCGGATGTGATCGGGAAGGCCCAGCATGACTCACCGTCCGTCCGGCAGATACCACTGGTGGGGCCGCACGAGCCGGTGGATGCCCTCCGGCCCCCAGGACCCCCTGGCGTAGGGTTCCACCGGCGGCGGGTCCTTCAGCAGGGGCTCGGCGACCTCCCACAGACGGGCGATGCCCTCGGCGCTGGTGAACAGCGACTGGTCGCCCAGCATGGCCTCCAGGATCAGGTGCTCGTAGGCCTCCAGGGCGTGGTCCTGGACGAAGGAGCCCGCGTAGTCGAAGACCATCTCGGTCTGTCCGAGGCGCATCTCGGGGCCGGGTTCCTTGGCCAGGAAGCGTGTGGTGATGCTGCCGGGGTCGTCGAAGTCGATCGCGAGCGAGTTGCAGCCGAAGGCCGTGCTGTCGTCGTGGACGTCCGCCGGGAACATCCGCAGGGGTGGTTGGCGGAAGGTGAGGGTCACCATGTGCCGGCCCTCGGCCAGCGCCTTGCCCGAGCGGAGGTAGAAAGGCACCCCGGCCCAGCGCCAGTTGTCGATGTCGACGCGCAGCGCGGCGAAGGTCTCGGTGTCGGAGGCGGGGGCCACTCCCTGCTCGTTCCGGTAGCCCTCGTACTGGCCGCGCACCACGTGCGCCGGGTCCAGGGGCCGCAGCGAGCGGAAGACCTTGTCCTTCTCCTCCCGCAGGGAGCGTGCGTCGAGCGCCGCCGGGGGTTCCATCGCCACGAAGCCGAGGAGCTGGAAGAGATGGGTGACGATCATGTCGCGGAAGGTGCCGGTGCCCTCGAAGAACCGGGCGCGGCCCTGGATGTCGATGGTCTCCGGCACGTCGATCTGGACATGGCTGATGTGGTCGCGGTTCCAGATCGGCTCGAACAGTCCGTTGGCGAAGCGCAGGGCGAGGATGTTGTCGACGGACTCCTTGCCGAGGAAGTGGTCGATGCGGAAGACGCGGGACTCGTCGAAGACGGCGTGCAGGGTGTCGTTGAGGGCGCGGGCGGAGGCGAGGTCCGTGCCGAACGGCTTCTCCACGATGACCCGGGCGTTCTCGGCCAGCCCGGACGTGCCGAGCATCGTGACGACGGATCCGAACGCGACCGGCGGCACGGCGAGGTGGAACAGCCGGCGGGGGCTGCCGCCGAGGGCACGCTCGGCCTTCTGCACGGCGGCCATGAGGGGGCCCGTCTCGCCGGGGTCGGCCGCCCCGTAGGACAGCGTCTGCTCGAACGCCTCCCAGTCGGGCCCCTCGGGCGCCGCCCGGCTGAACTGGGCGACGGCCTGGCGGGCGTGCTCGCGGAACTCGGCGTCGCCGAAGGAGTCGGCGGCGGGTGAGGTGCCGACGACGCGGTACCGGGCGGGCAGCAGGCCGGCCTTCGCCAGATGGAACAGACCGGGCAGCAGCTTGCGCCGCGCCAGGTCGCCGGTCGCCCCGCAGATGACGACGACAAGCGCTTCGGGGACCCGGCCGGCCGGGGCGGAGGGGTCGGCGACGTCGTGCTGGTCGTCTGTGGCCATCGTGTGCTTCCCCGTCCTCGCCGACGCAACGTCCTGCACAGCACGCTAACGGCGATGACGGCACCCGGCTGAACGGGAATGCTCCAGGTGGGGGCCGGGGAGTGCTGGATCGGGGGTGGGGGCGTGTGCCGGGGCGGCGAGGGTCGTCGGTGGGGGGGGCGGCCCCGGGACGGGATTGGCCTCGGGTTGATGGCCGGGGTGGTGGGCTTTTGGGGTGGGGGCGGGGCGTCGGCGCTGGCTGGGAATGCGGTGCCCGGATCCGTGGGCGGCGACGGGGCGCCGTCGGGGGCCGGAGGTCAGCTCGACGGCGGACGGGAGGGGAGCGTGGCTCAGAGGTCGTCCGTGCCGCCCAGGCCCGTGAGGGCGCCGACCGGGTCGGGGTCGGGCGTGCCTCGGGGCCACCAGTCGTCCTGGCCCGGCTCCGACTCGTAGGCGTACCAGAGGCCCTCACGGCCGAGGCGGAGCTGGACGTGGCCGCTCGGGTGGGTGAGGCGGTTGCGTGAAGGGCGGAAGGCGGGCAGGTCGGCGGCGAGGAGCAGCGGGCGGGCGCGGTCGAAACGGCCGGCCGGTGGGTCCCAGGGCTCTTCCAGGACGACGAGACCGTCGAGCCCGCCCTGCCGCCAGGCGGCGACCGCACGCGCCAGCTCGGCCGGAGTACGGCCCACCGCCGAGGCGAGGGAGGAGTACAGGGCACGGGTGCCGAGGGTGAGGCCGGATCCCGGGCGGGCCGCCGCGAGCCGCACCGCGTCGTGCCACGGCGTCAGCTCCGCCACCGGATCGCGGCCGGTGAGCAGCAACGCGTGGGCGCGGGCCGCGGCGTCCGTGGCCAGGTGGTCCAGCGCGAAGGAGTCCGGGCCGCCCGGGGCTCCCGGGTACACCGGAGGCTGCTCGGGGTGCGGCGGGACGGGCAACGGCATCGGCAGCGGCGGGAGTTCGCGCCGGGACAGCGCGTCGGTCGCCCGGATGCCCGGCGGCGGGGCCGGTTCCTTCTCCTGGGCGGCGCGGGCCGCCCGGGTCGCGTTGCGCCGGGAGAGGGCGTCGAGCACCTCGCGCTCGCCCCTCCCGCGCAGCAGAAGCAGCACGAAGGGGTCGGCGTCGAGCAGACGCGCGGTCTGGTAGCACAGCGCGGCGGCGTGCTTGCAGGGGTGACCGCGATCGGGGCAACTGCACCGCGGGTCCAGATCACCGGCGGCGGGCAGCAGCGGCACCTCGCCGTCCGCCAGCGCCTGGGGCATCTCCTTGTCCAGCAACGCGGCGATGTGGCCGGGGCGGTCGGCGGCGGCGTCCAGGAACCGCTCCCAGTCCGCGTCCTGAAGCGTCCGCAGCCGCACCTGCACCCGGTACGGCCGCGGGCGGCTGCCGCGGACGTAGGCCAGGACGAGGCCCGGGGTCACCGTGATGGCGTCCACCCGGCCCTGCTGGGCGTAACCGCGGCCCCGCGCCAGCCGCTCGACGTCCAGCGCGCCCCGTTCCAGTGCGGTGATCCAGGCGTTGCCCCACCAGGTCTCGGCGAGGGAGGTGTCGTCGCCGGACGCGCGGGGCGGGAACGCGGGGAACGTACGACGCAGGTCACCGTCACGATGCGGGGACGCCATGGAGCGGGGGGCCTGCGGGGGCGCGGCACCTTGAGGGGCGTGCTCCGAGGGCAGGTCGAGGGGTGACCCCGCGGTGGGGTCGCCCTCGTGCGGGCAAGCGGAGGAGGGTCGCTCGGAGGCGGGGCGCTCGGACGAGGTCGTCGGCCGAGGGCCGTCATCGGGGGTGTGCCGGTCGTCGGACGCGTGCTGCGGGGCCGCCCTCTTGAAGGCGTCGGCGAACAACTCCCCCACCGCACGCGGGCGGCGCGACCGATCCGCCGGAGGGCGGGGCGTGCTCCGCCGCACCGGCTCGACGCCCGTCGTCCCGACGTCCTCGCGCGCCTGCCGCGCGGCCCGCAACGCGTCCCGCGCGACGTCCGCGGGCCGGCTCGCCGAGGCATCGCCGACCACCACCTCGCCGGACTCACCGGAGATCCGTCCCTCCCCCGAGGCACCGGATCGCGAGCCCTCCCCCGGCGCACCGGAACGCGGGGCCTCCCCCGAACCCGAAGCCTCCCCCGCGCCACCGGAACGCAAGCCCTCCCCCAGAGCGCCCGAACCCGAAGCCTCCCCCAGGCCACCAGAACGCAAGCCCTCCCCCAGAGCACCCGAACCCGAAGCCTCCCCCAAACCACCGGAACGCAAGCCCTCCCCCGAAGCACCCGAACCCGAAGCCTCCCCCGGCGCACCGGAACCCGAGCCCGCACCCGGGCCGTCGGAGACCGGGAGCCCGTCGTCGGGCGATCCGCCCGGCATCGGACGCCCCGCCCCGCTCCCCGCGCCCTCGGACTCGGCGACCGTCCGCCGCGCCGAGGCCGCGCGTCTCAGTGCTTCACGGGCCGCGTCGCCCGGTCGGGACTCGCGGGCGGCGGAAGGGCGGGCGGCGTCGCTCGGTGCAGGGCCGGACCCGGCGGGTTCACCGGAGAGGTCCCGCGCGGCCCGCAGAGCCCGCCGCGCCGCGTCTGCGGGCCGCGCCCCCCTCTCCGGAACCGGGTCGCCCGGGTCTCCCGGCAGACGTTCCTCGTCGGGCCGTTGCCCCTCCCCCGTCACGACGCCCTCCGCAGCGACACGAGGTCGGACAGCTCACGGTCCGTCAGCTCGGTCAGCGCCGCCTCTCCGGAGCCGAGGATCGCGTCGGCGAGGGCGCGCTTGGCCTCCAGCATCTCGGCGATGCGGTCCTCCACCGTGCCCTCGGTGATGAGGCGGTGGACCTGCACGGGCTGGGTCTGGCCGATGCGGTAGGCACGGTCGGTGGCCTGCTCCTCGACGGCCGGGTTCCACCAGCGGTCGAAGTGGACGACATGCCCCGCGCGCGTCAGGTTCAGCCCGGTGCCCGCGGCCTTCAGGGACAGGACAAGCACCGGGGTGGCACCGTCCTGGAAACGGTCCACCATGCGCTCGCGCTCGGGCACGGGAGTGCCGCCGTGCAGGAGGTCCACCGGGACGGCACGGGCGGCCAGGTGAGCGGTGATCAGGCGGGCCATGCCGACGTACTGCGTGAAGACCAGCGCCGAACCGTCCTCCGCGAGCAGCGTGTCCAGCAGCTCGTCGAGCAGGGCGAGCTTGCCGGAGCGGGCGGCGAGCCGGTCACCGCCGTAGGGGCCGTGCTCCTCCTTGAGGTAGAGCGCCGGGTGGTCGCAGATCTGCTTGAGCGAGGTCAGCAACTTGAGCACCAGGCCGCGCCGCGCGATCCCCTCCGCCGTCTCGATCGCGAGCAGCGACTCCCGCACCACCGCCTCGTACAACGCGCCCTGCTCCCGCGTGAGCGGCACCGGGTGGTCGGTCTCCGTCTTGGGCGGCAGCTCCGGGACGATGCCGGGGTCGGACTTCTTGCGGCGCAGCAGGAACGGGCGGACGAGGCGGGCGAGCCGGGCCACCGCCTCCTCGTCCTCGCCGTTCTCGACCGCGCGGGCGTGCCGGGCACGGAAGGACTTGAGCGGGCCCAGCAGACCGGGTGTCGTCCAGTCCAGCAGCGCCCACAGCTCGGAGAGGTTGTTCTCGACGGGGGTGCCGGTGAGGGCGACGCGGGCGGGCGTCGGGATCGTGCGCAGGGCCTTCGCCGTCGCCGAGTACGGGTTCTTGACGTGCTGCGCCTCGTCGGCGACGACCATGCCCCACCGCTGCTGGGCCAGCGTCGCCGCTGCCGCTCGCATGGTGCCGTACGTGGTGAGGACGAAGCCGCCGTCGAGGCCGGTCAGGGTGCGTTCGGTTCCGTGGTGGCGGCGCACGGGGACGCCCGGGGCGAAGCGCTCGATCTCGCGCTGCCAGTTGCCCAGCAGGGAGGCCGGGCACACCACCAGCGTGGGTTCGGTGCGGGCCCGCTTGAGGTGGAGGGCGATGACGGTGACGGTCTTGCCGAGTCCCATGTCGTCGGCGAGGCAGCCGCCGAGGCCGACGGAGGTCATCAGGTCGAGCCAGGCCAGGCCCCGCAGCTGGTAGTCGCGCAGGGTGGCTCGGAGTCCGGCAGGCGCCTCGGCGGGCCGGATCCCGGCGGTGAGGCGGTCGCGCAGGGCGGCGAGCGCGCCGACCGGCACCGCCTCGACCTGCTCGCCGTCGACCTCCGCGGTGCCGGTGAGCGCGACGGACAGGGCGTCCACCGGATCGAGCAGGCCTAGTTCGCGCTTGCGGGCCTTGCGCACGAGTGCGGGGTCGACGAGCACCCACTGGTCCCGCAGCCGCACGACGGGCCGGTGGGCCTCGGCCAGCGCGTCCATCTCGGCCTCGCTCAGCGGCTCCCCGCCGAGCGCCAGCTGCCAGCGGAACTGGAGCAGGTCCTCGCTCTCGAAGAAGCCGGTGCCGTCGGTCGCCGAGCCCGGCGCGGGCCGCACGATCGCGGCCGCCGTCAGGTCGCGCGCGAGGTCCCGGGGCCAGTGCACCGCGACGCCCGCCGCCGCCAGCCGGGCGGCCGCCGCGCCCAGCAGGTCACCGAGCTCGGACTCGGACAGGGCGAGCACGTCGGGCACGTCCTGCTCGGCGAGCCGGTCCAGCGGCGCCCAGACACGCGCCGCCCGCCGGACCGCGAGCGCGGCGTCCACCCGCGCGCGGGGCCCGAAGGCCTCGGCGTCCCCCGCCCACAGCGCCGCCGCGTCCACGACGAGCGTGGGGTCGGCGAGGCTGTGCACCTGCACGATCGCGGCGCCCGCCCGGCGCACCCGGTCGCCGTCGTCGGCGGTGTCGAAGAGGTCGTACGCCGCGAGGTCCAGGCGCAAGGAGATCCGCACGCCCGCGTCCATCCCGGCGGCGACCTCCGCGGCCCACTCCTGGGCGCCGGGCAGGCGCTGCGGAGCGCGGGCCGCGAAGGGCCTGCCGTAGGCGGCCGCGGCGGCGGGGGTGCGCGGCAGGGTGTCCGCGACCGCGTCCAGGAACGCCCGCACCAGCGTCTCCGGCTCGGGCAGCCGCAGCGGGCCCGGACCGGGCAGCGGCACGGCATGCCCTTCGCCGGGCAGCGCGGCGGCCACCGCGCGCAGGTGGGCGATGTCGTCGGGGTCGAGGGGGCCGGCGCGCCAGGCGTCGTGCCCGGTGGGTGTCAGGCCGGGCAGCAGGCGGCCCCGGGCGGCGAGCCGCAGGGCGTGCAGGGCGGCGGCGCCCCAGCAGGCCGTGGCGGGGTGGGCGGCCGGATCGTGCCGGGCCCGGACGAGGAACGGGAGTGCCTCCCCCACCGGCAGGGTCAGCGCCGGCGTCTCCTTGCGGCGGACCGCGGCCCCATGGGGTCGTACCACCGTCAGCGGTGTGGAGGTGCGGCCCGGGACGGCCGCCCCGCCCTCGTCGTCCGGGTCCCAGAAGGCCACGCGGCCCTGACGGGGAACCGGCGCGGGAAGGAAGACGGCGGCCAGCCGCACGGGTACGGACACGGATTCGCCCATACGTCTTGCCACCTCCCGCCCACGGATCGGATCAGTCGTCTTCGACTCTACGGGCGGGGTCCGACAATCGGCCCTGACGAACGGACAGGGCGGACCGGGCCCATCAGGCCGGTCGAGCCGATCAGGGAATCGGGCCGTTCAGGCCGGTCAGGGAATCGGGCCGTTCAGCCCGATCAGGGAATCTGGCCGATCAGGGATTCAGCCGCGAGACGACGTAGACCATCGGGTAGGTCGGGTTGCCCGTGTTGACCACGATGTCCTGCGTGGGCCTCGGGTTCTTCTGCTGGTGGACCAGCCCCCAGTTCGCGCCGAGCCGGGCGCCCGTGCCCGCGAACTTCCAGCCCGTGACGTGCTGGTCGCGCGCGCCGATGGTGATGTCGCTCTTGATCAGGTCGCTCCGCTCGACGCCCACCTGCTTGAGGAAGGCGTCCAGACCGGCGTGGGTGGTCTGGAACTGCACGTACAGCCGGCTGGTCTTCCAGTTGTTCGTCTCGTACCAGGCGACCTTGTTGGCCGGATGCGGTATCGGCACCTGGTACAGCCTCCGCTGCACCTTGGAGGGCCAGCCCACGGTCAGCCCGCGCGCCGAGTACTTCTCCTCCTTGTCCTTGCCGCTGGCGCGGCTCTGGTTGGCGGAGATCACCAGGTAGCCGGCGGGGATGCCGATGAGCAGCACGATGATGAGCAGGGTGAGCGCCCGGCGGCGGATCACATGGCGGCGGTCCTCGGCCGGCGTCCCCCGCTCCTCGGCGGGGCCGCCCTGCTGCGGCAGCGCGCCCGTCACAGCGAGTCCTGACCGCGGCGGGCCTCGGCGTACCGCTCGTAGCGTTCGTAGCGCTCCACCCTGCGCCGTTTGGCGCGCCGGAAGCGGCGGGCCACCAGGCGGGCGAGGTCGGCGGCGCCGACCATGCCGGCCTCGGGGCCGAGCTGGGCGCGGACGATGCGGGCCTCGGGGCGGTAGCCGCGGCCGGTGAGGTGGCGCTTGAAGGCGTCCCGGGCGGGGCCGATGAGCAGGTCGTCGGCGGCCGAGACCCCGCCGCCGATCACGAAGCAGGAGGGGTCGAGGGCGGCGGCCAGGTTGGCGATGCCGACACCGAGCCACTGCCCGATGTCCTGGAGCAGCTCGATGCACATGGCGTCGCCCTCGCGGGCCAGCTCGGTGATGATGGGGCCGGTGATGTCGCCGATGCTGCCCTTGACGTGCTCGATGATCCCGTACGCCACCGGCGAGTCGGCGGCGGCCAGCTCGCGCGCCTCGCGGACCAGCGCGTTGCCGGAGCTGTACTGCTCCCAGCAGCCGCGGTTGCCGCACGGGCAGCGGTGACCGCCGGGGACCACCTGCATGTGCCCGAACTCGCCGGCCACGCCGAACTTGCCGCGCTTGACCTGGCCGTCCTCCAGGATCGCGCCGCCGATGCCGGTGCCCAGCGTGATCATCACGAGGTGGTCCTCGCCGCGGCCGGCGCCGAAGCGCCACTCGGCCCAGGCGGCCGTGTTGGCGTCGTTGTCGACGAGGACGGGAACGGAGAGGCGGCCGGCGAGGCGGTCGCGCAGCGGCTCGTTGCGCCAGGACAGGTGCGGGGCGAACAGGACGCGGTTGCGCTCGGCGTCGACCCAGCCGGCGGCGCCGATGCCGACCGCGTGCACGTCGTGCCGGTCGGACAGGTCCAGGACCAGTTCGACGATGGTGTCCTCGACGACCCGGGGGCTCTTGGACTTGTCCGGGGTCTCCGTGCGGAGCTTCTCCAGGATGTTGCCGTCGGCGTCCACGACACCCGCCATCACCTTGGTGCCGCCGATGTCGATGCCGACGGTGGGCACGCGGGGTGCGGTCAGGTGGGAACGGCGCTCCCGGGTGCCCACGGTGCGCAGCGCTGTCGCGCGCCGTGAGCCGATGGGGGCGCCGCCGGTCACCCGGGCGTTGCTCAGGGCCTTGGGGAAGGCGAGGTCGCGGTAGGTGCTCATCGGGCCCGATTCTGCCTCACCGTGACTCAGGGTGCGGTAAGGGGATCGTCCCCGGCCCTGGGTCGACCGGCCGCCGCGGCCGTTCCCGCCGGCCGCGGCGGCCGTTCCCGGCCTCTCCCGCGGACCCCGCCTCCTCAGCCGCGCCGGAGTTCGTGGCGGAGGTCGTCGAGCTCGTTTCCGCCTGCCATCTGCCGTGTCAGCTCGTCGAGCGTGATCGATTCGCTGGTGTGGCTGCCCGCCATGGTGCCGCGTTTCAGCAGCACGAAGCGGTCGCCGACGAGGTACGCGTGATGCGGGTTGTGGGTGATCAACACAACACCCAGACCCTGGTCCCGTGCCGCCGCCACATATTTCAGGACGACCCCGGACTGCTTGACACCGAGCGCCGCCGTCGGTTCGTCCAGGACGAGGACCTTGGCCCCGAAATGGACGGCCCGGGCGATGGCCACGCACTGGCGCTCACCGCCGGAGAGCGTGCCGATGGGCTGGTCGACGTCGCGCAGGTCGATTCCCATGCGCAGGAGTTCGGAGTGGGTGGTGCGGCGCATGAGGTCGACGTCCATGCGCTTGAAGGGGCCGGCGCCCTTGCGGGGCTCGGAACCGAGGAAGAAGTTGCGCCAGACCGGCATCAGCGGGACGACGGCCAGGTCCTGGTAGACGGTCGCGATCCCACGGTCCAGGGCGTCGCGGGGCGAGGCGAGGCGGGTCTCCTCGCCGTCGACGCGCAGGGTGCCGCCGTCGTGCTGGTGCAGTCCGGCGATGATCTTGATGAGGGTGGACTTGCCGGCGCCGTTGTCGCCCAGCACGCAGGTGATCTCGCCCGCGCGCACCTCCAGGGAGACGCCTTCGAGGGCGCGGACGTTGCCGTAGTGCTTGCTGACGCCGGACAGCTCCACGAGTGCCGTACGTCGTGCCGCTCGCGTCACTTGGTGGCCTCCGCGCGCTTGCGGACCCAGGCGTTGAGCAGGGTCGCGAGGAGCAACATCGCTCCGAGGAAGAACTTGAACCAGTCGGGGTTCCACTCGGCGAAGACGATGCCCTTGCTGGTCATGCCGAACAGGAACGCGCCGACCGCCGAGCCGACCGCGCTGCCGTGGCCGCCGGTGATCAGACAGCCCCCGATGACGGCCGCGATGATGTAGATCAGCTCGTTGCCGACGCCCTCGCCGGACTGGACGACGTCGTACGAGAACAGCAGGTGCTGGCCGGAGATCCAGGCGCCGAGCGCCACCCCCATGTAGAGGCCGATCTTGGTCCGGGTCACCGGGACGCCGACCGCGCGGGCGGCGTCCTGGTTGCCGCCGACCGCGAAGATCCAGTTGCCGGCGCGGGTGCGCAGCAGGATCCAGCTGGCGACGGCGACCAGCGCGAACCACCAGAGGATCGTGATCTTGAAGTTGACGCCGCCGAGGGTCAGCGTGGAGGCGAAGACGTCGTGCGCGCTGGGGAAGCCCTCCATGTCGGCGATGGACTTGGTGGAGACCGTGCCGGAGATGAGCTTGGTGAAGCCGAGGTTCATGCCGGTCAGCATCAGGAAGGTGCCGAGCGTGATGATGAAGCTCGGCAGCTTGGTGCGGGTGAGCATGAAGCCGTTGAAGGCGCCGACGGCGAGGGTGACGAGCAGGGAGACGCCGACGCCCACCCAGACGTTCGCCGTCATCTGGAAGCTGAACATCGAGGAGACCAGGGCGGACGACGTCACCATGACGCCCGCCGACAGGTCGAACTCGCCGCCGATCATCAGCAGCGCGACCGGGACCGCCATGATGCCGATCGTCGAGGACGCGTACAGGACCGTGCTCAGGCTCGACGCCTTCAGGAAGCTGTCGGCGGCCAGGGCGAAAAACAGGAAGACGGCGGCGGCGCCGACGACCGAGCCGAGCTCCGGACGGCTGAGCAGCTTCCGCAGCGGAGAGCTGTGCAGAATCCTTTCGTCAGCGAGCGCGGTCATCGGGTGCCCCGCTCGGTGTACTCGGCGAGGGCGTCCGCCTGGTCCTTGGTGATGATCTGCGGGCCGGTGAGCACCGGCTTGCCGCCGCCGAGCACGTCGGCGTTGTACCGGTACAGCCACAGCAGGTCGACCGCCTCGTAGCCCTGGAGGTAGGGCTGCTGGTCGACGGCGAAGCCGAGGGTGCCGTCCTTCAGGCCGGCGGCGACCTTGGCGTTCAGGTCGAAGGTGTCGATCTCGGCGTCGCTGCCCGCGACCTGCTTGGCCTTCACGGCGGTGTCGGCGTACGGGGCACCGAGGGTCACCACGGCGTCCACCGAACTGTCCGACTGGAGCTTGGCCTCGATGGCGGACTGCACGTCGGGCATGCTCGTGCCGGTGACGTAGAGGTTCTGCACGGTGCCGTCGAAGGTCTCCTTCAGACCGGCGCAGCGCTGCTCGTGACCGACGTTGCCCTGCTCGTGCAGGATGCACAGCGCCTTCTTGCGGCCGCGTTGGTTCAGCTCCTCGCCGACCGCCTGGCCGGCGACGGTCTCGTCCTGGCCGATGTGCGTGAGCGCGCCGAACTCCTTCGACTCCGCCGAGCCCGAGTTCACGGTGACGACCGGGATCCCCGCCTCGACCGCGCGGGCGACGGCGGCCTTCATCGCGTCGGGCTTGGCGAGGGTGACGATGATGCCGTCGACCTTCTTGTCGACGGCCGCGTCCACCAGCTGTGCCTGCTGCTGCGCCTCGTCGTCGTGGGAGTACAGGAACTTGATGTTGTCCTTGACCGCGGCCTGCTCGGCGCCACTCTGGACGATGTCCCAGAAGGTGTCCCCGTCGCCCGAGTGGGTGATCATGGCGAAGGTCCAGCGGGGGGTGTTCACCGCGGCCTTCCCCTGCGCGGCCGCGGCCTTGCGGGCGTCCTCGGCGCGCTTGCCGCCCGTGCTGCTGCAGCCCGCGAGGGACGCGCAGAGCGCCCCTGCCACCGCGATGCCTACCCAGGTGCGAAACCCGGTCCGAAACCGTGCCACGAGGCCGTGCCCTTCTTGCTGTGTTCTCCGGTAGCCGGAGCCGGTCGTTCCACCGGCCCCAAACGCCCCAGTATCAAACACAGGGAGGGTGTGGTCCGCGCCCGGGGAGCCCGCGGCGGTCGCATTGTCCGGACATTGAGACGAACCTCACCCCGTGAGGGTGCTTCTCAGGGCCGTACGAGCAACTGGAACTCGAAGGAGTAGCGGCTCGGGCGGTAGGTGTGCGTGCCGTACTCGACCGCCCGGCCGGTGTCGTCGAACGTCGTGCGCTGCATGGTCAGCAGCGGGGCGCCCTCGCTCTCGCGGAGCCGCTCGGCCTCGGCGGCGGTGGCGGCCCGGGCGCCGATGGACTGGCGGGCGCTGTGCAGCGTGATCCCGGCCGAGCGCATCAGCCGGTAGAGGCCGGTCGCCTCCAGCTGCCCGGTGTCCAGTTCGAGCAGACCGCCGGGCAGGTAGTTGCACAGGTACGCCATCGGCTCCCCGTGCGCCAGCCGCAGCCGCTCGACGCGGTGCACGTCGGTGCCCTCCGCGACGCCGAGCGCGGCCGCCGCCTCCGCGGACGCCGGCCCGACGGTGTTGACCAGCACCTTCGTGGCGGGCCGCTGCCCGGCCGCCTCCAGGTCGTCGTAGAGGCTGCTCAGCTCCAGCGGGCGCTTGACCTGGCTGTGCACGACCTGCGTGCCCACCCCCCGACGGCGGACCAGCAGACCCTTGTCGACCAGGGACTGGATGGCCTGGCGGACCGTCGGCCGGGACAGACCGAGCCGCGCGGCGAGCTCGATCTCGTTGCCGAGCAGGCTGCCGGGCGTGAGCCTGCCGTGCTCGATGGCGGCCTCCAGCTGCTGGGACAGCTGGAAGTACAGCGGGACGGGCGAGCTGCGGTCCACGCTCAGGTCGAGCTGCACGGTCGGGTCCACGTCTGGTTTCGGCACGGGCCTGAGCGTAGCTCCGTGACGGGTTGACGGGAAGTTGTGTCGTCCGATTGTCCGGACATAAGCATTGACAGTGCGGTGGGTCCGGCTCCACTTTGTCTTCATGCGCATCGGGGTCATCGGGACGGGCCGCATCGGCACCATTCATGCGAACACGCTCAGCCGCCACCGTGACGTGGGCTCCCTGATCCTCACGGACGCGGATCCCACGCGGGCGCAGGAGCTGGCGCAGCGGCTCGGCGAGACCGCCGCGCCCGGCATGGACGAGATCTTCCGCTGGGGCGTGGACGCGGTGGTGATCACGACGGCGACCGCGGCCCACGCCGATCTGATCGGCCGGGCGGCGCGCTCGGGGCTGCCGGTGTTCTGCGAGAAGCCGATCGCGCTCGACCTGCCGGGCTCGCTGCACGCGATCTCCGAGGTCGAGACGGCCGGGACCGTCCTGCAGATGGGGTTCCAGCGGCGCTTCGACCCGGGCTACCTCGGAGCCCGCGAGGCCGTCCGCGCCGGGCGGCTCGGCCGGCTGCACACCGTGCGCGCGACGACCTCCGACCGGACGCCGCCGCCCGCCTCGTATCTGCCCCTGTCCGGTGGGCTGTACCGGGACACCCTCATCCACGACTTCGACGCGCTGCGCTGGGTGACCGGGCACGAGGTGACGGAGGTGTACGCCGCCGGCTCCGACGCCGGTCCCCCGATGTTCCGCGAGGCCGGGGACGTCGACACGGCGGCGGTGCTCCTCACCCTCGACGACGGCACCCTGGCCACGGCGACCGCGACGCGGCTGAACGGCGCCGGTTACGACGTGCGCATGGAGCTGGCCGGGGAGCTGGACCAGATCGTGGTGGGGCTGGACGACCGTACGCCGATCGCGTCCACCGAGCCGAGCGGGCCGCCGGCCGCGAGCAAGCCGTGGACCACCTTCCTGGAGCGCTTCGGGCCCTCCTACGAGGCCGAGCTGAACGCCTTCGTCGAGGTGGTCCGGGGCGAGCGCGCCAACCCCTGCGACGGCCGGGAGGCGTTGCAGGCGCTGCGCGTGGCCGAGGCCTGCGAGCTCTCCCGCCGAGAGCACAGACCCGTCCGGCTCGGCGAGGTGGCGGGCGGTCAGGAGCCGGTGCTGCGGTAGGAGACGGGGGGCGCGACGCTCGCCCGCGGGGGCCGGGCGCTTGCCCGCGGCGCCCCGGTACCCGCCCGCGGCGCGCGGCGCCCGCCCGCGGGGCCCGGCGCTCGACCGCGGGGGCCCGGTACCCGCCCGCGGCGCGCGGCGCCCGCCCGCGGGGGCCGGGCGCTTGCCCACGGGGCCCGGCACTCGCCCCACGGGGCCCGGCACTCGCCCGCGGGGCCCGGCACTCGCCCGCGGGGCCCGGCACTCGCCTGCGGGGCCCGGCACTCGCCCACGGGGCCTGGTACTCGCCCACGGCGCCGGGCACTCGCCCGCAGCGCGCGGCGCTCGCCCACGGGGGCCCGGTACCCGCCCACGGCGCCGGGCACTCGCCCGCAGCGCGCGGCGCTCGCCCGCGGGGCCCCGATACTCACCCGCGGGGGCCCGGTACCCGCCGACGGCGCGCGGCGCTCGACCGCCGGGGCCCGGCGTCACCGGCGCGAGGGCGTCACCAGCGCACCGGAAGGGTTCGCATGCCGCGCATCAACATGCCCGGGAGGTGGGGGCCGGGCGGCCCGTCCAGGGCGAGGCGGGGAGCGTGCCGGAGCAGGGCGCCGAGCGCCGTGCGGGCCTCCAGGCGGGCGAGGGGAGCGCCCAGGCAGTAGTGGATGCCGTGCCCGAAGGCGAGGTGGGTGCGGGGGGCGCGGTGGATGTCGAAGCGGTGCGGGTCCGAGAAGCGGGCGTCGTCACGGCCCGCCGCGGTGAGGCCGATCAGCACCGCCTCGCCCCGCTGGACGGTCGTGCCCGCGATCTCCATGGGCTCGGCGGCGAAACGGTACGTCGCTGTCTCGACCGGCCCTTCGTAGCGCAGCATCTCCTCGATCGCGCCGTCGAGCAGGCTCATGTCGGCACGCAGGGCGGCGAGCTGGGCGGGGTGCGTGAGCAGGGCGTACACGCCGTTGGTCAGGAGGTTGACGGTGGTCTCGTGCCCGGCGACGAGCAGGAGGTACGCCATACCGCGCAGTTCCGTCGGGGAGAGCCGGTCGCCGTCCTCGGCGGTGGTGCGGATCAGGTCGCTGAGCAGGTCGTCGGCGGGTCCGGCGCAGCGCTTGTCCTCGATCAGCTCGGTGAGGTACTCCCCGAGACGCCGCACGGCCTCGTACTCGCGGTCGCCGTCGGTGGGCGCGACCACCTCCGTCGACATCGCCCGGAACGCGGCGCGGTCCAGCTCGGGCACCCCGAGCAATTCGCAGATGACCGTGATCGGGAGCGGGTACGAGAACGCGTCCACCAGGTCGGCGCGGCCCAGCGGGAGCATCGCGTCCAGCAGTTCGTCGGCGATCTGCTGGACCCTGGGGCGCAGGGCCTCCACCCGGCGGGCCGTGAACGCGCGCGTGACCAGGCCGCGCAGCCGCGAGTGCTGGGGCGGGTCGGCGGCGAGCAGATGCTTCCCGATCAGCTCCTCGTCGAGGAACCTCACCCCGAGTTCGGTGGTGTCCTTGGCCAGCCGTGGGTCGGCGAGCGCGGCGCGCGCCTCGTCGTAGCCCACCACCAGCCAGGCCTCACGGTGGGACTCCGGCCGCGGCAGGCGCACCCTGTGCACCGGCCCTCGGGCCCGCAGCCGCGCGTACACGGGATGCGGGTCCGTCAGGAACTCCGCGCCGAACTCCCCCAGGTCGACCACGTGCGCCATGTGGCACCCCTTCCGTCACCACGAGAACGCACGGCACCCGCGGCGAGTGCCCGGCCGACCTTCCCCTGCGGCCGCCCTTCCCCTGCGGCCGACTGCGGACCTGCGGCGGCCTACAGGCCGCGGGCGTCGGCGAGACCGGCCGCCCGCCCCACCATGCGGATCGGTTCGCGGCCGGAGCCGAAGGCGTCGTTGAAGCCGGGCACGGAGTCGACGTGGTCGCCGAAGCCGCGCCGGACGGCTTCCAGCAGCACGGCGAGAGCGCTGCTCTCCAGGTCCCGGTCGCCTCGGGCCTCGGCGCGGACGGCTCCCTGCATGCAGTGGGCGCCTTCACCGTCGGCCAGGGCGCCGCTGCACCAGCCGTCCGAGAGCAGCCGGTGATGAGCGCGCTGCAGCAACGCGGCCACCGGCGTCGGGTACGGGTCCGCCGGGGCGGGGCCGGGCGGGGTGACGTACGGGGCGGTCCCCGAGGGCGCGGTGCCCGTCGGGACCGTGTCGAACGGGACGGTGACGACGTCGGCCGGCTCGGCGGGCCCGGTGCGGAGGTACGCGGTGCGGACCTCGTGGGCGACGGCCGCCTCGTCCAGCCGTACGGTCATCGCCGCGTCGACCAGCGCCAGGCGGGCGTCGAGGGACAGTTCCTGCGCGGGCGCGGGCGGGGGCGGGGGGAGGGTGGGAGGCGGGGCGGCGGGGAAGGGAGCGGCTGGAGCGGGAGCGGGACGGGGCATCGGAAACTGGGCTCGTCTCTGGCGGGGCGACGGGACGGTGGCCACCAGTGGTTTCCCCGCCGCGCACCCGTGCCGCCCCCGCCGAACGGGTGGTCAGGCCGGCCGCTCGCTACCCGTCCTCGTCGAGCAGTCCCGCGTCGTAGGCCAGCAGGGCGATCTGGACGCGGTTGTTGAGGTCGAGCTTGGCGAGGACGCGGGAGACGTGGGTCTTGACGGTCGCCACGCTCATGAACAGCTCCGTCGCGATCTCCGCGTTGGCGAGTCCCCGGCCGACCGCGACGGCGACCTCGCGTTCCCGGTCGTTGAGGCCCGTCATGCGCTCCCGCGCGCGGGCCCGCCGGGTGTCCGCGGCGGTGCCGACGGCGTGCTCCATCAGCTGCCGGGTGACGGTCGGAGACAGCACCGGATCACCGGCGGCGACCCGGCGTACCGCGTCGAGGATCTCGGCCGGCGGGGTGTCCTTGAGGACGAATCCGGCGGCGCCCGCGCGCAGCGCCCGCAGCACCTGTTCGTCGGCGTGGAAGGTGGTCAGGACCACGACCTGCGGGGCGTCCGGGCGGGCGCGCAGCCGCTCGGTGGCGGTGAGGCCGTCGACCGCGGGCATCCGGATGTCCATCAGGACGACGTCCGGCCGGGTGCGGTCGACGAGCGCCTCGACCTCGCCGCCGTCGGCGGCCTCGCCGACGATCCTGATGTCGTCGGCGCCGCCCATCATGAAGGACAGTCCGGCCCGCACCAGCGGGTCGTCGTCGACGAGAAGCACTCTGATCGCAGTCATGGCCCTCACGTAATCACGGTTGTGCCGCCGCTTCGCCCGCCCGGTCGGGCCGCCGGCGGGCCCGCGGCCGTCCCCCACTTCGTCCAACCGCCGTACAGCGGCGGCGAGATGGGAGGATACGGGTTCGCTCACCGGCCGGGTGTCGCCCACGGCAGCCAGGCCCGGACCTCGAAGCCCCCGTCGGCCCGTTCGCCGTGCTCCAGCCGTCCCCCGGCCAGCGTGGCGCGCTCGGTCAGCCCGATCAGGCCCTGCCCGGAGCCCGGGACGTGCGGTACGTCGCCCTCGGGGGCGGGGTTGTGGACGTGGACGGTGAGGCCCTCGCCGGGCCCGCCGGAGACGGACACGGTGACGGCGGTGCCGGGGGCGTGCTTGCGGGCGTTGGTCAGGCCCTCCTGGACGATCCGGTAGGCGGTGCGGCCGACCGACGCCGGGACCGCGCCCGGGTCGGTGACCCGCAGGTCGAGGGTCACCTTGGTGCCGGCCTCGCAGGACTGGGCGACCAGCGCGTCGAGTGCCGCGAGGGTCGGCTGCGGCCGGCCGCCCTCGTCGGCGTCGCCGGCCCGCAGGACGCCGATGATCTCGCGCAGGTCCTGCAGTGCCTCGTGGGCGCTCTCCCGGATGACACCGGCGGCCCGCGCGACCTCCTCGCGGGGCGCGTCCGGCCGGAACTCCAGGGCTCCGGCGTGCACGCTGAGCAGCGTCAGCCGGTGGGCGAGCACGTCGTGCATCTCCCGGGCGATCGCCTCGCGCGCGAGCCGCTGGGCCTGTTCGGCGCGCAGCACGGCCTCCGTCTCGGCCCGCCGGGCGCGGTCGCGCAGGCTGAACATCAGCTGCCGTTTGGAGCGCACGAGCATGCCCCAGCCGATGACGCAGCCGCTGAGCAGCGCGGTGAACGCGACGGCCACCAGGTAGGGCAGCTCGGGTTCGGGGCGCAGCCAGAAGAAGAGCGGGATCAGCGCGGCGGAGACGCCGCCGATCCAGGCGACGTACCGGAAGGGACGGTGCACGGCGAGGGTGAAGAAGGCGACCATGCCGGCGCCGCCCGCCGTGTTGGAGAGGAATCCGATCGGGATCATCGCGATCGCGAGCCCCACGGGCCAGCGGCGGCGCAGCCACACCGCGGCGCAGGACAGACCGCCGAGCCACTGGTCGAGGACCAGGAGCGTGGGCGGGGTGTTCTCCGGGGTCATGGAGTCCGCGGCCAGCAGGCCGACCAGGATGGCCACGAAGAAGCACGAGAAGTCGACGAGCCAGTCGCGCGCGGTGCGCCGGGGCCGCCGTGCGTCCCCTTCGCCGTCCGGGTCGAGCGCGTGGATCAGGGCGGACGGGAACAGCCACCGGCGCCCCTCGAACGCCGACGCCGCCTGCGCCGTCCTGTCACCTTTCACGGTCGACAAATCTACGCAGGGCCCGGCCGGGCCACCTCCCCGCGCGCGGGATCGGCGACCAAAGTCGCGGCGTCCGCTACTTTCGGCGCGCCGGCCGGGTGGGGATCGGCGACTTCGGTGGGCCGGGTCTCGCCCCGCGGCCGTTGTCCGTGGGGGGTCCGCGGGGCGAGAGTCAGGGGCATGAAGCAGCTCCTGGAGTTCCTCGGGTTCATCGCGCTCGTGCAGGGCGCCATGGGCCTGGTGCACGAGTTCACCGACTGGCACATCGGGCTCGTGCAGCGGGTCGGTTTCCTCGACGGATTCGAGATCTACGCGAGCGTAGCCCTCGTCGTGCTGGCATTCGCCCTGTTCGCCGCGGCCGAGAGCCGCAAGCCCGGCTGAGCCGCCGGACGGAACCGGGCTGAGCCGCCGGACCGAACCGGGCCGATCCGCCCGGGCCGAACCGGGCGGATCCGCCGGCCCGAACCGGGCGGCGGCGCGCTCGGCCGGCCGTCGCGGCGACCGTTCAGCAGCCGTGGTCGACCAGGTCGAACGACGCGTAGTGGTCGGCCGTGTAGTAGTCCTCCTGGTGCTCCTCGCCGGTGACGATGCGGCGGGCGCCGCGGGTGTCACTGCCGGGGGTCTCGACCGTGTACTCGTGGTAGTAGCCGGTCGACCGGCCGGGCAGGATGCCTTCCCGGTTCTGGAAGGTCGTCCCGTCCTGCGGGTAGGGGAAGGGGCCGCCCTGTTCGATGAGGTCCAGCGTCGTGTGCGCCTGCGAGGGCAGGTCGCCGTAGCAGATGCTGCCGACCGCCGCGGCGGTCGCGCCCGCGGGGGCGGCGGAGACGGCGCCGCCGACGAGGAGTGCCGACAGCAGCGCGGTCGCGGCACCGAGGCGGGTGAGGTTGCGTGGGGGGAATCTCATGGATCCATGATGACGCGCGTAGATGCTGGCATGTCAATGTCAAGTCTGTGGAGTTTGCCGTCAAGTCCTGTGACGTTTCGTGGCGTTGGCGCGACGCACCCCCGGGGTTTCGACGAAGCCGGTGCGGACCTCACCCGGCATGGCTGGAGAACAGTCCCCCCGTCGGGCCCTGCTTGTCGCCGCCCTGGGCCTTCTTCAGGGCGTTCGCCAGGCCTTCGATGGTCATGGACTGGAGGATGACGCGGCCGCGGCCCTCCAGGGTGGCCAGGGACAGGCCCTCGCCGCCGAACACGGCGTTCATCAGGCCCTGGCGGTCGAGGCCGCCGACGCGCTGGACGCCGTAGCGGATGCCCTCCTCGAAGGCCACCACGCATCCCGTGTCGACCTCGATGCGGCCGCCGAAGTCGGCGGGGTCGAGGTCGATGAAGTTGCCCGCGCCGGCGATGATCACCGTGCCCCTGCCGGTGAACTTCTCCAGGACGAAGCCCTCGCCGCCCTTCGTGCCCGTCCGGCCGCCCTGGAAGGCGATGCCGAACTCGACGGTGGACTCTGCGGCCACGAACGCGTCCTTCTCCGCGAACCACGCGCGCGTGCCGTCGAGCTCCAGCGCGCGCATCTCGCCGGGCAGGACGCCCGCGAAGCCCACGGTGCCCTGTGCGCCCTGCGCCGTGAAGTACTGGAAGGCCAGCGACTCGCCCGCCAGTGCCCGCTGGCCGACCTGCATGGCGGTGCCCATGGCCTGGCGCAGCAGACCGCCCATGCCGGCCGCCGCGGCGCCGGACGCTCCCGTGCCGCCCGGCGCGCCGCCGCCCGACGGGCCGGACAACCGGGTCTCCATCGTCACGCCGGGCGTCTTGAACAGGAACTTGCCCGCCTCGCAGTAGACGGTCTGGCCCGGGTGCAGGGTGACGACCGCCATCTGCATGGCGTTGCCGACGATCTCTTGCTGAAGTGTCACGTGAGGAGAACGCGGGAGGTGAAGCCTGGAGTTCCGGGCGCGCCACCTCGGTGTCCGTTCGCCGCCAGCACACGCGTGGGGCCGTCGCTGGAATGGACGCATGACTTCTTCAGCTACGCAGACATCCGAGGCGGCTCGGGCCATGGCGCACCGGACCCCCCTCGACGGCAGGAAGGCCCTGGTGACCGGCGGCAGCCGGGGGATCGGCGCGGCGACGGCCGTGCGCCTGGCACGCGAGGGCGCCGACGTGGCGGTGACGTACGTGAACGGCAAGGACGCGGCCGAGGACGTCGTACGGGCCGTCGAGGCACTGGGGCGGCGGGGCTTGGCCCTGCGGGCGGACTCCGCGGACGCGGACGAGGCGGCGGGGGCCGTGGAGCGGGCGGCGGCGGCGCTCGGCGGGCTCGACGTGCTGGTGAACAACGCGGGCATCGGGGTGCTCGGACCGCTGGACAGCCTCTCGCTCACCGACGTGGACCGGGTGCTCGCGGTGAACGTGCGGGCCGTCTTCCTGGCCTCGCAGGCGGCCGCCGCGCTGATGCCGGACGGCGGCCGGATCGTCATCGTCGGCAGTTGCATGGCCCAGCGGGTGCCGGGGCCCGGCGGCACGCTCTACGCGACCAGCAAGGCGGCGCTCACGGGGCTCACCAAGGCGCTGGCCAGGGAGCTGGGCGGCCGTGGGATCACCGCGAACCTCGTGCACCCCGGTCCGATCGACACCGACATGAACCCGGCCGACGGTCCCTACGCCGCGGGTCAGGCGGCCCTGACGGCGCTCGGCCGCTTCGGGACGGCCGAGGAGGTCGCGTCCACGGTCGCCCACCTCGCCGGCGCGGCCTACGTCACCGGCGCCGAGTTCGCGGTCGACGGCGGCCACGCGGCCTGAGCCGGACGCGGGGCCCGACGGCCCGAGGGCCCCGCGGGCCGCACCGGCGCTGTCCGGCCGGCGCCCCGCGAGTCGTGGGGCGACCGGCGCCCCACCCACTACCGGTATCAGCCGCCCATCTCGCCGGCGCGGCCTACGTCACCGGCGCCGAGTTCGCGGTCGACGGCGGCCACGCGGCCTGAGCCGGACGCGGGGCCCGACGAACCCGACGGCCCAAAGGCCCCGCGGGCCGCACCGGCGCTGTCCGGCCGGCGCGCCCCGCGAGTCATGGGGCGACCGGCGCCCGACCCGCCACCGGTATCAGCCGCCCAGTTCCTGGTGGCGGGCCGCCAGACGGGTCGCGCCCTCCTCCGTGAGGGAGCCGAACAGGCGCAGGCGGGAGATGCCGCCGTCGGGGAAGATGTCCACGCGCGCGTGGGTGCCGACCGCGGCGGCCGGCAGCACGAAGCGGTGGTTGGTGTCGGGCTGGAGACGGGTACGGGGCAGGACCTCGGTCCAGGCGCCGTCCTCGCCGTCCCGTACGGACACCGACGCCCAGCCCGCGCTGTTGCCCTTCAGGTACGCGGTGTCGATCTCGATCGCCCGGATGCGGGACCGCTCCACCAGCCGGTACCGGATCCAGTCGTTGCCCTGGTCGCGGCGTCGGCGGGTCTCCCAGCCGTCGTCCATCTTGCGCGAGCGGCCCGGCTGGACGGTGTTGGTCGCCGGGGAGTAGAAGCGGTCGGAGGCGTCCTCGACCTGGCCGCCGTTCTCCAGGGCGACCACGTCGAAGGTGCCCAGCGCCGACAGCCACGCGGGGTCCGGGGCCACTTCGCCGTACACGCGCAGGCGCGCGATGCCGCCGTCGGGGTGCTGGTTGACGCGCAGGTGCGTGAAGCGCTGCTCGGCCGAGACGGCGAAGCCGTTCGCCGCGTGGCCGCCGACCGGCGTGCGCGGCACCAGGGGCATCCACTTGACGTCGTCGGAGAGCAGTTCCTCGGGCGAGGGGGAACCCGCGACCGAGGCGCCCTCGACGGAGACGGACTGCGGGTAGTTGCCCCGGAAGTGGGCGGTGTCGACGACGATCCCGCGGATCACGCCGGGCGCGCCGAGGCGGACGAGCGCCCAGTCGTGGTCCTCCTCGGTGGGCCACGGGTGCCCGGCCGAGGCGCCCCGGCGGCGGCGCGTCTCCCAGCCGTCCATGATCTTGCCCTTGTGCCCGAAGTGCTCGGGGTCGAACTCGGCGCGCTCGGGCACCAGCAGGTTCTCGCGCTGGGCGAAGAACTCGTCGTTGGCGGCGACGACACCGGCGCCGAGCCTGCGGTCGGCCAGGTCGGCGTACCGGGTGAACGCGAAGTCGGCGGTGCGGTAGTCCGCGTACGGGTCGCCGCCTCCGTAGGGGCTCGCGTCGCCGGTGAAGCCGGCCGGGGAAGTGGGATGCTGCGCCGTCACGGTGATCAGGTCTGCCTTTCAGACGTCGGGAATCAGGGGGTGCGAGTGAGCAGTCGCCCCTTCGGTTCGGTGAACTCGCCGTCCGCCACGATGCGTTCGCCGCGCAGCCAGGTCGACTTCACGACGCCGCTGAGGGTGCGCCCGGCGTAGGCCGTGACGCGGTTGCGGTGCTGGAGGGCGTTCGGGTCCACGGTGAAGGTCTCGTCGGGCGCGAGGACGGCGAAGTCGGCGTCCCGGCCGGCTTCGATGGCGCCCTTGTGGGCCAGCCCTACGAGGTCCGCCGTCCGGGTGGACATCCAGCGGACGACGTCCTCCAGGGTGTGGTCGCGCCTGCGGGCCTCCGTCCAGACGGCGGGCAGGCTGAGCTGGAGGCCGGATATGCCGCCCCAGGCGGTGGCGAAGTCGTCCGTCTTGAGGTCGGCGGTCGACGGGGAGTGGTCGGTGACCACGCAGTCGATCGTGCCGTCGGCCAGCGCCTGCCACAGCAGGTCCTGGTTGGCGGCCTCCCGGATGGGCGGGCAGCACTTGAACTCGCTGGCGCCGTCCGGGACTTCCTCGGCGGTCAGGGTGAGGTAGTGCGGGCACGTCTCGACGGTGACGCGCACCCCCTCGGCGCGGGCGGCGGCGATCAGCGGCAGCGCGTCGCTGGAGGACAGGTGCAGCACGTGCACGCGCGCGTCGAGTCGTCCGGCCTGTGCGACCAGGTTCGCGATCGCGGTGTCCTCGGCGTCGCGCGGTCGGCTGGCGAGGAAGTGGGCGTACCGGGGGCCGCCCTGCTGGGGGGCAGCGGCGAGGTGGTGCGGGTCCTCGGCGTGCACGACGAGCAGTCCGCCGAATCCGGCGATCTCGGCCATGGACCGGGCCAGCTGCTCCTGGTCGAGGTGCGGGAACTCGTCCACGCCGGACGGTGACAGGAACGCCTTGAAGCCGAAGACCCCGGCGTCGTGCAGCGGGCGCAGGTCCTTGAGGTTGGCCGGCAGCGCGCCACCCCAGAACCCGACGTCGATGTGTGCCTTGGAGCGGGCCACCTCCTGCTTGGTGAGGAGGTGGTCGACCGTGGTGGTCGGCGGCAGGGAATTGAGCGGCATGTCGACGAGGGTGGTGATGCCGCCGGCCGCCGCGGCGCGCGTGGCGGTCCAGAAGCCCTCCCACTCGGTGCGGCCGGGGTCGTTGACGTGCACGTGGGTGTCGACCAGGCCGGGCAGCAGGACGTCGTCGCCGAGGTCCTCCACCCGGGCGGCCGCCACCGGGGCGCCGTGGGGCAGCACGGCGGTGATCCTGCCGTCGGCGACCGCGACGGACGCGGGGCGCGTCCCCTCGGGCGTGATGACGCGCGTCGAGCGCAGCACCAGTTCAGCGTCGGACACCCGGACTCCTCTCCGTACTTCCGCACCACGGAATTCAACGTTCTGTTGAAGGAGTGTTGCCTCCCGCCCGCGCACCGTCAAGAGGCACACTTCTCCACAGTGCACCTCGGGGACGCACTCTAGACGTTTCCACAAAGCGGAATTACACTTCCAACAGGCAGAACGTAGCTACGCACAAGCGGGCAGCGACCAGGCCGCCGGGTAGGCTTCTGCCCTCCTGCCCGCCCCGAAAGGAACGCCGTGCCGACGTCCAGCGCCAGCGACGCCCCCGCAGCAGTCGGCACCACCAAGCCGGCCAACGGCGGTGGCGTCCAGTCCCTCGAGCGCGCCTTCGACCTGCTGGAGCGGATGGCCGACGCGGGTGGCGAGGTCGGCCTGAGCGAGTTGTCGGCGAGCAGCGGGCTGCCGCTGCCGACCATCCACCGGCTGATGCGCACCCTGGTCGCCTGCGGGTACGTCCGCCAGCAGTCCAACAGGCGCTACGCGCTCGGCCCGCGGTTGATCCGGCTCGGCGAGTCCGCCTCCCGCCTGCTCGGCACGTGGGCGCGCCCCTACCTGGCCCGGCTGGTCGAGGAGACCGGCGAGACGGCCAACATGGCGCTGCTGGACGGGGACGAGATCGTCTACGTGGCCCAGGTGCCGTCGAAGCACTCGATGCGCATGTTCACGGAGGTGGGCCGGCGCGTCCTGCCGCACTCCACGGGCGTGGGCAAGGCACTGCTCGCCGGCTTCCCCGACGAGGAGGTGCGCTCCCTGCTGCTGCGCACCGGTATGCCCGCCGCGACGGAGAAGACGATCACCACTCCGGACGGCTTCCTCGCGGCGCTCGACGACGTCCGCCGGATCGGCTACGCCGTCGACGACAACGAACAGGAGATCGGCGTCCGCTGCCTGGCGGTCTCGGTGCCCGACTCCCCCACCGCCGCCGCGATCTCCATCTCGGGACCGGCGGGCCGGGTGACGGAGGCGGCCACGGAGCGGATCGTGCCGGTGCTCCAGCAGATCGCCGTCGAACTGTCCGAGGCGCTGGCCAGCCAGAACCCCACCTGACGAGCCGGGGTCCGTGCGCCGGTCCCCGGTCTTAGGGGTTGCGGGGTGGCTCGCCGAAGAGGTCCACCGCGGCGCGCACCTCCGACAGTCCGCGCGACAGCGCGCTCACCGATCCGATCGCGCCGGCGATCAGCAGCAGGGAGCGGCGCAGGCGCGGGATCTCGGGCCTGCCGTCGACGGTCATCGCGGCGAGGGCCGCCAGTTCGTCCTCGGCCACGGCCCGGTCGGGGAACTCCACGGGGAGCGTGGCGAGTTCACGGCGCAGCCGGGACACGGCGGTCCGCAGTCCCGCCACTCTCGGGTCCTCGTCGCTGCCGGTCACTGGCCTCTGCCCCAAGCTCCGCAACACAGCTCTCCCCCCTGACACCCCGTGGTGCACTGCCCGCCCTGCTCCCCCGTGCGCCCCGTGGCGCCGGTCGTGCGCCGGGGACGCGGGTCAGTTAACGCCACCGGGTGCGGATCCGCCACCACGCGGACCGAAATTCAGCCCCTGGGGAGCGTCCCGCCGGCGCGCCGTCCGGTAAGCAGGAACCATGACGGATCAGAACGAGCCCCCGGTCGCCGCCCTGCTGCTCGCCGCCGGTGGCGGACGCCGGCTCGGCGGCCGGCCCAAGGCACTGCTCGCACACCGGGGCCGCCCCCTGGTGGAACACGCGGTGGCGGTGCTGCGCACGGCCGGGTGCACGCGGGTGCACGTGGTCCTGGGGGCGCGCGCCGACGCCGTACGAGAGCGGGCGGACCTGTCCGGCTGCGTGCTGGTGGACAACCCGCAGTGGGAGCAGGGCATGGGTTCCTCGCTGCGCGCCGGACTGGACTCGCTCACCGGAACGGGCGCGCGGGCCGCACTGGTGTCGCTCGTCGACCAGCCGGGGATCGGGCCGGAGGCGGTGGCCCGCGTACTGAACGGCTACACGGACGAGTCGGCACTGGTTTCGGCCGCCTACGACGGTGTACGCGGCCATCCCGTGCTGTTCGGGGCCGCTCACTGGGCGGGCGTCGCGGCGACCGCGACCGGCGACCGGGGCGCGCGTGCCTACCTGAAGGAACACGCCGCAGGGATCCGGCTCGTGGAGTGCGGGGACGTGGCGCGGCCCTACGACATCGACACGGCGGCCGACCTGAGCCACCTTGAGTGAACGGGGTGGCACTCAGCGCCACCTTCCCTCGACCCGGAGAATCTCGACATCAACAAACCATTGAACTTCCACGATGAGAAAACTAATATCCACTGACCAGAGGCACCCGACCGCACAGCGGGTGCGATATCACCGACGAGTGCCCTCTGGCACCCGGTGCCACCGCTGAAGGAAGTGACAGCTCATGTCCGTACCAGCGCCGTCTCCGCTGGCCATCGTCGACGCCGAGCCCCTGCCCCGGCAGGAGGAGGTCCTCACCGACGCGGCGCTCGCCTTCGTGGCCGAGCTGCACCGCCGGTTCACGCCCCGGCGTGACGAACTCCTCGCCCGCCGCGCCGAGCGCCGCGCCGAGATCGCCCGCACCTCCACGCTCGACTTCCTCCCGGAGACCGCACAGATCCGTGAGGACCCCACCTGGCGCGTCGCGCCCGCCCCGGCCGCGCTGAACGACCGCCGGGTAGAGATCACCGGTCCCACCGACCGCAAGATGACCATCAACGCCCTGAACTCGGGCGCGCGGGTCTGGCTCGCGGACTTCGAGGACGCCTCCGCCCCCACCTGGGAGAACGTCGTCCTCGGCCAGGTCAATTTGATCGACGCCTACTCCCGGAAGATCGACTTCACGGACGACCGCTCCGGGAAGTCGTACGCGCTGGGGGCCGAGGAGGCGCTGGCGACCGTCGTCATGCGCCCGCGCGGCTGGCACCTGAACGAGCGCCATCTGACCGACGCCGACGGGACCGCGGTGCCCGGCGCCCTGGTCGACTTCGGCCTGTACTTCTTCCACAACGCCCAGCGTCTGCTCGACCTCGGCAAGGGCCCGTACTTCTACCTGCCGAAGACCGAGTCGTACCTGGAGGCCCGGCTGTGGAACGAGGTGTTCGTCTTCGCGCAGGACTACGTCGGCATCCCGCAGGGCACCGTGCGCGCCACCGTCCTGATCGAGACGATCACGGCCGCGTACGAGATGGAGGAGATCCTCTACGAGCTCCGTGACCACGCCTCCGGACTGAACGCCGGCCGCTGGGACTACCTCTTCTCCATCGTCAAGAACTTCCGCGACGGCGGCGCCAAGTTCGTGCTGCCGGACCGCAACGCGGTGACGATGACCGCCCCGTTCATGCGCGCGTACACCGAGCTCCTCGTGCGTACCTGCCACAAGCGCGGGGCGCACGCGATCGGCGGCATGGCCGCGTTCATCCCCTCCCGCCGGGACGCCGAGGTCAACAAGGTCGCCTTCGAGAAGGTGCGCGCCGACAAGGACCGTGAGGCCGGCGACGGCTTCGACGGCTCCTGGGTGGCCCACCCCGACCTGGTCCCGATCGCCATGGAGTCCTTCGACAAGGTCCTCGGCGACCGGCCGAACCAGAAGGACCGGCTGCGCGAGGACGTCCACGTCGAGGCCGCCGACCTCATCGCGATCGACTCCCTGGACGCCAGGCCGACGTATCCGGGCCTGGTGAACGCCGTCCAGGTCGGCATCCGCTACATCGAGGCATGGCTGCGCGGGCTCGGCGCGGTCGCCATCTTCAACCTCATGGAGGACGCGGCCACCGCCGAGATCTCCCGCTCCCAGATCTGGCAGTGGATCAACGCGGGCGTCGTGTTCGAGAACGGCGAGCGGGCCACGCCCGAGCTGGCCCGCAAGATCGCCGCCGAGGAACTGGCGAACATCCGCGCCGAGCTCGGCGAGGAGGCCTTCGCGGCCGGCCACTGGCAGCAGGCCCACGACCTGCTCCTGGAGGTCTCCCTGGACGACGACTACGCGGACTTCCTGACGCTGCCCGCCTACGAGCGGCTCAAGGGCTGACCTACTCCCGCGCCGTGTCCGAGTGGCCCAGGGACCTGCCCGGGGCCACTCGGTCGCGTACGGCGCGCTTGACCGCCGTCGGCTCGGGGAAGCCCTGCTCACGGCGGTCCCAGACCGCCTCGCCGTCCACGCGGACGACGAAGACGCCGCCCTTGCCCGGCTTCAGCGCCAGTTCGGACAGCTCCGCCTCGAAGGTGGTGAGCAGTTCCTGCGCCAGCCAGGCCGCGCGCGGCAGCCATCCGCACCGGGTGCAGTACTCGATCTCGACCCGGCCGCTCATCCGAGGTGCACCGACCAATCCTGTTCCGCGGGCGGTTTGCCGTGCAGGTCGGGGACCTGCTTGAGCCATTTCGGCCGCCCCTGCTGTGTCCTCGCCGCGCGCACGGCCTCCTCGGCGGCGATCTCCTCGCGGGTGGGGAAGTCCGTGGGCAGCCAGGATCCGGAGGCACGTACGCGCGCGTGCAGGTACGCCACGTAGGCGTCCCGGGCCGCGTCGGGCGTGGCGAAGTCGGCGCCGTCGGCCAGCCAGTCGTCGGGCACCTCGGCGAGCACCTCGCGCAGCAGTCGCTCCGTGACCCGCGGCGCCAGCTCGGCGTCGGCGGCGCGTACGTCGGGCGCGTAGTGGCCGAGTGCGTGGTGGCGGAAGTCGTAGGCCTTGTCGGGCGCCGAGGTGTCCCAGCGGTGGTGGAACACGAGGGCCGCGCCGTGGTCGATCAGCCACAGGCGCGGGGGTGCGACGCCCAGGGTCGGCCAGACCATGAGGTTGGAGCTGTGCACCGTGCGGTCGACGTTCACGGTCAGGGCGTCGAGCCAGACGATCCGTCCCGCCTCCAGCGGGTCGACCCGGAACGTCTGCGCGACCTGAGGCGTGAAGTCCCTCGCCCCCGGCAGGTGGTCCATGCCGAGATTGACCCCGCCGCTGGCCGCGTGCAGGTCGCGGACCTCCTGATGCTCCTCGTGCCCGGCGATCGCCGGGTCGAAGTGCACGAGGACCAGCTCGGGGAAGCGCAGCCCGAGCGCGCGGGCCAGTTCGCCGACGACCACCTCGGCGACCAGCGCCTTGCGGCCCTGCGCCGAGCCGGTGAACTTCACGACGTAGGTGCCGAGATCGTCGGCCTCGACGAGGCCGGGGACGGAGCCGCCGGAGCGCAGCGGCTCGACGTAGCGGGTCGCGGTGACCTCTCTCAGCACTTTCGAAGATCCCGTCGCATGTGTGCCTTACATTCCACGGCCGACTCCCCATGTCGTGGGGTCCGGGGACCGTGAGCATAGTAACCAGGCGTGACCGCGGGCGCGGGCGGGCGAGTGGGTGCCGGTTGGGCCTTGCGGGGCAGGGCACTCGGCGGTGGCCCGCCCGGCCGCCGGCTGCCGGGGGGCGTGGAGGTGCACGTGGCCGTTCGTCATCGTCTGATCAAGACCTCTCCGGACACCGTGTGGGCCGTCCTGGCCGACGGCGACAAGTACCCGCTGTGGGTGGTCGGGCCCTCCGACGCCGAGCCGGTGCGCGGCCAGTGGCCCCGGACGGGCGCGGCGATCCGCTACGAGGTGTCCCTCGGACCGCTCCGGGTGTCCAACGAGACGGTCGTGCGCCGCTGCGAGGAGGGCTCCGAGCTGGAGCTGGAGGCGCACGCGGGCCCGCTGGGCACCGCGCGCATCGACATCGACCTGCGGCCGTGGGGAGATCACTGCCTGGTCCGCGTGGACGAGCATCCGCTCCAGGGAGCGGGCGGGCTGCTGCACAACGCGGGCTTCGAGGTGCTCATCCAGCTGCGGCACCGCGCCATGCTCCGGCGCCTCGCCCGCCTGTGCGAGAAGGAGGAGGCGGCACACCATGCCTGACGCCGTCGTGGTCGGGGCCGGGCCCAACGGGCTGGTGGCCGCCAATCTCCTCGCGGACGCCGGGTGGAGCGTGCACGTCCTGGAGGAGCAGCCCCTGCCGGGAGGCGCGGTCCGGCACGACCGGGGGGTCGATCCGGCCTTCGTCAGCGACGTCTTCAGCTCCTTCTACCCGCTGGCCGCGGCCTCCCCCGTGCTCGCCGGGCTGCGCCTGGAGGAGCACGGACTGCGGTGGAGCCACGCGCCGAGCGTCCTCGCCCACCCGTTGACCGACGGCACCTGCGCGCTGCTCGACCGCAACCTCGACACCACGGCGGCGTCCCTCGACACGTTCGCGGCCGGCGACGGGGCCGCGTGGCACCGGCTGCACGAGTTCTGGCAGCGCCTGCAGCCCGATCTGCTGAACGCCCTGTTCACCCCGTTCCCACCCGTCCGCGCCGTCGCCAGGCTGGCCCTCCGGCTCCGGGCCGCCGGCGGGCTGCGCGCGGCGCGCTCGCTCGTGCTGCCCGTGCGCCGGCTCGGCGAGGAGGAGTTCGGCGGGGAGGGCGGCCGGCTGCTGCTCGCGGGCAGCGCGCTGCACGCCGATCTGGCCCCGGAGGCGGCGGGCAGCGGGGGGTTCGGCTGGCTGATGGCGATGCTGGGCCAGACGTACGGCTTTCCCGTGCCCGTCGGCGGCTCCGGCGCGCTCACCGACGCCCTGGTCGGACGGCTGCGCGCGCGTGGTGCCCTGCTGGACTGCGGGGAACGCGTGGAGCGGATCGTCGTCCGTGACGGACGGGCCGTCGGCGTACGCACCGCGGGCGGGCGCACGGTGGATGCCGAGCGAGCGGTGGTGGCGGACGTCTCGGTGCCCGCCCTCTACGGCGAACTGGTGGCCGCCGAGCACCTGCCCGCGCAGGTGCCCGCCGACCTGCGGCGCTTCCAGTGGGACTTCGCCACCTTCAAGGTGGACTGGGCGCTGGACGGGCCGGTGCCCTGGCGGGCGGAGCCCGCCCATCGGGCCGGGACCGTGCACGTGGCGGACGGAACGGACGAGCTCACCCGGTTCGCCGCCCAGATCGCCATGCGCCAGGTACCGGACCGGCCCTTCCTGCTGTTCGGCCAGATGACCACGGCGGATCCGGCCCGCTCCCCGCGCGGCACCGAGTCCGCGTGGGCCTACACCCATGTGCCCCACGACATCCGCGCCGACGCCGGCCACGAAGGCATCACCGGGCGGTGGGACGCCGAGGACCAGGAACGCATGGCGGACCGGGTCGAGCGCCAGGTCGAACGCATGGCCCCTGGCTTTCGCGGGCTGATCCGCGCTCGGCGCATCCTGGCGCCCCCGACGCTTCAGGCGCTCGACGGCAATCTGGTCGGCGGCGCCATCAACGGCGGTACGACCGCGCTCCACCAGCAGCTCGTCTTCCGCCCGGTGCCCGGCACGGGGCGCCCGGAGACCGCCGTCCCGGGTCTCTTCCTCGCCTCCGCGGGCGCGCATCCCGGGGGCGGGGTGCACGGCGCGCCGGGAGCGAACGCCGCCCGGGCCGCGCTGCGCGGTCGCCGGGCGCCCCGGCTGGCCGCCGCTCAGAAGATTCAGAAGATGTTGACCCGGCACGACCGCACCGGCGCCCGGCACTGAGCCCTCGCGAAGCGGCCGGGCGGCACGCCGGTCCGCGGGGCGATCCGAAGGAGGCCTCATGGACGACCACCGCGACACCCCCGACAGCAGGTACCGGCGCCCCGCCGGTGTCAGCGACCGGACCGTGGAGGCGCTCGGCGCGCTGTCCAAGGCATGGGAGACGACGGAACGTGCCAGGGGCCGCCTCTACGACTTCCACCAGCTCACCGGCACCGCGGACCTCCAGGTGGAGCGCGCGGCGGAGCTGCTGGACGAGGCGGGGCACCCCCAGTGGGCGCAGCGGATCCGCACGGAGATCGTGGGGCGCAACGTGATCCCCGGCCACTGGACGTTCCAGATCGTCGAGGCGTACGACGCCGGCTACCACCGGCCCTTCCTGGACGTGAAGACCGCCGTGCTGCGGGAACTCGCCCAGGGCCGCGACCACCTGTACGAGGCGGAGATGAAGGAGACCCGCCGAACGGTCGGGCACCCCGGCCACACCGCCGGTCCGGCCATGCCGCCGCACCCGTGAGCGCGTCGCGCATCCCGGCACGAGGCAGCGCGGGAAGTGGTTCCCGGGGGCGTCGGCGCGCGCCGGGGCCGGTGAGGAGGTTGTGCCGATGAACAGCAGTCCGCTCGGCAACCGCACGGTCGTGGTCACCGGGGCCGCCCGCGGCCTCGGCGCCGCGCTGGCCCGCGAGGTGGCCGGACGCGGCGCCCGGGTGGCCCTGCTCGGGCACGAACTGCCCGCGCTCGAGGCGGTCGCGGCGAGCCTGCCCACCCCGGCGCTCGCCCTGGAGGCCGACATCACCGACCTCGCGGCGCTCGAATCCGCCGCGGACACCGTACGGGCCCGCCTGGGACCGGCCTCCGCCGTGATCGCGAACGCCGGTGTCGCCGAGGGCGGCCCCTTCCTCTCGTCGGACCCGGCGACCTGGCGCCGCGTCGTCGACGTGAACCTCACGGGCAGCGCGTACACCGCCCGTGCCTTCCTGCCCGATCTGATGGCCACCGCCGGTCACCTCTGCCAGGTCGCGTCGCTCGCCTCGCTCGGGGCGGCCCCGCTGATGAGCGCCTACTGCGCCTCCAAGTCCGGCGTCGAGGCCTTCTGCCACAGCCTGCGGGCCGAGGTGGCCCACCACGGTGTCAGCGTCGGCATCGCCTACCTGAACTGGATCGACACCGACATGGTGCACGACGCCGACCGGTACGCCGTACTGCGGGAACTGCGCCTGCACATGCCGCCGCCCGCGCGGCGCGTCCACAGCGCGCAAGCGGTCGCCGAACGGGTCGTCCACGGCGTGGAGCACCGCCGTACGGCCGTCTACGCGCCGCCCTGGCTCCGGCTGCTGCAGCCCGTACGCGCCGCGCTGCCGCCGCTCGTCATGCGCCTGTCCCGGCGGCGTCTGCCCCGCCTGGAGGTGGAGGAGCCCTTCGAGCCGACCGGCCTGCTCGGCGCGGGCGGCGACGCCGACGACACCGCGCGGCGCCACGCCCCCTGAACGGTCGACCACCCGGCGTCCTTCCGGTTGCGGGCCGGAGAGGAAGGCGATGCGATGTGCGGGTAGCCGCCTCGACAGGTTCGCGACCAGGCGCTACTCGTCCCGCGGGCGCGTGGAGGCAGCATGTCGGGGTCATGGTTTCGGGCAGGCGTCGCGACGGTGGTGACCCTGGTCCCGATCAGTGCCTGCGGCTCGCTCTCCGAGCGGAGCGACGCGGTCACCCAGGAGGTCCGCAGGTTCGAGGGGGCCCTCGACGCCGGGCAGCGCGCACGACTCTGCGCCGCTCTCGCCCCCGCCACCAGGGAGGAACTGGAACAGTCGGCCGAACGCCGGTGCGAGCGGGCCGTCGACGGGCTGGACCTCCCGGTGGCCGGGGCCGTACGTGGCGTCGACGTGTACGGCGATCAAGCCCGGGTCGTGCTGGAGCACGACACCGTCTTCCTCGCCCACTTCCCCACCGGGTGGAAGGTGACGGCCGCCGGATGCGCGCCGCGCCCGCGGCAGCCGTACCAGTGCGAGATCAAGGGCGGATGAGGGTCATGAGGACGCTGTTCGCCGGAACGCTGCTCGTGATCGTCGTAGGCCTCGCCTACTTCATGGCGGTGGGGTTGATGCGACGGTGAGTGACGCATCGCTTCGCATGAGGCGTTTTGTGCGCCACAACGGACTCGGCCTCTTCTTCCTGACCGGTTTCCTGCTCGCCCTGGTGGGGCAGGCCGTGGCGGGCCACGCCGACTTCAACAATCAGTTGGTCGCCGACGGCATGGCGCCGGTCGGCATCGGCGCCTACCTGACCTCGTCGGACTTCGCCGTCGACGTGACGGAGAACTGGCAGTCGGAGTACCTGCAGTTCTTCCTCTACATCTTCGCCACCGTCTGGTTGCTGCAACGCGGCTCACCGGAGTCGAAGGAGCTGGGCAAGGCCGGCATCGAGTCCGACGAGGAGCAGATGGTCGGCGAACACGCCAAGGACGACTCCCCCCGCTGGGCCGCGGCGACGGACTGGCGCGGGGTCGTCTACTCGCGCTCGCTGGGCCTCGTGATGGGCGGCATCTTCCTGCTGTCCTGGCTGACCCAGTCGGTCACGGGCGTGGCCGCCTACAACGAACAGCAGCTGCGCCGGCTCCAGGCCCCCATCGGCTGGGACGCCTACCTGTCCTGCGCGGACTTCTGGAGCCGCACCCTTCAGAACTGGCAGTCCGAGCTGCTGGCCGTCGCCTCCATGGCCGTGTTCGCCGTCTTCCTCAGACAGCGCGGCTCACCGGAGTCCAAACCGGTCGGCGCCCCGCACGGCGCCACGGGGGTCGAGGGATGAGCGCTCCTGTCCCGCCTGTCGGAGCGTTGGGTTCCGAATGGTGGCGAGGGGTACCTGGGCGATCCTGGCCACATGCGGCCGAACACGGAGAGTCCTCGCCAGTTCCAGCGAATCCGGAGGAACCATGTCCCACTCCAACCCTCTGAAGGCCGCAGCCGAAAGGCTGACCGACGCTCTGGGCGGTGACGGGCCCGCCGAGGGCGTTCCCGGCGCGCCGTCGCCGGAACCGGTCCCGGTGGAGGAGCCGGTCGAGCCGCGCGAGCCTCTGCCGCCGAAGCCCGACCAGGGCACCCCGGAGACCGTCAGCCCCACCGGTCAGCCGACCGGCGCGGAGCCCACCCGCAAGGCACAGAGCGGTCCGTACCTGACCACCGCCCAGGGCACCCGCCTGTACGACACCGACCACTCGCTCAAGTCGGGTGCGCGCGGACCGGTCCTGCTCCAGGACCACCACCTGCGCGAGAAGATCATGCACTTCGACCACGAGCGCATCCCCGAGCGCGTGGTCCACGCCCGCGGCAGCGCGGCCCACGGAGTGTTCCAGGCCTACGGCACGGCCGAGAACGTCACCCGCGCGGCCTTCCTGCGCAAGGGCAGCGAGACTCCCGTGTTCGTGCGGTTCTCCACGGTGCTCGGATCACGCGGCTCCGCCGACACGGTCCGCGACACCCGCGGATTCGCCACCAAGTTCTACACCGAGGAGGGCGTCTTCGACCTCGTCGGCAACAACATCCCGGTCTTCTTCATCCAGGACGCGATCAAGTTCCCCGACGTCATCCATGCCGGAAAGCCCCATCCCGACCGTGAGATCCCGCAGGCGCAGAGCGCGCACGACACCTTCTGGGACTTCGTCTCGCTGCACACCGAGGCCCAGCACCACACCATGTGGAACATGTCGGACCGCGGCATCCCGCGTTCGTACCGGACCATGGAGGGCTTCGGCGTCCACACCTTCCGGCTCGTGGACGCCGAGGGCGGGACGTCACTGGTGAAGTTCCACTGGAAGCCGAAGCTCGGCGTGCACTCCCTGGTGTGGGAGGAAGCCCAGATCGCCGGCGGTGTCGATCCCGACTTCCACCGCCGCGACCTCGCCGACGCCATCGAGGCCGGCGCGTTCCCGCAGTGGGAGCTGGGCCTGCAGGTCTTCCCGGACACCCCGGAGCAGACCTTCGAGGGCATCGACCTGCTCGACCCGACCAAGATCGTCCCGGAGGAGCTGGCCCCGGTGCAGCCCGTCGGCCTCCTCACGCTCAATCGCAATCCCAGCAACTTCTTCGCCGAGACCGAGCAGGTCGCCTTCCACGTCGGCCACCTGGTGCCCGGCATCGACGTCACCGACGACCCGCTGCTGGCCGGCCGGCTCTTCTCGTACCTGGACACCCAGATCACGCGCCTGGCCGGCCCCAACTTCAGCCAGATCCCGATCAACCGGCCGCACGCGCCGGTCAACGACATGCTGCGGGACGGCTTCCACCAACAGGCCGTGCACAGCGGGGTGGCGCCCTACAAGCCGAACTCGCTGGACGGTGGCTGCCCGTTCTTCGCCGGGGCCGACACCGGAGCCTTCGTCGAGACACCCGTCGAGGTGCCGGCCGCCCGCAAGGTCCGTGAGGCGCCGGCCAGTTTCGCCGATCACTTCAGCCAGCCCCGGCTGTTCTGGCTGAGCATGTCCGCGGTGGAACGCGAGCACATCGTCGCCGCCTACACCTTCGAGCTCGGCAAGTGCTGGAGCAACGCCATCAAGGAACGGCAGCTGCGCGCGCTCGCCCACATCGACTCCGAGCTGTGCGCCCAGGTCGCCGAGGGCCTCGGTCTGCCCGCCCCGGAGCCCACCGAGTCGCCCGTGGACGTGCGGCCCAGCCCGGCGCTGTCCCAGATCGGTCAGGAATGGCCCGCCGACGGAAGGATCATCGGCATCGTCGCCGACGGCGCGACCGACGCCGACGGGGTGCGCACGCTGCGCGAGGCCGTCCTGGACGCCGGCATGGTGCCGCTGGTCATCGCACCGGCCGGCGGGAAGCTCGGCACGGGCGACGACGCGATCACGGTGCAGCGGACCCTGGCGACGGCCCGGTCCGTCGAGTTCGACGCCCTCGTCCTGGCCGGGGTGCCCGCTCTGGGCGGCGACGCCTTCGGCGCCCGGGACGCCAAGGCCGGCGAGCAGGCCCGGCCGGGCGCCCCGGTGGACCCGAGGCTCCTGCTTCTCGTCTCGGAGGCGTTCCGGCACGCGAAGGCCGTCGGCGGGTGGGCGGACGCCGAGGTCGTCCTGGAGGCCGCCGGCATCCCGGCCGGTGCCCCGGGAGTGGTCCTCGCCGACAACGGCGCGGCCGTCCTCAGCGGCCTCACGCCGCTGCTCGCCCGGCACCGCGTCTGGGACCGCTTCCCGACCGCCCTCTGACGCCCCTCGCCGGAGTCGGTGGCCCCGCACGGGGTACGCGTGCGGGGCCACCCCGGAACGAGGCTCGATTTGGATTCAGTCCAAAAGTTGCTGATGTCACGGCAGCGGAGTTCACTGGCTGGGGTGAGCGAAGCGACCTGGACATCGCCTCAGGACGGAGGACGCTCATGACTCAGGAGCCCCGGACGGCCCCGTACACCACCAACAACTCCGGCATCCCGGTGGAGAGCGACGAACACTCGCTCACCGTGGGTGCCGACGGTCCCATCCTGCTCCAGGACCACTACCTGATCGAGAAAATGGCCCAGTTCAACCGGGAGCGGGTCCCCGAGCGGGTGGTGCACGCCAAGGGCAGCGGGGCGTACGGATTCTTCGAAGTGACGAACGACATCAGCCAGTTCACCAAGGCGGATCTCTTCCAGCCCGGGAAGCGCACCCCGATGCTGGCCCGGTTCTCGACCGTCGCAGGTGAGCAGGGTTCGCCGGACACCTGGCGCGACCCGCGCGGCTTCGCCCTGAAGTTCTACACCGAGCAGGGCAACTACGACATGGTCGGCAACAACACGCCGGTCTTCTTCGTGCGCGACACGATCAAGTTCCAGGACTTCATCCGGTCCCAGAAGCGCCACCCGGTGACCGGGCTGCGCAGCAACGACATGCAGTGGGACTTCTGGACCCTGTCCCCCGAGTCCGCGCACCAGGTGACCTGGCTCATGGGCGACCGGGGCATCCCGAAGACCTACCGCCACATGAACGGCTACTCGTCGCACACCTACATGTGGATCAACGGTGGCGGCGAGCGGTTCTGGGTGAAGTACCACTTCAAGACCGACCAGGGCATCGACTTCCTCACCCAGGAGGAGGCCGACGAGCTGGCCGGGTCGGACGCGGACAAGCACCGCCGTGACCTGTTCGAAGCGATCGAGTCCGGGAACGCGCCGAGCTGGACCCTGAAGGTCCAGATCATGCCGTTCGAGGACGCGGCGGACTACCGGTTCAACCCGTTCGACCTCACCAAGGTGTGGCCGCACGGCGACTACCCGCTCATCGACGTCGGCCGGATGGTCCTCGACACCAACCCCGAGGACTACTTCGTCCACATCGAGCAGGCCGCGTTCGAACCGTCCAACATGGTGCCGGGCATCGGCCCGTCGCCGGACAAGATGCTGCTGGGCCGCCTGTTCTCCTACCCGGACACCCACCGGTACCGGATCGGCCCGAACTACGCGCAGCTCCCGCCGAACCGCCCGCACTCCCCGGTGAACTCGTACGCCAAGGACGGCCCGATGCGCTACGAGCCGTCCCGGGCGTCGATGCCGTACGCGCCGAACTCCTACGGCGGCCCCGCCGCGGACTTCGGCCGCTTCGGTGACCCGGCGAGCTGGCACACGGCCGGTGAGCTGGTCCGCGAGGCGACCAGGCTGCACGCCGAGGACGACGACTGGGGTCAGGCAGGGACCCAGGTCCGCGAGGTCCTCGACGACGCCGCCCGGGACCGGCTGGTCGCGAACGTCAGCGGCCACCTGCTTCAAGGTGTGTCCCGCCCGGTCATGGACCGCGCGCTCCAGTACTGGAGGAACATCGACAAGAACATCGGCGACCGCATCGCCGCGAAGGTCAACGGCGGCTGAGGCCACCGTTCTTGACGCCGGTGAGGAAGGCGGCCCAGCCGGGCGCCGGGAACACCAGCACGTCCCCGTGCGGGAGTTTGCTGTCCCGCACGGGGACGACGCCGTCGAAGTCGTGACTGACCTCGACGCACTCACCGCCGTCCTGATTGCTGCGGCTACTTCTGCGCCAGGAGGCGGCGGTCAGGTCGATGGGTCGCACGGCACATCCTCCAACAGGGCCAAGACGAACTTGCGCGATTCCACCGGGGCCAGCGCCAAGTCGCGCATGGCATCGTACGCACGCTGCAAGCGCTCGACGGCGGTGTTTTCCTCGATGAGATCGCCTCGGTAGCCGTTCTCCGTGTAGGCCACCGTACGTCCGTTCGTCAGCCGCAGGAACATCACCGTCGCGTTCATCAGGCCATGCAGCCCCGCGTCCAGCGGGAGCAACTGCATCGTGACGTTCGTGCGCTCCGCCACCCCCACGATGTGCTCCAACTGCCCCCGCCACTCCCCCGCATCCCGCAACGGAGTGCGCAGCACCGCCTCGGAGAGGATCGTGCGGAACGGGGGCGCGTCCTCCCCCTCCAGCAGTTCGCGTCGTCCCATCCGCGCGTCGACCTGCTGGTCGAGCTCCCTGCCGCGCAACCCGCCCGCGGCCAGCACCTCCCGGGCGTAACCCGGTGTCTGCAACAGCCCCGGCAGCACGCTGACCGCGAAGTGCCACAGGCTCACCGCCTCCGACTCCAGCGCCATGTACCGGCGATAGCGCTCGCGGAACTGCGTATGGTCCCCGGCGGCGAGTTCCCACAGGGCCAGCAGCAGCCCGGGGGTGCCGTAGTGGGTGTCGAGGGCCTGCACCACCTCGGGGCTGCCGAGCGTCTCCCCCTTCTCCATCTTCCCGAACAACGACCAGTCCCAGCCGAGCCGTTCGCCGAGCTGCCGCAGGCTCGTCCCGCTCGCTGCCCGCAGGGTGCGGAGCTCCTCCGCGAAACGCTGCCGCGGCTCCTGGCTCCGACCGGTGACGACCCGTCGCTGTGGCATGCGGCTGGCTCCGTTCCTGGTGTGGAAGGTGTGGAACCGGCCCCGGGCGGCGGGGAAGGAGCGCCCCGTCCACGGTGTGACCGGGCCCGTCCGGGCGCATGCTCGTCACGCCCGGACTACGCAGCGTAATCGAGGCCGCGTGGTCCGCTCAGCCGATCGACGGAACGATCACACCGAGGACGCCCATGTCTGCCGAACCGCCCGAGAACCAGGAATCCCCCGGCGCCGACGCCGCGCTCGGCCACCGCCGGGCGCCGGGTGTCGGGGACGCCGTCCACGACATGCGCCGGGACCGGTACGGGCGGGTCATGGGGCGCCAGGGCCCGTACGTCCAGGTGCGCCCGCTCGCGGGCGGACGGGAGTGGGACGTGGCGCCCGAGCAGCTCCGGCTCCTGGACAGGGACGAGCTGCTGCGCGTCCTGGTCGCCGAGGCCAATGCCCGCAGCAGGCGCGGGAGTTGACACCACGCGGGTCACCGCAGGGCCGCGGTGCCGCCGGCGCGCGTGAGCAGTGCCAGGTGGTCGAGGTCGCCGGGTGGCGGGCTCGTCACCGACCACAGGGGTGCCGGCGAGCCGTCGGCCACCGCGGCCGGGGCGTCGGTCAGGTTCATGCGCTCCCGCAGCCGGCCGTAGAAGTCCATCGCCTCCAGTCGTACGACCCGCAGCCGGCGCGAGGCGGCGTACACACCGATCCAGTCCCCGGGGTCCAGCACGCCCCGCAGTTGGCCGTCGATGCTGACCGCGGCGGGGCCCGACCGTTCGAGGACCCGGAGCCCGACGGGCTCGTCGGGGGCCGTGACGACCGAGCGGTTGAAGGCCATGTGCGGGGCGACCGGCGTGAAGACGAGCGCTTCGGCGCGGGGTGACACGACGGGGCCGCCCGCGGCGAAGCTGTAGGCGGTCGAGCCGGTCGGCGTGGCCACCAGCAGCGCGTCGGCGGAGTAGGACGCGAGGAGCCGGCCGGACACGTAGACGCCGACCGACACCTGCCGGTCCCTCGCCAGCTTCTCCAGGACGACGTCGTTGAGCGCGGTGACGTCCAGCGGGATGCCCCACTCCGGGTCGACCGTGCAGTCGGGGCGCACCTGGGGCGGCGGCAGCAGGGGCCCGCGGCCGAACCGCACCCAGGCCTCCATCCCCGTGGGCACCTCCAGGCGACGGGAGGCCCGCAGGGCGAGCAGCATGCGGCTGTCGATCCGGTGCCGGTCCTCGCGCACCGCGTCCAGCGCCGCCCGCACACCGGCGACCGGCACCTCGGTGAGGAAGCCCAGCCGTCCCACGTTGACGCCGAGGACCAGGGCGTCGTGCTCCGCGGCGAGCCGGGCACCGCGCAGGAACGTGCCGTCGCCGCCGAGGGTGACGATGAGGTCGGGATCGCCCGCGGCCGCGACCTCCTCACCGGCGCTGCGCCGTCCGCCGTCGTGCCAGACGTCGATGTCCGTGCAGCGCACGCCGTGCTCCTCGCACCACGCACGCACCACGCGGGCGGCGTCCGCGGCCTCCGTGCGCCCGCCGTGCACGACCATGCCGAGTCGGCTCACTTCCATCGCTGCCTCCAGGACGACTCCCCCGTTTCAGGATCGCCTCATCGGCCCGCCCGCGCGCCTTCGGAGCCGGACCGGCGCCCGTCGGAGGCTGCGCGCCGGTCCGGTGGTTCGCCCGCGGGCCCGCTCAGGCGGCCAGGCGCTCGGCGAGCTGCTTGGCCTTGAAGGCCGCCTCCTCGAAGGCGCGGTCGCGAGACGCCTCGAAGAGGGGGATCAGCTGGTGCATCGCCGGGTTGTGCGGAGCCATGGTGAGCTCCGGGACGATGAAGTCCACCTCCAGGGCGAGGGTGTCGCCGAGCACCGCGCGCAGGTAGTTCTGGACGTACTCGAAGGGCTCCTTCGGCGTGCCCGGCGCGTAGGAGCCGCCGCGGCTGGCGACGACGGTGACCGGGGTGCCCTTGGCCGAGGGGTTCTCGCCCACGGTGCGGCCGAAGAGGATCACGTTGTCCAGCCACGCCTTGAGGGTGGACGGGATCGAGTAGTTGTACATCGGCGCGCCGATCAGGACGGCGTCCGCCTGCTCCACCTCCTCGATCAGCTTCACCCGCTCGGCGAAGGCGGCGGCCTGCCCGCCGGTGTGGGTGTCCGGATCCGCGAAGCCCGCGGTGTGCGAGTCGGCGGTGATGTGCGCGACGGGGTTCGCGGCGAGGTCGCGGTAGACGACCGTGCCGTCGGGGTGCTGCTCCAGCCAGGCCTTGCGGAAGGCGTCCGCGACCGTGCGGGACGAGGAGGCCTCGCCCGGGAAGACCGACGAGTCGATGTGCAGCAGGGTGGCCATGCGTGTCTCCAGAAGAGCAATGCCCGAGACGATACGTCAGGGGCTGATTTCTCGTACGTAGCTATTGATAACACGGGGGCTTACTTTTTTTCACCCCCCAACAGGCGGGTAGTACCCTGAGGGGCATGACGGACGTGCAGAGCCACGACGCAGGGGCGTGCAAGCGGGTGGACGCGGGCATCACCCGGGTGTTCCAGCTGCTGGGAAAGCGCTGGACCGGCCCGATCGTGGCCGTGCTCGTCGGGCAGCCCGCGCACTTCGCGGATCTGTGCCGGGCGATTCCCGGCATCAGCGAGCGGATGCTCTCCGACCGGCTGAGCGAACTGGGCGCGGCGGGGCTCGTCGTCCGCCAGGTCGACGAGGGGCCGCCGCTGCGGGTCTCCTACCGCCTCACCCCCGCGGGAGCGGCGCTCGAACCCGCGCTCCAGGAGCTGGGCGAGTGGGCCAAGCAGCACCTGCCGGAGTGACGCCCTCGTCCGCTCAGTCGATGCGCTGTCCGTCGGTGCTCTGCTCCACCCAGACGATCTTTCCGTCGTCGGTGTAGCGGGTCCCCCAGCGGTCCGAGGCCCGCGCGACCAGGAGCAGCCCGCGACCGCCTTCGTCGGTGGCACGGGCGTGCCGCAGCCGCGGGGAGGTGCTGCTGCCGTCGGACACCTCGCAGGTCAGCACGTGGCTGCGGATGAGCCGGAGCGTCACGGGCGGCTTGCCGTACCGGATCGCGTTGGTGACGAGTTCACTCACGATCAGTTCGGTGACGAACGACGCCTCCTCCATGTCCCACGCGGCGAGCTGCCGGGTGGCCAGGGAGCGGGCCTTGGCGACCGTGGCCGGGTCGCTCGGCAGGTCCCACGAGGCCACATGCGCCGGGTCCAGTTCGTGGGTGCGCGCGACCAGGACGGCGGCGTCGTCCCGGGGCCGCGCCGGGACCAGGGCCTCGGTCAGCAAGGCGCACGTCGACTGCACGGGACCCGGCGGGTCGGTGAGCAGCGCGCTCACGCGCTCCTCGCAAGCGGCCTCGGGCAACCGCCCCCGCTCGTCCGGCCCTTGGGGCCCGTACGGCCCCACCGGTCCCGGCCGCTCCTGCGGCCCCCGCCGCTCCTCCCGCCGGAACGCCTGGAACAGACCAGGGGTGTACAGGACCAGCGTCGAGCCCTCGGGGACCTCGAAGTCCTCCCTGCCGAACGGCGCCCCCGGGCAGCACAGCGTGTCGCCGACCGGGTTCCCCAGCCTCCTGACGGTGCCGTCCGCGAGCGCGACCACCGGCCAGGGGTGGCCGGCGCTGGACGCGGAGCAGCGCCGCGACAGGGGGTCGTAGATCAGATAGAGGCAGGTGGCCCCGCATTCCCGCCCGTGGGCGCACTTCGCTCCGTCCGGTGCCGCACGGTCGTCGTCGCCGGAGCCGCTCACCCTGACGGGCCCGCGCACCATGTCGTCGAGCCGGGCGAGCAGTTCGTCCGGTTCCAGGTCCAGGTCGGACAGCGTGTGCATGGCGGCCCGCAGCCGTCCCGCGGCGGCGGCCGACTGGATGCCGCGCCCCGGCACCCGGCCGGCCACGAGGGCCACCCTGGCCCCGGAGAGCGGCACGACGTCGACCCAGTCCCCGCCGGAGCCGGCGGACACGTACGCGTGCGCCACCTCCAGCGCCTGCTGGTGCGGAAGCCGGGCCGGGCGCAACGCGTGCTGCAACGCGACCAGGGAGTTGTGCTCGCTCAGGTGCCGGCGGGCGTTGTCGAGGCTCTCGGCCGTGCGCCGGGTGAGCTGGCCGACGAGGGCGACGTCGTCCACCCCGAAGGGCCGGCGCTCCCCCCAGCGGCAGAAGGTCGCGAGCCCGAGCACCCGGTCCTGGGCGACCAGCGGCGCGACGATCAGCGAGTGCACCTCCTCCCCGGTCCCCGCGGGCGTCCTCATGCCCCGCAACGCCTGCTGCCCGAGCGGGGAGAGGGGATCGACGAGGGTGGGCTCCAGACATGCCAGGGCCTCGCCCGGGGCCACGGGAGGCAGCGGCTCCTCGGGCACACCGGCCGTCCCGGAGGGGTCGTCGTCGCGGGAGCGGGCGGCCGCCCGGCGCAGTACGGTGCCCGGCCGCAGGGGCCCCGCCTCCAGGTCCTCGCCGGCGAGGACCCTCTCCAGCAACTCGACCGCGACGCTGTCGGCCGCGACCGGCACCGACACCTCCGCCAGGCCCCGGGCCGTGTCCAGCGCGTCGAGCGTGGCACCGATCCGGGTGCTGGCCTGCGCCAGCACCGTCAGCCGCTGATGGGCGAGGTGGCGGTCGGTGACGTCGACGGTGGCGTCCGCGATGCCGAGGACCCTGCCGTCGGCGTCCTCCATCCGGAAGACGGAGGCGGAGTAGACGTGCTCGTGCTCGGGATCGCCCGGGGGGTACACCCGCTTCTCGACGCCCACCGCCGGCTCACCGGTGGCGAGCACCTCCGCCATGACCCGCTCCACCGACTGCACCCCGAAGCCGGACCACACCTCCGTCGGACGCCTGCCCAGGGCCTCCTCCACGGAGGTGCCCTGCATGCCCTCGGCCGCGGGGTTGAACCGCACCAGGCGCAGTTCGGGGTCGAGCAGGAACAGTCCCGTGGGGGCACGAGTGAAGAGCATGTCCAGAAGCGCCCGCTCCAGTTCCGGGGTGTCCCCCAGCCGCGCGAACCCGCCGGGATCCGCCAGCCGGCTCAGGTCCGCGGTTCCGTTCCGCTGCGTGGTCGTGCCCGGCTCGACCAAGCCGTCCGGATCTGCCGGGACCAGCAGCACGTCCCACCCGGTCTGCACGTCGGTGCGCTGCGGCCGGACGGCCAGCCGGCAGCGCACCAGCCCACCGTCGCGGTGGCGCAGGGTGACGGTGAAGTCCTCACCGGCGGGGGCCTGGAGCCCCTCGACGGCCATGCCCTCCAGCAGGTCCATGGCCGGACGCCCCCGTACGGCCTCCTCCGGGTAGCCGAGCAGCTTCTGGGCCGCGGGGCTCCACCTCGCCAGCATGCCGTGCTGGTCGACCATGACGTGGATCCGCTCCCGGACCACGGGGTCGTGAACCGGGCGACCGGTGGTGTGCGACGCAGACATAACGATCAGCTCTCACTCGCCACAGAGCCCTGCATCCGTCCAGTCTCCTCCAGGGCCCGCGTGCGTGCACGGCCTCGACGCCTCAGACCATGAGGCTGACGCGGTCCTGGACGCCGAGGAGGCTCTTGCCGTAGACCTCCAGGCCGACGGCGGGGACGAGGCCGGCGTGGCGGGCCGCGGTGTGGGCGTCGCGCCAGATGCGCTGGAGCGGGCCGTCGTCGGCGAACGCCGAGGAGCCGTGGACGTCGAGCAGCGTGTCGATGGCCTCGACCACCTGCTGGGCCGCGTAGCCGGCGCGCGCCCGGACGTGCGCGCGCGTGGCGTACTCCAGCGGTCCGACCGCACCCCGGTCGACCTCGTCGACGGCCTGGTAGGCGAGCAGCCGGGCGGTCTCCCACCGCAGCGCGGCCTGCGCGACCTGGGTCTGCACGCCGACGGAGTCGGCCTGCCGGCCGTGCACGGTGAAGGCGAGCGGCTTCGTGCCCGCGGCCTCCACGACGGTGTCCAGCGCCGCCTTGCCGAGCCCGAGCAGCGGCCCGACCAGGCACAGCAGCAGCATCGGCCCGAACGCCGCGCCGTACAGGGCCTCGTCCCGGTCGGAGCGGGGATACACGCCCTCCGCGGCCGCCGGCACCGACAGCACCCGGTGCCCGGGGACGAACACGTTCTGTCCGACCAGCGTGTTGCTGGCGGTGCCGCGCATGCCCGCCATGCGCCAGGTGTCCTCGACGACGAGCTCCGAGGCCGGGATCAGCACCAGGGCCTGGTCCCGCACCGAGCCGTCCGCGTCCCGCAGCAGCGCGCCGACGGCCGCCCAGGTCGCGTACGGCGCACCCGAGTTGTAGGACCAGCGGCCCGTCACCCGCCAGCCGCCGGGCACCCGTTCCCCGACACCCGTCGGGGCGGCCACTCCGGTCACCCGCGCGTCGGGGTCGGCGCCGAACACGTCCTCCTGCGCCTGGTCGGGGAACAGGCAGGCCAGCCAGTTCGTCACCGAGATGATCATCCCGACCCAGGCCGCCGAGCCGTCCCCCTCGCCGAGCGCCTCCGACACCTCCGTGAGCGTGCGCAGGTCGGTCTCGTAGCCGCCGAAGCGCCGCGGCGTCAGCAGCCGGAAGACGCCGGCCTGCGCCAAGGCGTCGACGGCCTCCTTCGGCACGGCCCGGTCGGCGTCCCCGCGCGCCGCGCACTCCCGCAGCAGCGGCCGCAGGGCGGCGGCCCGGGCGACCAGTTCGTCCCGTGCGGTCTCGATGGAGGGCACGCTCGTCGCGCCCTCAGGTCCGGTGGTGCCCACCATGTACTCCTCGTGGTCGGTCGTCGCGTCGTCGTTCGTCGCGTCGTCGGTCGGTGTGTTCTCGGCCGATGTGTTCTCGGCCGGTGCGATGTCGGCCGGTGCGATGTCGGCCGGTGCGATGTCGGCCGGTGCGTTGCCGGCCGGTGTGTTCTCGGCCGGTGCGATGCCAGCCGGTGCGTATGCGGTCGTCGCGTATGCGGTCGTCGCGTATGCGGTCGTCGCGTATGCGGTCGTCGCGTCGTCAGGCATCCGCGATCTCCCCGAGCAGTGCGCCCAGTCCGGCGGGCATCGACAGGAAGGGCGAGTGGCCGCTCGCGATGCGGTGGACCGCTCCTGACCTGGCCGCCAGCACTTCCTGATGTCCGGGCGGCAGCGCCTGGTCGTGCGCGCAGACGACATACGTCGAGGGGACGGTGTGCCAGGCGGCCCGGGTGAGGCTGTCGCTGAAGGACCTGGTGCTCTGCGGCACCAGACGCCCGGCGGCCTCCTTCGCCTCGGCCTCGGGAACGTCTCCGTAGAACATCGGTACGGGGTTGTCCGGTACCGCCTGGAAGCCGCGCTGCTCGGACGGCACAGGGGCGCCGTGGAAACCGAGGAGGCTCTCGCCGACGTCGAGTTGGTAGGCCGCCAGGTAGACGATCCGCGTGACGTTCCCGGCCTGCGCCGCGACCTGGGTGACGGGGACACCCCCGTAGGAGTGGGCGATCACCACGGCCGGGCCGTCGACGCGCCGCAACTCCTCCAGCACCGCCCCCGCGTCGTCCTGGACCCCGGCCTCCCGTCCGGCGCTGGGCAGGTCGACCGTGCGGGTGCGAAGGCCGCGGGCGTTCAGCGCCGCCGTCAGCGGGCGCCAGCACCAGGAGCCGTGCCACGCCCCGTGCACGAGGAGCAGCGTCGGGCGGGGGACCCCATCTGCAGTCACTTGATGTCACTTCCATGGTCGTTCGCTCACGCCAAGCGCTGCGACGGCCTGGCGAGAGGGAGCGTAGGTCGCATTGGACATGGTGTCCAACGTGATGTCCATCGCAAGCGCGGGCCAGGAAGTAGTGGATGTATCTCAACGGTATAGTCAGGTCGATGATTGAAAGCTTGTTAGCATCACGAGGTGACTGTGGACGAGCGCCCGATCGACGACGGGGAGAGCGATCTCCTGCAACGGCTCGGTTTCCTCCTGGCGCGCCACGGCGCCGTGGCCGACAACCGGATCCGCCGCGCGCTCCAGGACGTCCGGCTGACCCCCCGGCAGGGCACGACGCTGATCCTGTTGGGCAGGTCCCGTTCCATGGGGCAGCAGGCGCTGGCCGCGGCGCTCGGCGTCGACGCGAGCGTCATGGTGGGCATCCTCAACGACCTGGAGGCCGCCGGCCTGGTGGAGCGCCGGCGGGACCGGTCCGACCGGCGGCGTCACATCGTGGCCATCACGGACGAGGGCGACTGCCTCATGGCCAAGACCCATCAGGCCGTGACGGAGGTGGAGCGGGATCTCTTCCGACGCCTGTCACCCGAGGAGATCGCCACCCTGCGGGGCCTGCTCCGCCGGATCGAGACACCTCCGGACGACCCGGCCTGCGCCGAGTGACGGCGCCCGCGCGCTGTCCGTACGCGCGGAGTGCCGATCAGTCCTCGGCGCAGGCCGGGTCACCGGGAGTGCTGCGGACGCGGGCCAGCAGGTCCCGGAGCGTGGTGAGTTCCTCGGCGGAGAGGTCGGCGAACAGCCCGCGCTCGACCTCGGCGACGGCGTCCTGGGCCTCGGACAGGAGACCGCGGCCCTCCTCGGTGATGGCCACGATGTGGCGCCGACGGTCGGCGGGGTCGCGCCGGCGCTCCACGAGGTGGGCCGACTCCAGCTCGTTCAGGATGCCGACCATGATGCTGGGGTCCACCTCCAGGGCCGTCGCCAGCGCCTGCTGACCCATGAAGCCGGTTCGCCCCACCAGCATGAGCGCCGCGCCCGGCCGGGCCGCGAGGCCGCAGGACTCGAAGGCCCGGTGGACGCGACTGTTCGCGATGGCCCCGTTGCGCGCCAGCAGGAATCCGAGCCGGTTCAGAGGATCTCCCCCGGCCGCGTCGGTCACGGATTCATTCACGCTCATGCCCTCACAGTACCAAGGAGATAATCATCACGACTTCGAAATGATTGATGCGCCTCTACTATTTGCGAGGATCAACGCATCGCACGGGCCTCGCCGTGCGGACACGCACGACTGGAGAATCCGATGTCCCTCGCCACCGCACTGCTGTCCTGCTTGCTCGCGGCCTTCATGACCTTCGCCGGCGCACCCAAGCTCTCGGACACCCCGCGGACCCGGGGCATGGCGGAGCATCTGCGGGTGCCGACCGGGCTGCTCCGCCTCGTCGGTCTGGCCGAGGTCGCCGCGGCCACCGGACTGCTGGTGGGCCTCTTCGCCACCTGGGCGGGCGTGGCGGCGGCCGCCGGCCTGGTGGTGCTGCTGCTCGGCGGGGTGGCGTCCCATCTGCGCGTCAAGGACGGCTTCGCCGCGGCCGCTCCGGCCTTCGCCGCGGCCGTCGTGGCCGCGGGCGTCACCGTCCTGCACATCGCGGGCGGCTGACCGGCCCGGACCTGGTGCCGGTCAGGGGCATGGCGTGCAGGCCGATGCAGTGGTCGTCGGCACCGAGGGCGCGCCCCTGGGGTGAACCCCGGCGATCGCGGCGCATCCGCGATGCCCTCACGGCACGGTACGTCGATCGCCTCGGTCGAGATCGCACCGCCGGTCGCGGCACCGCGTTCAGGACCGGGCCGGCCCGGCGCAGCCCTCGGCCGCGCCCGCGAAACCATGTCAGGACCCCGCCGACGTCACGCTTCCCGGCCGGTCGCGCCGCGAGCCGATCCGGGGTCGACCCGGCCGCCCCTCGGAATGCCGGGCCCTGACATCCCACGGGCCTCCTGGACGCCCACGGCTCGGGACGCCCCCAAGCTCCCCGCGAGTCGTGCGGGCCGCCGGGCACTCGGCCCCGACAGGGCGGTCCCTAGGATGAGTCCATGGCTTCCACCACGCGACGACGCTCCAGCGCGGCCGATCGGAGGTCCGCCCTGGAGCGGCGGATCCTCTCGGCGATCGACGAGTTGCTGCGCGACGGTGCCACCTTCACCGAGCTCAGCGTCGAGCAGATCGCGCACGCCGCCGGGATCTCGCGCTCCACCTTCTACCTGTACTTCCGCGACAAGGTGGACCTGCTGCTGCGGCTGGGGGGCTCGCTGAAGACGGAGAGCCACGCCATCGCCGCGTCCTGGTGGCCCTGCGCCCCGGGCGGCGGGGTCGACGGCCTGGCCCGCACCTACGAGCTGATCCTGCGCCACTACCGCGAGCACGCGGGACTGCTGTCGGCGATCAACGAGGTGGCCGCGTACGACCCGGTGGTGCGCGAGGCATGGTCCGCCGACCAGGGCCGCTTCGTCGACCACGTCGTGGCCGTGCTGCGGGAGGAACAGCGGGCCGGCCGGACGCCCGCGGACATCGACGCCGAACTCACCGCCCGCATCATCGTCCAGGGCGGCGGCCAGGTCATCGCCCAGCAGGTGGCCGGCAGCGACGGCGGCGACGACCCCGCCGTGGCCCGCGAACTGGCCAACGGCTACTGGCACGGCGTCTACCGTCGCACCCCGGCGACGACCGCGGACTGAGCGCGCGGGAATCACCGAAGACCGGCTCGGATCAGTCTTTGACGTTGCAACCATCACACTCTGAAAATCATTGAACTCCATCAATCATCTGTTAGGTTCAATGCAAGCGCGATGGCGCCGAGCCGATCACACACCGCTCCGGCGCTCACCGCTTCGACCACAGTGTTTTTTCCGGAGTTCCAAAATGCCCAAGACCACCTTCCTGCCGGCCGCCACGCAGTTGCACCCGACCGGTGACGCCACCGGCGCCGGCCGCCACCGCGGCCGACGCGCCCACGAGCACCCCGCCCTCCTGGAACTGCCGGGCAGCGGCAGGCATCGCCGGGTACGGGAGGCGGAGCTCCCCCCGGGCGACTGACAGGCCCGCACCACCGGACACCTGCACCACATCGAGTGGGCGATGGGCGTGCAGGGGCCGTCCCGCTGAGCGGCGCGGGCGGCCACAGGGCGGTGTCCACACGCGAACCTGGGGAGAGCGTGCTGGACACCGCCCCTTTCACTGCCGTGCGTCGGCCCGCTTCTCCTCGAAGGCACGGATCTCGTCGAGGGACCTGGACGTGACCGTGTCCTGCGCCGCCCCGAGCTGCCGGGAGATCTGCGCGGCGGCCCGCGACATCGCGGCGACGACGAACGGCAGGCGGTCCGGGGACAGTCGCCCCCGGGGCGCCGAGACGTGCACCGCGGCGCTCACGGCGCCGGACGCGTCGACGACCGGGGTCGCCACACCCAGGATCCCCTCGACGCTCTCTCCGTCGCTGACGCTGTAGCCGGACGCGCGGATGCCCTCGAACTCGTGCCGCAGCCGGTCGCGGTTCACGAGCGTGTACGGCGTGAACTTCTCCAACTCGGGTGCGTGCAGGACCCGTTGTTCGAGGTCTGCATTGCAGGCGGCCATCAGCTTGCCGACGGCCGAGCCGTGCAGCGGGCGCGGCCCGCCGAGCTTCATGACGACGGACAGGGTCTGCCCCGCCTCCTGCCGGTCCGCGTAGACGACGCTGCTGCCGCTGCGCACGGCGAGGTAGGTGTTCTCGTTGATCTCCTCGCACAGCTCGACCAGATAGGGCCGGCTGACGTGCCGGATGTCGACGCTGTCCACGATCGAGAGGGCGAGGACCACGGAGCGCGGCCCGAGGGCGTACGTGCGCTGCCCGAGGAGCTTGACCGCGTCCAGTTCGACCAGCACCTGCAGCAGGTCGTGCGCGCTGCTCATGGGCAGGGCGAGGTCGTCGCACAGGCGCTTGAGCGTGCAGCCCTCCTGGTGCTGGGCCAGGTACCCCAGGATCACCAGCGCCCGGTCGATGCGTGCCGGGTTCATGGCGTGCCCCCTCTGTCGATGCCGTGGCAGCCAGCGTCGTCCATCCGTCTCCGAAACACTATTCGGTTTCACGAAGTGCTGCCTGCGTCGACTCCAGCGGTTCCCGGCATACGGGCTTCTCTTGACGGCATCCCTCTACCGACCTAGCATCCCGCACTACGTAAATGCGAAGTTAAATTCGGAATCTCGAAGCGTCGCTTCGGACGACGCGGTGAGCCGCACGGCCGGGCCGGTCAGGCAGCCGGATCCGTGAGATCGAGGAGATCCCCTTTGTCCCCAGAGCTTGTATCCATCGCGGCGCTGCTGGCGATCTTCGTGATCGGCACGATCCGTTCGGTGAACCTCGGCGCCCTGGCCTTCGTCGCGGCCTTCGCGGTCGGCGTCGGCGTGCTGGGGATGGACACCTCCGAGGTGCTCGCCGGCTTCCCGGCCGAGCTGTTCGTCATCCTCGTCGGCGTCACGTACCTCTTCGCCGTGGCCAAGAACAACGGCACCGTCGAATGGCTGGTCCAGGCCGCGGTCCGCGCGGTCGGCGGCAGGGTGGCGGCCATCCCCTGGGTCATGTTCGTGATCAGCGGCGTACTCGTGGCGCTCGGCGCGGTCAGCCCCGCCGCCGTCGCGATCATCGCCCCGGTCGGCATGGTGTTCGCGGCGCGCTACGGGATCAACCCGCTGCTCATGGGCCTCATGGTGGTCCACGGCTCCGCGGCGGGGAACTTCTCCCCGATCGGTGTCCTCGGCGTGGTCACCAACGGTGTCGTCGCGCGCAGCGGCATCCCGGGCGACGCCACCGGACTCTTCCTGAGCAACCTCGTCTTCAACGTGCTCCTGGGGCTCGGCGTCTTCTTCGCCTTCGGTGGCCGCAAGCTGCTGCGCGCGGGGCGCGCCGCCCAGGTCGTGGAGGCCGCACCCGGCGGCGGCGCCGGCGCACCGCGATCCGGCGCGGGACGCGGGGGAACCGGCGTCGTGACCGAGGCCCTGCCGAAGACCGAGACCCTCGCGCTGGACCGGGACCGCGTCGTGACCCTCGTGAGCATGGCCGCCATGGTGGTCGGCGCCCTCGTGTTCGACCTCGACGTCGGCCTGATGGCCCTGACCGCGGCCGTCCTGCTCACGCTGCTCTCACCCGCGCCCGCCAAGGAGGCCGTCGGCCAGATCAGCTGGGGCATCGTGCTGCTGGTCTGCGGCATCGTCACCTACAGCGGCCTCATGCAGACCGTCGGCACCGTCGACTACCTCGGTGACGCCATCTCGCGGCTGGACGCGCCGCTGCTCGCCGCGCTGCTCATCTGCTACATCGCCGCCGTCGTCTCGGCCTTCGCCTCCACCACCGGGATCCTGGGCGCCCTGATCCCGCTGGCCGTCCCGCTCCTGGCGACCGGTCAGGTGGGCGCGATCGGGCTGATCGCGGCCCTGTCCATCTCCTCGTCGGTGGTCGACTCCAGCCCCTTCTCCACCAACGGCGCGATCGTCGTCGCCAACGCGCCGGAGGAGAAACAGGCCGTCGTCTACCGGCAGCTCATGAAGTGGGGCTTCGGCCTCGTCCTCGTCGCGCCCCTCGTCAGCTGGGCCGGCCTGACCGTTCTGGCGGATTGGTGAACATGACCGCACCCAACAGTCCCGGCCCGCTCGACGGTCTGCGCGTCGTCGACCTGAGCACCCGCCTCGGCACGTACACCGGCCGCCTGTTCGCCGACCTCGGCGCCGACGTCGTCCGCGTCGAGCCCCCGGGCGGCGCACCCGAGCGCGCGGTGCCCCCGCTGACCGGGGACGGCACGAGCCTCTCGTTCGCCTTCACCGAGGCCGGCAAGCGCAGCGTCGTCCTGGACCTGGACGACCCCGGCCAGGCCGAACAACTGGAGCGGCTGCTGGCCACGGCCCAGATCCTGCTCACGAGTGAGGGTCCGGCACAGCTGCGCGCCCGGCGGCTGCACCCCGAGGACGTCACCCGCCGGCATCCGGGTCTGATCCATGTCTCCGTCAGCCCCTTCGGCCTCACCGGGCCCTGGGCCGACCGCCCGGCCTGCGACCTGACCCTGCTCGCGGCGGGCGGGCTGCTCGCGCTGGCCGGCGATCCGGACCTGCCGCCCGTACGGGCCTGGGGGGAACAGAGCTCGGTGATCGCCGGGGTGCACGCCGCGACCGCCGCGCTGATCGCCGTGCTCGCCCTGGAGGACGGCGGCCACGGCCAGGTCGTGGACGTGTCCGCGCAGGAGGCTGTCGCCCACTCGCTGGAGAACGCCGTCCAGTACGTCGACCTCGAAGGCGTCGTCAGGACGCGCGTCGGCGCGGGCCCCGCCGAGGCCGGCACGGGTCTGTTCGCCTGCGCCGACGGCTGGATCTACCTGGTGGGAGGCCTCGGCGGGCTCCCGCTCGCCTGGGACGCGATCACCGAGTGGCTGGAGGCCGACGGCCTGACCGAGGCCGCCCGACTGCGTGAGCCCCGCTGGCGGCAGCGGGCCTGGCGCCGCAGCGCGAGCGGGGTGCACAAGTTCCGGACGCTCTTCGAGCGGTTCGCCGCCCCCCGCACCAAACGGGAGCTCTACGAGGAAGGGCAGCGGCGCGGGATCAGCATCGCGCCCGTCTCCACCCCGCGGGACCTGCTGAGCAGCCCTCAGCTGACCGGGCGGGACTTCTTCCGCACGCTCGCCGTCGGCGGCGCGGCGCTCCCCTTCCCCGGGTCGCCGTACCGCTTCGACGGTCTCGCCGTCGCCCCGGGCGACGTACCGGCGGTGCCCGGCGCCCACACCCGCGCCGTGCTGGACGCCCTGTCCGGCGACGAACCGGCCGCCGCCCCCCTCCGCACGCCCGCAGGCACCAAGGAGTAACAGCACCATGCCCTCCCGGCTCCCCCTCGACGGGATACGCGTCGCCGACTTCACCTGGGTCGGCGCGGGCCCGTTCCTGACCAAACCGCTCGCCGACCACGGCGCCGACGTCATCAAGATCGAGTCCCGGACGCGCACCGACCCGATCCGCGCCATGGCCCCCTTCCGTGACGGCTCCCCCGGCACCGACCGCAGCGGCTACTTCGCCAACCGCAACACCAGCAAGCGGTCCGTCTGCCTGGACCTGAAGGATCCGCGCGGCAGGGACCTCGCCCTCCAACTCATCGCGCGCAGCGACGTCGTGGCGAACAACTTCACTCCCGGCACCATGGACCGGCTCGGCCTCGGCTACCACGACGTCCTCGAAGTACGGCCGGACGTCGTCTATCTGGACATGCCGATGCAGGGCAACGCCGGACCGCACCGCGACTTCCGGGGCTACGGCCTGACCATCGCCGCCGCCGGCGGGCTGCTGGGCCTGACCGGCCACTCCGGGCGGCCCCCGGTGGGCACGGGCACCAACTACCCCGACCACGTGCCCAACCCGCTGCACGCCGCGGTCGCGGTGCTCGCCGCACTGCGCCGACGGCGCCGGACCGGCGAGAGCCAGTACATCGAGCTCGCCCAGCTGGAGTCCACGGTCAACGTGGTCGGTCCCGCGCTCCTCGCGGCGGCCGCCGGTCTGCCGGCCGGCCGGCAGGGCAACGAGGACACGGTCGCGGCACCGCACGGCGTGTATCCGTGCGCCGGCGAGGACCGCTGGTGCGCCGTCAGTGTCAGCACCGACCGCCAGTGGACGGCGCTCACCCGGACGCTCGGCAACCCGCGGTGGGCCTCCCGGCCGGACCTCGCGACCGCCGAGGGGCGCCAGGCCGCCCGGCAGGAGCTGGAGGGCTTCATGGCGTCGGCCACCGCCACCCGGCAGGCGGGCGAGCTGGCTGACGCGCTCACCGCGGCGGGCGTTCCGGCCGCGGCGGTGAGCGACGCCGCACAGGTGCTGGCCGACCCCCAGTTGCAAGCCCGGGGCCACTGGGTCGTCCTCGACCACCCCGAGATGGGCCCCAGCGTCTACGACAACATCCCGTACCGGCTGTCCGCCACCCCCGGCGCACTGCGCGGCCCGGCGCCCCTGCTGGGCGCGGACACCCGCGAGGTCTGCCAGGACCTCCTCGGCCTGGACCCGGACACCTACGAACGCCTCGCTGAAGAAGGAGTGGTGGGCTGACCATGGCCATCGAGACCGAGCGCACCGACAGGACACTGATCGTGCGCATCAACCGCCCCGAGGCGCTCAACGCCCTGGACGTGGAGACGATGCGCGCGCTGAACGAAGCCCTGCGCGCGTTCCGCGACGACCCGGGACTCGCCGTCGGGATCATCACCGGCGCCGGGGACCGCGCCTTCTGCGCCGGAGCCGACCTGAAGAAGACGCTCCCGCCGAAGACCCCGTTCGCCAGCTCGTACTACGCCCCGTACGAGCAGAGCGTCGAGGAGGGTCTGTACGTACGCGCCCTCACCCTCAGCGAGCTGAACATCGGCAAGCCGCTGATCGCCGCCGTCAACGGGCACGCCCTCGGCGGCGGCGCCGAGATCGCCCTCGAGTGCGATCTGCGGATCGCCGGTGAGAACGCCACCTTCGGCCTGCCGGAGCCGCGCGTGGGCAGCGTCCCCGCCGTGGGCGGTGTGTCCCGGCTGCTGCGGGCCCTCCCCCGGGCCGTCGCCATGAAGATGCTCCTCACCGGCGACCGCGTCGACGCCCAGGAGGCCTACCGCATCGGCCTGGTGAGCGACCTCGTGCCGACCGAGGACCTGCTGCCCACCGCCCTGGACGTCGCCGACCGCATCGCCGCCAACGGCCCCCTGGCGATCAGGAGCCTCAAGGCCCTCGCCGACCGCACGCAGGACCTGCCGCTGACCCAGTCGATCGCCGTCGAGCAGCTGATGTGGGGCGTGCTGCGGGACACCGAGGACCGGGTGGAGGGCCGTACCGCCTTCGCCGAGCGGCGTCCGCCCGAGTTCCACGGCCGCTGACCCCTCTTCCGAAAGGACTTCGCACACCATGCCGTCAACGCAGCCGCCACCGCCCGCCGACCGCCGGGTCGGGGCCGAGTGGACCCACCAGGACGGGGAGCGCACGACGCTGACCCTCACCGTCTGCGACAACTGCGCCGCCCGCTGGTTCCCGCCCCGCCGGACGTGCTCGACATGCGCGTCGGACGACGTGCGGGACATCCGCAGCGACCCGGAGGGACGCGTCTACGCCTCCTCCGTCGTACGGATCGCCCCGCGCGGCTTCCGGGCCCCGTACGTCCTGACCTACGTCGACATCAGCGGCGTCCGTCTGCTCGCCCACGTCCCGGGAGCCGAGGAGGCACCGGCGCCGGGCACCCCGGTCCGGCTGACCGTCGCTCCCCTCGCCGGGTCCGGCGAATCCGTGCTCACCTCGTACGCCGTGACCCCGGTCGACGGCGGCGCAGACCCCACCGGAGGTACCCGATGAGGCCCGTCCATGTCGCCGGCGCGGCCGTCCAGCCGTTCGGCAAGCACCCCACCCTGAACGCCGCCGAGCTCGGCCACCGCGCCGTCAAGGAACTGCTCGACCGGACCGGCATCACCCCCGACGCGGTCGACGCCGGCTTCGGCGGCTCCACGTACGGCGGCTCGCTGCTCACCCAGCGCGTCCTGCAGCGTGTCGGCGTGTCCGGGCAGCCGGTCTTCACCGTCGAGAACGCCTGCGCGAGCGGTGCCTCCGCCGTGCACCTGGGCTGGCAGGCCGTGGCCTCCGGGACCGCGGACGCGGTGATCGCCTTCGGCGCCGAGAACCTCTCGGCGTTCGGCGGCGGCACGCTGCCGCTGACGACCAATGACATCGAGATCGAGCAGGGCATGGTGATGCCGGCCGCGTACGCCATGCGTGCCCAGCGGTACCTGCACGACTTCGGTGCCACCGTGGACGACCTGACCGCGGTGTCCGTCAAGAACCGCGGCAACGGCGCCCTGAACCCGCGCGCGCACTTCCGGCGCGAGGTCACCGCACAGGACGTCGCCGACTCCCGGCCGGTCGCCGACCCGCTGCGGCTGCTGCACTGCTGCCCCAACAGCGACGGCGCCGCCGCGGTGCTGCTGTGCACCGAGGAGGTCGCCCGTGCGCTGGGGACGCCGAGTGTGCGGATGCGCGCCAGCGTCGTGCGGTCCGGCACCTTCCACACCGGGTACCGGGACATGACCTGGCCGGACATCACCGAGCGCGCGGCCCGGGCCGCCTACGACATGTCCGGTCTCATGCCGGGCGACCTCGATCTGGTCGAACTGCACGACGCCTTCAGCATCGCCGAGCTCCTGCACGCCGAGGCCCTCGGTATCGCGGAGCGCGGCAAGGCCCACCAGGCCCTGCGGGACGGCGAGTTCGACCGCGACGGGCGCGTCGCCGTCAGCCCCAGCGGGGGTCTGATGTCCCGCGGGCATCCGGTGGGCGCCACCGGAGCCACCCAGATCTGCGAGGCGTACTGGCAGCTCACCGGCCAGGCCGGCGACCTCCAGGTGGCGGACGCCTCCGTCGCCCTCACCCATGTCACCGGCGGCGGCATCTTCGGTGTCGACAACGGGGCGTGCTCCGTCCACATCCTCACCTCCGACTGAGCCGACCGAAAGGCCCTCCCCCGATGTCCGACCCCACCCCTACGCGCCGCGCCCTGGTCCTGGACCCGGCCGGCACCGCCACGGCGCGCGCGATCGCCGACCGGCTCGCGTCCGCCGGACACGACGTCCGGACCGCCGTGGACACCCCCGCCGAACCGGCCGGTCCCCTCGACGCCCTGGTCTACGAGCCGGGACTGCTGGACGACGACGTCTGCGGCCGACCCGCCGAGCAACTCCTCGCCGCGCTCGACCAGTTGGGTCCGCACCTGCGGTCCCGCGAGGACGGCGGCTGTCGTGTCGTGGTCGTCGCGAGCCGGGACGGCCTCGGCTGGCCGAGCCGCCCCGACCTGGCCGCCGAGAGCGGGGCGCTGGTCTCCACGGCCCGCAGCCTGGCGCTGAGGCTCGGCCGCAGCGGCATCACGGTGAACGTGGTCGCCGCGCTGCCGCCCGAGGGCAGCCCGCTGCGCGACTCCGGCCGCCCCGAGAACACCCATCTGTACGAGCCCGAGGCACTCACCCCGCATCCGGTGACCGCGCGGGACATCGCCGAGACCGCCGCGTTCCTCGCGGACGCCCGCAGCGGCTACGTCACCGGCCAGGTCCTGTACGTCTGCGGCGGCGCGAGTCTGCTGTCCAGCCTGTCCGTCTGAGACCGGAAAGCACGATGAACGAGAACGACCAGAGCGACCAGAACGACGCGAACGACGCGAACGACGCGAACGAAGGAGACCCCATGGATCTCGGCGGACAGGTCGCCGTGGTGACCGGTGCCGGCAGCGGCATCGGGCTGGCGATCGCCCGCGAGTTCGCCACCGCCGGCGCGAGCGTGGCCATCGCGGACATCGACGCCGACCGGGCGGAACTCGCCGCGCGGCAGCTCTCGGAGCTGGGCGCCACGGCGGTCGGGCTGCCGGTGGACGTCGCCTCCCGCGAGGCGGTGCGGGGGCTCTTCGCCGGCGTCGAGGAGCGGCTCGGCCCCGTCGACGTCCTCGTGAACAACGCGGGCATCAGCATCGACCACGGCGTGCGCAACATCACCGAGGAGGAGTGGGCGAGGACCGTCGCCGTCAACCAGACCGGCGTCTTCCTGTGCAGCCAGGCGGCGGCCGCCTCCATGATCCCGCGGCGGACCGGGCGCATCGTCAACGTGGCGTCCCGGGCCTGGCTCGGCTGGTACGGGCAGCTCGCCTACGCCTCCTCCAAGGGCGGTGTCGTCTCCGCCACCCGGTCGCTCGCCATCGAGCTCGCTAAGTACGGCATCACCGTCAACTGCCTGGCGCCGGGCCTGATCGACACTCCGCTGCTGCGCCGCGAGCCCCAGGAGGTGATGGACCGGCTGCTGCTGGCCCAGCCCATGGGCACGCTGGGCGAACCGGCCGACGTGGCCTGGGCCGCCCGGTACTTCGCCTCGCCCGCGAGCAGGTCGGTCACCGGCCAGGTGCTGTACGTCTGCGGCGGCAAGAGCCTGTACGCCCAGCCCGCCCGCGCCTGAGCTGCTCCCCCGGTGCGCGGACCGGCGCACCGGGGGTTCAGATCCAGTTGCGGCGGGCGGCGTGCCAGCCCAGCTGCATCCTGGTGGCGACGCCCGCGAGGCTCATCAGGCCCTGGATGCGCCGCTGGACGGTGCGGCGGCTGATGCCGAGCTGGCCGGCGATGGCCTGGTCGGTGAGCCCTGCGACCATCAGCGAGAGCAGGTGCCGGTCGTCCGCCGTGAGCGCGGTGGGGTCGGGCTTCGCGCCGGATCCGCCGAGCCGGCCCTCCGGGGTCACGTGCAGGGGGACGCCGATCTCCCAGTAGCGCTCGAACAGCGCCACGAGCGCCCCCAGCAGGCTGCTGCCGCGGATGACCGCGGCCGTGACGTCCCGGGGGTCGCCCGCGGGGCCGGCCGGCGCCAGGGGGCAGATGGCCAGGCACCGGTCGGCGATGGCCATCCGCAGCGGCAGGGCGGGCACGGCGCGCGCCACCTCACCCGCCCGCACCGCCTTGACGACGTTGTCGACGGCGCCCGCGTCGTCGAAGAACGCCTGCTCGTACAGGACCCGGTAGGCGACCCCTTCGGCCATGGCGTCGAACTCGGCCTGGTTGGTGCCCGACGGCATCGCGACGTACTGCGCCTTGCAGAACCACAGGAGTTCCCGGCGGGCCGTGGACTGGATCTGCTGGAGGCGCTGGCGCAGCGCCCCGGCGCCCGTGATGATCTCGACGACCTCACCCGCGTCACGGGCCCAGGCATGGTGGCGGTAGGCCTCCATGAGCTCGGAGATGACGGCGCGGGCCTTGTCCAGGTCACCGGCGCGCCGTTCGAGCCGAGGCAGCAGGGTCACATCGGGCGGGTTGGCGACGAACCGTCCCGGTGCGCCCTCCACCGCGCGGGCCAGGCCCTTGACCTCCAGCGCCGCGAGGAGGCGCCGGGCGGCCCCGGCGTCCGTGCCCGTCGCCGAGGACACGTCCGTCACCGACGCCGAGACGGCGACGACGAGGGCGCGATACGCATCGGTCTCGGCGTCCGTGAGACCCACCGGCTCCAGCATGCTCCGCCCCTTTGAACCTGGCCGACCACCGCGCGGCACACCGGTCAGACTAAGCCAGATGTGCGAACAGGTGACCGGGGCCTATCCCTCGGCCAGCGGGTTGGGCAACGGCCGGTAGCGGGCGTCGGCCCCGTCCGCGCCCGTCCAGCGCAGCAGCAGGTTCGTCTTCGCGGGCAGCGTCGGCGCGGTCAGCAGCCCGGCGATCTCGGGCAGGTCGTGCCGGGCCAGTTCGCGGCGGACGGCGGGCCACGGGTCCAGGCCCGGATGCCGTTCGGCGAGAGCCTCGGCCAGCTCCACCAGGTGGTTGACGACCAGGCAGTACACCAGCCGCTCCCACCCGGCGGCGCGCTCCACGTCCGGCAGCAGTTTGACGCCTTCCGCGTCCCGGAACAGCGCCTGCACCGGCGTTCCTCCCGCGTCGCAGGCCACCAGCGAGTTCTGCAGATGTGCCTCCAGGACGACGCCGTGGTCGGCGAAGGCCGCCAGGACGGGCGGCACCATGTGGCGCAGATACGCCTCCCACCAGCGCGCCGGGTCCGTAGGGCCGTCCAGCGGGCTGCCGGTGAAGCCCTCGACCAGCCCGGCGGCCAGGTACGGGGTCGTGTCCGGCAGGAGGTGGCCGCGCAGCCCGTCGCGGACCAGGACGGCCAGTTCCTCGAAGGCGAAGCCGGCGGTGCGGTAGCCCCGGTCGGACAGCCAGGCCGCGGTGCCGTCCGCCAGGGCCCGGCTCGTGGCGGCGTCCGTACGGCGCAGCATGAGCAGGTCGTGCCGCCACAGCCGCCGCACGTCGTTGGTGATGCGCACGTCGAGGCTGAACTTCAGGAACAGGTCGCGCTCCGGGGCGTACACCGTGCGGATCGCGGCCGTCGGGTGCACCGGGGCGGTGGTGGTGCCCAGCCGGATCAGCCGGCCGTCGGCGAAGGCCGGGGCCAGTGCGCGGGCGGTCAGGTCGAGTTGCCAGGGGTGGGCGGGCAGCAGCCGGTAGCCGGGCGGGGGCTCGCCGAGCGCGTCGAGGGCCGAGGTGTCGCCCTCCTCGACGACGGTGTCCTCGCGCAGGCCGAGCAGGACGAGCGGGAAGCGGGCGTACGCCTCCGGGGCGTACGGGAGCCAGCCGGCGACCGGTCCGCCGCCGCGCGCCTTGGGCGCGGGGTGGTGGGGGTGGCCCGTGATCAGGGACTGCTCGGAGCGCAGGTAGGGATCGTCCGGTGGGGTGGCACGCGCCCGTACGGCGAGGACGGCGGCGACGGCGTCACGGCTGTCGGACATCTCGGCGGGCAGTTCGTGGTTGGACAGGCCGGTGTGGCGGCGCAGTTCCTCGGTGACGAGCTTGACGAGTTCGGCGTGGCCGAGGCGCTGCCACCCGTGGGGCGTGTACACCTCGGGTGCGGTGGGCCGCCGGCCGCCCCGTACCCGTAGCAGCCGGTCGGTGCCGGGCAGCCGGTGGACGCCGTCCCGACCGGGCAGGGGCCGCGCCACCTCGCGCAGCAGACAGTTGAGCAGGGGTGCGGCCGCGTAGGTGTCGGCCGGATCGGCGACATCGCCGGGTGCCACGGCGTCGGCGCCGCCGGCTGGGGGGATGAGGTCCACGCGTTCCACTCGTTCCCTACGGTTCATTCGGGCGGAGACGATCAGTATCGCGGTCGTCACCCCCCGCCGTGACCGCCGCGGTCAGGCCAGCCTGCCCCGACTCGTTCCCGAGGAGCCCGCCCGTGCACCGTCCCCCCACCGCCGAGGCCGAGGTCGCCGACGAGCTGTCCGTCGTCCGCCCGGACCTCGCCGCGCGGTACGCGGCCGAACTGCCCGCCGCCCGGGCGGCCGTACTGACACGCCTGTGGCGTGCGCTCACCCATGAGCCGCTCCCCTGGATCGAGGGCCGCGTGCCGGGGCCGGAGGGCGTCACCCTGCGGCTGCGCGACGGCCGCCGGCTGCACGGCCCCGCCCCGGACCCGTACGCGACCGCCGCCTACGTCGGCGACGTACGGCTCGACGACGTGCGTCACGGCCGTCCGGCACGGCTGATGACGGAGCTCGCCGTACCGCACGGCGCGGAACTCGCCCTGGAACTCGACCACAGCGCCGCGTCCCTGGCCCTGTCGAGGGCGGCGCAGCCGACTCACCCGCAGGAGCGGCCCGAGAAGGACTGGGAGTGGGAGCAGCGGGTGGTGGACGGGCATCCGTACCACCCCAACTGCCGCTCGCGGCTCGGCTTCTCGGTGGCCGAGCAGCTCTCCCTCGCCCCCGAGCACCGCCCGCTGGTGGGGCTCGGGCTGGTGCCGGTTCCGGCCGAGGCCTGTCTGGTGACCGGGGCGTGGCCGGACCGTATGCGGGACGGGGGGCGGGTGCTGGTCCCGGTGCATCCCTGGCAGGCGGCGCACGTGCTGAAGCGGCCCTGCGAGGAGCAGCTCACCGGGCACCCGCTGATGTCCTTGCGCACCCTCGCCCTGGACGACGGGGTCCACGTCAAGACGGCGCTCAGCGCGCGTCTCACCTCGTCGGTGCGGGACATCTCGGTGCCTTCGGTGGCGGCGTCCATGACCCTCTCGGCGTTCGCGGAGCAACTGGCGGCACGCACGGACGGGCTGTTGCACGTCACGCGCACGCTGGGCGCGGTCACGGACGGGTCGCCGGACCTGGCGGCCGTGCTGCGCGAGTCGCCGCGGGAGTACGAGGGCCCGGGTGAGCGGGTGCTGCCGGTGGCGGCGCTGGGGACCACGGGACTCGCGCGGTCCGGGGCCTGGCTCGGCGACTTCGCGCGGCTCGCGCTCGGCGTCGGACTGCGGCTGCTGGACCTGGGTGTGGCGCTGGAGGCGCACGGCCAGAACCTCCTGGTCGTGCTGTCGGCGAGCGGCGCGCCGGTGCGGCTGGTCTACCGCGACCTCGCCGACATCCGGGTCAGCCCGGCCCGGCTGGCCCGGCACGGCATCCCCGACCCGGGTCTGCCCGCCAGGATCGTCACGGACGACGTGACGGCGCTGCGGCGCAAGTTGTTCGGCTCGCTGGTGGCGGGCGCGCTGGCCGGGACCGCGGGATCGGCACCGAGGCTGGCGGCGGCCCTGGAGACGGCCGTACGCGAGCTGCCGCGCACTGCCGACCTCGCGGCGCTGCGCGAGGAGCCGCTGCCGACCAAGGCGCTGACGCTGATGCGGCTGTCACCGGGGCGGGCCGGCGACCTGTGGGCGCAGTTGCCCAATCCCCTTCTCTGACCGGTGGTTCCGGTTCTTTGACCGGCTGTTCCGGAGCCGGACGGTCCGCCGTGCGGGCCCGACGATCTCCCGTTTTGGAGGGCGACACCTCTGATCAATAGGATCCGCCGATGATCACAAGACAACGGCTGGCGGTGGGGGCCTGCGCCCTGCTCGCCGCGCTGGCGGCGGGAATCGCGCTCCCGTCGACGGCGCTCGCCGACGAGACCACGGCCGCCGCGCCCAAGGTCGACCTCGTCCTGGACGTCAGCGGTTCGATGCGGGCGCGGGACATCGACGGCCAGTCGCGCATGGCGGCGGCGAAGCAGGCGTTCAACGAGGTGCTGGACGCCACCCCCGAGGACGTACAGCTCGGTATCCGCACCCTGGGGGCCAACTACCCGGGCGACGACCAGAAGACGGGCTGCAAGGACACCGCCCAGCTCTACCCGGTCGGCCCGCTGGACCGGACCGAGGCCAAGGCGGCGGTGGCCACGCTGGCGCCGACCGGCTGGACCCCGATAGGTCCTGCGCTGCTGAAGGCGGCCGGCGACCTCGACGGCGGCACCGGCTCCAAGCGCATCGTGCTGATCAGCGACGGCGAGGACACCTGCGCCCCGCTCGACCCGTGCGAGGTGGCCCGCGAGATAGCCGCCAAGGGCATCGGACTGACCATCGACACGCTCGGCCTGGTGCCCAACACCAAGATGCGGCAGCAGCTGAGCTGCATCGCGGAGGCGACCGGCGGCACCTACACGTCGGTGCAGCACACGGACGAACTCACCGACCGGGTGAACCAGTTGGTGGACCGGGCGGCCGATCCGGTGGTGACGCCGGTGGCCACCGAGGGCGCGCAGCAGTGCGGCGAGGCGCCGACGCTGAAGTCCGGCCTGTTCACCGACCGCGAGGAGTTCGGGCAGCAGCGCTGGTACCGGGTGGACGTGCTGCCCGGCCAGGAACTGCGCGCCTCCGTGAGCGTGTCCGCGGACCGCGACGTCACCCCGGCCCACGGCGTGCTGCTGCGGGCGGTCACGGCGAAGGGCCGCGAGATCGTCCGGGGCGAGGCGGCGGGCAACGGCCGTACGGACGTGGTCTCGACGGGGTTGCGCTACCCGAAGCGCGACAGCGACGAGGACGAGCCCGTGGCCGAGAGCGTGTGCCTCCAGGTCACCCACTCCTTCTCGGCGGCCTCCGGTGTGAAGACCACCCCCGGGCTGCCGGTGGAGCTGACGATCGACGTCGTCGACGGCCCCTCGCCGTCGCACGACGTGGCCGCCTTCGGCCTCGGGCGCGGCTGGTGGCTGCTCGGCGCCCTCGTCCTGACCGGTTTCGTCGCCGGCGTGCTGTGGGGCTGGCTGTCACGCTGGCGGGTCGCGGTCTGGAGGACCAACTGATGCGTGTCGTGAAGGCTTTGGGCGTGGCGCTGCTGGCGCTCGGATGGGCCGCCGCACCGGCCGCGGCCGACTCGCCGTCGCCGGACCCGTCGGCTCAGGGCGCGACGGCGCCCGTCCAGGCGGGCACGTCGTTCCGCACGGCCGCCGAGTTCGTGCAGGGGCAGACGGCCACCGCGGACGCCTCCGCGGGCGACTACCTGTACTGGTCGTTCCCCGCGGACGCCGGTCAGCGACCCACCGTCAAGGCGACGGTGAAGCTGCCGCAGACGCACGCCGCCGAGACCTGGCAGATCGACGTGTACGACGGTCTGCGGCGCCGGCAGGCCTGCCAGTACGGGGCGCAGTCGCGCACCGCCGCCGCGGACGCGGCCTCGCTGGAGCTGGCCTGCACGCTGCGCACGGTCCGCGCCTGGGCGGAGCCGTGGGCGAACGACCCGCTGCCGGGCACGTATTACCTCCGCCTCACGGCGGTGGGCCTGCCGACGTCGGACCTGGGTCTGCCGGTGGGCGCCGAGGTGCGGGTGGAGTCCAAGGAGATCGGCGGCGCGGCGGCGGTGGACGGCTCGCTGGCCGAGCCGCTGGTGCCGGGAGCCGCCGTCACGTCCCAGAAGGACGACGAGGACGCGGCGGTGCTGTCGAGCATCGAGCCCGAGGACGGCTGGACCTCCGGCTGGTGGTCCAGCCGGTGGGTGTGGACCGCGGTGGGCGGCGCGCTGGCCGCGCTGGCCGGCATCGGAGGGTACGCGCTGACCCGGGGGTCGGGACGGCCGACCGGAGTCTGACGCCCTGGGCGCCGACGCCCGCTCAGGAGGCCCGCCCCGTGCGGGCCTCCTGCCTTTTCCTCACGCCTTTTCCTCACGCCTCCCGCAGCGCCTTGGCCAGGGTGCCGTCCCCGGACACGGTGATCCGGCCGTCCCGTACCGCCTCCGCCACGCCCACCTCGCCGCGGGCGACCGCCGTGCAGGTCTCCGTGCCGAGGACCAGCAGCGCGTCGGGCTCACCGGGCGCCGGCCCGTCGCCGTACACGGCCGCCGACCCGGCGCCGACGTACAGATGGAAGTCCCCTTCCTCCAGCCGCACTTCGACGAGCCCCTCGCCTTCCAGAGCCCGCAGCAGGGGCAGCGCGAACCAGTGCGCCCGGACGGCGTCCGTGGGCCGCCGCTCACCGAGCGCGGGCTGCCCCCACTCGCCGAGCGCCTGCAGCACCGGCAGCAACGCGCGCCCGCGCGGCGTGAGTTCGTACACGTACGCCGCACCGGGCGGCGACAGCCGGCGCCTGGTCGTCAGCCCGTCGCGCTCCATGTCCTTCAGCCGCGAGGCGAGTACGTCCGTGCTGACGCCCGGCAGGTCCGCGTGCAGGTCCGTGTACCGGCGCGGACCGGCGAGCAGTTCACGGACGATCAGCAGGGTCCAGCGGTCACCCACGACGTCGAGCGCACGGGCGGCGGAGCAGTACTGGTCGTAACTTCGACGAGGTGGCATGCGACGCAGTCTAGACATGTCGTTGGACTTTCCAAGCTCGCACTTGGTAAAACCAAGCAACACCACAACCGGAGGGGCGCACCGCATGGAGTTCCGGCAGTCGAACAAGCTGAGCGAGGTCTGTTACGAGATCCGCGGCCCGGTGATCGAGCACGCCAACGCGCTGGAGGAGGCGGGCCACAGCGTGCTGCGCCTGAACACCGGCAACCCCGCGCTCTTCGGCTTCGAGGCGCCGGAGGAGATCCTCCAGGACATGATCCGGATGCTGCCCCAGGCGCACGGTTACACCGACTCGCGCGGCATCCTCTCCGCCCGCCGCGCGGTGGCCCAGCGCTACCAGACACTGGGCCTCCAGGTCGGCGTCGACGACGTCTTCCTCGGCAACGGCGTCTCCGAACTGGTGTCGATGGCCGTCCAGGCCCTGGTCGAGGACGGCGACGAGATCCTGATCCCCGCCCCCGACTTCCCGCTCTGGACGGCGGTGACCACGCTGGCCGGCGGCAAGGCGGTCCACTACCTGTGCGACGAGCAGGCCGACTGGTACCCCGACCTGGACGACATGGCCTCGAAGATCACGGACCGGACGAAGGCCGTGGTCCTCATCAACCCCAACAACCCCACCGGCGCGGTCTACCCCAAGGAGATCGTCGAAGGCGTCCTCGACCTCGCCCGCCGGCACGGCCTGATGGTCTTCGCCGACGAGATCTACGACCAGATCCTGTACGACGACGCCGTGCACCACTCGGCCGCGGCGCTCGCCCCCGACCTGGTGGTCCTGACCTTCTGCGGCCTGTCGAAGACCTACCGGGTAGCGGGCTTCCGCTCCGGCTGGCTGGTGGTGACCGGGCCCCGGCAGCACGCCAAGGACTATCTGGAGGGCCTGACCATGCTGGCCTCCATGCGGCTGTGCGCCAACGCGCCCGCGCAGTACGCCATCCAGGCCGCGCTCGGCGGCCGGCAGTCCGTCCACGAGCTGACCGCTCCGGGCGGCCGACTGCACGAACAGCGCAATGTGGCATGGGAGAAGCTCAACGAGATCCCCGGTGTGTCGTGCGTGAAGCCCAAGGGCGCGCTGTACGCCTTCCCGCGCATCGACCCCAAGGTGCACAAGATCCACGACGACGAGAAGTTCGTGCTGGACCTGCTGCTGCGGGAGAAGATCCAGGTCGTCCAGGGGACGGGCTTCAACTGGCCGGCGCCGGATCACTTCCGGATCCTGACGTTGCCGCACGCGGATGATCTGGAGGCGGCGATCGGGCGGATCGGGCGATTCCTCGGCGGGTACCGGCAGTAGCGGCCGCTTAGCGTGTGCCGCATGGGTGATCTACTGCTGGTGCGGCACGGGGAGACCGAGTGGTCGCGCTCCGGGCGGCACACCGGTCTGACGGACGTCCCGCTGACCGAGCACGGCCGCGAGGAGGCACGCGCGCTGGTGCCGCTGATCCGGTCGCACCGGATCGGGGCCTGCTTCGTCAGCCCGTTGCAACGGGCCCGCGAGACGGCCGAGCTCATCGGGCTGCACGGCCCGGTGCGGGTCGACGCCGATCTGCTGGAGTGGGACTACGGCGGCTACGAGGGCGTCACCACCGTCGAGATCCAGCGGGAGCGCCCCGGCTGGTTCCTGTTCACCGAGGGGGTGGTGCCCGGACCGCCGGAGCACCCCGGGGAGAGCGTGCGCCAGGTCGGGGCCCGGGCCGACCGGATGCTCGGCAAGGTCGACGCCGCCCTCGCCGACACCGAGGGCGTGGTGGTGCTGGTGTCGCACGGGCACTTCCTGCGGGTGCTGACCGCCCGGCGGCTCGGGCTGCCGCCGCGGGACGGCGCCCTGTTCCAGCTGGCGACGGGAGCGCTGGGCCGGCTCGGCACCGAACACGGGCGGCCCGTCGTCGCCGGGTGGAATGTCAGAGCCGGGTCGTAGCCTTCGAAGCGGTGGGGCCAGTGCCCAGCGCCGGGAGGGAGCATGCCGTGACACGACCGCCGACCGCCGCCCAGCGGCGTGTCATCGACGCCGCCGATCCGGTGACCGGGCGGCTGCGGGGCACCGACGCGCAGCTCGCGGCGCTGGTGAAGCGGGGACTGGCGTTCCGGCACCCCCGGCCGCCGCACGACCACTTCCTGACGCCCGCCGGGCACCGGATACGGGAGGCCGAGCCGGAGCAGCCCGAGGCCCCCGCGGCGACGGGTGTGTTCGCGGCGCGGATCGGGGGCGAGGAGAGCGTGCCGCACGCCGGTCCCGGGCGGGCCCGCGAGGTGCGCAGCGCCTGGCAGGGCCTGCTGGAGCTGCGCCGGATGACGAACACCGACGGTGCCACGGACCGGCCGTGCGGCTGGGAGCGGACGCATCTGGTGCAGGCCGCCGCGCTGGCGCTGGAGGCCGGTGAGCATCGTCCCGCCGGTCAGGACCTCGCCGGCTACCGGGTGCGGGCGACCCCGCAGCCGGAGGCCGTCGCCGTGTACGAGCCGGACCCGGCGGCGCTGCGGGCGTGCGCGGCCACACTGGAGGAGGCGGGCTGGCAGGTCGGCGAGTACACCGAGCCACGGACGCGGGCGCGCTATCTGCTGGCTTCCCCGCGCAGGGCATGATGGGCGTGACGGGCATGCCGGGGAGCACGGGCCACGGCGCCGACCAGAACAGGGGGAAAGCCATGACCGAGCCGTTCTCCGTCCGGGTGACGGTCCGCGGGTACGAGACCGATGTGCAGGGCCACCTCAACCAGGCCGTCTATCTGAGCTACGCCGAGCACGCCCGCTGGACGCTGCTCCAGGAGGCGGGGATCACCCAGCCCGGCCTGGCCGCGGCCGGTGTGGGCCCGGTGGTCCTGGAGACGACGATCCGCTACCGGCGGGAGCTGCTCGCGGGCGACGAGGTGGACATCACCTGCGTCTTCGAGTGGGGCGAGGGCAAGGTGTTCCGGATCCGCCAGACGATCCGCAAGACCGACGGCACGGTGGCCGCCGAGCTGGAGGGGGTCGGCGGGCTGCTGGACCTCAAGGAGCGCAGGCTGCTGCCCGAGCCGCAGGCGTACTTCAAGAAGCTGGCGAACGACCCCGCCCGGTTCGGGCTCTGACCGGCCGCACCCGAACTCGGATGCGGGACGGCGCCCCGGCCCGCACGGCTCCGGTCCCATGGCCCCACGACGTAGCAGACCGAGCCAGGCGCCGGCCGTGAGGGGGCTGGACCGGGACGCGTCGGCAACTCCGGCTGCCTGGACGGGAAGACGCCGTACGCCACCGAGGCCGGACTGCCGCTGCGGCGGTGGCCAAGGGCACCATGCCGCGCAGGCGGAGTCGTTCGCGGACCTCATGGCGTGGCGGGGGCCCGGCCCGGCTGACCGGTGAGTTCCTCACCCGCCTCCATGGGGTGGGTCACGTCCTGGGCGTCATGGCTTCGGCCGAGGTGGTTGAAGACGAAGTTCAGCAGCACCGCGGCGACGCAGCCGGTGGAGATGCCCGAGTCGAGGACGATCCTCGCGGTCTCCGGGAAGGCGTGGTAGAACTCCGGCGCGGTGATCGGGATGATGCCGACCGCGAGGGAGACGGCGACGATCAGGACGTTGTTGTCCTTGTCGAGGCCGGCCCGGACCAGGGTCTGGATACCGCTCGCGGCGACCGAGCCGAACAGGACCACGCCCGCGCCGCCCAGCACCGGACGCGGTACGACGGCGATCAGCGAGGCCGCCATCGGGCACAGGCCCATCAGCACCAGGAAGGCACCGCCGGTCGCGACGACGTACCGGCTGCGGATCTTCGTCATCGCGACCAGGCCGATGTTCTGGGCGAAGGCGCTGCACATGAAGCCGTTGAACAGGGGGCTGATCGCCGAGCCCAGGGTGTCGGCGCGCAAACCGGCCGCGATGGTCTTCTCGTCCGCCGGGCGGTCCACGATCTCGCCGAGCGCCAGCATGTCGGCCGTCGACTCGGTCATCGACACCACCATCACCACGCACAGCGAGACGATCGCGGCGATCTGGAACTGGGGGGCGCCGAAGTGGAACGGGGTGGGGAAGCCGACGACGTCCGCCTCGGCGACCGGCCCGAAGTCCGTGACGCCGAACGGCACGGCGACCAAAGTGCCCGCGACGAGGCCGAGCAGGACAGCGATCTGTTTGACGAAGCCGCGGGTGAAGCGGCGCAGCACCAGGACGATGACCAGGGTGGCGGCGGCGAGGCCCAGGTTGGTGGCCGAGCCGTAGTCGTCGGCCGTGGGGCTCGCGCCCTGCGCCCAGCCGAAGGCGACCGGCAGCAGGGATATGCCGATCAGGGTGATCACGGTGCCGGTGACCACCGGCGGGAAGAAGCGGACCATCTTGCTGAAGAAGGGCGCCGCGAGGAAGCCGAGGAGTCCGGCCACGATCACGGCGCCGAAGATGATCGGCAGGGCGTCGGACTTGTCGTCGGTGGCGGCGACGACCGCCGTCATGGGGGCCACCCCGGCGAAGGTGACGCCGTTGACGAAGGGGAGTCTGGCGCCGATCTTCCAGACGCCGATGGTCTGCAGGAAGGTGGCGAGGCCGGCGGTGAACAGGCAGGCGCCGGTGAGGAAGGTCAGTTCGGCGGGGGTCAGGCCGATCGCGGCGCCGACGATCAGGGGCGGCGCGACGACTCCGGCGTACATGGCGGCCACGTGCTGCAGGCCGCTGGTCGCCATCTTCAGGACGGGAAGCTTCTCGTCGACGGGATGGACGGCTCGCTGCTCGGGGGCGGTGGGCGGTACGGCATCGGGCTGAGCGGCCACGGCGGCTCCTCCGGTCGGGTACACGGCCGCGCGGGAAGGCTGCCGTGGGTTTCAGGGAGGTGGTGCGCCGGTCGTGCGGGACCGGGGGTGACGGGGACCGTTCCGGGGCGCACTCGTGCGAGCGCGCCCCGGACACGGCCGCCATGGACCCCGCTCGGGTCCACGGCTGCCGGCCGGGAGCCGTCCCTCCCGGCCGGAGTCTCGGGCAGGTCAGCCCTGGGCGGCGATCCGTGCCAGCCGCTGCGCCTCGTCCCGGGTGGAACGGGCGATGGCGTCCTCGTCGACGGTGAGCAGCCGGCCGTTCTCGACGATCTGGCGGCCGTTCACGAACGCGGCCGTGACCGGGGCCGCCGCGCCGAAGACCAGCGCGGTCACCGGGTCGGCGATGGAGGAGTGGGCGAGGGTGTCCAGCTTCCACAGCACGAGGTCGGCCAGCTTGCCCGGCTCCAGGGAGCCGATCTGGTCGGCACGGCCGAGCACCTGGGCGCCGCCGTGGGTGCCGAGGCGCAGCGCCTGACGGGCGTTCAGGGCTGCTTCGCGCTGGGCGCCGAGACGGTTGATCAGCAGGGCGTTGCGCAGTTCGGTGTGGAGTTCGCCGGACTCGTTCGACGCGGTGCCGTCGACGCCGAGGCCGACCGGGACACCGGCGGCGAGCATGTCGGGGACGCGGGCGATGCCGGCGGCGAGGCGGGCGTTGGAGGAGGGGCAGTGGGCGACGCCGGTCCTCGTGCGGGCGAAGGCGGCGATGTCGGAGTCGTTCATATGGACGCAGTGGGCCATCCACACGTCTTCGCCGAGCCAGCCGGTGGACTCGAAGTAGTCGGTCGGGCCCATGCCGAACAGCTCGTGGCAGAACTTCTCCTCCTCCACGGTCTCCGAGCCGTGGGTGTGCAGGCGAACCCCGAGCCGGCGGGCCAGTTCGGCGCCCTGGCGCAGCAGGTCGGTGGAGACGGAGAACGGGGAGCAGGGCGCGACGGCGACCTGGGTCATGGCGTCGAAGGAGGCGTCGTGGTGCTGCTCGACGGTCTCCTCGGTCGCGGTGAGCGCGCCGTCGAGGGTCTCGACCGCGAAGTCCGGCGGCAGGCCGCCGTCCTTCTCGCTGCGGTCCATCGAGCCACGGGCGAGGGTGAAGCGGACACCCGTCTCGCGGGCGGCGCGGATGATCGAGCCGGACAGGTCGCCGGAGCCCCGCGGGAAGACGTAGTGGTGGTCCATCGCGGTGGTCACGCCGCCGCGGGCCATCATCGCGAGGGAGCCCTGGGCGGCCGCGTACGTCATCTGCTCGTCGATGCGCGCCCAGACCGGGTACAGGGCGACGAGCCAGTTGAAGAGGTTGTGGTCCGTGGCGAGACCGCGGGTGATCCACTGGTAGAAGTGGTGGTGGGTGTTGACCAGTCCGGGGGTCACGAGATGGCCGGAGGCGTCGATACGGCGTACGACGTCCTCCAGGTTCTCGGGGGCCTTGCCCGAGCCGAGCGCCTCGATGCGGTTGCCGGCCAGGACGACGTACCCGGAGGCGTACTCGGTGTCGTCGGCGTCGACGGTCGCGATCGCACAGTTCTCGATGACGATGCGCTGGGCTGCTGCCATGGTGCGTCCTTTTCGCTCAGCGGACTTCGGAGGAGAGGGCACGGCAGGACCCTGGGGTTTTGAGTGCCGCGGCCGGGGAGCCGGAGTCTGTGTCTCCGCCGGCCGCGGGTGCCGAAAAGGGGGCGATCAGAGGTTGGTGAGGTCCGTCGGGATCCTGGCCTCGCAGCCGTCCCGCAGGATGGTGGCCTCGATGAGGCCGTAGGGCCGGTCGGCGGCGAAGTACACCTCGTTGTCGTTCTTCAGCCCGAACGGCTCCAGGTCCACCAGGAAGTGGTGCTTGTTCGGGAGGGAGAAGCGGACCTCGTCGATCTCGCTGCGGTTGAGGATGATGCGCGAGCCCATCTGGTACAGCGTCTGCTGCAACGACAGCGAGTACGTCTCGGCGAAGGCCTGGAGCATGTGCTTCCTGGTCTGCTCGTAGGACTTCTCCCACTGGGGCATCTTCTGCTCGTCGTCGGTCCAGTTGAACCGCCAGCGGCCGGAGACCTGGGTGGCCAGGATGCGGTCGTAGGCCTCCGGCAGCGTCGTGTACTTGTCCTTGACGAAGCCCCAGAACTCGGAGTTGGTCGAGTTCATCACGACCAGGTCCTTCAGACCCGAGACGACCTCCCACGACGAGCCGTCGTAGGTGATCTGCGTCAGCCGGGTCTCCTGGCCCTGGCGCACGAAGGAGTGCTTGACCTCGTCGGCGCCGATGAACCTGGAGTTGGCGTCGGAGGTCGCGATCCGCTCCCAGGCGTACTCCTCGATGCGGATCCGCGCCCGGTGGATCGGTTCCTGCGAGGTGACGAAGTGCCGGGCGAGGTGGATGCCGAACTGCTCGGCGGACTCGATCCCGTACTCCTTGGCGAACGCGAACACCGTGTTCTTGGTGGTGTCGGTCGGCAGCACGCTGGCGTTGGAGCCGGAGTAGTGGACCTCGTCCATGTCGCCGCTCAGGGCGACCGACACGTTCAGGTCCTTGATGTGGTGGGTGGCGCCGTCCCGCGTGATCTTCACGACCCGGTTCTCGGCCTTGCCGTACTGGTTCTGTCCCAGCATCACAGGGTGGGCGGGGCGGGGATTCACTGCCATGTCTGCTAGCTCCCTCGGTAAACGGAGTAGCCGAACGGGTTGAGCAGCAGCGGTACGTGGTAGTGCTCGCCCGGCACGACGGCGAACGTGATCGCCACCTCCGGGAAGAACACACCGGGTCCGCTGTCCCGATTCGCGGGGGCGTCCTGCTGCGCATCGGCTTGCTTCTTCTCGAAGTACGACTCGACGGCGAAGTCGAGCCGTACGTGGGTCGTCCCCTCCGGCAGGGCCGGAAGGTCCTTGCACCGGCCGTCGGCGTCGGTCGCGGAACCGCCGAGCGACTTCCAGTCCGCCGCGCTGCCGGCGCGGGCGGAGAGCTGGACGGCGACGCCCTCGGCGGGGCGGCCGGCGGAGGTGTCCAGGATGTGCGTGGACACGGAGGCGGTGGTGCTGGTGCTCATGGTGTCAGGCGTCCTCTTCGACGAGTCGGGCCAGTCGGATGCGGTTGATCTTCCCCAGCTCGGTGCGGACGATCTCCCGCTCCTGCTCGGGCGAGTGACCGATCCGTTCCTTGACCGCGTCGCGCATCTGCTCACCGGTGCGGCCGGTGGCGCAGATCAGGAAGACATGGCCGAACCTCTCCTGGTAGGCGAGGTTCAGTTCCAGCATCTCCGCCTTCAGCTCCTCGGAGGCGCCGGCCATGCCGCGCTGTTCGCGGGCCGAGGTCGGGTCGCCCGGCCTGGGGCGGCCGATCGGCGGGTGTCCGGCCATCGCCTCGTCGAGGTCCCGGTCGGTCAGCTCGGCCGTCGCGGCGTCACTGGCGCCGTAGAGGTCCTCGGCGGCGGCGTAGGGGCGGGCGGCGAGGAGCCGGTCCGCCCAGGCGGTGGAGGCGCACGCCTCCCGCAGCGCGGTGGAGGCCGCGCGCTCCTCCAGGGCGTTGAAGCGGGCCAGGCCCGGCGGCGTGGAAGTGGACGTCACGGGAGCCTCCGTTGGCCTTGTCGGCCTTCGTACTGAACGGGCTGCGGATAGCTAACGCCCTGCGAAACATCACGTCAACAGTTTGTTGAAAATTCGGGGCAACAAAAAACCGCCGTCCCCGCACTGCACGGGACGGCGGTCGCACACCGGAGGCGAAGCCCAGGTCAGGCCTGCTTGTCGCGGTTCAGGTAGTTGTAGACGGTGAACCGGCTGACGCCGAGCGCACCGGCCACCGTCTCCACGCCGTGCCGTACCGAGAAGGCGCCCCGCGCCTCCAGTATGCGCACCACCTCCTGCTTGGACCTGCGGTCCAGCTCGGACAGCGGCTTGCCCTGGCGGCGCTCCATGGCCGCGAGGATGTGGTCGAGGGAGTCGGCGAGCTGCGGCAGCCGGACGCCGACCACGTCGACGCCCTCCCACGCCAGCACCACGTCGTCGGCGTTCGCCTCGTCGGGGGCGATCAGCATCCCGCCCATGGCGTCGACCAAGGGCTTCACCGCGGCGATGAAGGACTCGTTGCCGGTCACTCGTCGCCCTCCCCGACCACATTGACCTGGAGCGAGACCCGGGTGGCGCCGGCCTGGAGCGCCTTGCGCAGCAGGGCGTCCACGGCGGTCAGCACCTCGTCGGCGCCGCCCTCGGCGGTGTTGCCGAAGGGACCCACGTCCACGGCGTCCAGCGCGGCCCCCTCGATGACCTCACGCGCCACCAGCGCGTGCGCGGGCGGCTCGTCGAGGTCGAAGGGTTCGGTCGTGAATTCCACTCTCAGTCGCACGCGCACAACCTAACGCGCCCCACCGCCTCCCGGGCAGGGGCGATTTGCGGGCCGGTCTTGACAGTCCCCGCCCACCGCGGGCACTCTTCCGTTAAGCAGAAACCAACTTCCGCAATACGGAAACACACGGAAACACTCAGCAGGAAGGGAGCGCCGACCCCGATGGGATTCGCAGACCAGCGCTTCAACGTCAACCTGTCGATCCTCTTCACGGAACTCCCGCTCCTGGAGCGCCCGGCCGCCGCGGCCGCGGCCGGCTTCACCGCGGTCGAGCTGTGGTGGCCCTGGGTCGACTCCCCCACCCCTGAGCGGTCCGAGCTCGACGCCCTGAAGCGGGCGATCGAGGAGGCGGGCGTCCAGCTCACCGGCCTCAACTTCTACGCCGGCGAGCTCCCGGGCCCGGACCGCGGCGCCCTGTCGATCCCCGGCGAGGAGTCGGAGCGGTTCCGCGCGAACATCGACGTGGTCGCGGACTTCGCCGCGTCCCTCGGGTGCAAGGCGCTCAACGCGCTCTACGGCAACCGCGTCGAGAGCGTCGACCCGGCCGAGCAGGACGCGCTCGCCCTGGAGAACCTGGTCCTCGCGGCCCGCGCCGCCGACCGGATCGGGGCCGTCCTGCTGATCGAGGCCCTCAACAAGCCCGAGTCGCCGCGGTGTCCGCTGGTCTCCGCGCCGGCCGCGATCGGCGTCGTCGACAAGGTCAACGAGGCGACGGGGCTGGGCAACGCCAAGTTCCTCATGGACCTGTACCACCTGTCCATGAACGGCGAGGACCTGCCGGCGGTGATCGAGGAGTACGCGGCGAAGACCGGCCACGTCCAGATCGCCGACAACCCCGGGCGCGGAGCGCCCGGCACCGGCTCACTGCCCCTGGAAGACCTCCTCGACCAGCTGAAGAAGGCGGGCTACGACGGCTGGGTCGGCCTGGAGTACAAGCCGGGCGACCGCCCGAGCGCCCAGGCCTTCGACTGGCTGCCCCGCTGATCTCGTCACCGAAAGGCACCCCACCATGAGCAACACCCTTCCCAAGATCGCCTGGATCGGCCTCGGCATCATGGGCTCCCCCATGTCGGAGAACCTGATCAAGGCCGGCTACGACGTCACCGGCTTCACCCTGGAGCAGGAGAAGCTGGACCGGCTGACCGCGGCCGGCGGCACCGCCGCCCCCTCGGTCGCCGAGGCCGTCCGGGACGCCGACGTGATCATCACGATGGTGCCCGCGTCGCCGCAGGTCGAGGCCATCGCGTACGGCCCGGACGGCATCCTGGAGAACGCGCGGCAGGGCGCCCTGCTGATCGACATGTCCTCGATCACCCCGCAGACCTCCGTCGACCTGGCCGCCGCCGCCCGCGACAAGGGCGTCCGGGTGCTGGACGCCCCGGTGTCCGGCGGCGAGGCCGGCGCCGTGGAGGCCGTGCTGTCGATCATGGTCGGCGGGGAGCAGGCCGACTTCGACCAGGCCAAGCCGATCTTCGAGGCGCTGGGCAGGACCATCGTGCTGTGCGGTCCGCACGGCTCGGGTCAGACCGTGAAGGCCGCCAACCAGCTCATCGTCGCCGTGAACATCCAGGCGTGCGCCGAGGCCGTGGTCTTCCTGGAGAAGTCCGGCGTGGACCTCAAGGCGGCGCTGGACGTCCTGGGCGGCGGGCTCGCCGGCTCGACCGTGCTGACCCGCAAGAAGGACAACTTCCTGAACCGGGACTTCAAGCCGGGCTTCCGGATCGACCTCCACCACAAGGACATGGGCATCGTCACCGACGCGGCCCGCAACGTCGGCGCGGCCCTGCCGGTCGGCGCCGTGGTCGCCCAACTGGTGGCCTCCCTGCGCGCGCAGGGCGACGGCGGCCTGGACCACTCCGCGCTGCTGCGGGCCGTGGAGCGCCTGTCCGGCGCCCAGGTCTGACACCCCCGAGACCTCCGGGCGGCGCCGCCGCCGACACCTGTCCTGTCGCGCCCAGGCGGTGGCGCCGCCCGGAACCCTCCTCGACTTCAACAAACTGTTGACGTCGCGATCGCCCCGAACCTAGGCTCCACGAAGCGGATGCTCCACGAAGTGGAAGTCTTTTTCCGCTGCCCCTCGTACGGAAGGTCACCATGTCGAAGCGCGTGCTCACCACCGAGTCCGGCGCCCCGGTCGCCGACAACCAGAACTCCGCCTCCGCCGGCGTCGGCGGTCCGCTCCTGCTCCAGGACCAGCACCTGCTGGAGAAGCTCGCGCGCTTCAACCGCGAGCGCATCCCGGAGCGCGTGGTGCACGCCCGCGGCTCGGGCGCGTACGGCTACTTCGAGGTGACCGACGACGTCACCGGCTTCACCCACGCCGACTTCCTGAGCGCCGTCGGCAGGCGCACCGAGACCTTCGTGCGCTTCTCGACCGTGGCGGACTCGCTGGGCGGCGCGGACGCGGTGCGCGACCCGCGCGGCTTCGCCGTCAAGTTCTATACGGAAGAGGGCAATTACGACCTCGTCGGGAACAACACGCCGGTCTTCTTCATCAAGGACCCTCTCAAGTTCCCCGACTTCATCCACTCGCAGAAGCGCGACCCGTTCACCGGCCGCCAGGAGCCGGACAACGTCTGGGACTTCTGGGCCCACGCCCCGGAGGCCACCCACCAGGTGACCTGGCTGATGGGCGACCGCGGCATCCCGGCCTCCTACCGCCACATGAACGGCTACGGCTCGCACACCTACCAGTGGACCAACGCCGACGGCGAGGCCTTCTTCGTCAAGTACCACTTCAAGACGAACCAGGGCATCCGCTGCCTGAGCGCCGAGCAGGGCGCCGAGACCGCCGGCCAGGACCCCAACTCCCACCAGACGGACCTGCTCCAGGCCATCGAGCGGGGCGTCAACCCGTCGTGGACCCTGTACGTGCAGGTCATGCCGGCGGCCGAGGCGGCGGACTACCGCTTCAACCCGTTCGACCTCACCAAGGTCTGGCCGCACAGTGACCACCCGCTGCAGCGCGTGGGCCGGCTGGTCCTCGACCGCAACCCGGACAACGTCTTCGCCGAGGTCGAGCAGGCCGCGTTCTCCCCGAACAACTTCGTGCCGGGCATCGGCCCCTCCCCCGACAAGATGCTCCAGGGCCGGCTCTTCGCCTACGCGGACGCCCACCGCTACCGCCTGGGCGTCAACCACACCCTGCTCGCGGTCAACGCCCCGAAGGCCACGACCGCGCAGAACTACGGGCGCGACGGCCTCATGGCGAGCAACGCCCAGGGCCGGTGCGCCAAGAACTACGAGCCGAACTCCTACGACGGCCCGGTGGAGACCGGCCGCCCGCTGTCGGCCCCGCTGCCGGTGTCCGGTCACACCGGCACCCACGTGGCGCCGCCGCACACCAAGGACGACGACTTCTTCCAGGCGGGCGAGCTGTACCGGCTGATGTCCGCCGAGGAGAGGTCCCGGCTGATCGCCAACATCGCCGGCGGCCTCTCGCAGGTCTCCCGCGACGACGTGATCGAGAAGAACCTGGCCCACTTCCACGCCGCCGACGCCGAGTACGGCAGGCGCGTGGAGGAGGCGGTCCGCGCCCTGCGCGAGGACTGAACCCAAGGGCTGCGTCCGGACTCTGACGGGAGGTCAGGACTTCGGACGCACCGCCCGCCAGGACACCGGCGACCCGGATGAGGGGTGGTCGACCGGTGGCCGGGCGGGCACGGCCAGGACCGCGGCGGCGAGCGAGCCAGTGCGGTGGTGAAGGCCCCGGAACTCCTTCTTCGACCTGAGGGGAGGGAACCCGGTGCTGTCGCCGTCCGTCGCGGTCCGAGCCACACCCACACCGTCCGGCGGCGCGAACGTCCTGTCGCGCCCAGCCTCGCGCCGCCGGACGGCCACACCTCACCGGGCGAAGGCGCCGGGTACGGACGGTCCCGTACCCGGCGCCTTCCCGTGTCCGGGACCGTACGGCACGGGGGTGCGAAACCGCTCCGGCCGCAGCACCCTGAAGGCATGGGACATCCACCGGAGCACCCGCACGTGGTGGTGCATCCGCCGGCCCTGGACGGCTCCCGGCGGGTCACCGAGGGCGACGACACGCTCGGCGTCGCCACGCACCTGGACGACGTCGGCGAGATCCTGCGGCTCGCCGATCTCTATGTGACCGACGTCGAGGACACCGACTTCATCGAGTGGCAGGGCGGCGGACCGGAGGACTGGCCGGGACTGTCCGAGCACCACGAGCATCACGGCCACGACGAGCATCACGGCCACCCCTGACATCACGGGCCGCCCGGCGCGGGCCGGCCGACGGGTCCCGGCATGCTTCAAGTACGCCCTGGGGCGGGCACATACCCCTCACATGCCGGGACCCGTCGGCACGGGGGTGGGTGGTGAGCGATCACGAAGCGCGCACGCGACGGCCGGGGCCGCACGAGCTCGGCATGCTGCGGGGAGGTCCGCGGGGCGCCGTCACGGTCGCCGTGCTGGGTCTGCATCTGCGGGGCCTGGTCGAGGCGGGACGGCCCGGCACCCTGCGCAGGGCCGCCGCCTTCCCCGCACCCGACCATCCGCTGGAGAAGGCGGTCCGCGTCGGCCTCTACCGCCCGGCCGGGATCAGGGAGTTGCCCACGCGCGCGGCCGTACGCCTGGCCCTCGCCCGGATGCGCGAGGACCTCGTCGCGGACGGACTGCTGCGTTCGGGGCTGCCGGGCCCGACGCGCAGGGGGCGCCGGCACCTCACCGCCCTGCGCGCCCGACACCCCATGCCCCCAGCCCCGGACGGCCTCACCGACGAGGAGATGCTCCTCGCGGTCGCCCTCCACGGCGGGCGCGCCCTGACGGCCCTCGCGCCGCACTTCACCCGCGCCTCGGGGCTGGACGGCCGTGGCACCCTCGCCGACGAGGGGCGCTTCCCGTTCGGCCGGGGCACCGACCTGCGCCGCACCTTCGGCGCCGAGCAGGGCCAGGCGTCCGAGGGCGGCGGACACGGGTGCGGGGGCGGCGGTGGAGGCGGCGGAGGGGACTGAGCCACGGCACGCCGAAAGGGCGGCCCACCTTCGGGTGAGCCACCCTTCAGCCGCCCCACGGGAGAGACCCGTGTGCCGGACCCAGGTGCCGGACCCAGGTGTCAGACCCGGGTGCCGGACCCGGAGTGTCAGACCCGGGTGTGAGACCCGGCTGCCGGACCCAGGTGCCGGGCCCGGGTGCCAGACCCGGGTGCCGGGCCCGGGTGCCGGACCCGGGTGCCGGACCCGGCTGCCGGGCCCGGGTGCCGGACCCAGGTGCCAGACCCGGGTGTCGGGCCCGGGTGTCGGGCCCGGGTGTCGGGCCCGGGTGTCGGGCCCGGGTGTCGGGCCCGGGTGTCGGGCCCGGGTGTCAGACCTTCAGTGTCTTGATCGACGTCGGCGCGTGCCCGGGCTCCGTCGCGAGTTCCTCGAACTCCACGACGTTACTGATGTCGTTCGTGCCGGACATGGAGATGTTGGTGATCCGCTCCAGGATCGCCTCGACGACCACCGGCACCCGGAACTCGGCGGCGAGCTTCTTGGCCTGCTCGAAGGCCGCGCCCAGCTCGTTCGGGTCGGTCACCCGGATCGCCTTGCAGCCGAGGCCCTCGGCGACCTTGACGTGGTCGACGCCGTAGACGCCGAGCTCCGGCGAGTTGAGGTTCTCGAACTCCAGGTTGACCTGGAAGTCGATCTCGAACGCCCGCTGCGCCTGGCGGATCAGGCCCAGGTAGGAGTTGTTGACCAGGACGTGCACGTAGGGGATGCGGTGCTGGGCGCCGACCGCCAGTTCCTCGATCATGAACTGGAAGTCGTAGTCGCCGGAGAGGGCGACCACGGACGCCTCCGGGTCGGCCTTGGCGACGCCGAGGGCGGCCGGGACGGTCCAGCCGAGGGGGCCCGCCTGGCCGCAGTTGATCCAGTGCCGCGGACGGTAGACGTGCAGCATCTGGGCACCGGCGATCTGCGAGAGGCCGATGGTGGTGACGTACCGCGTCTCCGGGCCGAAGGCCTTGTTCATCTCCTCGTAGACGCGCTGCGGCTTGATCGGGATGTCGTCGAAGTGGGTACGCCGCTGGAGGGTGGCCTTCTTCTCCTGGGCGGCGGCCGACCAGGCGGAGCGGTCGGGCAGTCGGCCGGCCGCCTTGAGCTCCCGGGCCACCTCGACGAACAGCTCCAGCGCGGCCTTGGCGTCGGAGGCGATGCCGTAGTCGGGCGCGAAGATCTTGCCGATCTGGGTCGGCTCGATGTCGACGTGCACGAACTTCCGGCCGGCGGTGTAGACGTCGATCCTGCCGGTGTGGCGGTTGGCCCAGCGGTTGCCGATGCCGAGGACGAAGTCGGACTCCAGGAACGTCGCGTTGCCGTAGCGGTGCGAGGTCTGCAGCCCGACCATGCCGGCGTTCAGCTCGTGGTCGTCGGGGACGGTGCCCCAGCCCATCAGGGTCGGCACGACCGGAGTGCCGGTCAGCTCGGCGAACTCCACGAGGAGTTCGGCGGCGTCGGCGTTGATGACGCCGCCGCCGGCCACGATCAGCGGGCGCTCGGCGGCGTTCAGCATCCCGATCGCCTTCTCGACCTGGGCACGGGAGGCGGCCGGCTTGTAGACCGGCAGCGGCTCGTACGTCTCCGGGTCGAACTCGATCTCGGTGAGCTGGACGTCGATCGGCAGGTCGATGAGGACCGGGCCCGGACGGCCGGAACGCATCAGGTGGAACGCCTGCTGGAAGACGCCCGGAACCTGTGCGGCCTCCAGCACGGTGACCGCCATCTTGGTCACCGGCTTGGCGATCGAGGCGATGTCGACGGCCTGGAAGTCCTCTTTGTGGATGACCGCGGTCGGCGCCTGTCCGGTGATGCACAGGATCGGGATGGAGTCCCCGGTCGCGGAGTACAGGCCGGTGATCATGTCGGTGCCGGCCGGGCCGGACGTGCCGATGCACACGCCGATGTTTCCGGGGTGGGTGCGGGTGTAGCCCTCGGCCATGTGCGAGGCGCCCTCGACGTGGCGGGCGAGGGTGTGGCTGATGCCGCCGGACGCCTTGAGTGCCGCGTAGAACGGGTTGATCGCCGCGCCCGGCACACCGAACGCGTCCGTGACGCCCTCGCGCCTGAGGATCTCGACTGCCGCGCGGGCAGCGGTCATACGAGCCATTGAGTACTCCTGCTTCGGCTGTCGGATGCGTACTCCCGTCGCGCCCCGCCGGTGAGCACTTCCGTATAGCGGAAAGTAACTTCTACGATCTGGAAGCAATGTACGGCTCGGCGCCAAATGCCGTCAAGGCACGGACAGGCGGGGCGGGACAGGAGCACCATGTGGCCATGCCCGAGAGCCTGCCGGTGCGCTGCCCGGCCTGCCGACGCGAGCACCTCTACGCCGCGCCGTCCTACCCCTGCGCCTGCGGCGCCCCCTCCGGCCCGGCGCCGGACCCGCGCGCCGCGCCGGAGGCCGTCGCGCACCGCAGCTGGGACGAGGAGTGGGTGGAGGTCCCCTGCGCGCCCTGCGGCCGGCTCAACCAGTGGCCGCGCCCGGAGCTGGGCTGCCCCTGCGGAGCCGTGCTGCGCCTGCCAGTGGCCGTCCCGGACGCCGGCCCGCGACCGCCCGTCGCCCTGCGCACCGCCCGCGACGCGGTCACGGCCGCCGCCCTCTATCTGCACCGGCTCGGCCACCGCGACCTGCGCCGCGCCGACCAGCGGCCCCCCTCCGGCATCGGGCTCTCGGCCGACGGCCTGCTGGCCCAGGTCGATCCGTCCGAGCGCCCGGCGACGGTGCGGGACGTCGAGTGCCTGTGGCTCATGGCCATGACGGAGTCGGTGCGCTGCGTGTACTTCTCCCTCTCCGGGTACGCCGTCGAGGCCCGCGCCCGCGCCGACTCCCTCGGCGTCCCGCTGTTCGCCGTGGACGACCCGACCGGCACACCGCGCCCGGTGAACCAGCCCGCCGACGCCCTGCACGCCACCCTGACCTGAGGTCCGTGGGGTCGGGGGCGCTCAGAGGTTGTAGCCGCCCGACACCTCCAGGTTCTGGGCGGTGACCCAGCGGCTCTCGTCGGAGACGAGGGTGGCGATCATCGCGCCGATGTCGTCGGGCTCGCCGACCCGGCCCAGCGCGGTCTTCGCGGCGAGCGCCGGGATCACCTCGGGGAACCGGGTGAAGGCGTCGTCGGCGAGACGGGTGCGGGTCGCGCCCGGCGAGATCGCGTTGACCCGGATGCCGCGGGCGCTGAACTCCTTGGCCATGTAGCGGGTCAGCACGTCCAGGCCACCCTTCATCGAGGCGTACACCGAGTAGCCGGGCTCCAGTCCGGTGGTGGTCCCCGCCGAGTTGCTGCTCGTGTTGACGACGGCCCCGCCGTCCGCCATCAGGGGCAGCAGCCGTTGCGTCAGGAAGTAGGGGCCTTTCAGGAGCACCCGCATCAGCCGGTCGAACATCTCCTCGGACATGTCCTCGATCAACGCCGTCTGCGCGATGCCGGCGTTGTTGACCAGGCAGTCGAAGGTGTCGCGCCGCCAGGTGTCGCGCAGCACGCCGGCCACCGTGTCGCGAAAGGCCTCGAAGCCGGCGCTGTCGCCGACGTCCAGCGGCAGGGCGACGGCGGTGCCGCCCGCCTTCTCGATGGCGGCGGCCGTCTCCCGTCCGCCCTCGGCGTTCCGGCCGTAGGTCAGGATGACCCCGCAGCCGCGCGCGGCGATCTCGATCGCGGCGCTCCGCCCGATGCCGGAGCTGGCGCCCGTGACGATGGCGACCTTCATGATCGTCCTCCCGAAAGTGGTGGTTGTTTGGCTTCTGCCTCCATTCAACGGTCCTGAGCTGCGAAGACGTACAACGATCCTCGCCGGGACTTGCACGATCCTCTCGATCCGGGGTGGTGTGTCAGACGAGGGGTGCTGCAATGGACGTATGCACCTCGATGAGCGAAGCCCGCGTCTGGAAGAGCTCCGCACCCTGCTGGCCCGGCACGCCCGGCCCGACTGGACGACCGCCGTCGACGGCGTCCTCGTCTCGAAGATCGACCGGCCGGATCCGCCCGCGCCGTCGATGACCGGCACGGTGCTGGCGGTCATCGCCCAGGGCGCCAAACGGCTGGCGCTCGGCGAGAAGGTGTTCGAGTACCGCGCCGGGCAGTATCTGGTCGCGTCGGTCGACCTGCCCGTCACCGGACAGTTCCTCCAGGACGTGCCCGGGCAGCCCGCGCTGGGCTTCGGGCTCACCCTGGAGCCGTCGGCCGTCGCCGAGTTGCTGCTCCAGGAGGGGCCCGGGGACGCACGCCGGGCCCCCGGCGGCGCGCCGCCGGGGATCGTCGTCAGCGACGCCCCGGACGCCTTGCTCGACGCCGTGGTCCGGCTGCTGCGCCTGCTCGACGCACCCCGCGACCGGGCCGTGCTGGCCCCGCTGTTCAAGCGCGAGATCCTGTGGCGCCTGATCACCGGCGAGCAGGGCGCGACGGTGCGCGCCCTCGGTCTCGCCGACAGCGGGCTGAGCCACATCTCGCGGGCGGTGCGCTGGATCCGTGAGCACTACGCGCAGCCCTTCAGGGTCGAGGACGTGGCGCGGCTGTCCGGCATGAGCGTCTCCGCCTTCCACCGCAACTTCCAGGCGGTGACCGCGATGAGCCCCATCCAGTTCCAGAAGCAGATCCGGTTGCAGGAGGCCCGGCTGCTGCTCGCGACCCACCCCGGCGACGTCACCGGCGTCGGCCACCGGGTCGGCTACGACAACCCCTCGCAGTTCAGCCGGGAGTACCGCCGCCAGTTCGGCGCGCCCCCCAGCCAGGACGCCGCCCGGCTGCGGAACGCCGCGCGCACCCCGGCGGCGGCCCTGCCCTGACCGATGCCCTGACCGGACGCCCGTGTCAGCGGAAGTCCTCCTCGCGGTACTCCTCCACCGAGCCCGCGGCGGTGGCCTCGCGCAGCTCGATACGGCGGATCTTGCCGGAGACGGTCTTCGGCAGGCTCCCGAACTCCAGCCTGCGGACGCGCTTGTAGGGCGCGAGGGTCTCGCGGGAGTGCTCGAAGAGCACCTTGGCCGTGTCGGGCCCCGGCTCCCAGCCCTCGGCGAGGACGACGTACGCCTTCGGGACCGCGAGGCGCAGCTCGTCGGGTGCGGGCACGACGGCCGCTTCGGCCACCGCCTCGTGTTCCAGCAGGGCGCTCTCCAGCTCGAACGGGGAGATCTTGTAGTCGGATGCCTTGAAGACGTCGTCGGCGCGGCCGACGTAGGTGATGTAGCCGTCCTCGTCACGGGAGCCGATGTCGCCGGTGCGGTACCAGCCCCCCGCCATCGCCTCCGCCGTGCGCTCCGCGTCGCCGTGGTAGCCGGTCATCAGACCCACCGGACGGCCCGACAGGTCGAGCGCGATCTCGCCCTCGGCGGCACCCGGCGCACCGGAGACCGGATCCAGCAGCGCCACGCGGTAGCCCGGGCTGGGGCGGCCCATGGAGCCCGTCTTCAGGTGCTGGCCGGGGCTGTTGGACACCTGCACCGCGGTCTCCGTCTGCCCGAACCCGTCGCGCACGGTGACCCCCCAGGCCCGCCGCACCTGCTCGACGACCTCGGGGTTCAGCGGCTCCCCGGCGGCCACCACCTCGCGCGGCACGGTGCGCAGTTGCGTCAGATCGGCCTGGATGAGCATCCGCCACACGGTGGGCGGGGCGCAGAACGTGGTCACGCCCGCCCGGTCCATCTCCGCCATCAGGCGGGGGGCGTCGAAACGGGCGTAGTTGTGGACGAAGACGGTGGCCTCGGCGTTCCACGGCGCGAAGAGGTTGGACCAGGCGTGCTTGGCCCAGCCCGGGGAGGAGATGTTCAGATGCACGTCGCCGGGCTTCAGGCCGATCCAGTACATGGTCGCCAGGTGCCCGATCGGGTACGACGTGTGGGTGTGCTCGACCAGTTTCGGGCGGGCGGTCGTGCCCGAGGTGAAGTAGAGCATCAGCGTCTCGTCGGCGCGGGTGGGACCGTCCGGAGCGAAGTCCGCCGGGGCCGTGCGGGCGTCCTCGTAGCGCAGCCATCCCTCGGGGGCGCCCCCGACCGCGATACGCGTCCAGTCGCCCGGCACCTCGGCGAACTTGCCGCTGTCCTCGGCGCGGACCAGGACGTGCCGGACCCGCCCGCGCTCCACCCGGTCGCGCAGGTCCGCCGGGCCGAGCAGCGGCGTGGCCGGGATGACCACGGCGCGCAGCTTCATCGCGGCCAGGGCCGTCTCCCACAGCTCGACCTGGTTGCCCAGCATCACGAGGATCCGGTCGCCGGCGCCGACGCCCTGTGCGCGCAGCCAGTTCGCGGCACGGGCCGAGCGCTCGGCCATGGCGGCGAAGGACACCTTCCGCTCGGTGCCGTCCTCCTCGACGAGGTGCAGGGCGGTGCGGTCGTTGCCGGCCGCGACGACGTCGAACCAGTCCAGCGCCCAGTTGAAGTACTCCGGGCGCGGCCAGCTGAATCCCGCGCAGGCGGCCTCGTAGTCCTCGCGGTGGTGCAGCAGAAAGTCCCGGGCCGTGCGGAACTGCTCCGTCGCCGTCGTCATGTGTCCTCCTGGGTGCCGGACCGTCGCCGGGCGGTTCGCTCACATCGTGTACCGCGCGGGGCGGGTGTCACCACCCCGCAACGGGGGCGCGTGGCCACGCATGGGCGGGCCCCGGCACGGGCAGACCATTCACCTGACCGTCGACTGAATTTGCCCATGCATCCCTGTTGTTATTTCCCTCACCACCTCGGCGCTCCGGATTTCAATGAGTTGTTGCCTAGAATTTGGCCCGGACACGACACACGGAGGGAGCGGTGACCGTGCGACAGGACTTCAAGGAGCCTGCCCGAAGCCGCCCCGAGCTGGTCATCGGCCAGGAGGACCTGTTCACGGCGGCCCGTGAACAGCTCGGCCGCGGGGGCAGCGTGCTGCTCCACGGGCCCGCGGGAATAGGAAAGTCGACCGTGCTGCGGGCATTGGCCGCGGATTACGCGGAGGCGGCACGGACCGTGCTGCGCTGCTCGGCGACCGAGTCCGAATCGCATCTGCCCTTCCTGGCCCTGGCCGACCTGCTCGGCCTGGTGCTGGAGGAGGTGTCCGGCACGCTGCCCGCCGCCCAGCGCACGGCGCTGGAGTCGGCGCTCACCGGCCGCGGCGAGTCCACCCTCCAGCGCGACGGCCTCGCGCTGCGGCTCGCCGTGCTGTCCGCGCTGCGCGCGCTCGCCGCCCGGGGTCCCGTCCTGGTCGTCGCGGACGACGTGCAGTGGCTGGACTCCGCCAGCTCCGAGCTGCTCGGCTTCGCCGCCCGCCGCCTCGGCGACACCCCGGTCACGATGCTGTGCGCGGTCCGCACCGAGGGCCAGGAGTACGACCACCACCTGCGCACCTCTCCCCCGGACACCCTCGCCGTCCGGCTCGGCCCGCTCACCCGCGCCCAGGTCTCCGCCCTGCTCGACCACCGCGGCTACACCGGGCTGCCGCGCTCCACGGTCCGCGACATCCACCGCACCAGCGGCGGCAATCCGCTCTTCGCGCTGGAACTCGGCCGCGCCCTCGCCGAGAACCCGACGCCGCCGCGCCCCGGCGAGCCCCTGCCGGTGCCGACCTCGCTGCGGGCCCTCGTCCTGAGCCGGCTGGAGATGCTCTCGGCGCAGGCCCGGCACACCCTGCTCGTCGCCAGCGCCGGGGCCCGGCCCACCCTCTCGCTGCTGCACGCCGCCGGGCGGGAGAACGCCGAGGCCGAGACCGCCCGCGCCGCCGAACTCGGGCTGCTGGCCACGGAGGCGGAGGGGCCCGCCGTGCGCTTCGCGCATCCCCTGGTCTCGGCGGCGCTGTACGCGGAGGCGCCCGCGCACCAGCGGCGTGCCGCGCACGCCGCGCTCTCCACGGCGGCCTCCGATCCGATCGAGCGGGCCCGGCACCTGGCACTGGCGACCACCGGTACGGATCCGGAGGTGGCGGCGCGGCTCGCCGGTGCCGCCATGCTGGCCCGCGACCGGGGCGCGCCCTCGGTGGCGGCCTCCCTCGGACTGCTGGCCGCGCGGCACGCACCGGCCGACAGCGTGCCGGGCCCCGACGAGCGGCGTCTGCAGGCGGCCGAGGACGCGATCACGGCCGGCGAGGTGGACCTCGCCCAGGACATCGCGCGTGAGGTGCTCACCCGGGCCACGGCCGCGGCGGAGCGGGTGCGGGCCTGGATGGTGGTGATCGAGGCGGCCGGACAGGCGCTCGGGGAGGTCGACGCCGCCTTCCCGCAGGCGCTCGCCGACGCGGGCGACGACCCGCGGCTGCTCGGCCTGGTCCACTACCAGCTCGCCTGGCGCGCACTGGTCCTGGACGGCGACTTCGCCGAGGGCCGGGAGGAGGCCGCGCACGCCGCGGACCTGGCGGCGCGGGCCGGGGACCGGCGTACCGAACTGCTGGCCCTCGCCCTCCAGGCGCAGGCCGAGACCCTGATGGGTCATCCGGACGCGCCCGCCACCATCAAACGGGCGCTCAAGGAGCCTCAGGACCCGCAGGTGGCATGCCACCACAACGGAGCCGGGTCGACCCGCTTCCGCTGGCTGCTGATGAGCGATCAGCTGCCGGAGGCCCGCAACACCGTCACCGCGCTGCTGCGCGAGGTCCGGCGCCGCGGCATGGTCGAGAGCGAGGTGCACTTCCTGCGGCTGCTGGCGGAGACCGAGCTGCGCTCCGGGCACTGCGGACGCGCCCTGGACCTGGCCCGCGAGAGCCTGCGTCTCGCCCGCGACTTGGGCATCGGCGAGGTGGCCTCCGCGATGCTCGCCTCGCTCGCCGAGGCCTCCGGCGGCAACGTGGAGCAGGCGCTGGCGCTCGCGCGGGAGGCGGTGCAGCACGCCGAGGAGGACGGCGACCAGATCTACGTCTCCCGCGCGCTGGCCGCCCTCGGACACGTCCAGTTGGTCGCCGGGGACGCGCAGGGCACCGTCCGGTCGCTGCGCCGGGTGCGGGAACTGGAGAACGGGCTCGGTGTCACCGACCCGGCGCGCGGCCGCTGGCACGGGGACCTCGCGGAGGCGCTGGTGCGGATCGGCGAGCCGGCCGAGGCCCAGGACGTCATCGACGTGACGCGCGCGCAGGCCCTGCGGCTGGGGCGGGAGAGCGTGCTGGCCGTGCTGGACCGGGCGGAGGCACTGGTGCGCGCGGCGGGCGGCGAACACAAGGCGGCGGTCGTCCAGTTGATGTCGGTGCAGGACCGGCTCGGCAAGCTGGGCTACGGGCTGGAGGAGGCGCGGGCCGCCTTCGAACTGGCCCTGCTCGGGTCCGGGCACGGACCGGGTCCGGCGTCGTACGACGAGGCGGCGCGGCTGTTCCGGCGGTGCCGGGCGCTGCCCTGGCTGCGGCAGGTCGACGCGGCCGCGGCGGCGGGGGCCACTCCGGACCGGCAGCCGCCTCCGCCGCCCGCGACGGCCGTGCTGGAAGGGCTCGCCGCGATGGAGCGTCAGGTCGCGGAACTGGTGATGGAGGGGGCGACCAACCGGGAGATAGCCGGGCGACTGTTCATCAGCGTGAAGACGGTCGAGGCGACGCTCACCCGGGTCTACCGCAAGCTGGGGATCCGGTCCCGCGTGGACATCGTCCGGCTCGCGGCGGGCCGGCACGTCAAGTAGGGCCGGGGACGGGCCCCACGCCCCGGCGGCGCCGGTCGAGGCACCCCGTACCGAGGGTTTTCCCTGCCCCAACCCCCTTAGGGGGTTCCCTCATTGGGACGGACGTGTGCCCCGCCCTAGCTTGGGCATGTGCCGCTCGCCGGGCACACGGGGGTCGGACCCGAGTCCCTCGTGCTCCACCCCCCACCCGCGCGACCCCCCACCGGCAACCCCTTGAGGAGTCTCATGTTCGGGCTCACCCGTGCGAGAAGGACCGCGGCCCTCGTCGCCGCGACCGCTGCCGCCGCCGCGACCGCGCTGCTCGCCTCCCCCGCCGCCGTCGCCGCCCCGCAGCCCATCGTCGGTGGGACGACCACCACGACGACCGCGTACCCGTTCATGATGCAGATCACGGACGCCTCGCAGAACCAGTTCTGCGGCGGCACCCTGGTCTCGCCGACGAAGGTCGTGACCGCCGCCCACTGCATGGTCGGCGAGACCACGGGCAGCGTCCGCGTGGTCGGCGGCCGCACGTACCTCAACGGCACCAACGGCACCGTGAGCCGGGTCAGCAGGATCTGGATCCACCCCGGCTACTCGGACGTCACCCACGGCGACGACGTGGCCGTCCTGACGCTGTCGACGTCGATGCCGTACACCACCGCGAAGTACGTCTCCTCCTCGCAGACCTCGGTGTACGCCGCCGGCACCACGGCCCGTGTCGTCGGCTGGGGCACCACCTCCCAGAGCGGCAGCTCCTCCAACCAGCTGCGGACCGCGACCGTCCCGACCGTGTCCGACTCCAGCTGCCGCACCTCCTACGGCTCCGACTTCGTGGCGAGCGACATGGTGTGCGCCGGCTACGCCTCCGGCGGCGTCGACACCTGCCAGGGCGACAGCGGCGGGCCGCTGCTCATCGGGGGCGTCCTCGCGGGGATCACCTCCTGGGGCGAGGGCTGCGCGCAGGCCGGGTACCCCGGCGTCTACACCCGGCTGACGACCTTCTCCAGCCTGGTCGGCGCGCAGGTCAACTCGTAACGGGTGACAATTCCTGAAGGCGCCTCAGGCCAGTAGACCAGGGGGCGTTGCGGGCCTCCACGAGCGGCCCGCAACGCCCCCTCTCCATGCGCCGCGAGCGGGCGTCCTCCCCGCGCCGGGACCGGTCACGGCAGGACGGTCCCGAAGCGGACGTCGTACGACGCCCCCTCGTGCAGGACCTGGAGCACGCGCGCGCCCTCCTCGGTCACCCGGTCGCGCTCCGTGCGCGTGAGGGTGCGGAACGGCTCGACGACCAGGGCGTCGTCGAGCAGCCGCCAGACGCCGGCCAGGAAGCCGTCGACCAGGAGCGGGCAGTGGAAGGTGTTCACCTGCCAGGTGCGGCCGTGGTGCGCGGGCGGCACCACGCGGGCGCGGTCCGCGTGCGAGAGCAGCAGGTTGTCGAACTCGGGCAGGAAGCGCGGCGGGGCCTCGGTCTCCGGGTCGGGGCGAGGGGCGTCGGGAAGGTCGAAGAGTTCGGTGCCTGCCCCGTCCCGGAAGGTGATCAGCCGGGGGCGGAGCCGTTCGAACACCGGGCGCATCCGGGTCAGGCCCGACCAGGTCTGCATGTCCTTCACGGAAGCGGGCCCGAAGGCACCGAGGTAGCGCAGCACGGCGCTGTCCGAAGTGGCGGCCGGCTCACTCGGGCGGCCCAGCCAGTGCTCGGCGGTCGTGAGGCGGACCTGCGCGCTCCTGCCCCACAGTCCGCGCGGGGTGATCTGGACCAGCGGGAGCGTGCAGCGGGCGGCGACGGCCAGTGCCTGCGGGTCGGCGTCGGGCCACTCGAAGGACAGCGCCTCGCGCAGCTGGCGCATGGTGCGCGGCTCGGCCTCGACCAGCTCACGGGCGATCCCGGCCAGCCGCTCCAGGTCGACGCCGGCGAGACCCTTGCGGAAGATCCTGAGCTCCCGGTCGCGGGCGGGCTGCACCAGCGGGCGCAGGGTGAGGGAGTCGTCGGCGGTGTGCAGGTGGATGGTGGAGCGCAGGGTGACCGTCCGGACCGCCGCGCGGTCGGCCAGAAGCGCCGAGAGCTGCTCGGGACGGAAGCCGTCGAGGCGGGCGGCGAGCGCGTAGTAGGGCGGCTTGACCTCCTGGGCCTGGAGTCCGACGAGGTGCTCCACCGCCGCCTTCGCGGACAGCGGCGCGCGGCGCAGGAGCAGCTGGCGGTCGAGGGTGGCGCGGTTCAGGGCGCGGGTGCCGAGCACTGCCGTCGTCTGGGTCATGCTCCGCACGCTAGCGGGGCTTGCGGACAGTTTTGGTCCGCATTTCCGGCCTGCATTGCGGCCCGCGTCTCCCTGTGCGGACCGCGTTCTCCTTCGCCGCCCCGCCCGAGGCCGTTTGCCCCCTATATCCTTGCGACCGATCAGCCGTGGACCGAGCGGGGAGGTGCCCCATCGCCTGGAGGAACGCGTCGAAGAGGTCCGGCCGGCGCCGCACCCCGCCGCCGCCACCCGCCGGCCCGCCGCCCGCGGCCGGTACGCCGCCCGCGCAGCCGGCCGAGACGGGCAGCGTGGTCGAGGCCGCGCTGTACGAGGACGGCGTCCGGGTCTCCTCCCCCGCGACCCTCGCCGACACCTACCGCGAGCTGAACGAGAAGCCGGCCGGCATGGCCTGGATCGGCCTGGCCCGCCCCACCGAGCGCGAACTCCACTCCCTCGCCGAGGAGTTCGACCTGCACCCGCTGTCCATCGAGGACGCGATGGAGGCACACCAGCGACCGAAGCTGGAACGTTACGGCGAGACCCTGTTCGTGGTGCTGCGGGCGGCCCGCTACCTCGACGCGCCGGAGGAGGTCGACTTCGGCGAGCTGCACGTGTTCGTCGGCCCCGACTTCCTGATCACGGTCCGCCATGGCGCGGCCCCCGACCTCTCCGCCGTCCGCCGGCGCATGGAGGAGACGCCGGAACTGCTGAGGCTGGGCCCGGAGGCGGTCCTGTACGCCATCCTCGACGCGGTGGTCGACGGCTACGCACCGGTCGTGGAGGGCGTCCAGACCGACATCGACGAGATCGAGACGGAGGTGTTCCGCGGCGACCCGGAGGTCTCGCGGCGCATCTACGAACTCTCGCGCGAGATGGTCGAGTTCCAGCGCGCGACCCGTCCCCTGGTCGGCATGCTGCACGGCCTGATGGCGGGCTTCGCCAAGTACGGCACGGACGAGGAACTCCAGCGCTATCTCCGCGACGTCGCCGACCACGTCACCCACATCAGCGAACGCGTCGACGGTTTCCGCCAGGCACTGACCGACATCCTGACGGTGAACGCCACCCTGGTGACCCAGCAGCAGAACGCGGAGATGCGCACGCTGGCGGAGGCGGGATTCGAGCAGAACGAGGAGATCAAGAAGATCTCTTCGTGGGCGGCGATCCTGTTCGCCCCGACGCTGGTCGGAACCATTTACGGCATGAACTTCTCCCACATGCCCGAGCTGCACTGGGGGTTCGGATACCCCTTCGCGATCGGCCTCATGGCGATCGTTTGCACCAGTCTGTACTTCATCTTCAAGCGCAAGGACTGGCTCTGAGCCCGTCAGCGAGGGACCTACGAGAACCTGGTTCAGGGTGAAAGTTCGCTGGAAGTTTGTCTTTTTGAATTTCTCTGTTCACTTGTGGCTGGCTATTGAGCCCGACCGACGGCGCCCGTAGGGCACAGAAAACGCAACTAAGTTTTACGATTACCACACCGATCACCTATGCTCGCCTGGCCCCACGGCGCGACGTTTCCGCCTCCGGTCCATCGGTGGCGCTCCTGTGTCGGGCACACATCGGAATCGTGTCGGAGGCTTCGAGCAGTTATGGCACTGCCATCGAACGAGCGGCTTCAGGCTGCCTCGATATCGGACAGAGTCCCGCGCTGGGACAACGTGCGGGCGCTGTCGGCGACGTTGATCGTGGTGCTGCACACCACCGGGCCGGCCGTGCCGGACGGTGGACTGCTCGACACCTTCAACATCACCATGTGGCCGCTGCGCGTCCCGGCGTTCGTCATCCTCGCGGGGGTGTTCAGTCACGGGGGCCCTCTGGAGTCGCGCTACGCGCGCGGCCTCGTCGGCAGGATCCTCGTCCCCGCCACACTGTGCTGGATCCTGCTCTCCACGGAGAAGATCCTGCTCGGCATGGAGTTCACCTTCCACCTGAGCCGGTGGCCCTGGACCCTGTGGTTCCTGATGGCCCTGCTGTGGTGGCGGCTGCTGCTGCCCCTCATCACGCAGTTGCGTTTTCCGCTGCTCTGCACGACGGGGCTCGCCCTCGTGGCCGGTTACTTCGGCGAGATCGGCGACAACTACGCCGGGGCCCGGACCCTGATGTATCTGCCGCTGTTCTACCTGGGCTGGCGCCTCGGCCAAGGCACCCTGTTCGCCTCGTGGTTCACCTCGCGCCGCACCCTGCCCCTTGCCTGGGCCGGACTGATCGCCGGTCTCGGCGGTGCCTTCCTCGTCTGGCGGCCGTGGCCCCACTCCGCGGTGCTCTACGACGACGTGCCCCTGCCCGCCGAGCTCGCCTGGTTCCCCCGGTTCTTCATCCTGGTGGCGTCGGCAGCCCTGGTGCTGTGCCTGCTCCGTGTCACCCCCAACCGGCGCATCCCGTACATCACGTCGATGGGCGCCGCAGGCTTCACCATCTACCTCCTCCACCCCTTGTTCATCCGCCCCTTCCTGGTCCTCGGCTACGCCGACCGCGTCGACACCCGCGCCGAACAAGCCGCCATGTTCCTCGGCGCGGTCGCCCTGGCCGTCTTCCTCGGCAGCCCCCTGATGCGCCGCCTGGCCCGTCCTCTGACCCGTCCCCCGATCGACCGTTTCCTTTTCCGGCCGAAGCCGAAGGCCCCGGCACCGGTACCGCAGCCCCAGCCCCAGCCGCCCAGGGAACTCGTCGGCTGACGCACGGCGGTCCGTCGACCGGCGGGTGGGGATCCGCCGGTCGGCGGGGGTGTTCCGGCCGTCTGCCGGATGGATGTGGCGCCGCGGTTGCTGAAGTGTGGTGATCGAAGCCGCGACGGGCGCGTCCGCGGCGGAGAGGGAGGTGGCGGGGTGACTCTGCGAGTGACGATGCTGAGTGCCACCGGCACGGACGCCGGCGACGAGCTGTTCCTCGGGAACGGCGGCGCGGGCGCCGCGAACGAGGTCGTCCTTCCGCCGTACGCACTGGCCCTGCGGGCGCCCTCCGCCCGCTGCGCGCGTGCCGCAAAGGCCCTCGCGATCGCCGCCGCGCCCGAGGACGCCCTGCGTGACCTGGACCGCGGGAGCTGGGACGGCCGCCCGCGCGAAGACGTCGCCGCCGAGGACCCGCACGGCTTCTCGGCGTGGCTGACCGACCCCGAGGCGGCACCGCACGGAGGCGAGTCGGTCGCCGCGCTCTGCCGCCGCACGGCGGCATGGCTGGACTCCCTTCCCACGGACACCGGACGCGTACTCACCGTCACCGAGGCCGCCGTCGTCCGGGCCGCCCTGGTGCACGGCCTGTCCGCGCCCGACCGCGCCTTCTGGCACCTCGGCACCCCGCCCCCCGCGGCGATCACGCTGACACTCCACGACGGCTGCTGGACCGTCCGGCCGGGGACCATGGCGATCCCGGGGCAACGCCGGCAGGCGGCCGACGCCGGGGCGGCCGGACTCTTCGCGCCCCTGCTCGTACAGCCCTGACCCCGGTGCTCCGGCGGTCCGCCGGCGGGCGGCTCCCGGCGGCGGAGCAGTCCTCGCCGTGATACGAATCGGACAGTGGTCCGAAACCGGCTGGAGCACACGTGATCCGGGTACTGGTGGTCGACGACGAAGCCCTGATCCGCACGGGCTTCGAGCGCATCCTCGACGCAGCCGACGGTATCGAGGTCGTCGGCGCGGTGTCGGGCGGACAGGCCCTGCGGACGGCGCGGGAGACGCGGCCCGACGTGGTCCTGCTGGACATCCGGATGCCGGACGTGGACGGGCTCACCGTCCTGGGTGATCTTCGCCGACTGCCGGAGCCCCCCGTGGTGGCCATGCTGACCACGTTCGACATGGACGAGTACGTGGAGACGGCGCTGCGCTCGGGCGCCGCCGGCTTCCTGCTCAAGGACACCGATCCCGAGGAGCTGCCGCTCGCGGTGCGCAGCCTGGCGAGCGGCGGCACGGTGCTGTCGGCCAAGGTGACGCGGACGGTGGTGGAGGGATACCTGAGCGCCGGTGCACAGGAACACCCGCCGGACGTCCTCAAGCGCCTGTCCGACCGGGAGCGCGACGTGCTGGTGCTCGTCGCCGAGGGCCTGTCGAACGCGGACATCGCGACCCGGCTGCACCTGAGCACCGGCACGGTCAAGGACCACGTCAGCGCGATCCTCACCAAGCTGGAGGTCAGCGGCCGGGTGCAGGCCGCCCTCTTCGCCCAGCGCGCGGGCCTCCTCACCAGGGGTTCGCCGTGACCCGCCGGGTGTCCCCGCTGCTCCTGGACGGCCTGGTGGTGGGCCTGGCCCTCCTCGACGTCTGGGTGCACTGGGACGCCGAGGAGCTGTGGCGATCGGCCTGCGGCCTGGCCGGAGCCCTCGTCCTGGTGCTGCGCCGACGGCGACCGCTGCTCACCTTCGTCCTCACCCTCCCGGCGGTGCTGCTGTCCGACGCGCTGTTCGCGTGTCTGGTCGCGCTGTACACACTCGCCTCCCTCAGTCGCAACCGGACGCTGCTCGTCGTGTGCGCCCTCATCTACACCTTCAGCGACTCCACGCTCCTGCCGTCGGTAGAGCTCGATCTGGGCGACCCCTCGACACTGATCAGACTCGGCTACACCTCCGCGACGGCCGCCGCCGCCGTGTTCCTGGGGCAACTGGTGCTGACGCGCCGCGACCTGTCGCTGAAGCTGACCGAGATCTCGCAGGCACGCGACCACCAGCAGCTGCTGACCGCGCAGGCGGTCCTCGCCAAGGAACGCGCACAGCTTGCGCGGGAGATGCACGACGTCGTCTCCCACCAGGTCAGTCTCATCGCCGTGCGTGCCGGAGCGCTCCAGGTCGGGACGGCCGATCCCGAGGTCAAGGAGGCCGCCGCGACGATCAGGCGGCTGAGCGCGCAGACACTCGACGAGCTGCGCCACATGGTCACCGTCCTGCGCGCCTCCGGCGGCCGCCCCACGGAACTCACACCGCAGCCCGCCCTCACCGACCTGCAGAAGCTGGCGGACAACTGCGGGATCGAGACCGAGCTGAAGACCGACCTGTCGGAGGATCTCTCGCCCACCGTGCAGCGCGCGGTCTACCGCACGGTCCAGGAGGCCCTGACCAACACCCGCAAGCACGCCCCCGGTGCCACCGCGCGCATCGACCTGTCCCACACCGACGGCCGCGTCCGCGTCCGCGTCACCAACACCGCGCCGACCCGTCCGGCCCTGCCCCTCCCCAGCGCACACCACGGCCTGATCGGTCTGCGCCAGCGCACCGAGCTCCTCGGCGGCACCATGACCTCGGGTCCGACGAGCGACGGCGGTTACGAGGTCTGCGTGGTGCTCCCGACGGAGGCCACGGCGTGAACGGGCCGCGCGGGCGGCGCTCAGGGCGCCGGGGACCTGCGGGCGTGCAGCACGCTGCCGTCCAGCGGGAGCGGTGAGCGGTCCACGAGGGTCAGTCCCGCGCCGTCGAGCAGGTGGGCGTAGTGCGCGGTGGTGCGTTCGCGGCCGCCGACGTTGCACATCATGTGGAGGTCCCAGGCGGTGGCCAGCGAGACCGAGCCGTCGGTGGGCAGCACGCGTTCGACGATCAGCAGGTCGGCGTGGCCGGGCATCGCGCGGGCGCAGTGGCCGAGGATCTCGGCGCACCGCTCGTCGTCCCAGTCGTGCAGCACCCGGGAGAGCACGTAGACGTCGCCGCCCGGCGGTACGTCGGCGAAGTCGCCCGTCCGGTAGGCGCACCGATCGCCGCAGCCGGCGCCGTCCAGGGAGCGGCGGGCGGCCTCGACGACGTGCGGGCGTTCCAGCAGGACACCGCGCAGCCGGGGATGCGCGGTGAGGACGCGGCCGAGGAGTTCCCCGGTACCGCCCGCCACGTCGACGACGACCGCCGGCTCGGCCGCCTGGCTCGCGGCCGTGAGGACGGGGTGGCTCGGCAGGGGCGCGAACATGCGGGAGCTCGCCGCCATGGACCGGTCGAAGAGGTCGGCGAGTTCGGGGTCGCGGGCGAAGTGGTCGAAGTGGTTCTCGCCGAAACGGTGCTCGAAGGCGACCTGTCCGGTGCGCACCGTGTGCGGGAGATCGGCGAAGGACTCGTAGAAGGGACCGCCGTACATCAGCGCGAGCGGTCGCATCGAGCCCGGCACGTCCTCGCGCAGCAGCGCGCCGCGTTCGGTGAGCCGGTAGCCGCGGCCCTCCTCGGCCACGACGTCCAGCATCCTCAGGTACCGCAGCAGCGTGGCCAGGTTGTGCGGGTCGGCGCCGACCGTCCGTGCCAGGGGTTCGACAGCGGCCCCGGTGTGCGTGTCCATGGCGTCGGCGATCCGCAACCGCGCGAACGTGGCCAGGGCCTGCGTGGTCCACGCTCCGGTCAGCAGGCGCAGGAGCGATTCAGCAGGCTGTCGGGCGCGCTGTTCGTCCAGGTGCGTGGTCAGCACGTCCTGGTGGTCGCCGTGCGCGTAGAGCTCCACCCGGTGGTATCCGGCCTTCGAGCCGGGCGGTGCGGTGAAGTAGAACACCGTGCCGTCCTCGTGCGCGTTGTATCCCCCGCCGTCGGGGACCGCGCCGTGCCGGGCGAGGATCGCGCACAGTCCGCGCAGCACCAGCGGATCCGGGCACTCGACCTCGAAGGCGAGATGTGCCTCGTGCTGCCGGGCCCGTTCGTGCGCGGCGATCGGCGCCAGGTCGGAGCCCGGCGGCACGGTCAGTGCGAACACCTCGACCGCACGCCGCGCCCCGTCCGTACCCACCACCGCGGGACGCAGGATCCGCACGTCGAGTTCCGTCGCCGCCAGCCCGTGGCGCAGGGCCAGGCGCTCCCGTACGACGACGCTCGGCAGGTCGGCGGCCTCCGCGTCCAGCCCGCAGCCGGCCAGCGCGGCGCGCAGCGCCCGCCCGTTGTGCGGGAAGACGAGCAGCGCGGCGTGCGCGAAGCGGCAACGGCCGGTGAGCGCCCGCACTTCGGGGCCGTCCAGGCAGGGCAGCAGCAGCGGGAACAACGTGGTGGTGTCCTGCTCCCTGACGAAGTCGGCCGTGGCCCTCAGGCGGTCCTCGTCGCCCGGCATCGTCGTCATGGTCACGAGGGCATCCTCATTTCGGTACGGGGGTTGCGCGCGGCGCAAGGGGACGCGCCGGCAAGGAATGTCGACACACGGAATCCCGACACGCGGGATTTCGGTACACGGGGTTTCGGTAGGCGGGGTTTCGGTAGGCAGGGTTTCTCGGTGCGCGGGACTTCGGGGCTGTCGGCGCTCGGGGCTTCGGTGCCCGGGGATTTCGTGCGCAGGGCTCAGGTGCTCGGGAATTTCAGTGCGCGGGGTTTTCGGTACGCAGGAGTTCGGTGCGCCGGGATTTCGGTACGCAGGAGTTCGGTGTGCGGGGCGCCGTTGGGCCGGTGCGTGGGTCAGGGGCCTCAGACGCCGACGTAGTTCTCGGCGAACCAGTCCTGCTGGCTGCGCGAGGTGCGCAGCGCCTCGATGCGGGAGCGCCGCAGCGAGTGGTGGAACGACGAGTCGCCGTCCGGCCCGGACGGCGCGTGCAGCAGCTGGATCATCCACCGCGAGAAGTCCTGCGCACGCCAGATGTGCGTCAGACAGCGCGCGGAGTAACGGTCGAGCCCCTCGCCGTCACCCCGCACGAGGTCGTCGACCAGGGCGTCGGCGAGCATCTCGGCCTCCAGCACCGCGAGGTTCGCGCCCTTGGCGGCGGACGGGCTGATCACGCTCGCGGCGTCCCCCGCGAGGAGGAGCGCACCGTGGCGCAGGGGTTCGAGCACGTCGGAGTCCAGGTCGACGACGCCGCGCTGCACGATCGGGCCCCGGTGCAGCGGACCGTACCGCGCCGCGCGCATCCGCAGCTCCAGTTCCTCCCAGATCCTCTCCTGCGACCAGGCGTCGGCGGGGCTGTCGGGCTCGCACTGGAGGTAGTAGCGCGTGATGTCGCGGGTGCGTGCCATGTGTCCGGCGAATCCGCGCTGGTGCACCGCGTAGCCGACGGCGTCGAGACTCGGCGGCGCCTCAACGAGCAGGCCGAGCCAGGACACCCCGTGGTCGAGGCGGTGGTGGCGGACCGCGCCGGGCGGGAGCGAGGCGCGCGCCGCGCCCCGTCGGCCGTCGCAGCCGGCGACGTACCGTGCCTGCCAGCGCACGGTACGGCCGTCCGGCTCGCGGACCGTGACGGCGGGCCGGGGGGTGTCCGCCCCGAGGACGGCCACCGCCTCCGCCTCGAACCGGATCCGGCCACCGGCGTTCACGTACCGCGTCAGCAGATCGGTGACCAACTCCTGCTGCGGGTAGACGGTGTGCGGCTCCCCGCGGCCGAGGCTGCCGTACTCCAGGCGGAAACGGCCGTCGTCGGTACGGAACTCGCAGGCTCCGTGCTCCCGGCCACGTTGGCGCAGTCCCTCAGCGAGACCGTGCCTGTCCAGGATCCGTACGGTGTTCGCGGCGAGGAAGCCCGCACGCGCCCGGGTCTGTACATGCGCTCGGCCGGCGCGCTCCAGGACGACGCAGTCGACCCCGCTCCCGTGGAGCAGGTTCGCGAGCACCAGCCCCGCCGGACCGGCACCGAGAACGACCACGTCAGCCACGCCCTCGACGGGCGTGACGTTCTGACTTGCTGTCACAGCAGCGGATCTTAACCACTGAAAAACCCACGGACCGGCGGTGATCACTCGAATGTGTACAAGATCAGCGAATCCGTCTTCGCCGTGCGTCCGAAGCCCCCGAAAAGAGCGCGAGGGTGCCCCCCGCCCCGGCCCCGGATAGGCTGGGAGGAGAAGCGGAATCCGACCGTCCGCCCACGGCCACGGAGATCCGTGGCTCCCGCCCGGATCGAGCGGGAGGCACTCATGCTCCGCACCCCGGTATGCGAGCTGCTCGGCATCGAACTGCCCGTCGTCTGCGCGCCTTTCGGCCCCTGGAACGAGGTCCCGCTGGCGGTCGCGGTGTGCGAGGCCGGCGGGCTCGGAAGCCTCGGAACGGCCGCCCGCGACCTCGCGCGGCTGCGCGACGAGTGGGCCGAGATGCGCCGGCTGACCAGCCGCCCGTTCGCGGTCAACCACACCACCCGGCCCTTGGACGAGGACGCGTTCCAGGCCACGATCGAGGACCGCCCGCGCGTCATCTCGTTCCATCTGGCCGTTCCCCGGGATTTGATCAGCCGGGCACACGACGCGGGCATCCTGTGGATCCAGCAGGTCATGGACGCCCGGCAGGCCGCCGAGGCCCTGGACGCGGGTGCCGACGTCCTCATCGCGCAGGGCGGCGAGGCAGGCGGCCACGGGGGCGAGGTCAGCACCCTGGTGCTCGTACCGCAGGTCGTGGACATGGCGGGGGACACCCCGGTGCTCGCGGCGGGCGGCATCGCCGACGGACGCGGTCTCGCCGCGGCCCTCGTGCTGGGCGCCCAGGGCGTCTCCATGGGCACCCGCTTCCTGGCGTCGCAGGAGATGCCGGCGTCCGACGAATGGAAGCAGCGGATCATCGCCGCGGACGCGGTCGACGCGGTGAAGGTGGCCGGCAGCGAGCGGATCCTTCCGCCGTACTCCCGCCCCGGCAGCTTCGGCGTGCCGCGCGCGCTGCGCACGCCCTTCGTGGACACCCTGCGGGAGAAGCCCGAGGACATCGACCCGGGCGAGGCCGGGCCACGGTTGATGCGGGCGATCCACGCGGGCCGCGGCGACGAGTTCATGCCGTTCGCGGGCCAGTCGGCGGCGCTCGTGCACGACATCCGGCCGGCGGGCGAGATCGTGCGCGGGGTCGTGCGCGAGGCGGAGGACGTCCTGGCCGGGCAACACCGCTGAGCGGGTCGGACGCGCGGCCCGGACGGGGTGGCACAGTGGCGGTATGTGCGGCCGCTACGCATCCAGCCGAAGCCCCGAGGACCTCGTACGGCTCTTCGAGGTCACCGACTGGCGCCCCGAGGAGACGATCGCCCCGAGCTGGAACGTGGCGCCCACCGACCAGGTCTGGGCCGTCCTCGAACGCGCGCCGCGCGGCGCGGGCGACGACGTCGCGTCCGGACGTGAGCTGCGGCCGTTGCGCTGGGGCCTCGTGCCGTCATGGGCCGAGGACGTGAAGATCGGCGCGCGGATGATCAACGCCCGGGTGGAGACGGTGCACCAGAAGCCCGCCTTCCGTCGCGCCTTCACCCGGCACCGCTGCCTGCTGCCCGCCGACGGCTTCTACGAGTGGCAGCAGGCCGAGGACCCGGCCACGGGCAGGTCCCGCAAGCGGCCCTACTACATCCACCCCGAGGACGACCAGGTCATGGCGCTCGCCGGGCTGTACGCGTACTGGCGCGACCCGGACGTCGAGGAGGACGACGACCCGGCCGCCTGGCTGACGACCTGCACCGTCCTCACCACGGAGGCCACCGACGCCGCCGGGCGCGTCCACCCCCGCATGCCGCTCGCCCTCCCCCCGGACCACTACGCCGCCTGGCTCGACCCCCGCCGCCACGACCCCGACGACCTGCGCGCCCTGCTGACCCGGCCCGCCGACGGCCGCCTGGACGTCCGGCCGGTCTCCACCGAGGTCAACAGCGTGCGCAACAACGGCCCCCAGCTCCTCGACGAGGTCGCGCCCTAGCCTGCGCCCGAAGAGTTCATCAGAGCCACACTCCAGACTTCAGAGCAGGAGTACGCTTGATGGAGCGGCCCTTCGGCGGGCGCGCGAGCCTCAGCGGGCCGGTCGGTCCAGGAACTCGCCGACACGCGCCGCGAAGATCTCGGCGTACTGGAAGAGGAAGCCATGTCCGGAGCCCGGATAGATCACCAGCTCCGCGTCGGGGAGCAGCTGGGACATGAGGAAAGAATTCACGGTGGGCACCATGACGTCGTCGCTGCCGTTGGCGACCAGCACCGGAAGGCGCAGGTCCGCCAGAGCGCCGTAGGTGCCGTCGCCGTCGGCCGACGACCAGTGCCTGATGGCTTCGACCTGCCGCTCGTAGGACGCCGCCGGGACCTCCGGCTCGCGCTTTGCCCGACGGTGGGTGCGTTCCCACAGGTCCTCGGCGTATCGCGAGCCGGCGGCGGAGTCGGGGAAGAACAGCACGCGCAGTGCGGCCTGATCCATCTCCGGCGCCGAGCGCAGGGGCGCGACCTGGGGCCGGGAGGGCAGCATGCCCTCGCCGGCGCCGGGCCCCGTCCCGGCCAGGACCAGGCGCCGTACCGCCGCCGGATGGGCGAGGGCCAGCCGCTGGGCCACGTATCCGCCGAGCGAGAAGCCGAGAAGGTCGGCCGGGGCGCCGACGACCTCGGCGACGAAGCCCGCCGCGGCCTCGGCCATCTCCGTGACGGTGCCGGGCGTCCGGCCGCCGGACCGGCCGACGCCGGCGTTGTCGAACAGCAGGACCGGTCGCGTGGCGGCGAGCGAGTCGACGAGCGACGGGTCCCAGTCGTCCATCGTGCCGCGGAACCTGTTCAGCAGGACGAGGGGGGTGCCGTCGGTCCGGCCGAAGCGGCGATAGGCGAAGCGTGTGCCGTCCACCTCGGCGAACCTGTCGGGAGCCGCGAGAGAAGGGGAGGTCATGATGCCGCCTTTCGTGGGGTGACAGGTGAACTGTCTGCCGGGCGGCGTCCCGTCGCACGCCGCGGTCGGCATATCCGTACGACCCCCGGAAAAGGGCAGCGCCTGTGCGGACATGCCGGATCGCGCACCGCCGCCCGGGAACGGGACCGGCACCGGGCCCCGGACCGGGATGCGCGCCGGAACCGAGGAGCGTGGTGATGTCGACGCTCGCGAAAGCCGGCCGCCTGCTGGATCTGTTCACGGCCGATGTACCGGAGTGGGGGGTGAGCGAGGTCGCGGCCTCGCTGGGCATCCCCCGGTCCACCGCGCATTCCCTGCTCACCGGGCTCACGGAGACGGGCCTGCTCCAGCTCCGCCGCCGGGGCCGCTACGAACTGGGCTGGCGCGCCTTCGAACTGGGCGAGCTGCACCGCGCGTCCTCCGCCCTGGTCCGCGCCGCCCACCCCGTCGTGGAGTCCACGGCCCGCCGCCTGGGCGAGACCGTCTGCCTGAGCGTCCTGCTGCGCGACCGTGTGCTGTTCGTCGACAAGGCCGTGGGCGACGGCCCGCTGTCGGTGCTCGGGCCACGCGTCGGCATCCGCTACGAGGCCCACGCGTTCCCCTCCGGGCGGCTCCTGCTGGCCGCCCGGTCATACGACGAGGCCGACCGGCGGCTGGAGGGGATCCGGCGTTCCGGGGTCTCCTTCGACCGCGGCGAATTCCTCCAGGACGTGGGGGTCGCGGCCACGGGCGTGCACGGTCCCGGCGGACGGGTCGTGGCGGCCCTCAGCGTCAGCGCCCCGCTGCGCCGGTTCGCCCGGCACGAGCCCGCGTTGGCCGTCGCGGTGCGGTCGGTCGCCGCACGCGTGGCGGAGCTTCTGCGCGAGCAGGCCCCGGCCACTCCGCCCGATCGACGGGAAATCCCCTAGGCTGTCATAGGTTTGAATTTCAAACTTACTCGCTCCCCGGGAGGGGCGACATGACTGGATCAGCAGCACACTCCACCGGCACCACGGTCCGCATCGACCGCTCCTGGGCCTCCTGGCAGGGCGCACACGGTGGCTACGTCGCCGCACTCGCCCTCGCGGCCATGCGAGCGGACATGGCGGCACGGACCTCGCGCCCCGCCCCCGTCCGCACCCTTGGCGCGCACTTCCTGGCGCCGGTGGACGGTCGTCCGCTGCGCTTCACCACCCACGTGCTGCGCGAGGGCCGCCGCACCTCCGTGTCCTCGGTCACCGCGGTGCAGGACGGGAAACCGGTCCTGACCGGCTCGGCCGTGTTCGGGCACGGCGGCAGCGGCCCCGCGTACACCGATCCGACCGATCCACCGCCGCCGGCCGTACCCCGCCCGGACGACTGTCCGACGCTCACGCTCCCGCGCGATCTCGCCCTGTTCGCCGCCCACCTGGAGATCCGCCCGGCCACCGACGCGCGCCCGCTGGGCGGCGCTGAACGCGCCGAACTCCTCGCCTGGATACGCTTCGCCGACCGCAGGCCGCTGGACGCGCAGACCCTGGTGGTCCTCGCGGACGCCCTGCCGCCCGCCCTGTTCGCCCTGTGGACCGCGCCACGCCCGGTGCCCACCGCCGAACTGACGGTGCACTTCACCGACGCGCTGGACGCGGGACCCGCCGAGGACTGGGTCCTGCTCCGGATCCGTACCGAGCACGCCGGCAGCGGCTGGGCGATCGAGAACAGCTGCATCTGGTCCACCGACGCCGAACTCCTGGCCCTCGCCCGCCAGGCCCGCGCCGTGCGCTGACGACGGGGCCGATCACCCCGCCGGGAGCCGGAACAGCCGGTACGCGGCGATCTCGGTGAATCCCATCCGGCGATAGAGCGAGGCACCGGGCCCGCTCGCCTGGAGGGTGCCGATGCGCACCCCACGGGCCCGGGCCGCCCTGAGGGCGGCGGCCGTGAGGACGGTACCGACACCCTGACGACGATCGGCTTCGAGGGCGGTCACCACATACACGCCGGCCACCCCGTGGGCCTCGTAGAGCAGGGCGGTTCCGACGGCCCGACCGTCGATCCGTCCGATGAGCCGGACGATGCGGGAGGCGTCCGGCCGCTCCGACTCCACGCGCAGGATGCCCTCGTGGAGTCCGGGCGGGAAGCCGAAGGAGGGCTGGTACACCCGCACCCACTCGGCGAGTGCGGCGGCGTCGTCGACCGTCCGGACCGAGAGGCCCTGCGGCCCCTGGGGCTCCGCGAGCCGATCGATGTCGACGGCCATGACCGGCATCGCGCCGGACGGGACGGCGCCGTGGCGGACGAGGCACTCGGCGGTGTCCGGGGCACTGTCGGGCCCCACCCACCACCTCCACGGCACCCCGGCCAGACGCTCGGCGGCCTCGCGTATCGCCGCCTCGGCCCGCCGAGTGCCCCGCCGGCGCAGCACGCCGTTGAGCTGCGGATCGGCGAGCCCGCTGCGGTAGCAGCCGAGGTCGTCGTCCAGCGAGCCGCCGGCTCCCCAACCGAGCCAGTAGTCCCTGCAGTTGGCGAGCTGCGGCGTCAGGTCCGCCAGGAAGTCCACCGCCATCGGGATCACCCGTCCTTCCATGCACAGAGTCACTTCAATAACAAGAGTATGACTCTGATTTTCTTTCGTGGCTCTATCGATTAGAGCGCCTCTCTGACCGATCGACTTCGGGACGAGGAATACGCTGGAATGCAGAACGTTTGTGAAGCATATGGTTGATGGAAATCGATAATAGGAGTGAGACAGGCATGGAGCTCGGAATCGTCCTCGACCCCTCGGACCCCGGGGCTCTCACCGGTGGGTGGGACGAGCTGGCCGGGCTGGCCGAGAAGCGGGGTCTGGCTCTGGTCGTCGTCGCGGCGTCCGACGGGTCGGCGTGGAGCGGGGACGGCGCCCCCGCCGAGGGCACGACCGGTCTGGATCCGTGGACCGCGGCCACCTGGCTGGCCGGCCGGACCAGCGGCATCGGCATCGGGGTGGCCCCGCCCGGCTCCCCGGCGGCGTCGCCCGAGGACGCCACGCGGCCCCTGCCGGCAGTCGTGGCGAAGGCCCGGGAGAGCTTCGACGCCCTGGCGCCGGGCAGGCTCGTCACCGATGCGTCGGCCTGGGTGACCGCTCCTCGCGGGGCATCTGCCGAGCAGCTGTCCGCCCTTGCCGAGCAGGGCCGCCCGGTGGTGGTCCCCGTCGACTCCGCCCAGGAGGTGCGGCGACTCGGCGCTCTCGTGGAGCAGGCGTCCGACGCGGCCCGTCCGCGGCGTCCCCTCGCGGCACGTGCCCGTCGCCGCCCCGGCATCGACTACGAGTCCGTACCCGAGTCGCTGGCCGCCCACGCGGTCGAACCGGGCGACCCCGGCTACGACGGCGTCAAGTCCACCTACCTGCGAGGCGGCTCCCCCGGCCTGGTCCTGCGCCCCGGCACCCAGGACGAGGTCGCCGACGCACTCGCCTTCGCACGCCGCCACACCCATCTGCCGCTCGGCGTCCGCAGCGCGGGACACGGCATCAGCGGCCGCTCGACCAACAAGGGAGGGCTCGTCGTCGACCTGCGGCGGATGAACGGCATCCAGGTGCTCGACCCCGCCCGGCGCCTCGTACGCGTCGGCCCGGGCGCGACCTGGAAGCAGGTGGCGGCCGCCCTGCACCCGCACGGCTGGGCACTCGGCTCCGGAGACTACGGCGGAGTCGGCGTCGGCGGCCTCGCGACCGCCGGCGGCATCGGACTGCTCGGCCGCGCCCACGGCCTCACCATCGACCACCTGCGCGCCGTGGACATGGTGCTCGCCGACGGCAGCAAGATACGCGCCGACGCCGACGAGCACCCCGACCTGTTCTGGGCGGTACGCGGCGCGGGAGCGAACTTCGGCGTCGCCACGGCCTTCGAGTTCCAGGCCGACCGGGTCGGCCAGGTCGGCCACGCCCATCTCACCTTCCTGACCACGGACATCGCCAAGGCGCTCGCGGACTTCGGCGAGCTCGCCTCCGAGGCGCCGCGCGACACCACCGTCTTCTTCATCACCGGGCGGCCACGCAACGGCCAGTGGAGCTTCCAGCTCCTCGGCGTCGTGGACAACCCGGACCCCGACGTCGTCGTGGAGCGCCTGACGCCGTTCGCGCGCACAGGCCTGCTCGCCCGGCAAGAGGTCGTCCTCACGCCCTACATGGGCGTGATGGCCTCCGCCGCCGACGTCGGCCCCGAGGGCCAGCAGGGCTTCGGCGACCCGGTCTCCCGCTCGGCGTTCCTGCCCGAGCTCACCGCCGAGTTCGCGCAGGACGCCGCCGCACTGCTGCGCACGGGGAAGGTCTACTTCTTCGAACTGCGCGCGATGGGCGGTGCCATCGCCGAGGTGCCCGCCGGGGACACGGCCTTCCCCCACCGGGCGTCCGCCTTCCAGGTCACGGCGATGGGAGCGAACCGCGACGCCGTCAACGCCGTCTGGGACCCGCTGCGGCACCACTTCGACGGTCTCTACCTCAGCTTCGAGAGCGACCGCCGCCCCGAGCGGCTGCACGACGCCTTCCCACCGGCCGTCCTGGACCGGCTGCGGGAGATCAAGCGCCGCTACGACCCCGGCAACCTCTTCCGTGACAACTTCAACATCGACCCGTACCCGGACGCGCGGCCCACGGCGGCCGGCGCACTCCAGAGCTAAGGACCTCCCCATGACCGACTACGGACACGACCTGCTCTTCGGCTCGTTCGTCACCCCGACCGCGGACCGGCCCCAGCAGGCCGTCGACCTTGCCGTCACCACGGACCGGTCGGGTCTCGACCTGGTCACCTTCCAGGACCACCCCTACCAGGCCTCGTTCCTGGACACCTCCACGCTCCTCGCCTACGCGGCCGCGCGCACCGAGAACGTCCACCTCAGCGCCAACGTCACCAGCCTCCCGCTGCGTCCGCCGGCCGTGCTGGCACGCGCGGCCGCCTCTTTGGACCTGCTCTCCGGTGGACGCTTCGAACTCGGCCTCGGCGCAGGGGCGTTCTGGGACGGCATCGCGGCCATGGGAGGCCGTCGCCTGACGGCCGGGGAGGGGGTCGAGGCACTGCGCGAGGCGATCGCCGTCATCCGCGACCTGTGGGACACCGACACCCGTGGCGGGGTCCGCCACCACGGCCGCTACTACGAGGTCGACGGGGCCAAGCGCGGCCCCCGCCCCGCGCACGACATCGCCGTCTGGGTCGGCGCGTACAAGCCCAGGATGCTCGCCCTGACCGGCGCCGTGGGCGACGGCTGGCTCCCCTCCATGGAGTACCTGCCCCGCGGAGCCGAATCGCTGCCGGAGATGAACGCCCGTGTCGACGAGGCCGCCGAGGCGGCCGGCCGTGCTCCGTCGGACGTCCGCCGGCTGATGAACTTCATGAAGGTCCGGTTCTCCCCCACGTCGCGGGGACTGCTCGACGGACCGGTCGGGGCGTGGTCGGAGCAGATCGCCGGGCTCGCGCTCGACCACGGTCTCAGCGCCTTCGTCATCGGCGGCGACGATCCGGCCACGATCGAGCGCTTCGGCGCCGAAGTGGCGCCCGCCGCCCGTGAACTGGTGGCCCGGGAACGGGGGCGCTGAGCCGACCCGGCGTCGGGTGCGGGGCCCCGGTCAACCGGTGACGTGCCGCCGGCCCCGGCCCGATACGCGGTCCTCCTCCGCGCCGCCGTCGAGGTCGGCGGCGATCCGGCAGAGGTCGACGGCGGGACCGTGCGCGTTCAGATGCCCGGCGAGTGCGCACAGCATGGACTGGAAAGCCGCCCGTGATTCCTCGGGCAGCGGCGCGAGGATGTGCTGCTCCACCAGCGACACGCGGCGGGACAGCTCCGCCCACCGCTCGCGGCCGTGCCCGGTGGCGACGACGTGCCGGCTCCTGCGGTCGGAGGGGTCCGGCCTGCGCTCGACCAGCCCGGCCCGCTCCAGATCGTCCAGGAGGTACGTCATCACCGTCCGGTCCACGCCGAAGCGGTCGGCGAGGGCGCGCTGGCTGCTGGCCTCGCCCTGCACGGCGGCGGTCAGCACGAAGTACCCGCGAGGCCCCCCGGGGATGTCCCCGACCGCGGCTTCCGTCGCCTTGGCGTACGCGCGGAACACGACACCGATGGCCATCCCGAAGTCGTACCCGTTGCCGGTGTCGCCGGCCTCTACCTCTTCGCCGGAGTCACGGTGCGCAGTCACCCGTCCACTTTAGTTCACTCCGCATACGCTCTGTCCGACAGAACATCGGCGAACAAGGGCGACGGCCGTGCGAGCGCGGCGCTACCCCTCCTGTCGGCGGCGCACCATCTCGGCGATCCAGGTGGGGGCGAACGGTGAGGTGCAGTTGCGGGGAGTCGGGTAGTCCTTGAGGACCTCCAGGCGTTCGCCGATGTCGACCGCGCGGTCGCGGTACTCGGCGTGCTCGATCCCGATCTGGGCCAGGCAGTGGTTCATCGCCCACTGCAGGCGGTCCGGGGCGTCCTTCATCTCCGCCTCGACGACGTCGAGCAGCCCCGCGAGGTCGAGGCCTTCGGGCTTCTTCACCACGCGCTCGGCGGTCAGCGCCCAGCCGGCGCTCGCTACCACCGGATCCGGATCGCCGAACCAGGCCAGGCGCAGCTCCTCGGCGTGCGGGCTCTTCTTCACCACGTAGTTCACGAGCCAGTCGTGCACCTTGGGGGCGCGTGCCTCGCGCAGCATGGTGTCCAGCTCGTCGCGCTCGAACGCCTTCGGCCGGCAGATCAGCAGGGCCAGGAGCCTGGCCGCGGTGTCCTCCGTGTCCCAGAGTTCGCGCGCCAGGTCCTGCTGCGTCTTGAGCTGCTTGGCGAGCGCGCGCAGCTTGCTGAGGTTCACCCCGTGGTCGTCGCCGTGCTTCTCGTTCACGGCGCGCATCTTCGGATCCTCCAGCACGGCCAGATCGGCCATGACCTGCGCCACTGTCGTCCCGGTCACCGCGGCCTCCTGTCCGTCACGCACGAAAGTCGCCCAGCAGCCTACGCGTGCGACCCACGGCCCACGGCCAGGAGGCCACGGGACGCCCCAGCGGGAGCGCGGGAGACGTCCGGGTACGACAGGAGGGCCGTCGCCTGCGCGGCGCGCGCGTAGGCCCCTCGCCGTCGTCGGCGGACGGCGTCACGTCGTCCGGCTGAAATCGGAGTCCCCTCGCCGAGGGCGCGGGGAGCGCGACGAGGGCCGCGCAGGGTCGGGGCGGCCCCGATCCGTGGCCGCAGGCGAGGGTGTCTCCCTCAGTGGGGCCGGCGTGCCCGGTGCACCGTGGCCGCGGCGGTGTCGGCGTCCACTCCCGCGGCGATCAGGGCGGCGACGGCGGCGCTCGTGCCGTCGTCGGTCCAGGTCCCGGCGGTGACGGTGCCGAGGAGTGCCAGCAGATGAGCCTCGATGGCGCCGCTGAGCGGGCCGGCCGGCACGACGCTGTGGAAGACGCCCTGGCGCTGTCCCTCGGCGAGGATGCCGGCGGCCGTCTCACGGACCGGGGCCAGCAGTCCGCTCGTCCGGTCGGGGTCCAGGTCCTGGGGAGCGAGGGCGGTCAGCGTGCGGTAGCGGTCGCCGAGCGGCCAGAGCGTGAGGACGAGGTGCGCGAGGGCGCTCGCGGGACCGTCGACCGGGGTGCCCGGCGCGGCGAGCGCGCGGCGTATCGCCTCCGCGGCGTCCTCGGCCAGTCCCTCCACCAGCGCGGCCCGCCCGGCGAAGTGCGTGTACACGGTGCGCCGGGCGACGCCGGCGGCGACGGCGATGTCGCCGAGGCTGCTGTCGGGTCTGCGGCCCAGTTCCCGACGCGCCGCGTCCAGGATGCGGGCGCGGGTGGCGCGCGTCGCCCGCGGCCGGCGTATCGGCGGCGGGGTGGTCGGGCTGCTCACATCGGCACCTCGGACGGGGAAATGGGGGCAAGGTCCGGCGATATTTGCACATGGCCGTGCAAGAAACTAGTCTGCTCATCGATGTGCAAATAACTCGTCACGCCCTCGGGAGTCCCCGTGCCCTTCCTTGCCACCACCCCCGTCGAGAAGATGCCCGGGCCCTACGCCCGGCGCTGGTGGGCACTGCTCGTGCTCTGCCTGAGCCTGCTGATCGTCGTCATGGCGAACACGTCGCTGATCGTGGCCGCGCCCGACATGACCTGGGACCTCGGCCTGAGCAGCAGTGACCTGCAGTGGGTCATCGACGGCTACACCGTCCCGTACGCCGCGCTGATGCTCGTCCTCGGCGCGATCGGCGACAAGTACAGCCGCCGCGGCGCCCTCGTCGTCGGCCTGCTGCTCTTCGCGGCCGGCGCGGTCACGGGCAGCCTCGTGGACCGGACCGGACTCGTCATCGCCGCGCGGGCGGTCATGGGTGTCGGTGCCGCCGTGGTCATGCCGGCCACGCTGTCCCTGCTGGTGGCGATCTTCCCGAGGAACGAACGCGCGAGGGCCATCACGGCCTGGACCGCCACCACCGGACTCGCCGTCGCCGTCGGCCCCCTGCTGGCCGGATGGCTGCTGGAGGACCACGCCTGGGGCTCGACCTTCCTGATCAACGTGCCGATAGCCCTCGTCGCCGTCGTCGGCGCGCTGACGCTGGTGCCGCCGTCCAAGGCGCGGGGTGCCGGCCGGATCGACTACGTCGGCGGACTGCTCTCGATCGTCTCGATCGGCTCCCTGGTGTACGCGACGATCGAGGGCCCGCACTTCGGCTGGGGCCCCGGCCCGGTCACCGCCGCCGTCGTCGCCGCGGTCGGCCTGGCCGCCTTCGTGGCCTGGGAGCTGCGCCACCCCCACCCCATGCTGGACGTCCGCAGGTTCCGGCTGCGCCCGTTCACCGGTTCGATGCTCGCGGTGCTGTTCTTCTTCTTCGGCGCCTTCGGCGCGCTCTACTACTCCACCCAGTACCTGCAGTTCGTCCTCGGCCACGGCCCGCTGGAGACCGGCGTACGGCTGCTGCCGCTGGCCGGCGCCGTCGTCGTGGGCGCCGCGGTCACCGGGCGCCTGACGCCGAAGCTGGGCGTGAAGCCGATGGTGGTGGCGGGCATGGTGATCGGCACCGTCGGCGTCCTCCTGCTCACCCGGGTCGACGACGGCTCGACCTACGCCGACTTCCTGGCCGCGCTGACGATGCTGGGGCTCGCGATCGGCCTGAGCGTCTCCCCCGCCACCGACACCATCATGGGCACCTTCCCCGAGGCCGAGCTGGGCGTCGGCGGTGGCGCCAACGACACCTCGGTGGAGCTGGGCGGCTCCCTGGGCATCGCGTTGCTCGGCTCCCTGCTCGGCACGACGTACCGGGACGAGCTGGCCGACCTGGCCGGCGGGCACCTCCCGGCCGCCGCGCTGGAGAAGGCCCAGGACTCGGTGGGCGCCGGGCTGGCGGTGGCCGAGCAGGTCGCGAAGGCGCCGGGCGGCGGCGTGCAGCAGGCGCAGGCCCTGGTCGACGCGGTGCACGAGGCCTTCGCCCACAGCGTCGCGCAGACCAGCCTGGTGGGCGGCATCATCATGGCCGCCGGAACGCTGATCGTGCTGGCGGTCCTGCCCGGCCGTCGTACGGGCGGCGAGCGGCGCGCGGGGGCACCGGCGGCGGAGGCCGACCGCGACAGCGAACACGCCGAGTCCGTCTGAGAGGCGCGCGACCACCGGGCGACGTCGAAGGGACGTCGCCCGGTGTCCGCTGTCCCGCCGGGCCGACGCGCCGGCCGCGTCAGCCGGGCTCCTTACCGGCCCCGGCCGGGCGGTCGTGCAGGACCAGGAGGGCGATGTCGTCGGTGCGCTGCGCCGCGCTGCCGCACTGCCGCAGCAGGGTGTCGGCCAGCACGTCGAGGTCGCGGTCGTCGGCGGCGGCGAAGTGCCGGGTGAGCCCGGCGATGGAGTCGTCCAGGTCGACGCCGGGCCGCTCGATGAGGCCGTCGGTGTAGAAGGCGAGCATCAGCCCGGGGGTGAACGGGATCTCGGTGACGGGGAAGTCGGCGTCGGGGTCGATCCCCAGCAAGGGCCCGGGCGGCACCTCGACGGGAGAGGCGTCCCGGCCGGAGAGGCGCCGCAGCGGTGGCGGGTGACCGGCGCTGGCCAGCGTCACGCGGCGGCGGGCGAAGTCGAGATGGGCGTAGAGGCAGCTGGTGAACAGGTCGGGGGCGAGATCGGTGAGGAGCCGGTTGGTGCCGCGGAGCACCTGGTCGGGGGTGGCGCCGAGGGTGGCGTGCGCGTGGACGCCGGTGCGCACCTGCCCCATCAGGGCGGCGGCCGCGACGTTGTGGCCCTGGACGTCACCGATGACGGCCGCGACGTCCGTGTCGCCGAGCCGGATCAGGTCGTAGAAGTCTCCGCCGATGTCCATGCCCCAGGTGGCGGGCAGGTAGCGGGCGGCGACGCGCAGACCGTCGACCGCGGGGAGGGTGCGCGGCAGCAGCGCCTGCTGGAGCCCGTGGGCCAGGTCGTGCTTGGTGTCGTAGAGGCGGGCGCGGTCGAGGGCCTGGGCGATGAGGCCGGCGAGCGAGGTCATCACGGCGCGTTCCTCGGCCGGGAAGGTGTGGGGCTGGTCGTAGGAAAGGACGCAGATGCCCACCGGTCTGCCGGAGACGATCAGCGGCAGGAAGGCCCAGGCCTGTTTGCCGCTGATGGGCTGGGCCTCGGGGTGGACGCGCCGCATCTCCGCCGGGTCGCCGAAGAAGGCGGGGATGCCGCTGGTGAGGGCGCTCCCGGCCGGGGTGAGGCCGGTGTCGATGGGCAGTCCGTCGAGACGTTCGACGACGGCGGCGCTGTAGCCGCGGTAGCCGGTGATCCGCAGCCGTCCCGCCTCGGCGGTGGACAGCACCAGGCCCTGGGCCCCGAAGGCGGGCATGATCTGGTCGGCGACCAGCGCGATGACGTCCTGGACGCCGACGACCTCGGTCAGCCCCGCGGCCAGGTGGGTCAGCTGGTAGAGGTGGCCGGCGCGGACCGGCGTGGCGGGGCGCGCCGGGTGGCGGGGCGCCGGAGCGGGCGGCGGCCGGGCACCGGTGGGCACGATCCGGACGCTGATGCCGCTGGCGTCCGGGTAGAGGTGGATGTCCAGCCACCGTCCCGGCGGGCGGCACGCGGTGAAGGAGACGGGCTCGCGGGTCAGGACCGCGGCACGGTAGCGGTCCTCGTACGTCGGATCGTCGAGCCAGCGCAGCGACTGCCACGGCACGGTGCCCAGCAACTGCCCGGCGTCGGCGCCGAGCAGTTCCTGGGCGCCGTCGCTGACGTAGGTGAGGCGGCCCTCCAGGTCCAGGGCGCAGCTGCCGCCGGGCAGGCGCTCCACGAAGTCGGCGGCCGCCATGGCCGGGCTCGTGGAGCGGCGGCCGGTCCCGGCGGGGACGACGCGTGGACGGTCCCCCGCGGCGCGGCACCTGCCGGTCTGCTGCGCGTCCTCCAGCAGCCGGGCCAGACGCAGGCAGCTGGACGCGATGTTCCCCCGCTCCCGTCCCGTCATGTACGGCGGGCGGGTGGCCGGCCACATCAGGAGCAGCACGCCCCACCGCCGGACGCCGGTGACCGGCGCGGCGACCAGGGCGAGGGGGTACGGCAGCACCATCGCGGTGCGCGGATAGGTGCGGGACATCTCCTCCTGGCTGCCCACCCACACCAGGCGCTTCTCGCGGACGGCGACCGACACCGGATCCGGGGTGGCGAGCGGGACCCGCACCCAGGGGGCCGCGAACTCGGCCGGCGCGCCGCACAGCGCCTCCAGGCACAGCACCTGCTCGTCCGCCGCGAGCAGGAAGAGCGCACCCACGGACGCGCCGGTTCCGCGCACCGCATCCGCGAACGCGGTGTCCAGTTCCTTCACGCCGTCGGCCGCGTCACGCCTGCCGGCCACCTGGCACCTCCGCCGTCGGGGGGCAGCCGTGCGGCCGGCCGCGGGGTCCCCCGGGGGCTCGGCATCCGCACGCTCCGAGGCGCCCGAACTCGCCCATATGAGGACGCTACGCCCCCGACGAGCGCGCGGCACCCCGTCGATCGGGCACCCCGGCCGCGCTTCCAGAAGCCGTACCGGGCGCCCCGCTCCGTCGCCTCACGGAATCTCCTGCTCCGCCCAGATGATCTTTCCTCCGGCGGTGTGGCGGGCGCCCCAGCGGTGGGCGAGCTGGGCCACCAGGAACAGCCCGCGGCCGCCCTCGTCCGTGCTGCGGGCGTGCCGCAGCCGCGGCGCGGTACTGCTCGCGTCGGCGACCTCGCAGGTCAGCCGGGAGTCGCGGAGCATCCGCAGACGGATCGGGGGCGCGGCGTAGCGGACCGCGTTGGTGACCAGTTCACTCACGATCAGCTCCGTGGACATGGCCAGCTCCTCCAGGCCCCAGGCCGCGACCTGGCGGGTGGCCCGGCCCCGGACGTCGGCGACGGCCGCGGGGTCGGCGGGCACGTCCCAGGAGACGACATGGTCGGCGCCCAGGACGTGGGTGCGCGTCAGGAGCAGTGCGATGTCGTCGGACTGGGGCACGGGCACGAGTCCCCGCACCACGGACGCGCACAGGTCCGCGAGATCGGCGCCCGGCGTCCGGTCGCCGCGGGTGCCGCCGTCCGCGGTGACGCTCGCCTGCGCGTGACCGCCGCCGGACCCTGCCGGTCCCGCGTCGGCACGGTAGCCGTCGCCCTCCACGACACCGGCGTCGGGATCGGTGCCCGCGCCTGCCTCCGTGTCCGCGCCGTCGCCCTGCGCGGGACCGGCCGCGTCGTCGGCCCTCGCGAGCACGGCCCCGCCCTGCCGCTCCGCGCCGTCCTTGTCGGACGCGGGCGGTACGTCCGGTGTGGCGGGGTGTCGTGCCAGCACCTCGCCGAGCCGGGACATACCGCGTTCCATGTCGCGGTCGGCCCCTGAGACGAGGCCGTTGGTGAAGAGGCCGAGGAGGCTGTTCTCGGCGAGTTCGATCTCGGAGGACTCGAACCCCAGGCCCCCCAGCCCCAGCGGCGGCCCGGCGGGCGGCTCCGGGAAGGAGACCCGGCCGTCGGGCGCGACGACGACCGGGGGCGGATGCCCCGCGCGAGCCATCGTGCAGCGCCTGCTGACCGGGTCGTAGACGGCGTACAGGCAGGTCGCGCCGAGGAAGGCGGTCGTGCTCTCGTCGGTCTCCTCGCTCAGCCGCAGCACGAGGTCGTCGAGGTGGGCCAGCAGGTCGGCCGGGGACAGCTCCATGTCGGCGAGGGTCTGCACCGCGGTGCGCAGCCGTCCCATCGCCGCCGCGGCGGTGATGCCGTGGCCGACCACGTCCCCGACGGCCAGGCCCACGCGCGCCCCGGACAGCGGGATCACGTCGAACCAGTCGCCGCCGACCCCGCCGATCGGATCGGCCGGCAGATAGTAGGAGGCCGCCTCCAGCGCCGTACCGCCCGTCAGGGCCTGCGGCAGCAGGCTGCGTTGCAGCGTGATCGCCGCCGTGTGCTCCCGGGTGTAGCGGCGGGCGTTGTCGACGCACAGCGCCGCCCGCGCCACCAGCTCGCGGGCCAATAGCACGTCGTCGGGCTGGAACGGCACGGGATTGAGCGACCGCAGGAATGTGGTGAGGCCGAGGGCGGTGTTCCGTGCCCGCATCGGCACGGACAGGAGGGAGTGCAGTCCGAAGTCCCGGATGGACTCCACGCGCGCGGGCTGCTCGGCGACCCACAGGGCGTCGGCCGGATCGAGCACCGGGATGAGGATCGGCTCGCCGTCGATGAGCACGCGCGGGTTGTGCGGCGGCGGAAGGAAGTCCACCCGCTCCCCGACCCGCGCCACGGCCTCGGGGCAGCCCGCGCGCACCGAGGTCATGCCCGCGCGGCGCATCACCGGCCGGGCGGACGCCGGTCCCGCGTCGGTGAGCCACGCTCCGTGCCCCTCGGTGCTGAGCACGGGTTCCAGCAGGTCGACGACGACGAAGTCCGCGAAGCGGGGGACGGCGAAGTCGGCGAGCTCCTGCGCCGTGCGCATCACGTCGAGCGTCCGGCCGATGCTGGCCCCGGCGTCGTTGACCAGGGACAGCAACTGGCGGGCGTTCCACCGCTCGGTGACGTCGAGGACCATGTAGCAGACGCCCGTGACCGTCCCGCCGCCGTCCACCAGCGGGAAGAAGGACGTGGAGTAGGCGTGCTGGCGGTGCGGGTCGGCCCAGCTCCAGCCGACGTACTCGTAGTCGGTGACGGGGATCCCGGTGGCCAGCACCTTGCGCATCAGGCCTTCGAGGGTCTCCGCCTGGAGCCCCGGCAGCAGGTCGCTCATCCGGCGGCCCAGGCGCTGCTCCCGGGGGATGCCGCCGAAGCGTTCCAGGGTGTCGTTCAGCCACACGTACCGCAGGTCCAGGTCCACGACGGCCATGCCGACCGGCGAGCGGGTCAGGAAGTTGTCGAGGACGGTCCGGCCGGCCGCCCACTGCCCGCGCTGCTGCCGCGCCGAGACCAGGAAGCACTCCTGCGCACCGATCCGGAAGCCGGCCGACACCCGCACGTCGGCGTCGATCCGGCGGCCGTCGCGGTGCCGCAGCGCGAGACGCCCGCTCCACCCCATACCGGCGCGGCAGCGCTCGGCGACACCGCCGACGCGCAACCGGTCGGCGGGCCCCGCCAGGAGCCGGGCGGCCGAGCCGCCGACCACGTCCCGCGCCGGGAGACCGAGGAGTTGCTCGGCGGCGCGGGTCCAGCCGATCACCGCGCCGGTGCCGGAGACCACCGCCGCCGCGTCGGTGGACGCGTCGAGGGGGTCGCGCTCGCCGGGGGGCGCCGGCGGTTCGGAACCGTGTCGCGCAGCTTCCATGGGTCCCCATCCTTTACACGAACCATGGTCCTGCTAGTCGGACCGATGTGCACGGTCCCGGCGGGTGGCGCGGGCCCCGGACTGGGCAAGGCAGGGGGCCGGGGGCAGCATGGAAGGGCACGTCGTCACTTCCGCCTGCCGGTGGAGGAGGATCAGGGATGACAGCCGAATCCTTCCCGTCCGAGGAGGCCGAGTACGGCCCGGAGACGCCCAGGCCGATCGGCCTGCTGGACGTGCTGAGCGTCGGCGCGGTGGTGGTCGACGCCGAGGGACGCATCGTGTTCTGGACCCCGCAGGCGCAGGAGCTCTTCGGCTACACCGCGGAGGAGGCGCTCGGCACGTACGCGGCACGGCTGTTCGTCCACCCCGAGCACCTGCCGGCCGTGGCGAAGCTGTTCATGGAGGTGCTGGAGACCGGCCGGAGCTGGGCGGGCGCCTTCCCCATCCGGCACAAGGACGGCAGCAGCAGGCTGACGGAGTTCCGCAACATGCGGCTGCTGGACGACCTCGGCGACGTCTACGCCCTCGGCATCGCCGCCGACCACAACCTGCTCCAGCGGGTCGAGACGGATCTCGCCCTGTGCGAACGGCTGATCAACCAGTCCCCCATCGGTCTGGCCCTCATGGACCCCGATCTGCGGTATCTGCTCGTCAACCCGGCGCTGGAGCGCATCGACGGGGTGCCGGCCGAGGACCACATCGGGCACCACCTCCGGGAGATCATGGAGCTGCCGGACGTCGACACCGTCGAGGCCTGCCTGCGTCAGGTGCTCACCACCGGCACCCCGCTGCTCGACCAGTACCACGTGGGCAGGCCGCCGACCGACCCCGAGCACGAGCACGCCTGGTCGCTGTCGTTCTACCGGCTGGAGGACTCCGGCGGGCGCGTCCTGGGCGCGGCCACCTCGGTCGTCGACGTCACCGAACGGCACCGCGCGGCCGCCGAGGCCGACCGCGCCCGGCGGCGGCTGGCGCTGATCGCCGACGCGTCCACCCGGGTCGGTACGACGCTGGAGGTGGAGCAGACCGCGCGCGAACTGGCGGAGATCGCCGCCCGCGAACTGGCCGACGTCGTCGCGGTGGACGTGCTGGACTCGGCGCTGGCCTGCCGCCGTACCCGGACCCCCGACAACGGCCCGGAGCTGTTCCGCGCCCTCGCCCTGAAGGCGGCGCAGCCCACGGTGGCGCTGCGCGCGGCCGACCCACCCGGCGACCTCGCCTCCTACGAGGGGGACCGCCTGGTCACCCTGTGCGTCCACACCGGGCGGCCGGTGCTGGTGCGCAACGTGGGCGAGCGCGACCTGCCGCGGATCGCCCGGGACGAGGAGGCCGGCGCGCTGCTGGCCCAGGCGGGGGTGCACTCCTATCTCGCCGTGCCGCTGATCGCGCACGGCGAGGTGCTGGGCGCCCTCGACCTCAAACGGACCAGCAACCCGCTGCCGTTCGACCAGGACGACGTCGTCCTGGCCGGTGAGCTGGCCAGCCGGGCCGCGGTGGCCATCGACAACGCGCGGTGGTTCCAGAGCGTGCGCAACACCGCCCTCACTCTCCAGCGCAGCCTGCTCCCCGACCACGCGCCGCACCACACCGGCCTGGAGCTGGCGTCGCGTTACCAGCCCGCCCAGTCCACCAGCGAGGTGGGCGGCGACTGGTACGACGTGATCGGACTGGAGGACGACAAGACCGCCCTGATCGTCGGCGACGTCATGGGCAACGGCATCGACGCCGCCGCCACCATGGGGCGGCTGCGCACGGCGACCTGTGCCTACGCGGACCTCGATCTCGCGCCCGAGGCGGTGCTCCAGCACCTCGACAAGATCACCTGCGATCTGGAGCACTACATCGTCACGTGCCTTTTCGCCGTGTACGACCCCCGTACCGGCCGGTGCCGCATCGCGAACGCCGGACACATGCCGCCCGCGCTGGCCCGCCCCGGCCGCGCCCCCGAACTGCTCGACCTGCCGCCGGCGGCCCCGCTCGGCATCGGCGGCATCCCCTTCGAGGCCACCACCGTCCAACTGGCCCCCGGCGACCTGCTGGTCCTCTACACCGACGGCCTCGTCGAGACCCGCCACCACCCCATCGACGAACGCCTCGACGCCCTGCTCACCTTCCTCGACGAGCCGCGCCGGCCCCTGGAGGAGACCTGCGACCTCCTCCTGTACGGGCTGCGCCGCCCCGAGGACCACGACGACGTCGCCCTGCTCGTGGCACGGGCCCTGTAGTCACCTCGGCCTCCTCGGCCGGGTGCGCGGTGCGGATCCGGCTCACGGGGCCGCCTCGCGCCAGGGGCGGACGCCTCGGTGCCGCCACAGTCCGCCGAGCCAGTACCAGGTGGCGGCCGGGGGGATGAGCACGCTGGTCGCCAGCAGAGTGGTCACCTCGTCCCGGGTGCGCGGGCCGGGCGCGATGCGGGCCCAGGCGTACTCGGCGGTGCCCGCGGCCCAGAAGGTCGCGGCGAGGGCCGCCGGCGTACGCCACCGGGTCGCCGCGAGCACGCAGGCCGTCGCGCCCGCCGCGGTCACGGCGAGGTGGCTGCGGATCCGGCCTCGCCGCGCGGCCGCCTTGTACCACCATCCGGCGCCGTGCAGGCGCAGCATCAGCGCGTCGTCGGCCTGCCCGCGCTGGGCGGCCAGCGAGGCCCAGCGGCCGGCCGGGGGCACCGGGTGCCGGGTGGTGCGCCGCCCCTGCCGTATGCCCCATCCGGAGTCCAGCAGCCGCAGTGCCAGGTCGACGTCCTCGCGGTGGGCGCGCAGGAAGCGTTCGTCGAAACCCCGGGCCTGCTTGAGGGCCTCGGTGCGGTAGGCCATGTCGACGGTGCCCCAGCGGGCCCGCGCCCGTGCCACCGTCTCGCGCTCCCCGTCGGTGGGGCGGTGGCGTGCCGGCAGCGGCACGGCGATCACGCCCTGCACGCCCGCCGTGTCGGGGCTCGCGGCGGCCAGGTCCTGGGTGATCTGCTCGCACCAGTACGGCCCGACCTGCGCGTCCTCGTCCAGGAAGGCCACCCAGGGGGAGGCCACCGCGCGCAGGCCGGTGTTGCGGGCGGCGGCGGGTCCGAGACCGCCGCCGTACAGCACGGTCGTACGGTCGCGCAGATCGCCGAGGACGCGCATCGGGTGCTCCAGCGCCACCGGATCGGGGTCGGGCCGGTCGTCGACCAGGACGATCTCTCGCGGCCGGGGGCCGATGGCGGCGGCGAGCGCGGCGAGGCAGTCGGCCAGGGTGTCACGGGCGAGCGTGGGGATCACCACGGCGTAGGCGGTGGTCATGTGTGCCCGGGTGCCAGTGTGCGGCCGGCTCAAACCCCTGCGGGAGCTCCGGGGGCGCCCGGGACGCTCACCCGCCGACCGCGCGACCCACTATGCACCCCGTCTATACACGCAATGTATAGTCACGCCATGCCCCTACGACCTGCCGTCCGGCGCCGAATACGCGCGCTCTCGCCGACCGAGCCGACCGAGCCGACCGAGCCGACCGAGCCGACCGAGCCGACCGAGCCGACCGAGCCGACCGGGAAGATGCGAAGACGGGGCACCTCGTTCCGTGGCGCCGCCACTTTCCTGGCGGCCCTGTGCCTGGCGCCCGTCCTGTCGGGCTGCACCACCCTGGAGACCACCGCTCCCAGCGCGGTCCGCGCCGAGGCCGCCCCCGCCGCGAAGGCCGCCGCGTTCGGCAGCGTCGACTGCCGGCGGGCCAAGTGCGTCGCGCTCACGTTCGACGCGGGCCCCAGCGAGAACTCCCCACGCCTGCTCGACATCCTGAAGGAGAAGCAGGTCCCGGCGACCTTCTTCCTGCTCGGCGAGCGGCACATCGAGAAGTTCCCGGAGCTGGTGCGGCGGATGGCCGACGAGGGCCACGAGGTGGCCAGCCACACCTGGGACCACAAGATCCTCACCGAGCTGGAGCCGGACGAGATACGGGAGGAACTCCGGCGCCCCAACGCGGAGATAGAGCGGCTCACCGGCCACCGCCCCACCCTCATGCGCCCGCCGCAGGGCCGCACGGACGACACCGTGCACGAGATCTGCCGCGAACTCGGCCTGTCCGAGGTCCTGTGGAGCGTGACCGCCAAGGACTACACGACCGAGGACTCCGATCTGATCCGCCGGCGTGTGCTGGCGCAGACGGAGCGCGACGGCATCATCCTGCTGCACGACATCTACGACGGCACCGTGCCGGCCGTGCCGGGCATCATCGACGCGCTGAAGGAGCGCGGGTTCGTCTTCGTGACGGTCCCTCAACTGCTCGCCCCCGGAAGGGCCGAACCCGGCCAGGTGTACCGCTAGAGGGCCTGTCTGACAATTCGCGTCGTCGCCCGGAGGGCGGCCGGACGGCGTCAGGTGCGTGCTCTCGGTGCGCCGGGCCTTGACCCGCGTACTGGACGTACTCGGGTCAGGGCCCGGTGCGGCGAGAGTGCGTGCATGGCGCCGTCCGGCAGACGGGAATTGTCAGACAGGCCCTAAGGCCTGTGCGGCGAGCCCTGGGCCTGTCGGGCTCGGGCCGGGCGGGCATCCCGCTTAGGATCCCCGCGTGGCGACCTTCCTGCTCGAACGCACGGCTCCGCTCCCCCCGCCCGAGGCCTGGCGCCGGCTCACCGACTGGCCCCGGCACGGTGACGTCGTCCCGCTGACCCGCGTCACCGTGCTCACCCCCGGACCGACGCGCGAGGGCACGGAGTTCGTGGCCCGCTCGGGCCTCGGGCCGCTCACCTTCGACGACCGGATGGAGGTCACCGTCTGGCAGCCGCCCGGCGACGACACCCCCGGCCGGTGCCGGCTGGAGAAGCGCGGGCGGGTGATGCGCGGCTGGGCGGAGATCGAGGTCCGCCCCGGACCGGGCGGGCGCGCGCACGTCGTCTGGCGTGAGGAACTGCGCGTGCGCATGCTGCCGTCCTTCCTCGACGGCACCGTGGAGCGCGCGTCCCGCCTGGTGTTCGGCCGGGCGGCGAACCGCCTGCTGCGCGGGCGGTGACCGGCGGCGCCCCGACGTGGCCCCGCCCCTGAGCAGCCCGCTCAGGCCACCGACCCGATGCGTCCCGCCGGGGCCGACGGGGTGTCGTGGTGGATCGGGGTGTGCGCGCCGGTCAGCGGGACCCCGCTGCCGCCCCGCCGGCCCGCGACGATCTCGGCGGCGATGGACAGTGCCGTCTCCTCCGGCGTCCGCGCGCCGAGGTCGAGGCCGATCGGCGAGCGCAGACGGGCCAGCTCCAGGTCGGTGACGCCGACCTCGCGCAGCCGCCGCTCGCGGTCGAGGTGGGTACGGCGGGAGCCCATGGCGCCGACGTAGGCCACCGGCAGCCGCAGCGCGAGCTGGAGCAGGGGTACGTCGAACTTGGCGTCGTGGGTCAGCACGCACAGGACCGTGCGGGCGTCGACGTCGGTGCGCTCCAGGTAGGTGTGCGGCCACTCGACGACGATCTCGTCGGCGTCGGGGAAGCGGGTCCGCGTCGCGAACACGGGCCGGGCGTCGCACACCGTGACGTGGTGGCCGAGGAACTTGCCGACGCGGACCAGTGCCGAGGCGAAGTCGATGGCGCCGAAGACGATCATGCGAGGCGCCGGGACCGAGGACTCGACCAGGACCGTGAGCGGCGTACCGCACCGGGAGCCCTGCTCACCGATCTCCAGGGTGCCGGTGCGGCCGGCGTCCAGGAAGGCGCCCGCCTCGGCCGCGACGGTGCGGTCCAGCTCGGGATGGGCGCCGAAGCCGCCCTCGTACGACCCGTCGGGGCGGACCAGCAGCGCGCGGCCGCCCGTCAGCTCGCCGGGGCCGGAGACGATGCGGGCCACAGCGGCCGGCTCGCGCCGGGACGCCGTGGCCACCGCGGCCGCCACCACCGGCCGGACGGGATCGTCCGCCCGGACCGGGGTGACCAGGATGTCGATGACGCCGCCGCAGGTCAGACCGACCGCGAAGGCGTCGTCGTCGCTGTAGCCGAAGCGCTCAAGGACCGGCTCCCCGTCCTGCAGCGCCTGCCCGCACAGTTCGTAGACCGCGCCCTCCACACAGCCGCCGGAGACCGATCCGATCGCCGTGCCGTCGGCGTCCACCGCCAGGGCGGCGCCGGGCCGGCGCGGGGCGCTGCCCCCCACGGCCACCACGGTGGCCACGGCGAAGTCGCGTCCCTGCTCGACCCACCGGTGCAGCTCGTCGGCGATGTCCAGCATCTGTCGTTCTCCTCAAGCGGTCGGGTGAAGGGCGGGCGCCTCGGCCGCCCTGGGGCCTGTCCTAGTGGACGCCCATCCAGCTCTCGATGGGGTGAAGCGCGAAGAACACCACGAAGATCACCGTCAGGGCCCACATGAAGACCCCGATCTCGCGCGCCTTGCCCTGCGCGGTCTTGATGGCGACGTACGAGACGACGCCCGCGGCGACACCCGCGGTGATCGAGTACGTGAACGGCATGATCACGACGGTCAGGAAGACCGGGATCGCGGTGGCCCGGTCGGACCAGTCGACGTGCCGGGCGTTCATCATCATCATGGCGCCGATCACCACCAGGGCGGCGGCCGCGACCTCGCCCGGCACGATCGCCGTCAACGGCGTGAAGAACAGGCACGCCGCGAAGAACAGGCCGGTGACGACGGACGACAGGCCCGTTCTGGCCCCTTCGCCGACCCCGGTCGCCGACTCGACGAACACGGTCTGCCCGGAGGCGCCGGAGACGCCGCCGATCGCGCCGCCCGCGCCGTCGATGAACAGCGCCTTGGACAGGCCCGGCATCCGGCCCTTGTCGTCGGCGAGCTTGGCCTCGGTGCCGACGCCGATGATGGTGGCCATCGCGTCGAAGAAGCCCGCCAGCACCAGGGTGAAGACGATCATGCCGACGGTCATCGCGCCGACCTCGCCCCAGCCGCCGAACTCGACGTCGCCGAAGGCCGAGAAGTCGGGCATGGAGACCGCGCCGCCGCTCAGTTCGGGCGCGCCGCCGGCCCACTGCCCGGGGTCGATCACCTCGGCCGCGTTGAGGGCGACGGCGACCACGGTGCCGGCCACGATGCCGATCAGGATGGCGCCCGGGACGCCGCGCGCCTGGAGCATGAAGATCGCCAGCAGGGTCACCGCGAAGAGCAGCACCGGCCAGCCGGCCAGCTCGCCCGTGGGGCCGAGGACGACGGGGGTGCTCTCGCCCTGGTGCACGAAGCCGGCCTTGTAGAAGCCGATCAGTGCGACGAAGAGCCCGATGCCCATGGTGATCGCGTGCTTCAGGGGCAGCGGGATGGCGTTCATGATCATCTCGCGCAGGCCGGTGACGACCAGCAGCATGATGACCACGCCGTACATCACGCACATGCCCATCGCCTGGCCCCAGGTCATCTGGGGTGCGACCTGGGAGGCGAGGACTCCGGAGACGGAGAGGCCCGCGGCGAGCGCGAGGGGAACCTTGCCGACGAAACCCATCAGCAGCGTGGTGAGTGCCGCCGCGAACGCGGTCGCGGTGATCAGGGCCTTCTGGCCGAGCGTGTCCCCCGCCGCGTCCTTGCCGGACAGGATCAGGGGGTTGAGGAGGAGGATGTACGCCATCGCCATGAAGGTGGTGACGCCGCCGCGCACCTCACGCGCGACCGTGGATCCCCGGTGGGATATGTGGAAGTACCGGTCGAGCCAAGAGCGTCCGGCCGGGACGCGGGTTCCTCCACCCGCGTCCTCCGAGACGGTCTTGGGCTCCAGTGACTGCTGGGTCATGTGGGCCTACTCCCAAGGTTCAAAGGGGCACCCGCACGCGACCGCCGTGGCGGCTGCGGGATTTGGGAAGGTGCTTCGGCCGCACGACCCGGAGGACGGCCGGGACGAACGATGCGGATCGGTTTTGGGCACCGCGAGCGGAGCGGTGTCCGGGGCTCCGGGCGACGCGGAGTGTGTGACGTTCCGTGCGTCGCCCGGAGAGTCTTACGCGGTGCCGGTCAGGTGCTCGGGGCGGACCGGCGTCCTGTTCAGCTCCAGGCCCGTCGCCGCGCGGATCGCCGCGAGGACCGCCGGGGTGGAGGACAGGGTCGGGGCCTCGCCGATACCGCGCAGCCCGTACGGGGCGTGGTCGTCGGCGAGTTCGAGGACGTCGACCGGAATGGTCGGCGTGTCGAGGATGGTCGGGATCAGGTAGTCCGTGAAGGAGGGGTTGCGCACCTTCGCGGTCTTCGGGTCGACGACGATCTCCTCCATGACCGCCACGCCCAGTCCCTGGGTCGTACCGCCCTGGATCTGGCCGATGACGGACAGCGGGTTCAGCGCCTTGCCGACGTCCTGGGCGCAGGCCAGCTCGATCACCTTGACCAGGCCGAGCTCGGTGTCGACCTCGACGACGGCGCGGTGCGCGGCGAAGGAGTACTGGACGTGGCCGTTGCCCTGGCCGGTGCGCAGGTCGAAGGCCTCGGTCGGCCGGTGCCGCCACTCCTCCTCGACCTCGACGGACTCGTCCTCCAGCACGTCCACCAGGTCGGCCAGCACCTCACCGCCGTCGGTGACGACCTTGCCGCCCTCCAGCAGCAACTCGGCGGTGGCCCAGGCCGGGTGGTAGGAGCCGAACTTGCGGCGCCCGATCTCCAGCACCTTCTCGCGCACCAGCTCGCAGGAGTTCTTGACGGCGCCACCGGTGACGTACGTCTGCCGCGAGGCGGACGTCGAGCCGGCGCTGCCCACCTGGGTGTCCGCCGGGTGGATCGTCACCTGCGCCACGCCCAGTTCGGTGCGGGCGATCTGCGCGTGGACGGTGACGCCGCCCTGGCCGACCTCCGCCATGGCGGTGTGCACGGTCGCGACGGGCTCGCCACCGACGACCTCCATGCGCACCTTGGCGGTGGAGTAGTCGTCGAATCCTTCGGAGAAGCCGACGTTCTTGATGCCGACCGCGTAGCCGACACCGCGGACGACGCCCTCGCCGTGCGTGGTGTTGGACAGGCCGCCGGGCAGCTGGCGCACGTCGGCGCCCTCGCTGGACTCCCACTGGCGCTCCGGCGGCATCGGCATCTTCCGTACCCGGCGCAGGAGTTCGGCGACGGGGGCCGGCGAGTCGACCGGCTGGCCGGTGGGCAGGAGGGTGCCCTGTTCCATGGCGTTGAGCTGCCGGAACTCCACCGGGTCCATACCGAGCTTCGCGGCGAGCTTGTCCATCTGCGCCTCGTAGGCGAAGCACGCCTGGACGGCGCCGAAGCCGCGCATGGCGCCGCAGGGCGGGTTGTTCGTGTAGAGGGCGACGGCCTCAATGTCGACGTCCTCGACGACGTACGGTCCGACCGACAGGGACGAGGCGTTGCCCACGACCGCCGGGGAGGCGGACGCGTAGGCGCCGCCGTCCAGGACGATGCGGCACTTCATGTGCGTGAGCTTGCCGTCCTTGGTGGCGCCGTGCTCGTAGTACAGCTTGGCCGGGTGGCGGTGCACATGTCCGAAGAAGGACTCGAACCGGTTGTAGACGATCTTCACCGGCTTGCCCGTGCGCAGCGCCAGCAGACAGGCGTGGATCTGCATCGACAGGTCCTCGCGACCACCGAACGCGCCACCGACGCCGGCCAGGGTCATCCGCACCTTGTCCTCGGGCAGGCCGAGCACGGGCGCGATCTGGCGCAGGTCGGAGTGGAGCCACTGGGTGGCGATGTAGAGGTGGACGCCGCCGTCCTCCTCGGGTACGGCGAGGCCGGACTCGGGGCCGAGGAAGGCCTGGTCCTGCATGCCGAAGGTGTACTCGCCCCGGACGATCACGTCCGCCCTGCGGGCGGCCGCGTCCGCGTCGCCGCGCACGATCGGCTGGCGGTGCACGATGTTGGGGTGCGGGACATGGCCGGCGTGGTGGTCGTCGCGGCCCTCGTGGAGGAGGATCGCGTCCGGCGCGGTCGCGGACGCCTCGTCGGTGATGACGGGCAGCTCGCGGTACTCGACCTTGATCTTGGCGGCGGCGCGGCGGGCCGTCTCGGGGTGGTCGGCGGCGACGATCGCGACCGGCTCACCGTGGTGGCGCACCCTGCCGTGCGCGAGGACCGGGGTGTCCTGGATCTCCAGGCCGTAGTTCTTCACCTCGGTGGGCAGGTCGTCGTAGGTCAGCACGGCGTACACACCGGCTGTCGCGAGCGCCTCGGACGTGTCGATCGAGACGATCTCGGCGTGGGCGACCGTGGAGCGCAGGATCTGCCCCCACAGCATGTCCTCGTGCCACATGTCGGACGAGTACGCGAACTCGCCGGTGACCTTCAGGGTGCCGTCCGGGCGCAGCGTGGACTCGCCGATGCCGCCCTTGGTCTGCGAGCCCTGCGTGATCTTCGTAGGAGCGCCGTTGGCCGGCATCTCAGACCCCCTCGGACTGACGGGCGGCCGCCAGGCGGACCGCGTCCATGATCTTCTCGTAGCCGGTGCAGCGGCACAGGTTGCCCGAGAGCGCCTCGCGGATGTCCGCGTCGGACGGGTTCGGGTTGCTCTCCAGCATCTCGTCGGCGGCGACCAGCAGGCCCGGCGTGCAGAAACCGCACTGGACGGCGCCGGCGTCGATGAACGCCTGCTGGACCGGGGAGAGTTCGCCGCCCTCGCCGGTCTGCGAGTCGGTGCCCTTGGCCTGCCAGCCCTTCGCCTCGTCCAGCGAGGTGCCGCACGCGCCGGTGGCGCAGCCGCCCGCGGCCCGCTGCTTGGCGAAGTCGGCGAGGCCCTCGACGGTGACGACCTCGCGGCCCTCGGCCTGTCCGGCGGCGACCAGGCAGGAACACACCGGCACCCCGTCCAGGCGGACCGTGCAGGAGCCGCACTCGCCCTGCTCGCAGGCGTTCTTGGACCCCGGCAGGCCGAGCCGCTCGCGCAGCACGTACAGCAGGGACTCGCCCTCCCACACGTCGTCGGCTTCCTGCGGACGGCCGTTGACCGTGAAATTGACGCGCATTACGCGGCTCCCTCCGTGCGTGCGGCGGTGCCGCGGTACGACTCCCAGGTCCAGGTCAGGGTCCGGCGGGCCATGACGCCCACCGCGTGCCGGCGGTAGCCGGCCGTGCCCCGGACGTCGTCGATCGGGTTGCAGGCACCGGAGCACAGCTGCGCGAACTGCTTGGCGACCGACGGAGTGATGATCTTCCCGTTGTCCCAGAAGCCGCCCTCCTCGAGCGCCGCGTTCAGGAACTCCTCCGCGGCCTTGGCCCGGACCGGGGTGGGGGCGGCGGAGCCGATGCCGGTGCGGACCGTCCGCGTCCGGGGGTGCAGCGCGAGCCCGAAGGCGCACACGGCGATGACCATGGCGTTGCGGGTGCCCACCTTCGAGTACTGCTGGGGGCCGTCCGCCTTCTTCACGTGCACGGCGCGGATCAACTCGTCGGCGGCGAGCGCGTTGCGCTTCACGCCGGTGTAGAACGCGTCGATCGGGATGCGCCGGGAGCCCCGGACGGACTCCACCTCGACCTCGGCGCCGGCGGCGAGGAGGGCGGGGTGGGCGTCACCGGCCGGGGAGGCGGTGCCGAGGTTGCCGCCGACGCCGCCGCGGTTGCGGATCTGCGGCGAGGCCACGGTGTGCGAGGCAAGGGCCAGACCCGGCAGCTCGGCGCGCAGGTGCTCCATGATCCGGGAGTACGGGACGGAGGCGCCCAGTCGCACGGAGTCCTCGCCGACCTCCCACTCGCAGAGGTCGCCGATGCGGTTGAGGTCCATGAGGTACTCGGGCCGGCGGTGGTCGAAGTTGATCTCGACCATCACATCGGTGCCACCCGCAATCGGCACAGCGGTGGGGTGCTCGGCCTTCGCGGCGAGCGCCTCCTCCCAGCTGGCGGGGCGAAGGAAGTCCATGACCGGCTCTCTTCTTCGTCTCGTGAGTCGTACAGATTGAGCCAATCCGTGTGCGGCGGGCCCGGCTCGTTCATGTGCTGTTAACGCGGATTGACGTCAGTACACAGCCCCTTGCTCCAACGGGGTCAGTCACCGAAACCATGAAGGAGTTGGCTGGCCAGTGCGGGCATCTTGTAGATTCGTATGAACAGAGGTCATCAGCAACCTCCTGGATTTCCTGGGGAAACGTCCGGCACAGCCGTCGTGACCTGGGGCACAGCACGGGAGACGGCGAGCACCGCTCAACGGCCCACCGCACGGGCCACCCATCCGAGGCCCGTCAAGATCCATCGTAGTTTTCGAGACAAAGAACGGCGGCGACGAGAATGCGGCTGCGCGCACTGCTGGACACCGACGCGCTGGGCCTCAGGCTGCTCGGCGGCGAGGACGAGCTGGACCGCACCGTCCGGGGCGTGATGACCACGGACCTGCGCGACCCCAGCCGCTACCTCTCCGGCGGTGAACTGGTGCTGACGGGCCTCGCCTGGCGCCGGGACGCGGCCGACTCCGAGCCCTTCGTACGGCTCCTGGCGCAGGCGGGCGTCGCGGCCCTCGCGGCCGGTGAGGCGGAGCTCGGCGACGTGCCCGAGGACCTGGTCGCCGCATGCGCCCGGCACCGCCTCCCGCTGTTCGCCGTGCACGAGTCGGTGGCCTTCGCCACGATCACCGAGCACGTCGTACGGCAGGTCTCGGGCGAGCGCGCCGGGGACCTCGCCGCCGTGGTCGACCGGCACCGCCGGATGATGACCTCGGGCCCGGCGGGCGGCGGCCCGGACGTCGTGCTCGACCTCCTCGGCTCCGACCTGGACCTGCGCGCCTGGGTGCTGTCGCCCACCGGCCGCCTCATCGCGGGCTCCAAGGTCGGCGGGCCCACGCTGCCCCCCGAGGCCTGCGCGCAGCTGGCCGCCGAGCACCTGGCGGCCGCCCGCACCGGCCGCCGCGGCCCGCACCGCCTGATCCTCGGCACCACCACGTACTCCGTCTTCCCCGTCCGCGGCGGCGGCCGCGCCCCGGGGGCCGCCCGGGACGTCCGCGAGACGGTCCTGTCGGACTGGCTGCTCGCCGTGGAGGCGGACGCCGGCGACTGGGCGGAGGAGCGCCTGGACCTGCTGCACGGCGTCACCCAGCTGATCGCGGTGGAGCGCGACCGCCGCGACGCCGCTCGCACGGTCCGCCGCCGGCTGGCCCAGGAGGTCCTGGAGCTCGTCCAGACGGGCGCCGCGCCCGCCGAGATCGCGGCCCGCCTGCGGGTGGCCGCGCCGGTCCTGCTGCCGGGCCTCGGCGCCGCCCCGCACTGGCAGGTGGTCGTGGCCCGCGTCGAGTGGGAGGGCTCCGAGATCGAGGCCGGACCGGTGGCCCAGTCCCTGCTGGAGGAGATCCTGGTCGACCCGGCGGCCACCGGCCCCGAGCCGTCCGACCGCATCGCCGTCGCCCACACGGGCGACGAGGCGATCGCCCTGGTCCCCCTTCCGGCGGTCTCGGCGGAGCACGACGGCTCCGAGACCGGCGTGCTCGCGGACGCCCTGCTCGCCTCCGTACGGGACCCCCTCTCGGCCGGCCTGGACGGCGACGGGCGGGTGACCCTCGGTGTCAGCGCGGCCGTCCACTCGGCGGAGGGCCTGCGCGGCGCCCTGGAGGAGGCCCGGCACGCCCGCCGGGTGGCCGCGGCACGCACCGGGCGGGTCTGCGCGGCGGGCCACCAGGAACTGGCGTCGCACGTCCTGCTGCTGCCCTTCGTCCCCGACGACGTGCGCCGCGCCTTCACGGCCCGGCTCCTGGACCCCTTGCGCGACTACGACCGCCGCCACCGGGCCGAGCTGATCCCGACCCTGGAGGCGTTCCTGGAGAGCGACGGCTCCTGGACCCGCTGCGCCTCCCGGCTCCACCTGCACGTCAACACGCTGCGCTACCGGGTCGGCCGCATCGAGCAGTTGACGAGTCGCGACCTTTCCCGCCTGGAGGACAAGCTGGACTTCTTCCTCGCGCTGCGCATGAGCTGAAACCTGAGAGGCCGAGGACTCCCACGACTTTGTGAAATCCTTCACCCACCCTCTTGGCCGGGCAGCTGAATTGGTGTTGAAATGCGGCCACCACTCAACAGCTCGATGGCGTGCTCGGGGAGGGCAACGTGGCGCATACCGCCATGTCTGGTTCTGGAACGACCTCTGACGACGATCCCCTCCAGACCGCGGTATGGAGGCTGCGCTCACGGGCCTGCTGGGCCGACGCGGCCGCCCTGCTGATCCCGGACACGCCGGCGCCCGCGCTGCAGCGCGCCGCGCTGCTGGTCGAACGGTGTCTGTACACCGAACGGGGCTGGGAGGAGGCGGAGGACGCCCTGCGCACGGCCGAGGCCCTCGCCCTCACCGACGAGGAACGGGGCGCGGCGGCCTGCGAGCGCGGGCAGCTCGCCTACGCGGCCACGCTGCACACGGTCCGGGACCGCGCCGACGAGGCCCGCGCGGCCCTCGGCCGCGCCGCCGCCCTGATCCCTCCCGGCACCCCCGGACGCCCCCTGCTGGACTTCCGCCGCGGCCTGCTCGCCGAGAACCTCGCCCACTCCCCCCAGTCCGCCCAGGCCGCCTACCGCCGCGCCCACGCGGGCGCCACGGCCCACGCCAACGCCCTCCTGCTCTCCTTCACCTGGCGCCACCTCGCCGGACTGGCCCTGCGGGAGGGCGACTTGGCCGAGGCCCGCCACGGCTTCGCCGAGTCCCTGCGCATCCGCGAGGAACTGGGCTACCTCGTCGGCACGGCACCCGCCCTGGCCTCCCTGGCCGACACGGAACCCGAACCGGAGGCCTCCCGCCTCCGCGAGGAGGCCCGCCGCCTCTACCGCCTCCTGGGCGGCGTCCCCACCTGGCTGGCGGCCCACCTCACCCCACCCACCCCGGACGCCGCAACAGCCTGACCCCCACCCCGAAGCGAACAAACAGCAGCAAGGACCGGCCGCGCCCGGGCGTCCGGCGCACATGTTGGTTCGAGCGCACCGGCGCGAGCGCACGGCGCCGCACCGGCGTACGACGGCAGGGGAGGCGGACACACGCAGGGGCCTGATCCCGGCGTTGGGCGCGCGGCCCGGCACCCGCCGGGCGGACGGGGACCAGCTCACCTCGGCATGCGCGCACGGCGCCGCACCGGCGTACGGGCTCGCCCGAGCGGCGGGCGCCGGACACACGCAGGGCCACCACGTACGCCCTGCCCGGACGTTGAGCGCACGACGCAGCACTCGCCCGGCGGACGCGAACCGGCTCACCCCGGCATGCGCGCACGGATCCGCAGCCGCCCGCGACGGGAAGAGACCCGCTCGCTCCGGCGTCGGGCGCATGGCGCCGCAGCCGTCAGTCCGCGGCGGGGCAGGGATGGGCTCGCCTGAGCGGCGGGCGCCGGACACACGCAGGGGCACCACGTGCGCCCTGCCCGGACGTTGAGCGCGCGGCACGGCACCCGCCCGGCGGACGCGGACCGGCTCACCCCGGCATGGGCACATGGATCCGCACCGGCGTACGGCGGCAGGGGATGGGCTCGCCCGAGCGGCGGGCGGCAGACACACACAGGTGCACCGCGTGTGGCCGGTCCGGGGGTTGGGCGCATGGTGCGGCAGCCGCCTGCGGCGGGAAGAGGTCCGCTCGCTGGCGGCGTTGGGCGCATGGCGCGGCAGCCGCCCGCGGCGGGAAGGGACCGGCTCGCGCCGGCGTCAGTCGTATGGCGCCGCAGCCGCCTGCGGCGGGAAGAGATCGGCTCGCGCCGGCGTTGGGCGCATGGCGCGGCAGCCGCCCGCGGCGGGAAGAGACCGGCTCGCGCCGGCGTCAGTCGTATGGCGCCGCGCCCGCGTACGGCGGGAAGGGGGTGGGTCGGGGGGTGTCCGCCCGCAGCGGTTGGCGCGTCAACACGGGTGCGTTGGTAAGTGACCGATTCCGCGCCGTTCCGAGGACGGACACCCCCCGACCCGCCCCCGACGAGACCCGCACCCCCCGCGCGACAGCAACCCCCACACGCGCCGCACGACGCGACTAGCACCAGCGCGCGAAGTGCCCCTCCACGACGACCCGCACGGCGCCCATATCCCGCAGCACCAGCGCATCCACCAGCGCCGCATGCTCGGCCGCGTCGGCGACCAGCTCCGTACGCGGCCGGGACGCCGAGACCAACGACCACTGCGCCCGCCGCTGCACGTCATCGGCGACGCGCACCAACTGCTCGTTCCCCGCGAGCCCCAACACGGCCCGGTGGAACGCCCGATCGGCCTCCGCATACGTCACCCGGCACCCGGACGACGCCGCCCGCACCGTCGCCTCGGCCGACGGCCGCAGCTCGGCCCACCGCTCCGCGGGCACCACCCGCGCCAGTCGCAGAATCACCGGCGCCTCGATCAGCCGCCGCACCTCGGCGAGTTCGGCCAGCTCACCCGCATCCCGCACGACCACCCGAAAGCCCCGGTTGGGCACGACCTCGACCGCGCCCTCCGACGCCAGCTGCTGCATGGCCTCCCGCACGGGCGTCGCCGACACCCCGAAGCGCTCCCCCAACGCCGGCGCCGAGTACACCTCCCCCGGCCGCAGCTCCCCGCTCACCAGCGCGGCCCGCAGCGCGTCCAGCACCTGCCCCCGCACGGACGCCCGCTGCACCACAGGCCGCATCGGCGCCTCGCCGTGCGTGTGCTCCCCCCGCACACCCCCACCGGCACCGCCCCGCTCACGCCCCTCAGCCACCTCCGCGGCGCGCACAGCACCCACAGCACCCACACCCTGGCCCGGCACCCGCCCCCACGGCACCGCGGAACCGGCGAAGCCCTGCGCACCTCGCTCCACGGCTCACTCCTCCGGCTCCGGACGTGTCAGTACTTGGGGTCATTAACGGCGGCTTGTTACTCGTCCGTCAAGCACCTTAGGCGCTGAAGCCACGGGTTCCTATCCGCATCCCGTCGGGTAAGGTAAGCCTTACCTCTAAACGGCCCCAGACATCTGCGAATGGGTGGTCCCCGTATGCCCGTGCCCGCCTCGGCCACAGCAAGCGCGTACGCCCGCCTCGCGGAAGTCCTCCCCAGCATGGGCATCACCGAGCTGACCGCCGCGGAGCCCTTCCCCACCGGCCCCGGATGGATCACCAGCGACGCCCTCGCCGCAGGCAGCACCGCCCTCGACGCCTTCCTCGCCCACGACGACGCCCAGGTCGTGCGCGACTACGGCCAGCGGGCCCGCCCCGACGTGATCGCCAGTTTCGGCCTGCACCGCTACGCCTGGCCGGCCTGCCTGCTGATCACCGTCCCGTGGTTCCTCGGCCGCCGCGTCCCCCGCTACCCCGTGACGCATGTCTCGTACGACCGCGACGCCCCCGGCTTCGACATGGGCCACCTCATGGTCCGCCCGCACGGCTTCGCCTGCCTCCCCGACGACCCCGCCGCGACCCTCCCGGGCGCCACGGTGGTACCGGACGAGGAGGCGCTGCGCGCCGAGGTGCGCGCGGCCGTCGCCGAGCACCTCGAACCCGTCCTCGCCGCCTTCGGCCCCCGGATGCGCCGCCGCGGCCGCGCCCTGTGGGGCATGGCGACCGACGAGATCGTCGAGGGCCTGTGGTACGTCGCCCACCTCATCGGCGAGGAGGACCGCGCGCGCCACGAGCTGGAGCTGCTGCTGCCCGGCGCGACCAAGCCGTACGCGGGTTCGGCCGCCTTCCGCGAGCTCACCGGCCCGGGCGGCGAGAAGCTGCCCACCCGCGACCGGGCCAGCTGCTGCATGTTCTACACCCTCCGCCCCGAGGACACCTGCGCCACCTGCCCGCGCACCTGCGACGCGGACCGCGTGACCAAACTGCTGGCCACGACGGCCGGCTGAGGCGCCGTCACCCCGGCACGTCCCGTAAGATCAACAGGACCGCCCACCCGCCCGCGGACTGGGCATTCACAACTCCCTCACGAGGAACGGCAACTTTCCGCCGCACCACTCGTACGGGTAGTCTTATTCGAACTCAACTCCCGCCCCTCACGCGGCAGTTCGAGCAGAACGCCGCCCCGGGCATCCCCTTGCACTTCTCTGGCGGCCTCTTGCCCCGAAACCCCCTGAGGGCCGGTGGGTTTGGGCCACCATGGCGGGCGTTACGCCCTATCCCAATGCAAGGGACCCCAGATGAGACTGACCGACATATCGCTGAATTGGCTGCTACCGAGCGCCGTACTGCTCGCGGGGATGCTGACGGCGGTAGCGGTGCTCCAGCGCGGCAAGCGTTCCGCGGGGAAGGACGCGAGCGCGGACGACTCGTGGGAGCGTATGGAGGAGCGCCGCAGGCGCAAGGAAGCCATATACGGCACCGCTTCCTACGTGCTCCTCTTCTGCTGCGCCGCGGTCGCCGCGGCGCTCTCCTTCAAGGGCCTCGTCGGCTTCGGCCAGCAGAACCTCGGCCTCACCGGCGGCTGGGAATACCTGGTCCCGTTCGGTCTCGACGGCGCGGCGATGTTCTGCTCGGTGCTCGCGGTGCGCGAGGCCAGCCACGGCGACGCGGCGCTCGGCTCCCGGATACTGGTGTGGACGTTCGCGGGCGCCGCGGCCTGGTTCAACTGGGTGCACGCCCCCCGTGGCCTCGGCCACGACGGCGCGCCCCACTTCTTCGCGGGCATGTCCCTGTCGGCGGCGGTCCTCTTCGACCGCGCCCTGAAGCAGACCCGCCGGGCCGCGCTGCGCGAGCAGGGCCTGATTCCGCGTCCGCTGCCGCAGATCCGCATCGTCCGCTGGCTGCGGGCGCCGCGTGAGACGTACAAGGCCTGGTCGCTGATGCTGCTGGAAGGTGTCCGTACCCTCGACGAGGCGGTCGACGAGGTGCGCGAGGACCAGCGGCAGAAGGAGCAGTCGCGGCTGCGGCGGCGTGAGCAGGAGCGGCTGGAGCGGGCGCAGCTCAAGGCGATCAGCCGGGGCCACGGTCGCGGCTTCATCGGCCGCGGCGGCGGGCGTCCCGCCGAGCTGCCCGCGGTGGAGCAGAGCGCCGAGCGCGTCCCCGCGGAGCCTGCCATATCCACCGCGGAGCCGCTGCCGGTCCGCGCCCGGCCCTCCCTGCAGCCCGTGCGCACCGGTTCCGACCCGATCACCGTCGACCTCACCGCGGAGGACGACACCATGGCCCTCCCGCGCCTCGACTCCCTTGAGCGCAAGCTGAAGGACCTGGAGCAGCAGTTCGGTTAGGACCGGACGGCAGAGGACGGGGGTGCGGTCCGCCACGGACCGCACCCCGTGCCGTTCAGGCGGCGTCCGCGTCCGCCTCCAGTTCGAACCAGACCGACTTGCCCCGCTCGTGCGGCCGTACACCCCACGCGTCCGCGAGGGACTCCACCAGGACCAGCCCCCTGCCGTGCGTGTTCTCGTCCGGCTCGGCCACCCGCACCCGCGGCCTGCCGGCCACGTAGTCCCGTACCTCCACCCGCAGCCCGTGAGGGTCGAGGGTGGCTGTCAGGACCGCCTCGTCGCCGGTGTGGACGATCGCGTTGGTGACGAGTTCGCTCGTGAGCAGTTCCGCGATCTCCGCCCTGCCGGGCTGCCCCCAGTGCCGTAGCAGGTCGCGCAGCTCTCTGCGGGCCTCCGGGACCGCTCTCAGGTCCGCCCGCCCGAGTCTGCGCCGCAGTTGCGGCGCCCGTGCCTGCCTCTTCATGTCCCCCGCCTGCGTGCCGATGTCGGTTCCCCTCCTGCTCGAACACGTTCACGGAGATCCTTGCCCGATGGGCACCGAGGCAGTCATGTGGAATTGTCAACGACCGAGTGTTCGGCCACGGCGGCCTCCGCCCCGGCCGCCCCACGGGGGCGGCGCCCGCGCACCGGCCGCGCTCCGGGCCGGACCGGCTCGCCCCAACTGCGCATCCGGGGCTGCCGATCCGGTCGTAGCCGTGGAGCGCGTGGGGCCGCCGGTTCTCGACGTCCGCCCGGCGGCCCGCCGTGTCCGTGCGGCGGCGCGGCCGGCGAGACTGGCCGAATACGTACGGCAGGGCGGCCACCCTCCCCACCCCCGTGGGAGAGGGCGCCGCCATCGCGCCCGGTGCGGGTGCGGTCAGTACAGCTTGTTGACCGCCGTGGTGGTGGTGCGCTTGAAGGCGCGGACCGGGGCGTCGGAGAAGTCGCCCATCTGCGCCCAGTCCACGACGGTGACGGTCCGGCCGTCACGGCCCACCGACATCAGGCGGACGTCCGTGGCACCCCACGCGGTCCAGGTGTGCAGGCCGTGGACATGGGCGCCCTCCTCGACCGCGACGGCGCCGTGGTCACGGTGCGCGGCGCCGATCTCCGGGTCCGCCTCCAGGCGGTCCGGGCAGGTGCGGATCTCCTCGTTCATACGGTCGGCGAGGGCCTTGGCCTTGACCGCACTGCCCGTGACGATGGTGAGCTGGCGGGCGCTGGTGTCGAGGTCGGTGCGGAACTCCCGGTAGCGGGAGTCGTAGCCCGGGAAGACGTCGGCGAGGCAGAGACCGAGTTCCAGCGGCACCCCGTCGGTGACCTTGCCCGCGGTCCAGGAGGACGAGGGGTGCGGGGGCAGTTGGGAGGCCGAGAGGAAGGCCGGCGAGGGCAGCGCCCGCGCGGCGGCGCCCGCCGGTGCGGCGAGGGTCGTGAGCGCGGTGAGTCCGGCGACCACGAGTGCGGTGAGCGCGCCGGCTCGGATGCGGTGGGACATGGGTCTCCCCCTGGAGGTGTCGTATGCGATGGAATCGTCGCGCGCCGCCTGGCGGTCGGGTCCGGCGGAAGCGGGGCGACACCCAGAGCATCGGCCGTACCGCCGGCCGCCCGCAACGGCCGGCGCGGCATCGGGCACGGTGGAACCATCCCAGCCCGGCTGACGTGCAGATATGTGAGTGCCTGGGATGCGGTCCCCGGGCCGGGACGGAGGGTGCGGTGCCGGCACACGACGACGTGGAGGAGTTCGCGGCGCTGCTGCGGGCGTTCAAGGCGCGCACCGACCGCAGTTACGGCTCGCTGGCCCGCCGTCTCGGCATGAACACCTCGACCCTGCACCGCTACTGCGCGGGCGACGCGGTGCCGCTCGACTTCGCCCCCGTCGAACGCTTCGCCGCGCTGTGCGGCGCCTCGCCGGAGGAACGCCTGGACCTCCACCGCCACTGGCTTCTGGCCACCGCGGCCCGCCGCAAGGGACGCACGGCGCCATCGTCGTCCGCCACCGTGCGGGGCGAGGCCCTCCCGGAGGCTCCCCAGGGACCTGCCGCGGAGGAGCCCCGCAGGGAGGAGCCGCCCGCGCCGGCACCTCCGCGCGCGGCCGTCCGGCCCTGGTACCGGCACCGCCGCCTGGCCCTCGCCGCCGGACTCGCCTCCGCCCTGGTCGTGGCGCTCGTCGCGCTGCGTCCCGGCGGCGGGGGCGGCGGGGAACAGGCGCGCGCGCCGCGCCCGGTGGCGGTCGCCGCTCCGCTCGCGTGGACCGCCGACTCGCAGGCGTGGTCGCTCGGCTGCGGTCACGACTACGTCATCCGCAGATCTCCGGACCGGGTGCCACCGCCCCCGGCCCCGCAGGACGCCGGCAGATGGGCGGCGAGCCAGGACGCCGTGCACGGGCGGGAGACGAACATCCGCGTCTCCGTGCAGGGCAGGACGTCCACGGCCGTGGTCCTGGAGGCGCTGCGGGTCCGCGTGGTCGGCCGGGCCGACCCGGTGCCCGGCACGGCGTACGCCATGGACCAGGGCTGCGGTGGCGCGCTGACGCCCCGCCACTTCGCGGTGGACCTGGACGTCGACCGCCCGATCGTCCGCGCGATGCCCGGCAACGACGCGGGCGACCCGCTCCCGGCGGTGCGCATGCCCTACCGCGTCTCCGCCGAGGACCCGGAGGTGCTGTTGGTCAACGCCCGTACCGTGCGGTGCGAGTGTGCGTGGTACCTGGAGCTGGACTGGTCCTCCCAGGGCCGGTCCGGCACGCTCCGCATCGACGACGACGGCCGCCCGTTCCGCACCACCGCCATCGAGGACCTCCCCCGGTACGCCTACGACACGTCCGCGCGCCGCTGGACGCCCTACGTCGAGTAGACGCCGCCGGACGGGCCTCAGGGCCGGGGCACGTTGCGGAGGTTGGAGCGGGCCAGCTGGAGCATGCGGCCGACGCCGCCGTCCAGGACGATCTTCGAGGCGGACAGGGCGAACCCGGTGACCATCTCGGCCTTGATCTTCGGCGGGATGGAGAGCGCGTTGGGGTCGGTGACGACGTCCACCAGGGCGGGCCCCTTGTGGCGGAAGGCGTCCTTGAGGGCGCCGGCGAGCTGCTTCGGCTTCTCGACGCGCACCCCGTAGGCACCGCAGGCGCGGGCGACGGCGGCGAAGTCGGGGTTGGTGTTGGTGGTGCCGTACGAGGGCAGGCCGGCCACCAGCATCTCCAGCTCGACCATGCTGAGCGCCGAGTTGTCGAACAGTACGACCTTCACCGGCAGGTCGTACTGCACCAGGGTCAGGAAGTCCCCCATCAGCATGGCGAACCCGCCGTCCCCCGACATCGACACGACCTGCCGGCCCGGGTCGGTGAACTGGGCGCCGATCGCCATCGGCAGCGCGTTCGCCATCGAGCCGTGGGAGAACGAGCCGATGATGCGGCGGCGGCCGTTGGGCGAGATGTAGCGGGCCGCCCAGACGTTGCACATGCCGGTGTCGACGGTGAACACGGCGTCCTCGTCGGCCAGTTCGTCCAGCACGGCCGCCACGTACTCGGGGTGGATCGGGACGTGCTTGTCGACCTTGCGGGTGTACGCCTTGACGACCCCCTCCAGCGCGTCCGCGTGCTTCTTGAGCATCTTGTCGAGGAAGCGCCGGTCCGTCTTGGTCCGCACCCGCGGGACGAGGCAGCGCAGCGTCTCGCGGACGTCGCCCCAGACGGCGAGGTCCAGCTTGGAGCGGCGCCCGAGGCGTTCGGGGCGGACGTCGACCTGGGCGATCCGCACGTCGTCGGGGAGGAAGGCGTTGTACGGGAAGTCGGTGCCCAGCAGGATCAGGAGGTCGCACTCGTGGGTGGCCTCGTAGGCGGCGCCGTAGCCGAGGAGTCCGCTCATCCCCACGTCGAACTTGTTGTCGTACTGGATCCACTCCTTGCCGCGCAGGGCGTGCCCGACGGGGGACTTGATCTTCTCCGCGAACTCCATCACCTCGGTGTGCGCCCCGGCCGTGCCGCTGCCGCAGAACAGGGTGACCTTGTCGGCCTCGTCGATGAGCTGGACGAGGCGGTCGATCTCCGCGTCGGCGGGCCGGACGCCGGGCCGGGAGGTGACGAGGGCGGACTCGGGCGCCCGGTCGGGGGCGGGCCGGTCGGCGATGTCGCCGGGCAGGGTGACGACGCTGACGCCGCCCTGACCGATCGCGTGCTGGATGGCGGTCTGGAGCAGCCTCGGCATCTGCTGCGGGCTGGAGATCATCTCGCTGTAGTGGCTGCACTCCTGGAACAGCCGGTCGGGGTGGGTCTCCTGGAAGTAGCCGAGGCCGATCTCGCCGGAGGGGATGTGCGAGGCGAGGGCGAGCACCGGCGCCATGGACCGGTGGGCGTCGAAGAGCCCGTTGATGAGGTGCAGGTTGCCGGGCCCGCAGGAGCCGGCGCAGGCCGTCAGTTTCCCGGTGATCTGCGCCTCGGCGCCGGCCGCGAAGGCGGCGGTCTCCTCGTGCCGCACGTGGATCCAGTCGACGGCGGGGTTGCGGCGGATCGCGTCGACGACCGGGTTGAGGCTGTCGCCGACGACGCCGTACAGGCGTTTGACTCCGGCGCGGGCGAGGATGTCGACGAACTGTTCGGCGACGTTCTGCTTGGCCATGGTTCGGTGCACCCCTTCGGCTCTCCTGGGGTCCATCAATCCACAGGGTGCGCCCTCACGCCTCCCACACGGCGGCCGCCGTACGGTCGTCGGCGTAGCCCTTCACCCGTACCTGGGTGTCGGCGAGGAAGGCGGCGAGCCCCGGCGGCTGCGGGGCGGTCCAGCGTTCCCGCAGGTGCGCGGGCAGCTCCGGTTCGCCGCGCAGCGGCTCCGCGAGGCCGCCCGTGCACATCAGGAGGGTGTCGCCCGGTCGGGCGACGGAGGCGCGGAAGCGGAAGGGTTCGCGGGGCGGCTCGGGGGCCGGCTCGTAGGGGCTCGGCGGGGTCGGTATGCCGAGGTCCATGGTGAGCCGGTCACCCGCGACGGTCACCTCGGGCAGCGAGCCGAAGCCGAGGACGGGTGCGCCGGCGACCTCGCCGGGCTGCGGTTCGATGTCCTGCCAGGCGCCGTCGCGCAGCCGGAACAGGCCTCCGGCGCCGACGCCGAAGAAGACGCGCGTACGGCACCCGGGGTCGGCGGGCAGGAGCAGGCAGCGCAGGGTGGCGGCGTACTCGTCGGGCCGCAGTCCCTGTTCGGCGGCGCTGGCACGCAGCTTGCCGAGGCTGCGGTCGGTGAGGCGGTGCAGGCCGGACTTCAGGTCGCCGCGCCGGCCGGCGCGGATGTCCTCGGCGAGGCGCGCGTGGCTGCGCCCGACCGCCCGTCCTATCCACCGGCACACCTCGGCGGCCGCGCGGTGCGCGCCGGCGGTGGCGCGTGCGCCGGTGGCCATCGCGACCAGCACGAGCGCGGTGTCGCCGGTGCCGAACCGCGCGGTGAACAGGGCGTCGCGGCGGGGTTCGCCCCGGTAGCGCGCGGAGTCGCCCCGGACGGAGGCCGCGCGCAGGGTGCAGGCGCCGTAGTGCGCGCCGTCCAGCACGGTGTCGGCGACCAGATCGCCGAGGTCGTCGGGGTCGGCGGGCGGCAGGGCGGTGGGTTCGGGCTCGTAGGTGGGCGGGCCGGAGCCGACGTGGTGCGGCGGAACGGGGGTGACGGGGGCCAGGCGCGGTGGTGCGGGCGGGGGCGGGAACGGCGGGGGCGGCTCCGCGAAGGTGGGGGCGGGGCGGCCGGTGACCGACGTGGTGGGGCCGGTGGGCGGGAGCGGCACGGAGGGGAGCGTCCCGCCCTCGCGCGGTCCGGGGACGGACGCGCCGGCGCGGGGAGGGTTCTGCGCGCGGTCAGCGCCGTCCCGCGCCGTTCGTGCGCCGTCGTGGCCCGGCGCGGGTGGGCCCCCGAAGGGCTCCGGCGGCCCGGTCACGGCGTCCGCCGCCGAGGCGAAGCGGTCGTCCAGCGACTCGGGCGTGCGCGCGGGTCCCGTGTCGTCGCTGGTGTCGTCGTACAGCTCCCCCCACCAGTCGTCGGAGTGACCGGCGGGCCTTCCCCCCTGCTGGCTCATGCCCTCAATTGTCCACCGTACGGCCCGGTTGAAAACGGGGCGTCGGGAAATTGGCACGCGGCTCTCCGCCCGCGCACGGCGTGTCGGGGTGACGTGTCGTTCAAGTGTCGGAGCGCGGAGTACGTCCTCCGGAGCCGGCGTCCGCACAGGTGTACGGGTGCACGGCAGAGGTCACCGGGCGACTCCACCCCCCACGGGAGAGCCGCCCGGCGACGTGAAACATCCGGAGCCCGTCGGCGCCGGTGGCCCCACCCTGGCAGGGTTACGCACGGTACGACCACGAGGTTCCGTGGCGCATATGCGCCGTGGCCTGTTTGCGCCACGTCCGGTGCGACCGCCGGCCACCGGCCGGGCCGCCCGCACCCGGCACCGGCGACCTGCGAGGTGCGCCGCGCTCCGGCAGGCTGGGCGGATGGGAGTGTGGCAGCTCCTGCTGGCGGGCCTGCTCATGCTCGCCGGCCTGTGCGGAGTGCTGGTGCCCGGCGTGCCGGGGTCGTGGCTGGTGTGGGCGGCGGTGATGTGGTGGGCGCTGCAGGACCCGGGGCCGGCCGCCTGGTACGTGCTGGTCGGCGCCACCGTCGCGCTGTTCCTGGCGCAGGTGGTGCGCTGGGCCCTGCCACCCCGCAGGCCGCGCGAGAGCGACGCGACGCCCCGGACGGCCGCCTACGCGGGGCTGGGCTCCCTCGTCGGCTTCGTCGTCGTCCCGGTCGTCGGCGCGATCCCCGGCTTCATGGCCGGCATCTACCTCTGCGAACGCCTCCGGCTCGGCCGGCACGCCGGGGCCTGGGCCGCCGTACGCACGGCGATGCGCTCGGGCGGCTCCAGCGTGCTCGTGGAGCTGTTCACATGTCAGCTGATCATGGCCGCCTGGCTGTGCGTGGTGATCCGGGGCTGACGGGTCGCTCAGTCCTTGCGGCCGGTCGCCGCCACGGTCACGCCGAGGCCGATCATGGTCAGGCCGCCGGCGCCGCCGACGGCCGCGAGCCGCCCCGGGGACCGGGCGAACCAGTCCCGCGCGCCGGCCGCGGCCAGCCCCCAGACGCTGTCGCAGGCGACGGCGATGAGGTTGAAGACCAGCCCGAGCAGCAGCATCTGCGCGCTGACGTGCCCCTGCGCGCGGTCCACGAACTGGGGCAGCACGGCGGCGAAGAACACGATCGTCTTCGGGTTGGTCACCCCGACCGCGAACCCCTCCCACAGCGTGCGCAGCCCCCCGGGGCCGGGTTCCGGCCGGCCGAACGCCGCCCGCAGGGTGTGCCGTTGCCGTATCGCGCGGATGCCCAGGTGGATCAGATAGGCGGCGCCGGCCAGCTTCAGCGCCAGGAAGACGGCGGCCGACCGCTCCACCACGGCGCCGACGCCGAACGCCACGGCGATCACGGCGGCGTAGGCCCCGAGCGTGTTGCCGACCACCGTGGTCAGCGCGGCCCGGCGCCCCTGCGCCAGAGCGCGCCCGACCACGAACAGGACACTCGGCCCGGGGACGACGATGAGCAGGAAGGACATGGCGGCGAAGGCCGCGAGTCGATCGGTCGACACCATGCCGCCCACGGAACCACGGGGGCGGCGGGCGCTTCAACGGGTTAACCGGCGGCGCCCGCCGGGGGCAGCACGCCTTCCAGCGTGAGCAGCCGCACCTTGCGCTCCAGGCCGCCCGCGTAGCCGGTCAGCGCGCCGCCGGCGCCGATGATCCGGTGGCAGGGGCGAAGCACGAGCAGCGGGTTGGCGCCGATCGCGCCGCCGACCGCCCGTACCGCGGCGCGCGGGGCGCCGATCCGCGCGGCGATCTCGCCGTAGGTCGTGGTCGCGCCGTAGGGCAGCGAGTCGATGGCGTCCCACACCCGGTGCCGGAACGGCGTCCCCTCGGAGCGCCACCGCAGCCGGAACTCCTTCAGTTCCCCGGCGAAGTACGCGGCGAGCTGGTCCTCGGCCTCCCGGAAGAGCGCGGGATCGCGGCGCCAGCCGTCCTGGACGGTCCGCCCGCCCTTCTGCCCGGGCACGGACAGGGAGGTGAGGGTGCCGGCCGGGTCGGCGGTGAGCAGCAGCTCGCCGAGGGGGCTGTCGACGGTGGTCCAGTGGGTGTCGGTCACGGGGACGGGGGTTGCGGTACTCACGGGAACTCCAACTCCCCTGCTGTGCGCAGGTGTTGTACGGCATAGGAGCGCCAGGGGCGCCAGCTGTCGGGGATGTCCGCGCCCGGCGGGGCGACGTCGGGGTCGCCGAGGGCGCGGACGCGGATGCGGGCGACGGTGGGGGCGTCCAGGCCGGGCAGGGCGAGCAGGGCGGCCTGCGCGTCCTCCCGGTCGGCGCCCGGGTCGAGACGTACGGCGCCGTCGGCGAGTGCCGTGGTGAGGGCGCCCAGCGCACCCTCCGGCTCGGCGCCCGCGAGGACGGCGGCCTCGGGGAAGAGGTGGGTGAGGCTGCCACAGGGCGCGTCGAGGGCCTTGCCGTACCGCCGGACCAGCCCCTCCGCCGCCGCCCGCCCCACCAGCGCCCGTACCGCCAGTTCCTCGGGGTCGGCGGCGCCGGGCGAGCGCAGTCCGGGGCGGGCGGCGACCAGGGGGGCCAGCCGCGGATCGGCGCCGAGGCGCCCGTCGACGGCGTACGGATCGGCGTCGAGGTCGAGCAGCCGCCGCAGCCGTTGCACGGCGGTGGTGAGGTCCCGCTGGTCGGTCAGGTGCATCCGGGCGTCCAGCCAGCCGCCCGGACGGGTGGCGGAGCCGGAGCTGCGGGTGCGTTCGTCGACGGAGACGATGCCGGTGCCGTACGGCAGCCGCAGCGTCCGCCGGTAGGTGCGCCGGCCGGGCGGCCCGCTCACCTCCTCGACGCCGGGCACGGCCTCGCGCGCGAGCAGGTCGAAGAGGGCACCCGCGTGGTAGGGGCCCCGGTGGGCGAGTCGCAGCGGGATCCCGGCGCTCGGGCTGTCCGCCCGCCGGGCGGTACGTCCCCTGGGCGCGGCGGCCCGCAGTTCGCTCGGGGTGGAGGCGTACACCTGCCGCACGGTGTCGTTGAACTGGCGCACGCTGGCGAACCCGGCCGCGAAGGCGATCCGCGTGATGGGCAGGTCGGTGGTCTGGATCAGCACGCGCGCCGTGTGGGCGCGCTGGGCCCGGGCGAGGGCCACGGGCCCGGCGCCGAGCTCGGTGGTCAGCTGGCGCTGCACCTGCCGGGCGCTGTACCCGAGCCGCGTGGCGAGCCCGGCGACGCCCTCCCGGTCCACGACGCCGTCGCCGATCAGCCGCATGGCCCGGCCCACGACATCGGCCCGGACGTTCCACTCGGCCGAGCCCGGCACGGCGTCCGGACGGCACCGCCGGCAGGCACGGAAGCCCGCTCCCTGCGCGGCGGCGGCCGTCGCGAAGAACCGCACGTTGGGCCGCTTGGGGGTGACGGCGGGGCAGCTGGGCCGGCAGTAGATGCCCGTGGTCTCGACCGCGAAGAAGAACTCGCCGTCGAACCGGGCGTCCCTGCTGCGCACCGCCGCGTACCTGGTGTCTTCGTCCATCACGCTGTCCAGTCTGCGCCCTGGAAAGGGGCGCGGCTGGCGGAATTCGGACACCCCGCTGTGTGACATGCGACAGACGCCGCGGGAACGGGCACGGGGGGCACCGCGAGCACCGGACGGTACTCAGTGGCTCCCACCGCGTCCGCCCCGGTCACGTCCTGGGCCTGTCTGACAATTCGCGTCGTCGCCCGGAGGGCGGCCGGACGGCGTCAGGTGCGTGCTCCGGGGGTCTCCCCGGCCGAAGGCTGGTGGAGCGCAGGGCCCCGACCCCCGGTGCGGCGAGAGTGCGTGCACGGCGCCGTCCGGCAGACGGGAACTGTCAGACAGGCCCTATCGCTGGCGGCCCCGCTTGGCCTCCATCGCGGCCCGGCCCTCGGCGCCCTTGCGCTTCCAGTCCTTGCGGATCTCGGCCCGGAGCCGGGCGTCGGTCTTGGCCACGATCCACTGGTTCTCCCGGAGCAGCTTGCGATAGCTCTCCAGCCGCCGTACCGGCAGTTCGCCCGAGTCGATCGCGGCCAGCACCGCGCAGCCCGGCTCCGACTCATGGGCGCAGTCGTGGAACCGGCAGTCGGCCGCCAGTTCCTCGATCTCGGCGAACACCTGCCCGACCCCGGTGCCGGCGTCCCAGAGCCCGACGCCACGCAGGCCCGGTGTGTCGATCAGGACACCGCCGCCGGGCAGCGGCAGCAGGTTGCGCGTGGTGGTCGTGTGTCGCCCCTTGCCGTCGACGTCCCGGGTGGTCTGCACCTCCATCACGTCCTGCCCGAGCAGCGCGTTGGCGAGGGTCGACTTGCCCGCGCCGGACTGCCCGAGCAGGACGGACGTCCCCCCGGCGACGACGGCGGCGAGCACGTCCAGGCCGTCCCCGCCGACGGCGCTCACCGCCAGCACGGGCACGCCCGGCGCCGTGGTCTCCACGTCCTGCACGAGGTACGAGAGCGTGGCCGCGTCCGGCACCAGGTCGGCCTTGGTCAGGACGACCACCGGCTGCGCCCCGGACTCCCAGGCAAGCGCGAGGAAGCGCTCGATGCGCCCGAGGTCGAGTTCGACGGCCAGCGACACGGCGACGATCGCGTGGTCGACGTTGGCGGCGAGGATCTGTCCCTCGGACCGCTTGGACGAGGTGGAGCGCACGAACGCGGTACGCCGCGGCAGATACGTGCGTACGTAGCGGGGGTTGCCCCCGGGTTCGAGGGCGACCCAGTCGCCGGTGCACACGACCCGCAGCGGGTCGTGGGGCGTGACGAAGGCGGTGTCGGCCCGCAGCACGCCGGCGGCGGTGACCACGTCGCACTGGCCGCGGTCGACCCGGATCACCCGCCCGGGCAGCAGTCCTTCGGCGTCGTACGGGGTGAACTCGTCCGCCCACGCGTCGTCCCAGCCGTAGGGGGCGAGCGCGTCGGAAACAGAGGTGGAAGACAACAGGGTGACCCTTCACAAGGGGGCCCCGGCGGGCGCGCGGACGGCGCGCAAGAACGTCGCGAGAACGTGGAGTGTGTCAGCCGGTGGCCACGGAGGTGGACTTGATGAGCTTCGGGGTGCGCGCAGCGCACAGCACGGCGACAGTCATCGGGTCTGCACCTCCTCGAACACACTCGGTCGTAGGGCGGCGGCACGGGGCCACCGCCGGTTGCGCCCTCACTCTAACCGGGCGCCTCGGTGGCCCGTCAACGCGTTTTCCCGACCCGGCCCTTCAGGCCCCCGTGCACACGCGGCCGTTCAGCGTGAAGTCGTGGGCCGGCGAGTTCCTGCCGTGCCAGGAGCCGAGGAAGCCGAAGGCGAGGCTGCCGTCGGCGGCGACGGTCCGGTTGTAGTCGGCGGCGGTGGCGGTGACGCGGGAGCCGTCCTGGCGGACGTCCGCGTCCCACATCTGGCCGACCCGCTGGCCGTCCCGGAAGGTCCAGACGACCCGCCAGTCGGTCAGGGGGCGCTCGGTGGTGACGGTGACGGCCGCCTGGAAGCCGTCGGTCCACTGCCCGACGAGGTCGTAGGCCACGTGGCAGGCCGGCCGGGGGCCCGCGCCCGGCGGGTCGGTCCGCGCCGAGGGGCTCGCCGTCGAGCCCTGGGGTTCCGGGTCGGGGGCCCGGTGCGCGGACGGCGAGGCGGACGTCTTCCCGGCCGACGGCTTCGGCGAGGGGGAGGCCTTCTTCGAGGGGGCGCGGGTCACGGCCGGCAGGGAGAGGCCGGGGCCGGCCACCGGCTGGCGGTCGGTGGTGTCGATGGGCGCGGCGCCGCCGTCGTCGCTGTCGCCCCGCGGCATCAGGGTGACGGCGAGAGCCAGCAGGGAGACCAGCACGGCGGCCACGATCAGGCCGCCGCGCAGCACGCGCGCCTTGTCGGCCGCGGCCGAGGCCGCCGCGTCGTCGGGGTCGACGGCGCCGGGACGGCCGGCCCCCAGCCGTACCTCGGCGGCGCGGCGGCGTCGTTCCAGGTACGCGAGGCCGCCCCAGCCGATCACACCGCCGGCCAGGGCGCCCGGCAGGCCGCCGCCGTGCAGGCGCAGACAGGCGGCGGCCTCGGCGCACTGCACACAGCGGGCGAGGTGCCGGGAGAGGTCGTCGGGGGTGTCGGAGAGCGGTGAGCGGGTGACGCCGTCCAGGAGCCGGGCGTAGCTGCGGCACTGCGGGTCCATCGGTGCGTCGAGATGGTTGCGCAGGCAGCGGTCGCGGAACAGGCGGCGCACCTCGGTGAGTTCACCGGCGACGCCGCTCGGGTCGAGGCCGAGGCGGCGGGCGACCGCGGGCAGCGGCAGGGCCTCGACCTCGACGAGCCAGAGCAGTTCGGCGTCGGGACCCTGCATGTCGCGCAGGACGCGCAGCGCGAGCGGGCGGCGCAGCGGAGGGCCGGTGTGGCGGGCGGCGCCCTCGGAGTTGAGCCACAGACGCAGCTCGGGGTCGAGCCGGTGACCCTGACCCTGCGCCTCCCAGTCGGCCGCCGTGGCGCGAACGGCCGTCAGGAGCAGGGCTATTCGGGGCAGCCGAGGTTGCCGGGGCGGGCGACGGCCGGTGTTGCGGTCCGTTCCGGACTCGGCGGTGCGGACCTCGCGTATCCCGCGCGCGAACGCCTCCCGGGCGAGGGCGGTCGCGGCCGCGGACCCGGCCGTGCACAGGTCGGCGTACGACAGCACCGTGTCCCAGCACTCGGAGAACAGCGCCGCCTCGGAGGCGTCCTGAGGGGTCGGCAGGTCGGGCATGGGTCTCCTGCATCGTGCGAGGTCAACTCACCCTGTGGACAAGGGGAGTTGTGGGGCAACCTCGGGCAGGGCAAGAGCCTTTCACGCTTCCGACACAACTGACAAGCGGGGTATTCAAAACGCCGCGAGGGCCCGATCGCGGCGACGCGCGATCGGGCCCTCGTGAAAGGGTGCGGTCCGTACCGCCCTACGGCGTGGCCGTCGCGGAGGTCTCCGGTGCCGTCCGCGGCTCCTGTGGCTCCTCCCGGGCCGGGAGGCTGTCCATGAAGGAGCTGACGGAGAAGACCGCGTTGCCGGGTCCGGGCGGGCCGTAGCCGGGCGGGGAGGACAGACCGAAGTCGTCCATGGTCGCGCGGTAGGCCTCCAGCAGCCGGATGTGGTACTCCAGCGGGGCGCCCTGCGGGTTGGCCTTGCCGAGCGGGGTGGTGGGCTCGGGGCACCAGGTGGTGAACCGGGGCGTGATGCCGTGCGACATGAAGAAGCGCAGGCCCTCGGTGGTGGAGGCGATCGCCTCGTCGACGGTCTTGAAGCCGAACGGCTCGGCCATCTCCACGCCCGCGACGAAGTTGGGGATCACATTGCGCGCCCCGAACACCTCGGCCGAGTCCAGGATCCGCTTGTGCCACACGTCCCGGCCGACATAGCGCTCCTTGCCCGGGCAGTACATCTTGAACAGGTACTCGTCCCACACCTCGTAGTTCGGGTGGTAGATCTGCACGCCGTAGTCCTTGAAGCGCTGGACGTCGTCGCGCGGCAGCGCCTGGGCCACCACCTTGCCGATCCAGCGGCCCGGGAAGCGGTCCTCGATGGCCTTGGCGTAGTGGCCGTAGAAGTCGGCCTCGTCCCGTCCGGAGACGGTCTTGGTGATGGCACCGCCGGTGAGCGTATAGGCCGTGGACGCCTTCGCCGTGTCGTACCGGTCGATGATCTCCAGGGCCTCCAGGACCTCCTCGACGTCCTTGACCCCGGTGTACGGCCGGCCGGCGGCCTTGTGCTGGCGCCAGTTGTGATTGATGTCGCAGTACTGGCACTCCTCCTTGGCGCCGAAGTACTGGCAGACCCGGAAGACGGTCAGGTAGATGAGGTAACCCCACTGGATGGTCGGGGCCACCTCCATGACGGACTTCCCGTTGGAGAGCGTGTGCCGGTAGTACTCCGGCATCGGCGGCACCCCGACGTCGGCGATGCGCTTCCCGTCGAGGTAGAGGCCGAGCACTCCGTCCTCGCCGGCGGCGACGCGGTAGGGCGAGGCCGGGTTCACCCGCACCGACACCACGGTCCGGCGCAGGTCGTAGGGGCCTCCGGTGAGGATGATCTCCTCCGGCGGACGGCGCAGCGCCGCCTCACCCAGCTCCGGCAGGGTGCCGTGGTCGAAGGAGAAGATGAAGTACGACTTCGGCTTGACCTCGCCGCCCTCGTTGTCGCTGAGCGCGGAAGGATCGAAGGCGACACCGCCCCGGAGCAGGTCCTCCTTGAAGACGGCTTCCCGCGGCACGTGCGGGAAGCGCTCCATCAGATCCTCGACGAGCGCGGTGCGGCTGCTCATCCCGTGACTCCTCCCTGCGACGGCCTGCTGCGGTGTTCGACTCCTCACGGTATGCCCCCTGCCTTCGGGGCCGTGCAGCCGGGTCCGGCGCGAGCGCCGGAAGGCGAACGAAACGGACACCGCCCGGCGGACAGCATACGGTGGCACGGCCTTCGCTTTTGACCCGCTTCGTCACCGCCACCGCCGCGCCACGGCCCCGACCGGCCCCCGCGCCGTGCCGCCGGGCACGGGTGGTTTGCTGATCCCCGACGTCGACACGTGTCGTCGGGAATTCGTCGGGAAGAGGGCGACCGCATGACCGGGACCGTGACCAACTGGGCGGGCAACATCACGTACAGCGCCGGGGAGCTGCACCGGCCGCCCACACCGGACGCCCTGCGCGCGCTCGTCGCGGGCGGCACGCGGGTGCGGGTGCTCGGCAGCGGCCACTCGTTCAACGACATCGCCGACCCGGGACCCGAGGGCGTCCTGCTCGCCCTGGACGCGCTGCCGCCCGCGATCGAGGTCGACACGACGGCCCGCACGGTACGGGTCTCGGGCGGCGTCCGGTACGCCGAACTGGCCCGCCGGGTCCACGCGCACGGCCTCGCGCTCGCCAACATGGCGTCGTTGCCGCACATCTCGGTCGCCGGTTCGGTGGCGACCGGCACGCACGGCTCGGGTGTGGGCAACGCCCCGCTGGCGGCCGCGGTGCGCGAGGTCGAGCTCGTCACGGGCGACGGCGGGACGGTCCGGATCGGCCGGGGCGAGGAGCGGTTCGCGGGCGCGGTGACCTCGCTCGGCGCGCTCGGCGTGGTCACCGCGCTCACCCTCGACCTGGAGCCGGCCTTCGAGGTCGAGCAGCACCTGTTCACCGAACTGCCGCTCCAGGGCTGGGACTTCGACACGGTCATGGCGGTGGCGTACAGCGTCAGCCTGTTCACCGACTGGCGCGCGCCCGGCTTCCGGCAGGTGTGGGTCAAGCGCCGCACCGACCGGCCGCTGCCCGGTTTCCCCTGGGCGGCGCCCGCGACCCGGGCACTGCACCCGGTGCCCGGGATGCCCGCGGTCAACTGCACCGAGCAGTTCGGTGTGCCGGGGCCGTGGCACGAGCGACTGCCGCACTTCCGGGCGGAGTTCACGCCGAGCAGCGGCGCGGAGCTGCAGTCGGAGTATCTGATGCCGCGGGCCCACGCGGCCGGTGCCCTGCGTGCCCTCGACGCGATCCGCGGCACCGTCGCGCCCGTCCTGCAGACCTGCGAGGTGCGCACCGTGGCCGCCGACGAGCAGTGGCTGAGTCCCGCGTACGGACGGGACAGCGTGGCCGTGCACTTCACCTGGGTCGCGGACACGGCGGCGGTGCTGCCGGTGGTGCGACGGGTGGAGGCGGCGCTGGAGGAGTTCGACGCCCGGCCGCACTGGGGCAAGGTGTTCGCGATGCCGGGGCCGGTGCTGCGGGAGCGGTTCCCGGCACTGCCCAGGTTCCGGTCACTGGTGGCGGATCTGGATCCGGCGGGGAAGTTCGGCAACGCCTTCGTGCGAGGGGTGCTCGGCGACTGACGCCTCCCTTTCCACGCCCCCTTCCCCACGCCCCTTTCCCCACCCCCTTTCCTAACCCCTTGTCGAAAGTCTCCGGGGCCCATAGCCTTGCGCCGCGCCGGGGCCGAGGCCGCCCGGCCCAGGGGACGGGGGCAACGGGATGAAGCGCGGCACCTCACGGGACATCCGCACCGCGAACCGCTACGAGGTGCTGCGCCAGATCATCGCCGAGTCTCCCACCTCACGGCAGGAGTTGGCCGCCGCGACCGGACTGAGCCTGGCGACCGTCGCCACACTCGTCGGCGAACTGCTCGACCTCGGCCTGATCACGGAGGTCGGCTTCGAGGACTCGGCGGGGGGCCGACCCCGGGGACTGGTGGCCGTCGACGCCTCCGGCGGCGCACTGATCGGCGTGGACGTGGCGGAGACGTACGTCCACGCCGAGCTGTTCGACCTCTCGCTGAACGTCCTCGCCCGCGCGGACGTGGACATGCGACCCGACGAGAGCCGCCCGGAGCAGGTCGTCGGCCATGTCGCCGCCGCGGTCGCCTCGGTCGTGGCGCGGGCCGGCGTCGCGGACGCGCGGGTGCTGGGCGTGGGGGTGAGCGTGCCGGGGCAGGTGGACCGCGACACGGGCGTCGCCGAGTACGCGCCCAACTGGGGCTGGCACGACGTCCCCCTGCTCGGCCTGCTCGCCGCACACCTCTCCTACCCGCTGCACCTGGACAACCCGCTGCGGGCCTGCGCGGTGGCCGAGTCGTGGTTCGGGGCGGCGCGGGGGCGCGGTGACGCGGTGGTGGTCAATCTCGGGACCGGGGTGGGCGCCGGGCTGATCCTCGGCGGCGGGCTGCACCGCGGTGTCAGCAACAGCGCCGGCGAGTGGGGCCACACCACCCTCGTGCTGGACGGCCGGCCGTGCCACTGCGGCAACCACGGCTGCGTGGAGGCCTATGTGGGCGCTCCCGGCATCATGCAGCACCTGCGGGAGCTGAGCCCGCACAGCCCGCTGCTGCACCCCGGGGACCAGACCGCCACCGTGGCCGCGCTCGCCCGCGCGGCCGCCGCGCAGGACCCGGTCGCCCTCGGCGTCGTCCGTACCACCGCCCGTTATCTCGCCGCCGGTGTCGCGGACCTGGTCAACCTCCTCAATCCGGAGGTGGTCGTGCTCAGCAGCTGGGTCGCGGCGAGTCTCGGCGAGCCCCTGCTGACCGAGGTGCGCGCGGCCGTGTCCCGGCACGCTCTGCGGCGCCCCCTGGACGCCACCGAGATCGTCCTCTCCCCCGTCACCACCGACCCGGTCTCCCTCGGCGCGGCGACGTTCGCGCTGGAGGGCGCCCTGCGGTCCGCGGGCACCCCGAGGGGAACGGCACGGACCGCGCGGCGGCCCCGTCACCCGGTCGGGTGGACGGCCCCCGGGACCTGAGCGTCGCGGGGAAGGAGCTGAGGGTGCCCCACTCGAAGTACGGCATCACGGGCTGACCTAGGAGACCGATGTCCCTGCGCACCACCACACCTGCCGTCGGCTACGTCGAGGACGTCGCACCGGGTCGCGGGAGTCTCCCGCCACGTGCCCGGTACGCCTCCGACGCGGCCTCCGTCTCCCTCAACGGCGACTGGCGCTTCCGTCTGTCGCCGGGCGCCGACACCGAGGACGAGTCCTTCGCCGGGCCCGGGTACGACGCCACGGGCTGGGCGGAGATCGCCGTCCCCGGCCACTGGGTCCTCCAGGGCCACGGGGCCCCCGTCTACACCAACCACCTCTACCCCTTCCCGGTGGACCCGCCGCGCGTCCCCACCGAGAACCCCACCGGCGACCACCTGCGCCACTTCGACCTCCCCGGGGACTGGCCGCGGACCGGCGGGGCGGTCCTGCGCTTCGACGGTGTCGAGTCCTGTGCGCGGGTCTGGCTGAACGGCACGGAGCTCGGCGAGTTCAAGGGATCCCGCCTGCCCCACGAGTTCGAGGTCGGGGGGCTGCTGGAGCCGGCCGGCAACGTGCTCGCGGTACGGGTCCACCAGTGGTCGGCGGGCTCGTACCTGGAGGACCAGGACCAGTGGTGGCTGCCGGGCATCTTCCGCGACGTCACCCTGCTGCACCGCCCGGAGCACGCCGCGCGCGACGTCTTCGTGCACGCCTCCTACGACCACGTCACCGGCGAGGGCACCCTGCGCGTCGACTCCGACGTGCCCGGCCGGGTCACCGTCGCGGAACTGTCCGTCGACGTCGCCGCCGGCGAGCCGGTCACGGTCGCCGTGGAGCCCTGGACGGCGGAGACCCCGCGTCTGTACGACGGCGTGCTGGCGACCGGGGGCGAGCGGGTCCGGCTGCGGATCGGGTTCCGTACGGTGTCGGTCGAGGGCGGCCTGATCAAGGTCAACGGAAGCCCGGTCCTCTTCAAGGGCGTCAACCGGCACGAGTGGCACCCCGAGCGCGGGCGGGCCCTCGACGTCGAGACCATGCGCGCGGACGTGCTGCTGATGAAGCGGCACAACGTCAACGCGGTCCGCACCTCCCACTACCCGCCGCACCCCGCCTTCCTCGACCTGTGCGACGAGTACGGCCTGTGGGTGATGGACGAGTGCGACCTGGAAACCCACGGATTCACCGAGCAGTCCTGGCGCGACAACCCCGTCGACGACGACCGCTGGACCCCCGCCCTGCTCGACCGGGCGGCCCGGATGGTCGAGCGGGACAAGAACCACCCGTCGGTCCTCGTCTGGTCCCTCGGCAACGAGGCCGGCACCGGACGCGGGCTGACCGCCATGGCCGAGTGGATCCACGCCCGCGACGGCTCCCGCCTCGTGCACTACGAGGGCGACGTCGACTGCCGTGACACCGACATGTACTCACGGATGTACGCCCGCCACGCCGAGGTCGAGAAGATCGGCCGCCGCCTGGACGGCGGTACGCACAAGCGCCGCCGGCTGCCGTTCATCCTGTGCGAGTACGGCCACGCGATGGGCAACGGCCCCGGCGGACTCGCGGACTACCAGCGGATCTTCGCGTCCTACGAGCGGCTCCAGGGCGGCTTCGTGTGGGAGTGGATCGACCACGGCGTGGCCCACCCCGAGCTGGGCTTCGCCTACGGCGGTGACTTCGGCGAGGAACTGCACGACGGCAACTTCGTGTGCGACGGGCTGGTCTTCCCGGACCGGACGCCGTCGCCGGGCCTGTCCGACTTCAAGAAGGTCATCGAGCCGGTCCGGATCGAGGGGGACGGCCCGACCGGCGCGGTGCGGGTCACCAACGCCCACGACTTCGCCGACCTGTCCGCGCTCGCCTTCGAGTGGTCCTGGCAGGTGGAGGGCGAGACGGTGGACTCCGGCCCGCTGTCCGTCCCGCCGCTCACCCCGGGCGAGTCGGCCGACGTGAAGCTCCCGGCGCCGCCCGAGGCTCCCGCCGGCGCGGAGACGCAGTGGACGGTACGGGCGCTGCTCGCGCGCGACACGCCGTGGGCCGAGCGTGGCCATGTGGTCGCCTGGGCCCAGCTGCCGCTCAGGAAGCGGGAGAACGCCGCCCTGCGGGCCGGCGCCGCGCCCGTCGCCGAGGGGCCGCTCGTCCGCCTCGGACCGGGCGTCTTCGACGCCCGCACGGGCGCGCTGAGGAGCATCGGTGGCGTCGAGGTGACATCACCGCGCCTCGACGTCTGGCGCGCCCCCACCGACAACGACGAGGGCGCCCCCTGGCAGCCCGACGCCCGGTACGGGCCGCTGTGGCGAAAGCTCGGCCTGCACCGGATGCGGCACCGGCTGGACGGCGTCGAGTGGGAGCGGGACGCGTTGACGGTACGGACCCGGGTGGCGCCCGCGGCGGCGGAGGTCGCCCTGCGGACGGTGTACCGCTGGACGGCCGACGGCACCCGGTTGCGGCTGTCGGTCTCGGTGACGCCGGAGGGCGACTGGCGGCTGCCGCTGCCGCGGCTCGGTGTCCGCCTCGGCCTGGCCTCGGCGGACCACGTCACATGGTTCGGCGGCGGCCCCGGCGAGGCGTACCCCGACACCGGATCGGCCTCGATGCTGGGCCGCTGGCACGCGACGGTCGACGCGCTGCAGACCCCCTACGTCCGCCCGCAGGAGAACGGCGCCCGCGCCGACGTCCGCTGGGCGGAACTGGGCGGTCTGCGCATCGAGGGCGAGCCCGCGTTCTGGTTCACCGCCCGGCGCTGGAGCACCGAGGAGCTGGACGCGGCCAGGCACCTGACGGATCTCACGCCGGGCGGGACGGTGTGGGTCAACCTGGACCACGGCCAGATGGGCATCGGCTCCCAGTCCTGCGGACCCGGCGTCCTGCCCCGGTACCAGCTGCACGCGGTCCCCAGCACGTTCGCCTTCGTCTTCACGGAGACGGGCTGAGGGCCGCGCCGCGGCCGGCTTTCAGTGGTCGGCGCAGCAGGGGGTCGGGTCCGGCACCTCGAAGGGCGTGAGCGTCCCCCCTGCCGCGGGCTGGACGGCGAGCACCAGCTCACCGTCCAGCCACTGCGGGCGTACGTGGTCCCGGGTGACGACGGCGGTCTGCGCGGACGGCGGCTCCGTCGTGCCGAGCACGGTGACACGGGCGATCGCGGAGCGGGACAGCAGCTCCGCGACCGACACCGTGCCGGTGAGGCCGGCCGCGCCCGGGTAGAGCACGGCGCGGCCCACCTCGTCGGGCGCGCCCTCGGACACCTCGTAGCCCGCCTCCGTCAGCTGTCGGCGGGCCGACAGCAGGGCCTTCCCCGACTCCACCGCGAGGGACAGCGCGACCCGGGGCCGCTCGTCCCTGACGAGGTGCGTGCAGCCGAACGTGCCCTCGGGGAGGTCGAGTTCGGCCGCCAGCGCCTGGAGGAGGTGGTCGGCCCCGCGCAGGTCCCTCAGACCCGCGTCGACGGTGAGGACGTACGGGGTCACGAGGGCAGGACCCACACCGGGTTGGAGTAGAACCACAGGTCCAGCCACGGGTCGGCGTCACCGACGACGTCGAGCGCCGGACCCGCCGGGTCCACGGCCGCGCCCCTCGCGCCGACGGCGCCACGGTTGCCGTCGGTGCCGCGCAGCCGGACGTAGACGGGGCGGTCGACCCGGCCGAGGTCGTAGGTGAGGCGGACGGTGCCGCTGGACCTGTTGACCTCGTACGACTTGACGACCTTGGCGGTGGGCGCGGTGAAGGTGTCCTTGTCGGAGACCTCGCCGGTCACGTCGCCCTGGATGACGTCGACGCGGGCCAGACTCGGGAGGAAGCCCGCCCAGTTGGGGCCGCCGGCGAGTGCCACGTCCACGGTGAGCGTGACCTTCGTGCCCTTGCGCACGTGCAGGGCGCCGCCGAGGGTGGCCCAGCGGCTGCCGCCGGAGACCCGGACGTCGAGACCGCTGATCAGCTGGCCGTGGTCGACCCAGATGCGGCCCGCGCGGATGCCGTCCATGACGGCGGCGTAGGAGAAGCCGTCGGCGCCGACGTGGGTGCGGCTGTAGTAGCCGGGCCAGTAGTCGCCCTGGCTGACGTCGATCTTCCCGGCGTAGACCGGGTCGTCGTAGCGGCCGTTGGCGTTGAAGTCGCCGCCGCCGCGCGCCGCGGTGTCGGCGTAGACCTGGTGGGAGTCGGAGTTGGCGGTGATCCACCAGGGCTTGCCCTCGGCGAGCAGGCTGTCCCACAGTCCGCCGACGGTGGCGGTCATCCAGTCGAAGCCGCCCCAGGTGCGGTAGCTCTCCAGCGGGTAGCCCGCGAAGGAGTCGGCGCTCGGGTTGTTGTCGTAGATGCCACGGGCCCGGCCCATGCCGAGCGGCGCGGGGAGGCCGGCGGCCTGGTGGCCGGGGGCGCCCTCGAAGCCGACGGCGATCTGGTGGCTCGCCGGGCTCGCGTCGCGCCAGGCGCGGATCTCGTGCGGGGAGTCGACACCGCGCCGTGCCGGGTGGTTGGCGAGCATCAGCGCGTCCTGGACCTTGCGCCGCTTGACCTGGTCGGAGAGGAAGGCGAGGCCCGCGACGGCCAGCGCCTCGTTGGCGGGCGAGTTGCCGGAGGCGTTCTTGACGCTGCCGTCGTAGTCGGTCTCGAACTGCTTGAGGACGGAGACCTCGTTGCGGCCGGGGTGGACGAAGACCGTGCCGTGCTCGGCGGCCGGGATGTTCCACTCCAGGCCCTGGAAGACGAGGGTGTCCTCGTAGGCGGCGCGGGCCTGCTGGATGTCGGGGTTGACCTTCTCGACACCGATCTTGGCGTGGGTGGCGCTGCCGTGGTCGGTGATGACCAGCCAGTCCATGCCGTGCTTGGCGCCCTGGCGGACCTGGTCCACGACACGGTACTTGCCGTCGCTGCTGTACTGGGTGTGGATGTGGTGGTCACCGGCGAGCCACAGGAAGCCCTTGCCGTGGCGGTTGCCGGGGGCGGCGGCCGCGGGCGCGGCGCCCGTCGCGGCGGCGGCGCCCGACAGCACGCTGCCGGCGGCCAGGCCCGCGCCCAGCAGTCCCGCGCGGCGCAGCAGCGAGCGGCGGGAGCTCTGCTCGGGGGTCAGTGCGTCGTCGGGCACGGAGGTGTCGAACGCGGCCGGCAGAGCCGCGTGCTCGTGGCCGTGGTCGTGGTCGTGTCCGTGGTGGTGATGCCCGGGCCCGTGGCTGTGCCCCATGATGCGCCTCCTGGATCAGCGGCGCCCCTGCGCCGTGTTGAGGAGAATCGAGGCAGCAGATGAACTTTCCACGACCCCCGCGTGTTCCCCGGGCGTCATAGGAACGGCCGCTCGACCCCACCCGCACCGTTCCCCTCAACTGCCCCTTTCCACAACGGCATTTACGGCCGATTCCAGGTGCCTCCCCCTCCGTAGTGGCACTAGGCACTAACCTAAAGGCCCTAGGTTCTGAAGGGAGGTGCCGCATGGCCAGAGCCGGACTCACCGTCGACCGCCTGGTCGCGGCCGCCGCCGATCTCGCCGACGAGGCCGGCCTCGACCACGTCACGCTCTCGGCGCTGGCCCGGCGCTTCGGCGTCAAGGACGCGAGCCTCTACTCGCACGTCCGCAACCTCCAGGACCTGCGCACCCGTCTGGCCCTGCTGGCGGGCGGCGAGCTGATCGACCGCATCGCGCAGGCGGTGGCGGGACGGGCCGGCAAGGACGCGCTGGCCGCCTTCGCCGGCGCCTACCGGGAGTACGCGCTGGCCCACCCCGGCCGGTACGCCGCCACCCAGATCCGCGTCGACCAGGACCTTCTCGCCGACACCCCCGCCATGCGGCGCACCGCCGACATCACCTACGGCATGCTGCGCGCCTACGGCCTGGATGAGCCCGATCTCACCGACGCCGTGCGCCTGTTGCGCAGCAGTTTCCACGGGTTCTGCGCGCTGGAGGCCGCCGGCGCCTTCGGTGCGCCGCGCGAGGTGCAGGCGTCGTGGGAACGGGCCGTCGAGGCGCTGCACATCGCCCTCGCGCACTGGCCCGCGCGCCCCGCCGCCTGACTCCCGGGCGCGACGGGCCGGTCAGCGGCTGAGCGCCTGCACGTCGTCGTACGTCGGTACCGGACCACGGGGCGCCCGGCCCTCCCGCACCTCCGTCAGGGCCTGAAGGGCAGCTCCCAGCGCCCGCCGGTAGAGCAGCGAACCGAGGCTGACGCGACGGACGCCGAGGTCGGCGAGGTGGCTGAGGGCGGGGCCGGAGGGCGAGTAGAGGATGTTGAGCGGGACGTCCAGGCGCTCGACGAGTGCGGCGATCCCGGCGGGGTCGGTGAGTCCGGGCACGAACACCCCGTCGGCGCCCGCCTCCTGGTAGGCGTCGAGGCGGGCGAGGGTCTCCGTGCGCCGGTGGCCGCCGTCCAGCCAGTACGTGTCGGTGCGGGCGTTGACGAAGAGCCCGGGGGCGGCCGACTTCACCGCGGCGATCTTCGCCGCGTGTCGCGCGACCGGTCCGAGACCGTCCTCCAGATTGATGCCGACGGCACCGACGGCAGCCAGCTGCCGCGCGAACTCCCCCACCGCGTCGGGATCCTCACTGAACCCGGCCTCCGCGTCGACGGAGAGCAGGAACGGCCCGCTGCCCAGCGTGAGGGCCGTGCGCAGCGTCTCGTTTCGGGTGCCGGCCGCCCCGTCGGGCAGCCCCGCCGCCGCCGCGACCCCGAGGCTGGTCGTGCCGATCGCCGCGAAGCCCCGGGCCGCGAGCGCCCGGGCCGAGGCGTGGTCCCAGGCGTTGGGCAGCAGCAGCGGCTCGGCGCGGTGGTGGAGGGCGGCGAAGGGTGTCATGACCGTCATGACCGCACCGTAGGCGCGGATCGCTTCGGCCTCGGCCGAAGTGTCGGTGTCTGGCCGGCCGAGGCCCGGCTCACCCGGCGGTCACCGTCCACAGCGGCGGCGCGGACCGCTCGGCGGAGCGCGTGAACCGGAAGCGTGCGGTGGATCCGGTGGCCCACCGTACGCGCAGTTCGTAGGTGTCGCGCACGTCCACCGTGACCAGGTGCGCCAGCGGGTCCGGATCCGTGTCCCCGGTCAGGCGGGCGAGCGCGACGAACAAGCCGTGCGGGCCGGTGACCGTGCCGGTGAGGGTGTCGTCGAGTCCGACGGCGGGGACGAGGTCGGCGCGCAGGCCGTCCGCCGCCGCCCACCCGGTGACCCGGACCGGGGTCCCGACCGCCGCCCCCGCCACCAGGTGCGCGCGCACCTCCACCGCGCCGTCCGCGGCCACCAGGCTCGTGACGCGCACCCCGTCCCGGACGGTGTGCCGGGAGGCCGCCCAGCCCTCCCCCACCCCCAGCGGCACGATCCGCGTCCGCCCCGCGTCACCCCCGACGATCACGCTGTTGTCGTACGCCGCGGAGGGCCGCGTCACGGTCGAGTAGGCGAGCCGGGTGTAGTAGGGGTCGTAGCGCGCGTCCTCGCTGCCGTGGTTGTGGAGCCGCACCACGCCGTCCCCGCGCGTGGACTGCACCAGCCAGTTGGGCGGGCCGAGGGGCGTGACGGCGTCGGCACGCTCCGCCGGACCGGGTTCCTCGGCCGCCGTCCACACCTCGTGCCCGGCCGGCAGGAGCAGCCCGACGAAGCCCTTGCTCGCCCAGTAGGGCGAGGCGGGTCCGGAGTACGCCTGGAGCGGCGCCCGGTCGGGGCCGTGCCAGCCCAGGGTCAGCACTCCGTGCTCGTCCACCGCTTTCCGGTCCAGGAAGTGGCGCAGGGCGCCCGACGCCAGCCGCCGTGTCTGTCCGGGCGGCAGCGGGGTGTGGCCGGTGAGCGCGCCCAGCCACAGCGGAGCCGCGGCCGCGAAGCGGTAGGTGAGGGAGCGGCCCTGGTGCATCGGGGCGCCGTCGGCCCCGAACAGGCGGGCCTGGTCGGCGAGATACCGGCGCAGGCGGCCGCCGTACCGGTCCAGCAGTTCGCCGTCGCCGGCGAGCCAGGCGTGCAGAACCGGGTAGAGGTGCAGTGCCCAGCCGTTGTAGTGGTCGAACTTGCGCCCGTCCCCGTCGGTGTACCAGCCGTCGCCGAGGTACCACCGCTCGATGCGCTCCAGCCCGCGGTCGACCGCCGCGCGGGCCGCCTCCGTCTCGTGGCCGATGTCCTCCAGGAACCCGCCGACGGTCACGGGGAACAGTTCCCAGTTGTTCGGCCAGGGCCGCGCCACGAGCGCGTCGGCGAGCCAGTCGGCCGCCCGCTGGCGGACGGCGTCGTCGAGCCGGTCCCACAGCAGTGCGCGGGTCAGGCGCAGTCCGAGGGCGACGGACGCCGCCTCGACCAGGGGCTGGCTGCGGTCCTGGACACGCGGCCAGACGCCGCGGACGCCGGTGGCAAGGCCGTCCGCGTAGCGCTCCAGGGCGGTGCCGTCCTGGCGGAAGGCGGCCAGCAGCAGCGTCCGGGCGTAGCCCTCCAGGCCGTCCGAGAGCCTGCCGGACGAACTGGTGCGGTCGCCGGGCAGGTGGTACAGGGCGCGGTCGGCGGTGGCGTAGGGCTCGACGGCGGCGAGCAGGGCGTCGGCGGCGGCCTCCCAGTGGGCACGCGTGTAGCCGGTGTACGGGCTCCGGGCGCGGTCGTCCGGGGGCAGTTCCATCGACGGGCTCCCTTCCTGCCGGGCCGGGTGCGTCCCGGCCCTCCTGGTCGTCCCCATGGTGGGCCCGACCGGAAACGGCGCTCGTCGACCAGGGCCTGTCCGGCGGATCATGCCGGAATCGCGGTGCGCTCACGTCTGCTGACGAGGGCACCGTTGCCCGGAGCCGGCCTGAGCCGCCGGACATGCCCTAGCGTCGGTGACATGACCGGCACCACCCCGCAAGCCCCCGTCCGCCTCGCCGAGGCCCTCGCCGCCGGGACGGTCGTGCTCGACGGCGGCCTGTCCAACCAGCTGGAGTCGGCCGGGCACGATCTCCGCGACGAGCTGTGGTCGGCGCGGCTGCTGGCCGAGCGGCCCGAGGCGATCACTGAGGCGCACCTCGCGTACTTCCTGGCGGGCGCGAGCGTGGCGATCACCGCCAGCTACCAGGCCACCTTCGAGGGGTTCGCGAGGCGCGGCGTCGGTCGTGACCGGGTGGCCGAACTGCTGCGGCTCAGCGTGACGTCGGCGCGCGAGGCGGCGGCGCGGGCGACGGAGCGGGGCGTCGCGGGGCCGCTGTGGGTGGCGGCCTCGGTCGGGCCGTACGGGGCGATGCGGGCGGACGGTTCGGAGTACCGGGGCCGTTACGGGCTGACGGTGGCCGAGCTGGAACGTTTCCACCGCCCCCGGATGGAGGCCCTGGCCGCCGCCGGTCCCGACGTGCTGGCTCTGGAAACGGTCCCGGACGCCGACGAGGCGACGGCCCTGCTGCGGGCGGTGCGCGGGCTGGGCGTGCCGGCCTGGCTGTCGTACACCGTGGCCGGGGACCGCACGCGCGCGGGCGAGCCGCTCGCGGAGGCCTTCGCGCGGGCCGCCGACGTGGACGAGGTGATCGCGGTGGGGGTGAACTGCTGCGCGCCGCAGGACGTCGACGCCGCCGTCGCGCTCGCGGCCCGGGTGACCGGCAGACCGGTGGTGGCGTATCCCAACAGCGGCGAGGTCTGGAACCCCGAGGCACGCGCCTGGACCGGCGGCGCCACCTTCACACCGGAGCGGGTCGCGCACTGGCGGGCCGCCGGGGCCCGTCTGATCGGCGGATGCTGCCGGGTCGGCCCCGACACGATCCGCTCCGTCGCACGGACCCTGGCGGACTGAGCGGCGCGCCGGTCGTCAGCGGCGCCGCGCGCCGCTCGTACGGCGCAGGAGCCGGACGACGGACCGCAGCTCCGCGTTGCGGTCGGCCGCGCCGTCCGGCGCCAGGGCGGGCTCCGTGTCCCGGCCGCCGGTGTCGGCGGTCCACAGCGCGAGTTCCCGGTCGCGCGGCCCGTGCACGGTGTACGGCTCCCTGACCGGCCCCCGCTCCCCGGGCTCCTCGTCCCGCTCCCCCGGCTCGCCTCGCTGCCCCGGGCCCGTCCGCCCCGGCGTCTCGTCCCGCTCCCCCGGCTCGTACTCGCCGAAGATCCGCACCGGGTGCGAGTCGTCCCACGGCTCCCAGCCCGGGTTCCCGTCGGCCGCGAACCGCACCCAGGCCGAGTGCATCGCGTCGGCGAGCTCCGTCGGCGCGCCCCAGCCCGCCAGCTGGGCCGACTCGGGGGCCTCCCCGGTGTCGAAGACGAATCCGAGCTCCAGTGCGTGGCAGGCGCCGAGCCCGGGCCGCAGCGAGGGCCAGGCGAACTCGTAGACGTACGCCGAGCCGGGACGGGCGTCGGCGAGCCGGTGCAGCGGCCGGCGCAACAGGTGGTCGGTCACCAGCTGGCCGACGATCTCGGCGGCGCCGGCCTCGGGGTGCAGGGCGCGATAGCCGCGCGGCACCTCGTGGCCGCAGCGGCAGCGGGCCATCGCGCCGGCCAGGGCGAAGGCGCCGAGCCGGTCGATCCGCTCCACCAGGCCGCCCGGCACGAGCCAGAGCCGGTACTCGTCGCGGGTCCAGCCCATCATCAGGTCGGCGCCCGACGCGACGTCCCCGTCGATCAGCGCCTGCAAAGGATCGCGGGGTACGAGGTCGCCGTCGACGACGATCCCGAAGGCCGGTCCGCCCACCACCGGGCTGCTGAGCCGGCCGACCTCGACCTGGGTGCGCAGCAGCGGTTCGGGGTCGACGGCGGCGAAGGCCTCGGCGGTCGCGGGCACCTTCAGCCGGGCCGCCATGCGGCGCACCATCCGCCGTACCTTGTCGCGCTCGGCGACCTCCGGGGGCCCGCTCTGCAGGACCGCCCGCCGGAACAGGCCCTGCGCCTGCGGTGCGGCGATCAGGGCGCCGACGCTGATCGCCCCGGCCGACTGCCCCGCCAGGGTCACCCTGCCGGGGTCGCCGCCGAATGCCCCGATCGACTCCGCCACCCAGCGCAGGGCGGCGAGCTGGTCGCGCAGCCCCGCGTTGGCGGGCGTGTCCGGGAACAGGCCGTATCCCTCCACGCCCAGCCGGTAGTTGACGGAGACGAAGACGACGCCGTCGCGCGCGAAGGAGCGCCCGTCGTACACGGGGACGCAGGACGATCCCCTGGTCAGGGCACCGCCGTGCAACCACACGAGCACCGGGAGGCGGGCTCCCGGGGCGGGTTCGGGCGTCCAGACGTTGAGGTTGAGGCAGTCGTCCCCGGGGACGACCGGGTCGCACAGGTATGCGGCGAACGCCTCCGAGTACGGCGGCTTCGGCGGGGTGGGACCGAAGGCGCCGGCGTCGCGCACGCCGTCCCAGGGCTCCGGCGGCACGGGGGGCCGGAACCGGTTTCGGCCGAAGGGGGGCGCCGCGTACGGGATTCCGCGGAAGACGGCCACGCCCTGCTCGTGACGGCCGCGCACGGCCCCGTACGGCGTCCTGACCACGGGGCCCGTCACCGCTGCCGACGTCATCCGCTCACCCGCCCTTCACCGTGCCCGTGCACCGCTCAGGTCAGATCATCACATCGCCGGGACGCGTTCCGGCGCACGCGCGGGGAGTCCGGTCCCCGGGTGGGCCGTTCGGCGTACGTCCCGCGCCCGGGCCGGACAGGGCGGGCCCGCGGCCGGGCATCCGCGAGGGCGAAGGGGGCGTGCCGGGCCGTCGATTGCTCCCGCACCGGGAGCGGACCTACGGTGGAGGCACCGTCAGAAACCCACGCCACGCCTCGCTCCGCTCCCTTGCGCCCCTGGAGGGTCATGCCCAGCGCCTCGCCGCCCACGGCGGTGTTCGCCATGGATCCGGTGCACCTCCCGCTGCTCTTCCCCCCTCCGCTGCTCGCGCGGCTGCGACAGGCCGCGGACGTCGATCCGGCGCTCGTCGTGCGGGACTTCACCGACCCCGGCGTCACCCGGGCGCTGTCCCGCGCCGAGGTGCTGATCACCGGCTGGGGCTGCCCGCACCTGGACGAGGACGTGCTCGGCGCGGCGCCGGGCCTGCGCGCGGTCCTGCACGCCGCCGGGTCCGTGCGCGCCCTCGTCGGGGAGGCGCTGTGGAGGCGAGGTGTCGCCGTCTCCAGCGCGGTCACCGGCAACGCCGTGCCGGTGGCGGAGTACACGCTCGCGATGATCCTGCTGGCCGGCAAGGACGTCTTCGCCCACCGGGAGCGCTTCCGCGCCACCCACGCGCGCCCGGACGCCGCGCGGACGGCGACGACGGGGAACCTGGGCCGCCGCGTCGGGGTCGTCGGCGCCTCCCGCGTGGGCCGCAGACTGCTCGAACTGCTGCGTCCGTACGACGTCGAGGTCCTGCTCCACGACCCCTACGTGGACGCCGCCGGCGCCGCCGCGCTCGGGGCCCGCCCGGTGACGCTGGAAGCCCTCCTGGCGGGCAGCGACGTCGTCACCCTGCACGCTCCCGACCTCCCCGAGACCCACCACATGCTGAACCGGGAGCGCCTCGCCCTGATCCGGGACGGCGGCGTCCTCGTCAACACCGCACGCGGCGCCCTCGTCGACCACGCCGCCCTCACCGACGAACTGGTCGCGGGGCGCCTCAGCGCGATCCTGGACGTCACCGAACCGGAGCCGCTCCCGCCGGACTCCCCGCTCTACACCCTCCCCAACGTCTTCCTCACCCCGCACGTCGCCGGTGCCCTCGGCAACGAACTGGAACGTCTCGGCCAGGTCGTCGTGGAGGAGCTGGAGCGCCTGGCGATCGGCCGGCCCCTGGTCCACCAGGTGCGCCACGCCGACCTGACACGGCTGGCCTGAAACCTTCCGGCTCTCCCGCCGATCAGGGGAACAGCCCGGCCGCCCAGCCGATGCCGCCCCGCAGATGGGCGCGGAAGTCCGGGTCCGCGTAGGCCTCACGGGCGTGTCCGAGCGCCGTGTAGAAGACGCGGCCGGCGCCTTGCCCGCGGCACCAGACCAGCGGATGGTCCTCGCCCATCCCGCCGCCCTCGTACGAGGTCTCGTCGGCGGACACCAGGACGCGCGCGACGCCGCGGGGGCTGGTGCGGAAGTCGTACCACTCGTCGGTGAAGTCCCAGGCGGCGGGCAGATGCCGGGTCGCCGGGTGGTCGTGGTCCTCGACCAGTGCCCGGCCCGGCTGGTGGGCGGGGTGGCGGGCGAAACGGGCGCCGAGCAGCTCGCCGTAGTACGGCCAGTCCTCCTCGGTGCAGGCCGCCGCGTGCACGCCGGCGAAGCCGCCGCCCGCCTCGACGTACGCGACCAGCCGCTCGCGTCCGGCCGGGGTGAGCACCTCGCCGCTGGTGGAGAGGAAGAGAACCGCCGCGTACCCGTCGAGCGGGGCCTCCAGGGCCGCGGGGTCCTCGGTGTGCTCGACGTCGAACGGCCCGAGCGCGGCCACCGCGGCGACGGCGTCCGCAAGGGAGTCGTGGCGGTAGGCGGTGGTGCGGGTGAAGACGAGCAGCCGGGCTGCCGGGGGACGCGCGGTGGGCGACATGCCGCCCATGGTGCCGCACAGGTGTTCCCCGCGGGCGCGCGGGTTGCGTAGCCTCGGCGGCGATGAACACGATTCCCGCACACCTCGACCACCTCGTCCTCGCAACCCCGGATCTGGCGGCCACGGTCGCGGAGTTCACCCGGCGCACCGGTGTGACACCGGCGGCCGGCGGCTCCCACGTCGGTCGCGGCACGCGCAACCACCTGGTCGGTCTGGGCGGAACCGGATACCTGGAGATCATCGGCCCGGATCCCGAGCAGACCCGGCCCGCGGGCGTCGCACCCTTCGGCGTGGGGGAACTCCCCGCGCCCCGCACGCTGACCTGGGCGATCAGCCCGCCGGACCTGGACGCCGCGGTGGCCGCGGCACGGGAGCGGGGCTACGACCCCGGCACCCCGCGGGCGATGAGCCGCCGCACCCCCGGCGGCACCCTGCTGCGCTGGCGCCTGACCGACGGCCCGGCCGCGCACCCCTCCGGCCTGGTCCCCTTCCTGATCGACTGGGGTGCCACACGCCATCCCTCGGCGACCGGACTCCCCGTCACCCCGCTGTTGTCCCTGACGGCGACGGCCCCCGACCCCGGCGAGATCCGCCCCCTCCTGGCGGCCCTGGACACCGAACTGCCCCTCGAGGAAGGCCCGGTGGGGCTGACGTTCACGGTGGACACGCCGAAGGGGCCGGTGCGGTTCGACTGAGCGGCCGCCGCGGTTCCTCGCGCCCGCTGTCCGTTTCCTTCAAGACCCGTGCCCCCCGGCCCTCCTACCGTGGGCGGCATGACTCCACGATTCGATGCCATCGGCCTGGTCGTCTCCGACATGGCCGCCTCCGTCGCCTTCTACCGCCGCCTCGGATTCGCGTTCCCGCAGGGGTCGGAGGAGCAGCCGCACGCGGAGGCCGGACTGCCCGGCGGGCTGCGGCTGCTGCTGGACACGGAGGAGAGCGTGCGGTCCTTCCACCCCGGATGGCAGCCCCCCACCGGGGGCGGCCGCGCCTCGCTGGCGCTGCTGTGCGACGGACCCGCCGAGGTCGACGCGGTGTACGAGGAGATCGTGGGCGCGGGCCACCGCGGCGAGCTCAAGCCGTGGGACGCCTTCTGGGGCCAGCGCTACGCCGTCGTGAACGACCCCGACGGCAACGGCGTCGACCTGTTCGCCCCGCTGCCGTCAGCCGCCGCCGAATAGCTCGCCCGGGGTGGTGCCCGTCAGGTCCCTGACCTCCCGCGCCAGATGCGGCTGGTCCGCGTAACCGGCCGCCACGGCGGTCTGCGCGAGCGGCAGTCCGCCCCGCGCGAGGGTCAGGGCCCGTTGCAGGCGCAGCACGCGGGCGAGCGTCTTCGGGCCGTATCCGAAGGCGGTCAGCGCACGGCGGTGCAACTGGCGGGCGCCGATGCCGAGTTCGTCGGCGGTCTCGGCGACCGGGCGGCCCGCGTCCAGCGCCGTGACGATCCGCCGCAGCAGCGGGTCCGGCGGACCGGCGTCCGCCGCGAGGGCCAGCGCCGCCTCCTCCAGGCCGCGCGCGGGGTCCGCGGCCGCCGCGACGCGCGCGGTGAGCCGGCGTACCCGTGCGTCCGGCCAGAGGTCGCGCAGTTCGACGCGCCGGTCGCGGACCTCGTGCGCGGGCAGGCCCAGGAAGGTGGGCGCCGTGCCGGGGAAGAAGCGGACGCCCGCCCAGGCGCCGCCGTGGCCGTCCGTGCGGTGCGCGCGCGTGTCCGGGCCCGCGACCAGCAGGCGACCGTCGTGCCACAGCAGGTCCATGCAGCCGTCGGGCAGCACCCGCCCCACGCCGGACGCGGCGGACGGGGTGTTCGTCCACACCACCGCACCGGCCAGCCTCGACGCCCGCTCCGCGTACACGGGGCAAGGCTACGCCGCTCGGGCCGGGCTCACCCCGCTACCGCGCGACCCCCACCCCTGTCGCGCGTCCCCGCGTCCGGTGCTCCTGGGGGCTCACCCCGTACACCCGCTTGAACGCGTTGGACAGGGCGAAGGCACTGCCGTAGCCGATGCGGCGGGCTATCGCCTCCAGGGTGTCCTCGCTGTCGCGCAGGCGGTCGGCGGCGAGGGCGAGGCGCCGGCCGGTGAGGTACGTCATCGGCGGCTCGCCCACCAGCTCGGTGAAGCGGCGGGCGAGCGCGGCCCGGGACACCCCGGCCTCGGCGGCGAGGGCCGCCACCGTCCACGGCCGGGCCGGATCGTCCTGGAGACGGCGCAGCACACCTCCGACGACGGGGTCGGCCTGCGCCCGGTACCAGGCCGGCGCGGCGGCCTCGGGGCGGGAGAACCAGGTTCGCAGCGCGGCGATCACCAACAGGTCCAGCAACCGGTCCAGGACGACCACCTGCCCCGGCTCGTCCCGGACGACCTCCTCCATCAGGAGCGGGGTGAGCGGACAGCTCCAGACCTCCGAGGTCAGCGACAGCAGCGGAGGCAGGGCGTCGAGGAGCCGCCCGCTGATCTCGCCCCGGTGGAGGTAGGTGCCGATCAGCATCACCGCGGCGCCGTCGGGGCGGTCGCCCCAGGTGCGCACGCCCAGGTCCATCCGGCCGCCGAGCGGTCCGCCGTGAGGGTAGTGGCACTCGCCGCCCGGCAGGATCACCGCCCGCGGCGCCGTCGCGGGGTCGTCGCCGCAGGTGTAGGGCTCGGGGCCGCGCGCGACGGCGAGGTCGCCCGCCCGCAGCCGGATCGGCTCGCCGCTGTCCGGGACGATCCAGGCGTCACCGCGCACCATGAGCATCACGGTCAGCGGCGCCCGGTCCTCGACCCGCACGGCCCAGGGCGGATCGAAGCAGGCCCGGATCATGAAGGCGCCACGGGCGCGAGGGCCTTCCAGCAGGCCTGCCAGTGGGTCCATGGCGTCAGCGTAGACGCGCGCGCAGCGGAATGAGCCGTTCAGTGATGGGCCCGGGAAGGGGTGCGGCAGTTCACTGGAGACATGACACAGAAATCGGGCATGACGGTGGTGGTGACCGGGGCGTCCGGTCGTACGGGCGGCCGGGTCGCGCGGGCCGCGCGGGCGGCGGGGCTGGAGGTACGGGCGGCCTCGCGCGCCCAGGGCTTCGACTGGGCGGACCGCGCGACGTGGGCGCCCACGCTGCGGGGCGCGGACGCGGCCTACCTCGTCCACCCCGGCGACGTCGGCTCCCCGGCGGCCACCCGCGGGGTCGGACTGCTCGCGCACGAGGCGGTCGCCCTCGGCGTGCGGCGGCTGGTGCTGCTGTCGGCGCGGGGCGAGGTGCAGGCGCGGCCCACCGAGGAGGCGCTGCGGGAGTCGGGGGCGGACTGGACGGTCGTGCGTTCCGCGTGGTTCATGCAGAACTTCAGCGAGGGGCCGCTGGTGGAGGAGCTGCGGCTGGGCGGGGAGCTGGTGTTTCCGGGCGGCGCGGTACGGGAGCCGTTCGTCGATCTGCGGGACGTCGCGGACGTGGTGGTGGCCGCGCTGACGACGGGCGACCGGTACGTGGGGCTGGGCATCGACGTGACCGGGCCCCGGCTGCTGACCTTCGGCGAGGCGGTCGCCGAGGTCGCGAAGGCGGCCGGGCGCGAGCTGACGTACCGGCCGGTGCCGGCGGAGGAGTACGGCGCGCGGCTGGCCGGCTTCGGGGAGCCGCCGGAGGTGGTGGAGCTGCTCGTCGACGTGTTCGAGACCCTCCTGGACGGCCGCAACGCCCATCTCTCGGACGGTGTCCGGCAGGTGCTGGGCCGCGAGCCGCGGGACTTCACGGCGTTCGCGACCGAGGCGGCCGCGGCGGGAACCTGGACGCCCTGAGCGCCGGGCGCACCCGGGCCCGCCTCACTGCTCCCGGGGCGGCTCCGCCCCGTTCTCCCCGGTCGTCTTCCGCGCGGAGTTCTGCGAGGGCGGCCCGGAGGAGTTCTGCGACGCGTGGTGCGAGCTCTTCACCTGTGTGCGCAGCCGTGCCGTCACGTCCTCAGGCGGCAGGAAGCGGGACCAGCGCTCGGGGAACTCGGACGGCATGTCGGGGTCGTCCGGATCGGGGTCGGCCCCGCGGGCCGCGGCGGCGCGGGCGACGTACTCGGCGACCTGCGCCTCCCGCAGGCGCTCGTTGGCGGCACGGGCGGCGGCCGTCGCGGCGGCCGGCCAGACCCGGTCGATCGCCGCGTTGACGGCGGCGCCGACGAGCACGGCGAAGGCGGACACACCGATCCACAGCAGTACGGCCACGGCGGCCGCCAGCGAACCGTAGATCGTCGCGCCCTCGATGGTGTTGGCCAGGTAGATCCGCAGCAGGAAGCTGCCGAGCACCCACATGGCGAGGGCGACCAGGGCACCGGGCACGTCCTCCACCCAGGGGGAGCGCACCGGGACGGAGACGTGGTAGAGCGTGGTCAGGAAGATGATCGACAGGACCATCACCACGGGCCAGTACAGGACCTGCACCACCGTCGTCGACCACGGCACGATCCGCACCACCGCGTCGGGTCCCGCGACCATCAGCGGCAGCGCCACCGAGCCGATCAGCAGGGCCGCGATGAACAGCAGGAACGCCACCAGCCGGGTCTTCACGATCCCCCGGACGCCGTCGAGCCCGTACATCACGGTGATCGTGTCGATGAAGACGTTCACCGCCCGGGACCCCGACCACAGCGCGAAGAGGAAGCCTATGGAGATGACGTCCGGGCGCCCGCCCTGCATCACGTCGTCCAGGATCGGCCGGGCGATCTGGTTGACGCCCTTGTCGGACAGGACCGTGCGGGAGGCCTCCAGGAGGTTGGTCTCCAGGCTGGAGATGGTGTCGGTGCCGGTCCAGTCGTCGACGTAGCCGAGCAGGCCGATCAGGCTGAGCAGCAGCGGCGGGACCGACAGCAGGGTGAAGAACGCCGCTTCGGCGGCCAGGCCGAGGATGCGGTACTCGATGCAGGAGTTGACGGTGTCCTTCAGCAGCAGCCAGGCGGTCCTGCGCTTGGAGACGTTCCGGTACAGGGCACGCGCACGGTGGAGGCGACCGGAGGGTTCGGGGATGTCACTTGCTGGCTGCACGAGCCAAAGGTATCCGCCGCACCGGGCCCGGTTCACCCTGGTCGGACGGAGGCCCGCGGCGGCCACGATCCCGGGGTGACCGGCCCCGTACCTCGGGGTAGGTTCCGAGACATGGCACGCAGCACCCACATCGTGACCAACCAGGCCCCCCCGCTCGTCGGACACGACGTCTTCACCGCCGACCGCGCCCTGCTCGCGGCCGTCGAACGGCACGTCGCCCCGGACCTGCTCGACGAGGCCCTGGACGAGCTCTCGGCGTTCGGCCGCACCTGCGGCTCGGCGCAGGTGCAGGAGTGGGGGGTGCTCGCCAACCAGCACCCGCCCGCACTGCGCACCCACGACCGCTACGGGCACCGCGTCGACGAGGTCGAGTTCCACCCGTCCTGGCACCGGCTGCTCGGCAAGGGCGTGGCCGCGGGCCTGACGGCGGCCTGGGCCCGGCCGGCCGGGCACGTGCGCCGGGCGGCGGGATTCTTGATGTGGACGCAGGTCGAGGCCGGCAACGGCTGCCCGCTGTCCATGACCCACGCCGCCGTGCCCGCGCTGCGCACCGACCCGGCGCTCGCCGCCGAATGGGAGCCGCGGCTCACGTCGATGATCTACGACCGCGATCAGCGGCCCGCCGGGCAGAAGGCCGGGGCGCTGTTCGGGATGGGCATGACGGAGAAGCAGGGCGGCAGCGACGTCCGCGCCAACACCACCGTCGCCCGGCCCCTCGCGCAGGACGGGACGTACGAGCTGACCGGCCACAAGTGGTTCTGCTCGGCCCCCATGTCGGACGGCTTCCTGGTGCTGGCACAGGCTCCGGGCGGGCTGACCTGTTTCCTCGTGCCGCGGATCCTCGACGACGGCGTCGCCAACGTGTTCCTGATCCAGCGCCTGAAGGACAAGCTCGGCAACCGCTCCAACGCCTCCGCCGAGGTCGAGTTCGACGGGACCTGGGCGCGCCGGGTCGGCGACGAGGGGCGCGGGGTGCGGACCATCATCGAGATGGTCGCCGCGACCCGGCTCGACTGCGTGCTCGGCTCCGCGGGCCTGATGCGGCAGGCCGTCGCGCAGGCGATCCACCACTGCACCCACCGGGAGGCGTTCGGCGGCAAGCTGATCGACAAGCCGCTGATGCGCAACGTCCTGGCCGATCTCGCCCTCGAGTCCGAGGCCGCGACGACGCTGGGGCTGCGGCTCGCCGCCGCCTACGACGACGGCGGCGAGCAGGAGCGGGCGTTCCTGCGGCTCGCGGTGCCCGCCGCCAAGTACTGGGTGACCAAGCGCTGTGCGCCGGTGGCGGTGGAGGCTGCCGAGTGCCTCGGAGGAAACGGTTACGTCGAGGAGTCGGGGTTGCCCCGGCTGGTCCGCGAGTCGCCGCTCAACTCGATCTGGGAGGGCGCGGGCAACGTCCAGGCGCTGGACGTGCTGCGCGCGTTGCAGCGTGAGCCGTCGGCCCTCGACGCCCTGCTCCAGGAGGTCGGGCGGGCCCGCGGCGCCGACCACCGGCTGGACGCCGCGATCAAGAACCTGCTGACCGAACTGGCCGATCTGGAAGGCGTCGAGGCCCGCGCCCGGCGGGTGGTCGAGCGGCTCGCGCTGGTGCTCCAGGGCGCGCTCCTCGTCCGGTACGCGCCACCGGAGGTCGCCGACGCGTTCTGCGGCTCACGGCTGGGCGGCGACTGGGGGCACGCCTTCGGGACCCTGCCGCACACCCTGGACCTGGCGTCCGTGGTGGAGCGGGCGCGGCCGGTCTCCTGACGTCTGCTCCGGGGCGCCGACAGGGGTGGTGCTGCGCCGACACGGCACCACCCCTGCCCCTGCCGGCCCGTTGAGGCCCAGCGCGCCGCACGGGCGACGTCGCTCAAGTTTCAGACAGCGGGGGTCGGTCCACCAGGGTTGCAAGGGGTTGCAACTTTCCGGTGTCTGTGACCGGACTCGGCCCCTCCGTCGCCGGGCGGGCGGCAGTATGGGACGCACATGCAGGACGCGACCGGAAAACGACGCCACCAGGCCTTGACAGCCGGTCGCACATCAGTGTGAACCCGGGGGAGGACCTCAGTGCCGCGGTCGCCTATGAATGTGTCGCACCTGGCCGCCGTCGACGCGCCACGGGCCGCGCGGGTGCTCAGCGCCTTACGCGACGACGCCCTCGCCGGCCGCAGTCCGCACCTCGCCCCCCGCCCGGTGATCGGGGAGTCCTGGGGGCGGATGCTGCGCACCGGCGTCGACCCGGACCACGATTTCCGATCCGGTCTGCTGCCGCCGGAGGAAGTGCTGCGCCGGCGCGAGGAGTCGCCGCTGCGGCATGTGCTGCCGGTGCTCAGGGAAGGCCTGGTCTCCGTCGCGGACGCGGCCCAGCACATCATGGTGATCGCCGACGCGGAGGGCCGGGTGCTGTGGCGTGAGGGCAGTGCCGCGGTGCTGCGCAAGGCGGACGGGCTGGGTTTCCTGCTCGGCGCCGACTGGGCGGAGGACACCGTAGGCACCAACGGCGTCGGCACACCGGCCGTGGTACGGCGGCCCGTTCAGGTGTTCGGCGCCGAGCATTTCGTGCGCTCGCACACCTCGTGGACCTGTGCCGGCGCCCCCCTCACCGATCCGCGTGACGGGCGGCTGATCGGCGTGGTGGACGTCAGCGGGCCGCTGGAGACGATGCATCCGGCCACCCTCGCCTGGGTCGACTCGGTGGCCAAGCTCGCCGAGGCCCGGTTGCGGGAGTTGCATCTGACCGCGCTGGAAGGGCTGCGCGCCGTGGCCGCACCGGTGCTGGCCCGGCTGACCGGCCGCGCGCTGGTGGTGGACCGTGAGGGCTGGACGGCGGCGGTGACGGGGATGCCGTACACCAGCCGGATCGCGCTGCCCAAGGCGCTGTCGCCGGGCCGCCGTCCGCTGCCCCTGCTGGGGCCGTGCGGGGTGGAACCGCTGGCCGAGGGCTGGCTGGTGCGGCCCGCCGACGAGCCGCTGCCCTCCGGTGACACCCGGATCGTGCTGGATCTGGGGCAACCGCGCCGCTGGACCGTCACGGTGTCGGGCAGCGCCGGTTCCTGGGCCCACGAACTGAGCCCGCGGCACGCCGAGTTGCTGTTCCTGCTGGCCGAGCACCGGGCAGGCCGCACCGCCGCGCAACTCGCCGCGGACGTGTTCGGCGACCCGCGCCGCACGGTGACGGTGCGTGCCGAGATGTCGCGGGTGAGGCGGTATCTGGGGGGAGTTCTGGAGCACCGGCCGTATCGTTTCTGCGATGAGGCCGAGGTACAGGTGGTCGTCCCGCCCGAGCCGTCCGGCCTGCTGCCGCACTCCAGCGCGCCCGAGGTGCTCCGGGCGCGGGAGGCCCCGGCCACCTCCTGGCGGCGCTCTGACCCGGCGTGAGGTTACACACCGTGACAGCAGGGTATGCCGTCGCCGTACATCCGATGGCGACTTTCACGGATCCGAGGGCTTCTTCCGCGTATTTACGGGGTCTTCGTCCCCGCTCCGCCGTACCTGACGTAGCATCCCCTACCGGGCCACCCCACCTGCTCCCAGGTCAACGCACGGATCAACAGGCGCAGTTGGCCCACCTCGGGAGGACAGATGAAGCAACGCGGCAGACACCGCCGACGCAAGCGGGGCCAGGCGCTGCGGGCGTTCCTGGCCGGGACCGCTCTCGCGCTCACCGGCGCCGCCACCCTGATCAGCACCTCCCAGGCCACGTCCGGCAGCGACCCGGGCGCCCTGAAGCCGATGACCTCCGCGCCCTCCCTGGCAGATCTGCGCCTGAGCCAGAAGCCGCTCGCGCGGCCGGCGCCCGACGGACCGGCCCGGCCCGTCGGTGTCGCCGCCGTCCTCGCGGACGCCGACCGCGGCCTGCGTGCCGCGGCCGACTGCGACGGTGCCGACCGCTCCGCGCTGCCGATAGCGCCCGCCGCCACCCGGGCGCACTGCTGGGACGAGGCCGGCACCGAGAAATGGCACACCGGCGCCCTGACCACCTCGGGGGACGCCGACGACGACGGCCGCTGGGGCGCGAACCGCGTGATCCTGGCCGGCTGGAGCGACCAGCGCGGCCACTCTCGGGTCGCCTTCGTCGACGCCAACGATCCGGAGCGGCTCACCTACACCTGGGTCGCGCTCACCGTGCCCGCGGACGGCGACCCCGTCGGCCGCCCGCTCGTCTCGCCACTGACCGGCATGGTCTGGTACCAGGACAAGCTGCTCGTCACCGCCGAGGAGGGGCGCGGCCTCTACGTCTACGACCTGGACCGCATCCGGCGCGCCTCCGCCGACACCGCCGCGCCCACGCCACCGGCGCGGGGCGACCGCTACACCCTGCCCGCCGTCCGCGCGTACCGTCTGACCGGCGCCCGGATCGGCGCGCTCTCCCTGGACCGCAGCACCACACCCGACAGCCTGGTCGCGAGCGAGTCCGTCCCGGCGGACGGCGACCGGCCGACCCGGCTGTGGCGCTACGGGCTCGACGACGACCCCTCCGGGGCCGGCCTGCTGGGCACCGCGCCGCAGGAGGCCTACGAGACGAAGGCCACCGACGTCCGCGGTGTGCTCGCCCACCGGTCCCGGTGGTACCTGGCCCGCACGGCGGGCGAGCACGGGACGCTGTGGCGGCAGGACGGCGACGGCGCGCGGGTCGCGCGGTGCGGGACGGACGAGACGTACCTGTGCTGGAGCGGCCCCGCGCAGTCCCTCTCCTACTGGGAGGAGAGCGGCGAGGTCTGGTCGCAGTCGGGGCGGATGCTGTTCTCGCTGCCGCTGGACACGATCGACAGGGCGCTGGGCTAGATGATTCCCTGACCGGTATGACGAACATCCCCGTGACCACCTGGTCCCTGGAGCAGACCGCCCCCACGGACCTGCTCCCGGCCGCGGCGCCGGAGGGCGACGTGCGGATCGTCCGCGCCGAGGTGCCCTCCCCCGAGTTCAGCCGTTTCCTGTACGCGTCCGTGGGCGGGGACATCCGCTGGACGGACCGGCTGGCCTGGCCGTACGCGCGCTGGCAGGAGCACCTGGGGCGGCCCGGGGTGGAGACGTGGGTGGCCCACGACCGGGGCACGCCCGCCGGGTACGTGGAACTGGAGCCGCAGGACGACGGTGTGGTGGAGATCGTCTACTTCGGCCTCGCTCCCGCCTTCCGGGGCCGCCGCATCGGTGGGCACCTGCTGGCGTACGGGGCCGCCCGCGCGTGGGATCTCGCCGAGCGGTGGCCGGGTCTCGCCGCGACGAAGCGAGTCTGGCTGCACACCTGCAGCAAGGACGGCGAGCACGCCATGGACAACTACCTGCGCCGCGGCTTCACGCTGTTCGACACCAAGGTCGAGGAGGAGCCGGACGTCGCGACGCCCGGCCCCTGGCCCGGCGCGTACCCCGTCTGACCTGGCCGGACAAGACGCCGTTCTGGCCATGTGACCGAGGACACCCTTGTTCCACATTCCGGGACAAGGGTGTCCACATTTTGGATAAAGCTGGACTGTGTCCAGATCGCCGTGACACGCTTCCGTCATGTCTGGAACTGGAATTGCCTTGGTGAGTCGGCGGCACGTCGACCTCGGCCGCATGTCCAGCGCCATCTGTCCGGCGAGCTGAGACCTCTCCAGCAGCGCCGATCCCCCCAGCTTCGTCTGTTCCTGCGCAACGCTGCGCCCGTACGCCCGCATGCTCTCGTACGCGCAGGTCAGAGCCGCTTTCCGCCTGTCCCGAAGGACGTAGACACCATGGCCGCCAACCCGCAGAACCCTGCTGCCGCGAGTTCCCGCCGCAAGGTGAGCCGTCACCGCGGTGAGGGTCAGTGGGCCGCGGGGCACTTCACCCCGCTCAACGGCAACGAGCAGTTCAAGAAGGACGACGACGGTCTCAATGTGCGGACACGCATTGAGACGATCTACTCCAAGCGGGGTTTCGACTCGATCGACCCCAACGACCTGCGCGGCCGCATGCGCTGGTGGGGCCTGTACACCCAGCGCAGGCCCGGGATCGACGGCGGCAAGACCGCGATCCTGGAGCCGGAGGAGCTGGACGACGAGTACTTCATGCTCCGCGTCCGCATCGACGGCGGCCGGCTCACCACCGAGCAGCTGCGGGTGATCGGTGAGATCTCGCAGGAGTTCGCACGCGGCACGGCCGACATCACCGACCGGCAGAACGTCCAGTACCACTGGATCCGCATCGAGGACGTCCCCGAGATCTGGAACCGCCTGGAGGCGGTGGGCCTGTCCACCACCGAGGCCTGCGGTGACACGCCCCGCGTGATCCTCGGCTCGCCCGTCGCCGGTATCGCCGCCGACGAGATCATCGACGGCACCCCGGCGATCGAGGAGATCCACCGCCGGATCATCGGCAACAAGGACTTCTCGAACCTGCCCCGCAAGTTCAAGTCCGCGATCTCCGGCTCGCCGCTGCTGGACGTGGCGCACGAGATCAACGACATCGCCCTCGTGGGTGTCGTGCACCCCGAGCACGGCCCCGGCTTCGACCTGTGGGTCGGCGGCGGCCTGTCCACCAACCCGAAGATCGGTGTCCGGCTCGGCGCCTGGGTCCCGCTGGACGAGGTGCCGGACGTCTTCGAGGGCGTCATCTCGATCTTCCGTGACCACGGCTACCGGCGGCTGCGCACCCGTGCCCGCCTGAAGTTCCTGGTGGCCGACTGGGGCGCGGAGAAGTTCCGTCAGGTGCTGGAGGACGAGTACCTGGGGCGCAAGCTGACCGACGGCCCCGCGCCCGCGCAGCCCGTGGAGCGCTGGCGCGACCACGTCGGGGTGCACCGGCAGAACGACGGCCGGTTCTACGTCGGTTTCGCACCCCGGGTCGGCCGCGTGGACGGCGCCACGCTGACGAAGATCGCCGAGGTGGCGGAGGCGCACGGCTCGGGCCGGGTCCGCACCACCGTCGAGCAGAAGATGATCGTGCTGGACGTCGAGGAGTCGCAGGTCGACTCGCTCGTCGAGGGCCTTCAGGCGCTGGACCTCACGGTCAGCCCGTCGCCGTTCCGGCGCGGCACGATGGCCTGCACCGGCATCGAGTTCTGCAAGCTCGCCATCGTCGAGACCAAGGCGCGCGGCGCCTTGCTGATCGACGAGCTGGAGCGCCGGATCCCGGACTTCGACGAGCCGATCACCATCAACATCAACGGCTGCCCGAACGCCTGCGCCCGTATCCAGGTCGCGGACATCGGTCTCAAGGGCCAGCTGGTCACGAACGCCGAGGGCGAGCAGGTCGAGGGCTTCCAGGTGCACCTGGGCGGCGCACTCGGCCTGGAGGCCGGGTTCGGCCGCAAGGTGCGCGGCCTGAAGGTCACCTCGCAGGAGCTGCCCGACTACGTCGAACGTGTCCTCAAGCGCTTCCAGGCGGAGCGCGAGGACGGCGAGCGGTTCGCGACCTGGGCGGCCCGCGCCTCCGAGGAGGCCCTTTCGTGAGCGCGGCGACGAGGCGAGCGAAGCGAGGGATGCCCGATGAGTGAGCGTGCCGCACCTTTCTACTGCCCCTACTGCGGCGACGAGGACCTGCGACCGAGCGAGCAGGGCCACGGCGCCTGGGAGTGCGCGGCGTGCAACCGCGCCTTCCAGCTGAAGTTCCTCGGGCTGCTGTCCCGTGGGCTCGCGCAGGACACGAAGGGAGGGGACGAGATATGACGACCGCTCAGGAGACCCGCGGGACCCAGGAGCTGAAGGCGCTCGCCAAGCAGGCGGGCCGCGATCTGGAGGACGCGTCCGCGCTGGAGATCCTCCGGTGGGCGGCGCAGACCTTCGGCGAGCGGTTTTGCGTGACGTCCTCCATGGAGGACGCGGTGGTCGCCCACCTCGCGTCCCGTGTGATGCCCGGCGTCGACGTCGTCTTCCTCGACACCGGCTACCACTTCGAGGAGACCATTGGCACCCGCGACGCCGTCGAGGCGGTGATGGACGTCCACGTCATCACCCTCACCCCGGCGCAGACGGTCGCCGAGCAGGACGCCGAGTACGGCCCGAGGCTGCATGACCGCGACCCCGACCTGTGCTGCTTCCTGCGCAAGGTCAAGCCGCTGGAGCAGGGGCTGGCCGACTACACGGCCTGGGCGACCGGGCTGCGCCGCGACGAGTCCCCGACCCGGGCGGGCACCCCCGTCGTCGCCTGGGACGAGAAGCGCCAGAAGATCAAGATCTCGCCGATCGCCCGCTGGACCCAGGACGACGTGGACGCCTACGTCACCGAGCACGGCGTACTGACCAACCCGCTGCTGACGGACGGCTACGCCTCCATCGGCTGCGCCCCCTGCACCCGCCGCGTGCTGGAGGGCGAGGACGCGCGCGCCGGCCGCTGGGCCGGGCGGTCCAAGACCGAGTGCGGACTGCACGGATGACGACCACCACACCGACCCCTGGGGGGAAGCACGTGAGGAGCGGAGCCACCGTCTGGCTCACGGGCCTGCCGAGCGCCGGCAAGACCACGATCGCGTACGAGCTGGCCGGCCGGCTGCGCGAGGAGGGCCACCTCGTCGAGGTGCTGGACGGCGACGAGATCCGCGAGTTCATCTCCGCGGGCCTGGGCTTCGGCCGCGAGGACCGGCACACCAACGTGCAGCGCATCGGCTTCGTCGCCGAACTGCTGGCCCGTAACGGCGTGACGGCGCTCGTCCCCGTGATCGCGCCGTACACCGACAGCCGCGACGCGGTGCGCAAGCGGCACGCGACGAACGGCACCGCCTACGTCGAGGTGCACGTGGCGACCCCGGTGGAGGTGTGCTCCGTGCGTGACGTGAAGGGGCTGTACGCCAAGCAGGCGGCGGGCGAGCTGACCGGGCTGACCGGCGTGGACGACCCGTACGAGGAGCCCGCCTCGCCCGACCTGCGCATCGAGTCGCAGCACCAGACCGTGCAGGAGTCCGCCGCCTCGGTGTACGCCCTGCTCGCCGAGAGGGGACTGGCATGACGACCGTCGCACCGGTGACCGAGGAGACGGAGACCCCGTACGCCCTCTCGCACCTGGACGCGCTGGAGTCCGAGGCGGTGCACATCTTCCGTGAGGTGGCGGGCGAGTTCGAGCGGCCGGTGATCCTGTTCTCCGGCGGCAAGGACTCCATCGTCATGCTGCATCTGGCGCTGAAGGCGTTCGCTCCGGCCTCGATCCCCTTCTCCCTGCTGCACGTCGACACCGGGCACAACTTCCCCGAGGTCCTCGACTACCGCGACCGCACGGTGGACCGGCACGGCCTGCGGCTGCACGTCGCGTCCGTGCAGGACTACATCGACCGCGGTGTGCTCAAGGAGCGTCCCGACGGCACCCGCAACCCGCTCCAGACGCTGCCGCTGACGGAGCGGATCCAGGCCGAGCGCTTCGACGCGGTGTTCGGCGGCGGACGCCGCGACGAGGAGAAGGCGCGGGCCAAGGAGCGGGTGTTCTCGCTGCGGGACGAGTTCTCCCAGTGGGACCCGCGCCGGCAGCGGCCCGAGCTGTGGAACCTGTACAACGGCCGCCACGCCGCCGGCGAGCACGTCCGTGTCTTCCCGCTGTCCAACTGGACCGAGCTGGACGTCTGGCAGTACATCGCCCGCGAGGGCATCGAGCTGCCCGAGATCTACTTCGCGCACGAGCGCGAGGTCTTCCGGCGCGGCGGCATGTGGCTGACCGCCGGCGAGTGGGGCGGCCCGAAGGAGGGCGAGACCGTCGAGAAGCGGCAGGTCCGCTACCGCACGGTCGGCGACATGTCCTGCACCGGCGCCGTCGACTCCGACGCCCGGACCCTGGAGCAGGTGATCACCGAGATCGCCGCGTCCCGGCTGACCGAGCGGGGCGCCACCCGGGCCGACGACAAGCTCTCCGAGGCCGCGATGGAAGACCGCAAGCGCGAGGGGTACTTCTAGCCATGACGAGCACCACCGAACCCACCGAGACGCTGTCGGTCGAGCAGCTGTCGGCGACCACCCTGCTGCGGTTCGCCACCGCGGGCTCCGTCGACGACGGCAAGTCCACCCTGGTCGGCCGGCTGCTGCACGACTCCAAGTCGGTCCTCACCGACCAGCTGGAGGCCGTGGAGCGCGTCTCGGCGAGCCGCGGCCAGGAGGGCCCGGACCTCGCGCTGCTCACGGACGGTCTGCGCGCCGAGCGCGAGCAGGGCATCACCATCGACGTGGCGTACCGCTACTTCGCCACCCCGCGCCGCCGGTTCATCCTCGCCGACACCCCGGGGCACGTGCAGTACACCCGGAACATGGTCACGGGCGCCTCCACCGCCGAGCTGACGGTCATCCTGGTCGACGCCCGCAACGGCGTCGTCGAGCAGACCCGCCGGCACGCCGCCATCGCCGCGCTGCTGCGGGTCCCGCACGTCGTGCTCGCCGTCAACAAGATGGACCTCGCCGGCTACGACGAGAAGGTCTTCGGCCGCATCGCCGAGGAGTTCACGGCGTACGCCACCGAGCTCGGCGTCCCGGAGGTCACCGCGATCCCGATCTCCGCGCTGAACGGCGACAACGTCGTGGAACCGTCCGCGAACATGGACTGGTACGGCGGCCCGACCGTCCTGGAGCACCTGGAGACCGTTCCGGTCAGCCACGACCTGGCGCACTGCCACGCCCGCCTGCCCGTGCAGTTCGTGATCCGGCCGCAGACCGCGGAGCACCCGGACTACCGGGGCTACGCGGGGCAGATCGCGGCGGGCACCTTCCGCGTCGGCGAGCAGATCACGGTGCTGCCGTCCGGCCGTTCCACGAAGATCTCCGGCATCGACGTGCTGGGCAGGCCGGTCGACGTCGCCTGGACCGCGCAGTCGGTCACCCTCCTGCTGGAGGACGACATCGACGTCTCGCGCGGCGATCTCATCGTGCCCAGCAAGGACGCGCCGCCCACCACCCAGGACATCGAGGCGACCGTCTGCCACGTTGCCGACCAGCCGCTGACGGTCGGCCACCGGGTGCTGCTCAAGCACGGCACACGCACGGTCAAGGCACTGGTCAAGGACATCCCGTCCCGGCTGACCCTGGACGACCTGTCCCTGCACCCGCACCCGGGGCAGCTCGCCGCCAACGACATCGGCCGGGTCAAGGTCCGCACCGCCGAGCCGCTGCCGGTCGACTCCTACGCCGACTCGCGGCGCACGGGCTCGTTCATCCTGATCGACCCGGGCGACGGCACCACGCTGACCGCGGGCATGGTCGGCGAGTCGTTCGCCGCCCCGGAGCCGGTCCGCAACGAGGCCGACGACGACGGATGGGACTTCTGACCATGCGCCCGAACGACATCTGCCCGTCGGGCTGCCAGGGCGGGGTGGCGCGATGTCCGTGAAGCGCACGCGCCGCTCCGGGCGCCGAGAATCCGCCGACCCCCCGGCCACGACCTGAGGTGTCGTGACGCCGGGCCACCGAGAGGAACACCTCCCGTGCCTGCCACCACCGCTCTGCGCCGCTCGCTCGTGGCGACGGCCGTGCTGCCGCTGCTCGCGCTCGCGGCCTGCGGCTACGGCTCCCAGGCCAGGAACGACGACACCGTCCAGGTCGCCGCCGGGGCGAAGAAGGTCGACGGTCTGGACTCCGTCCGGATCGGCTACTTCGGCAACCTCACCCACGCCACCGCGCTGGTCGGCAGGCAGCAGGGTTTCTTCCAGAAGGAACTCGGCGCCACCAAGGCCGAGTACGCCACCTTCAACGCCGGGCCCTCCGAGATCGAGGCGCTCAACTCGGGCTCGGTCGACATCGGCTGGATCGGCCCGTCGCCGGCGATCAACGGCTACATCAAGTCGGGCGGCGAGAACCTGCGGATCATCAGCGGTGCGGCGTCGGGCGGGGTCAAGCTCGTGGTCGACCCGGACAAGATCAAGTCCCTGGCGGACGTCAAGGGCAAGCGGATCGGCACCCCGCAGCTCGGCAACACGCAGGACGTGGCCTTCCTGAACTGGATCTCCGAGCAGGGCTGGAAGGTGGACGCGCAGAGCGGCCGGGGCGACGTCTCCGTGGTGCGCACGGACAACAAGGTGGTCCCGGACGCCTACAGGTCGGGGTCCGTCGACGGCGCCTGGGTGCCCGAGCCGACGGCTTCGAAGCTGGTCGTCGAAGGCGGGAAGGTGCTGCTCGACGAGGCCGACCTGTGGCCGGACAAGAAGTTCGTCATCACGAACGTCATCGTGTCGCAGAGCTTCCTCAAGGAGCACCCGAGGGCCGTGGAAGCGGTGCTGCGGGCCTCCGTGGGCACCAACAAGTGGATCGACGCCCACCCCGGCCCGGCGAAGGCGGCGGCCAACCGGCAGCTCCAGGAGGACACCGGCAAACCGCTGCCGCCCGAGGTGCTGGACCCGGCGTGGAAGTCGATCCACGTCACCGACGACCCGCTCGCCGCGACGCTCGACGTCCAGGCGCGGCACGCGGTGAAGGCCGGGCTGCTGGAGCGGCCCGACCTGAAGGGCATCTACGACCTCCGGCCGCTGAACAAGATCCTCGCCGCCGACGGCGAGGCGACCGTCTCCGACGCCGGTCTCGGCGCCGCTTCATGAGTCCACGATCAGTTTTCAGGAGGTGACGACCATGGCCACGACCTTCGCCAAGGCCGCCGACGCCGCTACGTCGGTGGAGCACGCCGCGCGCATCGAGCACGTCTCGAAGTCCTTCGCCGGCCCCGCCGGGCCTCAGCTCGTCCTCGACGACATCTCGCTCGATGTCGCGCCGGGCGAGTTCGTCACCCTCCTCGGGGCCTCGGGCTGCGGCAAGTCCACGCTGCTGAACCTGGTGGCGGGGCTCGACAGGCCGTCGGCCGGTTCGATCGCGACCGACGGCCGCCCGGCGCTGATGTTCCAGGAGCACGCCCTGTTCCCGTGGCTGACCGCGGGCAAGAACATCGAGCTCGCCCTGAAGCTGCGCGGGGTGCCCAAGGCGGACCGGCGCGGCCGCGCGGAGGAACTGCTGGAACTGGTCAGGCTCCAGGGGGCGTACGGCAAGCGGGTGCACGAGCTGTCCGGCGGCATGCGCCAGCGGGTCGCGCTGGCCCGCGCGCTCGCGCAGGACAGCAGCCTGCTGCTGATGGACGAGCCGTTCGCGGCGCTGGACGCGATCACCCGTGACGTGCTGCACGACGAGCTGACCAGGATCTGGAAGGAGACACGGGTGTCCGTGCTCTTCGTGACGCACAACGTGCGGGAGGCGGCGCGGCTCGCGCAGCGCGTCGTCCTGCTGTCGTCGCGTCCGGGACGCGTCGCGCGCGAGTGGACGGTGGACATCCCGCAGCCGCGCCGCATCGAGGACGCCGCGGTGGCGGAACTGTCCCGTGAGATCACCGAGGAACTGCGTGGGGAGATCCGCCGACATGGCCAGCACTGACACGCCCGCCGTCAAGGACGGCCACGACCTGGCCGGCGTCGAGGCGGGACTGGACGCCCTGGACACGGTGCACACGCGCCGCACGCCGCTGCGTACGACGCTCACGCAGAAGGTCGTGCCGCCGCTCACCGCGGTCGTGCTGGTGCTCGCGGTGTGGCAGGCGCTGGTCTCCTTCGGCGTCGTCGACGACCCCGGCAAGCTGCCCTCGCCCTCCGACGTGTGGGGCGAGGTGCGCACCGCCTGGCTCCAGGGCACGCTGCTCGACTACATCTGGACCAGCGTCTCGCGCGGTCTGCTCGGCTTCCTGATGGCGCTCGCCATCGGCACCCCGCTGGGCCTGCTGGTGGCGCGGGTGCGGTTCGTGCGGGCCGCGATCGGCCCGATCCTGTCCGGCCTGCAGTCGCTGCCGTCGGTGGCCTGGGTGCCGCCGGCCGTCATCTGGCTCGGCCTGAACAACTCGATGATGTACGCCGTGATCCTGCTCGGCGCGGTCCCCTCCATCGCCAACGGCCTCGTCTCGGGCGTCGACCAGGTGCCGCCGCTCTACCTGCGGGCCGGGCGCACCCTCGGCGCGACCGGCCTGAAGGGCACCTGGCACATCGTGATGCCGGCCGCGCTGCCCGGCTACCTCGCCGGCCTCAAGCAGGGCTGGGCGTTCGCCTGGCGGTCCCTGATGGCCGCCGAGATCATCGCCTCCTCCCCCGACCTGGGCGTGGGACTCGGCCAGTTGCTGGAGAACGGCCGCAACACCAGCTCCATGTCCATGGTCTTCCTCGCCATCCTGCTCATCCTGATCGTCGGTATCGCCATCGACCTGCTGCTCTTCAGTCCGCTGGAGCGGCGGGTGCTGCGCAGCCGCGGCCTCCTGGTGAAGAGCTGATCCCATGCGCCACGAACCGGTCCTCCTCGTCATCGCCCACGGCAGCCGCGACCCGCGGCACGCCGCGACCGTGCACGCCCTGGTGCGGCGGGTGCGGTCGCTGCGGCCGGGCCTGCGGGTCGAAACCGGCTTCCTGGACTTCACCATCCCGTCCGTGCAGGGCGTGCTGGAGTCCCTGGCGGCGGAGGGCGTCCGCGACGTGGTGGCGCTGCCGCTGCTGCTGACGCGCGCCTTCCACGCGAAGGCGGACATCCCGGCGGTGCTGCGGGAGGCGCCGCGGCGCCTGCGCGTCCGCCAGGCGGAGGTGCTCGGCCCCTCGCCGCTGCTGCTGGCCGCGCTGGAGCGGCGGCTGTACGAGGCGGGGCTTACCCCCGCCGACAAGCCCTCGACCGGGGTCGTCCTGGCCTCGGCGGGGTCCACCGACCCGGAGGCGATCGCAGTGATCGCAGAAATCGCGCGGGAGTGGCGGCACACCGGTTGGTGCGCCGTGCGGCCTGCGTTCGCCTCCGCGTCCCTGCCCCGCACCGAGGTCGCGATCCGCGAGCTGCGCGCCCTCGGCTGCGAGCGCGTCGCCGTCGCGCCCTACGTCCTCGCGCCCGGCTTCCTGCCGGACCGCATCGCCCGGGGCGCCGCCGAGGCGGACGTCCTGGCCGGTGTGCTGGGTCCGGCGCCGGAGGTGGCCCGCCTGCTGCTGCGGCGCTACGACGGGGCGCGGGCGCCGCTGCTCGCGGCCGTCGGGGCCTGAGGCCGTCCGGGTCCCGCCGCAGGCTCCGTCAGTCGAAACGGAGCCCTCCGGTGCGGGTCCGCTTGAGCTCGAAGAAGTCCGGGTCGCCGGCCAGGACGCGGAGGCTGTCGAAGAGCTCGGCCGCGCGCGGGCCGCGCGGAACGGCGCGGAGCACGGGGCCGAACCACACCGTCTTGTCGACGTGGACGGTGGGAGTCCCGACGTAGCGCCCGGATTCGGCCTCCGCGCCCGCCGCGTGGCTGCGGCGGACCGCCTCGTCGTACGCCGGGTCGTGCGCGGCGGCGGCGAGGTCGGCGTCGAGTCCCAGCTCGGCCAGCGCCTCGGCGATCACCACGTCGAAGTCCCCGGCCTCGCGCTCGTGGATGCGCACGCCGAGGGCGGTGTACAGGTCGCGCAGCACCTTCTCGCCGTGCCGCTCCGCCGCGGCCACCGCCACCCGCACCGGGCCGATCGATCTGTCGACCAGGTCCCGGTACCAGTCGGGGAGTTCGCCCCCGAGGTTGTGCAGGTACAGGCTCATCACATGGAAGCGTAGGTCGAGCCGGCGGTGCCGTTCCACCTCCAGCAGCCAGCGCGAGGTGATCCAGGCGAAGGGGCAGGCGGGGTCGAACCAGCAGTCGACGCGGGTGGTGGCGGAGTCATTCATGCCGGCGATGCTAGCCGCGCAGTGGCACGGAACTCTGGTCCATTCAAGGGGAGTTCCCGTGGGCCACTTCCGTCACTCAGCCGCCGGCGCGGTGAGCTCCACCAGCTTGACGACGGTGTTCCAGTTCCTGGTCGTCGCGGTGACGCCCGTGTTCAGCCGCGGCTTGGCCAGGTACTCGGCGAGCTTGGAGCGGCCCAGTCCGTTCGGCGCGTACAGGTACAGGACGCGGTCGCCGCAGCGGAACTCCTCCGGCAGGAAGGCCTCCTGGTCGATCTCCGCGAGACGCCCGGTGTCGACGGGCGCGGAGAAGTAGGTGGCGTGGAGCTGCCTGCCCTCCAGCTCGGCGGCCGGGAACGGGCAGTCGTCGGCGACCGCCTTGAGGTAGGCGTGGTCGCGCACGATGACGTCCACCGCGAAGCCGAACCGGCTCTCGATCGCCCCCGTCAGCTCCGCGGCCAGGGACGCCTCGTCGCCGTGGTCGGCGGTGAACACCGCCTGTCCGCTCTGGAGATACGTCCGCACGCCCCCGTGACCGAGGCTCTCCAGCAGGGTGCGCAGGTCGGCCATCGGGACCTTCTTGCTGCCGCCCACGTTGATCCCGCGCAGCAGCGCCGCATATGTCGTCACCCGTCCACCCTAGGCGGCCGTCGTGCCCCGTGGGGGCGGGCACGACGGCCGGGCCCGGGTCGCGGGCTGCGCGAAACTCTGGCCCATGGAACGGGTCCGGATCAACCGCTACACGCACCTGTGACTTGTTCAACAAGGTTTCGAAATCACGAGTCGGCACAAAGGGTCCCAAGGGCGGATCCCTGATCGTCGGCCCGGAGATCCGCCGATGGATGTAGGGGCCCGGTGTCCTCCCCAGTACTGAGGGCGAGGTGGCCGTCCGGAGGACCCGGGGCCCCCGCGCCTCACCGGGCAGCACGACGAGACGGCCTTGTCCGGCCCCTACCTTCGAGACGGAAGGTGCCGGCAGGGGGCCGTCACCGCTCACGAGGGGGCAGCCCGTCATGGGGAACGGAGACATACGCGTGCGGGGACTCGCCGCCCGGGCCGGCGGCTGGAGTGCCCGGCACCGATGGGCGGCCGTCGGTATCTGGGTGCTGTTCGTCGTCCTGGCGATGGGGCTGGGTTCGGCCGCCGGCCGGGTCGAGGTCGACGACAGCGATCAGCTCAAGGGCGAGACCCACACCGCCGCGCGGATCGTCGAGGACGCCGGGATCGAGGAGCCGGCCGGTGAGACGGTCCTCATCCAGTCGAAGGACGGCGGACCGCGGGCCACCGACCCGGCGTTCCGGGCGGCCGTCGCCGACGTCGTCGAGGCCGTCGAGGCGACCGGCGAGGTCACGGACGTCACCACGCCGTACGACACGAAAACCATCTCCGAGGACGGGCGCAGCGCGCTGGTGCGGTTCGACATGCGGGGGGCGTCGGACACCGCGGGCGAGCGGGTCGAGCCGGTGCTGGAGGCCGTCGAGCGGGTCCAGCGCGACCACGGGTCGCTGCGGATCGAGGAGATCGGCGGCGCCAGCATGACGAAGACGTTCGACGACGCGTTCGGCGACGACTTCCGCAAGGCCGAGTACTCGGCCGTGCCGGTCGCCCTCGGCATCCTGCTCATCGCGTTCGGCGCGCTGGTGGCGGCGCTGCTGCCGGTCGCACTGGCGCTCACCGCGATCATGGCGACGATGGGCCTGATGGGCGTCGTGAGCCATGTGATGCCGATGAGCGAGACCGCCAACTCCGTGATGCTGCTGGTCGGTCTGGCCGTCGGCGTCGACTACTGCCTGTTCTATCTGCGCCGTGAGCGGGAGGAGCGCGAGGCCGGCCGGGACGCGCAGACGGCGCTCCGGGTCGCCGCGGCCACCAGTGGGCGCGCGATCATCGTCTCCGGTGTCACGGTGTGCGTGGCGATGGCGGGCATGCTCTTCACCGGGCTCGCCGAGTTCGAGGCCATGGGCCTGGCCTCGCTGATGGTGGTCGCGGTGGCCATGGTCGGCTCGGTGACGGTGCTGCCGGCACTGCTGTCGCTGCTGGGCGAGCGGGTGGAGAAGGGGCGGATACCGTTCCTCCGCCGCCGCCGCCGTCGCCGCGGCGCGAGCGGCGAGAGCCGCTTCTGGACGGCCGTGCTGAAGGGGGTCCTGGCCAAGCCCGTCGTCTCCGTCGTCGTGGCCACCGGGGCACTGCTGGCCGTCGCGGCTCCCGCGGTCGGCATGAAGACCCAGAACCTCACGCTGGACCAGGAGTTCGGCGACTCGCTGCCCATCGTGCAGACCTACGACCGGCTCAACGAGGCCTTCCCGGGCGGCTCGGAACCGGCCGAGGTGGTGGTGAGGGCCGAGGACATCAACGCCCCCGAGGTGCAGTCGGCGCTCGCCGACTTCCGGGAGCGGGCGATCAGTTCGGGCGCCTCGCGGGGGCCCGTCGACATCGAGCTGGACGACGCGAAGAACGTCGCCTTCGTCCATGTGCCGCTGGTCGGCGGTTCCGACCTGGACGAGGCGGGCGCCAGCCTGGACAAGCTCCGCGACGAGGTGCGGCCCGCCACGCTCGGCACGGTCGAGGGCGTCGAGGCGCCGATCACCGGCGGGGTCGCCATGTCGAAGGACTTCAACGACCAGCTCGTCGGCGCGGTCGCCCCGGTGTTCGCGTTCGTCGTGGTGTTCGCGTTCCTGCTGATGCTGCTGTCGTTCCGCTCGCTGACGATCGCGATCACCTCGATCGTGCTGAACCTGCTGTCCGTGGGCGCGGCCTACGGCATCCTGGTCGCCGTCTTCCAGCACGGCTGGGGCGCCTCGCTGGTGGGCGCGGAGGGCGTCGGCGCGATCGTCAGCTGGCTGCCGTTGTTCCTGTTCGTGATCCTGTTCGGGCTGTCGATGGACTACCACGTGTTCGTGGTCTCGCGGATTCGCGAGGCACGGCTGCGCGGCCGTACGACACAGGACGCCATCGCGCACGGAGTGGTCACCACGGCGGGGGTCGTGACCAGCGCCGCCGTCATCATGGTCGCCGTCTTCGCGATCTTCGGCACCCTGTCCATGCAGTCGATGAAGCAGATGGGCGTCGGTCTCGCGGCGGCGGTGCTGATCGACGCGACGATCATCCGGGGTGTGCTGCTGCCGGCCGTGATGGCGCTCCTCGGGGAACGCAACTGGTATCTGCCGAAGTGGCTGAACCGGCTTCCGGATCTGACGCACGACGAGTCGGTGGACACACCGGCGCGGGCGCCGCTGGCCGAGAAGGAGGGCGAGCGGGTGCGGGTCTGACCCGGGGCCGTGACCGGCGAGGGCCGTCGGTTCCCGTGGAACCGACGGGCCCTCACTCATGCCCCCGCGGCGGCCAGTTCGGCCTCGATCAGGTCCGCGGCGCGCCTGGTGCCGCCCTCCTCGGCCATCTCCCCCTGGAGGACCGCCAGACGGCGGGCGACCTCGGGGTCGTCGACGAGCGCGAGCGCCGCCTCGCGGAGCGTCTGCGCCGTGGCCTGATCCGCCGGGACATGACGGGCCACGCCGAGGCCCTGGAGCATGTCGGCGTTGCCGAACTGGTCGACCGCCTGCGGCACGGCGATCATCGGCGTGGCCGTGGCCATGCCCTCCTGGCTGCCGCCCGCGCCCGCGTGGGTGACGAACAGGTCGGCCTGCTTGAGGATCGCGAGCTGCGGGACCCACGACCGCACCTCGACGTTCCCCCGCACCTCTCCCAGCTCGGCGGGGTCGACGTGCCTGCCGATCTGGAGCACCACGTGCCAGCCGGGCAGCCCGGCGAACGCCGTCACGCACTCCCGGTAGAACGCCGGCTGCTTGGTGAACGCCGACCCGAGCGAGACCAGCACGACCTTCTCGGCGTCGGCGGGCCGCTGCCAGTCCCCTTCCGCGCCGCGGTCACCCTGGCAGGCGCCGACGAAGCTGTACACCTTCTCGTCGACCCGGTCGGCGTTCGGCTGGAGCGCCTTCGGGATCAGCACGAGGGAACGGTCCGGCCGCCCGGCGAAGGGGTCGGGGTGCCGGGTGATGCCGTTCTCCTCCAGCCAGGCTTGGAAGCGCGCGTAGTAGGCCCGGCCGCGCTCGGTCTTCCTCGGCTCCGCCCACATCGGCTCGGCGACCTCCTCCTCGTACCCCTCCCAGGCCACCAGGTTGGGAGAGAGGGAGACGGCGGGGACGCCCCAGCGGTGGGCCAGCACCCGCGCCGGGTACGAGGCGATGTCGTGCAGCACGAGATCCGGCTCGTCGCCCTCGTACGCCTCGATCAGCTGCGGCAGGGCCTGCATGGCGTCGTTCAGGAAGGGCTCGACGTTGTCGAGCAGCGTGTCGCCCCACGCGGCCGGGTCGTCGTCGGGGCCCGGCAGCGTCGACTTCCAGAGCTTCACCTCGGCACCGGTCTCGGCGACCTTCTCCGCGAACACCGGGGGGATCGCGTACGTCACCCGGTGGCCCCGCGCGACGAGCTCACGGATCACCTCCAGGCTCGGGTTCACGTGGCCGTGGGCGGCGATGGAGAACATGGCGATGTGCGTCATGCCCCCGACCTTAAGCGAGACGATACGTCTCGTGCAACTGCTTTCCCGAGCCCTCCCCGTCAGCGCTGATATCGCGCCAGCACCAGGTTCCCGTCCTCCTCCAGTCGTCTGCGCAGCTCGTCGAGGCCGATCGCGCCGCTGTAGTACTCCTGCAGCGCCGGTGTCGCCACCTTGTCCTTCCACTCGGGATACCCCCGCACGGACTGCGCGGGCGCCGGGCGCAGGTGCGTCGCCAGCGCGGTGCCGGTGGCCCAGCCGTACCGGGCGGAGCGCAGTGCGGGGTCCTTCAGGGCCTCGGTGCCGGTGGGCAGCATCCAGTCGCCCAGGGCGAGGCGCACCATGTTCCGCGGCCGGAGCAGGAAGTCGACGAAGGCGGCCGCCTCCTTCTTGTGCGGGCTGTCCTCGGCGACGGACAGGGTCTGCGGGCTGACCCCCTGGGCGAGCCCGCCCGCACCGGCCGGGGCCGGCAGCACCTGCCAGGCGAAGCCCTCCGGCGCCTGCTGCACGATCTGCTGACGGTAGGAGAAGCCGAGCGGCACCATCGCGTACTTGCCGCCGAAGAATCCCGGGAGCGTGTCCGAACCGCCGCTGCCGAGCGTCGAAGCCGCCGCACTGGCATCCGAGCCGACCTGGTCGTGGATGGTGCGCGGCACCACCGCGTCGCCCGCCTCGAAGCGGACCGTGACCTTGCCGTCCGCGCCCCGATGGAAGAGCTGCCCGCCCGCCGACAGGGAGAGGTTGAGCGTGGCCGAGACGGGTTCCTTCAGCGGCCAGGCCACCCCGTACCTCCCCTCGGCGCTGAGCTCCTTCGTCACCTCGCGGAACTCCTCCCACGTCCACGGCTCCTCGGGGGTCGGGATCCGCACCCCCGACTCCTTCAGCCAGGTCGCGTTCGCGATGAGCACCCGTGGCTCCTGGAGGAAGGGCACTCCGTAGATCCCGTCCCCGAAGGTCACCGTCTCCCAGCTCCGCCGCGGGATGTCGGCCTGGAGCCGCTCGGACAGCAGACCGGTGAGGTCGGCGAGGTAGCCGCCGTACGCGAAGTCGGCGAGGTCGTCGGAGGCGTCGTGGATGATGTCCGGTGCCTCACCGCCCTCGAAGGAGGTCAGGAGCTGGTCGTGGACGCTGTCCCAGCTGCCCTGGACGTACTCGACGCGGACGTCCGGATGGGCGGCGTTCCACTCCGCCACCAGCTCCTTGTTGACCTCCACGGACTCCTGCTGCCAGGCCAGGGACTGGAAGCGGAGGGTGATCCCGCCGTCCGGGGAGTCCTCCCGCGCGCCGCCCGTGCAGGCGGTGAGCAGCATCAGCGCGGCCGCGACGATCCCTGCCCGCCTCCCGCGCATCAGCCTTTCACCGCCCCGGCGAGCATGCCGCCCGTGATCCGCCGCTGGATCAGGGCGAAGACGAGCAGGGAGGGCAGGGTCGCGAGGAACGCGGCGGCGGCGAGAGGACCGAGGTCGGCCACGCCCTCGGCGCCGATGAAATGGGTGAGGATCACGGGCAGTGTCTGTTTCTCCGGGGTCTTGAGCAGGACCAGGGCGAAGAAGAACTCGTTCCAGGCGGTGATGAAGGCGAACAGGGCCGTCGCCACGATCCCCGGCGCCAGCAGCGGCGCCGTCACCGACACCAGCGTCCGCAGCCGGCCGGCACCGTCGACCGCCGCCGCCTCCTCCAGTTCGGCCGGCACGGCCCGGACGTAGCCGACCAGCATCCACAGCGCGAAGGGCAGCGCCCAGACGACGTAGACCATCACCAGGCCCGCCAGGGAGTCGATCAGCCGCAGGTTCTTCAGCACCAGGAAGAGCGGGATGATCACCAGCACGAAGGGGAACGCCTGGCTGACCACGACCCAGCCGGTCGCCGCCCGGGCCGTCCGGGTGCGGTGACGGGCCATCACGTACGCCATCGGCGTCGCGACCAGCACGGCGATCACGGCCGCCCCGGTCGCGGCGAGCAGGGAGTTGAGCGCGGCCCGCAGCAGCGGCTGCTCCTCGAAGGCCTGCCGGAAGTTGTCCAGTGTGGGGTTCTCGGGGATCCACGTGGGGTGCAGACTGCCCAGCTCCTGGGGCGGTTTGAAGGCGGTGGAGAGGAGCCACAGGAAGGGGAAGGCGAGGAAGACGAGATACGCGAGCAACGCCACGTACTGACCGACGCGCGCCCCGGTGCTGGTCCTCATACGTCGTCGCCTCCCCTGAGCCGGCCCACCAGGAAGAGCGCCAGCAGTACCGAGATGACCGCGACCATCACGCAGCCCATCGCTGCCGCGTAGCCGAACTGGCCGTAGCGGAAGGCCTCTTCGTAGGCGAAGAGCATGGGCAGCCGGGTCCGGCCGCCCGGACCGCCACTGGTCAGCACGTAGACCAGGGCGAACGCGTTGAAGTTCCAGATGAAGTTGAGGGCCGTGATGGCGAGGGCGACCGGTCTGAGGGCGGGCCAGGTGACCGTCCAAAAGCGGCGCCAGGCACCCGCGCCGTCGATCGCGGCCGCCTCGTGCAGCTCGCGCGGGGTGTTCTGCAGTCCGGCGAGCAGGGCGACCGTCGTCTGCGGCATCCCCGCCCAGACGCCGACGACGATCACCGCGGGCAGGGCCGTGCCGAGCCCGCTCAGCCAGTCCCGGCCGTCGCCGAGGCCGAGGTCGCGCAGGGTCTCGTTGAGCACGCCCGCGTCCGGGTTGTAGACGAGGCGCCACATGATGCCGACGACGACCTCGGGCATCGCCCACGGCACGATCGCCAGGGCTCGGGCCAGCCAGCGCAGCCTGAGCCGCTCGTTCAGCAGCAGGGCGAGGCCGAGCGCCAGCAGGAACTGCGGCACCGTCACCCCGACCGCCCACACCAGCCCGATCCGGAACGACTCCCAGAACAGCGTGTCCCGCAGCAGGTCCTGGAAGTTCAGGGTGCCGATCCACTCGGTGGGCTCGGTGCGCCCCGCCTGGGCGTCGGTGAACGCCAGCAGGATCCCGTACAGCAGCGGACCCACGCTCAGTACCAGGATCGGGACGAGCGCGGGCAGCACCAGGAACCACGCGCCGTGGTCGCCGCCACGCCGCTGCCGGCCCCGGTCCGGCGCGCGCTCGGCACGCCTCGCCTCGGTCACCACTGTCACGGATCGGCTCCTTTGCGCGGCTCGTGACGTTCCGGAGCCCGGCGGGCCCCCGTCATGGTCGTGAAGGCGGTCGATGTCGTCAAGGGCCCGCGCACACCCTCCGACCTGTGCGAATGCGACACTGGCCGACGGACGGCACGAACGCGGCACCGCGGGATCCTGGCCACGGGCCCCGCGCGGACGGATCACGGAGGCGGACGATGGACGAGGCACGGGCGCGGGACGTACTGGCGGCGGCGGGGGTCCTGCCCGGTGCGGCCCGGGACGCGCGACTCCTCGCCCTCGGCGAGAACGCCGTGTTCGCGGCGGGCGACCTGGTCGTGAAGGTGGGCCGGGACGCCGAACTCGGCGACCGGGCGCGCCGGGAGGTGTCCGTCGCCCGGTGGCTCGCGGAGGCCGGGGTCCCCGCGGTCCGGGCGGCCCAGGACACCGCGCTGCTCGTCGAGGGACACCCGGTGACCGTGTGGCACCGGCTGCCCGATCCCGTACGGCCCGCCGAGCCCCGGGATCTGGCCGAACTGCTCCGGGTCGTCCACGCACTGCCCTCCCCCTCCTTCGCCCTGCCGCCCCGCGCGCTGCTGGGCGGGGTGGAACGCTGGCTGCGGCTCGCCGGGGACGCGATCGACCCGGCGGACGCGGCATATCTGCGGGAGCGGCGCGACGGGTTCGCGGGGGCCGCGGCGGCGCTCACCCCGCATGTGCCGCCCGGCCCGATCCACGGCGACGCGCTGCCCCGCAATGTGCACATCGGACCGGACGGACCGGTGCTGGTCGATCTGGAGACCTTCTCCGCCGACCTGCGCGAGCACGATCTGGTGGTGATGGCCCTCTCCCGCGACCGCTACGGCCTGCCGGCCGAGGCGTACGACTCGTTCACCGAGGCGTACGGCTGGGACGTGCGCGAATGGGAGGGTTGTGCGGTGCTGCGCGGGGCGCGGGAGACGGCCAGTTGCGCCTGGGTGGCCCAGCACGCGCCGAGCAACCCCAAGGCGCTGGCCGAGTTCGGGCGCCGCGTGGCCTCCCTGCGGGACGGGGACGAGAGCGTGCGCTGGTATCCGTTCTGAGCGCACGGCCGCTGCCGGGCGGGGGCTCAGACCCGCTCGCCGGCCGGCTCCCGCAGCGGCCACAGCCCGTCCACCACGGCGGTGGCGTCCCCCTTGCGGCGCAGGAACTTCTGGAAGTCCGCCGCCCACTCGGCGTACCACTCGACCTGGCGGCGGTGCAGCTCCGCCGGGCCGAGCCCCGCGATCTTGGGGTGGCGGCCGGCTATCGCGCAGGCCAGCCGGGCCGCGGCCAGCGCGTCGGCGGAGGCGTCGTGCGCGCCGTCGAGGACGATGCCGTACTCCGTGCAGACCGCTTCGAGGTTGCGCTTGCCGCGGCGGTAGCGGTCGACCTGGCGGTCGATGGTGTACGGGTCGATGACCGGCGCCGGGTGCAGGCCGCCGAGGCGGTCACGCAGTGATGGCAGGCCGTGGCGCCGCAGTTCGGCGGAGAGCAGGGTCAGGTCGAAGGCGGCGTTGTAGGCGACCACGGGGACGCCCGTCTTCCAGTACCCCGCGAGGACGTCCGCGATGGCGTCGGCGACCCTGTCGGCCGGCTGGCCCTCGGCGACCGCGCGCTCGTTGCTGATGCCGTGCACCGCCACCGCGTCCGCCGGGATCTCCACTCCCGGATCCGCCAGCCATTCCCGGCGTCCCAGGGGCTGTCCGCCCCTGACCTCGATCACGGCACCCGTGACGATGCGCGCCTCGCGCGGATCGGTCCCGGTCGTCTCCAGGTCGAAGCCGATCAGCAGCTCCCGGTGCCAGCCCATGGGCGGCCCCCCTTCTTGGTGGTGCTTTCCCCCAGTGATCTCCACGATCGCATGCGGCACTGACAACCAGAGGACAGCGTTCCGCATCGGCCGCCGGCATGACGCCGCAAAAGGTGACGGCGATTCAGGACACAGGGCGTGAATCCACCCATGCCGCCTCGAACTCCTCCCGGTACGTACCGAAGAGTCCCCCCTCGTCCACCTCGCCCGACTTGACCACCCGGTTGCCGTTGCGCAGCACCAGCACCGGCGCCTCCATCCCGCGGGTGCGGCGCAGATAGGACTGCACGACCGCGATGCCGTCCGAGCCGTCGCCGTCCACGAGGTAGGCCGTGAAGCGGGGGGTCTCGTCGTAGACCTGGATCTCGAAGGCGTCCGGGTCCCGCAGCCGGGCGCGCACCCGGCGCATGTGGAGGATGTTCATCTCCACGGCCCGGCCCAGCTCGCCCCGCTTGATGCCCAGTTCGCGCTCGCGGCGCTTCACCGCGCTGGACGCCGGGTTGAGGAACAGCAGCCGCACCCGGCACCCGGCCTCGGCCAGGCGCACCAGACGGCGCCCGGAGAAGTTCTGCACGAGCAGGTTGAGGCCGATGCCGACGGCGTCGAGACGGCGGGCCCCGCCGAAGATGTCCTCGGCGGGGAACCGGCGCATCAGCCGCACCCGGTCGGAGTGCACGGCGACGACGTCGGAGTAGCGGTCGCCGACCAGGTCCTCGACCGCGTCGACCGGCAGCCGGCGCGCCGAGGGCACGTCCCCTCCCGAGCCGAGGGTCTCCAGCAGCCGCGCCGAGGCCCGTTCGGCCTGGTTCAGCACGGCCTCGGACAGGGCCCGGTTGCGGGAGACGACGTTCCGGGTGACCTCCAGCTCGTCGAGCGCGAGTTCGACGTCCCGGCGCTCGTCGACGTAGGGCTCGAAGCACGGCCAGTGCTGCACCATCAGCTCGCGCAGCTGCGGCAGGGTGAGGAAGCTGAGGACGTTGTCGTCCGCGGGGTCGAGGAGATATCCCTTGCGCCGGCTGACCTCCCGCACGGCGACCGCGCGCTGGACCCACTCCTGGCCGGCCGGACCGGCCGCGGCGACCACCCACTCGTCGCCGTGGACGGGTTCGTAGATGGGGCGCAGGACGGCGGCCACGACCGCGCGCAGCCGCTGCTCGACGAGGTTCAGCCAGATGTAGGCCCGGCCGGCTCGCTGGGCGCGGGTGCGCACCTCGTGCCAGGCGTCGGCGTCCCAGTCCAGTTCCGGGCCGATCGAGTGCGTCTCCATCGGTCTGGCCAGGGACACCGTGCCGGGCGGGACCTCTGTGGAGCCCCCCTCGTGACCCTCGTCACCTGGGGGCAGCTCCAGCCCTCCCGAGCCCACCCGCGCACCGCCTTCCGCTCCCCCGAGCACTCCCCGTCCCAACGATCAAGGAAGGGTACTCCGGGAGCGGTCGGCGGTGCAGCCGGATGGGCAGGCTCGTCTCCCAACTTCCTTACTCGGGGCGTCCATTCTGATCAGCCAGCTCGGCCGGCGTGAGCGGATTCATAGCGGTCACGTCGCGCGGGGCGACGGACAGGCCCTGCCAGTGGACCGGCATGGGCTGCTGGTCCTCGTCGCGCGCCACGTGGTGGAAGCCGACGTTGACCCAGACCACCGGGTTCTTCAGGGCCTGTCCGTTCACCCACTTGTCGACGGACCTGCCGTGTCCCGCGCCGCAGTCCGGCAGGTTGTCGCTGGCGTACTGCTCGCACTTGGCGTACTCGGTGAAGTACACGTCGTGCCTGGTGTAGCTGCGGCCGGGGTACTTGGCCCCGGCGCCGGGCACGAGCTCGTACGAACGCCGGTGCCCGTCCTTGTTCTTGCCGGTCGCGCTGACCACGCGCCACCAGCGCATGTTCCTGGCGTCGCCGGCGAGTTCCTTGGTGATCGCGGTGCGGGTGGTCTTGTTGGTGGGCGCCGGGCGGCCGCCGGCGGGGGCGCTGACCTTCGAGTCGTACTGCTCGACCCGGCCCTTGGTGGAGCCGTCCAGGTTGAAGTGGAGCCGCCAGAAGACGTTGTGGCTGTGGCTGGTGGCGTAGGCCTTGGCACCCTTGCCGATCGGCCAGCCGCGGCCGTCGCCGGCGTCGTAGTCCACGGGCGACAGGGACCCGGTGGCGCCGACGTTCATGTTGATCGTGCCGTCGTCCTGGAAACGCCACTCGGTGATGTACTCGTACCAGCCGACCTGGTTGACGGTGTAGACGAGCAGGTCCTTGCCCTGCTTCTGGAAGACCTTGTTCGCCGTCTCCCCCTGCATGCGGTAGGCATGACCACGCGAACGAGTGGTGGTGCACAGGCCCTTGACGTTCTGGTGGGCGGGGTCCCAGGCCTCGGGCACCCGGACGGTCTTGATGGTGCCGCCGGGGCACTCCCCGGGTGCGAGGTCCTTCAGTCCCTGGCCGAAGCCGGCCTGGGTGAGGTCCTGGTACTCGGCCTTGCCGTCGTCGTAGGGCACATGGATCTGGCCGAGCTTGGCGGAGGCCAGCACCTTGATCGGGCGGGCCTCGCCCGGCGGCTGGTAGGTGATGTGCTCCAGGACGAGACCGGCCTCCTTGTGGTAGCGCCAGCACATGCGCCAGGTGGTGCCGGTGGAGAGCTTCTGCTCGATGCGGTACGCGGCGCTGCACTCGGCCGCCGGTGCCGCCGCCTTGGGCCGCGCGGCGGCGGGACCCGCCCCGGTGGTGACACCGGCGGCCAGCCCGGCCAGTGCGAGGGCCAGGGCCGTCCGCCTGCGGGCGCGGCTGTTGCTGATCACGGACATGACGAAATCGACTCCCTTGCGGAAGGCTCACCGGAGCCCTCTGGAGGATCGGTGGGAAGGAGGGACCGAGGCAGGCCGGCGGCGGGGTTGCACCCGCGCGAGCGGCTCAGTCGGGGAGTTCGCCCACCTTGCGGGCGCTCAGGTCGATCACCAGGTGCCGGGCGTCGATCCACGGCCCGTTCTTCACCTTCGGGAACAGGCGCACGCAGCGGTGCTCACCGCACCGGTCGAGCACGGCGGGCTGGGCGCCCGGCGTGGCCCGGTACACCATGCTGTTGAGCAGCAGCTGGTCCGGCGAGGTGAGGTCCTGGCCGGTGGCGTCCTTGTAGTCGGCCTTCAGACCCGCGCCCAGCGGGTCGGCGATCAGCAGCCTGGCCGCCTCGGTGGCCTCGGCCCGGCTGAGCGGCGGCTGGACACCCCGCTGACGGGCGGTCCGCTCGACCTTCCCGGTGCCGAGGTCGACCGTCCGGGTGACGAGGGTGTCGTCCCCGTAGTCGTAGAACGACACCTCGGCGCGCCGGGGCGCCTTCGGGTCGCCCAGTTCGGCGGCCTCCGGTTCGGCGAGCTCGACGCCGAGCCGCTGCGGTCCGCGGCCGCCGTCGACGCCCTCGCCGGAACTGATCAGCTGCCGGCTGAGCGCGAGGCGCTCCACCCGCTTCGTCTCGTCCTCGGTGAGCGGGTCACGGCCGGTGCCCGTCTCGCCCTGGGCCGGCGCCTGCTCGACGACGCCCGGGGGCACGGCCTCGCGGCCGTCCGCGGCGCCCTGGGACGTCCGCTGGGCCCCGCGTGCGTCGGCCGTTCCCCCGGCCGTGTCGTCGGCGCCCGCCGTGCCCGGCAGGGTGATCCCCACCATCACCGCGGTCCCGGCGAGCGCGATGGCGGCTCCGGCCACCACCTTGCCCAGATGGCGGTGCACTGTGTTGCGCACAATCTCCCCCTACTCCCCCTGATCTCCAGGGGAGTACGTGTCTGCCCCACTGATTCGGCATACCTCCGTATGCACTGGTCGACCGGTAAGAGGGCAGTAAGTCATAGGTGGTTCCCTCACTTTCGTGGAGACTCGGTGCCAAGGCGGTCCCACCACCACGACACACCTGGAAGAGTCGTATCCATGCAGGTCTGGCCTGGAGAGGCATATCCGCTCGGCGCCACGTACGACGGCGCCGGCACCAACTTCGCGGTCTTCACGGAGGCCGCGGACCGAGTAGAGCTGTGTCTGCTGCACGACGACGGCTCGGAGACGGCGGTGGAACTGCGGGAGAGCGACGCGTTCGTACGGCACGCGTACCTGCCGGGCGTCATGCCGGGGCAGCGCTACGGCTACCGCGTGCACGGACCCGACGCGCCCGAGCGGGGGCTGCGCTGCAACTCGGCGAAGCTGCTGCTCGACCCGTACGCGCGCGCGATCAGCGGTGCGGTCTCCTGGGGCGAGGAGGTCTACGGCTATCGCTTCGGCTCCCCGGACGAGCGCAACGACATGGACTCCGCCCCGCACACCATGACGTCCGTCGTGGTGAACCCGTACTTCGACTGGGGCGACGACCGGCCGCCCCGCACCGAGTACCACGAGACGGTGATCTACGAGGCCCATGTCAAGGGCCTGACCATGCGGCACCCGGGGCTGCCCGAGGAGCTGCGCGGCACCTACGCGGCGCTCGCCCATCCGGCGGTCATAGAGCACCTGACCGGGCTCGGGGTCACCGCCCTGGAGCTGATGCCCGTACACCAGTTCGTCAATGACCACCGGCTGGTGGACATGGGCCTGAACAACTACTGGGGCTACAACACCATCGGCTTCTTCGCCCCGCACAACGCGTACGCCTCCTGGGGCGACCGGGGCCAGCAGGTCCTGGAGTTCAAGTCGGCGGTGCGCGCGCTGCACGAGGCCGGGATCGAGGTGATCCTGGACGTCGTCTACAACCACACCGCCGAGGGCAACCACCTGGGCCCGACCCTGTCCTTCCGGGGCCTGGACAATCCGTCGTACTACCGCCTGGCGGACGATCCCCGGTACTACATGGACACCACCGGGACCGGGAACTCCCTGCTCATGCGGTCGCCGCACGTGCTCCAGCTGATCATGGACTCGCTGCGGTACTGGGTCACCGAGATGCACGTCGACGGCTTCCGCTTCGACCTCGCGGCCACGCTGGCGCGGCAGTTCCACGAGGTGGACCGGCTGTCGTCGTTCTTCGACCTGGTGCAGCAGGACCCCGTGGTGTCCCAGGTGAAGCTGATCGCCGAACCGTGGGACGTGGGCGAGGGCGGCTACCAGGTGGGCAACTTCCCGCCGCTGTGGACGGAGTGGAACGGCAAGTACCGGGACACCGTGCGGGACCTGTGGCGGGGCGAGCCGCGCACCATGGCGGAGTTCGCCTCGCGGCTGACCGGCTCGTCCGATCTGTACCAGGACGACGGACGCCGGCCGCTCGCCTCCATCAACTTCGTCACCTGCCACGACGGTTTCACGCTGCACGACCTGGTGTCGTACAACGACAAGCACAACGAGGCCAACGGGGAGGACAACCGCGACGGCGAGAGCCACAACCGGTCCTGGAACTGCGGCGCGGAGGGCGAGAGCGACGACCCGGACGTGCTGGCGTTGCGCGGCCGGCAGATGCGCAACTTCATCGCCACGCTGATGCTCTCCCAGGGCGTGCCGATGATCAGCCACGGTGACGAGTTCGCGCGCACCCAGCGGGGCAACAACAACGCCTACTGCCAGGACAGCGAGCTGGCCTGGGTCCGGTGGCCGCAGGACGGCAGCGAGCTGCTGGACTTCACCCGCGCGATGGTGTGGCTGCGCAGGGACCATCCGGTGCTGCGCAGGCGGCGCTTCTTCCACGGCCGGCTGGTGGAGGGCACCCACGACGAGCTGTCCGACATCGCCTGGTTCACCCCCGAGGGCGAGGTGATGACCCAGCGGGACTGGGAGTCGGCGCAGGCGTCGGCCCTGACGGTGTTCCTGAACGGCAACGCGATCTCCGAGCCCGGACCGCGCGGGGAGCGCATCACCGACGACTCGTTCCTGCTGATGTTCAACGCCTCGCCCAGGGCGCTGGACTTCGTGGTGCCGGTCGACCACGGACGGCAGTGGCAGGTCGTCGTCGAAACCGCCCGGCCCGAGGGCGTGCCCGCGGGCACCGGCGCGAAGGTGGCCGACGGGGACCGCATCACCCTGCCGGACCGGAGCCTGACGGTGCTCCAGCGGCCCGCCTAGACCGGGGGCCGCTGCACGCGCGCGGGGTGAGGTGGCTCCCGGCGCGCCCGGTGCAGGTCGCCGGGCGCGCCGTGGCCGCCGTGCCGGGCGGGCGGGGCCGGCACGGGTCACTCCCCTGGCGTCACCCTCGCTCCCGCCCGCCGGGATCCGGCCACGCGTGTGGGCGCACGGGCGGCGGGCGATGACACGAAACCCGGCGGGGCGGGTACGTAGCTCTGCATGACACCTGAGCGTCCTGACCCGGTGGTGCCCACGGCCACGTACCGGCTGCAGCTGCAGCCCGAGTTCCCGTTCGGCGCCGCGGCGGCGGCGGTGCCGTACCTCGCCTCGCTCGGCGTTTCCCATCTGCATCTGTCCCCGGTCCTGGAGGCCGTACCGGGCTCACTGCACGGCTACGACGTGGTGGACCACGCGCGCGTGCGCGAGGAACTGGGCGGCGAGGCAGGGCTGCGGGCGCTCGCACGCACCGCGCGCGAGCACGGCCTCGGCCTGGTGCTGGACATCGTCCCGAACCACATGGCGATGGCGCCGCGCCACAACCACGCCCTGTGGGAGGTGTTGCGCCAGGGCCCCACGTCGCCGTACGCCCGCTGGTTCGACATCGGCTGGGAGGCGCAGGGGGGCCAGTTGCTGGTGCCGGTGCTCGGGCAGCCGCTCGGCGACGCGATCGAGGACCTGAAGGTCGACGGGGACGTCCTGCGCTACCACGACCACGCGTTCCCGCTGCGCGAGGGCACCGACCGGCTGCCCCTGCCGCAGCTCCTGGACGCGCAGTGGTACCGCCCGGTGTGGTGGCGGCTGGCCCGGACCGAGCTCAACTACCGGCGCTTCTTCAGCATCTCGGAGCTCATCGGGGTGCGCGTGGAGGACCCGGAGGTGTTCGAGGCGACGCACGCCAAGATCCTCCAGCTGCTGCACGAGGGTGTGCTGGACGGGCTGCGCATCGACCACCCCGACGGGCTCGCCGACCCCGACGCCTACCTCCGGCGGCTGCACGAGGCGACCGGCGGGCGCTGGACGGTCGTGGAGAAGATCCTCTCCGACGGGGAGAGCCTGCCGGCCTCCTGGCCCGTCGCGGGCACCACCGGCTACGACGCCCTGCGGCACGTCGACGGCGTGTTCGTGGACCCCGCCGGCGCCGGTGAACTCCTCGGCCAGTACCGGCGGTTCGCGGCTCCGCAGACGGACCGGGGCGGGCACTGGGAGGCGACGGTACGGCGGGCGGCGTACCGCGTGCTGGAGCACGAGCTGGCCGCCGAGGTGGACCGGCTGACCCGGGCGGCGAGCCGCCTGTGCGCGGCCTCGCCCGAGCCGGAGCTGCGCGACCGCGCTCCCTGGGCGCTGCACACGGCGCTGCGGGAGCTGCTGGTGCGGATGGAGGTCTACCGGCCGTACCGCTCCGGGGACGCGGCGGCCGTCGTCACCGAGGCGGCCGCGGTGGAGGCGGTGGCCGCCTTCGTCGTACCCGAGGAGGCCGGCGCGGTCGACGTCGTGCGGGGGCTGGTGCTGGGCCGCTACGGCGACGGGCCGGACCAGCTGGACTTCCGGGCGCGGTTCGCGCAGACCGCGTCGGCGTTGCGGGCCAAGTCCGTGGAGGACACCGCGTTCTACCGCTACGTGCCGCTGCTGTCGGCGACCGAGGTGGGCGGCAACCCGGGGGTGCCCGCGCTGGCTCCGGAGGTCTTCCACGCGTACTGCGCGCGCGTGCAGCGCGACTGGCCGCTCACCGGGACGGTCGTCTCGACGCACGACACCAAGCGCAGCGCGGACGTCAGGGCGGCCCTCGCCGTGCTCACCGAGTGCCCGCAGCGCTGGGCGGACGTGCTGACGGAGGTGACCCGCACCGGTGAGGGGGTGCCCGACGCGCAGGTGGCGTGGGCGGCCTGGCAGACGGTGTTCGGCCTCGGTCCCGCCGACGCGGACCGGGTACGGCAGGCGCTGCTGAAGCATGTCCGCGAGGCGGGCCTGTACACCAGCTGGACGGAGCAGGAGCCGCCGTACGAGGAGGCGGTGACGGCGTTCGTGGACGCGGGGCCGTGCGGTCCGCCGGGAGAGTCCGTGGCCGCCCTGCGCGCGGAGCTGGAACCCCACGTCCGGGCCAACGTGCTCGGCACGGCACTGGTCCATCTGACGATGCCGGGGGTGCCGGATCTGTACCAGGGCACGGAGGGCGAGTACCGGGCGCTGGTCGACCCGGACAACCGCCGCCCCGCCGCGTTCCCGCCGGCCGAGGACCCCGGCGCCAAGGGTGCGCTGACCGCCGCGGCACTGCGGTTGCGGGCGCGGCGGCCCGGGGTGTTCGGGGAGGGGGCCACCTACGTGCCGCTGGCGGCCGAGGGGGCGGCGGCCGCGCACTGCCTGGCGTACGCCCGCTCCGACGAGGTCGTCGTGGCCGTCACCCGGCTGTCGCGGCGGCTGGCGGAGGCCGGCGGCTGGCGGGAAACGGCGTTGCCGCTGCCGCCGGGACGCTGGGTCGACGTGCTCGCTCCCGAGCGGGGGTTCAGCGGGCACGCGCGCGTGGGGGAGCTTCTGGAGCCGCTGCCGGTGGTGCTGCTGGAGCGGGTCGGCTGAGTCCTGGGGCGGAGCTGGGCGGGCACACGCGGGCGCGGGCCGGGTCGGGCGGATCCAGGCGGGCGCGGGCGGGGTCGGGCGGATCCGGGCGGTCCGGTGCGGGACCGGGCCGCCCCGCGGCAGGTCGACCGGGCCGCCAGGAGGAGCGGATCGGCGGGGGCGTGCGTGCGCCGTCCTGGCGTGCACGCGTCCGCGCGCTGCCGTGCGCGCATCCGGGCGCCCCCCGCAGGCTCCCCCGCCCTCTCCTTGACACCGCACCTGGACCGTGCGGTACTGCGGGAGCGAAGCCGGGCGGACACGTCGGGGGTGAGTCCTCTGCCGGAGCTGCGCTACCCCACCGTGACCGAAATCGTGTCGTCCGCCCGGGCGTTGGCCGCTCGGGATCCCGGCTTGTGCGCCCTGCGCCAGATCGGCCTCTCCCGCGCTGGCCGGCCGCTCCACATGCTGTCCGTGGGACGCTCGCGGCACGCGGTCCTGGTCGTGGCGGGCGCCCACGCGAACGAGCCGACGGGGGGTTCGACGCTGCTCGCGGTCGCCGAACGGGTGGTGCACGACTGGCAGTTGCGGGCCGGCATCTCCTGGCACTTCCTGCTGTGCGCGGACCCGGACGGGGCGAGCCTGCACGTGACGCCGGCGCCGCGCAGCCTGTACGACTACCACCTCGGATTCTTCCGGCCCGCGGGCCCGGAGCAGCCGGAGTGGTCGCCGGCGGTGCTGCCGCCGGACCGGCTGCCGCCCGAGACGCGGGCCCTGACCGGCGTGATCGACGAACTGCGGCCCTATCTCCAGGTGACACTGCACGGCACCGACCTGGGCGGCAGCTGGGTGCAGCTGACGAAGGACATACCCGGCCTCGCCGAGCCGTTCGCCAAGTCTGCGGCGGAGCTGCACATCCCCGTGGAGACAGGCGCCTCGGACGCCGCGGGGTGGCCCGCGGCCGGACCCGGGGTGCATGTGATGCCCGCCGCCGGCGCGGGACAGGCCTACCCGAGCATGCCCTCGGACGACGCCCGCCGCAGCACCTGGTACCACGTGCACCGGTACGGCGGTCTGACAGCGGTCGTGGAGGTGCCGATGTGGGCGAGCGACCTGGTGGACGACCCCGCCCCGCATCCGGCGCCGGCCGCGGCGATGCGGCGTCTGGCCGGCCGGCTGCTGCGGGACGCGCTCCGGGTGGAGCGGGTGCTCTCGCAGGCCGCACCGCGTCTGGAGGGCCTCGACAGCCCTTTGCTGCGGGCCGCCAGATGGGCGCTGGAGCTGGTGCCCGGGCTGGCCGCCGACTGGAGGGACACTCCGCCCGCCGGGCACACCATGGCGTACGTCGGGAGCGTCGACGCCTTCGCCCGCCGCCTGCCCCTGCGGGCGGCGGCGATGCTGTTGCGGGTCCTTCAGGAGACCGACGACCGGGCGGCCCCGCGCCTCGAACGGCTCGTCGCCGCCTGGAGCGAGGCCTTCGCCGACCGATTCCGGGCCCGCTGGGTGCCCCTGGAGAACCAGGTCGAGCACCAGGCCCGCACCGTCGTCACGGCGGCCCTGCACGCCCGCGACCGCGCGGCGTGACCGGTCAGCCGTCCAGCGCGAAGACCGCCCCCGTGCGTGCCTCCGTCTCGCAGGCGTTGCCGAACGTCCGCCGGTAGTCGACGGCCTGCCCCCGCCAGTGCCCGCGCGCGTGGACCGTCACCGGCGCGTGGACCATCGGGCAGTACGCGTGCTTCAGCGGGAGCCGGCCGATGTCGCCGCCCACGGAGGCGAGCTGGGCGCAGGCCTCGGTGGCCCGGCCGTGGCCCTGGGGCGGGTCGCACAGCAGCAGGGCGCCCCGCGTGTCGCCGGACCCGCCTTCGCCCCGGGTGACCGTGAGGTAGAGCCAGTCGCTCACACGGGACTCCGGGACCGTCGCCCGCGCCGGTGCGGCACCGACGAGGAGGAGGGCGGCGGCGGCGGCCGACAGACCGCCCCGCAGGGCTTTCGTGGTGAGGGTGTGCGTCATTCCCGGTGCATCGGCACGACCGGTTCGCAGCCCCAGCCCGACTCACCCGAACGGAAGTCCCGGGGCGCGTGCCGCCGGGCCAGGTCGAACGCGGCGAGAATCACCTGGGACTGGTACTCGGCCTGGCGCGCGACGGGGATCCAGCGGGCCCCGCAGCCGTCCCGGTAGTCGGCGCACCACCGGTCGACCAGCCCGTCCAGCTCCGGCAGCACACCGGCCGGATCGCGCCCCGCGCGCGTGACGAGCTGGTGCAGCAGCCCCGCCGTGCGCAGCGCGAGCCGGCGTGCGGAGACGCGCAGGGCCGTCAGATGGGCGGTGGTCAGCGGCGGCAGGGTGCGGCGCGGCCGGTCGCCGAGGTCGGGGTCCCAGTCGTCGGCGAGCCCGGGGCACACGAGCAGGTAGTCGTCGACCGGCGCGAGCAGCCGGGCCGCGTCCGGGACCGTGGCGGCGTGCGGGCGCACGCGCGCGAGGATGCCGCGCAGCAGCCGCGTGTCGTGGCGCAGCGCCCGGCTGAGCGCGCGTAGCGCCGCCTCGGTGTCGGCGGGCGCGGAGCCGTCCCCCACGGCGTCCACGCCCCACATGGGGGCCTCCACGACCGCCGTCACCGTGCCGTGCCGGTGCGGGTGGTACCACGTCGACTCGACGGCCGCCTCGGTGATCGCCGCGACCAGGTCTCCCCGGCGTGGTGGCGGTATCCGGTAGACGGCGGGACCGAGCACCGGCCAGTACAGGGCGTCGTACGCGCCGAGTTCGCGCGGGATGCCGAGGCGGGCCGACGCCTGGGCCACGGCCTGGGGGAGGCCGGGCAGGTCACGGGTGAGTTCGACGAAGCCGCCGCCGACGTCCACGCCGTGCAGGGAGCACTGGAAGAAAGGTTTCAGTTCGTCCTGGAGGGCGAGCAGCGCACGCGTCTCCGGCAGCGCGGCGCCGGCCGCGCCGTCGGGCAGCCACTCGGGCTGTTCGTGGAAGCCGGGGCGGAAGAACCGCCGGAAGTACCTGTCGAGGCTGTACGGCCCCGTCAGCCAGCCCTCGTTGTGCCGCAGGCCGTCGGGGTCGAGGCACAGCAGCAGGTTCCAGGTCGTGTCGGCGCCCTCGGTCAGGCGGGGGTCGGCGAGGGCGTGCTCGGCCAGCAGCAGGACGGTGGCGCCGCCGACCGGTTCGTTGGCGTGCGGTCCCGCGACGACCAGGGCGTGCCGGCTGCCGTGGCCGACGGACAGCAGCCACAGGGGAGTTCCCGCGCGCGAGGTGCCGACGCGGCGCAGCCGGGCGGCACCGGGGTGGCGGGCGACCAGGGCGGCCGCGCGTGCGCCGAGCTCGTCGACGGTCGGATACCGGAGGAGTGGCGGCAGGGCACACCTCCGGTGCCGTCGGTTCACCTGATGTGCGTGGTGTACGCACAGTCAGTCACGAGTTCAGGAGTACGTCAACACCGCGACGGTCAGGGCGACTTGAGGCGGTCGAAGGTCCGCCGCGCGCGGACCGGGGGCGTTCCGCGGGCCTCGGCGCGGCGGGTGCACGGCTCCGCTCGGTGCCGCCCGGTGCCGCCCGGTCGTGCTCAGTTGGCGGCGAGCCGGAACGCCGTCTGCCCGAAGCCGACCTGGTCGCCCTCGCGGACGACGGTGGCGCCGGTGACGCGCCGCCCGTTCACGGTGGTGCCGTTGGTGGAGCCGAGGTCCCGAAGGACCCACATGCCGCCCTGGCGGGTGAGCTCGGCGTGCACCCGGGAGACCGTCTCGTGGTTGAGCCGGAGTCCGTTGGCGGGGTCACGGCCTATGCGCAGGGGGTGGCCGACGGCGGGGTGCGGCAGCAGCAGCTTGGGCAGGCGTTCGGCCCGCCAGGACCTGCGCAACCGCTCGGTGAAGCCCGACACCGCCTCGACCGTGCCGAACACCATGCGCGCGAGCCGGCTCTCGGTGGGCAGGTCGGCGGTGAGGACCGCGAGCTCGTCGGACCGGCGGGCGGCGAGCGCCAGTTCCATCCGCCGGACGAACGTGTCGTGCGAGAGACGGCCCATGGCGACGCCGTCACGCAGCACCTTCAGCGCTTTGTCGCGCTCCGCGTCGGACAGCCGCGCGGGGTAGGTCGAGAACTCGAAGGACGACGTCACACGGGTGATTGTCGGGCAGTGAACCCCGGGTGTCCAGAAATCGGGGAAACGGCCACCACACGCGCGTACCGGACGACACCCGGCGCAAAAGGGGGTAAGCACAAGCGGATTGATCTCGTGTGAAGCACGATGGTCGAGCTACATCACGGTGAGCAGACGAAGGGGAACCGTCCGTGCAGTTCGAGGTGTGGGCACCGCAGGCCGACCGTGTGACGCTCCATTGCGACGGAGCCACGCGCGCGATGGAGCAGGATCCGCAGCGAGCGGGGTGGTGGGTGATCGAGGCGGAGGCGCGGGACGGCACGCGCTACGGATTCGCGGTGGACGAGGGCCCGGTGCGGCCCGATCCCCGCTCGCGACGGCAGCCGGACGGTCCGGACGGGCAGAGCGCGGTGGTGGAACACGGACTGCACACCTGGCGCGCCGAGTGGCCCGGCCGCCCGCTGCCGGGTGCGGTCCTCTACGAACTGCACGTGGGCACGTACACCCGCGAGGGCACGCTGGACGCGGCGGCCGACCGCCTCGGACACCTCGCGGAACTGGGCGTCACCCACGTGGAGTTGATGCCGCTGTGCCCGTTCCCGGGGCGGCACGGCTGGGGTTACGAGGGGGTCTCGCTCTGGGCGGTGCACGAGCCCTACGGCGGGCCCGCGGCGCTCAAGCGCTTCGTCGACCGGGCCCATGAGCTCGGTCTCGGCGTGGTCCTGGACGTGGTGCACAACCACCTCGGGCCGTCCGGGAACCACCTGCCCGCGTTCGGCCCCTACTTCACCGACCGGCACCACACCCCCTGGGGCACGGCCGTCAACCTGGACGCGCCCGGCTCGGACGAGGTGCGGGCGTTCCTGATCGGCAGCGCGCTGGCGTGGCTGCGCGACTACCGGCTGGACGGGCTGCGGCTGGACGCCGTGCACGCACTGGTGGACACCCGCGCGGTGCACTTCCTGGAGGAACTGTCGGCCGCGGTGGACGCCCTTGCCGCGGACACGGGCCGGCCGCTGTTCCTGATCGCCGAGTCCGACCGCAACGACCCCCGGCTCGTCACCGGCCGCGAGGCGGGCGGCCTGGGGCTCCAGGCGCAGTGGAACGACGACTTCCATCACGCCCTGCACGCGGCGCTGACGAGTGAGTCGCAGGGCTACTACGCGGACTTCGCGCGGGCCCCGGTCGGCGCGCTCGCCAAGACCCTCACCGGCGGCTTCTTCCACGACGGCACCTACTCCAGCTTCCGGGGCCGGCGGCACGGCCGGCCGCTGGACCGGTCACGGATCGCCGCGCACCGGCTCCTCGGCTACAGCCAGACCCACGACCAGGTGGGCAACCGCGCACAGGGAGACCGTCTCTGCGCGGACCTGTCCCCCGGCCTGGTGGCCTGCGCCGCCGCGCTGGTGCTGACCGGCCCGTGCACGCCGATGCTGTTCATGGGCGAGGAGTGGGCGGCGGGCACGCCGTGGCAGTTCTTCACCGACCACACCGACCCCGAGCTCGCGGAGGCGGTACGGCGGGGCAGGCGACGGGAGTTCGCGGCGCACGGGTGGGCCGAGGAGGACGTGCCCGACCCGCAGGACCCGGCGACCCGGGACCGTTCCTGCCTCGACTGGACCGAGCCCGGCAGCGATCACCACGCGCGTGTGCTGGCCTGGTACCGCAGGCTCATCGCCCTGCGCCACGAACAGCCGGACCTCACCGACCCGGACCTCGCCGACCTCAAGGTGGTCCACGACGAGGAGGCACGCTGGCTCGCCTTCCGGCGCGGTGACATCTGCGTGGTGGTGAACCTCGCCAAGACCCCCGTCGGGATCCCCCTGGGCACCCGTCCGACCGAGATCCTCGCCGCCTGGGAGCCGGTCACGGCGCCGGACGAGGACGGGGTGCTGCGGGTGCCCGCGGAGTCCTGTGTGGTGGTGGCACAGCCCTAGGGTCCGCCCCGCCCGCGGGTACGCCACCCGCCGCCGGAGCGCTGGGGGCTGTCTGACAATTCGCGTCGTCGCCCGGAGTCCGGCAGACGGGAATTGTCAGACAGGCCCTAGAGGCCGTCGTCGGCGTCGTCCGTGTCGTCGGCGTCGGCGTCGGCCCCCCTGAGTTCCGTCACGCGCTCCAGGAGGATCGCCTCCCACGCGTGCCGGAGCCGTTTCCTCAGGGCCGGCAGGGCCGCGTCGCCCCGGCCGGCGAGGCGGGCGGCCAGGTCGACGAGGCTGTCGCAGCGGGCCAGCCACAGGCCGCGCAGGCAGGGCCGGGCACCGTAACCGGCGAGGGTGGCGGCGCGGACGGCGGCGGGGGCACCGACGGCGAGGGCGAGGACGGCGATGTCCTCGGCGGGGTCGCCGAGGACCACGTCGGCCCAGCCGAGGACGCCGCGGACCCGGCCGTCGGCGCTGACCACCAGGTGCGCGGCGGTGAGACCGTGGTGGACGAGCACCGCTCCACCGCCCTGCGCGGCGAGCTGCACGGCCCCGGGCGGGGTGAACTGGTGCAGGCGGACGGCGTCGAACTCGTCGGCCGCCGCGAGCCGTTCGGCGGCGTCCTCGGCGGCGGCGCGCAGGTCCTCCAGCGAGCGCGGGGCGGCGCGCGGCACACCGAGGGCCTCCGCCTGCCGTACGGGCACCTCGCGCAGCCCCGTGAGAAGCCCCGCCAGGTCGGCCTCGCCGAGGGCGGAGACGTCGTGCTCGGGCGCCGGGCCACCGGGCACCTTGGCGTCCAGCGTGTAGGTGAGGCCGGGTGCCCACTCGCCGTGCGCCACGCTGACCGGGACGGTGACCGGGAGGTGCGGGCGGACGAGGTCGCGGACCCGCAGTTCGCGGCGCTGGCGCAGCGCCGCCTCGCGGTCGGGGGCGAGGCGCAGCACGTGCCGGGTGCCGACCCACCACGTGACGTGCCCGCCGCTCCCGGCGACCGGCCGGACGTCGAGGCTTCCCGCGCCCTGCTTGAGCAGGGAACGGACCAGTTCGCGGACGGTTTCCTCGGTGGGTGGCGGTGCCTGGGTCATGGCGGGACCGTTGTCGCTCGGGTGCGTGCAGGGGCTCTGGGTCGGCTCACTCCACTATCAGCATCTCCCGTGAGGTGTTGTTGAGGCGACGGCCGCCGTCCTCGGTCACGGTCACGATGTCCTCGATGCGCACCCCGAAGCGGCCCGGCAGGTAGACCCCGGGCTCGACGGAGAAGCACATGCCGGGGACCAGGGGCTGCTCCTCGCCCTCGATCATGTACGGCGGCTCGTGGGTGGTGACGCCGATGCCGTGCCCGGTGCGATGGATGAAGTACTCGCCGTAGCCGGCGTCGGCGATGACCGCGCGGGCGGCCCGGTCGACGTCCTGGCAGGGCACGCCCGGCCGCACCGCGCGAAAGCCCGCTTCCTGGGCCGCGCGCACGAGGTCGTGCACCTCACGCTCCTCGCCGGTGGGTTCGCCGACGTGGACGGTGCGCGAGGTGTCGGAGCCGTAGCCGTCCTTGAGGCCGCCGAAGTCGAGGACGACCATGTCGCCGCGCTCGATGACCCGGTCGCCGACCTCGTGGTGCGGGTTGGCCCCGTTGGGGCCGGAGGCGACGATGGTGAAGTCGACCTGGGAGTGCCCGAACCGGCGCAGCAGGGCGGCGAGGTCGGCCGCGACGTCGGACTCCCGGCGACCGGCGAAGGCGACGCGGCGGATCTCCTCGAACGCGGCGTCGGCGGCCGCTCCGGCCGCGGCCAGGAGGTCCAGCTCCGCCGCGTCCTTGACGGCACGCAGCATGGGCAGGGCCTCCGTCAGGGAGGCGTAGGACGTGCCGGGCAGCGTCTTCTGCAGGCCCAGCAGATGCATGGCCCAGGCGTTGTCGCTGATGCCGAAGCGCCCGGAGGCGCCGAGCAGGCCGGCGGTGAGGGCGTAGGGGTCCTTGCCGTCGGTCCAGTCCCGCAGGGTCAGGGCGGCCGCCCCGGCCGCGTGCGCGGCGTCGGGGGCCTCCAGGGTCGGGACGACGAGGACGGGCTCCCGGTCCGGGGCGAGGACCAGCAGGGTGAGCCGTTCGGTGGCGGCGGTGGGCGCGTAGCCGGTGAGCCACACCAGGTCGGGCCCCGGGGCGACCAGCAACCCCGCCAGTCCCGCGTCGGCGGCGGCCCGCGCGGCGCGCCGCATCCGGGTGCGGTAGTCGTCTGCCGTGAAGGGCGCGGCCGTACTGCCGGTCATCCCAGCCTCCTTGAGCCGTTCGGAACCACGGGCAGCATCCTGCCCGCCCGCGCGGGGCGACGCGAGCCGGTAAAACTAATGCTTGGAGGAAGAAATTCCATTAGTAAGTCTGTCGGTCAGTGCCCCGGGAGGCCCGGCGCGACCTCGACCACGTGCGCGGGACGGCCGCTGGTCGTCGGGCCCGCCTCTCGTGTGCCGGCCGGCGAAGGGCGGCCTCACCAGCCACTTCCGGGTGGTCACGTGAGGACGCCGGGCGCCACCGACAACTGCTGGTAGCCGCCGCTCTCGTGCAGCACCGTCACCAGGACGCCCACTCCGGGGCGCGCCTTGTCGACCGCCCGGACGAGGTCGGCCGCGGACTCGACGGGCGTGCCGTCGAACGTGAGCAGCACGTCACCCCGCACCAGGCCCGCCGCGTAGCCGGGACCCGGGATGTGCACGCCCACGACCAGCGCGCCGGACTTCTCGGCGTCGGTGACCTCGACGCCCATGACCAGGTCCGCCGCGGGGGCCGGTCCGGTGGCCGGTGACCCCTGTGCGCCCGGTCCCGACGAGGGGGACGGGCGCGCCGACGACGCCGGGGCGGGGGCCCCGGGCCGTACCGACGCGCCCTGGGCCTCGGCGAGCCTGCTCATGCCGATCACCGTGGCGGCCACCGTGCCCAGCCCGACGCCGGAGAGGACGAGACCCGTCCCGACGAGGAGCCCGAGAAGCAGCGTCGTGAGCCGCCGTCCGCGCCGCCGCGCGGCATGCGGGCGCCGCACGGGATCGGCAGCGGAGCCGCCGTGCTCCTGTCCGGGGATCGGCTTGGGACGCAGCGCAGTCTGTTCCATGGTTCGCCTCCACGGAACCCCTACCCGACGCCCCGCCCCACCACGAGCCACGAAAGAGTGAGACTGCCCGTGGCCGCGGGATCAGCCGACCGTCAGGGGCGGGGACGGGGCGCGGTCCGGCAGGAAGCCGTGGGCCCTGCTCCCCAGCCAGTCCGCCTTGTAGCGGGCGACGCGGCGGTGCCAGTTCAGGATGCCCGCCATCCAGTTCTGCAGCGCGGCCACGTACTCGCCCATGCTCGCGCGGTCCTCGGCCGACAGGTCGAAGTCGTCGTACACGACCGGCAGTTCGGTGGCCGCGACGTGTTCGAACTGCTGCATGCGCTGCGTCATCAGGTCGCCCACGACGGCGAGGGCGGTCGGGTAGTCGGTGCCGAAGAAGTTCTGCACCACCAGCACCGCGTTGTGGATCTCCCCCTCGTACTCGATCTCCTTCTGGTAGGAGAAGACATCGTTGACGAGGCACGCGTAGTCGATGGCGGCGTTCTCCAGCGAGCGGACGGGGCCGCTGCGGTAGACCTCCGGCGGGACGTGCGGGCCGTGGCCCATCCGGCAGAGGCCGAGGGTCAGGTCGGAGCCGAAGGTGGCGCGGCGCATCTCCAGGTAGTCGACCGGGTCGGGGATCCGGTTGTGGACCTGGTTCGCCACCTCCCACACCCAGCTCTCGGTCATCACCTCGATGGCGGCCTTCAACCGCCGGCGCGCTTCCTGGTCCATGTCCGCCGTGGTCCGCCGCCACAGGTCGACGAGGCCCAGCTCCATGGCGTTCGACGGGACGATCACCACCGGACCGTCGACGGGCGTGCAGGCCGACAGCCGCTCCGTGGCCAGCCTGGCGGCGGCGAGGTCGCGGCGGTGCCCGAAGACGAGCGGGTAGTAGTCGTCGCCGTAGGTGCCCCAGGCCAGCCAGCACGCGCTGAGGTCCAGGGCCTCCGCCGTGCCGTCCGGGTCGAGCCCCGCCGAGCACAACGCCAGGTCGGCGGCGGCGAGCCGGTCCTCGTCCCAGACACCCTCGCTGAGCAAGCCCATGCTCCGGGCCCACGGCAGCAGGCGGGCCCGCGCGCCGTCCAGGTCGGGGTTGAGGCGCAGCGGGAACGGCATGTGGATGTCGGGGATCCGGGACGGTCCGACCTTCTGGAAGGGCACGTGCGTGTAGGCGCGCATCCGCTCGGCGCCCGCCGAGGCGAGCAGCGAGCGGATGTCGGTGCCCGAGGTGCCGACACCGGTGGCACCCACGGTCCAGGGGCTGGTGGCCGTGGCGTTCTCGTTCATGTAGCGGCTGGAGCGCATGTGCCACTCGTGGCCGCCGGACTGCCAGTCCTGCAGGCCCTTGGTGTAGGCGGCGATCGCGGCCAGCTGGTCCGGGGTGAGGCCCCTGTCCAGGGCCAGCGCGGGCACTTCGGTGAACGCGGTGTGCTCGAACTGGTGCAGCCGGGAGGTCAGGATGTCGTTGACGGCCTCCGCGGCCTCCTGCGTGGTGCAGCCGAAGAAGGTCTCCAGGACGAGCACTCCGTTGCTGAGCTCGCCCTCGTCCTCCACCTCACGCTGGTAGGAGAACAGGTCGTTGCGCAGGTGGACGCCGTCGGAGAACGTCTCCATCAGCACCCTGAGCGGCCGGGAGCCGGCCACCGACGCGGGCACCTCCGCGGTCGCGTACTCGACGAGCCCCGCGGACCAGGGAGCACCACCCACCTTGCGGCGCATCTCGATGTACTCGACGGGGTTGGCGATCCGCCCCTCGTTGATGTTGGACAGCTCCCACAGGGACTCGTTGAGCAGATGCTCGGTGGCGACGGAGAACCTGCGGCGCCAGTCCATGGACATCGAAGGCACCGTGCGCGCCCACAGGTCGGCGAGGCCCGCTTCCACCGGGTTCTCCGGTTCCGGCACGGGCGTCGACAGATCCAGCGGCATGAACAGCGGCAGCCGGTCCAGGTAGGCCTTGCCGCCCGCGCGGTCCTGGCTGCGCTTGAACGTCTCCAGGAAGTGGTCGTCGAAGAAGAAGACCCACACGTACCAGTCGGTGACGAGGGAGAGCGCCGCGGCGTCGCAGTCAGGGTGCGTGTAGGCGCAGAGCAGGCCGTAGTCGTGCGCGTCGAGGTCGGCCTGCTCCCAGATCCCGGACCCCTCCAGCATGCCCCTCTCGCGTGCCCACACGGTCGAATGGGCACGGGCCTCGTCGAGGTGCGGGTTCAGCCGCGCGGGATACGGCATGTAGAAGTGCGGGAGTTCGAACGGCTGCTGCGTCATGGCCGGGCACTACCCGCGGCCTCTGGGAGGCATCCGCGCGCGGGGATCTGATCACACCATCGCGTGAATCACGGCCGAACACCGGCAGTTCTGATCGGAGTTCAGGACGCCTGGTTTCCCGGGCTCACGCCTCACGCGCACTTGCCGGGCCACCGCCCACCGGCCACCGTGTTCGCATGACCTCCTTCGTGCTCCCCCATGAAGTGCACGGCGACGGCGCCCACAAGGTGTTCGCGGTGCACGGCTGGTTCGCCGACCGGTCCGCGTTCGCGCCCGTCCTGCCGGACCTGGACGGTACGACCTTCCAGTACGTGCCCGTCGACCTGCGCGGCTACGGCGAGGCCAGGGACGCGCACGGCGCGTACACGACCGCGGAGGCGGCGGTGGACCTGGTGACACTGGCCGACCGTCTCGGCTGGGCGCGCTTCTCCGTCGTCGGGCACTCCATGGGCGGCGCGGTCGCCCAGCGGCTGCTCGCCGTCGCCCCGCACCGGCTGCGTGCGGTGGTGGGCGTCTCCCCGGTGCCGGCCTGCGGGCTCGCCCTGCCGCCGGAGCAGTGGGAGCTGTTCGCGGACGCCGCCCACCTGTCGGAGAACCGGCGGGCCATCATCGACATCACCACGGGCGGGCGGCGTCCCGGCGCCTGGCTGGACCGCATGGTCGCCCGTTCCCTGGCGCGCAGCGACGCGAAGGCGTTCCGTGCCTGGCTGGACTCCTGGGCGCGGGAGGACTTCCACGAGGACGTCGAGGGCGCGACGGTGCCCGCGCTCGCCGTCGCCGGAGCGCTCGATCCCGCCCTGTCGGCCGAGCTGCTCCGCGGAACCTGGCTGACCTGGTACGCCCGGGCCGAACTGCACGAACTGCCGTCCGCCGGCCACTACGCGATGGACGAGACCCCGCTGGCACTCGTCCGCGTGGTGGAGGACTTCCTGCGCCGCGCCGGCGAGGCCGACGGCGGCGGGCAGGCGTGACACCGCACGCGGTCCCGCCCGTCCCCGACGTCTTCGATCCACGCCGGTACGCCACCGGTGTGCCGTTCGACGCCTACCGCGTCCTGCGGGACCACCACCCGGTGGCCTGGCAGGACGAGCCCGAGGTGCTGGGCTGGCCGGCCGGGCCCGGATTCTGGGCGGTGACGCGGCACGCCGACGTCGTCCGCGTCCTGCGGGACGCGACGGCCTTCTCCTCGTGTCTGGGCGCGACCCAGATCCGGGACCCCGACCCGGACGATCTGCCGTTCATCCGCCGCATGATGCTCAATCAGGACCCGCCGCACCACCACCGGCTGCGGCGCCTGGTGAGCCGCGCGTTCACGCCCGGGCGGATCGAGCGCTTCGCGGCGGTGGCGCGGGGACGCGCCCGGACCCTGTTCGCGGACGCGGTGGCACAGGCCCGGTCCGGCGACGGCACGGTCGACGTCGTCACCACGGTCACCGACGACTACGCCCTGCTCAACCTCGCGGATCTGCTCGGCGTCCCCGAGAGCGACCGCAAGCTGCTGCTGCACTGGACCCAGCGGGTGATCGGCTACCAGGACCCCGACGAGGCCGGTCCCGCGGCACCGGACGCGACGGGCAGGCCGCTCGATCCGCGGTCCCCGGCGGCGCTGCGGGACATGTTCGCGTACGCGCAGCAGCTCGCCGCGCACAAGCGCCGCCACCCGGCCGACGACATCCTGACCACGCTCGCCCACGAGGCGGACCTCGCCGACGCCGAGCTGGAGATGTTCTTCTTCCTGCTCACCGTCGCCGGCAACGACACGGTGCGCGGCGCGGCGCCCGGCGGCCTGCTGACGCTGGCGGAGCATCCCGACGCGTACGCGCGGCTGCGCTCCCCCACGGCCGACCTCGCCCCGGCCGTGGAGGAGTTGCTCCGCCGGCACCCGCCCGTGCTCACCTTCCGCAGGACCGCTACCCGGGAGACGGTGCTGGCCGGGCGTACCGTCCGGGCCGGGGACAAGGTGGTCGTCTTCCACGCGGCCGCCAACCACGACGAGCGGGTCTTCGCCGCGCCCGACCGCCTGGACCTGCTGCGCACGCCCAATCCACACGTCTCGTTCGGCGACGGCCCGCACGTGTGCCTCGGAGCGCACTTCGCCCGGCTGCAACTGCGCGTGCTGTACCAGGAGGCACTACGAGCACTGCCCCCGACGCTTCGTACGGCGCGGCCCCCGAGGCGGCTGGTGTCGAACTTCATCAACGGCATCAAGCACCTGCGCCTGGACCTCCGCCCGGAGCCGCGTTGACCTGGATCAGCGCGTGCGTGCCCCCGGTCCGCCACCGCTGCCCCTCCGCCGCCACCAGGGCGGCCTCGGTGCCCGCGTCGAGGCCGCAGACCACCTCGGACTTCAGGGTGCGCAGGGCGGCGACGGGGCCGGGGAAGTAGTCGGTGACCTCGGTGAAGGGCGTGGTCGCCGGCCACCGGCGGTCGCCCACGAGGCGACGGTAGTTGAGGTCCCCCTTGAGGACGGTCACCGTCGCCTCGGCCAACTCGGCGCGCAGGTCGCCGGGCATCTCGGCGTACGGCAGGGGTGCGCAGGAGAAGGGGTGGGCGCGCACGGTCAGGCGGCCGTCGGTCACCGCCGACCACAACCGCCTCCCGTACGCGCCGGCCTCGCCCGGCGCGGCCGTCAGTCGGCGCAGCGCGTCCAGCACGTCGGCCGGGGTGGCGTCGGAGACGTAGTACGGGTGGGACTTGACGTGCAGTACGGCCCGCTCGACGCGTCCCTCCGCGAGGAGGTGGGCGAGGAGCAGCAGGTCGGGGACGAGTTCGCGGCCGGCATTGTCGGCGATCAGGCAGACGGTGCCGGTGCCGGACTCCGGGAGCAGGGACCACAGGGTCTCGCTGTCGTCGGCGACCAGACCGGAGACGGCGGCCGGGGTGTCGCCCCCGGCGGACAGGCGGAAGCCGAGGTCGGCGCGGTTTCCCCAGAGCGAGCCGTGCAGCAGTGCCTGGCCGCGCTCGGCGGCCGTGCGGGGCTTCAGGTCGTCGAGTGCGGCGAGTTCCTCGTCGGCCGCGGGTGCGTCGAGTTCGGCGAGCTTGACGGGGCGGAAGGGGTCGATGCCCTGGTCGGGTCCGGGAGTGAAGTAGCCGACGGCTTCGAGGAGCGCGCGGTAGAAGTAGCTCTCCGACCACAGCCAGGGCACGTCGAACCAGGACCGCCCCGCGTACCCGGTGAGCCCCCACGCCGCCCATCGGTCCCGGTCGGGCGCGTCGGCCGGGAGGGGTTCGAGCACGCCCGCGGTGCAGCTGTCGAGCAGGGCGTCGAGCGCGCGCCGGCGCTCGGGGCCGTACGGCAGGGACGCGCACACCTGCCGGATGATCGCGGGGTGGCGTTCGGCCAGCACGCTGTGCGGGAACGAGCCGGATGCGTTGCCGAGGATCACGGGCGCGGGCGCGGTGTCGGGCATGCGGCTCACCGTACCGCGCACCGCTCAGACGGCTCTGATCTCCCGTTCCAGCTGCGTGGCGAGGCCGAGGTAGCGAGGACGCCTGGTCACGGGCACCAGGCCGCGGATGAGGACGTACCACATCTCCGTGAGCCGCCTGGGCAGCCGCAGGACGGGTTCGAGGGTGCGGCCCGCGACGCGTATACCGATGAAGAAGCTGAGGAGGGAGTGGGCGACGGCGTCGACGTCGACGTCCGGGTGGATGTCGCACTCCTTGACGGCTCCGACCAGCCGTCTGGAGACGATGTCGAACCACTCGGCGAAGGGATGCGACAGCGGCGGCCGCACCCCCACCCCGCCGGTGGCGAGCCGCAGTCCGGCACGCGCGACCGGTCCCTCCACGGTGAGCCGTACGAGGCCGAAGGTGATCCGGATCAGGCCTTCGAGCGACGAGCAGTCCCGGTCGTCCGCCTCACGGGCCAGCCGTCGCGAGTGGTGCGACTGGATCTCCATGATGGCGTGCGCCAGGTCCTCCTTGGCCGCGAAGTGGAAGTACAGGGCGCCCTTGGTGACTTGGGCGTGCTCGACGATGTCGCTCAGGCTGGTCGACTCGTAGCCGTGACGGTCGAACAGGTCGGCGGCGGCCCTGATGATCGTGGCGCGGGTCTGCTCGGCTCGTAACTGCCTCGCCATCGGCTGGACTCTCCTGGGAATCAAAACGGGTTGTGCCGTTTGTTTCTTACCCCCCGCACACGATATCTCACTCCCTGGCAATGGCGACCCGGCATTCGAAGACCGTCAACTCACCCTGTGCGGCGACGATTCGGATGTCCGTGCCCTCCCCGTCGAACGCCTCGATCCATACCGGTTCATCCAGTTCGGCGTAGCGATGGAAGACCGAGCGGAAGGCCGCGGGGGTCCCGCCCGAGGGCGTTCGGGCCCAGGCCGCCTGCCGGGCGGACTCCAGCAGGAGCATGCCGGGGGCGTGGTCGAGCGGATGGTCGAAGAAAACGGGATGCGCGGTATCGATTCTGAGGCGCCAGCGGTCCTGGATCCCGGACGGCGCCAGGACGACATCCGCCGGCAGCGCGCGGCCCACCGCCTCGGGCGGCAGTCCGGGCGGCGGGGGCGGGACCGTCACGGTGGCCCGGGTTCGGCCGCCGCGGAGCCGGTCGTAGACCGACGCGGCGACGCAGGTGAAGGAGGCCCGGGCGGTCGCCACGCGAACGCCGTCCAGCAGGACTTCGGCGGTGTAGCGGGCGCCGGCCGGACGGCCCGCCCGGCGGCGCACCTCGGCGAAGTGCACCTCGACGGTCGGTTCGGCGGGCACCGGGCCGACGGCCAGGTGTTCGGGAGAGGTGTCCACCTCGAACTCCTGGAGCACGAAGTGATGACCCAGCGGGACGTCGTACTCGGTGTGCGCGAGGAGGGTGCCGCTCTGGCGGACGGTCTCCACGACGAGCAGGGGCTCGTACGCGGAGCGGTCGTGCGACACGTGCACCCCGTGGGCCCGTGGCCACTGGGCCGCCACGGCGAAGCGGTCGGTCCCGGTCTGTTCCCAGCCGGTCAGAAAGGTTTCGGCGACGGCCGCGCGGTGCACCAGCTGCCGGGGCACAGTCGCCGTCAGGGTCGGGGCTTCGGCAGGTTCGCGCGCTTGTGGCATGTTTCTCCCTACGGTCCCCCGAAGGGTTCTGCGGACGGTGAGGTGTCCGCCGTGGGTGGGCGTCAGAATACGAGGTGACCGGTTTGTTTTCAATGCGATCACTCCGTTACACCCTATGATCAGGGCAGTTCCGGCACGATCGTGGCGCCAGCGGTATGAACCGGCCAACTGGGCGCCGGAGAGGGTCACTCATGGCGAAACAGGAACGCGCCATCAGGACACGCAGGGCGATCCTGGAAGCCGCCGGTGCGGTCTTCGACGAACACGGTTACACCTCCACCACCATCTCCATGGTGCTGGAACGGGCAGAAGTCACCAAAGGAGCGCTGTACTTCCACTTCCCCTCCAAGGAAGCCCTCGCGCAGGCGGTGCTCGACGAGCAGGTGCCCTTCGGTGCGATTCCGTCGCAGGCCTGCAAGCTCCAGGAGGTCGTCGACATCACGTTCGTCGTGGGCCAGCGACTGCTGGGCAACGCGCTGCTGCGCGGGAGCGTGCGCCTCGCGGTCGACCAGTGCGCGCCGCCGGGGGTGGATCACACCGGGCCGTTCCGCCAGTGGGCCGAGCACCTGACGCCGCTGCTCGAACAGGCGCAGGCGCGGGGGGAGTTGCTGCCGACGGTGGACCCCCGGGACACGGTGGAGATGCTGATCGGTTCGTTCACCGGCATACAGCTGATGTCGCGGGCCCTGACGGGACGGAACGACCTCGGGCGCCGGCTGTCGGTGCTGTGGTCCCACATGCTGCCGAGCATCGCGGTGCCCGGCCTGCTGCTGGGCCTCGACAGCCGCGCCGACCGGGGTGCCCGGGTGCTGGCGTCGCTGGAGGCCCGCGTCGCGTCGTGACGCGCCGCGGGCCGGACGGGGCGAGTGCCCCGTCCGGCCCGCGGTGCCGATGCGGAGGATGCCTCAGAAGGTCAGGCTCCAGCTGTTCAGGCGGCCCGTGTCCTGCGCGACCGTGTCCTGGACCCGCAGCTTCCACGTGCCGTTGGCCACCTCCGAGGAGGCGTTCACCGTGTAGGTGGTCCTGACGTCGTCCGCGGAGTCCGAGCCGCTGGAGGACTTCAGGCGGTAGGTCGAGCCGTCCGGGGCGACCAGGTCGACGACCAGGTCACCGCGGTAGGTGTGGGTGATGTCCACCGCGACCTTCAGGCCCGAGGGCGCGTTGCCGGTGCGGCCGCTGACGGTGATCGGGGACTCGACGGCCGATCCGGCGTCCGGGACGGCGACGGCGGCGGTGCTGGAGAAGGTCGTGCCGGTGGGGGTGCCGGCCACCACGGCCTGGACCGTCTTCGCGGCGTCCGCGAGTCCCGCGCCGCAGCCGCCGGAGCAGGCGCCGGGCAGCGCACGGGCGTTGGACTTGATCGCCGACTCGATCTGGGCCGGGGTCAGCGCCGGCTTGGCCGACTTCATCAGCGCGGCGAGGCCGGCGATGTGCGGGGCGGCCATGCTGGTGCCCTGGTAGTAGGCGTACGACTCCGTGGACGGGGTCCGGGTGCCCGAGTTCAGCGTGGAGTAGATGCCGTTGGCGGTGCCGGTGCTGGTCTGGCCGCCGGGCGCCGAGATGTCCACCAGCGCGCCGTAGTTGGAGTAGGACGCCTTGGCGCCCGAGCGGTTGGTGGCGGCGACCGAGATGACGTTGTTGCAGTTGCCCGGCGAGTGGTTCGCCACGTTGTCGTTGGCGTTTCCGGCGGCCACGACGACGGTCGTGCCCCGGCCCACGGCGGCGTTGACGGCGTTCTGGGTGGCGGAGGTGCACGCGCCGTCGCCACCGAGGCTCATGTTGATGACCTTGGCGACGTTGGCGTTGGCGGGCACGCCGGCGACGGTGCCGCCGGACGCCCAGGTGATGGCGTCGATGATGTCGCTGTCGTAGCCGCCGCACTTGCCGAGCACCCGCACCGGGGAGATCTTGGCGCCGTAGGCGATGCCCGCCATGCCCTTGGCGTTGTCGGTGGCCGCGGCGACGGTGCCGGCCACGTGGGTGCCGTGCCAGGAGGAGTTGCTCGCGGGGCGGCCGGCGCCGCATTCGTTGGCCAGGTACCAGTCGCCCGGGTCGGCCGGGTTGCTGTCACGGCCGTCGCCGTCCACCGAGACCGCGGTGTCGGCGATGAAGTCGTAGCCGCCGACGACGTTCGCGGCGAGGTCGGAGTGGGTCACGTAGCCGGTGTCGATGACGGCCACCGTCACGCCGCTGCCGGTGGAGGTGGGCCAGGCGCCGGGAACGTTCATGCCGGCCGTGGCCTCGAAGAGGTCCCACTGCTTGGCGTAGTCGGTGTCGTTCGGGTCGGCCTGCGGGGTGTTGAGGCGGTCCGGCACGACGTAGGCGACCTGCGGGTCCGCCTGGTACTCGGCGACGACGTCGGCGACGTCCGACCTGGTGAGGCGCTCGCCCAGGTCGACCAGGGCGGCGCCGGTGCCGAGGCGGCGCTGGAAGTCGACGCTCTCGCCGGCCTTCTCGCCCTTGGCCTCGGCGTCGGCCTCGGCGGCCTCGTCGGACCTGGCCTCGGTGGCGGCGGCCTTGTAGCCGACGATGAGCCGTTCGGCGGGGGCGCCGGGGGCGGCCTCGGTCTGCGCGGTGGGGACGACGGCCTCGTGGGGGGAGGCGTCCTGGGCCGTGGCCACCTGTGCGGTGGCGGCGGTGAGCAGCGCCGCGGAGACCGCGGCGACGGATATCAGCTTGCGTCTGACGGCAGGGGAGGTTCGCAAGGGTCTGCCTTTCGTGGCCGTACTCCGGACAGCGCGGAGCGGCGGTCGGTGCGCTTCGTCCTCGAAGCGGAGGGGGGTGATACCGAAAAGCGGCGTGCGGAGGCCGGCCTGGCGTGGCGCCGACCCGTCGGGGATCACCCGGGGGGTCAGCGGTGCTGGAACGATAGGCAACGGAACGGCCGTGCGGATACAGGGGAAACCCTTGGGCAGGCTGGAAACTCACCCTTGCTGACCAAGGGTTGACCTGGGACGTCCACTTTCGGTTCGCCTCACGATCGCCTCGGTGCGCAACGTGCCGGAAAGGGCGGCGCACGCAAGGACCGGCCCCTGGGGGGCGGTCGGGCGGCCGGGGAAACGGCCGTGCCCCGCACGCTCGAAAGCGGTGCGGGGCACGTCGGGTACCGCGGGTCCGCCGGTGGCGGCGGGGCGGGTCAGCTCAGGCCGACCGACTTCAGCCAGGCCTGGGCCACGTCCAGCGGGTCCTTGTTCTCCAGCTGCACCTGGGCGTCCAGGTCGAGCAGCGTCTTGGTGTCGAGCTTGGCGGAGACCGCGTCGAGGGCGTCGATGCCCTCCTGCGTGAGGCCGCTCCTGTGCACCAGCGGGGTCACGTTCGCGAAGCCGAAGAGGTTCTTCGGGTCCTGGAGGACGACGAACTTCTCCTTGATGATCGTGGGGTCGGTGGTGAAGATGTCCGCGGCCTGCACTGTGTTCTTCGTCAGCGCCGCCTGGGTCAGCGGGCCACCGGCGTCCAGGGCCTTGAAGGACTTGAACTTCAGGCCGTACTCCTTCTCCAGCCCGACCAGCCCCTGGTGACGGGTCTGGAACTCCGGCGAGCCCCCGATGACCAGTTCCGGCGCGATGTCCTTGAGGTCGGCGAGCGTGGACTGGGCACCGAGGTCGTACTTCTTCGCCGTCTCGGCGTTGATGGACACCGAGTCCTTGTCCTCGGCCGGCGACGAGTCCAGCAGGGTCAGCTTGGGGTCCAGCTTGGCCTTCACGTCGGCGTTGACCGCCTCGGCCGACTTCTGCTCGGCCTCGGGGTCGAGGTAGGCGAGAAGCGAGCCGTTGTACTCGGGCAGAACGGTGATGGAACCGTTCTTCAGCAGGCCGTAGGTGGTCTCGCGGCTACCGATGTTGGGCTTGTACTCGACCTCTATGCCCTTGGCCTTGAGGGCCTCGCCGTAGATGTCGGCGAGGAGGATGCTCTCGGCGAAGTTGTTGGAGCCCACGACGACGGTCTTGCCGTCGGACGTGCCCTCCGAGAGCGGGTCGGACGTGTCGTCGGAGGACGAGCCACAACCGGCGACCAGCGCCGCCGCGACGGCGAATGCCACGGCGGCCGCGCCGCGCTGTCTCTTGTTGGACCAGGTGCTCTTCACGGTTGAAGTCACGATTCCCGTTCCGGGATTGGGGATGTGGCGGGGGGTGGGCGGTGACGTGACATGCGGGCACTTCGGGCCCACCGCGGACGTGGCACGCACACCGCACCTACTGATCCAATCCAGCCGGTTCTCACCCAGTCAAGCGAATTCAGGTCACCAATTGGCTTCGATGAGTGACCATTCATGGTCGCATTGTGAAGGAGATGCGGACGACTTCCCGCTTCTGAGGAGCAGGTTGTAACGGATTCTTGACGTGGAGTGGCGCGATCCGCCGTCCCAAGAGGCGATAGTCTCACCGCAGTTGCCCTCCGGTCACAGCGGTGCCACAAACCGCATCGGTGTCGTCGTACACCGGACGAAAGCCGATCGGAATTCGACACGCGAAGGACACGCGCGTAGCTTCTCCGCGCGGTGCGACACCCCACGAAGGAGGCTCGGTGTCCACGAACGAGGTGGGCGCGCCCTCCCCCGGGCTCTCGGCCGCGCCGGGACAGGGGGATCTCCCGCTGCCGGCACCGCCGCGGTCCCGAGGCGGCCTGCGCGGCCTCGCCGACCGCCTGCCCTTCCGCCAGAAACTCAACGTCCTGGTCGGCGTGCCGCTGGCCGGAGTCGCCGTGCTGCTCAGCTACCTCATCTCCCACCAGGTGATGCTGGCCCGCAGCGCGGCGGAGGCGGCCACCCTGGTCCGGGACAGCGCGCAGGTCGCCGAACTCGTCGACCGGGTGAACACCGAGCACCAGCAGGCCGTCCTGCTGTCCGTGCGCCACGAGGCCCGCGGCAGCGACGCCAAGCCCTCGCTGACCGACTACCGCACGGCCCAGCAGGAGACCGACGCCCAGGTCGAGAAGGTGCGCCGCACGTTCGGCGACCGGCTGCCGCGCACCGAGTGGCAGGCGCTGCGAGAGATCGACGGCCTCGACGGCCTGCGCGAGACCGTCGAGCAAAGCTACCTGCCCGCCGACAACATCGACCCGGCCTACCACAACGCCGCCAAGGGCCTGATCGACGGCCTCGGCCTGGATCACAACCCCGCCCTCGCCGCCACCTTCACGGGCAATCTGCTGGACTCCCTGCTGCGCGCCGACGCCGCGCACAGCTCCTTCGAGACCAGCGTCTTCTCGGCGACGACCGGTGACTCCAACGCGCTGATCGAGTTCATCGGAGCCGTCGGCGCCTACGAGCTGTACGAGCACCAGGCCGAGCGCTTCGCCCGGTTCGCCACCGAGGGGCAGGCCGCCGAGCTGCGCGGCATCGAGCACAACCCGGCCCAGGCGATCATCCTGCGGCAGTACGCCGAGCTCCAGATCGACCCGAGCGCGCTCCAGGCCGCGACACCGAGCGTGACCCGCGCGAAGTTCACGCTCGCCCTGTCCAACTACCCGACCTACGGCCAGCAGTCCGACACCCGGCTGGCGGTCACCGGCTCGCTGATCGACCAGATCGCCGACCGGGCCGACGAGGCCTCGGCCGACGCCTGGTGGAACGCCGCCTGGCTGCTGGGCCTCGCCCTGTTCGGGTTCCTGCTGTGGGGTGCGCTCTCGGTGGCCGTGCGCCGCTCCGTGGTCCGGCCGGTCCAGGCGCTCACCGGAGCCGCCCGGCAGGTCGCCGACGTGGCCGGCCGCGAACTCGCGCGCGTGGCCGACGACGACACCGAGGACGACGCCCCGCCGCGGCTGCGCGAGATCCCGGTCACCGCGCAGGACGAGATCGGCGACCTCGCCGACGCCTTCAACCAGGTGCAGACGACCGCGGCCGCCCTGCTGGAGCGGCAGGTCCTCAGCCGCCGCAACGTCGCCGAGATGTTCGGCAACGTCGGCCGCCGGGTCAGCAACCTCACCACCCGGCAGCTCGCCCTCATCGACGCCGTCGAGCGCGGCGAGACCGACCCCGCGCTGCTCGAACGCCTCTACCGCATCGACCACATCGCGGTCCGGCTGCGCCGCAACGCCGACAGCCTGATGCTGCTCGCCGGCATCCGCGAGACCGTCCTGGACGGCGGCCCGACCGCGCTCACCAACGTCGTACGGGCCGCGCTCGGCCAGATCGAGGGCTACCAGCGGGTCGAGCTGCACGCCGGCACCGAGGTCATGGTCGAGCCGGACATCATCGGCGACCTGACGCTGATGGTGGCCGAACTCCTGGAGAACGCCGTGTCGTTCTCGCCCGCAGGCAGTCCCGTGGAGGTGACCGTCCGTACCGTCGACGCGGGGGCGACGATCACCGTCGCCGACCACGGCCTCGGGATGAGCGCCGAGCGGCTGGACGAGGAGAACGGCCGTCTGATCCGCCGCGAACGCCTCGACCTGGTCCCGACCAAGGTGCTGGGCCTGTTCGTGGTGGGCAACCTGGCCCGCCGCTGGGAGATCGGTGTGACCCTCTCGCGCACGCCCGGCGGCGGTGTGACGGCCGAGATCGGCATCCCGTCGACGCTGCTCCTGACGATGAGCGCGGTGGCCGCCGGCGGGACGACGGAGTACGGCACCGAGACAGGCGGCACGGGTAAGACGGACGGCACGGGCGCCGCGACCGGTGCCGGCACGGACGGCGAGGCGGCGGTACCGGCCGCCCCGGCGTCCGCATCCGGGCCGCGCCCCGCCGCCGCCGACGACTCCGTCCCGCTCCCCCGCCGGGTCCCCCGGCGCGACCCCGCGGACGACGACGCCTCCCCGCTCATCCCGCGGGCCCGCACCGAGGCCCCCGCGGGCGGTGCACGGCCGCTGCGCCGCCGCGTCCGTGGCGCGACGCTGCGGACCACCGCCGCCGAGGCCGACCGCTTGGCCTCACCCCAGGCCGCCGCGCCCGCCGACGCCGAGGCCGTCCGCGACGCCCTGGAGGAGTTCGAGGCGGCCGTGGAACGCGCCCGCCGCGACGCCCGGCGCGACGCGGACACGGCCGACGGCACCCACGACAGCGAGTCGCAAGAACCCAGGCACCTCCCGGAAGGAGCGGAGCAGTGAGCACGTCGACAGGTGGTACTCCGACGGGAGGCGCCACGCCGGACGAACTGCGGGCCGCAGCGGCCGACTTCACCTGGCTGCTGAACCGTTTCGCGACCGAGACCGCGGGCGTCGTGGACGCCATCGCGGTCTCCTCCGACGGGCTGCTGATCGCCGTGGCCCAACTGCGCGAGCGCGCCCACTCCGAGCGGCTCGCGGCGATCGTCTCCGGTCTCACCAGCCTGGCCGCAGGGGCCTCCGGCAACTACGGCCTGGGCGCCCTCAACAAGGTCATCATCGACCTGGAGGGCGGTCACGTCCTGGTCTCCGCGATCGGCAGCGGGGCCGTGCTCGGCGTGGTCGCCGACAAGGAGGCCAAGCTGGGCAACATCGCCTACGAGATGACGCTGTTCGCCAACCGGGCGGGTGCCGCGCTCAGCCCGCAGCTCGTGCTCGAACTGAAGAACAGCGTCGGCGCCGGCTCGACGGGCTGACCGGTCCCCGCCCGGTCGAGGAGGAAGACACCCCCATGGCGGACGACCCGACGCCCCCGGGCCCGGACCCGGCAGGCCCCGTCCCCGCCGTACGGCCGTTCCTCGTCACCGCCGGCCGGGTGGCGGGCGCGGGTGAGGCCGCGTCCGCCCGGACCATCCCGGTCGAGACCCAGGTGGTGGCCACCGCCGAGGGGCTCGACGCCCTCGACCTGCTCTCCTTCGAGCGGCACGACATCGTCGCCGCCTGCAAGCAGCCCCAGTCCATCGCGGAGATCGCCGCGTTGCTGCGGCTGCACCTCAACGTCGTCCGGGTCCTCGCCGAGGACCTGCGCACCGCCGGGCATCTGGCGGTGTACGTGCCGAACGCCGCCGTCACCCATGACGCGTCCGTCCTGCGCAGGGTTATCGATGGCCTCCGCGCCATCCCCGACTCCCGGGGGGTACTCCGTGACACCGACTGAACCACTCGCCGTCGGCGCGGCCGCGCAGAGTGCCGTACGGCCGCCGCTGCCGGTGAAGCTGGTGATCGCGGGCGGCTTCGGCGTGGGCAAGACCACCGCCGTCGGGGCCATCTCCGAGATCGAGCCGCTCACCACCGAGGCCGCCATCACCGAGGTCGCGGCCGGGGTCGACGACCTGTCGCACACCCCGCGCAAGACGACGACCACGGTCGCGATGGACTTCGGCTGCATCACCATCGACCCGACGCTGAAGCTGTATCTCTTCGGTACGCCGGGACAGGACCGTTTCGGCTTCATGTGGGACGACATCGTCGAGGGCGCGATCGGCGCGCTGGTCATCGTCGACACCCGCCGGCTGGACGACTGCTACGCGGCCGTGGACTACTTCGAGCACCGGCAGATCCCGTTCGCGGTGGCGATCAACGCCTTCGACGGCACGGTCGAGCACGCGCTGGACGAGGTCCGCTGGGCGCTGGACGTCGCCAAGCACGTCCCGGTGATCGTGTTCGACGCCCGGGAGCGCGGCTCGGTGCGGGACGCGCTGCTCGTCGTACTGGAGCTGGCGCTGGCCCGCACCGAGGGCTGACGCGGGTCAGCCGCCGCGGCGTACCCCGCGCGACACCGTGAGGCGTCCGGCCGCCCAGAACACGCCGAGCGTGGCCAGCGCGAGCAGGGCCACCAGCGTGGCGCCGCCGACGACCTTCTCGTAGTTCCGCTGGTAGAGCCCGTCGACGATGTAGCGGCCGAGGCCGCCGAAGCTGACGTACGCGGCGATGGTGGCCGTCGAGACGATCTGGATGGCGGCCGAGCGCAGACCGCTGAGGATCAGTGGCAGCGCGACCGGGACCTCGACGCGGAACAGGACCTCGGCCTCGCCCATGCCCATGCCCCGCGCGGCGTCCACGGGGGCGGGGTCGACCGAGCGCATCGCCTCGTAGGTGGTGACGAGGATCGGCGGGATCGCCAGCACCACGAGCGGGATCATCACCGGGGCCAGTCCGAGTCCGAGCAGCACGAACATCAGCACCATCAGGCCGAAGCTGGGCAGCGCGCGGCCCGCGGTGGCGATCAGGGCGAGCGTGTTGCCGCCGCGTCCGGTGTGCCCGGTCAGCAGGCCGACGGGCAGCCCGACGGCGGCGGCGATGCCGAGCGCCATCAGTGTGTACTGGAGGTGTTCCAGCAGACGCGTGGGGATGCCGTCGTAGCCCCGCCAGTGGGCACTGTCGCTGAAGAAGGCGTTGATGAAGTTCAGTACGTTCACCGGGCGGCGTCCTTCAGGGTGTTCGTACGCGGGGACCTGCGGGTGTCGCGCGGCATCCACGGCGTGACGAGGATGCGCAGGCCGATGAGTACGGCGTCCACCAGGATGGCGAGGACGGCCGTGCCGATCACGGACAGCCACACCAGGCGCGGCTGGTTGTAGATCATGCCGCTGTTGAGCAGGTTGCCGAGGGCCCCCTGGTTGCCGATCAGCATCCCGACGCTGACCAGGGAGATGCTCGACACCGACGCCACCCGCAGCCCGGCGATGATCGCGGGCGCGGCGATCGGCAACTGCACCTGCAGATAGCGGCGTACGGGTCCGAAGCCCATGGCGGTGGCGGCGTCCAGGGTCTCGCGGGGCACCGAGCGGACGCCGTCCACGATCGCCGGGACGAACACCACCAGGCTGTAGACGGCGAGCGGGATCATGACGGTGGTCTCGCTGAGGCCGGTGTAGTCGATGAGGACGACGAAGAAGGCGAGCGAGGGGATCGCGTACAGCACGGTCGTCACCCACAGCACCGGCGGGTACAGCCAGCGCAGCCGCACGCACAGCTGGGCGATGGGCAGCGCCACGAGCAGTCCGACGAGCACGGGGACCAGTGCCTCGCGCAGGTGCAGTCCGACCAGGCCCCAGTAGGTGCTCTGGAGGTCGCTCGGCATGTCGAAGAGGCCGTTCATCGGACGGCCTTCGCGCCGCCGGCCGGGGTGTCGGCGGCCGGTGCCGCGGCGTGCGCGCCACGGATCGCCTCGGCGATGGTCTGCTGCGCGACGACCCCGGCCACCCGGCCCTCGCCGTCCACGGCGACGGCCCAGCCGGTGGGCGACAGGACGGCGCAGTCGAGCGCGGCCCGCAGCGAGTCCCGTTCGGCGACGAACGGCCGCCCGAACGGCAGCAGTCCGTCGCGCTCGATCCGCCCGGCGGTCAGGTCGCCCGGCGCGCTCCAGCCGAGCGGCCTGCCGTCCAGGCCGGTGACGAGGAGATAGGGGACGTCGGCCGAGCCGCGGGCGGCGATCTGCTCGGCGGTGGCGTCGACGGCGACGATCGGCGTGGTGAGCAGCTCCAGTCCGGCCGACGGGAAGAAGGACAGCCGCCGGATGCCCCGGTCGGCGCCGAGGAAGTCCTCGACGAACTCGTCGGCGGGGCTGGACAGCAGCTCGGCGGGCGGGGCGAACTGGGCGAGCCGGCCGCCGGTGCGCATCACGGCGACCATCGTGCCGAGCTTGACGGCCTCGTCGATGTCGTGCGTGACGAAGACGATGGTCTTGCCCAGCTCGGCCTGGATGCGCAGCAGTTCGTCCTGGAGGCCCTTGCGCACGATCGGGTCGACGGCGGAGAACGGCTCGTCCATCAGCAGCACCGGCGGGTCGGCGGCGAGCGCCCGGGCCACGCCGACGCGCTGCTGCTGGCCGCCGGAGAGCTGGTAGGGGTAGCGCCGCGCGAGGGCGGCGTCGAGGCCGACGCGCTCCATCAGCTCGCGGGCGCGGGCACGGGCCTTGTCCTTGCCCCAGCCGAGCATGCGGGGCACGGTGGCGATGTTGTCGACGATCGTGCGGTGCTGGAAGAGGCCCGCGTTCTGGATGACGTAACCCATGGACCGGCGCAGTGTGTTGACCGGCTGCTGCATGATGTCGGTGCCGTCGAGGAGGATCCTGCCCTCGCTGGGCTCGACCATCCGGTTGATCATCCGCAGGGTCGTCGTCTTGCCGCACCCCGAGGGCCCGACCAGGACCGTGATCGAACGGTCGGGTATCTCCAGTGACAGCCGGTCGACCGCCACCGTGCCGTCGGGATACCGCTTGGTGACTGAATCTATCCGTATCAAAACGCCGAACGCCCTTCGGGTGTGGCAGTCGCCGCCCGCTCTCGCCTGGTGGCGGGCCATTGCCGGGAGAGTCTAGACCCGCAGTGTTGCCGGAACATGGCCGGGCGACCGGCTGCTCAGACGACCGGCAGCCCCGCCGTGCGCCGCACCCGGCGCCCCCGGTCCACGGCGTACACCTCGCACCCCTCCCGGCCGGCCGCCCACAGCACGCCCTCGGGACCCATCGCGTACGCCGCCGTGGCCATGGCGTCCGCCTCCGTGAGGGTCGGCGCGACGACCGTGACGCTGAGCAGTCCGGTCGCCGGGCGCCCGGTGCGGCCGTCGAGGATGTGCTCGCCGCGCTCGTAGGGGGCGGACGTCGCGACCGCGCCCTCGGTCAGCTCCAGCACCGTGCACAGCCGGTCGGCGCGTTCGGGGTGCCGTACCCCCACCCGCCACGGACCGCCCGCGACGACCACGTCTCCCCCGGCGTTGAGACAGAACCGCCGCACCCCGGCGGCCGTCAGCATCTCGGCCGCCCGCTGCACCGACCATCCCTTGACGACCGCGCAGGGATCGAGGCCACGGCCGGGCAGCCGGGCGTCGAAGGCACCGCCGGTCGCGATCCGGTACCGCTCGCAGACGTCGAGGACCTCGGCGAGGTCCTCGCTGACGTCGTCGCGTCCGATCTCGCCCCGGTCCAGCCGGGACACCTCGCTGTGGGGCTTGAACGGGCTGAACCGGTCGTCCACTTCGCGCAGCCAGGCGTAGACGGCGTCCGCGAGCCCCTGCGGAACGTGCTCGTCGTCGACCCGCAGCGAGACGGGAAAGCCCATGACGTGCTCGACGCGACGCACGTCAGGCGCCCCGCGCGTCGAGGGCGGCCTGCAACGACTCCCGGTAGCCCTCGCTGGTGATCGTCGCGCCCGACACCGAGTCGATCTCCGCGCTCTGCGCCTGGAGCGTCTCCTCGATCAGCGTCGGTACGGCGGCCGTCGTCTGCGGGTGGTCCGGCTGCCGCAGCATCCGCACGGCCGTGATCTCGTCCCCCGCGAAGGTCACCTCCACCTGCACCGGGCCCTTCTCGGTGTGCACCGTGGAGCCCGCGACGACCCGGGCGCCGGAGGACGAGGTGGACGTGGGGGTCGGCGGTGCGGCCGGCCGGGACGCCTCGGCGATCGGCGCGTCGGTGGAGGGCGCGTAGCGCCAGACCGGGATCAGGCCCGCCACCGTCAGGACCAGAACAGGCAGTGCTCGTTTCACGTTTCTCCTCTTCTCCCCTTCTCTTCTCTTCTCTTCGCTCGGTTCCCTCGGCCCGTCGGGACCGTCAGCCGGCCAGGCTGAAGCGCTCGTGGTGGATCTGCGCCTTGGGCACACCGAGCTCGCGCAGGCTGCGCAGCACCCCCCGGGTCATTCCGGGCGGCCCGCACAGATAGACGTCGCGCTCGGCGATGTCGGGCACCAACCGGGCCAGCTCGTCGCGCGAGAGGCGATCCGGCCGGGCGGGTCCGGTGACCAGGTACAGCTCGGCGCCCTTGGCGAGAGCGAGTTCGCGCAGCTCGTCGTAGAGCACCGCGTCCCGGTCGGTGGCCACCCGGTAGACGAGGACGGCGTGCCCGTGCAGTTCCTCCAGCAGGGCCCGCATCGGGGTGATGCCGACGCCGCCGGCGATCAGCAGGACGTCCGGACGGGTTCGGTGCAGGGTGGTGAAGGCGCCGTAGGGGCCCTCGGCGAAGACGCGGGTGCCCGCCTTCAGGTGGCGCAGCCCGGCGCTGCCCTCGCCGACGGCCTTGGCGGTCAGACGCAGCGAACGGCCGTCCGGCGCGGCCGACAGCGACCAGGGGTTGGCCTGCCACCAGCGCCCACGGGTCAGGAAGCGCCACAGGAAGAACTGGCCGGCGCGGGCGGGCAGCCGGTCGAGGTCGCGTCCGGTGATGTGGACGGAGACGACGTCGTCGTTCTCGGGGACGACGGCCGTGACGCGCAGCCGGTGGCGCCAGTTCCGCCACAGCGGCAGCGCCAGGCGGCCGACGCACACCGATCCGAGCGCGACGCTCCACAGCGCCCACCAGTAGGCGGTGGCCCCGGGCGAGGCGACGAAGGTCGTGCCGACCGCGATCTGGTGGGAGAAGGCCAGCACGACGGCGAGATAGGTGTAGAGGTGGAGGAAGTGCCACGTCTCGTAGGCGAGCCGGCGCCGGGCGAAGCGTCCCGAGACCGCGCCGACCACGATGATCAGCGCCAGCGCGACCACCGCCCGCAGCACGCCCTCGACGGTCTCGGCGAGGTCGACGAGCTGGTCGACCGGGTCCATGCCGGAGGAGTCGGCGTAGCCGAAGGTGATGAACACCGCGTGCGCGAGCAGCGTCCACAGCAGCGAGAACCCGAGCCGGCGGTGCCACAGCGTGAGCCGGTCCATGCCGATCCGGCGGTCGAGCCAGGGCAGCCGGGCCACGAGCAGCAGCTGGAAGGCCATGAGCAGGGCGGCGTACAGCCCGGTGAGGCGGCCGACGACGATCAGCGCGTTGGAGGCGAACCCCGCCTGCACGAAGAAGTAGGTGACCACGGCCACGTTCGCGGCGAGCACGGCGTACAGGCCGGTGCGGGCCACCACCCTGGGACGTATCGCCGCGGCGGGCGCGGCGGGCGACTGGACGGTCGTCACGGACGGCAACTCCTCGGTCGGGGCCCTGGGACACCGAGCTTGACCGGCCGCAGCTGTCGATCTCCTGTCGTACGACTTTCAAGTGGATATCGATGTGCGTCCGCGGGGCGACCGGCCCCGGCGAGGGGCGGACGTTCCCGCACTATGAACGGGTGGAAAAAGTACGACTGCTGGTCGTGGACGACGACCCGCCCATCGCCGACCTCGTCGCGACGGTCGCCCGCTACGAGGGCTGGGACGCGGTCACCGCGCACTCCGGCGACGAGGCGCTGCGCCGTGCCGCCGAGTTCCGTCCGGACATCGTCGTGCTGGATCTGATGCTCCCGGACGTGGACGGCTTCGGCGTCCTCGACCGGCTGCGCGCCTCGGGGACGATGGTGCCGGTGGTCTTCCTGACCGCGCGGGACGCGGTGTCCGACCGGGTGGCGGGGCTGACCCGGGGCGGGGACGACTACCTGGTGAAACCGTTCGCGGTCGAGGAGCTGATGGCCCGGCTGCGGACGGTGCTGCGGCGCGCCGCGGGGCCCGGGTTCCAGCGGTCGGTGCTGCGGGTGGGGGACCTGACCATGGACGAGGACACCCGTGAGGTGCGGCGCGGCGAGCGGCTGCTGACGCTGACCCCGACCGAGTACGAGGTGCTGCGCTACCTCCTGCGCAAGTCGCCGACGGTGCTCACCAAGGCGCAGATCCTCGACCACGTGTGGGAGTACGGCTTCGGCGGCCGCTCCAACGTGGTGGAGCTGGTCGTCAGCCGGCTGCGCCGCAAGCTCGACGAGCCCCACCACGGCGGGGACGGCGGCGGGGAGCTGATCCACACCGTGCGCGGCTTCGGTTACGTGATCCGGCAGGCCGCCGAGTGACCCGGGTGCGGCGGGTGGTGCGCCGACTGCGTCACGGCTACGGCAGTCTGCGGCTGGGCACCCGGCTGGCGCTGGGGCTGGGCGCGCTGTCGCTCGTCGTGTTCGCCGTGGTGGGCACGGCGCTGACGACGTATATGCGGGACTACCTGTCGGCGCAGCTGGACGAGCAGTTGCAGATCGGCCAGATCGCCCAGTCCAAGGGCATCGCGGACCACGGCACGCTCCAGGGCAAGAAGTACTACCGCTGGTACTACGCCGTGTACGACGTGTCGGACGGCGTCGCCGAACTGCGCAAGCCCGAGGCGGCGGCCGATCTGCCCGCGGACGTCGGCGACTTCACCTCCCTGGCCCGTGCCCAGGTCGCCTCGCACACGGAACTCCTGCGCACCGAGCACCTGAAGGACGCGGGCACCTACCGGCTGCGCGCCTGCGAGGTCGAACCCGGCGTCGTCCTGGTGAGCGCCGCACCCATGGACGACATCGAGGACACCGTCCGCCAGTTGGTCACGATCCAGGCGGTCACGTTCGGGCTGGCCCTGCTGGCACTCGTGGTGTTCGGCCGGAAGATGCTGCGGCGCGGGCTGCAACCGCTCAGCGACATGGCGCACACCGCGCACGGCATCGCCTCCCACGACCTCACCGAGTCGGCGGCCCGGCTGCCGCTGCGGGCCGACCGCCGGGGCGGCGGGCCTGAGGTGGAGGAGCTGCGGACGGCGTTCAACACGATGCTGGAGCACATCGACGACTCCCTCGCCGTGCGCGCCGAGGCCGAGCAGCGGCTGCGCCGGTTCGTCGCGGACGCCTCGCACGAGCTGCGCACCCCGCTGATGTCGGTGCGCGGCTACGCGGACCTCTTCCAGTACGCGGCCGCCAACGAGCCCGGGGAACGGGAGCGGCACCTGGCGCGCCTGCGCGCCGAGGCCGCCCGGATGGGCTTCCTCCTGGACGACCTGCTGCTGCTCGCCCGGCTCGACGCCGCCGAGGTGGAGGCTCCGCTGCGGCTCGCGAAGGCGGACCTGGCGGAGCTGGTCGAGCAGGCCGCCGACGCCTTCCGGGCGGCGCACCGCGGCCATCCGCTGACGGTGGGCACCGGGGAGGCGCCGGTGGTGCTGCGCCTCGACGCCCAGCGCATCCGGCAGGTGCTGGACAACCTGCTCACCAACGCGGCCGTGCACACCCCGCCCGGCACGGAGGTGTCCGTGGCGGTCTCGGTCACGGCCGGGGCCGCGCTGGTACGGGTCCACGACACGGGGCCCGGGATACCGGCCGCCGACCGGGAGCGCGTCTTCGACCGTTTCTACCGGGTCGACAAGGCCCGCAGCCGCGACCGGGGCGGCAGCGGGCTCGGTCTGTCGGTGGCCGGCTCACTGGTCCGGGCGCACGGCGGCACCATCGAACTGGCCACTGAACCCGGGAGCACGGTATTCACGGTGCGCCTGCCGACGGGGTCGTCCCGTCCGTGACGGACGGCCGCGGCGGGGAGCGCGTGGTTCAGGCGTCCGCCGTCGGGAGGGTCACCTCGAAGCGGCAGCCGCCGGAGACGTTGCGTACGGCGGCCCGGCCCTGGTGGGCCTCCACGATGCCCCGCACGATGGCCAGCCCCAGCCCGGCACCGGCCGGCGGCGTGCGGGCGTCGGTGCCACGCCAGCCGGTGTCGAAGACGCGCGGCAGGTCCTCCTCCGCGATCCCCCCGCAGCCGTCCGTCACGGACAGGACGACCCCGTCGGGCGAGCGCTCGGCGGCCACCGCCACCGTGCCGTCGGAGGGTGTCCGCCGGATCGCGTTCACGAGCAGGTTGCCGAGCACCCGGCTCATCTCCTTGCCGTCCACCTCGATGGGCACGGCCTCCACCCGGTCGCCGACCAGCCGTACGCCGTGCTCCCGGGCGAGCGGATCCGCGCCCGCGAGGGCGTCGCCGACCAGGTCGTACGCCGAGATCCGGCTCGGGCTCAGGGCGAGCGTGCCCGCGTGGATGCGGGAGAGCTCGAAGAGGTCGCCGACCATGTCGTTGAGGCGCTCGGCCTCGGCGCGGATCTGGCGGAGGTAGCGGTCGGGATCGGCGGCCACGCCGTCCTCCAGCGCCTCGGACATCGCGCGCAGTCCGGCGAGCGGGGTGCGCAGGTCGTGCGAGATCCAGGCGACCAGCTCGCGCCGGGAGCTCTCCAGGGCGCGCTCCCGGTCCCGGGACTCGGCGAGCTTGCGGCTGGTCGCCTCCAGCTCACGGCTCAGTGCGGCGAGTTCGTAGGCGGCGGGGCCGTCGGGGCTGGTGAAGTCGCCGCCGTCACCGAAGGAACGGGCCGCGAGGGTGAGGGCGCGGCTGCGCGCGGCGACCCAGCGGCCCAGCAGCAGGGCGGTGGCCAGCGAGACCACGGCGGCCATCGCGACCACCGTGGTCACCACGGTCAGGTCGTGCGCCGACAGGAACATCGCCTGGGCGACCGCGAGCGTGCCCGCGAACATCGCGCCCACGGCGACGGCGGCGACCACCGTGATGTGCTCGGTGAGCGTGCGCCGCCGGATCAGCAGCAGTACGCCGGCCCCGAGCAGTCCGGCCGCGCCGGCGCCGAGGAAGGCGAACAGGGCGATGAGCAGGGTGTCCCGCACGGCTCACCCCTCTCCCTCGTCGAAGCGGTAGCCGACGCCCCACACCGTCTGGATGAACCGGGGCCTCGCCGGGTCGTCCTCCACCTTGCCGCGCAGCCGCCGCACATGGACGGTCACCGTCGACAGGTCGCCGAAGTCCCACCCCCACACCTCCCGCATCAGCTCCTCCCTGCTGAACGCCCGCCCGGGGTTGCGCAGGAAGAACGTGAGCAGATCGAACTCCCGGATGGTCAGGGCGAGTTCGTCGCCGTGCTTGGCGGCACGCCGGGCGGCCGGATCGACCGTGAGGCCGGCGGCGCCCAGCGCGTCGGTGGACTGGTGCGGGGCGGGCCTGCTCCGGCGCAGCACGGACTCCACCCGCAGGACCAGTTCGCGGGGGCTGAAGGGCTTGGTGACGTAGTCGTCGGCGCCCACCTCCAGACCGAGGATCCGGTCGTCCTCGTCCCCCCGCGCGGTGAGCATGATCACCGGCACCGGGCCGCGCGTCCGCATCCGCCGGCACACCTCCAGCCCGTCCATGCCGGGCAGCATCAGGTCCAGCACGACCAGGTCGGGCCAGTGCGCGGCGGCCCGGGCCAGCGCGTCGGGGCCGTCACCGGCGCGGTCCACGACGTACCCGGCCCGGACGAGGTACCCGGAGACCACCTCGGCGACGGTCGGGTCGTCGTCGACGACCAGGACCCGGGCCCCGTACGACTGCTGTTCCATGCCGGCCAGCCTCGCATCCCGCCCGCGGCAACGGGAGCGAGACCGCTCGACGTCCCGGTTCCGTAAGAAAGCCGGCGGGCGCGGTGGGCTCAGGTGGCGAAGGCCATGCCCTCCTCGTCGGGCTGCGGCCGGTGCCGCAGCCGGGACGCCAGGATGGCCACGTCGTCCTCCGCGTGTCCGGCGTCGAGGTTGGCGAGGACGGTGTCCAGGATCGTCTCCACCCCTTCCGCCGCGTCGAAGCGCAGCCGGGCCAGCCGGTTCAGGGACTCGTCGATGTCCTCCCCGCGATGCTCGACGAGCCCGTCGGTGAACAGCAGCAGCGTCTCCGCGCCGTCCAGCCGGTACGTCGCCGGCTCGTAGCCGCCGAGGCCGGTGCCCAGCGGTGGTCCGACGGGCACCGGCAGGAGCGAGGTGTCACCCCTGCCGTCGATCACGGCGGGCGGCAGATGACCCGCGCTGGCCAGGGTGATCTGGCCGCGCACGGGGTCGACGCGGGCGATCAGGCAGGTGGCGGGCCGCCGCTCGGACTCGTTGGAGGCGATGTCGTCGAGCTGGCGCAGCACGCGGTGCGGCGGCAGGTCGGCGGAGGCGATGTAGCGCAGGGCCGAGCGGTAGGCGGTCATGTCGACGGCCGCCTCCAGGCCGTGGCCCATCACGTCCCCGACGACGAGCAGGGTGCGCCCGAAGTGCAGGCGGACGGTCTCGCACCAGTCGCCGCCGACCAGGGCACGCTGGCCCACCGGCAGGTAGCGGATGGCGACGTCCAGGTTCGGGTGCGGCCGGCCGGGCTCGGCGAGCAGCGCCCGCTGGAGGTCGCCGACGATCCGGCTCATCCGGTCGTGCTCCCGGGCGTGCCGGATGTGCGAGGCGGCGCGCTCGGCGAGCAGTGCCAGCACGTCCGCCTCCGGCGGGGTGAACGGTCCCGCGCCCCGGACGCACACCAGGACGCCGTAGCGGTCGTCGCCGCTGACGAGCGGCACGCACAGCGCGGGGCCGTCCCTCTCGTAGCCGCTCCGGCTGTCCGTCCGGCGCGCCATCGCCGCGGGCCAGCCCAGGTCGGGCAGCAGGGTGCGGTCGCCGTGCACCGCCTCGTACGACGGATCGGCCTCCTCCAGGTGGCGCCGCACGACGGCCGCCGTGCACCCTCCGTGCTCGGCCGCCACCCTGGTGAGCTCGGTGCAGGTGGTCTCCTCGTCGAGCGTCGTCCCGACCCCGGCCACGGTGGAGCGCAGCGTCATCAGCCGCGACGACACGCCGGGCCCCGGTTCGGGCGCGCGTGTGCGGCCGACGGAGCCGGATGTCGGTGATTTTCGGAAGGACCGGAGCCATCGCGCCACACAGAACACCTTAAATGGGATGAAACCGACACCGATCGCGCGTCGGCCGCCCGGGGTCCTTGGATACCCTTGCGCTTCCATGAGCTGGTTCGAATCCATCATCCTCGGTCTCGTCCAGGGACTGACCGAATTCCTGCCGATCTCGTCGAGCGCGCACCTGCGTCTGGTGGCCGCCTTCTCCGGCTGGCAGGACCCCGGCGCCGCGTTCACCGCGATCACGCAGATCGGCACCGAGACCGCGGTACTGATCTATTTCCGGTCGGACATCGCCCGCATCGTCACCGCGTGGTGCCGCTCCCTGACGGACCGCACGCTCCGCCAGGACCAGGACGCCCGGCTCGGCTGGATGCTGATCATCGGCTCTATCCCGATCGGCGTCCTGGGTGTCACGTTCAAGGACCAGATCGAGGGGCCGTTCCGCGATCTCCGGCTGACCGCGACCATGCTCATCGTCATGGGCGTGGTGCTGGGCGTCGCCGACCGCCTCGCCGCCCGCGCCGAACGGGAGAGCCTCGCCGGCGCCGGCGAGGCCGGCGCTCCCGGCGCCCACGAGGCCCACGACGCCCTCCTCACCCGCTCGGGCACACCCGGCGCGCCCGCCGCCCTGAGCACCACGACGACCTCCGCCGCCCCCGCCACCCCCCGCGCCTCCGGCAAGACCCTGCACGACCTCACCGTCAGGGACGGCCTGATCTACGGCCTGTGCCAGGCGCTGGCCCTCATCCCGGGCGTCTCCCGCTCCGGCGCCACCACCAGCGGCGGCCTGTTCATGGGCTACACCCGCGCGGCGGCCGCCCGCTACTGCTTCCTGCTCGCGATCCCGGCCGTCCTCGCCTCCGGGCTGTTCGAGCTCCGGGACGCCACCGAGGGCGGCCACGTCAGCTGGGGACCGACGGCGCTGGCCACCCTCGTCGCGTTCGGCGTGGGATACGCGGTGATCGCCTGGTTCATGAAGTTCATCGAGACCCGCAGCTTCATGCCGTTCGTGCACTACCGCATCGCCCTCGGCCTGGTGATCATCGCGCTGGTCACCTTCGGGGTGATCAGCCCGCACGCCGCCGAGTCGGCCGGCTGAGCGACTCGGCCCCCGCCGAGCCCCTCGGCCTCCGGTCGATCCCCTCCCCCCGGTCGGAACACCCCCGAGCCACCCGGAAAATCCGGCCCGGGGGTATTCCGAGGCGCTGTGGTGTGTGACATATTACTGACGTGACCAAGTCGCTGACCTGCGATGTCGTGGTTGTGGGGGCCGGTATGGTGGGCGCTGCCTGCGCCTTCCACGCGGCACGGGCAGGCCTCGCCGTGACGCTCGTCGACCGGGGCCCCGTCGCCGGCGGCACCACCGGCGCAGGCGAGGGCAACGTCCTCGTCTCCGACAAGGAACCAGGCCCCGAGCTCGCGCTCGCGCTGCTCTCCACGCGGTTGTGGGCAGGGCTCGCGAAGGAGTTCGGCACGGCGATCGAGTACGAGGCCAAGGGCGGCGTGGTCGTCGCCTCCTCGGCCGCGGGCCGCGAAGCCCTGGAGAGGTTCGCGACCGCCCAGCGCGCCGCCGGTGTCGAGGCCGTGCCCGTCGACGAGCGGCAGCTCCAGGAGCTGGAGCCGCACCTCGCGCCCGGCCTCCCGGGCGGCATGCACTATCCGCAGGACGCCCAGGTCATGCCCGCCCTGGCCGCCGCGCACCTCGTACGGGCCTCCCGCGCGCGGCTGGAGACCGGCCGGACCGTGACCGCCGTACTGCGCGGCCCCGGCGGCGCCGTGCGCGGGGTACGTACCGACCGGGGCGACATCCACGCGCCCGCCGTCGTGAACGCCGCCGGGACCTGGGGCGGCGAGGTCGCCGCGCTGGCCGGGGTCCACCTGCCCGTCCTCCCCCGCCGCGGGTTCGTCCTGGTCACCGAGCCGCTGCCGCGCCTGGTACGGCACAAGGTGTACGCCGCCGACTACGTGGCCGACGTGGCCAGCGACTCGGCGGCGCTGCAGACCTCGCCGGTCGTCGAGGGCACGGCGGCAGGGCCGGTCCTGATCGGCGCCAGCCGCGAACGGGTCGGGTTCGACCGGTCCTTCTCGCTGCCGGTGGTGCGGGAGCTGGCGGCCGGCGCGGTCCGGCTGTTCCCGTTCCTCGGGCGGGCGCGGGCCATGCGGACGTACGCCGGTTTCCGCCCCTACCTCCCCGACCACCTGCCCGCCGTCGGGCCCGATCCGCGGGTGCCGGGACTGCTGCACGCCTGCGGGCACGAGGGCGCGGGCATCGGGCTGGCGACCGGGACCGGGCACCTGCTCGCCCAGGTGCTGACCGGACAGGTCCCTGAGCTGGACCTGGCGCCCTTCCGCCCGGACCGGTTCGAGGAGGAGGCCCCATGACGCGCTTCGAGAAGCACCCGCCGAACGGGGTGCGAGGGCAACGGCCCTCGAATCCGCTGGAGTTGGCCGACGCCCGGCCCGGACCCGCCGCCACGCTCACCTTCGACGGGCGTGAGATCGAGGCGCTGCCCGGGCAGACGCTCGCCGCCGCGCTGTGGGCGGCCGGTGTCACCTCCTGGCGCACCACCCGGGGTGCCGGACGACCGCGCGGGGTGTTCTGCGGGATCGGCGTCTGCTTCGACTGCCTGGTGACCGTCAACGGCCGCCCCAATCTGCGCGCCTGCCTCGTTCCGGCGCGGCCGGGCGACACGATCCGCACGCAGGAAGGGACGGGGCACGATGACTGAACACCCCCGCCTCGCCGTGATCGGCGCGGGCCCGGCAGGGCTCGCGGCGGCGCTCGCGGCGGCCGCCGCGGGCGTGCGCGTCACCCTCGTCGACTCCGCCCCCGACGCGGGCGGCCAGTTCTACCGGCAGCCCGCGTCCGGACTCGGCGCGCGCCGCCCGCAGGCGCTGCACCACCACTGGCGCACCTGGCGGCGGCTGCGCGAGGGCCTGGACCGGCAGCTCGCCGCGGGCACCGTCGTGCATCTGCCGGACCATCACGTCTGGTGCGTGGAGCGGCACGCGGACGGTCTGACGGTGCACGCGTTGCTCGGGCCGCTCCAGGAGGAGGGGGTCGCGGTCGACGCCGACGCGGTCGTCCTCGCCACCGGCGGCTACGAGACGGTGCTGCCCTTCCCCGGCTGGACCCTGCCCGGCGTGGTCACCGCGGGCGGCGCGCAGGCCATGCTCAAGTCCGGGCTCGTGCTGCCCGGCCGCACCGCCGTGGTGGCCGGGACCGGACCGCTGCTGCTGCCCGTCGCGACCGGGCTGGCCGCGGCGGGCGCACGGGTCGCCGCACTGGTCGAGCACAGCGGACCGGGCGCCCTCGCACGGCACTCCCGGGCGCTCGCCGCCCGGCCGGCCAAGCTCGCCGAGGGGGCCGGGTACGCCGCCCGGCTGCTGCGCCGGCGGATCCCCGTGCTGGCCCGCCACACGGTGGTCGAGGCGCACGGCGACCAGCGGCTGGAGGCCGTGACGGTCGCCGCCCTGGACGCCGGGGGCCGGGTCCGGCCGGGCTCCCGGCGCCGCGTCGCGTGCGACACGCTCGCCGTCGGCCACGGCATGCTGCCGCACACCGATCTGGCCGCCACCCTGGGCTGCCGCCTCGACGGGGTCGCCGTGCACGTGGACGACGAGCAGCGCACGGACGTGCCCGGCGTGTGGGCGGCGGGCGAGGCCACCGGCGTCGGCGGCGCGGACCTCGCGCTCGCCGAGGGGCACATCGCCGGGCGCTCGGCCGCCGCGCGCCTGACCGGCCTGCCGCCCGACGCCCGGACGTGGAGCGCGGCGGCGCGGAGCAGGGCCGCGCTGCGCCGGTTCTCCGCCGCGCTCGACGCGGTCTACGCGCCGCCCGCGCGCTGGGCCGAGCAGGTCGGCGACGACACCCTGGTCTGCCGGTGCGAGGAGGTCCCGGTGTCCGCCGTGCGGGCGGCCACCGGCGAGCTCGGCGCCGGGGACGTGCGGACCGTGAAGCTGCTCACCCGCGCCGGCATGGGCTGGTGCCAGGGCCGGATGTGCGCGACGGCGGTCGCCGCGCTCGCCGGCTGTCCCCCGACCCCCGCCCGCACCCCGTTCGCCCGGCCGGTACCCCTCGGCGTGCTCGCCGGACAGGATCCCCCGGCAGGAACCGCGCCCCCACCCTTCGACACCCCGGACGGAAAGGACCCTCATGACGACTGACCGGCACCGCCCCTGGCGTGGCGTCCTCGTCGCCACCGCGCTCCCGCTCACCGCCGATCTGGCCGTCGACCACGACGCCTTCGCCGAGCACTGCGCCTGGCTCGTCGCGAACGGCTGCGACGGCGTCGTACCGAACGGCTCGCTCGGCGAGTACCAGGTGCTCACGCCCGAGGAACGCGTCAGGGTCGTGGAGACCGCCGTCGCCGCGGTCGGGGGCGAGCGGGTGATGCCCGGGGTCGCCGCCTACGGCGCCGTGGAGGCCCGGCGCTGGGCCGAGCGGGCGGCCGAGGCGGGGTGCGGCGCCGTGATGCTGCTGCCGCCCAACGCCTACCGGGCCGACGAGCGGTCGGTCCTCGCCCACTACGCCGAGGTGGCCCGCGCGGGGCTGCCGGTGGTGGCGTACAACAACCCGATCGACACCAAGGTCGACCTCGTGCCGGAACTGCTCGCCCGGCTGCACGGGGAGGGGCACGTGCAGGGCGTCAAGGAGTTCTCCGGCGACGTGCGGCGCGCGTACCGCATCGCCGAACTCGCCCCGGAGCTGGACCTGCTGATCGGCGCCGACGACGTCGCGCTGGAGCTGGCGATCGCGGGCGCCAAGGGCTGGGTGGCCGGGTACCCGAACGCGCTGCCGAGGTCCTCGGTGGAGTTCTACCGGGCGGCGGTGGCCGGTGACCTGGTGACCGCGCTGCCGCTGTACCGGCAGTTGCATCCGCTGCTGCGCTGGGACTCACGGGTGGAGTTCGTGCAGGCCATCAAGTTGTCGATGGACATCGCCGGTCGGTACGGCGGCCCGTGCCGGCCCCCGCGTGTGCCGCTGGCGCCGGAACAGGAGGCGGCGGTGCGGGCGGCGACGGAGAAGGCCCTCGCCGCGGGCCTCGGATAAGGAGACGGACCGTCATGCGCAGCACACTCGTCCTGCACGCCGTCGACTCGCACACCGAGGGCATGCCCACCCGCGTGATCACCGGCGGGATCGGCCCGGTACCCGGCGCGACGATGAACGAGCGGCGGCTGTACTTCCGTGAACACCGCGACGACGTCAAGCGGTTGCTGATGAACGAGCCGCGCGGTCATGCCGCGATGAGCGGCGCGATCCTCCAGCCGCCCACCCGCCCCGACTGCGACTGGGGCGTCCTGTTCATCGAGGTCTCCGGCTATCTGCCGATGTGCGGGCACGGCACGATCGGCGTGGCGACCGTGCTCGTGGAGACCGGGATGGTCGAGGTCACCGAGCCGGTCACCACCATCCGCCTGGACACCCCCGCGGGCCTCGTGGTCGCCGAGGTGGCCGTCGAGGGCGGCGCGGCGAGGAACGTCACCCTGCGCAACGTGCCGTCGTTCGCGGTGGGCCTCGACCGCAAGGCCACGCTCGCCGACGGGCGCACGGTGACGTACGACCTCGCCTACGGCGGGAACTTCTACGCCGTCCTGCCGCTCGCGGAGTTCGGCCTGCCCTTCGAACGGTCCCGCAAGGACGACATCCTGAAGGCGGGACTGGCGCTCATGGCGGCCGTCAACGCCGAGGAGGAGCCGGTCCACCCCGAGGACCCGTCGATCCACGGCCTGCACCACGTCCACCTGCTCGCCCCGGACGCCACCGCCCGTCACTCACGTCACGCGATGGCGATCCATCCCGGCTGGTTCGACCGCTCGCCCTGCGGTACGGGCACCAGCGCGCGCATGGCGCAGCTGCACGCCCGCGGTGAACTGCCCCTGCACACCGAGTTCGTCAACGAGTCCTTCATCGGCACCCACTTCACCGGCCGGCTGCTCGGGACCACGGAGGTGGCCGGGCTCCCGGCGGTGCTGCCGAGCTTCACCGGGCGCGCGTGGATCACGGGCACGGCCCAGTACCTGCTGGATCCCACGGACCCGTTCCCGGCCGGCTTCGTGCTGTGAGGAACCATGTCAGGCACCACGTCGTACGGAAACCGAGGAGCCACCCCATGACGGCGCCGCCCTCCAGCCTCCCCACGCTCGGCGGCAGGAGGAGCAGTTACCGCGAGCGGGTCGCCGACGCCCTGCGGGCCGCGCTGGTCGCCGGTGAACTGCGCACCGGGGAGGTCTACTCGGCGCCCACGCTCGCCGCGCGCTTCGGGGTCTCCGCGACGCCGGTGCGCGAGGCGATGCTGGACCTGGCCAAGGAGGGCCTGGTCGACACGGTCCCCAACAAGGGCTTCCGGGTCACGGCCGTCTCGGAGAAGCAGCTCGACGAGTACACGCACGTGCGCGCGCTGATCGAGATCCCCACCACGGCCCGGCTGGCCCGCACGGCGGACCCGGTGGCGCTGGCGGCGCTGCGTCCGGTGGCCGAGGAGATCGTCGCCGCGGCCGTGGCCGGCGACCTGATCGCCTACGTCGAGGCCGATGTGCGCTTCCACCTCGGGCTGTTGTCCCTCGCGGGCAACGAGCACCTCGTCGAGGTGGTCCGCGACCTGCGCCGCCGCGCCCGGCTCTACGGCCTGACCGCGCTGGCCGAACAAGGCCGCCTCCAGGCGTCGGCCGAGGAGCACCTGGAGCTCCTCGACGCCCTCCTCGCGCGCGACGAGGAGTCGGTCCGCGCCGTCATGACCCGCCATCTGAGCCATGTCCGGGGCATGTGGGCGGCTCCGGACCCGGCGGCACCCCGTCCGGCCCCCGCCCAGGACCCGGCACCCGTGCCCACGCCACCCGGGTGAAGGGCGTCACACCGCCGCGTAGTACGGAATCCGTCGCCTCATCAAGGCTCACCCGGAGAGGGCAAGGTCACAGCCGCGCCCTCTGCTGCTCCTTTGTCCCCCTGGCCTAGCATCCGAGCATGACGGTCCTGCCCGACGACGGGCTTTCCCTGGCCGCCGAGTTCTCCGACGCGACCCGTGAGCAGTGGCAGCGCCTTGTGGCGGGCGTACTGCGCAAGTCGGGCAAGGACGTCGAGGGCGCGGCCGCCGAGGACGCCCTGGCCACCACGCTGGAGGACGGACTCCGAGTCCGGCCCCTGTACACCGCCCACGACGCGGCGCCGGAGTCCGGCTTCCCCGGTTTCGCGCCCTTTGTGCGCAGCGCCCGGGCCGAGGGGAACACCCTCGGCGGCTGGGACGTGCGGCAGCGGCACGCGAGCGCCGACGGCGCCGCGGTGCTGGCCGACCTGGAGAACGGCGTCACCTCCCTCTGGCTGGTCGCCGGCGAGGGCGGCCTGCCGGTGTCGTCGCTGGGTCAGGTCCTCGACGGCGTCTACCTCGACCTGGCACCCGTCGTCCTGGACGCCGGACGCGACGTCGCGGACGCGGCGAAGGAGTTGCTGCGCCTGTACGAGGAGCGGGGCGTCGCCCCCGAGGCGGCGCGCGGCAACCTCGGCGCCGACCCGCTGGGCCACGAGGCCCGTACGGGGCGGAGTGACGACTTCACCGTCGTGGCGGGGCTCGCGCGGCGCTGCGCCGAGGAGTACCCAGGGCTGCGGGCGCTCACCGTGGACGCGCTGCCGTACCACGAGGCGGGCGGCTCGGCCGCGCAGGAACTGGGGTGCTCGCTGGCGACCGGTGTCGCCTACCTGCGGGCGCTGACCGAGGCGGGCCTGAGCATCGAGCAGGCCTGCGGACAGCTGGAGTTCCGGTACGCGGCCACCGCCGACCAGTTCCTGACGATCGCCAAACTGCGCGCGGCGCGCCGGCTGTGGGCGCGGGTCGCCGAGGTGTGCGGCGGTCCGGGCGCCCAGGTGCAGCACGTCGTGACCTCGCCGGTGATGATGACGCGCCGCGACCCGTGGGTGAACATGCTGCGCACCACCGTGGCCACGCTGGCGGCCGGCGTCGGGGGCGCCGACGCCGTGACCGTGCTGCCGTTCGACCACGCGCTCGGCCTGCCGGACGCGTTCGCACGCCGTATCGCCCGCAACACCTCCACGATCCTGATCGAGGAGTCGCACCTGTCCCGGGTGATCGACCCGGCGGGCGGTTCCTGGTACGTGGAGCGGCTGACCGACGAACTCGCCCACGCGGGCTGGGAGTTCTTCCAGGACATCGAGCGCGCGGGCGGCCAGGCGGCCGCCCTGCGGTCGGGAACGGTCCGCGAGCGGCTGGCCGAGACCTGGGCGGCACGGAGCGCGAAGCTCGCCAAGCGGCGTGAACCCGTCACCGGCGTCAGCGAGTTCCCGCACCTGGCCGAGAAGCCCGTCGTGCGCGAACCGGCCCCCGAGCCGCCCTCCGGCGGCCTGCCCCGCGTACGCCGCGACGACGCCTACGAGGCGCTGCGCGCGCGGTCCGACGCCCATCTCGCGGCCACCGGCTCGCGCCCGCGGATCTACCTCGCCACCCTCGGCCCGGCCGCCGCGCACACCGCGCGCGCCGGCTTCGCCGCGAACCTCTTCCAGGCGGGCGGCATCGAGCCCGTCACCGAGGGCACCTTCGAGGAGAGCGGGGCGAGCGAGGCCTGCCTGTGCTCCAGCGACGAGCTGTACGCGGAGCAGGCCGAGGCCCGCGCCCGGGAGCTGACGGCGGCGGGCGCCACGCAGGTGCTGCTCGCGGGACGGCCGGGGCAGTACGCGGGTGTCGGCGGTTACGTCTTCGCGGGCTGCGACGCGATCGCCGTGCTCTCCGCGACCCTCGACCGGATGGGAGTGTCCTGATGTCCTTCCCCGACTTCTCCGGGATCGAACTGGGGACCCCGGTCGCCGACGGGGCCGCCGACGAGTGGCGCTCGGCGGTGAAGAAGGCGGCGGGCGGTGACGACCTGCTCTGGGAGACCCCGGAGGGCATCGCGGTCAAGCCGCTCTACACCGGGCAGGACCTGGAGGGCCTGGACTTCCTGGACACCTACCCGGGCATCGCCCCGTATCTGCGCGGCCCCTACCCGACGATGTACGTCAACCAGCCCTGGACCATCCGCCAGTACGCGGGCTTCTCCACCGCAGAGGAGTCCAACGCGTTCTACCGGCGCAACCTGGCGGCCGGTCAGAAGGGCCTGTCGGTCGCCTTCGACCTGCCCACGCACCGCGGCTACGACAGCGACCACCCGAGGGTGACCGGCGACGTCGGCATGGCGGGCGTGGCGATCGACTCGATCTACGACATGCGCCGGCTCTTCGACGGCATCCCGCTGGACCGGATGACCGTGTCGATGACGATGAACGGCGCGGTGCTGCCGGTGCTCGCGCTGTACATCGTCGCCGCGGAGGAACAGGGCGTACCGCCCGAGAAGCTGGCCGGGACCATCCAGAACGACATCCTCAAGGAGTTCATGGTCCGCAACACCTACATCTATCCGCCGAAGCCGTCGATGCGGATCATCTCCGACATCTTCGCCTTCACCTCCCGGCGGATGCCCCGCTACAACTCCATCTCCATCTCCGGCTACCACATCCAGGAGGCGGGCGCGACGGCCGACCTGGAGCTGGCGTACACCCTCGCGGACGGCGTGGAGTACATCCGGGCAGGCCGGGAGGCGGGTCTTGACGTGGACGCGTTCGCGCCGCGGCTGTCCTTCTTCTGGGCGATCGGCATGAACTTCTTCATGGAGGTCGCCAAGCTGCGCGCGGCCCGGCTGCTGTGGGCCAGGCTGGTCAGGCAGTTCGACCCGCAGAACACCAAGTCCCTGTCCCTGCGGACGCATTCGCAGACCTCCGGCTGGTCGCTGACGGCCCAGGACGTGTTCAACAACGTCACGCGTACCTGCGTGGAGGCGATGGCCGCCACCCAGGGCCACACCCAGTCGCTGCACACCAACGCGCTCGACGAGGCGCTCGCGCTGCCCACCGACTTCTCGGCCCGGATCGCCCGCAACACCCAGCTGCTCATCCAGCAGGAGTCCGGCACCACCCGCGTCATCGACCCGTGGGGCGGCAGCGCCTACGTCGAGAAGCTGACGTACGACCTCGCCCGCAAGGCCTGGCAGCACATCCAGGAGGTGGAGGCGGCGGGCGGCATGGCCAAGGCGATCGACGCCGGCATCCCCAAGCTGCGCATCGAGGAGGCCGCGGCACGCACCCAGGCCCGGATCGACTCCGGGCGGCAGCCGGTGATCGGCGTCAACAAGTACCGCGTCGACAGCGACGAGCAGATCGAGGTGCTCAAGGTCGACAACTCCTCGGTGCGCGCCCAGCAGATCGAGAAGCTGCGCCGGCTGCGCGCGGAGCGCGACGAGACCGCCTGCCGCGACGCGCTGGACGCGCTGACCCGGGCCGCCGGCGGCGACGGCAACCTGCTGGAGCTGGCCGTGCACGCGGCCCGCGCGAAGGCCACCGTCGGGGAGATCTCGGATGCCCTGGAGAAGGTGTACGGGCGGCACGCGAGCCAGATCCGTACGATCTCCGGCGTGTACCGCAACGAAGCCGGCGAGTCCCCGTCCGTCGACCGCACCCGCGTCCTCGTGGACGCGTTCGAGGAGGCGGAGGGCCGCCGCCCGCGCATCCTGGTCGCCAAGATGGGCCAGGACGGGCACGACCGCGGCCAGAAGGTGATCGCGACCGCCTTCGCCGACCTCGGCTTCGACGTCGACGTCGGCCCGCTGTTCCAGACGCCCGCCGAGGTCGCCCGCCAGGCGGTCGAGGCGGATGTGCACATCGTGGGGGTGTCCTCGCTGGCCGCCGGCCATCTCACCCTCGTACCGGCGCTGCGCGAGCAGCTCGCCGAGGAGGGCCGCGAGGACATCATGATCGTCGTCGGCGGGGTGATCCCGCCGCAGGACGTGCCGACCCTGCTGGAGATGGGCGCGGCGGCCGTGTTCCCGCCCGGGACGGTGATCCCTGACGCGGCCCACGACCTGGTGCGACGGCTGGCGGCGGGCCTCGGGCACGCGCGGTGATCGACGTCGACGCGTATGTGAAGGGCGTGCTCGACGGGAAGCGGGCGCTCGTGGCACGCGCGATCACACTCGTCGAGTCCACCCGGCCGCAGCACCGGGCGCTGGCCCAGGAGATGCTGACCGAGCTGCTGCCCCACAGCGGGAAGGCGCGGCGCATCGGCGTCAGCGGGGTGCCGGGGGTCGGCAAGTCGACGTTCATCGACGCCTTCGGCACCCTGCTGACCGCCCTCGGCCACCGGGTCGCCGTGCTCGCCGTCGACCCGTCGTCGACCCGGACGGGCGGCTCGATCCTGGGCGACAAGACGCGGATGGAGCGGCTGGCCGTCGACCCGGCGGCCTTCGTGCGCCCCTCCCCCACGGCCGGCACGCTCGGCGGTGTCGCCAAGGCGACCCGCGAGTCGATCGTGGTGATGGAGGCGGCGGGCTACGACGTGGTCCTCGTCGAGACGGTCGGCGTCGGCCAGTCCGAGACGGCCGTCGCCGACATGGTCGACTCGTTCCTGCTGCTGACCCTCGCCCGCACCGGCGACCAGCTCCAGGGCATCAAGAAGGGCGTGCTGGAGCTGGCCGACGTGCTCGCCGTGAACAAGGCGGACGGCCCGCACGAGCGGGACGCCCGCGCGGCCGCCCGTGAGCTGTCGGGCGCCCTGCGGCTGATGCACGGCAAGGACGCCTTCTGGACGCCGCCCGTGCTGCACTGCAGCGCCCGCGAGTCGACCGGTCTGGACACGGTCTGGGAGCGCCTCGAACAGCACCGCTCGCTGCTCGACTCCACGGGCCGGCTCGCCGCGAAGCGCCGCGATCAGCAGGTGGACTGGACGTGGACGATGGTCCGTGACGACCTGCTGGGCAGACTGCACGCCCACCCGGCCGTCCGCACGCTCGCCCCGGACCTGGAGCGTCAGGTCCGGGGCGGCGAGGTGACGGCGACCCTGGCGGCGGAGCGCATCCTGCGGGCGTTCGGGGGCGACACGGAAGACCCGGCCCCACCGTCGCGGTGAGACCGGGCCCGTGGTCGTCGCCTACGCCTCGTCGGGCGCCAGGCGCAGCGAGATGCTGTTGATGCAGTAGCGCTGGTCCGTCGGCGTCGGATACCCCTCGCCTTCGAACACGTGTCCGAGATGAGATCCGCAGCGGGAACACAGCACCTCGGTGCGCACCATGCCGTGCGAGCGGTCCTGCACCAGTTCCACCGCGTCGCTGTCCTTGGGGTCGTAGAAGGACGGCCAGCCGCAGTGCGACTCGAACTTGGTGTTCGAGGTGAACAGCTCGGCGCCGCAGGCGCGGCACGAGTACACGCCCTTGGTCTTGGTGTCGGTGTACTCACCGGTGAACGCGGGTTCCGTCGCGGCCTGGCGCAGCACGGCGTACTCGGCCGGCGTCAGTTCCACGCGCCACTGCTCGTCCGGCTTCTCGACGTCGTACGACATGGGTGTCAGCCCCTTACTTCGACAGGCGGTCCAAGATGCGCGGTCCGAGGTCGGTGACATCGCCCGCGCCCATGGTGAGAACCAGATCGCCCGGTCCCGACATTCCCGCCACCGCTTCGGGCACCTCGTCCTTGGCGTGCACGGCGGTGACGTCGGCGCCCGCGGCCCGTGCCGCCTCGATGATCAGCTCGCTGGTGACACCCGGGATCGGGTCCTCACGGGCCGGGTAGATGTCCAGCACCACGGAGGCGTCCGCGAGGGCGAGCGCCTGGCCCATCTCCGTGCCCAGCTCCTGCGTCCGCGAGAACAGGTGCGGCTGGAAGACCACCAGGATCCGCGCGTCACCGCCGGCCGCCCGCATCGCCTCCAGGTCCGCGGTCATCTCGGTCGGGTGGTGGGCGTAGGAGTCGATCACCTGGACCCCGGCCGCCTCGCCCTTCAGCTGCAGCCGTCGCTTCACCCCGGTGTACGCCGCCAGCGCCGACGCCAGGTCCGCCGCCGGGACCCCGAGGGCCACGCCCGCCACGAGCGCCGCGACCGCGTTGTGGGCGTAGTGCCGGCCGGGGACGGAGACCGTGAAGGTGAGCTCCTGGTCCTCCAGCAGGACGGTGACCTCGCTCTTCAGCCCCTGCGGCACGACCGACAGCACCCGCACGTCGGCGTCGTCCGCCGAGCCGTACGTCACGACCTTCACACCCGAGGCCGCGACGCGCCGCGTCAGCTCCCGCGCGCCCTCCTGGTCCGCCGAGACCACCAGCGTGCCGCCGGGCACGATCCGGCCGGTGAAGGTCTCGAAGGACTCGTGGATCTCGTCCATCGAGGCGTAGTTGGCGTGGTGGTCGAGCTCGACGTTGAGCACGATCGCGACCTCGGGAGCGTACTTGTGGAAGCTGCGGTCGCTCTCGTCCGCCTCGGCCACGAAGATGTCACCGTCGCCGTGCAGCGCGTTGGAGCCCGGTGCGTCGAGGTCCCCTCCGATCGCGTACGACGGCCGCAGACCGAGCGCGGACAGCGAGACGGCCAGCATCGAGGTGGTCGTGGTCTTGCCGTGCGTACCGGCGACGGCGATCGGCCGCAGCCCCTCCATCAGGGCGGCCAGCGCGTCGGACCGGTGCACCACCGGCACGCCCAGCTCGGCCGCGCGGGCCAGCTCCGGGTTGTCGGACCTGATCGCCGAGGACACCACGACACAGCTGGCGTCGTCCGCGAGGTGCTCCGCCGCGTGCCCGATGTGCACGGTGGCGCCCAGCGCCCGCAGCGCTTCGACGGTCGCCGACTCCTTGGCGTCACTGCCGGCGACCTTGGCCCCGCGCTGCGCCAGAATCTTCGCGATACCGGACATCCCGGCCCCACCGATACCGATGAAGTGCGGTCGGTCCATGGCGGCAGGAAGGGCGGGTGCCATGCGTGTTCTCCCCAAGATCCGGTACGACGATCAGCGCGCCCCGACGGGGAAGCGCGCCCCCAGCCTATTGCGTGCGGCGCTAGGCGCCCGGCAAGGGGGCGGCACCCCCACGCCGCACGCGTGACGTGACAGGCCACGATCCGCCGGACGGCCCCTAGGCCTTGCTGTGCGAGAACAGCTTCAGTACCGGCACCCCCACCTTGTGCCGCGCGCGCGAGGCCCAGTCCCGGTGGAAGAACTCCTCCACGTAGTGGGGGTCCGTCAGGACGATCACCTCGTCGGCGCCGACCTCCTCCACCACGCCCTTGAGCGCGTCGAGCGGATGGTCCTCGATCAGCCGGCCCTCCGCCGCGCTGCCGGAGGCCCGCAGTGCCTGCAAGGACACGTCCAGCGCCCGCCGGCCCTCCCCTCTGGCCGCCTCCCCCTCCGGTGTCTCGCCCTCGCGCGCCGCCTCGTCGAGCTCGCCGAGCGCGAGGTCGTCGATGGCCCGCAGCAGGCGGTCCGCCTGCTCACCGCGCGGCTGGAGCAGTACGTGGAAGGCCACCGGCTCGTCCCCGTGCAAGGTGGTGACGAACTCCACGTCGGCGGACGTGAGGGCCTTCTCGATCATCAAAACGCTTGTGAACACCAGGCGCCCCTTCTCCTCCGAGGGCCTCTCGGCCCTCCGTCCTCCATCGGCCGTCCGGCCCTGCGGAAACCATCCTGCCCCGTGATCGCGCCGGTAGTGCGCGTCCCGGCGTGCCCGTCGCGGGTCAAGCGGAACAACACATTCCGTCGATCTCACGACCGACGGTAACGGGTGAACAGAAAACCGGCCTCTTCCAGCAAGGACGCCAGTTCGAACCGCTGCGGCACCGCGATCGCCGGCCCGCCGGCGATCCGCTGGGCGCTCCCGGCCGCGAGCATCGGCGAGACGGTCAGGCAGAGCTCGTCGAGCACTCCGGCCGCCACCAGCTGCCCCAGCAGCCGCGGCCCGCCCTCGGTGAGCAGCCGGGTGTGACCGAGCGCGGCGAGCGCCCGTACGGCCCGTGCGGGCTCCACGCCGACGCCGTCCCCGGCGACCACCACCCGCACCCCGGCCTTCTTGGCCGCGGCGACCCGCTCCGGCGCCGCGGCCGCTCCGGTGAGGATCAGTGTGGGCACCACCGGAGAGGTGAACAGCGGCAGCGAGAAGTCCAGGTCCAGGCCGGCGCTGACGACCGCGATCGCGGGCACGGGTTCCTGTCCGGCCGCCGCGCGCGCCGCCGCGAACTCGGCGCGCACGCGTGCCGGGCGGTACCCCTCCTGGCGGACCGTTTCCGCACCGACCATCACGACGTCCGCCAGCGCCCGCAGCGTGCCGAAGATCCGCATGTCGGTGGCGTTGGAGATGGGCTGCGACTTCCCGTCGTGCTGGGCGGCCCCGTCGAGCGTGGAGACCATGTTGGCCCGCAGCCAGGGGACCGCCTCCCCGGCCCGCTGCTGCGGGTAGGCGTAGGCCTGTGCCAGCTCCGCGAGGTCCCACTCACGTCCGGCCGGATCCGCTGTCGTGTCGGTCACGGGAAAGAGGCGTCGCATGCCGTGCAGTGTTCCACGCGGGCCGCGATCCGTCCGGGCCCGGTCGCTCACCCCGCGCCGGAACCGCCCCTGCCGCACCCTTTAGCATGGGTAAGCGTGTCCTCCTCCACCGCCGCCGGCCGAAGCCCCATAGCCGCCGAAGCCGCCCCCCTCTCCCTCTGCGCGCGGGAGCCGCACGTCCCCGCGGACCGCCTGGTGGCCGAGATGGTGCCCCCGCCCCGGTTCGACTCGGTGCGCTTCAGCACGTACATCCCGGACCCGAACCAGCCCAGTCAGAGCGAGGCGGTCGGGGCCCTGGAGGGCTTCGCGGCCGGCCTGGGCGCGGCCCCGGACACCGGCAGGCGGGGATTTCTCGGGTTCGGCAGGGCCAAGGCGCCCAAGGCTCCGGCCGGACCCCGCGGCGTCTACCTCGACGGCGGCTACGGCGTAGGCAAGACCCACCTCCTCGCCTCCCTCTGGCACGCGACCCCCGCAGAACCCGCCCGCAAGGCCTTCGGCACGTTCGTGGAGCTGACCAACCTGGTGGGCGCCCTCGGCTTCCAGCAGACCGTCCAGACGCTCTCCGGCCACCGTCTGCTGTGCATCGACGAGTTCGAGCTGGACGACCCGGGCGACACCGTCCTGGTCTCCACCCTGCTCGGCAAGCTGGTCGACGCGGGCGTCGCGCTCGCCGCGACCTCGAACACCCTGCCGGGCAAGCTCGGCGAGGGCCGGTTCGCGTCCGCCGACTTCCTGCGCGAGATCCAGGGCCTGTCGGCGCATTTCCGTGCCCTGCGCATCGACGGCGAGGACTACCGCCACCGCGGCCTGCCGCAGGCGCCGGCGCCGTTCACCGACGAGCAGGTGACGCGGGCCGCGCAGGTCACCGAGGGGGCCTCGCTCGACGCGTTCCCGCGACTGCTCGACCACCTCGCCCGCGTCCACCCCAGCCGGTACGGCGCGTTGACGGACGGCGTCACGGCGGTGTGCCTGACCGACGTGCGGCCCGTTCCCGACCAGTCGACGGCGCTGCGGCTCGTGGTGCTCGCGGACCGGCTCTACGACCGTGAAGTGCCCGTCCTGGCCTCGGGGTCGCCCTTCGACCAGCTGTTCAGCGAGGAGATGCTGAAGGGCGGGTACCGCAAGAAGTACTTCCGCGCCATCTCGCGGCTCACCGCGCTGGCCCGGGACGGGCAGCGGCTGACCGAGGACCGCTGACGCCACGCCGTCCCCCGCGTCAGAGGGACGGATCACGCCAGCTCAACCTCACTTTTGAGGCTCTCTTCCGCTCAAGACGCCGAGTTGACCCTGCAAACAACTTTGCAGGGTTAATGTCTTTCTTGACCAGCTGTTGACCAACCGTTGGTGTGGGCTAGAGGTGTGACCGAACCGGAGGGAGGCGTGATGTTCCTAGGTACGACGGTCCGGCTCCTGTGCACGGCCCCTGCCGCGGCTCCGCGCGCCCTGCCGTTCCCGGCACCTCACCCGCCCTTCGCAGCTGCGTACACGGCCCGTCACATCGAGGCCAAAGCTCGGTGCGGAGCGACGCGCTCCGGTGAGCGAATAGGCGAGGGGGCCGAACCCGACGCGGTCGTCCCCGGCGCCGCGTACGACCACGAGTCGAGACCCTCGACCGCCCCCTCCCCGGCCGGTTCCCCGATCCTCGGCCGCTGACGTCCGGACCGGACGCCGGGAGCGGAGCAGTCCCCCCACCTCACCCTGTCATGCACGTCCGACGCGCCCCCACTGCGCGCCAGGAGGAATCACCACGTCATGCAGCCCCTCATCGACAACGCCCGCACGTTCGGACAGCGCCCTGAGGAGTTCGCTCAGCTGGCTCAGGGCCAGTCCCCTGAAGTCCTGTTCATCACCTGCTCCGACTCCAGGGTCGTGCCCGCCCTGATCACCGGCGCCCGCCCCGGCCAGCTGTTCGAGCTGCGCACCGCGGGCAACATCGTTCCCCCGTACACCTCCGGCCGCCCCACCGGTGAGGCGGCAACCATCGAGTACGCCGTGGAGGTGCTCGGCGTCAAGGACGTCGTCGTCTGCGGCCACTCGCACTGCGGGGCCGTCGGCGCCCTGGTGCGCGGTGACGACCTCGACGCCGTACCGGCCGTCCGGGACTGGCTGGCGCACGCCGCCGACCAGCCCGAGGCAGCCGACCCGGCCGACCCGACCGTCGCCGAGGCGGTGCAGCACCACGTCCTGGCCCAGCTGTTGCGGCTGCGCTCGTACCCGTGCGTCGAGCGACGGCTGGCGGACGGCCGGTTGCGGCTGCGCGGCTGGTACTACGAGGTGCACACCGGCGCCGTACGCGAACACCGCCCCGACGCCGACGCGTTCGAGGCGCTGTGAGCCCCGCCATGGCCAAGTACCCCTACTTACGGCAGGACTTCGCCGCCTCCGTCGTCGTCTTCCTCGTCGCCGTGCCGCTGTGCGTGGGCGTGGCCGTCGCCTCCGGTGTCCCGGCCGAACTCGGCCTGGTCACCGGCATCGTGGGCGGCCTCGTGACCGGCCTGCTGCCCGGCAGCAGCCTCCAGGTGTCCGGCCCGGCGGCGGGCATGACGGTACTGGTCTACGAGGCGGTCACCGAGTTCGGGCTGCCCGTGCTCGGGGTGCTGGTGCTCGCGGCCGGTCTGCTCCAGCTCGTGATGGGCGCCCTGAAGCTGGGGCGCTGGTTCCGGGCGATCTCGGTGTCGGTCGTCGAGGGCATGCTGGCCGGCATCGGCCTCGTGATCATCGCGGGGCAGTTGTACGCGGCGGCCGGCATGAAGGCCCCCACATCCGGCGTCGACAAGATCGCCGGTCTGCCCGAGGCCGTCGTCGCGGCCGTGAGCAGCACCACGGCGCTGGCCTCCGTGGCGATAGGGGCGGCCACGGTAGCCGTCATGGTGGCGTGGAAAAGAATGCCGGAGCGGGTGCGCGCGGTGCCCGGCGCCCTCGCCGCCGTCGCCCTGGCCACGCTCGTCACCCTCGCGTTCGACCTCCCGGTCAGCACCGTCGAGGTGAGCGGCCTGATCGACGCGGTCCAGCCGCCCGGCGCCGACGCCTTCGCGGAGCTGGCGAGCCCGGCCGTCATCGGCACCGTGCTGGCCTTCACCCTGATCGCCTCGGCGGAGAGCCTGTTCAGCGCGGCGGCCGTGGACCGGCTGCACGACGGTCCGCGCACCCGCTACGACAAGGAGCTGATGGCCCAGGGCGCCGGCAACACGGTCTGCGGTGTGCTCGGCGCGCTGCCGATGACCGCGGTCATCGTGCGCAGTTCGGCCAACGTCCAGGCGGGTGCCCGGACCAAGGCCTCCCGGGTGCTGCACGGCGTCTGGCTGCTGCTGTTCGCCGCCCTGCTGCCGTCCGCGCTGGCGCTGATCCCGTTGCCCGCGCTGGCGGGCATCCTGGTCCACGCGGGCTGGAAGCTGATCCCGTTCCGGCAGCTCGTGGCGATGTGGCGCGACCACCGGGGCGAGGCGCTCATCCTCGTCGTCACGGCGGCCGCCATCGTCGGCGTGAACATGTTCGAGGGGGTCCTGATCGGTCTCGCCCTGTCGGTCGCCAAGACCGCCTGGGAGGCCTCGCACCTCAAGCTGGAGGTGATAGACAAGGGCGCCGGGCCGATCCAGGCCCACCTGTCGGGCAACGCGACCTTCCTGCGGCTGCCGAAGATCCTCGACAGCCTGGAGTCGCTTCCGCAGGACCGGCCCATCGAGCTCGACCTGTCCGGTCTCCACCACCTGGACCACGCGTGCCGTACGGCGCTGGAGAGCTGGGCCGAGCGGCACAGCGCGTCCGGCACCGACCCGGTGAAGGTGACCATACCCTGACCCGTCCGACAGCCCGGTGTCCGGTACGGAGCCCCCGTGGCCCCGGACCGGAGACCGGGCATATCGTTGCAGGAACGGACATCACGGGCCGCTGGCGAGGAGGTCGTCAATGGTCGAGGAAATCCTGGTGACCGCCGCGGCGGTCGGCTCCGCCGGTGTGGTGTACCTCGGGGCGGCGGCGCGGGTCGTCAAGCAGTACGAGCGTGGTGTGGTGCTGCGGCTCGGCCGGCTCAAGGGCCAGGTGCGGACGCCCGGATTCACGCTGATCATCCCGTTCGTGGACCGGCTGCACAAGGTGAACATGCAGATCGTCACGATGCCGGTGCCGGCCCAGGAGGGCATCACCCGGGACAACGTGACCGTGCGCGTGGACGCCGTCGTGTACTTCAAGGTGGTCGACGCGTCGAGCGCGCTGATCAAGGTCGAGGACTACAAGTTCGCGGTCTCCCAGATGGCCCAGACCTCGCTGCGTTCGATCATCGGCAAGAGCGAGCTGGACGATCTGCTCTCCGACCGCGAGAAGCTCAACCAGGGACTTGAGCTGATGATCGACAGCCCGGCGGTCGGCTGGGGCGTGCAGGTCGACCGGGTCGAGATCAAGGACGTGTCGCTGCCGGAGACGATGAAGCGCTCCATGGCCCGCCAGGCCGAGGCCGACCGGGAGCGGCGTGCCCGCGTCATCAACGCCGACGCCGAGTACCAGGCGTCGAAGAAGCTGGCCGAGGCGGCCCAGCAGATGGAGGACACGCCGACCGCGCTCCAGCTGCGCCTGCTCCAGACGATCGTGGCGGTGGCCGCCGAGAAGAACTCGACGCTGGTGCTGCCCTTCCCGGTGGAGCTGCTCCGCTTCCTGGAACGGCCGCCCCAGCCGACCGACCACCCTCAGGGCCACGCCCGGACACCGGACCGGAGCGTGAGCCAGGACCAGGGCCTGGGCCAGGACCAGGGCCAGGACATGAGCCAGGACCAGGAACTGGAGGCGGCGGTCGCGGACCGCGCGCCGGACGAGCCCGAGCCGGACGAGCCGGAGGGGCGCGGCTCCGCCCCGGCCGCGGCGACGTCCCGTGACGAGTGCTTCGCGCGTGGTTCCAGCGACCGGCGGTAGCTGATAGACACGACGGGGTCACTGTCCTGTCCGCCAGCAGGAAGGTTTCCCCCATGTCTGTGACGCGTCGTCATGCCCTCGCCCGCGGCGGTGCCCTGGGAGCGGGCATCGCGTTCTCCGGCGCCCTGTCCGAGCTCTTCGCCGGCACGGCCGCCGCCCGCGACCTCGGCCACACCGGCTACGGCCCCCTCGTACCCGATCCGAACGGACTGCTCGACCTGCCGGAGGGATTCCGCTACCGGGTGCTCTCCCGCGAGGGCGAACCGATGCTCTCCGGCGAGGGCCGCGTCCCCTCCAACCAGGACGGCATGACCGCCCTGCCCGGGCGTCACGGCCGCGTCCACCTCGTGCGCAACCACGAGAACCGCGTCACGTCGAGGGGTCCCGTCCCGGTGGTCGAGGGCCTCACCTACGACCCGGCGGCCAAGGGCGGCTGCACGGCGCTGACGCTGGAGGCCGGTGTCCACGTCCGCGCGGAGCGGGTCGCCGTCGCCGGAACGGCCGTCAACTGCGCTGGCGGCCACACGCCGTGGCGCACCTGGCTGACCTGCGAGGAGACCGAGGACCGCGCGGGCACCTCCGGCTACACCAAGGATCACGGCTTCATCTTCGAGGTCGACCCGGCCGACCCGCACTGCACCGGCGCGGTTCCGCTCACCGCGATGGGCCGCTTCCAGCACGAGGCGATCGCGGTCGACCCGCGCTCGGGTGTCGTCTACGAGACGGAGGACGCCTTCGTCCCGCCTTTCGGGCTCTTCTTCCGCTTCCTGCCCGAGAAGCCGCTCGGCGGCACCGGCTCCCTGCGGGCGGGCGGCCGGCTCCAGGCGATGCGGGTACCCGGCGTGCCCGACCTGTCGTCGATCCAGGAGACGGGCGCGAGCTTCGGCGGCGTCGAGTGGGTCGACGTACCGGACCCCCTCGCCACCAGCACCTCCGTGCGCCTCCAGGACTACGGCCCCCGGGGCATCACACGGGCGCAGAAGCTGGAGGGCTGTTACTGGGGCGGACGGAGCGTGTACTTCGTCTCGTCGTTCGCCCGCAGCGCGGACGGTTCGGCGGGCGACCACTCCGGCCAGGTCTGGCGCTACGACCCGGCGGCCCGCCGCCTCACCCTGGTGATCGTCTTCGGCCCGGACCAGGACGTCGACCTGCCCGGCGAGTGGCCGGACAACATCTGCCTCGCCCCGGGCGGCGGCCTCATGGTCTGCGAGGACGGCAACGGCGCGCAGCACGTCTTCGGGGTGACGCGCCGGGGCGAGGTGTACGCGCTGGCCCGCAACCGGCAGAACACGGGCACCTCCGAGGCCCCGAAGTACGGCGAGTTCGCGGGCGTCACCTTCTCGCCGGACGGCGAGACGATGTACGTCAACTGCTACGACCCCGGGACGACCTTCGCGGTGCGCGGGCCGTGGCGGAGGCCGCCGGCCGGGTGACGCGTCCGCCGCGTCGGCGCTGACCCCGACCCAAAAGGTCATATTTTCACACGGTGATCACTTCCGTACGAAGAGTCATCACCGTCTGCTTCCTGGGCGCCGCCCTGGCCGCCTGCGGCACCGCACAGGCGCCGCAGGGCGGCCGGACGGCCGCCCCCTCGGCGCCCGCCTCTCCGGCGAGACCGCCCACCCTCGCCCCCGGCCCCCAGGGCCTCACACCGGTCTTCACCAGCGGCCCGCGGACCGGGGGCAGGACCGTGGCGCTCACCTTCGACGCCGACATGACCGCCGACCAGGGGCCGCGTGCCGCCGGGGGCGAGCACTTCGACAATCCGCAGCTGATCGCGACACTGCGGGCGCTGAAGGTGCCGGCGACCGTGTTCATGACGGGCCGATGGGCCGAGCAGTACCCGATCCAGGCCCGCGGCATCGGCCGGGACCCCCTGTTCGAGGTGGCCAACCACTCCTACAGCCACTACGCCTTCACCGACGACTGCTACGGCCTGCCGACCGTCGGGGCGGAGCGCATGCGCACGGAGGTGGAGCGGGCCTACGCGGCCTTCCGCCGGGCCGGCGTGCGCGACGCCAAGCCGTACTTCCGGTTCCCCGGTGGCTGCTACGACCAGCGGGCTCTGCGCGCGCTGAGCGCCACCGGTGTCACGGCGGTGCAGTGGGACGTGGTCAGCGGCGACGCCTTCGCGACGGACGCGGACGCGGTGGCCCGGCAGGTGCTGGACGGGGTGCGGCCGGGATCCGTCGTCGTACTGCACTGCACGCGCAGCGCGGCGCCGACGACCGAGCGGGCGATCCGCACGATCGTGCCCGAGCTGCGGCGGCAGGGGTACCGGTTCGTGAAGGTGTCCGAGCTGATCCGGACGGCCGCCTCGGACGGACGACCGTGACCGCCGCGCTCGCCCCGGACGGTCCCTAGTACCGCGTCAGTCAGGGTTTGGCCCGTGAGGAGCGGCGTCCGGTGCGTCCTCTCTGCGGGCCGGACGTCGCGACGGGGCGAACTTCGGCTGACGCGGCACTAGCCCGAACAGGCCGTCCGCTGGGCCTCCAGCCATTCGCACTCGGGGCACAGGGTGATCCCCTTGTAGGCCTCCGGGTACTCGGTCGGCTTCCGGCACAGCACGCACTCCGCGTACGGCGGTCCCGCCGCCTTGGGCGGCCTGCTCGCGTCGATCAGGCAGTAGTCGTCACCCTCGCTCATGACTCCAGCGTATGCCCGTGTCTCCGGGTGCCGACGGGGTTGGCAGACTGGAGCGCGTGACCACCGAACCGACAGTCGGCCCCTTCCGCCCCGAGCCCGGCCCGCGCGACGTCGCGCCCCAGTTCGTGCTGCCGCTGGTCGTGCGGCTGGAGCGGGACGCCCCGCCCGCCCGGACCGACGCCCTGGAGACGGCCGCCCGTGCCGTGCTCGTGATGCTGAGCGACGCGCGCTCGCTGGGCGACGGGGAGTGGGCCGAGGCCGTGCGGGACTGGCAGGACGCACGGATCCGGAAGGTGGTGCGGCGGGCCCGGGGCGCCGAGTGGCGGCGTGCCGGGGCACTGCCCGGCATCACGGTGACCGGCAAGGCGGCCGAGGTGCGGGTCTTCCCGCCGGTCCCCCTGGACGGCTGGCCGAAGGACCTGGCGCGGCTGCAGGTCTCCGGGACGGACCTCGACGACCCCGAGCCGCCGGCCGAGGCCGACCCGGGGGCGCCGGTACTGTGGCTGAACCCGGAGATCGTGATGTCCGCGGGCAAGGCGATGGCCCAGGCCGGTCACGGCGCCCAACTCGCCTGGTGGGCGCTGTCCGACGCCGAGCGCACGGCCTGGCGGGACGCCGGGTTCCCGCTCGCCGTGCGGACCGCGCCCCGGGACCGCTGGGCCCACCTCACCGCGTCCGGGCTGCCGTTGGTGCGCGACGCCGGGTTCACCGAGATCCCGGCGGGCAGCTGCACCGTCGTCGCCGACCACCCGGCGCTGCGCTGAGAAAACTCTCGGGCCGCGGTTTCACGGAGCCTTGAACATCCGGGGTCCGTACCGCGTATCTCCTGGCGCTGGCCTAGCGACTCGTGCACCAACGACCAGTTGGCTTCTCCCAGGAGGCATCCCTTGCGGCGTATCAACGGTACGGCCCTCATCATCGCGGCGCTCGCCGCCACCGTCGGCGCGCTCGCCTTCCCGGTGTGGTCGTACGCCGACCGCTCCGGCACCGGCCAGGCGAACATGGCCGCCGGAACCGTGAACACCCAGTGGGGGCCGTTGACCGCGCAGGACCGTGATCTCATCGTCCGGGTGCGGCTGGCCGGTCTGTGGGAGCTGCCGGCGGGCCAGCAGGCGATGGAGCGCCCCACCAGCGCGGCGGTCAAGGAAGCCGCCGACCACCTGATCGTCGGCCACACGGACCTCGACAAGCGGGTCCGGATCGTCGCCGCCCAGCTCGGCGTCGAGCTGCCCAACCAGCCGACCGAGGAACAGCAGGGCTGGCTGAACGAGATGACCGCGGCCAGCGGCGTGGAGTACGAGTACAAGTTCGCCAACCTGCTGCGCTCCGCGCACGGCAAGATCTTCCCGGCGATCGGCGCGGTCCGCAACAGCACCCGCAACACGCTCGTCCGCCAGCTCGCCTCGGACGCCAACCAGACCGTCCTCGACCACATCACCGTGCTGGAGAAGACCGGCCGGGTCGACTTCGACGCCATCGCCAACGCCGCCGCGAACGCCGCGACCTCCAGCCCGACCGGTCCGCCCGCCCCGGTCCCCGGCCAGATCGTGCCTTCGGCGCCGGCGGCCGAGGCGACCGGGGACGTCCAGACGACGTCCGAGCCGTCGCCGGGCGCGCCGGGCACGGTCAACACCAAGCGGCCGGACCCGGAGGACACCGCCGGCGTCCTCGGGTGACCCGCGGACAACCTCAAATGTTGCTCTGAAGGCGCGTGCGGCAGGGTTCGGGCACCGGGAGCGGGGCCATACCCCCTGCACGCCGGAGAAGAGCGGTCCGTCGAAGGGGACGACACAGCGCATCAGGTGCCGGAGGGCAGAGGTGAAGGAGGGGGCCATGCAGCGGCTGGGAACCGGAATCGGGTGGCGGCCGGAGATCGCGGACGCCGTGGAGCGCATGCCCGGCGTCGACTGGGTCGAGGCGGTCGCCGAGAACCTCTGCCCGGGACACCTTCCGCCGTCGCTGCTGCGGCTGCGCGAGCGCGGGGTGACCGTCGTGCCGCACGGCGTCTCCCTCGGCCTCGGTGACGCCGAACGGCCCGACCCCGGGCGTCTGACGGCGCTCGCCGCACGGGCGGAGGCGCTCGGCTCGCCCCTGGTGACCGAGCACATCGCCTTCGTCCGTGCGGGCGGCCCGCTCACCGCGTCCCCGCGCCTGGAGGCCGGCCACCTGCTCCCCGTGCCGCGCACCAAGGACGCCCTCGACGTGCTGTGCGAGAACGTCCGCATCGCGCAGGACGCGCTGCCGGTGCCGCTCGCCGTGGAGAACATCGCCGCGCTCATCTCCTGGCCGGGCGAGGAGATGACGGAGGGGCAGTTCCTGTACGAACTGGCCGACCGCACCGGCGTACGGCTCCTGATCGACGTGGCGAACCTGCACACCAACCACGTCAACCGGGGCGAGGACCCCGCCGAGGCGCTCGCCGAACTCCCGCTGGAGGCCGTCGCGTACGTCCATGTCGCCGGCGGCTTCGCACGCGACGGCGTCTGGCACGACAGCCACGCCCACCCCGTCCCCCGCCCGGTCCTCGACATCCTCACCGACCTCGCCTCCCGGGTCACCCCGCCGGGCGTCCTGCTGGAACGCGACGAGAACTTCCCGGAACCCGCCGAGCTGGAGGGCGAACTGACGGCGATCCGGCAGGCACTCGCGCGGGGGGCACGGGCGCGCACACAACCACCGCCCAGCGCGGAAGCCGCCGACCCTCCCGCCACGGCCGGGTCGGTCGGCGCCGGGTCCACCGGTTCCCCCACCGATCCCGCCCGGCAGCGTCTCGCCCTCACGCAGGCCGCGCTGCTCTCCGCCCTGGTGGCCGGCACCCCGGTCCCCGAGGGGTTCGACCGGGCGCGGCTCGGGGTGCAGGCGCGGGCGCTGGCCGGGAAGCGGGCGGACGTGGTGGCCAAGGTGGCCCCGGAGTTGCCGGTGATCCTGGGGTCGGCCTATCGGGCCTCCTTCCTGGCGTACGCGCAGCGGCGCCCGATGACCGGGGGGTACCGCCGGGACGCCCTGGACTTCGCCGAGGAACTGCTGCTGACCGGCCGGCCCCAAGAGGCCCGCTCAAGGCGGGAGTTGCGGGAGTGGTGGCTGGACCGCTCCGGACCGGCGCCGCGTCCGCGCTCGCGGATGGCCCGGGCCCGGCGGGTCCTGCTGCGCCGTTGACGGCCGGGCATGCGGAACGTCACATACCGACAACGCTCCGTCCCGAGATGTGAACAAGGCATGGAGTTTCCCAGTCGGTTGGCATAGAAAAACGGCATGTTCTGGGTCCTCCTCCTGTTGCTGGCATGGGCCGTGGCCGGTCTGGCGTGCACCCGGCTGTGCCTGGCCGCCGTGCGCGCGGCGGACGCCGAGGCGGAGCCGTGCGGCAAGCACGACCTGACGCTGTACGAGGCCGCCTTCCTGTCCGGCGGACCGGCGCGGGTCGCCGACCTGACACTGGTGTCGATGGCCCGCCAGCGACGCCTGCTCCTCGCGCACACGGGCTGGGCGACCGTCGTGGACCCGCGCGGGCGCGACGACATCGAGCGGTCGGTGATAGGCGCCATCGGGCCGGAGGGGCAGTCCCCCATCGCCCCCGTGCGGGCCGCCGCAGCGTCCGCCGACGCGGTGCACGGCCTGGCCGACCGGCTCGTCAGCGCCGGTCTCGCCGTGCCGGCCGGTGCGGGGATCACCGTCGGGTCCGGGGTGCGCCAGGTGCGGATCGCCTCGCTGGCGGTGCTCGCGCTAGGTGTGGCTGCGCTGCTGATGCCCGCCCAGGAAGGCGTGCCCGGCCATCTGGTCGCACTCTGGTTCGCCCTGCCGCAGATCCTCTGCCTGAGCTGCCTGGTCCTGGCCCGGATCGAGGCGCACCCCTACTCGCGCTGGGCCTCCCCGGCCGGACAGCGCCTGCTCGGCACGCTGGCCCGGCACCCGGACAACACCGGGGACGACCGCGCCTACCTCACCTCGGTCGCCGTACGCGGCATCCGCGCGGTCGGCGAGCCGGACCTGCGGGCGGCCTTCGCACACCGCGGGCCCCACCGCCGCTCCTGACGGGGTCTCACCGGGTCCCGGAACGCCCCGGGGGCGTATGGGCGCATTGGGGCCGACACCGACCACCTGTGCTTGCCTTTTCCCACAATCGTACGAAACATCCCTTCTGTCGCTGCCGCGCTTCGAAGGGATACGCGATGAGAGCTGCCGCCCTCTACACGGCCGCCGGTTCCCTGCTCCTCACCGGCCTCGCCGCCGCCCCCGCCGGCAGTGCCCCGGCCCGCCCGGACGCGACGGCCGAGGTGCGCGGCACCGCCGTGGCCGCCGCCCGCGCCGCTGCCGCCGGTGTCGACTTCGGCGACTGCGCCGACGCGCTGAACGGGGCGAAGACCCCGCCGGGCATGGAGTGCGGCACCGTCACCGTCCCCCTGGACTACGCGCGCCCCGACGGCGAGCAGATCGGTCTCACGGTCAGCCGGATGCCGGCCACCCGGCGCGACCCGGGCAACAGCAAGCGGAAGGTGCCCCGTCAGGGCGCCCTCGTCTTCAACCCGGGCGGCCCGGGCGCCTCCGGACTGCAGTTCCCGATGATCGGTCACCTTCCGAAGTGGCAGCGCCTGGCCGCCGCGTACGACCTCGTCGGATACGCCCCGCGCGGCGTCGGCCGCTCCGCGCCGCTGTCCTGCGAGGACCCCGCACAGCACTTCAAGGGACCGTCGTCCGCACCCACGCACCCCTCGGAGTCGTACAAGCGGGAGCGCGTCGCGCGGGCCGCCGCCTACGCGCGCGGCTGCGCCGAGCGGTCGGGTGAGGCGCTGCGGCACTACCACTCCCTGAACAACGCCCGCGATCTCGACGTGCTGCGCGCCGCGCTGGACGAGGACCGGCTGACGTTCCTGGGGGCTTCGTACGGCACCTACTTCGGGGCCCTGTACGCGACCATGTTCCCCTCACACGTCCGGCGGATGGTGTTCGACTCGGCCGTCGACCCCGACCCGGCGCAGGTCTGGTACCGCAACAACCTCGCCCAGTCCGCCGCGTTCGAGGACCGCTGGACGGACATGAAGGAGTGGATCGCCGCGCACCACTCCGTGTACGGCCTCGGCACCACGGCCGAGGAGGTGCAGCACGGCTACGACACCGCGCGTGCCCGGCTCGCGGACGAACCGGCGGGCGGGAAGGTCGGGCCGGGCCAGTTGCAGAGCGCGTTCCTGGAGGCCGGCTACTACGACGGCCACTGGCCGTCCCGGGCCCAGGCGCTGTCGTCGTATCTGAAGGGCGATCCCCGGCCCCTGATCGGCCTGGCCGCGCCGCGGGAGGGATCGGCTGCGCAGGCGGAGAACTCGCGTGCGGTCTACACGGCCGTCGAGTGCAACGACGCGCCCTGGCCGACGGAGTGGAAGGTGTGGGACCGGGACAACACCCGGCTCGCGCGCGTGGCACCGTTCGAGACGTGGAACAACGTGTGGCTGAACCTGCCGTGCGCCCACTGGCAGGTGCCGCGGCAGCGGCCGCTGGACGTGCGGACCGGGCCGGGCGAGCTGCCGCCGACGCTGATCCTGGCCGCCGAACGGGACGCCGCCGCCCCCTACGACGGCGCCCTCGAACTCCACCGCCGGCTGTCCGGCTCGGTGCTGGTCACCGAACGGGACGCCGGCACGCACGGCATCGCGGGCGGCCCCAACGCCTGCGTCAACGGCTATCTGGAGGCGTATCTGATCGAGGGGCGGCTCCCGGCGCGCCGCGCGAACTGCGCGCCGCACCCGGAGCCGAAGCCGGGCGCCGGGGGGACGGCGGACGCCGCCGAACGGAGCGTCCCCGGCCGGTAGCGTGCGCCCGCCTCGGGCCCTCGCCGCTCAGGCGAGGCCCGCGACCAGCTCCGCGATCTCCTTGCGGCGGCCGGTGTAGAAGGGCACCTCCTCGCGGACGTGCATCCGCGCCTCCGAGGCGCGCAGATGACGCATGAGGTCGACGATGCGGTACAGCTCGTCGGCCTCGAAGGCGAGGATCCACTCGTAGTCGCCGAGGGAGAACGACGCGACCGTGTTGGCGCGCACGTCCGGGTAGCCGCGGGCCATCTTGCCGTGGTCGGCCAGCATCCGGCGGCGGTCCTCGTCCGGCAGCAGGTACCAGTCGTAGGAGCGCACGAAGGGATAGACGCTGACGTACGCACGGGCCGTCTCGTCGGCGAGGAACGCCGGGATGTGGCTGCGGTTGAACTCGGCGGGGCGGTGCAGCGCCATGTTCGACCACACCGGCTCCAGGGCGCGGCCCAGCCTGGTGCGGCGGAACAGGTTGTACGCCTCCTGCAGCTGGTCGCTGGTCTCGGCGTGCCACCAGATCATGAGGTCCGCGTCGGCCCGCAGCCCGGAGACGTCGTAGGTGCCGCGGACGGTGACGTCCTTCGCGGCGAGCTGGTCGAACAGCTCCTGGACCTCTTCGGCGTAGCCCGCGCGGTCCTCGGGCAGCACGTCCTTCAGCTTGAACACGGACCACAGGGTGTAGCGGATGACCTCGTTGAGGTCCTTGGCCAGCTTGCCCTTGTTCGGGATCCGGTCGGGGGCGGTGGTGGAGGCGTCGTCACTCATGTCCCTTATTCTCCCGCTCCGCCGTGCAGACTCTGCACCGGGTGGGCGGTGAGCTCGCGCACCGCCGCCAGGTCGCCGTGGATCTGGTCCACGGCCGCGTAGGCACCGGCGACGCAGGCCGGGATCCCCACGCCGTCGTAGGCCGCGCCGCACACGGCGAGGCCCGGGAGCTTGCCGACCTGCTCCCGGACGCGGGCCACGCGCGCGTGGTGGCCCACGGGGTACTGGGGCAGGCCTTCGTCCCAGCGTGTGACGCGCGTCCTGACGGGCGTGGCGTCCAGGCCGGTGGCCGCTTCGAGGTCGTGCCGTGACACGTCGACCAGGCCGTCGTCGTCACGGCCGAGGATCTCCGTCTCGCCGTACCGGCCGACGGAGGTGCGCAGCACGACCAGGTCCGGGTCGTCGTCGGCGATCCAGCCCCACTTCTGGGAGGCGAACGTGGACGCCTTGATCGTCCGTCCGTCGACCGGCGGCACCAGGAAGCCGCTGCCCTCGGGGAGGCGGGCCTCGGACCTGCGGTAGGCGAGGGTGACCAGCGCCATCGACGCGTACTCCACGGCGGCCAGGTCGGTCGCGGCCGCCGGTGCCTCGGCGCGCAGCAGTTCGGCGGCGGCCGGTGCGGGCGCGGCGACGATCACCGCGTCGGCGTGCAGGACACGGCCGCCGGCCACGACCCGCCAGCCCGCGCCGCCCGCGCGGCGCAGTTCCGTGACCCGGGCCCCGGTGACGATCTCGCCACCGCGGGCGCGCACCGACTCTGCCACGGCGAGCGGCAGGCCGCCCACGCCCCCCTCGATGCCCATGAACACCGGCCCGGTCCGCGCGGCGGCGGTCGCCTCGGCCTGGATCTCCCGGACCGCCGCGGTGAGCGAGTCGTGCGCCCGGGCGGCCTGGAAGAGCTGCGGGACGGCCGAGCGCATCGAGATGCGGTAGGCGTCGCCCGCGTAGACGCCGCCGAGCAGCGGCTCCACGAGCCGGTCGACGACCTCGCGGCCGAGCCGCGCGGCCACGAACTCGCCCACCGCGACGTCGTCGCCGATCTCCGTGCGGGGCAGACCGGCGTCGCGCTCGATGCGCGCGAGGCCCTCCTCGGACAGGACGCCCGCGAGCGCGGAGGCGGTGCCGGGCACGCCCATGACGTGTCCCTTGGGCATGGGGCGCAGCGCGCCCCGGGTCCACAGGGCCGCCGTCGCGGTGGACGGCGGCCGGAGCCGGTCCGCGAGGCCCACCTCGCGCGCGAGGGCGACCGCCTCGGGCCGCCGGGCCAGCATCGACTCGGCGCCCAGGTCCACGCGCACGCCCGCGATCTCGCCGGGCAGCAGCTTGCCGCCGATTCGGCCGGACGCCTCCAGCACGGTCACCCGCGCCCCGCGGTCCAGCAGCCGGTGGGCGGCGGCCAGCCCGGCGATCCCGGCTCCGATGACGACGGCCTGCCCGGCGTCGGTGCGTGCTGCGTTCATGGCTCCACCTTCTCAGACGCCACCGACAGTCACCCCGACGGCCGGGCGCGGGCCCCGCGGCCCACCGAGTCCCGGCCGTGACCGCATCGGGATCGCATCGGGACCGGGCCGGTCCAACGTCCGCACCGGTCCCGGCGTCCAAGGAGCGTCCGTTGCCACGACCCTCGGGGGTTCGTCCACATGCCCGCACGACGCACCGCACGCCTCTTCGCCGCCCGCCCCGCCCCGGCCCTGGCCGGGCTCCTGCTCGCCACCGCCCTGGCGTTGACCGGGTGCAGCGGCGGGGACGACACCTCGTCCGACTCCGCGGGCGAGGCGGCCGCCGCCCAGGACCACGCGGCCGTGGAGCCCGGCGCCAAGGAGGGCGCCCACGGCGGCGACAGCCGCTCCGGCGCCGAGAACCCCCCGGCCGCTCCCCGGCTGCCCACCAGCCACATCATCCGCACCGCCGCCCTCACGGTGGAGGTCAAGGATGTGCCCGAAGCCCTCGACGAGGCCCGGACGACCGCCGAGACCGCGGGCGGCTTCGTCGGCAGCGAGACGACCACCCGGGACGAGCACGGCAACGAGCGCACGCGTGTCGTCCTGCGGGTGCCCGTCGCGCAGTACGAGGACGTGCTGGCCGACCTTGAGGGCGCGGGCAGGCTCCTCGACCGCACCGCGAAGGCGACGGACGTCACCGACCAGGTGGTCGACGTCGAGAGCCGCATCAGGACCCAGCGCGCCAGCGTCGCGAGGATCCGCGAGCTGATGGACCGGGCGACCGGGCTGAGCGACGTGGTGGAGCTGGAGGGGGAGCTGAGCGCCCGCCAGGCCGACCTGGAGTCGCTGCTCGCCCAGCAGGCGTCCCTGAAGGACCGCACGAGCCTGTCCACCATCACCCTGTCGCTGTCCGAGAGGCCGGCGGCGAAGGCGGCACAGGACGACGGCGACCCCGGGTTCACCGACGCGCTGGCGGGCGGCTGGGACGCTTTCGTGACGATGGTGCGCTGGATCGTGGTCGCCCTGGGCGCGGTCCTGCCGTTCGCGGCGCTCGCGGCGCTGCTCGCCCTTGTCTGGCTGCGGGTCGTACGGCCGCGCAGGGCGGACCGCCTCGCACCGGCGCCGGAGCGGGGTGGGCAGGACCGAAGTGAGCCCGGGTCGTAGCGTGTGCGCATGAGCATGAGTGCTGCGAGCGGTACGAAAGAACGACTGGTCGTGATCGGCGGGGACGCCGCGGGGATGTCCGCGGCGTCCCAGGCCCGCCGGATGAGGGGCCCCGACGAGCTGGAGATCGTGGCCTTCGAACGCGGCCACTTCACCTCGTACTCCGCGTGCGGCATCCCGTACTGGGTGGGCGGCCAGGTCTCCGAGCGGGACGAGCTGATCGCCCGCAGCCCCGAGGAGCACCGCGCGCGCGACATCGACCTGCGGCTGCGTACGGAGGTCGTGGAGATCGACGTCGCCGGGGCGCGGGTACGCGCGCGGGACGTCGATTCGGGGGCCGAGTCCTGGACGCCGTACGACAAGCTCGTGATCGCCACCGGGGCCCGGCCGATCCGCCCCGACATGCCCGGCGCCGACGCTCCCGGGGTGCACGGGGTGCAGACCCTGGACGACGGCCAGGAGCTCCTGGACACCCTCACCCGCGCGCGGGGCAACCGCGCGGTGGTCGTCGGCGCGGGCTACATCGGCGTCGAGATGGCCGAGGCAATGATCAACCGCGGCTACGAGGTGACGGTCGTCAACCGGGGTGCGGAGCCCATGTCCACGCTCGACGCGGACATGGGACGGCTGGTGCACGAGGCCATGGAGGGCATGGGCATCACCATGGTCAACGACGCCGAGGTCACCAAGATCCTCACCGGTGACGACGGGGAGGTGCGGGCGGTGGCAACGGAGGACGCCGAGTACCCGGCGGACGTGGTCGTGCTCGGCATCGGCGTACGCCCCGAGACGACGCTGGCGAGGGCGGCGGGCCTGCCCCTGGGGGAGCACGGCGGGCTGCTGACCGATCTCGCGATGCGGGTGCGCGGCCACGAGAACATCTGGGCCGGCGGCGACTGCGTGGAGGTCCTCGACCTGGTCGCCGGGCGGCAGCGGCACATCGCCCTCGGCACGCACGCCAACAAGCACGGCCAGGTCATCGGCATGAACGTGGGTGGCGGGTACGCGACGTTCCCCGGGGTGGTCGGCACCGCGGTGAGCAAGGTGTGCGACCTGGAGATCGCCCGGACCGGACTGCGGGAGAAGGACGCGCTGCGGGCGGGTCTGCGCTTCGAGGCGGTGACGATCGAGTCCACCAGCCGGGCCGGGTACTACCCCGGAGCCTCCGCGATGACCGTGAAGATGCTCGCCGAGCGCCGCACGGGACGGCTGCTCGGCGTGCAGATCGTCGGCCGGGAGGGGGCGGGCAAGCGGGTCGACATCGCGGCGGTGGCGCTCACGGCCGGGATGACGGTGGAGCAGATGACGGCACTGGACCTCGGGTACGCCCCACCGTTCTCCCCTGTTTGGGACCCCGTACTGGTGGCCGCACGCAAGGCCGCGGGGAAGGTACGCGGCGGCTGAGCGTCGGGGCCGGCGGACTTCCGCGGGCTGTGGGCCGCGCACGACGTCAAGAGGCAGGCGCACGGCCTCATGCGCCTGTCGCATCCGCCGGTCGGGGAACTGCCAGGCCCGGCTCGCCCTCCGCGGAGGCGCTGCGCCTGCTGGCCGGCTGGCCGGCTGGAGCGGACGCCTCGCAGGAGCGGCCGGTCGGCTGACCCCTGATCGCCGGGCGGGCCTCAGCGCCTCTCAGGCCGTGCCGTTGATGCGGTCGATCGCCTGGCGGGCCTGTTCCCCCGGCGGGCGGGACGGCAGGGAGGACACCGAGCCGGCGGACGCCGCCGGCATGGCCGTGGGCTGGGCGCCCGACGGCCTCGCGTGGGCACCCGGGGAGACGGACCGCAGCCGGTTGCCGACCGCCTCGTCCAGGGTCACCGGCCGCTGCAGTTGGGCCGCCATCCGGCCGGCCTCCTGGCCGAGCCGCGCGACGTCCTCCCAGGGGAGGTGCACCACCAGCGCGAGCTGTGCCTCGCCCTCGGGGGTGGCCTGGATCGGAGGAGTAACTCGGTCGTTCATCGCCTGTTCCTCACGTCGTCCCGCGACGCGCCTCGCCGGGCCGCGGCCGGTCGAGAGGAGATACGCGCGCCCGCCGGGCGGCGTTCACCGGTTCGACGGTCCCATCGAGGGCAGTACTTCCTTGTGGTGATCCCCGTCCATGACGTCAACCCCGTGCGCCGCACGCCCTGGGTGACGTACGCGCTGATCGCGGCGAACGTGATCGTGTTCCTGTTCACGCCCGGCCTCGCCGGCTCGGTGGCCGGCGACAGCAGCCTGGCGCAACTGTGCCATCTCCAGGCGTTCCTGGACCGGTACGCGGCGGTCCCCCAGGAGCTGATCCACCATCAGCTGCCGCAGCTGGTGCCCACCGGCGAGACCGCGGTCGGCCCGCGGGGACCCGGGTGCGTGGTGGGACCGCCGACGTACGAGAAGTCGCCCGAACTGAGCGTGCTCACGGCGATGTTCCTGCACGGCAGCTGGCTGCACCTGCTGGGCAACATGCTCTTCCTGCTGATCTTCGGCAACAACGTCGAGGACCGCATGGGGCATGTGCGCTTCACCCTGTTCTACGCCGTCTGCGGCTACGCGGCGTCGTACGGCTTCGCGGTCCTGAACGCCGGCTCCGCGGAGCCGTTGATCGGCGCCTCGGGAGCGATCGCCGGTGTGCTGGGCGCCTATCTGGTGCTGTTCCCGAAGGCCAGGGTGTGGGTGCTCGTCCCGTTCCTGATCTTCCTGCCGCTGCGGTTGCCGGCCTGGATGGTGCTGGGCTTCTGGTTCGTGCTGCAAGCGGTGTACTCGTCCGGCGAGGGGGTCTCCGCCGCGGGCACCGTGGCGTACGCGGCCCACATCGTCGGCTTCCTGGCCGGCATGCTCCTCGCCTGGCCCCTCAAACCGGGGACACCACCGCCGCCGGAGCCGCGCGGCCTGCTCTTCGGCAGGCGGGCGCGGCCCCGGCAGACGTGGTGAGCGCTCAGCGGGCGGTCTGCGTGTGGACGTACTCGACGAGCCGGGTCAGGGCGTCCGGGTCGGTGGACGGCATGACGCCGTGACCGAGGTTGAAGACGTGGCCCTCCAGGCCCGCCGCCGTGTCCAGGACCTCGCGGGCCTTGCTCTCGACGGCCTCCTGGGTGGCGAAGAGGACCGTGGGGTCGATGTTGCCCTGCAGCGCCTTGCCGGGGCCGACGCGGCGGGCGGCCTCGTCGAGGGAGACGCGCCAGTCGACGCCGACGACGTCCGCGCCGGCCTCGCCCATCAGGCCGAGCAACTCGCCGGTGCCGACGCCGAAGTGGATGCGCGGGACGCCGTAGGCCTCGACCGCGCGGAACACCTTCGAGGAGGCGGGCAGGACGGAGCGCCGGTAGTCGGCGGGCGCGAGGGCGCCGGCCCAGGAGTCGAAGAGCTGGACCGCGCTCGCGCCCGCCTCGATCTGCACCTTGAGGAAGGCGGCGGTGATGTCCGCGAGACGGTCGAGGAGGTCGGCCCACAGCTGCGGGTCGCCGTACATCATCGCCTTGGCGTTCTCGTACGTGCGGGACGGACCGCCCTCGACGAGGTAGCTCGCGAGGGTGAACGGGGCGCCGGCGAAACCGATCAAGGGCGTCGCGCCGAGTTCGGCGGTCAGCATGCCGATCGCCTCCGTGACGTAGGAGACGTCCTCGGGGGTCAGGTCGCGCAGCTGCGCGAGGTCGGCGCGGGAGCGGATCGGGCGCTCGACGACCGGGCCGACGCCGGGCTTGATGTCGAGGTCGACACCGATGGCCTTGAGGGGGACGACGATGTCGCTGAAGTAGATCGCCGCGTCCACGTGGTGCCGGCGCACCGGCTGCAGGGTGATCTCGGTGACCAGCTCGGGCCGCATGCACGACTCCAGCATGGGGATGCCCTCGCGCACCTTCCGGTACTCGGGCAGCGAGCGACCGGCCTGCCGCATGAACCAGACCGGGGTGTGCGGCACGGGCTCGCGCCTGCACGCCTTCAGGAAGGCGGAGTCGTACGTCGCTGTCGGCTGCTGGCCCGTGGGGCTTCCGTTGGCACTCACGGGGAAAGTTTCGCACGGCGGCCGAACGGGCAGGGCGGGGCCTCCGGTGCCGACGACGGGTGCTCTAGTGGCAGGACCCGGCGTCCCGGTACCGCCGGGCGGGGTGTCTAGCCTGCACCGGGCGTCCGTTCCCCTTAATCTGCACCGCATGGCTGCGGCTCAGGGACGACTGTCGGACGACGCTGGCGGAATGGACGACTCGAAGGAGGGGCATCTGCATACGGGCGACACTGCTCCGCCACTCTTCCGGGCTGCCGTCGAGGGACTGCGCTGCGCGCGGCTGCGGCCGCAGATCGAGGTCGAGCCCACCCGGGCGCCCCAGCGGCTGGCCCCGCACGCGTACGCGCTGGAGGCCACCGTCGTCGACGGCGACCAGGACCTGGCCGACGGCCGGCTGGTGCTGCTGCACGACCCGGCGGGGCACGAGGCCTGGCACGGCACCTTCCGGCTGGTGACGCTGGTGCGGGCCGAGCTGGAGGCGGAGATGGCCTCCGACCCGCTGCTGCCCGAGGTGTGCTGGAGCTGGCTGACCGGCGCGCTCCAGGCGCGCGGCCTGACGTACGGCGAACCCAGCGGGACCGTCACACGCGCGAGTTCGCACTACTTCGGCGGGCTGTCCGCGCGTCCCGCCGCCTCGCAGATCGAGATCAGGGCCTCCTGGACGCCCCGGGAGGGGCTGGGCGGCGTACCGGACACCGGCGCCCATCTCGCCTCCTGGTGCGATCTGCTCTCCCAGATCGCGGGGCTGCCGCCGGCGGGCCCGGGTGACGCGTCGGTGGTGACACTGCCGCAGCGGCGCGACCCGCAGGCCCGCTGACCGGCGGCGCGCGAACGGCAGTTCTCCCTCTCCCGAGCAACCCCTCTGACGGTTCCGGCCGGACTCCGGTCGGAATCCGACAATTCCGGTCCGTCGGACCCCTTTCCCGCACCCCGGCTCGCCGCATTCGGGCCGGGCACACACGCATGCACCCATTCGGGCGGATCTCTTTGTCGATACGGCCACTTTCGGCCGGACAACGAATCGAACCGAAACCGTTCGATCTTCGGATGATCGCTCGCGTGTCCGAATTGCTCGGATTGTTACTCACCAGATCGTGATCATTCTCTAAAGGCAGACCGGTTTGGTGCCGAAGACGACTGTGACCTTGAAAGCACGGTTCGTCCCGGCTTCGCCCCCCACGAGCCGACTCCGTCCCCGCACCCAGGAGGCCTGGTGTCCGTTCTCCTTGAGCAGCCCGCAAGCCTGGTCGCCTACCGCCCGAACAAGCCGACCGCGATGGTGGTCGTGGCCGACCCCCGCGTCCGCTCCACCGTCACCCGCCACCTGTGGGCGCTCGGTGTGCGCGATGTCATCGAGGCCTCCTCCATCGCCGAGGCTCGTCCCCGCATCGGCAACCCCCGCGACATCTGCGTCGCCGACGTCCACCTGCCGGACGGTTCCGGTCTGACGCTGCTGTCGGAGACCCGCGCCGCGGGCTGGCCCAACGGGCTCGCCCTGTCGGCCGCCGACGACATCGGCGCCGTGCGCAACGCCCTCGCGGGCGGTGTGAAGGGCTACGTCGTCACCGGCACCCGTACCAACGTCGGGCTCCCCACCCGACCGGGTGCCGCCCCCATCGGCGCGGCCGCCGCCCGTCTGCACCGCCGCCCCCCGGGTGCCCCGAGTCACCCGGGTGGCTACCGCGAGCTCTCCGGTCGCGAGGTCGAGGTGCTGCGCCTGGTCGCCGAAGGCCAGTCGAACAAGGCGATCGGCGTCTCGATGGGCCTGTCCGCGCTCACCGTCAAGAGCCACCTCGCCCGCATCGCCCGCAAGCTCGGCACGGGTGACCGCGCCGGAATGGTCGCCGTGGCCCTGCGCACCGGCATCATCCACTGATCACCGCCCACCGCCGCGCCTCCCGCTCCCCCGCCCGCCCGCCGCAATGTCACTGTCCCTCCCTCGGCCCCTCGCCCGGTCTCTCCCCCGTACGCTCCCCTGATCCCTCCACCGGTCCCTCCCCGAGCACGGTGCCGAGCCACCCGTTCGCCGGACGGCCGTGACCGGGAACCCCCCGGGACCTGACTGGTTTGCGACCCTCCGGCGCCCGTCGACGTAACGTTCCGTCGGCGGGCGCCGCGCATACACAGATACCCTTGACAGGTGACCGACGCCCAAGAAACCGCAGCAGACAGTTCACTGCGAACCACCGGAGGCGCCCCTCCGGAAGACGGCGGAGCTTCTGTTACGGAGGCGCCGATCCCTTTGCTGGAGCCACGTGAGGGCATTCCGCCCGTGATCGCGGACGAGGCCGCCCTCGCCGAGGTGATCGCGGCCTTCGCCGCCGGCTCCGGTCCCGTCGCCGTCGACGCCGAGCGCGCCTCCGGCTACCGCTACGGACAACGCGCCTACCTCGTGCAGCTGCGCCGTCAGGGCGCGGGCACCGCGCTGATCGACCCCGTCGCCTGCCCCGACCTCTCGGCGCTCGGCGACGCGCTGTCCGGGGTGGAATGGGTGCTGCACGCCGCGACCCAGGACCTGCCCTGCCTGCGGGAGATAGGCATGGTGCCGACGCGGCTGTTCGACACCGAGCTGGCCGGGCGGATCTCCGGGTTCCCCCGGGTCGGCCTCGGCGCCATGGTCGAGAGCGTGCTCGGGTTCGTCCTGGAGAAGGGCCACTCCGCCGTCGACTGGTCCACCCGGCCGCTCCCCGAGCCGTGGCTGCGCTACGCCGCGCTCGACGTCGAGCTGCTCGTCGACCTGCGGGACGCGCTGGAGAAGGAGCTGGACCGGCAGGGCAAGCTGGAGTGGGCCCGGCAGGAGTTCGACGCGATCGCGGCCGCGCCTCCGGCGGAGCCCCGCAAGGACCCCTGGCGCCGTACGTCCGGGATGCACAAGGTGCGCCGCCGGCGGCAGCTCGGCGTGGTGCGTGAGCTGTGGCAGACCCGGGACCGGATCGCGCAGCGCAGGGACATCTCGCCCGGCAAGGTGCTCTCGGACGCGGCCATCGTCGAGGCCGCGCTCGCGCTTCCGGCCACGGTGCAGGCGCTGTCCGCGCTGAACGGTTTCGGGCACCGGATGGGCCGTAGGCAGCTGGAGCAGTGGCAGGTGGCGGTGGACCGCGCCAAGGCGCTGCCCGAGGCCCAGCTGCCGCAACCGGGGCAGCCGGTCGCGGGGCCTCCCCCGCCGCGGGCGTGGGCGGACAAGGATCCGGCGGCGGCGGCGCGGCTGTCCGCGGCCCGTGCGGGCGTGTCCGCGCTGGCCGAGGAGCTCGGGCTGCCCCAGGAGAACCTGATCGCGCCGGACACCGTGCGGCGGGTGTGCTGGGAGCCGCCGGCGGTGGCCGACACGGAGTCCGTGCGCGCCGCACTGGCCGGGCACGGGGCGCGCCCCTGGCAGGTGGAGCTGGTGACGCCGGTGCTGGTGGACGCGCTGGCGGCCAAGGGCGCCTGAGCACTCGCGTGCGTCCGACGTACGGCGGGTGCGGGGCGGCGTGGGCTGGTCGCGCGGTTCCCCGCGCCCCTGAGGCGTCGACGCTCGGGCCGGGAGCCGGGGGCGGGCTCGTGGGGCGGGTGCGGGGTGGCGTGGGGTGGTCGCGCGGTTCCTCGCGCCGCTGAGGCGGCGGCGCTCGGGCCGGGAGCCGGGGGCGGGCTCGTGGGGCGGGTGCGGGGCGGCGTGGGCTGGTCGCGCGGTTCCCCGCGCCCCTGAGGCGTCGACGCTCGGGCCGGGAGCGGGGGCGGCGTGGGCTGGTCGCGCAGTTCCTCGCGCCCCTGAGGCGTCGACGCTCGGGCCGGAAGCCGGGGGTGGCGTGGGCTGGTCGCGCAGTTCCTCGCGCCGCTGGGGCGGCGGCGCTCGGGCCGGGAGCCGGGGGCTCCCGCGCCCCTGGGGTGAGTGCGGCGATATTCGGCCATCCGCCGTCGGGGGTGCCCCCGGGGAGTGGTGTGACGTTCGCCGCTCCCCCCGGGGGGGCTGGGCAGCTACGTTACCCATAAGTAGCATGGGGCTGAGCGCGCGCTCAGTGAGCCGCATCGCAGCAGTGCCATCCCGCACCCTGGAGGAGAGCCATCGTGCCTCGTACCGTCAGGGACGTCGTCTTCGTAGACGGCGTCCGCACCCCGTTCGGCAAGGCGGGCCCGAAGGGCATCTACCACGAGACCCGCGCCGACGACCTCGTCGTGAAGGCGATCCGGGAGCTGCTGCGCCGCAACCCCGGCCTGGACCCCCAGCAGATCGACGAGGTCGCCATCGCCGCGACCACGCAGATCGGTGACCAGGGCCTGACCATCGGCCGCACGGCCGGCATCCTCGCGGGCCTGCCGCAGTCGGTGCCCGGCTACTCGATCGACCGCATGTGCGCGGGCGCGCTGACCGCCGTGACCACCACGGCCGGTTCCATCGCCTTCGGCGCGTACGACGCCGTCATCGCCGGCGGTGTCGAGCACATGGGCCGCCACCCGATGGGCGAGGGCGTCGACCCCAACCCGCGGTTCGTCAGCGAGAAGCTGGTCGACGAGTCGGCCCTGTTCATGGGCATGACCGCGGAGAACCTGCACGACCGCTACCCGCACATCACCAAGCAGCGCGCCGACGAGTACGCCGTGCGCTCCCAGGAGAAGGCCGCCAAGGCGTACGCCAACGGCAAGATCCAGGCCGACCTGGTGCCGATCTCGGTGCGCCGCACCGACGCCGGAGCCGGTGAGACGGGCTGGGGCCTGGTCACCGCCGACGAGCCGATGCGTCCGGGGACGACCCTGGAGAACCTGGCCGGTCTGAAGACCCCGTTCCGTGTGCACGGGCGCGTCACCGCGGGCAACGCGGCCGGTCTGAACGACGGTGCCACCGCGTCGATCATCGCGAGCGAGGACTTCGCCCGTGAGCACGGCCTGCCGGTCAAGATGCGCCTGGTGTCGTACGCCTTCGCGGGCGTCGAGCCGGAGGTGATGGGCTACGGCCCCATCCCGGCCACCGAGAAGGCCCTCGCCAAGGCGGGCCTGTCGATCGAGGACATCAACCTCTTCGAGATCAACGAGGCCTTCGCCGTCCAGGTCCTGGCCTTCCTCGACCACTACGGCATCGCCGACGACGACGCGCGCGTCAACCAGTACGGCGGCGCCATCGCCTTCGGCCACCCGCTGGCCTCCTCCGGCGTCCGTCTGATGACGCAGCTGGCCCGCCAGTTCGAGGAGCACCCGCACGTCCGCTACGGCCTGACCACCATGTGCGTCGGCTTCGGCATGGGCGCGACGGTCATCTGGGAGAACCCGCACTTCGAGGGGGACAAGTGAGCACCACCGCCGAGCTTCTGCAGCAGGCCTCGACCCTCTTCCCCGACGAGGTCGTCACCAGCGCGCACGTACGCCACTTCGACCTCCCCCTGGGTGCCGGGCGCTTCGCCCTGATCACCCTGGACAACGGCCTGGACCACACCAAGCCGACCACCTTCGGCCCGCAGTCGCTGGCGAACCTCGACGCCGCGATCGACCAGGTCGAGAAGGAGGCCGGGGACGGTGACGTCGTCGGCGTCGGCATCACCGGCAAGCCGTTCATCTTCGCCGTCGGCGCCGACCTCAAGGGCGTCGAGCTGCTGAAGGAGCACAAGGACGCGCTCGCCATCGGCAAGGGCGGCCACGACGTCTTCAAGCGCCTCGCCGGCCTCGCCGTGCCGACGTTCGCGTACTACAACGGCGCCGCGATGGGCGGCGGCGTCGAGGTCGGCCTGCACTGCACCTACCGCACGGTGTCCGCGGCCATCCCCGCCTTCTCGCTCCCCGAGGTCTTCCTCGGCCTGGTCCCCGGCTGGGGCGGCTGCACCCTGCTGCCGAACCTGATCGGCCCCGAGAAGGCCGTCTCGGTGATCATCGAGAACAGCCTCAACCAGAACAAGCAGCTCAAGGGCAAGCAGGTCTACGAGCTCGGGATCGCCGACGCGATCTTCGAGGGTGCCGACTTCCTGGAGCAGTCGCTCATCTGGACGGCCGCCGTCCTCAAGGGCGAGATCCGCATCGAGCGCCCGGTGATCGACCGCGGTGAGGCCTGGGACCAGGCCGTCGCCAAGGGCCGCTTCCTCGCCGACAGCAAGGTGCACGGCGCCGCCCCGGCCGCCTACCGCGCCCTCGACATCATCGCCGCCGCCAAGAACGGCGACCTCCAGCAGGGCTACGACGCCGAGGACAAGGCGCTCGCCGACCTGATCATGGGTGGCGAACTGCGCGCCGGCATCTACGCCTTCAACCTGGTGCAGAAGCGCGGCAAGCGCCCGGCCGGCGCCCCGGACAAGAACCTGGCGCGCCCGGTCACCAAGGTCGGCGTCGTCGGCGCCGGCCTGATGGCCTCCCAGCTCGCGCTGCTGTTCCTGCGCCGCCTGGAGGTGCCGGTCGTGCTGACCGACATCGACCAGGAGCGCGTCGACAAGGGTGTGGGCTACGTCCACGCCGAGATCGACAAGCTGCTCGGCAAGGGCCGGATCCACCAGGACAAGGCCAACCGCCTCAAGGCGCTGGTGACCGGTGTCCTGGACAAGGCCGAGGGCTTCGCGGACGCGGACTTCGTGATCGAGGCCGTGTTCGAGGAGATGGGCGTCAAGCAGAAGGTGTTCGCGGAGGTCGAGGCGGTCGCCCCGGCGCACGCGATCCTCGCGACCAACACCTCCTCGCTGTCCGTCTCGGAGATGGCGTTGAAGCTGAAGCACCCGGAGCGGGTCGTCGGCTTCCACTTCTTCAACCCGGTCGCGATCCTGCCGCTGCTGGAGATCGTCCGCGGCGAGCAGACCGACGACGCCTCGCTGGCCACGGCGTTCGCCGTCGCCAAGAAGCTGAAGAAGACGGCCGTGCTCGTCAAGGACGCCCCGGCGTTCGTGGTGAACCGCATCCTGACCCGCTTCATGGGCGAGATCCAGAACGTCATCGACGAGGGCACGCCCGTCGAGGTGGCGGAGAAGGCGATCGAGCCGCTGGGGCTGCCGATGTCGCCGCTGGTGCTGCTGGAGCTGGTCGGCCCGGCCATCGGGCTGCACGTCTCGGAGACCCTCAACAGGGCGTTCCCGGACCGCTTCACCGTCTCCCCCAACCTCAAGGCGGTCGTCGAGGCGGGCAAGCGCGGTTTCTACGTCTACGACAGCGGCAAGCCCGAGCTGGACCCGGAGGTCGCCGCGCTGCTGAAGCAGGGCGACTCGGTGCTCACCGAGGAGCAGGTGCGGGCCCGGGTGCTGGACGCGGTGGCGCAGGAGATCGGGCTCATGCTCGACGAGGGCGTCGTCGCCGAGGCGCAGGACATCGACCTGTGCCTGATCACCGGTGCGGGCTGGCCCTTCCACCTGGGCGGCATCACGCCGTACCTGGACCGCGAGGGCGTCTCCGAGCGGGTGACCGGGAAGCGGTTCCTGGAGCAGGGCACCGCGAGCGTCCCGGCGTAACCGCCTGACAAGGACAGAGGGCCCCCGCCACGGCGGGGGCCCTCTTCCGGTACAGGTGACTCAGATCAGCCGCCAGGCCGCCAGCGCCAGTCCCGGCTCGTCCTGCTGGCGGGCCACCCGCAGTTCGCCCTCCGGCGTGGCCGTCACGGCGACGACGCGGCCCTCGGCGTCCTCCGCGAGCGCGACCCGCGAGCCCGCGGGCAGCTCGGGCCCCGACTCGGTCCACCACAGGCCCGCCGCCTCCCGCTCGGTGGGGTAGGCCGCGAAGGCCACCCGCCCCGAGGACGAGCGCTGGGCGAGCAGCGTGCAGTCGTGGCCGTCCAGCGCACAGCGCAGCAGCGCCACCGGACCCGGACCGGCCGCGGTGATCAGCGCGACCGGGTCGCCGTCGGGACGCCAGGCGTACAACATGCCCCCGGGATCCGCGAAGAAGAGCGTGGTGTGCTCCTTCGACGTGGGCAGCGCGCTCAGTGAGCCCGGCGCCACCGGCACCGCCAGCGGGTCCGCGGCGACCGGACGCGCGCCGGGCTCCCGCTGGTACCAGCGCAGGACGCCGTCGGCGTTGGTGGCGTACACCTCGACCCGGCCCGACTCCGCGGTGACGGCGACGAGTTCCTCGTGCACCCCGGTGCCCGGCAGGTCGTGCCAGCCGTTCCAGCCGCCGCGCTCCTTCTGGTTGGTGGTCCGGACGTTCTGGTTCCCACTGCGCACGAAGAGATGGGCACGCCCCTCGGCGTCCACGGCGACCGCCGGCATCCCGGTCCGCTCCCCCTTCCTGTCGGGGTGGCCGATCGGAAGCCAGTCCAGCGGGGCGAGGTGCGGGCGGAAGTGCGTGGAGTGCACGAGGCCCGCCTCGCCGTTCGGCGTGGGACGCCAGGCGACGAGATGCGCGTACCCGTCGGCTCCCTGGCCGACCGCGATACCGGGCAGCAGCCGCTGCTCGCCGCCCGCCCTGCGCGGTGGCAGCCAGGCGCCGCCCGGATGACGTTCGGCCCGGCAATGGACGGCCTCGCCCCTCGGGGCGTAGACGCCGAGCCGCCCGTCGCGGCCTCGTATCACCCAGTCACCGTTCACCGCAGGGACCATTGGCACGCTCCTACCTTAATCGGGCGCCCCTCGGGATCCCCTCGACGGCTCGTGGGACCCTTGCGGACATGACTGCCCCGCTCCTGGTGATCGTCGACGCGGCGAACGTGGTCGGTTCGGTACCCGACGGCTGGTGGCGCGACCGGCGCGGCGCGGCCGAGCGCCTGCGCGACCGGCTGGCGGCGGACGGACTGCCGGGGCACGCCGAGCCGGTGGAGATCGTCCTGGTGGTGGAGGGCGCGGCCCGCGGGGTGGAGTCCGTGCCGGGCGTGCGCGTGGACGCGGCACCCGGCAGCGGCGACGACCGCATGGTCGAGCTGGCCGGCGAGGCCGGCGACCGTCCGTGCCTGGTCGTCACGGCCGACCGTGAACTCCGCCGCCGGGTCATGGAACTCGGCGCGCGCGTGGCGGGACCACGGTCGGTGAACCGCTAGTGCCGCGCCTTCGGGCGCTCCCCCGACGGCCTCCCCGTACCGGTGGCTCACGGGGTCCCCGCACCCCTCGAAACCCGCGCGTACAGCACCGCTCCGTCCACCTCCCCGACCTCCTTGTATTCCGCCACCAGCACCTTGCGCAGGCTCGGCACCCGCTGCGGGGCGTAGGGCTTGCCCCGGGAGTCGTCCACGACGAGGGCGGGGGCATGGGCGGCCAGTTCGGCCCAGAAGGCCGGCCAGGCGCCCTCGACGCCGTACTTCTCGCCGACCCGGGGGCCGTTGCGGCCGCCGCTGTAGTTGGTGAGGAGACCGGCCGTCAGGAAGCGGCTGGCGGGGGCGCGGTCGGCCAGCCAGTACGTCTCGGGGTGCATGCCCCAGACGAGGACGCGGTCCCCGGGCTCGGTGCGGCGTGCCGTGGCCTCCGCCAGACGCTGGACGTGGGCGAGTTCGGTCCGGGGCGCGAACAGGCCCCAGGCGAGGAAGAGACCGCAGCACAGGGCCGAGGTGACGACGGCGCTCACCGCGCGGTCGCGGGGCAGGACCCGCAGGGCGGCGGTGGCCAGCAGGGCCAGCGGCGGCAGGAGTTGCAGGTAGTAGTGGCCGAAGAAGTGGAACCCGGCCAGCACCGCCCCCGCCGACGCGGCCAGCCACAGCCACAGGTCCGCGGCCTCGGCGCGGAGCACCCGCAGGGCCCGTGCCACCGGCGGCAGCAGACCCGCGCAGCCGAGCGCACAGAGCGCGGTGTTGGCCAGGCCGCGGGTCAGCACGTGCAGTTCGGAGCCGGTGAAGGAGGCGTACGCCGCCGACCCGGTCACCGTCCAGAACAGGAAGCCGGCCGGGTCGGTGGCCAGGGCCGCGCCCAGCACCGGCAGGACGGCCCCCGCGACCAGCCGTGCCAGAGGGCCCCGCGCTCCCCCGCCCGTGCGGACGTACAGCCAGATCACCGGCAGCAGCACGGCCGCCCCGGTCTGCTTGGTGAGGAAGGCGGCGGCGACGGCCGCGCCCGCGGCACCCCAGCGGCCTCGGTCCGCGCACCACATGGCGGCGGCGGTGCAGGGCAGCATGAACACCTCGAAGCCGGCGGCCTGCGCGTCCTGCGGGTTGAGCCCGACGGACACCAGCAGGTACAGCACCCCGGCGGTGCGGCCCGCGCGATCGCCCCAGCGCCGTCGTGCGAGCGAGGCGAGCAGGACGGCGGTGAGCAGTTGCGCGAGCACCGCCAGGATCCGGACCGGGGCGAGCGACTGCGAGCCGACGAGGGCGAAGGCCCCCTCGTACAGCCACGGCACCAGCGGCGGTTTGCGGTCCACGACCGTCTCGTACAGCTCCCCGCCGTGTGCCAGCAGGCGTGCCTGTACGGCGAGAAAGCCCTCGTCGGGGTTCCACAGCGGGCGGGTGAAGGAGGGCACCCGGGTGAGGCAGGCCAGGGCGGCCAGCAGGGGCAGCAGCCCGGTCCAGTAACCGTGCGCCGCCCCTCGTTCGACTACGGAGCGTGGTGGGGCGAGGGGCTCGACGCGCATGGGCCGTACGCTATCCGGCCCCGCATCTCCCGACTAAGCGGGACATACGAGGCCGGACGCTTCGAGCGGGACGCTCACGCCGTGTCGCCGTGCGGGGGGTGCTTGACTTCCTCGACCGTGGTCTCCTCGTGGCGGCCGAGACGGCTGTGGGAACGGCCGTACAGGAAGTAGACGACGATGCCGATCGCCATCCAGACGGCGAACCGGATCCAGGTCTCGGTGGGCAGGTTCAGCATCAGCCACAGCGAGGCCAGGACGGACACGATCGGGAGCACCGGGACCCAGGGGGTGCGGAAGGAACGGGGCAGGTCGGGGCGGGTCCTGCGCAGGATGATCACGCTGATGGCGACGATCACGAAGGCGAACAGGGTGCCGATGTTCACCAGCGCCGCCAGCTCCTGCAGGGGCGTGAAGCCCGCGAGGACCGCGATCAGCACGCCGAGCAGGATGGTCGGCCGGTGCGGCGTCCTGAAGCGCGGGTGGACGCGGGAGAAGAAGCGCGGCAGCAGACCGTCGCGGCTCATCGCGAAGAAGACACGGGTCTGGCCGAGCAGCAGGATCATGCAGACGGTGGTCAGGCCGACGGCGGCGCCGAAGCTGATGAACCCGGCGAACCAGGGGTGCCCGGTGGCCTTGAACGCGTCGGCGAGCGGCGCGTCCACGGACAGTTCGCTGTAGTGCTGCATGCCGGTGACGACGATCGACACCGCGACGTACAGGGTGGTGCAGATGAGGAGCGAGCCGAGGATGCCGCGGGGCATGTCGCGCTGCGGGTTCTTGGTCTCCTCGGCGGCGGTGGCCACGATGTCGAACCCGATGAAGGCGAAGAAGACGACGGAGGCGGCGGTGAAGATGCCCAGCACGCCGAAGTTGGCCGGTGCCCAGCCGAACATCACCTGGATGAGTGGCGCGTCCAGGCTGTGCCCGGCCGGGACGGGCTGCGGGTCGGGGATGAACGGGTCGTAGTTGCTGCTGGTGATGAAGAAGGCGCCCGCGATGATCACGACCAGGACGACGGCCACCTTGATGGCGACGACCACCGAGGTGACCCGCGCGGAGAGCTTCATGCCGACCACGAGGATGGCGGTGAGCACGAGCACCAGGGCGGCGGCGAGGATGTCGAAGCCGAAGCCGTCGGCGCCCTCCCGGGTGCCGAGCGCCTCCGGCAGTTGCCAGCCCGCGTTCTCCAGCAGCGAGGCGATGTACCCCGACCAGCCGACGGCCACCACCGCCGTGCCGAGGGCGAACTCCAGGACGAGGTCCCAGCCGATGATCCAGGCGGGCAGCTCGCCCAGGGAGGCGTACGAGAACGTGTAAGCGGAGCCGGCCACCGGGACGGTGGAGGCGAACTCGGCGTAGCAGAGCGCGGCGAGGGCGCAGACGACGCCGGCCACCACGAAGGACAGCGCGACGGCCGGTCCGGCGTTGTTCTTCGCGACCGCTCCGGTGAGGACGAAGATGCCGGTGCCGATGATCACACCGACGCCGAAGACCGTCAGGTCCAGGGCGGACAGGGATTTCTTGAGCGCGTGCTCGGGCTCCTCGGTGTCGAGGATGGACTGCTCGACCTTCTTCGTCCGGAAGAGGGTGCTGCTCACGGCGTACCTCCCACGCTTGCCGTCCTCGACATGATCGAGAGGGGGCGTAGTCCGTATGCCCCGAGGCCGCCGAATTCACGCGAAGAGGCCGGTCCCACCACTCTTCGCGGTGGTGGAACCGGCCCATTCAGGGGGACGCGGGGACGCGCGGGTCAGTCGCGCGCGGCCTCGATCTCGTCGGCGGCCGCCCGCTCGTAGCGCCCGTCGAGCCGCGAGACCAGGCCCGTGACCTGCCGGGCGATGTCCGGGGCGGTCAGCCCGATCTCGGCCATGACCTCGGCGCGCGAGGCGTGGTCGAGGAAGCGCGGCGGGATGCCGAAGTCGCGCAGCGGTACGTCGACGCCCGCGTCCCGCAGCGCCTGGGCGACGGTCGAGCCGACGCCGCCGACGCGGGAGTTGTCCTCGACGGTGACGACCACCCGGTGGCGCTCGGCGAGCGGGGCCATGGCCTCGTCGACGGGCTTGACCCAGCGCGGGTCGACGACGGTGGTGGAGATGCCCTGCTTGTCGAGGAGCGAGGCGATCTCCAGGCACATCGGCGCGAGCGCGCCGACCGAGACCAGGAGCACGTCCGGCGTGGTCGTGCCGGGCTCGCGCAGCACGTCCATGCCGCCGACCCGGCCCACCGCGGGGACGGCGGGGCCGACGGCGCCCTTGGAGAAGCGCACCACCGTCGGGGCGTCGTCGACGTCGACGGCCTCGCGCAGCTGGGCGCGCACCTGCTCGGCGTCGCGCGGGGCGGCGAGCCGCAGGCCCGGGACGACCTGGAGGATCGACATGTCCCACATGCCGTTGTGGGAGGCGCCGTCGGTGCCGGTGACGCCGGCCCGGTCCAGCACGAAGGTCACCCCGCACTTGTGCAGGGCGACGTCCATGAGGACCTGGTCGAAGGCGCGGTTGAGGAAGGTGGCGTACACGGCGAAGACGGGGTGCACCCCGCCGGTGGCGAGGCCGGCCGCGGAGACGGCGCCGTGCTGCTCGGCGATGCCGACGTCGTAGACCCGGTCCGGGAAGACCTTCGCGAACCGGTCGAGGCCGACCGGCTGGAGCATCGCCGCGGTGATGGCGACGATGTCCTCGCGCTCCTGGCCGAGCTTGACCATCTCGTCGCCGAAGACGGAGGTCCAGTCGGCGCCCGAGGAGGCGATGGGCAGGCCCGTGTCGGGGTGGATCTTGCCGACGGCGTGGAAGCGGTCGGCCTCGTCCTGGAGGGCGGGCTGGTAGCCGCGGCCCTTCTCGGTGAGGCAGTGCACGATCACCGGGCCGCCGAAGCGCTTCGCGCGGGCCAGGGCGGACTCCAGGGCCTCGATGTCGTGGCCGTCGATCGGGCCGACGTACTTGAGGCCCAGGTCCTCGAACATGCCCTGCGGCGCGATGAAGTCCTTCAGGCCCTTCTTGGCGCCGTGCAGGGTGTCGTAGAGCGGGCGGCCGACGACCGGGGTGCGCTCCAGGACCTCCTTGGTGCGGGCCAGGAACCGCTCGTAGCCGTCCGTGGTGCGCAGCGTCGCGAGGTGGTTGGCGAGGCCGCCGATGGTCGGGGCGTAGGAGCGCTCGTTGTCGTTGACGACGATGACCAGGGGGCGGTCCTTGGCGTCGGCGATGTTGTTCAGCGCCTCCCAGGCCATGCCGCCGGTGAGCGCCCCGTCACCGATCACGGCGACCACGTGGTCGTCGCGTTTGCGCAGCTGGTTGGCCTTGGCCAGGCCGTCGGCCCAGCCGAGGACCGTGGAGGCGTGGCTGTTCTCGATGACGTCGTGCTCGGACTCGGCCTGCGAGGGGTAGCCGGACAGGCCGCCCTTCATCTTCAGCCGGGAGAAGTCCTGCCGCCCGGTCAGCAGCTTGTGGACGTAGGCCTGGTGGCCGGTGTCCCAGAGCACCTTGTCCTTCGGCGAGTCGAACACCCGGTGCAGGGCGAGGGTCAGCTCGACCACGCCGAGGTTGGGTCCGAGGTGGCCGCCGGTCTTGGAGACGGCCTCGACAAGGAAGGTCCGGATCTCCTCGGCCAGCTGGGTCAGCTCCTCCAGGCTGAGCCGGTCCAGATCGCGCGGTCCCGTGATGCGGGTCAGCAGCGGCACCCGTGCCTCCTTGCAGTAGAGCTGTTGCCGGGCTCGTCGAGTCTAATGTTCCGCCCGGGCGCCCGACGCCAGGGCGGTGGGTCGTACCTCACGCGTTCGGCTCCACCCGGCGAGAGCCGCTTCGACGACATGACGGTGCCCGGCACCTCGTCGGTGCCGGGCACTGTCCGTTGCGGCGTGTGGCTAGGCGCGGCCGGCCGTCTTCTGCGTCTTGCGGGTGATCGAGTCGATGACCACCGTGGTCAGCAGCACACCGGCCGTGATCATGTACTTCACCGGCTCGGCGATGGACTCCAGCTGGAGGCCGTACTGGATGGAGACGATCACCAGCACACCGAGCAGCGCGTTCCAGGTGCGGCCACGGCCACCGAAGAGGCTGGTGCCACCGATGACCGCCGCGGCGATCGCGTTCATCAGCAGGTCACCGGTGCCGGCGCTCTGGTTGGCGGAGGCGATCTTCGAGGCCAGGAAGAGACCGCCGATCGCGGCGAAGCCGCCGGAGATCGCGAACACCGAGATCCGGACCGCGGTGACGTTGATGCCGGCACGTCGCGAGGCCTCGACGCTGCCACCGAGGGCGAAGACCTTCCGGCCGTAGGAGGTGCGGCGCAGGACGAAGTCCGTGCCGACCAGGAAGACCAGGAAGATCACGGTCGCCAGCGGCAGGCCCTTGTACTGGTTGTACATGAACGCCGCGGCGAAGGAGACCACCGCGAGCAGGCCCGTGCGCATCAGGGTGTCGCTGAGCGGCCGGGACGGGACGCCCGCGGCCTCACGGCGCCGGTTGCCGAGGAAGGAGGTGACCAGGAAGACCGCGGTCACCACCGCCGCCAGGCCGTACGCGGCGGCGACGTCCGTGAAGAAGTACGTCGTCAGCTTGCCGATGAAGCCGTCGCTGTCGAGGTTGATCGTGCCGTTCTCGCCCAGCGTCTGGAGCATGAAGCCGAGCCAGAAGAGCAGACCGGCCAGCGTCACGGCGAAGGCCGGGGCGCCGAGCACCGCGAAGAAGAAGCCGTGCAGCGCGCCGATGGCGGCACCCGCGGCGACGGCGAACAGCACGGCCGCCCACTCGGGCCAGCCCTGGTTCACCGCGAGGACGGCCGCGATCGCGCTGGAGGCACCGCTGACCGAGCCGACCGACAGGTCGATCTCGCCGAGCAGCAGCACGAAGACGATGCCGACCGAGATCATGCCGGTGCCGACCATCGTGACGGTGATGTCGTTGATGTTCTGCGCGGACAGGAACGCGGAGTTCAGGCTCTGGAAGACGACGCAGATGATGATCAGGCCGACGATGACCGGGAGGGAGCCCAGCTCACCCGCCTTCAGCTTGCGCTTGAACTCGCCGAGGTAGCCGGCCAGGCCCTGCTCGCGCACGAGCAGCCGGGGGTCGACCGCGGTCACCGCGGCGGCGGCCGCCTCGGGGTTCTCGACGGCGCTCTCGTCCGCCGCCGACGTGGAGGTCTTGTCGATGCTCACTGGGAAACCTCCCCGGTCGTGCGCGCCGCACGGCGGGTCACGGCGTTGTCGGTGGCGCCCGTGATGGCGGAGATGATCTCCTCCTGCGAGGTCGTCTTGACCTCGAAGACGCCGTTGTTGCGGCCGAGGCGCAGTACCGCCACCTTGTCGGCGACGGCCTTGACGTCGGCCATGTTGTGGCTGATCAGGATCACGGCGTGGCCGCGCTCCCGCAGCCGCTCGACCAGGTCGAGGACCTGGGCGGTCTGCTCGACGCCGAGCGCGGCGGTCGGCTCGTCGAGGATGACGAGCTTGGGCGCGCCGAGCATCGAGCGCGCGATGGCCACCGTCTGGCGCTGACCGCCGGAGAGCGAGGCGATCGGGATGCGGACGCTGGGAATGCGGATCGAGAGCGTCGTGAGGAGCTCGCGCGCGCGGCGCTCCATCTCGACCTCGTCGAGGACGCCCCACTTCTTCAGCTCACGGCCGAGGAAGAGGTTGCCGACGACGTCGATGTTGTCGCACAGCGCGAGGTCCTGGTAGACGGTCGCGATGCCCAGGGCCTGGGCGTCGTGCGGCCTGTTGATCGAAACGGCCTTGCCGTCCCATTCGATGACACCCTCATCGATGGGGTGCACGCCGGCGATCGTCTTGACCAGCGTGGACTTTCCGGCGCCGTTGTCGCCGACAAGGGCGACCACCTCACCGGCGTGGACCTCAAGCTCTACGTCGGTGAGCGCCTGGACGGCACCGAAACGCTTGGAGACCCCGCGCAACGCCAGCACGGGCGTAGCGGACACGTGAACCATCTCCTTCGCCGCCTGACCCGGCGGGAGGTTGTGCAGAAAGACTGGGGGGATGTTCCGTCCGGCGCCCCGGGACGAGCTTGCGGGGCTGTGTGTGACCAGGGGCGCCGGCGGAGCCTTGGGTACGGCCGTCCCGTACGGGAGCCCGCTGCGGGGCTCCCTTACGCGAGTGGGACGAGGACCGTGTCAGCCGCCGATGCCGAGCTTGTCGCAGGCGGACTTGTAGTTGCCGGCGCAGATCTCGTCGGCGGTGTAGATGCCGTCCTTGATCACGGTGTCGTTGATGTTCTCCTTGGTCAGGGAGATCACCGGGACCAGGACCGACGGGACGTCCTTGGCGCTGTCGCTGGAGACCTTGTCCTTGGCGATGGCGCCCAGGTCCTCACCCTTGGCCAGGGCGACCGCCATCTCGGCGGCGACCTCGGCCTCCTGCGGGTAGGACTTGTAGACGCTCATGAACTGCTGGTCCATGATGATGCGCTGCACGGCGGCGAGCTCGGCGTCCTGGCCGGTGACCGGGATGTCGGCGATGCCCGCGGCCTTCAGGGCGGTGATGATGCCACCGGCCATGCCGTCGTTGGCGGAGTAGACACCGGCGATCTTGCCCTTGCCGAGCGCCGTGATCGCCGCCTCCATGTTGGCGTTGGCGTTGTCCGGCGACCACTCCTTGGTGTCGTACTCCTTGCCGATCTTCACCTTGCCGTCGAGGACGGAGTGCGCGCCCTTCTTGAACATGGCGGCGTTCGGGTCGGTGACCGAACCGTTCATCATGACGATCTGGCTGTTCTTGGCCTTGGCGCCCAGGGCCTGGAGCAGGGCCTCACCCTGGGTCCGGCCGACCTCCTCGTTGTCGAACGAGGTGTAGGCGCTGATCGGGCCCTCGGCGAGGCGGTCGTAGGCGACGACCTTGATGCCGGCGTCGGCGGCCTTCTGCACGGAGTTCTTGATCGCCTTGGCGTCCACGGCGTCCAGGATCAGCACGTCCACCTTGTTGGTGATCATCGTGTCGACCTGCTGGGCCTGGAGGTTGGCGTCCTGGCGGGCGTTGTTGTACTGGATCTCCGCCTTGTTGTCCGTCAGCTCCTTGATCTTCTTCTCGATCAGCGGACGGTCGAACTTCTCGTAACGCGCGGTCTTGTTCTCCGGAAGGAGCAGGCCGACCTTGATGTTGTCGCCCTTGGCGGCGGAGCCGCTGGCGTCCTTGTCGCCGCCCGCTTCCTCAGCGCTGCCACAGGCAGCAAGCGAGACGGCCATCGCACCCGCGGCAATGGCAACGGCGGCACGACGCATACGCGTGTTCACTTCATAACCTCCCTGACGAGGCCGCGTCGTTGCGGCCGAGGTGGCTGGAAGTCAACTCGGCCACACGTGCGACGTCAAGAAGTAAATCCTTAACGGGTTGGCAACGGTGCCATCCGTTCTCTAAGTGAAGGCAGGTGCAACGGCCGGAAGAGAGCCGCCGACGCTGCCATCCAAAAGGGTCGAATCACCCATCTCGCTGAGCGCGAGGGCGAGCGCCCCGAGCACCTCCGCACGCCCGCCAAGTGCCCCCGGAAGCACCGACAGTTGGCGTGCGGCACTGGGGATCGCGTAGCGGCCCACGGACTCCCTTATGGGCCCGAGGACCAGCTCCCCGGCCTCGGCGAGATCGCCGCCCAGGACCACCCTGCTGGGATTCAGCAGGTTGCACAGGTTGGCCACCCCACTGCCGATGTGGCGGCCGACGTCGGCGATCACCCGGCGGCACCCCGGGTCTCCGTCCCGCGCGAGGCGCACCACGCCCTCCATCGTCAGGTCGCTGCCGTGACTGGACTGCAGGAGCGGGAGCACGTAGCGGGCGGCGGCGAAGGTCTCCAGGCAGCCCCGGTTCCCACAGCGGCAGACGGGGCCCGATTCGTCGAGCGTGATGTGTCCGATCTCACCGGCGGTGCCGCCCGGCCCCCGGTAGATCTTCCCGTCGATCACCAGACCCGAGCCGACCCCGCTGGCCACCTTGATGTAGGCCAGGTCGCGCACGCCCTTGCCGCCGCCCCAGACCAGCTCGCCGAGGGCGCCCAGGTTGGCGTCGTTGTCCACGTGCACCGGTACGCCGAGCCGCCCCCGCAGCTCCTCGGCGGGCCGTGCGCCGGTCCAGCCGGGCAGGATGGAGGTCGAGCCCAGCGTCCCGGACTCCACGTCGATCGGGCCGGGCACGCCGAGGCCCACCCCGGCGATCTTGGAGCGGTCCACCCCGGTCGCCGCGATCAGCCGGTTTATCAGCTCTTCGGCCCGGTCGAAGCCCTGGGCGGCGGAGGCGTCCACGTCCAGCGGCTCGGACTCCTCGGCCAGGACCTGGTGGGCGAGGTTCCCGACCGCGACGCGCAGATGGGTGTGGCCGAAGTCGACGCCGATGACGATGCCGGCGTCGCCGCTGAGCGAGACGCTGCGGGCCCGGCGGCCGCCCGCCGACGTGGGCGTGACCTCGACCGTGCCGCCGTCCTTGAGTTCGCGGACGATGTTGGAGACCGTCGCCGCGCTCAGTCCGGTCGTCCTCGCGATCTCCGCCTGGGTGAGGGATCCGGCCAGCCGTACGGCGCGGACCACCCGCTCGAGGTTGGCTCGGTGCAGCGACGACTGCGACCCCGGAGTCTCCACGACGACCTCCTGCGCGCGGGACCGCTTCGATGAGGCCCCGTCTATGTCCAACTAGTGAACTCTAAGCTGAGCCGTTCGGGTTGCCTCCCGTCAAGAGGTTGAACAGTTTCGAGGGGCCCGGCACACGCCACGCACACCCCTTCCTGGGCGGGAAGCGGTGTGCGTGCGCGCGGTTACGAAGCGCTACTCCCGTTACTTCAGGGTTGCCGAAGTCAGGCCCGCCTGTACCTGACGCTGGAAGGACAGGTACACGACCAGCATCGGGATCATCGCGATGGTCACGCCCGCGAACAGCACGGGCAGGTCGGAGGCGTAGCCCTGCTGCTGCTGGAGCTGGATCAGCCCCTGGGTCAGCACGTAGCGTTCCGGATCGTCACCGCTCTGCGGCTGCATGAGGACCGTGGGCAGGATGAACTGGTTCCACTGCCCGAGCGTGTTGAAGATCCCGACGCTGATCAGACCCGGCTTGGCCATCGGCAGCATGACCTGGAAGAACGTCCGGGTGTGCGAGGCCCCGTCCAGGATCGCCGCCTCGAAGACCGCCGTCGGCAGGGTCCGGAAGAAGGCGTGCATGAAGAACACCGTGAACGGCATCGAGTAGGCGACGTAGACCAGGATCAGCCCCTGGTACGTGTTCAGCATGTCCAGCCGCTTCACCATGAAGAACAGCGGGACCAGGGCCAGGAACACCGGGAACATCGCGCCGGCGACGAAGAAGTAGTACAGCAGCCGGTTGCCCCAGAACCGGTAGCGCGCCAGCACGTACGCCGCCATGGAGCCGAACAGCATGGTCAGCGGCACCGAGAAGACGAGCACGACGACCGTGTTGAGGAAGTAGTCGCCGATGCCCTTCTCCCACGCGCGCGTGAACACGTCGAGGGACCAGTTCTGCGGCCAGCCGAAGGCCGAGCCCGCGATCTGCGAGTCGGTCTTGAAGGAGCTGAGGATCAGCCACAGCAGCGGCAGGACGATCATCAGGGCCCAGAGGGCGAGGAACCCGTGCGAGAACGCGTTCAGCGTCACACCCTCGCCGCGTCGCTCGCCGGACCGGCCGGGGGGCCGGGAGGCGGGCTCCTCGGCGCGGGTGGGGGCGTTCTCCTTGATGGGTGCGCTCATCGTCGTCTCCCGCTCAGAACTCGACGCGCTCGCGGCGGGTGGCGCGCAGCATGACCACGGACAGGATCAGGGTGAGAAGCAGCATGACGACGCCCATGGCGCAGGCGTAACCGCTCTTCCCGTAGTAGAGGAAGTTGCGCATCATCACCGTCGACATGACCTCGCTGGCGTGGTCCGGTCCGCCGCCGAACTCGCCCGAGGTCATGGTGGACACCAGGATGAACATGTCCATCGCCGCGATACCGAGGTAGACCCACGCGGTCTGCACGGAGTCCCACAGCAGCGGCAGGGTGATGCGGAAGAACGACTGGGACCGCCCGGCACCGTCGATCAGAGCGGCCTCGTAGATGTCCCGCGGGATGGACTGCATCGCGGCGGAGAACAGCACCAGGTAGAAGCCGACCCCGTGCCAGACCACGACGAGGATCAGCGCCCAGAGCACGAAATCGGGTTCGTTGAGCCACTCGACGGGATTGTTCGCGTCGACCAGGCCCAGCTTCACCAGGAAGCCGTTGAGCATGCCGCCGCTGTCACTGCGGTACACGGCGCCGAACAGCACCGCGAGAATCGCCAGCGAGAGCACCTGCGGGAAGAAGTACACCACCTTGTAGAACCTGGATCCGGCCACGCCCGCGACCCCGCCGGCCCGGCTGCGCCCGCCCGCGTTCAGCATGAAGGCGAAGAACAGCGCGAGCAGAATGGTGATCACCGGGATGAAGACCAGGAACAGGATGTTGTGCCAGATGGCACCCATGAAGATGTCGTCCTGGAACAACGCCTTGTAGTTGTCGAGACCGACGAAGTCGAAGGTCTGCGACTGGCCCTTCCAGTCGGTCAGGGAGTACCCGAACGTCTGGATGTACGGCCAGATCACGAACGTCAGATAAAGCACCACGGGAACCAGGAGAAACCCCGCGACGAACCGGTACTGCCCTTTACGCATGAAACCTGCCCCTGCTGTCCCGATCCAAAGAGGCGCGGGAAACCGCGCGACAAGCCGGAGACGGCCCGTCCCCGCGCGGTCCCCCGCACCCCTACGGCACTCCCCGGAGAACTATTCCCGACGGTTGTTCTTGGACGCGGGATCCTCCGCCGCCTTGTCGACCGCGGCCTGCGCCCGCTTCAGCCACTCCTTGGGCTGAATTCGCCGCGCCATGAGCTCGTTGGACGCGTTCTGGATCGCGGTGTCCATCTCGCTGTACCACTCGGTGTACAGGAAGCGGAAGGTGTTGTCGCCGGCGGCCTTGGACGCCTCGACCGTGGACTGCGTACCGGGCCGCAGCTGGACGCTGGGATCGACGCCGTCCTGAAGGATGGTCAGCGAGTTCGCCTCCTTGGCGAACAGCGTCGACCACTCCCTGGACAGCATCATCCGCATGAACTCCTTGGCCGCCGGCAGATTCTTCGCCTTGGCCGGGATGATGAACGGCTCACCGGAGCCCGCGCGGATCGCCTCGAACGGCATGACGCTGTCCGGCAGCACCGGCATGGGCAGGAACTTCATGTCGAAGTCGGGGGGCGTCTGCTTGAGCTGCTCGTTCTCCAGCCAGGAACCGCTGGTGATGAAGGCGGCCTTGTACTGGTTCCACCGGGTCTGCGACTCGGTGTGGGTCAACCCGTTGGTGCCGGGCATCAGATAGCCCTTTTCGACGACGTCGTAGACGGCCTCGACGGCGGCCTGCGCCGCGTCGGAGCCGACGAACGCCTTCGGGTCCAGGTTGTCGATCGCCTTCATGGCGTCCAGACCGCCCTTCTTGGCGATCAGGTCCATGATGGCGACATTGATGTAGTACGGGTACTTGCCCTGGTGGGCGAGACCGCCGATGTTCTGGGACTTGGCGTCCTTGCAGATGGCGAGGAAGTCGTCCCAGGTCTTCGGCTCCTCCCAGCCCTTCTCCTTGAAGAGCTTGCCGGAGTACCAAAGGCCCCACACCGTGTAGATGTAGTTCAGCGCGACGACCTTGCCGCCCTGCAGACCCGGGTCCAGCGTGCCGGGAATGACGGTGTCGCGGACCTTTTTCGCGGGGTCGTCCACGCTCGGCGCGTCCAGCACCTCGGCGAGATCGAGCAACTGGCCGTTCTTGTACAGCACATCGATCTTGATCTTCTGGGCACCGGAGTTGTCCACGATGTCCGGCGGGTTGCCCGCGTTGAAGCGGGGCTGGAGCTTGCCGGTGATCTCCTGGGTGCCGGTGTGCGTGGAGGTGACGCTCCATTTCTTCTGGAACGCGGCCTCCCACGCCTTGGCGTAGTCGTCGCCATATCCGCCCTTGAAGATGACGACGTCGAGCTTGCTGCCCTCCTTCACGCCGAAGGGGTTGTCCTTCGACGTCTTGCCCTGGGAGTCACCGGACGATTCCTCGTCCCCGCCGCCACTGGCGCACGCGGACAGGAAGCTCATCGTGGGTACGGAGACCAGGCCGAGCGCGGCGGACCGTTTGATCAGTGAGCGGCGGCCGACGCCTTCGGCGCCGGAGTTCTCTGCGGATGGGGATCCCATGCTCAAGTCCTCGCCTTCTGAACAGGACTCAGGCGGTGAACCGGATCCTCCCCGGCACCGCGATCGGGTCAAGCAGGGTCGTGCGGGATGCGCGTGTGAATCGCCGACAGGTATAGTCCACTTCCCGCCAGCGGAGCAAGATCGAATGCAAGGTTCGCCGCCGGTCTTTTCCGAGTTGAGACCTCGCGGAAATATGAGTCCCCAGCGGGTTCCTTGACTGAAAAATTCAGGACATGCCGCCGCGAACGACTCAGCCAACACCCTTGACAGCATCGACAACTTGGGCCACTACTGGTCCTTGCGCACAGAATTTGACAACGTTGTCCACAGCGCGCAGGGAGTGGGTTGGCGGATGCGCCACAGAGTTCGGCACAGATGGAGTACGGCGGTCGGGACAACGGCCGCCCTTGTCATGGCCGTCGGTTCACAGGGCGTGGCCGTCGCCCTGCCGGAGGCACCCGCCGCCGACCGGGAGTTCACGTCCTCGTTCGAGACCGGGGAACCGGCGCCGGACTGGCTGAACACGGTCGACACCGCGCCGGACGGCAGCAAGCGCGCCGCCGGCGTGGACGGCGGCTACAGCAGCGGCATTCCGGGCAATGTGACCGACCACGTCACCGATGTGCGGGCGAACGGCGAGAACGCCGGTGCCGGCGAGGTGAAGGAGAGCCTGGTCGACACCGAGCCCACCACCAAGTGGCTGACCTTCACGCCCACGGGCTGGGTCGAGTTCGACCTCGACAAGCCGGTGAAACTGGCGCGCTACGCCCTCACTTCGGCCAACGACCACGACGAACGCGATCCGGCGGACTGGACGCTCCAGGGGTCCACGGACGGCAAGGACTGGAAGACCCTGGACAGCCGCTCCGGTGAGGCCTTCTCGGAGCGTTTCCAGACGAAGACGTACGACATCGCGCAGACCGCCGCCGCCGAGTACCAGCACTACCGGCTGGACATCACCAAGAACAACGGCGGAACCATTCTGCAGTTGGCGGACGTGCAGTTCTCCACCGGCGGCAGCGACGGCCCCGTGCCCCAGGACATGCTGTCGCTGGTCGACCGCGGCCCGAGCGGCTCGCCCACCGCGAAGGCGGGCGCCGGCTTCACCGGCAAGCGGGCGCTGCGCTACGCCGGCCGGCACACCGCCGACGGCCGGGCCTACTCGTACAACAAGATCTTCGACGTGGACGTGGCCGTCGGCCGGGACACCGCGCTCTCGTACCGGATCTTCCCGTCGATGGCGGACGGCGACCGGGACTACGACGCCACGAACGTCTCCGTCGACCTCGCCTTCACCGACGGCACCCACCTCAGCGGCCTCGGGGCGAAGGACCAGCACGGCTTCGGGCTGACCCCGCGCGCGCAGGGCGATGCCAAGGTGCTCTACGTCAACCAGTGGAACAACGTCGTCTCCCGGATCGGCTCGGTGGCGGCCGGCAAGACCGTCGACCGCATCCTGGTGGCGTACGACTCACCCGCCGGTCCGGCGAAGTTCCGCGGCTGGGTGGACGACGTCTCGCTGGCCGTGAAGGCGCCCGAGAAGCCCAAGGCGCACGTGTCCGACTACGCGCTCACCACGCGCGGCACCAACTCCAGCGGCGGCTTCTCGCGCGGCAACAACTTCCCGGCGACCGCCGTGCCGCACGGCTTCAACTTCTGGACGCCGGTGACCAACGCCGGTTCGCTCAGCTGGCTGTACGACTACGCACGTGCGAACAACGCGGACAACCTGCCGACGGTCCAGGCGTTCAGCGCGAGCCACGAGCCGAGCCCGTGGATGGGTGACCGGCAGACCTTCCAGGTGATGCCGTCCGCCGCCAGCGGCACCCCGGACATCGCCCGGACGGCGCGTGCGCTGCCCTTCCGGCACGAGAACGAGGTCGCGCGTCCGCACTACTACGGGGTGCGCTTCGAGAACGGCCTGAAGGCCGAGATGACGCCGACGGACCACGCGGCGATGCTCCGGTTCACCTATCCGGGCGACGACGCGAGCGTCCTGTTCGACAACGTGACCGACCAGGCCGGCCTGACCCTGGACCAGGAGACCGGCGTCGTGACCGGGTACTCGGACGTGAAGTCCGGCCTGTCCACGGGCGCGACCCGGCTCTTCGTCTACGGCACCTTCGACAAGCCGGTGAAGGAGGGCTCGTCGAGCGGGGTGAAGGGCTACCTGCGCTTCGACGCGGGCGCCGACCGCACGGTCACGCTGCGCCTGGCGACCTCGCTGATCAGCATCGACCAGGCCAAGGACAACCTGCGCCAGGAGATGCCGGAGGGCACCTCCTTCGAGTCGGTCAAGGCCAAGGCCCAGCGGCTGTGGGACCGGCTGCTCGGCAAGGTCGAGGTCGAGGGCGCGACGCCGGACCAGCTGACCACGCTGTACTCCAGCCTCTACCGGCTGTACCTGTACCCCAACTCGGGCTTCGAGAAGGTCGGTTCCACCTACAAGTACGCCTCCCCGTTCTCCCCGATGACGGGTCCGGACACCCCGACCCACACCGGCGCGAAGATCGTCGACGGCAAGGTGTACGTCAACAACGGGTTCTGGGACACCTACCGCACGACCTGGCCGGCGTACTCGCTGCTGTCACCCCGCCAGGCGGGGGAGATGGTCGACGGCTTCGTGCAGCAGTACAAGGACGGCGGCTGGACCTCGCGCTGGTCCTCGCCCGGCTACGCGGACCTGATGACCGGCACCTCCTCGGACGTCGCGTTCGCGGACGCGTACGTCAAGGGTGTCGACTTCGACGAGAAGGCGGCGTACGACGCGGCGGTGAAGAACGCCACAGTCGTGCCGCCCGCGTCGGGCGTGGGCCGCAAGGGCATGGCGACCTCCCCCTTCCTCGGCTACACCAGCACCGAGACCCACGAGGGCCTGTCGTGGGCGCTGGAGGGCTACCTCAACGACTACGGCATCTCCCGAATGGGCCGGACGCTGTACGAGAAGACCGGGGACAAGCGCTACAAGGAGGAGTCGGAGTACTTCCTGAACCGCGCCCAGGAGTACGTGAACCTCTTCGACTCGGAGGCGGGGTTCTTCCAGGGCCGCGACGCCAAGGGTGACTGGCGGGTGGAGTCCTCGCAGTACGACCCGCGGGTCTGGGGCCACGACTACACCGAGACCAACGGGTGGGGCTACGCCTTCACCGCCCCGCAGGACAGCCGGGGGCTCGCCAACCTGTACGGCGGGCGTGCCGGGCTCGGCGACAAGCTGGACGAGTACTTCTCCACGCCGGAGACGGCCTCGCCCGAGTTCGTCGGGTCCTACGGCGGTGTCATCCATGAGATGACGGAGGCCCGGGACGTCCGGATGGGCATGTACGGGCACTCCAACCAGGTCGCCCACCACGCCATCTACATGTACGACGCGGCCGGGCAGCCCTGGAAGGCGCAGGAGAAGGTCCGTGAGGTGCTGTCCCGCCTCTACACCGGCAGCGAGATCGGCCAGGGCTACCACGGTGACGAGGACAACGGCGAGCAGTCGGCCTGGTTCCTGTTCTCCGCGCTCGGCTTCTACCCGCTGGTGATGGGCAGCGGCGACTACGCAGTCGGCTCGCCCCTGTTCACCAAGGCCACGGTGCATCTGGAGAACGGCCGGGACCTGGTGGTCAAGGCGCCGAGGAACAGCGCGAAGAACGTCTACGTGCAGGGGCTCAAGGTCAACGGCCGTACCTGGACGTCGACCTCGCTGCCGCACTCGCTGCTGGCCAAGGGCGGGGTGCTGGAGTTCGACATGGGGCCGAAGCCGTCCAAGTGGGGCACGGGCAGGAACGCGGCGCCGGTCTCCGTCACCCAGGACGACAAGGTGCCGGCTCCCCGCGCGGACCTGAGCACCGGCGAGGGCGCCCTCTTCGACAACACCTCGGCGACGAACGCGAGCGTGACGTCCGTGGAGGTGCCGGTGTCCGGCCGGTCCAAGGCAGTCCAGTACACGCTGACATCCGGCGACCACACGAAGGCCCCGACCGGGTGGACGCTCCAGGGCTCGGTGGACGGCGAGCGGTGGCGGACGCTGGACGAGCGGGCGGGCGAGTCCTTCCGGTGGGACCGGCAGACCAGGGCGTTCTCCGTGCCCCGGGCCGGTGACTACACCAGGTACCGCCTGGTCCTGACCGGTGAGGCCACCCTCTCGGAGGTCGAACTGCTCGGCCGGTGAGGACACCGGGATCCGGTGCGGCGCCTCCCGCGCGGCTTGTCGCGGGGGGCGCCGCTTCCTTGTCCCGACCTCTCGCGCCCCGCCCGGGGAGGCGCAGCCACCGCCTTACGCGTCTCCTGCCCGGGCCGCCGTAGGATCATTCGGAGCGGGCTCTCCTCACGCGGGGAGTACGCCTGCCGGGGGGTACGACGTTCGAACAGCGGAGGCACCGGCACCATGGACGAGGGACACTCCCCCGACAACGACTCGCTCAAAGCGGCGGCGGAGGTGTTCGAGCAACTGCGTCCCCGGCTGTTCGGCATCGCCTACCGCATCCTGGGCAGCGCCTCCGAGGCGGAGGACGTGGTGCAGGACGTGTGGATGCGCTGGCAGGACACCGACCGGAGTGTCGTGCTGGAGCCGGCGGCCTTCCTGGCGAAGATCACCACCCGGCTGGCGATCAACGTGGCGCAGTCGGCGCGGGTCCGCCGTGAGGCCTATGTGGGGCCGTGGCTGCCGGAGCCCGTGGACACCAGCGTGGATCCGCAGGTCGGCGCGGAGCGCGGTGAGGCGCTGGAGATGGCCGTGCTGCTGGTCCTGGAGAAGCTGAACCCGGTGGAGCGGGCCGCCTACGTGCTGCGGGAGGCGTTCGACTACGCCTACGAGGAGATCGCGGGCATGCTGCGGCTCACGCAGGCCAATACGCGCCAGATCGTCAGCCGGGCCCGCAAGCGCCTGTCCACCGAGCGCCGGGCCCCCGTCGACACGGCGCAGCACCGGCGGCTGCTCGACGCCTTCGTCGCCGCCGCGCGGGGCGGCGACGTCACCGCGCTGGAGCACGTGCTGTCGACCGACGCGGTCGCCTACGCCGACGGCAACGGCATGCGCGGCGTGGCCAGGCTGAAGGTCATGGGCGCCGCCAGGGTGGCGATGATCTGCGGCTCCGCGAAGAAGTTCTTCCCCCGGGCGGAGTACAGCGTGGTGGAGGCCAACGGCATGCCGAGCGTGCTGCTGGTCCAGGACGGGGCCGTCGTCGCCCTGGTGAGCCTCACCGTGGGGCCGGACGGCATCGACGGGGTCTACTGGGTCCTGACGCCGGAGAAGCTGCAGGCCTACGAGCACTCGGCCCAGCGGCTCACGAGCCACCCCTGACGGTCGCGCGGACACGACGAAGGCCGCATCCCCGAAGCCCAGGGATGCGGCCCGATCGCCGTGCCTGCGGTCCTACTTGCGGATCAGGCTGCGCAGCACGTACTGCATGATGCCGCCGTTGCGGTAGTAGTCCGCCTCACCGGGGGTGTCGATGCGGACGACCGCGTCGAAGTCGACGCCGGTGTCGGTGGTGACCTTGACCGTGCGCGGCGTGGTGCCGTCGTTGAGCTCGGTGACGCCGGAGAAGGAGAAGGTCTCCTCGCCGGTCAGGCCGAGGGAGGCGGCGGACTCGCCCTCCGGGAACTGCAGCGGCAGGACGCCCATGCCGATGAGGTTCGAGCGGTGGATGCGCTCGTAGGACTCGGCGATGACGGCCTTGACGCCGAGCAGCGCGGTGCCCTTGGCGGCCCAGTCACGGGACGAGCCGGAGCCGTACTCCTTGCCCGCGAGCACGACGAGCGGGATGCCCTGCTCGATGTAGTTGCGCGAGGCGTCGTAGATGAAGGAGACCGGGCCGTCGGCCTGGGTGAAGTCGCGGGTGTAGCCGCCCTCGGTGCCCGGCGCGATCTGGTTGCGCAGGCGGATGTTGGCGAACGTGCCGCGGATCATGACCTCGTGGTTGCCGCGGCGGGAGCCGTAGCTGTTGAAGTCGCGGCGCTCGACGCCGTGCTCCGTGAGGTACTGGCCGGCCGGGGTGTCGGCCTTGATGGCACCGGCCGGGGAGATGTGGTCGGTGGTGACCGAGTCGCCCAGCTTGGCGAGCACCCGGGCGCCGGCGATGTCCTGGACCGGGTCCGGCTCCATGCGCATGCCCTCGAAGTACGGGGGCTTGCGGACGTAGGTGGACTCGGCGTCCCACTCGAAGGTGTTGCCGGTCGGGATCGGCAGCGCCTGCCACTGGGCGTCGCCCGCGAAGACGTCGCTGTAGGACTTGGAGAACATGTCCTCGCCGATGGCACCCGCGACGACGTCGTTGACCTCGGCCTCGGTCGGCCAGATGTCCTGCAGGTAGACCGGCTTGCCGTCCTGGTCGGTGCCCAGGGCGTCCTTGGTGACGTCCACCTTCATGGAGCCGGCCAGCGCGTAGGCGACGACCAGCGGCGGGGACGCCAGGTAGTTCATCTTGACGTCGGGGTTGATACGGCCCTCGAAGTTCCGGTTGCCGGAGAGGACCGAGGTGACGGCGAGGTCGTGGTCGTTGACGGCCTGGGAGACCTCCTCCGGCAGCGGGCCGGAGTTGCCGATGCAGGTGGTGCAGCCGTAGCCGACGAGGTTGAAGCCCACCTTGTCGAGGTACGGGGTCAGGCCCGCCTTCTCGAAGTAGTCGGTGACGACCTTGGAGCCCGGGGCCAGGGTGGTCTTGACCCACGGCTTGCGGGTCAGGCCCTTCTCGACCGCCTTCTTGGCCACCAGCGCGGCGGCGACCATGACGTACGGGTTCGAGGTGTTGGTGCAGGAGGTGATGGCCGCGACCGTCACCGCGCCGTGGTCGATCTCGTACGACGAGCCGTCGGGGGCGGTCACGGTGACCGGGTTGGACGGGGCGCCGTTCGGGGCGACGGCCGGGGCGTCGGAGGCCGGGAAGGACTCCTGGCCCGCCTCGTCCACGGCGTCGACGTAGTTGCGCACGTCCTGCTTGAACTGCTCGGCGGCGTTCGCGAGGACGATGCGGTCCTGCGGGCGCTTCGGGCCGGCGATGGAGGGGACGACCGTGGAGAGGTCGAGCTCCAGCTTCTCGGAGAAGTCCGGCTCGGCGGCCGGGTCCAGCCACAGGCCCTGCTGCTTGGCGTACGCCTCGACGAGCGCGACCTGCTGCTCGGAGCGGCCGGTCAGGCGCAGGTAGTTCAGCGTCTCATCGTCTACGGGGAAGATCGCGGCGGTGGAGCCGAACTCCGGCGACATGTTGCCGATGGTGGCGCGGTTGGCGAGGCTGGTGGCGGCGACGCCCTCGCCGTAGAACTCGACGAACTTGCCGACGACGCCGTGCTTGCGGAGCATCTCGGTGATGGTCAGCACGAGGTCGGTGGCGGTGGTGCCCGGCTTGAGTTCACCGGTGAGCTTGAAGCCGACGACGCGCGGAATGAGCATCGAGACCGGCTGGCCGAGCATCGCGGCCTCGGCCTCGATGCCGCCGACGCCCCAGCCGAGGACACCGAGGCCGTTGACCATGGTGGTGTGCGAGTCGGTGCCGACCAGGGTGTCGGGGTAGGCCTTGCCGTCACGGACCATGACGACGCGGGCCAGATGCTCGATGTTCACCTGGTGGACGATGCCGGTGCCGGGCGGGACGACCTTGAACTCGTCGAAGGCGGTCTGGCCCCAGCGCAGGAACTGGTAGCGCTCCTTGTTGCGGCCGTACTCCAGGTCGACGTTGATCTTGAAGGCGTCGTTCGTGCCGAACTTGTCGGCGATGACGGAGTGGTCGATGACCAGCTCGGCCGGGGCCAGCGGGTTGATCTTCGCCGGGTCGCCGCCGAGCTCCTTGACGGCCTCGCGCATGGTGGCGAGGTCGACGACACAGGGGACGCCGGTGAAGTCCTGCATGATCACGCGGGCCGGCGTGAACTGGATCTCCTGGGACGGCTGGGCCTGCGAGTCCCAGCCGCCGAGGGCGCGGATGTGGTCGGCGGTGATGTTCGCGCCGTCCTCGGTGCGGAGCAGGTTCTCCAGCAGGACCTTAAGGCTGTAGGGGAGCCGGGCCGAGCCCTCCACCTTGTCCAGGCGGAAGATCTCGTACGACTCGTCGCCCACCTGCAACGTGCTGCGGGCGTCGAAGCTGTTCGCCGACACGACGGTCTCCTTCATTCATGTGCGCGTACCACCGCATCCTGCCGCCACGCCGTCCTGGCCGATCCGCTAAGGTAAGGCTAAGTTAGGTAACCCTTAGTGCCAGACCTGGTGAGGGCGTGCAACCGCGGTGCGCCTCGGCAGATATCTCGATGTCGAGATAACTCTAGTACATGGGGGCTGGATGGTCATGCCCTGACCCCCGCACCACGGGCCCCGGACCCCCGCACCACGGGCACGGGGGACGGCGCGGAGCGGGGTTCAGCCGCCCGGCGTGATGTCCCGCAGGCCGCTCTCCGCATGGGCGATCGCGGCGGGGTGGCCGAAGAGGCCCGGCAGTCCGCCGCTGTGCAGGAAAATCGTGCGGCGCCCGGGGACGACGGATCCGGCCGCCACCGCGGCGGCCAGGCCGGCCAGCGCCCGCCCCGAGTACACCGGGTCCAGGACCAGGCCCTCGGTTCGGGCGGCGAGCGTCAGGGCGTCCGCGACCGCGGGAGTGAGGACGCCGTACCCCTCCCCCACCTGGTCGTGCAGGGCGAGCTCGCCCGGCGTCACCGGCCGGCCGCCCGCTTCGGTCGCCATCGCGGCCACCGCCCGCGCCGGATCGGGCAGCGCGCCCGTGTCGACCCCCAGCACACGCTGCGGACCCATCTCGGCGACCAGCCCCGCCATGGTGCCGCCCGAACCCACCGCGACCACTACGGTCGCCACGTCCGGCGCCTCCGCCAGCAGTTCGCGCCCGCACTCCGCATAGCCCCGTGCGCCGAGCGCGTTCGAACCGCCGAACGGGAGGAGCGCCGGCCGCCGCCCCTCCGCCACCAGGCGCGCCACCGTCCGGGACGCCGCCGCGTCCAGGCCGTCGGCGTCGACGTCGCCCGCCCGGACGATCCGGGCGCCGAAGAGGCCGTCCAGCGCCAGATTCCCGGACCCGCCCAGGCCCCGGAAGGTGGGGAGGACCAGCACGGCCGCCAAGCCGAGGCGCGCCGCGGCTGCCGCCGTCAGCCGGGCGTGATTGCTCTGCGGGGCACCCGTGGTCACCAGCGTGTCGGCACCCTGGGCCAGCGCGGCGCCCACCGTCCACTCCAGTTTGCGGACCTTGTTCCCGCCGCCCCCGAGACCGGTCAGGTCGTCGCGCTTCACCCACAGATCGCCCGCGTCGAGGCCGAGGGCGGCGGCGAGGCGGGGCGCCGGTTCCAGGGGCGTCGGCCACGTGCCCAGCCGTACCGGGCGCACGGGGCCGGAGGTGTCGTCCATGCTCTTCCCTTCCCTTCCTTTCCCTTCCATCGTCCTCTCCGAATTCGCCATCACCACGTCAAGTCGGGGTAACCGAAGGTGAGCGAGCCGGAAGGACCGGCGCACCACAGTCGGAGGGGACACGCATGCCACTCACGTTCCGCAAGAGTTTCCAGATCCTGCCCGGGGTGCGGCTCAACATCAACAAGCGCTCCTGGTCCATCACGACCGGCGGCAAGAACGGCCCCCGGCACACCCACAGCAGCACCGGACGTCGTACGACATCGATGGATTTGCCCGGACCTTTCGGATGGCGCAGCACCCGTACGAAGCGGCGGCGTTGACGGGTCGTCACCCGGGCGGACCCCCCAGGAGGCGGCATCTCATATCTGAGATAGCCTCAACCTCATGGCAGACGACTACCTCGTACGCATCGGCAAGCTCATCCGTGACGCCCGGCAGCACCGGGGCTGGACGCAGTCGCAGCTCGCCGAGGCGCTCGGCACCAGCCAGAGCGCCGTCAATCGCATCGAGCGCGGCAATCAGAACATCAGCCTTGAGATGATCGCCCGAATCGGTGAAGCTCTCGACAGTGAGATCGTCTCTCTGGGCTACGCGGGTCCGATGCATCTGCGGGTGGTCGGAGGTCGCCGGCTCTCCGGAGCCATCGACGTGAAGACGAGCAAGAACGCGTGCGTGGCGCTGCTGTGCGCCTCGCTGCTCAACAAGGGGCGCACGGTGCTGCGTCGGGTCGCCCGCATCGAGGAGGTGTACCGCCTCCTGGAGGTGCTGGGGTCCATCGGTGTCCGGGCACGCTGGATCAACGACGGCGTCGACCTGGAGATCGTCCCGCCGGCCGATCTGGACCTGGGGTCCATCGACGCCGAGGCGGCCCGCCGCACCCGCTCCATCATCATGTTCCTCGGCCCGCTGCTGCACCGCATGGACCGCTTCAAGCTGCCGTACGCCGGCGGCTGCGACCTCGGCACGCGCACCATCGAGCCGCACATGATCGCGCTGCGCCGGTTCGGCCTGGACATCACCGCGACGGAGGGTCAGTACCACGCCGTGGTCGACCAGTCGGTGCGGCCGGACCGCCCGATCGTCCTGACCGAGCGCGGCGACACGGTGACGGAGAACGCGCTGCTTGCCGCGGCCCGCCACGACGGCGTGACCGTCATCCGCAACGCCTCCTCCAACTACATGGTCCAGGACCTCTGCTTCTTCCTGGAGGCGCTAGGCGTCAAGGTCGAGGGCATCGGCACCACCACGCTCACGGTGCACGGCATGCCGACCATCGACGTCGACGTGGACTACTCCCCCTCCGAGGACCCGGTCGAGGCGATGAGCCTGGTCGCCGCCGCGGTGGTCACCGAGTCGGAGCTGACGGTGCGCCGGGTGCCGATCGAGTTCCTGGAGATCGAGCTGGCGGTCCTGGAGGAGATGGGCCTCGACCACGACCGCACCCCCGAGTACGTCGCCGACAACGGCCGTACGCGGCTGGTGGACCTGACCGTGCGGCCCTCCAAGCTGGAAGCGCCGATCGACAAGATCCACCCGATGCCGTTCCCCGGCCTGAACATCGACAACGTCCCGTTCTTCGCGGCGATCGCGGCGGTCGCGCAGGGCAAGACGCTCATCCACGACTGGGTCTACGACAACCGCGCGATCTACCTCACGGACCTGAACCGCCTCGGCGGCCGGCTCCAGCTCCTCGACCCGCACCGCGTCCTGGTCGAGGGCCCGACCCGCTGGCGCGCCGCAGAGATGATGTGCCCGCCGGCGCTGCGTCCGGCCGTGGTCGTGCTGCTGGCGATGATGGCGGCGGACGGCACGTCGGTGCTGCGCAACGTGTATGTCATCAACCGGGGTTACGAGGATCTGGCGGAGCGGCTGAACTCCATCGGGGCGCAGATCGAGATCTTCCGGGACATCTGAGGCGGCTCGTCGCCGCGTCCCGGGTGGGGCGCGGCGGCGGGCGTGACGCCCGTGGCAGGCGACGTTCAGCGAGATCGGTGACGACGTGTGACCGGAACGCTACGATGACTCATCGGCTGAGCGAGTGCGGGGGCGTGATGACGACAGCCATCCATGAGCGGTACACGAAAGAGATCTACAACGGGCTCGGCTACTTCGCGGTGTGGATGCCGAACAGCCCGGTGTCGCTCGGGGACGTCGGGGTACTGCGCGGTCGACGCTTTCACCGGATGACTTCGCTCGCGGATCTCGGCATCGCCTTCGAGACGGTCGGCCCGGGGGTCCCCATGGCCCACAGCTACTCGTCCGCCGGGGAGGTCGACGTCGCCGTGAGCGGCGAGGTGGGCACCCCTGAAGTTCTGGGGCTTGCACCGCAGTTGACGGTCACCGTGACCTTTCACAAGGCGCACGCCACGTACCTGCGCGCGGTGGGGTGCACGGAGGAGGTGCTCGGCGACCACCTGAGCCTCCAGCGCGCCATCGCGGACCTGCGCGAGGCCGGCGTCTGGCGCCGTGAGTACGTCATCGTGACGAAGCTGGTCAAGACCGGCCCCGCGGTGATCCTGGTCTCCAGCAGCGGAGGTACGCGCGTGGAGTTCCAGGCCTCCGTCGATCTGGCCCCGATGTCCCTGCCCCTCGTGTCGGCCGGCCCCGGCATCGGTACGTCGACCGGCTCCGCCCTCGCCGCCGAAGCGGTCACCCTCGACGGCGGGCTCACCCCGCTCTTCGAACTCAGCGCGATGCGCCAAGGACTGAGCGCACGGCCCAGGCTCCGGATCCGCGGCCCAGGCGCCGGTGCGAGCAACACCACGTCGGACAAGTGGCAGTTGGCTCCGCTGTCCTGGGAGGACTTCGCCCAGGACAGTGTCTCCCCGGTCTGAATGATCAGCTGGGCCTCCACGAGTCATCCTTCCTGCACCAGCGAGGAGCCATGGCGGAGCCACCCCTGGACGAAAACGCCCGTCGCCTGCTGACGGTGATCGACAGCTTGCCGGTGCGGCTGCCGGAACGGAAACGGGTAGTGGACGCCCTGGACATGGTCGCCACCACGGAGTGGACCCAGGTGCGGATCGCCCTGCCGCAGCAGCGCGTCGACTCCCTGCTCCTGTCACGGCCGGACGCCTCCGCCGAACTTGCCGACGTCCTCGCCGTCGCCCGCACCGCCGCTCGCCTCTACGGCTTCGAGCACGTCGGCGTGGGCCTGATCGCCGTCGCACTCGTGCTCACCGCGCGGAACGGTTCGCAGTCCACGGACGTCGACGTCGTCAGCGAGGCCTTCGGACTCGGCCATCTGGAGAACTCGTCGGAGGTGCTCAACCAGTTTCTGCTGGCGAGGGAGCGCGGCGAGCCGGCCACCGGCGGTCTCCGGGAGCCGACGGAGGGTCTCGCCTGGGGACCCACACCGAAAGGCAGACGACGTCAACGCACGGCGCTCGTCTGCCTGTACACGGCGCGCGGTGCCGCTTTCGTCGCCCTGCTGGTCCTCGCCGTCACCCAGCACGGCGGCTGGCTCGCCTGGCTGGTCGCCTTCGCGGCCGTACCGTCATCCAAGGACGTGCACCGAAGGCCGCTGGACCTGGCCGACGACTTGCCCGTGGGTGAACTGCCACTGCGCTGGCCGTGGCACGGGTGTCTCGCGGTGGTGGCCGCCGCCGCGGGCTTGGTGGACGCCGCCGCGGTCCTCACCGTCCTCTATCTGGCGCTGCCGTCGATCGCCCACTGGGGGGAGGCGGGCGAGGCGCGCCACCTCTGCATGGAGGGCCGGGAGGTACGAGGAACCGGCCGGCGGACGGCCACCAGCCAAGCGGTCGCCGAGAGCTATGCGGTGCGACGCCGATACCGGGAGCACGCACTCGTGCTGGTGCTCGCCGCGGCTCCCGCAGGTGTCCTCGCAGCGGTGGCCGACATGCCGTGGCCGCTCTACACCCTGACGGCTGTCTTCGTCTCACGTGGCCTCGGCGGACTCGCGGCCGTGGTCGCGGCGGTCGCGCTCATCACCGGAGACTTCTCCTGGGTTCTGCCGACGGCCGTCGCCCTGGGGCTGATCGCTCGTGCGGCCGTGGCCTGGCACCGGCGTCCTCCACTGGCCCGCGTCCCGCTCGACCGCCCGCCCGTGCACCGCGCGCTCGGAGCCGAAGGCCGCGCGGCCCTCCGGGCCCACCGGCTGCTTCGCCTGGGGCGCCCGGTGGCCGCGCTGCGCAGGCTCGACGCCGTCACGCACGCGGCTCACCGCCCCGAGACCGCTCTGCTGCGCGGATGGGCGCTGCTGGAGCACGGGCATCCAGGCGACGCCAAGAGCGCCGTCGCCGTCCTGGGCCGGGAGCCGACTGGGCCGGCCGCGCTGATCACCTGCCTCGCCGAACTCGATCTCGGGAACGCCGACGCGGCCGAAGCCGCCCTCCAAGGGCTCGATCCCACGCGGGACGAGTGGGCACGGCGCAGGCGTCGGGACATCCTCATCGCCGGGTTCAGGGTCGCGTTACTTCGCGGTACCGGCGAAGGACTCACCGAGTCGATCGCCCGGGAGGTGCCCGAGCGCGTCACCCGCCGCAACCTGACGACGGCCGTCGCCCTGCTGCGCCTGACCGCCGAGTCGGCACTGCCGACACGTCCCTCGCTCGCCTTCTACCTGGCCGGCGCCGCGCTCCTCCTCGCCCGTGCGGCCCAACCGGACTCTCTGGCCAAGGACTTCGGTCTCGCCGGTCGAGGCAGGACGGTGGCACTCGAGGTGGTCCGTTGCGGCGCGCTCACGAGTCTGGCGGACCTTCGGGCATCGCGTGAGGTGGACAGTGACACCGTCTCCGCGCTGAGCGCGGGCGACGGAGCGGCCGGCTTCCTGATGCGACTCGACCGGCCGATCGAAGCCGCGACCTATCTGAACGCCCTGGCCGACCGGCTGGCCACGGATCCGACGCACCGGCTCGCCGCGCTGACGAGCCGCGTCGAGGCTCTGGCCGTGCTCAACGCCACCCGGCACGAGCTGCGCAGCACGGAAGAACGCCGTCAGTGGTGGGGGGTCTTCGGCAAGACCATCGAGCATGCCATGCGGCAGGCGGCGGCCGGCGCGGACTGGCAGACCCTCGCCGAACTCATCGAGTCGGCCCGTCTCCAGCTCGGCCCGAACAGGGAGGACAGCGCCTTCGACGCCTCCCGGACCGTCGCCCCCTTCATCCGGGTGCGAGGCGCCTCCCGGCTGGAACAGGCTCACTGGTACCGGACCGAGCAGCCGCCCCGCGTCTTCGCCTTGGAGGACATGGCCGAGATCGCACTGGGAGCCGGCACCTGGTGGTGGAGCACCTGGGTCCACGAGGACACCCTGTTCTGGTCCCTCGTGCCGCCGAGCGGTCCGGTGACGGGCGGAACGCTCTCGCTCGCCGAAGGGACGGAAGCGGCTCGGGCCCTGTCCGACCTGAGGGACGCCCTGCCCGGCACCTACCCGGGCGAGGACGCTCTCGCCTGGGAGGACCGGGTGCTCAACAGCCCGCTCCTGGTGGGCCCGCCGCACGCCGAGTCGTCACTCGGACGTCGGCTGGGCGCACTGCTTCCGCCCCCGTTGTCACGTGCGCTCCTGGAAGGCCGCGGCAGGCTGCGGCTCGCCATCGCGCCCGCGGCGCAGTTCGGCCATGTCCCGTGGCCGGCCGTCGGCGTCCCGGGCGGCGAGCGGGACGTACGGCTCGTCGAGCGGTGTACCGCCGTGCTCGTGCCACCGGCCGGACTGCTCGCCCAGCTCGCCGACCGCCCGCGGTTGGACGACGCCCCACCGCTCGGCCTCGTCGTGGTGGAGCCGGGAGGTGATCTGCCCTGGGTGGACGAGGCGGAGCAGCTGCCGACAGCCCGACAGCTCCTCGGCCTGGTCCCGGAAGACGTCGAGACCATCACTCCGGCCGCCGACCTGTCCCTGCCGGAGTTCGCCGCGCGGTTGCGCGCCGTCGGCTCGGAGACGAGCGCGGTGTTCGTCTGCCATGTCGCCGAGGACGCCGCGTCAGGGCACCGGGGCGTCCAGCTCAGGCCCGGGAGCCCCGAGGACCCGCCCGCCGTACCCCCGCGTGTGCTGACCTCGCACATGCTCATCGACGCGCCGGACCAGTATCCGATGCCTCGTCAGATTCTTGTGCTCGCCTGTGACAGCGGCGACGTGGGCAACGTCTCGGCCGGCGAGTGGCTCGTCCTGGGCCCCGCCCTCTTGTGGGCCGGAGCCGACCGCCTCGTCGTCACCAGCTTCCCGGTCATCGACTCGGTGGCGGAGACCGAGTCCCAGGTCGCGTCCGAGGCCGCGGGCAGCGAGGGCGACGTGATCGACCAGCGCCTGCTGACGGCTCTCGTACGGCGGCAGCCTGTGATCGACGCGTTGCACGCCGTGCAGCGCGAACAGTTGGCACGCTGGCGCAGGACGGGCCGGGACGGCGCACCGATCCACTGGGGCGGACATCTGGCGATGGGAGCCTACGGAGAACTGGGCGTCCCCCGCTCCCTGCCACCGCTGCGACGGCGCTACGTGCACGACAGTGTGATGGGGCTCCTCGACGACGCCGCCGAAAACGCGGCCCGGGCAGGACGGCGCACCCTCACCCGCTGGGACCTCCTGGTCCAGCTCGGACTGTACGGTTTCGAGACGCCTCACGCCCTGCGCCGGTGGACCGGGCTGGCGCCCGTCTACCTCTACGTGCTCGCTGCGGAGGCGCGCCGTGCGGTGCTCAGACGCCGCCCCGGCGCGGCCGACGTACTGCCCGACGAGCAGGTCATGAGCCTGCTGACGGCTGCCGAGGCCATCGCCCAGGCCGCACGTCACCGGATCGTCGACGTGGAGCACGTCTTCGCGGCCTTCCTCGGCTCGGAGGGACTGCCGGGGTCCGCCGCGCGGACGATCTTCGGCTGGGACGGTCGGCATCCCGAAGTGGTCAAGGAGATCATCGGCGACACCCAGGACGGCTACCAGTACACCGGGCTCCGCGAACTCGCCCACCTCGCCGCAACGGCCGTCCCGTCGGTCTACGCGGCGCTGAGGGCCGAGGTGCCCGGCCCCGAGGATGCGGAACGCTGGCATGTCAACGACCGGCCGTGACGCGGCACCCGCACCAGGCGGCATTCGTCCGACCGGCGCAGCACAGGGCCGGCAAACGAACCACGCGGCCCGTCATGCGCTGAGGTTGCCGATGCCGTCGCCCAGTAGTTTCAGGCCGAAGACGAAGAAGAGGACGGCCATGATGGCGATGTTGTGCCGGGCGGCCCAGTCCTTCCAGCTGCCTAGCAGGCCGGTGGCCCGTTCGCCCATGAGCAGCAGGACGCCGAGCGGGACGACGATGCCCAGCGAGGCGATGACCACGAAGACCGCGAGGGTGGCGATCTGCTGACCCGGCGGCAGCCCGCTCGAACTGATCGAGGCTCCCGCGGCGATGGTCAGCGGAGCGTTCTTGAGGTTGGCCGCCGACAGGGCCACTCCCAGTCCGAAGACCTTCACCGGGGCGAGGCGGTCGATCGCGGCCATCCACTTCGGCAGCCGGGCCTCGGCGGCGTCCGCGGGGCGCTTGCGCCACAGCCGGGCGGCGAACACGAGCAGCGCCGCGCCCAGCACCAGTTGCAGGATGCCCACCCAGGTGGCCGGCTGCTTGTTCGTGGCGGCGCCGGAGGATCCCCCGATCGCGAGCATCGCCGCGCCCAGCGCGGACAGGCCCAGCATCCAGCCGACCGCGAACAGGAGCCCGTTCGGCCGCCCCCGGGGTGTGGCCAGCACGAGGATGATCGCGACGACCGGCAGGGGGCTGACGGCGACACCGGCCGCCAGCCCCAGGACGTCGCCGAGAGCGTTGCCCATGGTGCCTCCGGAAGCATGCGGGGACGCCGGGCCGGACCGTCGGACGCTCCGTTCGGCCGCCGCCCGGCAGCCGCGTCACCCGTCGCCCTGCTCGACGGGCAGATGGATCGGGCCGCGCAGGACGGGGCTGCGCCGGTAGGGCGGCGGGTCGGCGACCAGACGAGGCCGGTCGAGGCGGCGCACCAGTTCGGTCAGGGCGATCTGGGTCTCCCGCCGGGCCAGCGGGCCGCCGAAGCACAGGTGGATGCCGCTGCCGAAGCCGAGGTGCTGGTTGTCCCGCCGGTCGGGCACGAAACGGTCGGCGTCGTGGAACCGGTCCGGATCGCGACTGCCCGAGGCCAGCATGAGCATGATCTGGGATCCCTTGGGGATGACCGTGCCGGCGACGGTGATGGCGCTGTACGCCGCTCGCCAGGGAATGATGTGCACGGGGGGCTCGTAGCGCAGCAGTTCCTCCACCAGCGGCACGACCAGGCCGGGTTCGTCGCGCAGCCGCCGCAGCACCTGGGGGTGGCGCAGGAGCGTCAGCATGCCGTTGGTGATGAGGTTGACGGTGGTCTCGTGACCGGCGATCAGCAACAGGTTGGCGGTGGAGACGATTTCCTCGTCGGTCATCCGCCCGTCGGGCCCGTCGTCGTTGACCATCCGGGACAGCAGGTCGTCGGCGGGCCGGTCGTGGCGGGCCTCCACCAGGCCGCCGAGGTACCCGCGCAGGTCCTGGGTGGCCCGCCGGCCGTTCTCCAGTTTCTCCGGGGGATCCGTCCTCGGGTTGTAGTCGATCGACTCGATGATGTCGTTCACCCACAGCCGGAACCGCGGTTCGTCCTCGCGCGGCACGCCGAGCAGGCGGCAGATCACCGTGACAGGGAACGGGTAGGCGAAGTCGTCGACGACGTCGATCCGCTCCTTGCCGGCGAAGTCGTCGATCAGGCCGGAGACCGTGCTGGTCAGGTGCGGTTCCAGGCCGTTCACCAGCCCCGGGGTGTGCGGCGGGCCGAAGTGGCGCATCGCCATGCGCCGCAGGCGGTCGTGCTCGGGCGGGTCGAGGTTGATGAACGCCGGCGAGCTGCGTCCCTCGGCCGCTTCCATCGGACGCGCCAGATTGCGGACGTCGGAGCTGAGGTGCGGGTTGTGCAGGAGGTCCATGAGTTCGCGGTAGGTGCTGACGACGTAACTGCCGTCCTCCTGGAGGGCGACCGGCGTGCGGCGCAGTTCGGCGTAGAGGGGGTACGGGTCGGGCCGCGAGGAGTAGTCGAGTATGCGCTGCAGGGTGCCGTGCGTCTCGGTCGTGGTCATCTCACTCCGCTCCCTACCGGTGGTGCTGCTGCGCGGACGTGACGCGTCGCTCGCCCGGGTCGTGGCCGGTGACGACCACCGTGGCGCCCTGGGCGAGCAGGGTGGGGCCGGGGAAGTCCACGGGCACCGGTTTCGTGTCGGCCGGCTGGTCGGGCGCGGGGAAGGGCGGCGGGAAGGGCGCGGCCGTCTCGATCAGCTCCCGGTAGTGGTCGAGCCACTTGGCGTTGTTGAAGCTCACCGCGGCGGTGACGCGGCCCTGGTAGCCGTAGGCCGCGACGAAGCGGCGGTCGGCGACCGAGCCCTGGGTGACGACCACCTCGTCGGCGAACGTCGGTACGCCGACGGTCTTGATGTTGACGCCGAACTGGATCGACCAGAACACCGGGAGGGACAGGTGGGGCCAGCGGTCGGCCTGGCCGCTGACCATGTTGTGCGCCGCGACCTCGGCCTGCTCCACGGCGTTGGCCCAGTGCTCCAGGGAGATGAGCCGGTACTCGTAGATCGGGTTCGGGCAGCGTGCCACGTCTCCCGCGACGAAGACGTCGTCGGTGATCAGGCCGTTGAGGTCGAGGGCGCGGCAGCCCGTGTCGCAGGCTATGCCCCACACGCCCGCCGCGAGGCCCGAGTCCCGCAGCCAGTCGGTGTTGCGGATGCCGCCGAGCGCGACCACCGCCACGTCGGCGTCGATCGCGCTGCCGTCGTCGAAGTGGGCCCGTCGGAAACGCCCCTGCGCGTCGCCCTCCAGCCGCGTCACCTTGACGCCGCACCGCAGGTCGACGCCGTGGGCGCGCTGCATGTCCGCCGCGATGTCCCCGACCATGGCGCCCAGCGCCCCGACCAGCGGGGCCGGCGCGAGTTCCGCGACGGTCACCGGAATGTCCCGCTCACGGCAGATGGAGGCGATCTCGGACCCGGTGAATCCCGCGCCGATGACCAGGACGCGGGACGGCCCGGCCGCGAGGGCCCGCTGCAGGCCCTCGGCGTCCTCGCGAGTCCGGACGACGAACACCCCCTCCAGGGCCGCCTCGCTCTCGACGAACCAGGGGCGGGCCCGCACCCCGGTCGCGATCAGCACCCGGTCGAAGGGGATCTGCCGTCCGTCGGCGAGCCGGACGTGGTCGGTCGCGAGGTCGAGCCCGGTCGCCGGTACGCCCAGCAGCCACTCCGCGTCGATCTCGCGACGTCGCGGCAGCGTGGTGCCGTCGGCCGGAACCCACCCGGTCAGTACCTGCTTGGACAGGGGGGGCCGGTCGTAGGGCTCGCCCAGTTCGTCACCGATCAGGGTCAGCGAACCGGTGAAGCCCTCGTCGCGCAGGGCCTCCGCCGCCCGAAGTCCCGCCAGGGAGGCCCCGACGATCACGATGCGGCCGTCGCGCCGGAACGCACGCAGGTTGTCGGCGCTGGTCATGACGGCGCCCCTCCCGTCGGTGCGTCGTGTCCCTCCAACTGGTCGACCAGGATCGCCTGGAGCGGGCAGGCCGCCGCGGCACGCAGCACCTGCTCGCGTCCCGCGTCGTCGGGGTTCGGGGCGTACATCAGCGCTTCTTCGCCGTGCATCCGGAACGCGTCCGGAGCCAGGAACGCGCACTGCGCGTAGCCCTGGCACCGGGAAAGATCAACGACAACTCTCATCCCGACCTCCGCTGCGGGACTGTGGGCCCTTGCGGTCTCTGTCCCGGTTCTCGCGCACTGTGAGGGCGAGGGCGCACCGCGCTCGTCGGGTGTCGGGTTTCGGGTGTCCACAGGGCCTAGGGGGCGTCGCGTGCGAGGCGACCGGCGGCCGTGGCCGCCCGGAGAAACATGACGTGCTGCGCAAAAGCCTATCCGCGGCCCTCATCGCCTGCATGTCGGGAACCGGACCCGGTGGCCCGCGGCAGGGGCCGCGGGTGGGTCAGGGCGTGCCGGGCTGCTGGATGCTGTCGCCCCGGTTGTTGAGGGCGACGGAGGTGCCGATGCGGCGGAAGTCGTTCATGACGCCGAACATGGTCTTGTGCGAGGGCAGGAGCGGCAGCAGTGGCAGGAGGGTGGGGTCGGCCGCCAGCGCGGCGTCGAGCATCTCCTTGTACGCGTTGTAGACCCGTGCCGTGTAGCCGGGTTCCGTCGCCGCGTTCAGCCGGTGGTCGTTGCTGACCGCGATGGAGGCGACGTCCATGAGGTAGCAGTCGAACAGGTCGGCGACGTCCTTGGCCGCGGCGCCCCCGGTCCCGCTGCGCGCGAGGACCTGCGCCATCTCCACGACGATCTCGCGGTAGACCCGGTGCCGGGTGCTGCTGGGGTAGGCCGCCATGATGTGGTCGGCCTGCCCGGCGCCCTCCGTGCTCATCGTGCGCGGCGCCTTCAGGTCCGCCAGCCCGGGAACGGTGAGCGGCACGCCCTGGAACATCATCTCCTCGTCGGGGATGTCCCCGTTCCGGGAGGCCAGCGGATGCAGGCCGATCTCGTGCGACAGCATGCCCATCACGTAGCCGATGTCGTACTTCTCGAAGTAGTAGCTGGCCAGGTTGATCTGCACGCCCTCGTCGCCCAGGTCGATCACGTCGGCCGGGGTCTCCGTCGTCCGCACGTGCAGGGTGATGCGGCAGGGTCGACCGGCGATGTAGTCCTTGATCGTCCGGTGCGCCTCCAGCAGTTCGATGATGCGGATGGCCTTCTCTAGGTAGCGGTCGTCCGTGTACTTGAGGTTGGTGAACTCGTAGTTCCCCGACTTGAAGGGGGTCGGGGCCTGCGGCATGCGTGCCGGGACCTCGGGTGCGGCGTCGTCGGCCGGGCGGGGCAGGGAGACCGGGTCCACCCAGACCGACTCACGGAGGGTGGGGGCGCTCGCCGCACGGGCGTCGTCCCAGGGCCCGTCCGTGACCGGCTCGGGGGCGGGGGTCACGTGCCCGACGAGCGCGCCGAGGAGGGCGAGATGACGACCGCGCAGCCCGGCGGCGGCAAGGGTGGGATCCTCGGGCGGCGCGTCCAGGTCGCCCAGGAGGCTGCCCGGGATGTGCGGGCGGTGGGGGGCGTCGGCCTCGCGGTACTCGTCGCGCAAGCCCAGTTGGTGGGTGAGTTCGTGGACGAGTTGGACCGGGGAGGCGTCGGCCCACCAGGTGTGCTGGTCCATCGCCCGGTCCTTGGCGGCCAGGTCCACCGTCAGGTGCGGGTTCTCGGCGGGGTCGACGTACTCGACGGTCACGTTCAGGCGGTCGCCGTTGGGCAGGCGGTACGCCGGGCTGTTCAGGAAATCCCGTACACCCGCGTCGAGTTGCTCGCGGACGTGCGCGACCTCGCCGTCCGTACCGTGCATCGCCACGCGGACGGTGAGGTCGGTGATCCCGTCTCCCCCGTACAAGAAACGGCGGGCGTCGAAGCCCGACCGCACCACGAAACGCGGCCGGCTGTCACGCCGCCCGCGCGGGGTGGGGGCGGTGGGCGACGCGTCCGGGGCGGTGCCGGGCCGGGGCAGGCGCGGGGCGGCGGTCTGGATGCTGTCGCCGCGGTTGGTGAACGTGAAGCTGGCGCCGAGGCCGAGGAAGTTGCCCGTGACCTTCCACCAGACCTTGTCCGGCGGCACCAGTGGCCTTACGGGGCTGTCGTCGGCCAGCTGCGCGGTGAACAGCTCTTTGTAGGCGTTGTAGGCCTTGGCCGTGTTACGGGGCTCCCAGGCCGCGTCCTTGCGCTTGTCGTTGGTGACGGCGATCGTGGCCAGGTCCATCAGGTAGCAGTCGATCAGATCGGTGACGTCCTGGGCCTTCGCGCCCTCCTCCCCCGCCTGGGCCTCCTGCGCCATGTCATGGGCCATCCTCAGGACGATGTCCCGGTGGATCCGGTGTCGGGTGCTGCTGGTGAAGGCGGCCATGATGTGGTCGGCCTGGCCCGCGCCCTCCGTGCTCATCGTGCGGGGCGTCCTCAGGTCCGACAGGCCCGGGACCATGAGCGGGACCCCCTCGAACATGGACTCCTCGACGGGGATGTCCGTCCGGCGCGAGGCGAGGGGGTGCAGGCCGATCTCGTGGGCCAGCATGCCCATCACATAGCCGATGTCGTACTTCTCGAAGTAGTAGCTGGCCAGGTTGATCTGCACGCCCTCGTCACCGAGGTCGGTCACGTCGGCCGGGGTCTCCGTCGTGCGCAGGTGCAGCGTGATGCGGCACGGACGGGTGCCGATGTAGTCGCGGATCGTGTCGTGCTTGCGCAGCAGCTCGATGATCCGGATGGCCTTGTCGCGGTACCGGTCGTCCGTGTGCTTGAGGTTGGTGAACTCGAAGTTCCCCGACCTGAACGGCGTCAGGGCCGGCGTCGGCAGCATGCGGGCGGCGACTTCGGCCGCGCCGTCGGCCGCGCGGGGCAGTGAGACCGGGTCCACCCAGACCGACTCACGGGGGGTGGGGGCGCCGGCCGTGCGGGCCTCCTCCCAGGTCTGATCGGTGGCTGGTTCGGGCACCGCAGGTACGCCCCCGATCAGCGCCCCGAGCAGGGCCAGGTGCCGGCCTCTCAGGCCGGCGGTGGCGAGGGAGGAGTCCTCGGGGGGCGCGTCGAGGTCGCCCAGGAGGCTGCCCGGGATGTGCGGACGGTGCCGGGCGTCGGCGTCGCGGTACTCGTCGCGCAGGCCCAGCTGGTGGGTGAGTTCGTGGACCAGGTGCACCGGGTCGGCGTCCGCCCACCACGTGTGCTGGTCCATCGCCCGGTCCCGGCCCGCGAGATCCACCGTCAGGTGCGGGTCCTCGGACGGGTCGACGTACTCGACGGTCACGTTCAGGCGGTCGCCGTTGGGCAGGCGGTACGCCGGGGAGTTCAGGAACTCCCGTACACCCGCGTCGAGTTGCCCGCGAACATGCGCGACCTCGCCGTCCGTGCCGCGCATCGCCACACGGACGGTCAGGTCGGTGACCGGCTCGTCCCCGAAGGTGAACCGGCGGGCGTCGAAGCCCGACCGCACCACGAAACGCGGGCGGTTGTCACGGGGGGTCGGGGACGCGGGCGACGCGGTCTGTTGCGCGGGGGGCTCGGAGGGGCGCGGGAGCCGTGGGGCGGCCTCGTCCGCCGGGGTGGGCTGCTGGATGCTGTCGCCGCGGTTGTTGGTCGCGAGGCTGGTGGCGAGCTGCGCGAAGTCCCGTACGACGCCGAACAGCCCCTTGTCCGGCGGAAGCAGGGGGCGGGCGGGGCTGTCCTCGGCCATGTGCTGGGCGAGCAGGGCCTTGTAGGCGTTGTAGACCTTGGCGGTGTTCCCGGGCTCCTTCGCCGCGTTCATCCGGTAGTCACTGGTGATCGCGATGGAGGCGACGTCCATCAGATAGCAGTCGATCAGGTCCGTGACGTCCTTGGCCTTGGCCCCCTCCGCGCCGTCCCGCGCGGCCTCGGCCAGCATGTCGGCGGTCTTCAGGACGATGTCGCGGTAGATCCGGTGCCGGGTGCTGCTCGGGAAGGCGGCCATGATGTGGTCGGCCTGGCCGGCGCTGTCCGTGTTCATGGTGCGCGGCGTCCGCAGGTCGCCGAGCCCCGGCACCGGAAGCGGGATGCCCCGGAACATCGCCTCCTCGTCGGGGATGTCCCGGTTGCGGGAGGCGAGGGGGTGGAGGCCGATCTCGTGGGCCAGCATGCCCATGATGTAGCCGATGTCGTACTTCTCGAAGTAGTAGCTGGCCAGGTTGATCTGGACGCCCTCGTCGCCCAGGTCGGTCACGTCGGCCGGGGTCTCGGTCGTGCGCAGGTGCAGGGTGATGCGGCAGGGGCGGGTGCCGATGTAGTCCCGGATCGTCGGGTGGTCCCCGAGCAGTTCGATGATCCGGACCGCCTTGTCGCGGTACCGCTCGTTCGTGTGCTTGAGGTTGGTGAACTCGAAGCGCCCCGACCGGAACGGTGTGAGGGTCGCGGTCTGCGGCATGCGGGCCGCGGCTTCGGTGGTCGTCGTGCCGTCGGCGGGTCGGGGCAGGGAGACCGGGTCGACCCAGACGGACTCGCGGGTGACCGGTGCGGTGGCGGTGCGAGCCGCTTCCCAGGCCTGCTCCCCCTTCGGCCGAGGCTGCGGGGGCACGTTGCCGACCAGTGCGCCGAGCAGGGCGAGGTGCCGGCCGCGCAGGCCCGAAGCGGCGAGGGAGGAGTCCTCGGGCGGCGCGTCCAGGTCGCCCAACAAGCTGCCCGGGATGTGCGGGCGGTGCGGGGCGTCGGCGTCCCGGTACTCGTCGCGCAGGCCCAGCTGGTGACTCAGTTCGTGGACGAGCTGGACCGGGGAGGCGTCGGCCCACCAGGTGTGCTGGTCCATCGTCCGTTCCCGGTCCACGAGGTCGACGGTCAGGTGCGGGTACTCGGACGGGTCGACGTGCTCGACGGTGACGTGCAGTCGGTCACCGTTGGGGAGGCGATGGCGGCGCTCGTTCAGGAACTCGGCGACACCCGCGGCGAGCTGGTCGAACACACGGGCCGCCTGTCCGTCCGTGCCGCGCAGCGCGACACGGACGGTGAGGTCGGTGACCGGCTCGCCGTCGAAGGTGAACCGGCGCGCGTCGAATCCCGAACGTACGACGAAACGGGGGCGGTTGTCGCGGGGGCCCCGCGGCCTCGGCGTGCGCGACGACGGCTCCGTGCCGGAGTCCGGCCGGGGCAGTCGCGGGCCGACGGTCTGGATGCTGTCGCCCTGGTTGTTGAACGTGAAGCTCGTACCGAGACCCAGGAAGTTGTTCGTGACGCCGAACATGCCCTTGTCCGCGGGGAGCAGTGGCCGCACCGGGCTGTCCTGCGCGAGCCGGGCGGCGAACATCTCCTTGTAGGCGTTGTAGACCCTCGCCGTGTACCGGGGCTCCCAGGCCGCGCTCTTGCGGTTGTCGTTGGTGACGGCGATCGTGGCGAGGTCCATCAGGTAGCAGTCGATCAGATCGGTGACGTCCCTGGTGCTCGCGCCCTCCTCGCCCGCCGCGGCCTCCTCCGCCAGGAGATGCGCCATCCTCGCGACGATGTCGCGGTACGTGCGGTGCCTCGTGCTGCTGGGGAACGCCGCCATGACGTGGTCGGCCTGCCCCGCGCCCTCGGTGTTCATGGTGCGCGGGTTCTTGAGGTCCGCCAGCCCCGGCACCGTCAGCGGGACGCCCGCGAACATGGACTCCTCGTCGGGGATGTTCGTGTCCCGGGAGGCGAGGGGGTGCAGGCCGATCTCGTGGGCCAGCATCCCCATGATGTAGCCGATGCCGTACTTCTCGAAGTAGTAGCTGGCCAGGTTGATCTGCACGCCCTCGTCACCGAGGTCGGTCACGTCGGCCGGGGTCTCCGTCGTGCGCAGGTGCAGCGTGATGCGGCACGGACGGGTGCCGATGTAGTCGCGGATCGTGTCGTGCTTGCGCAGCAGCTCGATGATCCGGATGGCCTTGTCGCGGTACCGGTCGTCCGTGTGCTTGAGGTTGGTGAACTCGAAGTTCCCCGACCTGAACGGCGTCAGGGCCGGCGTCGGCGGCATGTGCGCCGGGACCTCGGGCGCGGGGTCGGCGTCGTCGTCCCGGTCGTGGTCGGAGCCGAGGGCCATCTCGGCGTCCGTGTCCACGCCCGGGTCGGTGGTGGGGGCGTTCCCGGACAGCGTGCTCAGGTCGAGCGCCTCCTCCTCGGCGGGCAGGCCGGGGGTGTCGCCGCCCGGCGGGGACGGGGGCAGCGGGACGGCGGCCGGGTCACGCTCGTTCCCCGGGGGCCGGGGTGCGGGGGTGCGCGGGATCAGGGGGACGAAGTCGCCGCCGCGGCGGCGCAGGCGCAGGTGCGGGCCGCTCTCGCCGGACGGGCCGGGGTAGGTGTGTGCGGTGCCGTTCTCCTCGACCAGGGTGACGGTGGTGCCCGTCGCGGCTGCCGCCCAGCGGGCGACGGCGCGGTCGGCGTCGGGTCCCCAGGGGGCGTCGGCGAGGTGGCGGCGCAGGTGGCCGTCGCGGGCCTGGCTGCTCGGTGCGGGCGCGCCGGGGCGCTGCCGGAGCGGTGGGGGCGTGAAGAGGGAGTCCCGCTCGGCCGGGTCGCCCGGAAGGCCGTTCAGGCGCATCAGTCGGGCGGGCGGGGATGCGGCGCGGGTGCGCAGTCTCGTCGCCTCGTGGCTGTCCAGGCCGGGCTGGTCGGCGGCCTGGCGCAGGGCCGTGGAGAGCGCGGCGAAGAAGCCGTTCCCGCGGCCGGCGGGGGTGCCTTGGGTGTAGGTGGCGCCGTCGGGCGCGGTGAGGACCCCGTCCCGGGCGAGGCGGTAGCGCGGTCCTTCGCTGTCGGCGGGCGGCAGCCAGGGCGGGGTGGAGTGGCTGCGGTGGGCGGGCGGCCGCCCCGAAGCCGCGGGCGTGGTGGCCGCGTTGGTGCCGCCGTCCGTCGTGGCCGCGGGAGCGGGAAGCGCGGTGGCGACCGGCGGCGCGGTGCCGGGCGGGAGGGCGGCGTGGAAGTAGCCGTCGGCGGTGAACAGGACCGGATCACCGGCCCGGTCGACGGCGGCCGGGTCGGTGCCGTGCGGCAGGAACAGCTGCGCGTGGCCCTCGCCGGTCACCACGGTGAGCGGGGTGCCCAGGACCCGGGCGGCCAGGGCGGGCAGCAGGTCGGCGCCGCCGTGGTCGCCCGCGCGGCGCTCGGGCGGGGCGGGTTCGCCGTCCGCTCGCCCGTCGTCCGGCCGCGGCTCGCTCGTGAAGGGGCGGAGCATCGCCGCGGTGGCCAGTCGCACGCGCTGCGCGGGCGTCGGCCAGAAGGTCTGCGGGAGGCGGCCGAACGCGTCGAACTCGGCCTGCTGCGGCGGCGTCAGCCGCACCCCGGCGACGTCCAGTTCGTCCTGGGTGAAGGTGTCCGCGGCGTCCAGGGCAAGGGCGTCGAGCAGGTCCGTGTTGCTGTCCTCGCCCAGCGCCCAGGCGAGGCGGTCGCGGGCGGCGCGGACGGCCCGCTCGGTGACCGCCGGGTCGCCCGGCGCGGCCGTGAAGCGGTCGGCGAGACCGCTGCCCAGCAGATGGGGCAGCCGGCCCCGTGCTGCGGCGGCGGCGAGCAACGCGTGGAAGAAGGAGGCGCCGTCGTGCGGCATGTCGTGCAGCTCGCGCACGGTGGTGCCGTCGGGTGAGGTGAGGGTGCGCGGGCCGGGGCCGGTGCCGTCGGTGACGGTGTACGGCTCGGGTGCCTCGGAGCGCCAGTCCGGCGCCGTGTACGCCTGCGGCCGGTCCGGTACCTGGACGGTGGCCGAGCCCTGGTGGTGGGCGGTGAGGCGGGTGGCGGCGAGGTGGAGGCGGTGGTGGTCGGCGGCGGCCGCGCCGGCGCGCTCCTCCCAGCGGCGTACGTCCTCACGGGCGGCCTGCCAGGCGGCGACGGCCGGGGACTGTGCCATGGCCTGCGGGAGGACGGTCGGGCGGTCGGGGTGGTCGTCGCCGAGCGCGGCCTGTTCCTCCGCGCTCAGGTCGAGCCAGGTCTCGCGGGCCCGCGCCCGGGCGTCGTAGTACCCCTTGTCGGCCGCGGCGAGGTCGGCGGCCGCCTTGGCCATGTCGTCCCAGGCCGCGCCGACCTCGTCGGGGAAGGTGGTGTCGTCCAGGAGGCCGTGGTCGCGTGCGAGGTCCTCGCGCAGCCAGACCAGGGCGGTGGTCTCGGCCTCGGCGGCACGCGGGCCGCGCTTGGCCTTGCCGAGGGCGTGCAGCGGGCGGCTGTCGGTGACCCGGTGGTCCACCTCGGCCACCGTCAGCCAGCTCACCGGCACGGCGAAGAGCATGCTGCGGTCGGTGACGACCTTGAGGTGGGTGCCGAGGGTGGTGTCCACGGTCCCCTTGAGGGCGGTCCCGTCGTTGGCGCCGCCGATGGGGACGCTCGCGCCCGGGTTGGTGACGCCCGCGTTGCTGTTGCCCGCCAGCGGCGAGGTGCCCACCGTGCCCTCGACGTTGTCGGTGATGCCGGCCTCCATGGCGTCGGAGGTCTTGGTGCGCTGCATGGCCTCCATGCGGGGCTTGCTCTCCACGGCGAGCAGCCGGGCGCCGCGGCGGTGCATCTTCGCGTAGAGGCGGGAGTCGGCGGTGTGGGACTGGCCGAAGAGGCGGGCGGAGGCCTGCGTGGGCAGCGGTGTGCCGCTCGCGCCGAGCGCCTCGCGGAAGCCGGCGGTCAGGCCTACCTGCGTGGTGGCCTCCTGCTGGGCCTGGGCGGGGGCGGTGCCGAGGCCGGTGAGGGGGGTGAGGCGGGCCATGCGGACGCGTTCGGTGAGGACCTTGCCGGTGTGCCGCTTGCCGAGGTCGCCGTCGCCGAGGCCGTCGGCGCGGGCGGTGGCGAGCGTCAGGGCGTCGTGCACGTTGGCCGCGCCGCGGATGTCCACGGCGAGGATGCCGGAGCCGATGCGGTCGTCGAAGGTCAGCACGTCCGGGTCGTCGGCGCCGCGCCAGGAGGAGATGCCGTTCGGGCGCGCCTGATCGGCCGTCAGCATCCGTACCGCGCGCTCGGGTTCCGGCACGTCCTGCTCGGTGAGCGCGCCGTCGGCGCCGTCGCCGTCCGGGGTGAGCAGGCCGGCCGGGAGGATCTCGTGGAGGCTGCCGACCGGGGCGAAGGCGCGTGGGGAGAGCGGCCGGCCGGTGGCGTCCGCCATGGTGACGGTCAGGACGTAGCTGGTGACGATCTCGGCGTGGGCCTGGGTGGTGGCGATGTTCGGCATCGCGGTGCTGCCCGCGGTCTCGGTGCGGGTGCTCGACCGCTGCTTGGCGGCGGTGCCCTGCAGCGAGGGGGCGGCGGCGAGGACGCCGCCGCCCGCCGCGCGTTCGGAGGCGCTGAGGGTCACGTCGGCGCCGCGGTCCTGGGAGCCGGCGGCGGAGTCGTCGCGGGCCGTGGTGCGGTAGTCCTCCAGCTCGATGCCGGTGCGCAGTCGTTGCACGGTGGTGGTGACCGGGGTCAGCTTGAAGCGGACCTGTGCGGGGCTGCCGCCGACCGGCAGCCGGAGCGGGCTGGACCAGGTGCGGTGACGGACGGGCAGGGTCATCCCGTCGGTCGTCAGCTCGTGCAGATGGGCGCGGAGGAAGTCCGGGGAGAGCCGCTGGAGGACCTGCTCCCGGTCGTGCGAGGGTACGCCGATCTTCTCGAGCCGCCCCATCAGCTGCCGTGCCGCCTGGCTCGCGTCGAGCCGTCCGCTGGGGTGGGTGGGGAAGCGGCGGCCCCGCAGGAACGGCGGCAGCCGGTAGCCGCCGCCCAGGTTGCGCGGCGTGGTGGTGCCCAGGCCGTCCGGGGCGAGCCCGGTCTCGATGGCGTCCTGCATCGGCAGGTGGAACATCACCGCGTCCGCGACGCGGTGGAGGGCGGCGGCGGCCCGGCGCGGGGACAGGCCGCGTCCCAGACGCCCGGAGAGCCGGCCGGCCGCGCCGCTGATCCGGGCTCCGGCGCGGGTGCCGACCGCGCCCATGGCGGCCGTCCAGCGGTCCCGCACGGCGACGGTCTCGGCCGCGTCGGCGACCACCAGGTACATCCGCCCGGCGTACGTGAGGGTGGTGTTGCGTCCCCGGGTGAGGGTCTGCGAGACGCTGCGGCCCTTGCCCCAGGCGTACTGGAGGGCGGTCGCGTAGGAGCCGACCACCGGCGGTCCGCCGGGGGCCTGCTGGAGGGGCATGTCGGCGCCCTGGAGGCCGAGGGTGGTGCGGGAGACGGTGCTGGCGCCGGCGGCGACGCGGTGCTCGTTGCCGATGGTCGCTTCGAGGGTGGCGGGCTTCGGGTCGCTCTTGACGCGCAGGTTGTGCAGTTCGCCGCGGACGGCGGCCTTCAGGTAGTGGGTCTGGAGCGGCCCGGCGCCGTTGAGTCCGGTGACACGGGCGCCGAACGGCCCCAGGTACTGGCCGAGTTGACCGGCCACGTTGAGGTTGGCCATCGCCCGGCGCAGCGCGGTGCGCACCGGGGCGCCGGGCGCGCCGACGTGCCAGGACGCGCCCGAGGCGCGGTCGGCGGTGTCCTGCGCGAGCTGCTGGCGGGCGGGGCCGCCCTCGGTGCTGAGGACCACGTGCGGAGCGCTGAGCAGCTTGCCGGTGAGCTGCTGGTCGGCCGCCTGTGTTCTCGGCAACGGACGGGTGCCGTCGAGGAGTTGGTCGGCCTCGGTGGCGGAGAGCCGCTGGGGGGCGGGGGCGGGCGCCGGTGCCGGGCCGCCGGGCGGCGGGTCGGCGGGGGCGTGGCGGTCGGATCCGTGCGCCGCGGGCACGGCCAGCTCCACCCGGCCCACGGTCTCGCTGCCCCGGGTGAACAGCGGGCGCTCCTCGACCTTGCTGACGAAGACGCCGGCGCCGAGCAGCCCGACGGAGGCGAGGCGGGCCCACCCGCGGGGGCGCCGGTGGCCCTCGAAGGAGGCGCCGAGTTCCACCTGGTAGCTGTAGAGGTCGGCGCCGTTCTGGAACATCAGGTGGTCGTGAGTGACCGCGACCGTGCTGCGGGTGGCCTTCTGGTCGGTCTTGGCGTAGCGGATGCCGAGGGAGACGTTGCCGGTCTGGCGGGGCACCCCGGCCTCCGGCGCCTTGTCGTGGTCCCGGGGCGAGATGCCCAGTTCGACGCCGCTGGAGAGGGTCGTGGACGCCTGCTGGCCCTGGCCGGAGATCTCGGTGCCGATCACCGCGTTGCGCAGCGAGCGTTCGCTCATGGTGGTCTCGAAGCGCCGGTCGGAGAGCCGTGCCCGCAGGATCAGCGTGTGGTGGCCGCGGCGCACCTTGCCGTCCTCGGTGAGGGTGACCGGCACGCCGGTGGTGGTCAGATCGTCCAGACTCTGCGCGAGGGTGGGCCGGTTGAGCGCCTCGCGCACCTGCCGGTCGTTGTGCAGCGCGGTCCGCATCCGCCCGTCGCCGTACCAGAACTTCGCCAGTCGCGGGTGCCGCAGCATCAGCGGCGGGACGAACAGCGACGGGTACGAGCGGTGCAGGGTGTCCAGTACCGAGTCGGCGAAGGCCCGCATGGGGTCCGGTGGGGCGGGACGGCCCGCTGGGGCGGGAGGACCCTCTGGGGCGGGATGGCCCGGTACGGCGTTCTGGGCGCGGTCGGGGCGGAAGCCCTCGGCGCGGACCTGGCCGCTGAGGTGGACGGGGTCCTCGCGGGTGAGGTACCACGGCACCGGCGGCTCGGCGTCCGGGTCGGGGCCCGTCCGGCCGGGCGTACGGCTGTCCCAGCCCGCGAGCCGGCGGGCGTCCTGGGTGGACATCCAGTCCAGGCTGACCACCCGGACGGGGCGGGCCGCGGAGGCCGCTTCGCCCGCCTTGCGCACCATCAGGGTGCGCTCCACCCGGTAGAGCGCCACCGGGTGGTTGCGGACGCGTCCGGTGGTCTTGCGGGCCGCGTCGGTGCCGAGATGGTGGCCCCGTCCGGTGCTGAGGTCCGCGCGGACCAGCGGGCCGCCCTGGAGCCGTACGTCGGTCTCCGGACCGGCGAGGGTGTAGTTGGGCCCGGCGGTGACCTGGATGCCGAAGCGGGTGTCGCGGGCGTGGCCGCGTTCGTTCTGGTACGTGGTCTGGGTGAGGTCGCGCAGTTCCGCCTTGACGGACTCGGTGACCAGGGTGGCCCGGTGCGGGATCGACCGCTCGACGATCAGGTGCCCGAGCGGGTGCTGCCCGCTCCCCCGGGTCAGTTCGGGTCCGCTCACGGGACCGGAGAACCGGCCGAACAGGGCGAGCAGCCGACCCGGCCGGACGTACGAGACGAGGGTGCGGTGCGCCGAACTGCCGGGCCGGGCGCCGTAGACGGCGAGCGCGAGGTCCTCCGGCGGGTCCGTCAGGTGCAGTGCGGTGGTGTCGGCGACGCGCGGCTCGACCCCGTCGGGGAAGGTGAGCGTCTCGGGCGCCCTGCGGGGGCCCTTGAAGGGCACGGTGAGGTCGTCCGGCAGCCGCCAGCTCAGCCCGTCCCGCAGGGCGAACTCCGCGGTGTGCGCCGGGGTGCGCTGCCAGCGGGGGGCAGTCGCGGGGGCGGTGTCGCCCGGGCCTGAGGTCTGCGGGGCCTCGGTGACCCGGTCCACCCGCACCCGGTAGTGGACGTCGTCCAGGTGCAGGTGGGAGCCCTCCACGGCGCGGTACTCGGTCTGGTGGTAGGCCTGGGTGCCCTGGGTGTAGTCGGTCCTGCGGGTCCAGCCCAGGGAGACGCCGATCTTCAGCAGCCAGCTGAGCGGCGGGCCCATGCTCAGCGCGGCGGCGATCCGGCGCCCGTAGCCGACGCTGCGCCCGCCGCCCGTACCGGCCTGGCCACGCCGCATGGTGTCCAGCCGGACGGTGCCGCCGCCGACGTCGGAGAAGCGTTCCCAGCGGTGGTAGGGAACGGCCTCGACGGTCATCTCGAGTCCGACGCCGGACTTCTCCCGGCCCACGAGGCGCGCGCCGCGCGATGCGGTGAACGCGCCGGGCTGGTCGGTCAGCAGGCGCAGCAGCTCCGTCTCGTCGAACCGGGCGCGCAGCTTCTTCGGCAGCTTCCCGAGGATCTCCGCGGCCACCTGCTCGGGCGAGCGCAGGGTGAGGACACCGGGCCCGGTGAGGAGTCCGGTCGGGCCGGTGTCCGTGCGGCCGCCCGGACTTCCGGCGTCCGGACCGGAGTCCGGGCTGAGCAGTACGGCGGGCAGCCTGCTGCCGTCCTCGAAGGTGACGGTACGCGGAGCCGGGCCCGGCGGCCGGGCGTCCGGGCCGGTCAGCAGCCGTGCCGGACGGTGCCGTTCGAGCTGGGTCTCCAGCGGCACCGGGTCGCCCCGGTCGGGGGTCTCGGGCGCGGGACTGTCGAGGTCGGTGATCCCGCCCATGGCACGCAGCCACTCGTCGAAGGGGCCGGCGTCCTCCGTCTCCTCCGTGACCGGCTCGGGGCCGGTGGTGCCGGTGTCGGGCACGGGGGTGAGCGGTGCCGTGGCCGGGACCAGGGCGTCGTAGTGGTCGCTGCCGTTGTAGGCGAGGTGCAGGATGCCGCCCTGTCCGCCCGGGTGGAGGGTGGTGACGAGGGTGTTCCCGGGTGCCTGCGGGTCGGGCTGGACGAGCCGCAGGTCGAGGTCGAGGGTGTGCGCCAGCGCCTGCGGGAGCAGGTCGGCGAAGGGGGAGGACCACAACTCGGGGAGCTCCGCCGCCGCGGCGAGGAGTTCCTCGGTGCCGAGCCGCCTCGCGTCGGCGGGTGTGGGCGCCACGTCGGCGAGGTGCGGGTAGCCGCTGTCGCGCAGGACGCGCCGCCACTGGCGGGCGTCGCCGTCGGTGACGACCGTCCGCGCGATCCGGTTCCAGCGCTCGGTGATCCGGCGCCGCGCGTCCGCGTCCCGTACCCCGGCGAGGGCGGTCATCCGCAGGTCGTCCACGACGGCGAGCACCGGGTCCGGGGTCGCCTCCGCGGCGGCGGCGGCCAGTTCGGACCCGGTGATCCGGTCCCGCAGCAGGCGGCGCAGCCCCGCGACGTTCCGCGCCGCCCAGGCGGGCGGTACGTCCTGGCCGCGCGCGCTGTCGAGCAGCGCGCGGAAGAGGCAGTTCCCGTCCGCGCGGGTGTCCAGCCGCCGCAAAGCGAGGCCGTCGACGTGCACGGTGTCCGCCGGGTCGGGGGTCGCGGCGGCACCCTTGCTGAACAGGTCCAGGTCCTCGGCGAGGCTCTCCGCGCGGCCCGGCGCGGGTGCCAGGTCGGGTCTGCGGCGGGCGAGTTCGGCGGTGTCCTCGGGGCTCAGGGCCAGTTCGGACAGCGGCAGGGGGGTGCTGGAGAGCGACCAGGTGACCTGGGCGGAGGGCGCGTAGGCGAGGCCCCGCACGTCCTCCGGCGAGACCAGGGTGTGCGGCGGGAGGGCGGGCGGCGGCGGGGGCAGCAGCGCGTCGAGCGTGGTCCCGGGTCCGGCGGTGCCTCGCAACTCGGCCGCGGCGCGCAGGAATGCGGTGTACTCCTCGGCCGTGGGGGCGGACGCCGGGTCGGAGGTGGCGCCCGCCGTGGTGCCGCGCCGGTCGACGACCATCCGGCGCAGCAGGTCCGGGGTCATCCGGCCGTCGCCGTAGCGGGCCGCGGCGTCGGGGCTGAGCCAGCGCAGGCCGTCCACATGGGCGAGCCCCGCGAGCAACTCCCGGTTCTCAGGGCGCTGTTCGGCGTCCGGGCCGAGGGCGTCGCGCAGGGTGCGGATCTGCTGGAGGGTACGGGCCCGGGCGAAGGCGTCGGCGGGCTCGGGGCCCGCGTGCAGGCCGGCGTCGCGCGCCAGCCCGTCCAGGTCGGCGCCGCCGGGCTCCGGGGTGAACAGCCGCCACCGGCCGGGCCCCTCCGGTCCCTCCGTGAGCACCGCACGGACGTCGCCGTCCCGGTCGCGTGCGGTGCCCACCTCGGTGGTCGGCGCGTACACGGGGCGACCGGTGCGGTTCGCCACGTGCTGCGCCACCGGGAGCCCCGCCACCTCGGGCTGCCGTCCCGTCTCGCAGGAGAACAGCACCAGCGGGCGGTCCTGATCGCCGTCCCGCGCCCAGGACTTGAGCACCTCACCGAGCTGCACACCGCTGACCTTCACGGTCGGGTGCGCCGCGTCGTCGGTGCCGAGCGTGACGGTACGGGGGGTGCCGTGCCCGGCGAAGTAGTCGGCGCCGTGCTCGGTGCCCGAGCCGGGCAGCGGAGTCGGCGGGCCGGTGAACACCGTGCGGGGCGCGGGGGGATCGGGGTCGGCGGGACCGGTGGCGGTGGGAGCGGTGGGGAGGGGAGCCGAGGTCGTGCGCACACCGCGGAAGGTGTCCTGGCCCAGCAGGGCCCGCCGCGCCGCGCCGTGCGCCGTGTCGTCCTGGGCCGGGCTCTGGGAGATGGTCAACGTCTGTACGGCACGCCCCGGCCGGGGCGTGTGGGCCGCGTCCGGCACCCAGCGCCGTACCTGCGCGAGAGGCACCGTGAGGCCGTCCAGGGTGGTGACGGCCGGCTCGTGCGCGGTCCGGGCGGGTCCGTTCCCCTGGTCAGTGGCGCCGGTGCCGTCCGCGGGCCGTACGACGATCCGCGCCGGCGGCGGGGGCGGGGCCGCCACGAGGGGGGCCGGCGTGGACCGGTCGGGCGTGGACTGGTCCGGCGTGGTGGGCGGGGGCGGCGGAGCGCCGTCGTCCGCGTTGTCCTCTTGGCCCGACTCCAGGTGCAGGTCGGTCGCCGGTTCGGTCCAGGGCCGGGACAGGGTGGCGAGCTTGGCGGCGGGGGGTTCGGCGCGGACGGTGGAGTCCTGCGCGGTGCCGTCGCCGGGTACCGGGGTGGAGGTCTCCGTGACCACCTTGAGCGCCTTCGGCGGCGGCTCGGCCCGCGGGGTGGTCACCGGTTCGCCGTCGGTCGTCGCGTCGCTCAGGGTGGCGGGGCGGGCCGTGGTGCCGAGGGCATCGGCCAGCGGCAGCAGGACGTCGGCGCCGGGGAAGGCGGTGCGCATGTCCTCCGTGCTGCCGTCCGGCGCCGGCGGGAGCGGCAGAGCGGTGAGCGGGCGGACCCGGACGGGGGCGCCGGGGCTCTCGCGGGTCAGCTCCACGGCGGCGCGCACCGGGCGTCCCGCACCGTCGGGCGCGCCCGCAGGACCGAGCACCACGGCCCGGTCCGTCCCGGCCCGGTCCAGCAGGTCGGCGGCTTCCGGCGACCCCTCCCCCGGCGGCGACCCCTCGGACACCACGATCGTCAGCGGCGGCGCCGAGGTCATGTGCCCGGTGTCCCGCGCGTCGCCGGTGTCCCGTACGTCGCCGGTCGCGTTCACGTCGTCGGCGGCGGTGTACGAGCCGGTGGTGTCCACCTTGGGCGGAGCGGCGGCGAGGACGGACGGGGCGGTGGTGTCCGTGGAGGTCGTGCTCGCCGTGGACGCGTCGGCTTCCGTGGACGAGTCGACCGCCGTGGACGAGTCGACCGCCGTGGACGAGTCGGCCTCCGTGGACGAGATGGTCTCCGGAGCGGAGGGCGTGGAGGTCGTGGACTCCGTGGTGGTCGAGGACTCCGTGGAGGTACCCGGCCGACCGCCGTTGCTCGAGCCGGGCGTACTGGTGCCCGACCCGGGCGTGGTGGTGCCCGACCCGGGCGTGGTGGTGCCGGTGGGCGCCTGGGTGGCGACGGGGCCGCCGGTCCCCGGGCCGGGGGCCACGGCAGTGCGCTCGTCCTGCCCGGACACCTCGACGTCCGAGGAGAACGGGGTCTCCACCGTGACCGGCGTACCGAACGCGTCGAGGGCGCGGCGGACCTGGTCGGCGTCGACCTCGGCGGCGGGACTGTTCCCGGCGGGTACGACCCTGACCTCGGGCAGCTGCGACAGGTTGGTGTGCAGGCCGTCGCGGACGCCGATCTCCGTGCTGCCGGGCGGCTGGGCGCCGCGCAGAGCGGCGAGGTCGCGCAGGGCCTGCTCGCGGACCTCCGCGGGGCCGCTGTGGACCTGCTGCCACAGCGCGTTCTCGGCGGCGGTGAAGGGCAGCGTGCCCGGCGAGTACGGCGGCGGGTCCTGGGTGGTGTAGGCGGGCGGGTCCTGGGTGGTGTGGGCAGGCGTGTACGGCGGGGGGTCCTGCGCGAGGTCGGCGCCGGTGTTCGCGGGGGTGGCGCCGCCGGCGGAGCCCGTGGTCGAGGGACCGCCGGTGCGGCCGGCGCCGTCGCCGTCCTGCGAGCGGGCGGAGCCGGTGGTGTCCCGCGAGTCCGTGTCCCCGTCCGTGTCGGAGGAGACGGTGGGCGGCGGCTGGTTGCGCAACGTGTCGATGACGTGCCGCAGTTCGGCCCCGCTGTTCAGGGCGGTGTCGGTGAGCGTGGCCTCGACCTGGCTGCTGATGCCCGCGCCGACGAAGGTGGACCAGCTGGTGGACCAGTCGCCGTCGAAGGCGCCCTTGATGAGGATCTCCGCGAGTGCCTCGCCGGCGCCGGCGGCGAGGAAGTCGGCCGTCCCCTTGAGCCCGTAGTGGCCGGCCAGCGCGCCCGGGCGGTCGGCGTTGTTGCGCAGGATCTGGTTGTTGCGCCACAGGTCGGGGTTGTTCCGGAAGGAGAGCGGGCCGTCGCGGAACGTCAGCGGCGTGTTGTTCGTGAGGTGGGGACCGTTGCCGTTCGGGGTGGGGCCGGGGCGGTCGTTCGGGCCGGGACCAGGACCGGGACCGGGGTCCGGCTTGGGGGTGGGGCCGTCGCTCTTGAAGTCGAGGTCCGGGTTGTTCCGCCAGTTGGGGTTGTTCTTGAAGTCGAGGTCCGGCCCGTTCTTCAGGAAGTTGTGGTCGTAGCTCTTGACGATGTTCTTCGCGAAGTTGTCGAAGATGCTGGTCAGGAAGCCGGCCGCGGCACCGAACGCGGCGGACTTGAGGATGTCGTTCCAGTCGAAGCCGTCGGGGCGGCGGCCGTCGGGAGCGAAGTTCATCATCGCGAGGCGCACCGCGAAGGTGGTGAACGCCTCGGCGAACGCCTCGGTCAGCGAGGGCGCTATGTGCAGCCGCTGGAGCAGATGGCTGAGCGTGGTGAGGATGAGGAAGCGGCTGCGCAGCTTGGCCATCATGATCTGGCTGGCCGACAGACCGCCGGTGAAGAAGGACATCGCCAGGTAGAGGGCGATCTCGATGAGCAGCCGGATGACCTCGGCGATGACCTGCCACTTGGACTCCATGATGTCCATGGAGGTCTTGCGCCGGCCCTCGGCGATCTTGTCGAGCTGTTCGGCGAAGTCGCGCAGGTAGTTCCGGCCGGCGTCGTCGATGAGCATGCCCATGGCCCTGGCGTACGACTTGGAGAGGTCGTCGGGCATCACCTCGGCGATGTCGTGGACCGACTTGTCGATCAGCGAGGAGAGCCGGTCGAGCTTGCGACCGAGGCCGGAGTAGGGCCGGCGGCTCTCGTAGGCGAGGTCCTCGTCGGCGTCGATGAGCTTCTCCCCGGTGAGGATGAAGATCATCGCGTTGACCTCGGGCGATGCCTGGATGCTCATCCGGGGCCGTCCTGGAGACCGTGCGGGCAGGACGGAGCGGCCGCTCCCGGCGTGGTGCGGGAGCGGCCGGCGGTGCGCGGGTCAGCGGCGGCCATGCCCGCCCGGGCCGCCGTCACCGTTCACGCCGTGGGTGTCGATGCGGTTGTTGCCCCGCTCGATCTCCTCGAGGTGGCGGTCGCGGGTGTCCTTCATCATCCGGACCTGACCGACCGTGGCGTCCGTGATGCCCACGAGCGCGTCGCGGATGGACATCATGGTCTCCTTGGTCGTCTGCCGCTCCTTCTGCTCCTGCGGCTTGGCCTTCTCGGCGAACTCGCCCTCCGTGCCCGGCCACCGGACGGTGGGCGCCAGTTCGTCGAGGAACTCCTCGGTGATGCTGCCGGCCAGGTCGCCGATCTCCTCCAGCTGCCTCGCCAGGGCCTCGATGCGGTGTGGGTCGACGTAGTAGCGCTGTCCCATCGTCAGTCCTCCCCGTCCTCGCCGAGCGCGTCCCGCCAGGCGGGGGGCGCCTGGTCCTCGCGTTCCGTGTCCTCGTCGTCCTCGCGCAGCACCTCGGGGCCGAAGATCCGCTCCCAGTCCAGCTCGAAGCCCTTGAGCTCCGGTACGTCGGCGCTGGGCTCGGTGAAGGGCGCCATCGCCTTCATCACGTGCCGGTTCATCTTCAAGCGCGCCGCGTTCGCCGCCTCCAGGACGCTGGCGGCCAGCTCCTGGGGGGACATGTCGCGGTACTTGTGCTCCAGGAACTCGATCCCGGCCAGTTCGCCCTGCGGGCCCACGGTGGCGCGGACCGCGCGGTCGGAGGAGAGCACCGCGAACGACGCCTGTCGCAGCTCCCGTTCGGTGCGCGCGACCGCTTCCTGGGCGGCCTGGAGCTCGGCCATGGCCTTCTCCAGGCGCTTCTCCAGCGGTTCCGTCACGGCGCTCCCGCCCCTCTCCGTCGGTCTCCGTCGGTCTCTGTCGATCTCAGTCGGTCTCCGTCAACTGTCGTGCTGATCCTGCCTGGTGGGGGCACGGTCGCGAAAGCCGGGGCCGGGTGGGATACGTCTCCGCGCGGCACTCATCGTCCGATGACGGCCGGGGTGCCGCCCTCCTCGGTCCCCCACACGTCCGCGTCCTCCTCGAGGTAGTCCGCGGAACTGGTCGCCCTGCGGCCCGGCTCCGCCTCCTCCTCGGGGGAGTCGCCGCCCGTGGTCGCCACCCGGGAGGCCGGGGTCAGGAAGGTGTCGGAGTCCTCCTGGCGGTTCCACGGGTTGCGCCGCCTGCGGTTGCGCCGCTCGCTCTCCTCCGCCGCGTCGACCAGGACGGCACGTACGCGTTCGCCGTTGCCACGGTCGCCGCCGGCGCCCATGCCACCCGCGCCCATGCCGCCCATCGGCATGCCGGGGCTGCCGGGCATGCCGGGCGCGCCGGGGGCCCCTGCCATGGGGGCGAGCGGGGTGCCCGCGCCGCCGGAGGCACCGTCAGAGAGCGGTGCGGCACCGCCTCCCGCGACGCCGTCCGGCGAAAAGGCGTCCGTCCCGGACAGACCACCGCCGGTGGCACCGGTGCCGACGCTCCCGCCGAGACCCAGATCGGACGGGGACAGGTCCCGGGTGGTGGCGCCGTCGCCGCTCGGGCCGCCCAGGCCGCCGAGGCTCTCGAGGTCGAGGTCGGGTGAACCGTCCCGGCCTCCGGACGAGTTGAGGTCGTGCAGGTTCACCGTCTCCGTGTTGCCCTGCGGGTCGGTGACGGTGGCGATGCCGGTGTCCGGGTCGATGACCTGGGTGCTGCCGTCGGGGAAGGTGGTGGTCAGCCGGCCGTTGTCGAGGACGGTGGTGGAGCCGTCCGCATTGGTCACCTTCGCGCCGTGGGTGAGGTCCGTCGTCGTCGTGGACCCGTCGGCGTCGGTGGTCGTGAGCAGCCCGGTGTCCGGGTCGAAGACGGCCCTGCTGCCGTCCGCGAAGGTGGTGGCGAAGTCGTCGCCCACCAGCTCGGTCCGCCCACCGGTCGGGGTCTCCAGCACGTCCTGGTCGCTGTTGAGATCCCCGAGGTCGCCGAGGTCTCCCAGGTCGCCGTCGGACTGCGTCGGCAGATCGAGGTCGAGGTCGCCCAGGTCGCCGAAGCTGTTCCGGCTGTTGAGGTCGCCGAGGCTCCCGAGGTTCTCCGTGGTGGTGGTGCCGTCCGGGTCGGTGGTCGTGGTCTGCCCCGTGGCGGGGTCGACGGTCTGCGTGGTGCCGTCGGGGAACGTCGTCGTCAGCTTGCCGTCGTCACCCAGCGAGGTCACCGACCCGTCCGGGTTGGTCACCTTGACGCCGTCACCCAGATCCGTCGTGGTGGTCGAACCGTCCGGATGCGTGGTCGTCAGCGTCCCGCTGTCGGGATCGAAGCTGGTGCTGCTGCCGTCCGGGAAGTCGGTGGTGAGCTTGCCGTCGTTGAGCTGGGTGCTGCCGCCGGTCGGGGTCCTGAGGGGGCCGCCGCCGACGTTCAGGGGGCCGAGGTTGCCCAGGTCCGTGGTGGTCGGGGGCTGGTCCGTCAGGGACTGCCGGCCGTCGCCGAGGTCGCCGGGGCTCTCGGTGACCACGTTGTTCGAGCCCAGCAGGTCGTCGAGGCTCCCGAGGTTCTGCTCGGTGACCGCGTTGGGGTCGTTGAGGCCGCCGAGGCTCTCCTGCATGACCCTGGCCTGCTCCTCGCGCAGCTCGTCCTGGTACTTCCGGTCCTCCTCGCGCTGCTGGTTCTGCTCGTTGCGCAGGTCCTCCTGGAGTCGCTTCTCCTCCTCGCGTTGCTGGTTCTGCTCCTCACGCAACTCGTCCTGGTACTTCTTGTCCTCCTCGCGCTGGCGGTTCTGCTCCTCACGCAGCTCCTCCTGGTACTTGCGGTCCTCCTCGCGCTGGCGCTCCTGCTCCGCGCGCAGCTCGTCCTGGTACTTGCGGTTCTCCTCGTTCTGCCGGTTGATCTCCTCCTTCTCCTCCTCCAGCTGCTTCTTCTCGTACTCCTCCGAGGCCGTACTGGTCGACTTCGGCTTGGGCACGTTGTCGGAGAAGTCGTCACCCAGGTCGAGGAAGTGGTTGTTCAGGGCCGACTGCACCTGGGCGGCGGGCTTGCCCAGGAACTCGTCGACGCCCTGGCTCCAGATCTTCACGGCCTTGTCGCCGACCTTCGCCCAGTTCGCGATGTCGGTGAGGTCGCCGTACTCGGGGTGCACCTGGGAGAAACCGGCCTGCGGGCTGTGGCCGACGGTCGTGGTGTAGCGGGTGCTGGTCGACTTGATGTCGGTCTTGGCGACGTTGTTGGCGTCCACCCACTGGGCGAGGTCGTCGAGGACGTAGCGCAGCACCTGGTGCGGGTCGTAGTAGGGGGACTTGGCCCAGGCCAGCCAGGCCTCCAGCAGCTTGGTGGCGGAGTCCTCCAGGTACTTGCGGCCCAGCGAGAGGGCGCGCGAGTAGACCGTGTTGCCGGTGCCGGTCTCGCTGCCGGAGCCGGGGTTCTGGTTGAAGGTCTCCACGTAACTGTCGTAGTTCTCGCGGATCTTCTTCAGCAGGATGCGGAAGACCTCGGCCGCCTCGCCCTTCCAGCTCGCGTCGTCCCGACCGAAGCGGTCCTCCCAGTCCTTCAGCACCACCGCGTGGTCCTTGAAGAACTTGGCGGCGAAGTCGAAGGACTCGCCGGTGGTGGTGAAGGACTTCAGGTCCACCACGTCGGCCCCGGGCGCGCCGAGGTTGCTGAAGCGGGCGTCCGCCGTGCTGCCGCCCAGCAGGGCCAGGAGCGCCGCCCGCGGCCCGTTCATGTACCGGGCGAGCGGGATGGTGCTCATCTTGTCCTTGTTGTAGTCCGTGAACTCGTTGCCCTCACGGACCTGGGCGTCGTGGACGTTGTCCGAGCCCGGACCGGCGAAGATGATCTCCTCGCCGACCTTCACACGGCCCTCGAAGACGATGCGGGCCTGCATGATCGAGCGCTTCTTGCCGCTGTCGAAGAACCAGATGTCGTAGTCCTCGCCCTTGTTCGTCAGGAACCCGGAGTCCTTGACGAGCAGGGAGAGGCTGCGCTCGGGGATGTCCATCCGGAACAGCTTGCCGCCGTGTTCGGAGCGGAGCGTGTCGAAGATGGTGTTGCGGTCCGGCACCGGATAGCCGGTGATGTGGGTGACCAGGGTGGCCCAGGTGTCGGTCGACGGGTCGCCTGCGTTGTCGAACTTGTCGAGGTTTGCGGCGGAGTTGGGATCGTACCGATCTGGCACCGGGCTTCCTTTCTGGTCGGTGGGTCAGGACTCGTCGTCCGGGTCGCCGGTGCTGCCGGCGGTGAGGGTGTCGACCTCGTCGAAGGTCTGGAGGAGTGTCTGCGCGTCGATCGCGCCGAGATTCTTGTCCTTGGTCTTGTTGGCCTCTTCGATGGTCTCCGTGAGGGCCTCCTTGAGCTCCTTGAAGAGCTCCATCTGGTCACCGAGCAGCTTGTCGATGGCCTCGGCCGCGGCACGGATGTCCTCGATCAGCTTCGGACCCGAGACCAGGGGTTCGGTGACCATCCGGCCGATGCGCAGGAGTTGCTTGTCCTGAGCGAGGTTCTCGGGCGTGGTGTGTCCGTCGATGAGGTGGCCGAGCGGGCGGATGTGCGCGCCGTCGCCCTCCTCGCGGTGCTTCTTCGCGGCGGTGTGGACGGGCTGTACCTCGTTGTCCCGGAAGTTCTCCATCTGCTTGAGGTCGAAATGCTTGACGTCGGCCTTCTCACCGGCCATGGGACGCTCTCCTGCCGCTTGGTGCCGGACGGGGATACGGGGGTGGCCGGCGGCCGCCCCGGGGGGCGACGGCCGGCCGGTGCGCCGGTCGGGCACACCGGGGTCGATCCGGAGCCCGCGCCCGCACGCCGACGTCCGGCACGTCTCCAACACGACGCCGGCGCCACCGAACGACGTCGGGACGCAGGCCCCGGACGAAACCGCTCGGGACACCGAGCCGGGCAAGACCGCTCGGGACACCGACCCGGGCGGGACAGCTCGGGACGCCGCCCGTACGGGACCGCTCGGGCCGCCGCCCGGACGGCACTGCTCGGAACGCCGACCCGGACGGGACCGCTCGGGACACCGACCCGGACAGAACCGCTCGGGACGCAGGGCCCCGCACGGAACCACTCGGGACACCGACCCGGACGGGACCGCTCGGGACGCAGGGCCCCGCACGGAACCACTCGGGACACCGACCCGGACGGGACCGCTCGGGACGCCGCCCGGACGGCGCTGCTCGGGACGCAGGGCCCCGCACGGAACCTTGGGACGCCGGCCCCGCACGGAGCCACTCCAGGTGTGGTGCCGCACGGTACTTCCGGCGTTGGCCCGGAAGGTACTTCTCGGGGCGAGGCACCGAAGGCACGCCCCGAAGCGCCGCGCCGGACGGCACTTCCTGGAACGACAGCCTCCGAAGGCCACTCCCCGGGGCGCGAGCCCAGGAGCCACTCCCTCAGCGCGAGCCCAGGTCCACTTCCTGGGGACGCGAGCCCGAAGGCCACTCCCCGGAGCGCGAGCTCGGAAGCCACTCCCCAGAGCGCGAGCCCACGAGCCGCCCCCCGGAGCGCAAGCCCGGACGTACCTCCCGAAGCCAAGCCCGGAAGCCACTCCCCCAAGCGCGAGCCCGGAAGCCACTCCCCCAAGCGCGAGCCCGGAAGCCCCCCAAGCGCGAGCCCCGACGTACCTCCCGAAGCGTGAGCCCGGAAGGTACTTGCCGGGCGGGGTGTCGGACGGGACTGTTCGGGTGTCGTCCCCGGGCGCGCGGCCGTACCCGCCGCGAGGAGCGGGTCGCGGACGCCGGTGCCGGGCCCCGCGAGGGGGCCCTCCGCCCCGCACAGGGGTGGCTGACCGCTCCGGCGATGCCTAGCGGGCCCGCACGCTCCCCCAGTTGTCGGCGCTCCTGCGCTCGTCGCGGGAGTGGTTGTCGTGAATGGTCTGGATCAGCTCGCCGTTGTCGCCGAGCAGCAGGGCCATGTTCTTGGTCGCCTGGTCCCACTCCGCCTGGACCTGGCGGTACGTCTCCTGGTCCGCGCCCTCCCAGGAGCTGACGAGCGGCTTCAGCTCGTCCTCCAGGTTGTTGAGGGTCGTGATGATCTGCTGGGTCTGCGCCATCAACTCCTCGATGGCGTTGCGGACCACGGGGTACTGCACGTCGATGATGCCGTCGGCCATGACGTCTCCTCTCGGAAGGGGGATCCGGCCGCGTCGCCGGAGCCGGTGCTGCGGGACGGGTCAGCGCAGCGCTTCGAAGACGCCCTGGCTGGTCTTGCTGTTGAGGACCTCGGTCAGGTCCTGGTTCTCCTGCGCCAGGCGGTTGGCGGAGGTCACGTTCTCCTGGAGCGCGTCGATCATCTTGCTGATCTGGACGACGACCTTCTGCGCCTCGGTGTTCCAGCTGCGGAAGAGCTTCAGCAGGGCCTGGCCCTCGTCGCCGCCGACACCCGAACGCGCGGCGATCTCGCCGACGTTGTTCTGGATCTTCTCGACCTGGTCACGGGCCGACTCCAGGGAGGAGACGCCCCCCAAGCCCTTGGCATAGTCCGCTTTCCTCGCGGCACTGTCCGCCATGTCGCGCTCCCTTCCTTCGGGCATGTCTCGTCACACCGTTGCTCGCTGAGGCTAAAGAGAAGCCGACGTTCCGCGCAACGCGTGCAGGGAAGATTTGAGCATCGGTCAGCTCGCTCCAGAATTCGTGCGTGGCAAGGGAGTTGTGCGGAGGTTTCCCCGGTATGAACAGCCGAGCTCGCCCGGCGGACACCGGGACACAACCCGTCCGGCGCGGCCCTGTGAGGCGGGCGGAAAACGGGCAGGCGCGGCACGAGAACGGGCATCGAGGAGCGCCCGCCCGGCATTGCGGGCGCTTCGGCGGGATTACGGCGCCGCGCCCGGTGGGGAATTCTGAGCTTTATTTGAGGTTCTCCGCCGGGCCCGATCCCGTGACCACTCGGCGGACTTCCCACCGTCGGCTCCGAGTTTGGCCGAATTACTCTCCTGCTGCCGTCCTTTTCCCTTTCTTCGGCACGGTATGCGGTCCTTGCCGTGATCAGCTCGCGGTGTCCGCCTTGTCCAGCTCGGCCGCCCCGGCGCTCCGCGCGCCGCCCGCCGGCTGTCCGGCGCCGCCGCACTCAGGGGCCGTGACTCTGGGCTCCGTGACGCCCGAGGCGGCGGAGGGGTCGAGGTCCGCGCCGGTCGGGAGGGCCGCGAGCAGCGGTGCCGGGACCGAGCCGATGTCCTCGGCCCCGTACCCGAGCGCGGCCAGCGAATCCTTGGCGGGGACGCGGTACTTCACGCCGTTCTCCGCGACCAGATAGGTGGTCCCGGCGTGCGCGGCGCCGCTGGCGTGCAGGGCCCTCACGAGGGCGCCGCGCCCTGGCCGTACCACCGTGGCGTCGACCGGGACGCAGGCCGGTTCGACCGGCGCTGCCGTGCCCTGCGCGACCGCGACCGGGGCGAGCCTGTTCAGCGGTACCAGCACCGACCTGATCCGGGCGCCGCCGTCGTCGCCGTCCACCTGCGCGCAGAGCGCCGTGCCGCGCGGCGCGGACTGCGGCAAGGGCGGCGCGTCCGGCAGCTCGGCGGAGCCTGCGGGGCCCGAGCCCTGCGCCCGGTGCTCGCGCAGCGCGTCCGCGCCCACCGTGCGTGCCGTGGGCGACCGTCCCTCGTAGGCGTCCTTCTGGGTGGCCGGGTCGCCCAGCACCAGGGCGGCGCCGAGCCGGGTCAGCGGCACCAGACCGTCCTTGCGCAGCAGGTGGTAGGTGCTGCCGCCGCCGGGCACGCTGACCTCGAAGAGCTGCCCGATCCGGCTGGCCTCACCGCCGATCTCGGGCCCTTCCTCGCCGCGTCCCACCACCTCCGGCGGCTTCAGCGCGGGCCCGGGGGCGAGCGCGTCGAGGAAGGCGGCCGACACCGGCATCGGCCGCTCGGAGCCGTAGCCGAGGGCGTTGCGGGCGTCGGACTCGCGGTCCAGCGGCAGCCTGCTGCCCCGCCACACCAGGTACTCGGTGTCGTCCGGCCCGCGCACCAGGAGTCCCCGGTCGCCGCCGATGCCGCGGGAGTCCAGGGGCGCGCCGGCGACCACGGTGGTGGCCCCCGGCTCGTCGACCCCGGTGTCCGCCACGGCGCCGGAGGTGTCGGGCAGCGCGCCGCCCGGACCCGTGACGCACAGGTGCCAGGGGCCGTCGTCGAGTTGGCCGGGGCCGGGCACGGTGTCGGGGGCGCCGGGGATGCCCGCCGGGGCGCCCACGGGGACGTCGCGCAGCGAGGCGGTGCCGACGTCCACGGTCTTCAGATCCGAGCCGCCGATCAGCCGCGCCGAGGCGTAGTTGCGCACCGGGTGCAGGACGCCGTCGGTGTCGGTCCACAGGTAGCGGGCGCCGGTGTCGTGGTTGACCACCAGGTGCTCGCCGTCGCGCCAGCTGTCGTTCCCGCCGGGCCGCAGCAGGCCGTAGACGGTGGCGCCCGCGCCGATCAGGACGGTGACCAGCACACCGAAGACCACGCCGCGGGTGGTGCGCCCGAGCGGGCTCTCCGGAGCGTCCGGGTCGGCCATCAGCAGGCCCGAGCTGAGCCTGCCCATCATGAAGCTGTGGGCGTGTACCTGGTCGCGTTTGGACTGCACGGCCTCTCCTCGATCCGTTCCTCTTGCCGGCGTGCGGGCGGGCTCAGCCGAACAGGCCGCGCAGCCAGCCGAAGAGCCCGGCCACCCACAGGCTCAGCGGCAGCAGCGCCACGGCGAGGCCGGTGTGCGCGATCTCCGCCGCGCGGCCCCAGTAGGGCAGCATCCGCCTGCCGGGCACCGTCCAGGCGGCGATGACCAGGGCGGCCGCGGCGCCCAGCAGCACCGCGAAGACCACGAGGCGTCCGTCGCCGTCGCTGTCCACCGCCCAGGCGCGGGCGAGCAGCAGCAGCCCCCAGACCCCGGGCACGGCCAGGGTCAGCCGCTGCCCGATGTGCACCAGGCCCCGGGAGTGCAGAAGCAGCAGCAGGCTCAGCGCGAGCGCGGTCAGCACCTCGGCCAGGTCCGGGTGTTCGGCGAGGACGACCAGCGCGCCCGCGGCGACGGTGCCGGTGGCCGCGAAGAGCGCGGTGACCCAGCGTCCGGCCAGTTCGGTCCGCTCGGCGACCTCGTCGCCCGCGTAGGGCTCGATCCCCTCCTGGAGCTGGCCGGCGGAGGAGGGCAGGGACGGCATCCGCATGCCGGCCAGCTTGAAGGCCAGGGGGGCGACCGCACCGGCCGCGAGCGCGACCACGGCCGCCACCAGCGCCACCGCGGCCGGCATGTCCAGGCCCGAGTAGCCGATCAGGGCCCCGGCGGTCGCGAGGGCCACCGAGACGACCGCGGTGGCGAGCAGGGCGGGCGCGCCGACCGCGGTGGCGGCCAGCGCGAGGACCGCGCCACCGGCGCCCGCGGCGCCCGCCGCGAGCAGCCGCGCGCCCACGACCTGTGCCGCGTCCGGCCCGGTGGGATCGCCGCCCGGCAGTACCCAGCCGGCGAGCGCGAGGCAGGGCGCGACCAGCAGTCCGAGCGCGGTCGCGGAGAGGCGGTCGCCGACGGCACGGCTGGCGGTGCCCGCGCCCGCGAGCAGCAGCAGCCCCGCCACGGCCGCGCAGGCGGCCCGGGTCGAGCCGGGCCCGGCGCCCGGCCGGAACACCAGCACCAGCGCGGCCACCACGGTCGCCACGGTGGTGCCCACCAGCAGGCCGCGCGCCGCCTCGGGGTGCCAGGTGTGCAGCTTGCGGCCCGCGGTGTCGGCTATCCCGTCCACCAGGTCGTCGAGCCTTGCCTCGGGCAGCGCCTCGGTGTGCGGGCGCAGATAGAGCACGTCCCCGTCGGCCAGCCCGGCGTGCGCGAGGGTGCTCTCCTCGTCGAGCGGGGCGTCACCGAGCCGCTGGAGCACCCAGCCGGCGTGGTCGAGCCCGGCCTCCTCGGCCTCCTCGCCGACGTAGCGCAGCAGCGTGGGCAGCAGATCGGCGACCGGCACGTCGGCGGGTACGGCCAGATCGACGGAGACGCTCGGCGCACGTACGGTCAGGCGGCACAGTTCGGCCACCGCACTGTCGGTCATCAGCTGAACTCTCGTCTTCGGTGGGGACTTTGACAGGAGGACTTCTCCGGGAGAGGGGCCGTGCGCGGAGTACGGAAGACCCGCGCGGCCTGGAACCGGGCGCTCGGACAAGGGAATTGCGTCCGTGCGCCCGGAAACCACCTCTCCCGCGTGGACAGGTCGCGTTACGTGAATGCAGACTACTGCCTACGCCCGCCGGATCGTGCTGCGGACCGGACTCCTCGTCCGGTATGCGGTTGAGTGCGGGGGGAGTTGACCGTCCCCCGCTTTCCGCTCACAACATTCATCCGGCGTTCACCGCGACGCCCGGGGCCCGCAGAATGGGCGCGGTGCGGTCTTTCCCGCTGCCGGGTGTGCCGGTATTCGACGCGGGCCGGAAAGCCAGTGAAACCGGAGGTTTCGTTCCTTGAGTGTGGTGCTGTTTCGCCGGCCGGCCCGCAGGCGCGGACCCGAGATGCCCGACGGGCAATTGACCCTCCAGGAGCCGCCGGTCCTCGCCGAGACGGTGCCCGACACCTCGGCGATATGGACCTATCTGCCGATGGCCCTGATGTCGGTGTCGATGATGCTGATGTTCCTGCGCCCGGGGGGCGGGAACGGCGTCTTCATGTATCTGGCGATGGGCGTCATGGCGCTCTCCGCCGGTGCCATGCTGCTGGGGCAGCTGATGCGGCGCTCCAGTGAGCGCAAGCAGCGCCTGAAGGGCGAACGCCGCGACTACCTGCGCTACCTGGCGCAGACCCGCAAGCGGGTCCGGGCCACCATCACGGAGCAGCAGCGGGCGCTCGCCTGGCGCCACCCGGAGCCCGCCTCGCTCCGCTCCCTGGCCCGCACCTCGCGGCTGTGGGAACGCCGCCCGGCCGACGAGGACTTCGGCGAGGTCCGGCTCGCCGTGGGCGAGCAGCAGCTCGCGCTCACCCTCAACCCGGTCTCCACCCGCCCGGTGGAGGACCTCGAACCGCTCTGCGCGCACGCCCTGCGCCGCTTCATCCGCGCCTACTCCACCATCCCCGAGCAGCCCCTCGGCCTCTATCTGCGCTCCTCGGCCCGCGTCCTGCTGCGCCCCGAGGAGCCCTCTGGCGAGGAGCCCGCCGCGCCGGGCGCCCCGTCGTCCGGGGACAGCGGGGAGGGCCGACCCGAGGACGTCGAGAACGTACGTGCCCTGGTGCGCGCCGTGCTCGGTCAGCTCGCGGTGTTCCACGCACCCGAGGAGCTGTGGCTCGCGGTGTGTGTGAGCGACGAGCGGCGGTCCGACTGGGAGTGGGTCAAGTGGCTGCCGCACGCACTGCACCCGCACGAGGAGGACGGGGCCGGTCAGGTCCGCCGGATCACCGCCGACCTCACCGAACTGGACGATCTGCTCGGCGCGGAGTTCGCCGAGCGTCCCGGCTTCGACCCGGACGCCCGCCCCGGCCGCGACGAGCCGTACACGGTCGTCGTCCTGGACGGCGTGACCGTGCCCGAGGGGCACCGGTGGGAGGGCCACGGCTATCGCAACGCCCTGGTCCTCGACGTCTCGGGTGCGCTGCGCTGGCGGCCCGGCCGCAACACCCTGCGGCTGACCGTCGGCGCGGACCAGGTGAACCTGGTGCGTACCGACCGCAGCCGCAAGGAACGCTCGGTGCCGCTCGGCCGGCCGGACCGGCTCGGCCCGCTCGGCGCGGAGTCGCTGGCCCGGCTGCTGACCGCCCGCCGGATGAGCCTGGGCACGGACATCGCGCAGCCGCTGGACACCGACGTCGAGCTGACCACCCTGCTCGGCATCCCCGACCTGCACCGGCACGATCCGGCCACCCTCTTCGCCCGGCACACCGGTTCGGCCCGGCTGCGGGTGCCGATCGCGGTCGGGGTGGACGGCCGCCCGATGGAACTCGACATCAAGGAGTCCGCGCAGGGCGGCATGGGCCCGCACGGCATGCTGATCGGTGCCACCGGCTCCGGCAAGAGCGAGCTGCTGCGCACCCTCGTCCTCGGCCTCGCCCTGACCAACTCCTCCGAGACCCTCAACTTCGTCCTCGTCGACTTCAAGGGCGGCGCCACCTTCCTCGGCCTGGAGGAGCTCCCGCACACCTCCGCCGTCATCACCAACCTCGCCGACGAGGTCGCCCTGGTGGAGCGCATGCAGGACGCCCTGCACGGCGAACTCATCCGCCGCCAGGAACTGCTGCGCGCCGCCGGCAACTACACCTCCGCCCTGGAGTACGAGCGAGCCCGCGCCGCCGGCACCGACCTCACCCCGCTGCCCAGCCTGTTCGTGGTGGTCGACGAGTTCAGCGAACTCCTCTCCGCGCACCGGGAGTTCATGGACCTGTTCGTGATGATCGGGCGCCTCGGCCGCTCCCTCGGCGTGCATCTGCTGCTGGCCTCGCAGCGCCTGGACGAGGGCCGCATGCACCAGCTGGAGAGCCATCTGTCGTACCGCATCGGCCTGCGCACCTTCTCCGCCATGGAGAGCCGCGGCGTGCTCGGCGTGCCGGACGCCTACGAACTGCCGGCCCAGCCGGGCAGCGGCTACCTCAAGTCGGGCGTGGAGGCCCTGACCCGGTTCCGCGCCGCGTACTCCTCGGGCACGTACCGGCGCCGCACCGGCGCGGTGGTGCAGGCCCGGGTGGCCAGCCAGGTGGTGCCGTGGACCAGCGGCTGGGTGGTGCCGCGGACGCTGGAGCCGTCGTCCGAGCCGGAGCCCGAGCCCGAGAAGACCGGGGAGAGCGGGGACGAGGAGACCCTGCTCGACGTGGCGCTCGACCGGCTGCGCGACTCGGGCCCGGCCGCCCACCAGGTGTGGCTGCCGCCGCTGGACGAGCCGTCGCCGCTGGACGCCCTGCTGCCCGGCATCGCCCCCGACCCCGGGCGTGGCCTCACCGCGGCCGGCTGGGCCGGCAACGGCAGGCTGCGGGTCCCGGTGGGCCTGGTGGACAAGCCCTTCGAGCAGCGCCGCGACCCGCTGATCGTGGATCTCTCCGGGGCCGGCGGCCATGTCGCGATCGCGGGCGGCTCCCAGAGCGGCAAGTCCACCCTCGCCCGCACGCTGATCGCCGCCCTGGCCCTCACCCACACCCCGGCTGAGATCCAGTTCTACTGCCTCGACTTCGGCGGCGGCGGCCTCTCGCAGCTCGCCGGGCTCCCGCACGTCGGCGGTGTCGCGGCGCGGCTCAACCCGGAGCGGGTGCACCGGGCCGTCGCCGAGGTGATGACGCTGCTCGCCCGCCGCGAGCAGTTCTTCGTGGACCACACCCTCGACTCCATGCAGTCCTACCGCCGCCGCCGGGCCGCCGGGGAGTTCCCCGACGAGCCCTTCGGCGACGTGTTCATGGTGGTGGACGGCTGGTCCACGGTCCGCCAGGACTACGACGACCTGGTCCCGAAGTTCAACGAACTCGCCGCCCGCGGCCTGAACTACGGCATCCACCTGCTCATCACCACGACCCGCTGGGTGGAGCTGTCCGCGCAGGTCCGCGACCAGGCCGCCACCCGCCTGGAGTTGCGGATGGGTGACCCGATGGACTCCGAGATCGACACCCGCAAGGCCCGCTCGGTGCCGCGCAGCGGCGGTCGCGGCATCACCGCCGACAGCAAGATGCACTTCCTGGCCGGTCTGCCGCGCCTCGACGGCAGCGGTTCCCTCGACGACCTCGGCGAGGGCGTGGCCCATCTGGTCGGCGAGGTCGCCAAGCACTGGTCCGGTCCGGCCGCACCGCCGGTACGGATGCTGCCGCACCGGCTGCCGCTCGCCGAACTCCCCGCGCCCGAGGCCACCGAGGGCGGCGGCCTGCGGCTGCCGCTCGGCATCGACCAGGACGCCCTCGAACCGGTGTGGCACGACTTCAGCCGCACCCCGCACCTGATCGTGGTCGGTGACACCGAGAGCGGCAAGACCAATCTGCTGCGCCGCATCACCGAGGGCGTCACCGCCCGTTACGCCCCGAACGAGGCGAAGATCATCGTGGTGGACTACCGCCGCACGCTGGTCGACGCCGTCCCGGAGGAGTACCGCATCGGGCACGTGATCTCCCTGGACAACCTCAAGGAGACCGTCGAGGGCGCGGCGCGCGCGCTCAAGACCCGCGTCCCGGGCGCGGACATCGCCCCCGCCCGGATGCGTCGGTGCGACTGGTGGACCGGCCCGCGGCTGTTCATCCTGGTCGACGACTACGACATGGTCTCCGGCAACTCCTTCCAGAGCCCCTTCGAGCCGCTCTTCGAGCATCTGACGCTCGGCTTCGAGATGGGCCTGCACCTGATCGTCGCCCGCAGCGCCATGGGCGCGGGACGGGGCCTCAGCGACGCGCTGATCCGCCGTATGGACGAGGCGAACAACCCGGCCGTGCTGCTGTCCTGCCCGCCCACCGAGGGCCGCCTGTTCGGCAACGCGAAGCCCCTCAACCTGCCGCCCGGCCGCGCCCTGCACATCGCCCGGCGCAAGTCCCGCCTGATGCAGACGGCGCTGGTGGAGGACGGCCCGCAGGGAGCCTGACGGAGCGGAAAGTCCGGGCGGGGGCCACCTGAGGTGGCCCCCGCCCGTTTGCTACGTCACCGTCGCCCCACGCGGCTCAGTCCTCGCCCGCGCCCGCCGGACGCCAGCCTCGGGAGCGGGCCCTCGGGAGCGTGAACGCGGCCCAGAGGACGGCGAGTACGGCTGCCGACCCGAGGAGGACGAAGAGGGTGGCGCGGCCGGTGGCACGGTCGGCGCCGGAGGTGTCGCGGACGGCCACCGGGTCCGCGGCGCGCTCGGCACCGGCGCGCCCGCCCGCGTCGCCGAGGACCGTGGTCACCGCGGCGTAGGCGTCCAGCTGGGGGATGTCGGCGGGGTAGGCGGTGGCGGTCAGGCGGCGCACCACGGTCTCGGGCGAGTCCTCGGGGTGGGCGGCCCGGACCACCGCGGCGGCGCCGGCGGCGTAGGCCGTCGCCACCGAGGCACCGGCCCCGAGGTAGTGGCCGTCGCCGCGCGGGCCCCCGGAGACCACCCCGGCGCCGGGCGCGGCCAGGTCGACACCGGTGGTCGGCAACGCGCCGTCCGGGCGGACGCCGCCCGGCAGCATGTCGGCGACGGAGAGGACGCCGGGCTCGCCCGCCGGCCAGTAGACACGGGACGGGATCTCGTCGGTACCGCCCCGTGACGGCGGGTCAGGGGTGGCCGCGGCGAGGACCACGGCGCCCGCGCGGCGCGCCTGCGCGACCGCGTCGGTCAGCGCCGCGTCCCGGTCCGGCAGCGCCACCGTGACCGCGATCACCTCGGCCCCGGCCGCGGTGGCCGCCCGCAGCGCGTCGGCGACCAGGTCCGCGCCGGCCCGACCGCGCGGGTCGGTGCCGCGCAGGGCCAGGATTCTCGCGCCCGGCGCGATCCCGGCGAGGCTCGGGCTGTCCCCGCCCGTTCCGGCGATCAGGCCGGCCAGGAAGGTGCCGTGTCCGACACAGTCGTCGGCCGCCTCGCCCTCGGCGGTGACCCGCCCGTCGAGGCCGGCGGCGCCCGGGGCGACACCGGTGTCGATCAGCGCGACGGTCACGCCCGTGCCGGTGCCGTGCCCGCGCAGCCGGTCCAGGTCGAGGCGCTGGCGGGACCAGTCCTGCTTATGTGCCTGCGCGCGGGAAGCGGCGGTGCACGCCACCTGGTCGGCCTCGGGATCGAGCGCGGAGGGCATGCCGGGCAGTTCCTGGCCCTTCTTGCCGTCGGCCACGGGCGGGCCCGCGGGCGCCGCGTGGGCCGGTGCGGCCACCGGCAGCAGCAGGGCGGTGGCCAGACCGGCCCCGGACAGCAGACGGGCCGCCCCGAGGGCGCGCGGGCTCATCGGGGGGCCGCCTTCGGGGCCGCGGCCGGGACGTCCTCGGGGATCAGGATGCGCAGGTCGTCCAGGGTCGGCGCGGACAGCGAACCGAGCCGTCCCGCCTGGCGGGTGACCATCGCCTCGACCACCTGGCGGGCGAGGCGGGCGTTGCCGAACGAACGGTCCCGCGGCATCGCGTCGAAGTACTCCTTGAGCAGCGGGCCGGTGCCGGGTCCGCACTCGTAGCCCATGCTCGTGGCCTGGGAACGCACGATGGTGACCAGTTCCTCGGAGGTGTAGTCGGCGAAGCCGATCCGGCGCGGGAAGCGGGAGGACAGGCCCGGGTTGGAGGCCAGGAAGCGCTCCATCTCGTCGGTGTAACCGGCGACGATGACGACCACCTCGTCGCGGTGGTCCTCCATCAGCTTCAGCAGCGTGTCCACCGCCTCCTGGCCGAAGTCGGCGCCGCCCCCGCGCGGGGTGAGCGTGTACGCCTCGTCGATGAACAGCACGCCGCCCCGGGCCCGTTCGAAGACCTCGCGGGTGAGCTGGGCGGTGTGGCCGATGTAGCGGCCGACCAGGTCGGCGCGGGCCGCCTCGACGAGCTGCCCGCGGTCGAGGATGCCGAGCTGCGTCAGGATCTCGCCGTAGAGGCGGGCCACGGTGGTCTTGCCGGTGCCGGGCGGACCGGTGAAGACCAGGTGGTGGCTGAGCGAGGGCACCGGCAGCCCGGCCGCGGCACGGTGGCGGGCGGTGGTGATCAGATTGACCAGGTCCGCCACGTCGCGCTTCACCTCGGCCAGGCCGATCATGTCGCCGAGGCGGGTCAGCGGGTCGTCCTGCGGGGTGGACTCCGCGGCCTTCGCGGCGGTGGCGGAGACGTCCTCCGGCAGCAGCAGCCGCAGATCGTGCTCGCCGACCTGCGACTGGGCCGCGAGCCGGACCGCCTGCCGGTCCACCATCTCCTCGAACACGCCGCGCGCGGCACGGCCGTTGCCGAAGCCCGCGTCCCGCGGCATCGCCTCGAAGTGCGCGGCCAGCGCCGCCGCGGTGCCCTCCCCCAGCTCGTACTGGTGCTGGGCGCACATGTTCTCCATGATGGCGACCAGTTCGGGCACGGAGTAGTTCTCGAACTCGACGGTCCGCGAGAACCGGGACGCCAGACCCGGGTTGGAGCCGAGGAAGGAGTCCATCTCTCGCGAGTAGCCGGCCGCGACCACCACCACGTCGTCGCGGTGGTCCTCCATCAGCTTCAGGAGCGTGTCCACCGCCTCCCGGCCGAAGTCGGCGCCGCCGTTGCCGCTGTCCGCCGCGAGCGTGTACGCCTCGTCGATGAACAGCACGCCGCCGAGCGCCCGTTGGAAGGTCTCGGTGGTCTTGATCGCCGTACCGCCGACGACCTGGGCGACCAGGTCGGCGCGTGAGACCTCCACCAGGTGGCCGCTGCGCAGGGAACCGAGCTCGGCGAGGATGGAGCCGTAGAGGCGGGCGACGGTGGTCTTGCCGGTGCCGGGCGGCCCGGCGAAGATCAGATGCCGGCTCATCGGCGGTGCGGACATGCCGAGTTGCTCCCGGCGCTGGGCGAGCTGGGTGAGGTTGACCAGCGTGCGCACCTGCTGCTTGACGTTCTCCAGGCCTATCAGCGCGTTGAGGGCGCCGAGCGGGCCGTCCGCGCGGTCCGGCGGGGGCGTGTCCGCGGCGCCGGAGCCGGCCGGGTCGGTGTTCTCGGCGCTGCCGGTGCCCCAGGCGTCCCGCTTGCCGTTGCCGGTGCTGTTCAGGCCGTCCACGGCCAGCCGCTCGCCGGGCACGGTCTGCACCAGGCCGCCGCCCTCGTTCTCCCGGGCGAGGCAGTTCACGAGCGAGACCGGTGCGGTGGACTCCACCCGGAAACCGTCCTGGGCGCCGCCGCTGACCTCGCAGCCGCTGAGCGAGGCCAGCGCGCCCTCGCGGAGCAGGAAGCCGTGGCCCCGGGCGGCGTGCACCGTGGTCCGGTTGGCGGTCAACTCGCCGCCGGAGGCCACCACCACGCCCTCCTCGCCGGACGTCTCGACGCGGAAGTCGCGGACGGTGACGTTGCCGCCGTCCTCCACGAGCAGTCCGTTGCCCGCGGAGTCGGACACCCCGCCACCGGCCAGGTAGAGGGTGCTGCCGGAGGCCACGCGCACGCCGGCGCCCTTGGGGCGGACGATCTCGCAGTCCTCGGCACGGCCCCGGGCGTCCTTGCCGGCCGCGATGCCGTCGCCGGCGGGCTCCACCAGCCGGGCGCGGCGCAGCAGCGGGTTGGCGCCCGCGCGCACGGCGACCGCGGGCGCGCCGCCGATCACCTCAAGACGGTCGAGCTCCGGCGCCGAGTCCTCCTCCAGGAGCAGCCCGGCCTGTTCGCAGTCGCGGACCGTCAGGCCGGTCAGCGCCGGGGAGGCGGCCCCGGCGACCCGCAGCGCCGCGCCCTGGGCGCCGTCCACCCAGCAGTCCTCGAAGGTGCCGCGCGCCCGGTCGGTGACCAGGACGCCGTGCCCTCGGGTGCGCGAGACACGGCAGCGGCGCAGCACCGGGTCGGTGCCGCCGGCCAGCGCGAGCCCGTTGCCGGAGGCGCCGGTGACGCGGACGTCCTCCAGCGTCGTACGGCCCCCGCTGCTCAGGTGCACGCCGGTACTGGTGTCGTGCACCACGGTGCGGATCACCGTGAGGGCGCAGTTCTGTTCGAGCGCGATGGAGGGCTTGTCGGTGGAGGAGATGTCGCAGTCCTCGACGGTGCCGCGGGACTCGCCGTTGGCGAGCAGCCCGTTGCCGCGGGCGTCGCGCACCGTGCAGCCGCGCATGCGGGCCTCGCCCTGCTCGGCGAGGACCAGACCGCTGGTGCCAAGGTGTTCCAGCGTGCAGGACTCCACGGTGGTGGGCGTGGTCGAGGTGACCACGATGCCGGCGCCCTGCGGGTTGCTCACCCGGCAGTCGCGCAGCGCGAGGGAACCGGTGCCCCCGGCCAGCATCGCCGTCCAGGCGGCGCCGACGACCTCGCAGCCGTCGAGCGCGGCCTGTCCGCGCCGCACGTCCACGGCGGGCAGCTCGGCGTCGCCGCCGCGCAGGGTCAGTTCGGAGAGCATTACGGCGTCGGCGCGCAGCGCGAGCACACTGCCCGAGCGCGGCCGGATCTCGACCGTCCCGCGCCCCTCGGCGGCGGTGAGGGTGACCCTGGTGTGGATCACCAGGTTCTCCGCGTACGTCCCGGGCCGCACGCTGATCAGCGCGCCGGTACGGGCGGCCGCGAGTGCCTCACCGATCGTCCGGAAGCGGTCCCGGTCCCCCGGACCGACCGTGAGTACCTGGCGCGACACGCACCAACCTCCTTGCTAGGGCGGCGTCTTCAACGGGCGCGCCCCCGGTCGCCCGGGGGCTCGTGTCGGCGAGCCGACGGTGCCCATCATGCCCCGCGCCGGAGGGCGGGCGGTCGCCGGGAGCGATGCTTTTGGCCTGCGGGCGTCCGGTCAGACGCTCCACTTCTGGTTGTCGGTGCCGGCGCAGCTCCACAGTTGCAGCCAGGCGCCGTTGCCCCGGTTGTTGTCCACGATGTCGACGCACTTGCCGACGACGGTGTTGACCAGGTCGTGGCTGCCGTTCAGCACGAACTTCTGGGCCGCGTTGCCGTTGCACCAGGCGAGCTGGATGGGCGTGCCGTCGCCGAAGTTCGCGTTGGCCACGTCGAGGCACTTGTCCTTGATGCGCACGGTGCCGTCGGAGGCGAACTGCAGCTTCTGGGCACTGCTGTTGTTGCAGTCCCAGACCCACAGCCTCTTGCCGTCGGCGAAGTCGCTGCCCGGTACGTCGATGCAGCGGCCCGAGAGATGGCTGCGCACGGAGAGGGGGGCGCTGAACGTCACTCCCGGCCGGGCGGGCTTGTCGTCGCCGCCGGAGGCCGTGTCGCCGCTCGACTTCGCGGGCCGGTCCTCCTGGACCGTGTCGCTCTTCGGGCGCTCCTGCCGCGGGGTGTCCTTCCGCGGCGTGTCCTCGTCGGCGTCCTTGCCCGTCCCGCCCGCGGGGGTCTGCGCGGAGGTGCCCGCGGGGGCCTCCCGCGACGGCTTGTCCGGCTCGGCGGAGTCCTTTCCGCCGTCGCCCCGGGAGCCCGCGTCGGGTTCGGTGGCGACGAACTCGCCCGGTGCCTCCTGGGAGCCGCCACCGAGCACGGTCCCTCCGGCGGACGTCGACCTCGGGGGCTTGTCGTCGTTCCCGGCGAGCACCAGGAACGGCACCGACACGAGCAGCGCGCCCGCGACCGCGGCACCGGCGAGCGCCGCCTTGCCCGGTCGTCCCACCTGACCGGCCTGCTGCTGCGGCCGGTCGATGGCGGTCGCGGTCATGGTCCGCACGAGTGCGGGCAGCCGGCTCTTGGCCACCGCGGCGGCGCTCGGATCGGCCTCGGCCTCCTGCCGTGCCCCGGAGCCGGGCCCGGTCCCGGAGTCGGACCCGGTCACGGAGTCGGACCCGGTCTCGGAATCGGGCCGAGACCCGGAATCGGACCCGGACCGGGACCCGGTCTCGGAGCCGGGCCCGGTCACGGAGTCGGAGTCGGGCCGAGACCCGGAATCGGACTCGGACCGGGACCCGGACTCGGACCGGCTGCCGGAGACCGCCCCGCTGTCGGGAGTGCTCTCGTGGCCGTTGTCCGGGCCGTTCTTCGGGCCGTGCTCCGGGCCGTTCTCCGGGCCGCCGGTGTCCGGTTCGGTGGTCCGGGCCTCGGGGGCCGTCTCCGCCGTGCCGGCCTCCCCGGTGCCGGCGTCGGCACCGGTCTTCGCCGCTACGGAACCGGGCTCCGGTGCGGCGGCGGTGGCGGCCACCGCGGTCGGGGCCGTCTCCTCGCCGTCGGAGCCCGACTCCGTCCGTCGGGACGTAGGGGTGTGCTGGACCGAGCGCGTCACGGGGTCCTCCCTGTGATGTGGGGCCAGGGTTCAGATGAGCTGGGAGTGCGGTCCGCGGCCGGCGGTCCGCTACGGTCCGCCTCCGCCCCGCGTGTCCCCTCGGCGTCCGGCGCCGGTACGGGACCGAGCAGGCTGTCCGCCGGGACGACAAGGGGAGCCGCGGCTCCGGCGTTGACCATCAGCAGGGTGCCCGAACCACTGAGTGAGCGGGCCAACTCCCGCGCCGGGAGGGTGTCATGCCGAAGTGCCGCGGACATGAACGCGTGCGCCGGTGAGGTGAACAACAGCACCACCGGCGCCCCGTCCCGCCCGGCGGCCGTGAGCGGTCCGCCGTCCGGTCCGCGCACCACGGTGATGTCCGCCTCGGCGAGCGCCGCGAGCGCCTCGTCCACCGAGCCGTAGCCGGTGGCGGCCCGCTGTGCCGCCGCGTCCACCGGATCGGTGGGGTCCGGCCAGCCCAGCACCCGGGCCGAGGGCCGGTACTCCGGGTTGGCCCGGTAGGCCCCCACGCCGCCGCTCTCGTCCGACTGCCACTCCCCCACCACGGCCCACGACGGCGGCGCCTGACGCCGCGTCCACTCCGGGTCCACCACCCCGATCCAGTGCCCCGGCGCCCGGCGGGCGGCGGCACGTACGGCGTCGGGTATGTCCGCGGAGCCGGAGTCGTCGGACCCCTCGGGCAGGGCACCGTGCCCGCCCTCCTGCCGTTGTCCGGGCCGCATCTCCACCTGAACTCTAGGTTCCGTACGAGTACTTGAGTGCCGAACGACATGCGCGCGGGTCGGCACTGATCGGATCGGGGAGCCAACAGGATGCCACACGAGCCCCGCCCGTAACGGGTCGGGCAGGGTCCGTATCGGGCTTCCCCACGCCCGATTCCCGCCCGGGTGGGGGACTTTCCGGGAGCAGGAAGGCGTGCGGGACATAGCGGCGCGGCAGTGGGGGCGGGTGGGTCGGCTGATCACCCCCGGTACGGGCTAAGTTGAGGCGTACGGGAAGACCTCGTAGCGCGCAGAGGCGCCGGACCGGCCCGCGGCCGCCACCGCGTCGGGTCCCGCCCCCACCACCGTCAGCTCCGCCACCGAGGAGGAGTACCGCATGTCCCCCCAGCACCAGCCACCCGGCGAGAACGCGGAGGCGGCCGTCGCCCGCGTAGAGGAGGCCGGCTTACCGTCCACGCCCTCCAGCCCGGACGAGAAGGCGCCGAGCACGTCGGCGTCCCCCGAGGCGGAGCCCGGCACCACCCCGTCCGGGACCACGGCTCCGGCCCCCGCGGAGGACACCGACGCCACCGCTTCCCCGGCAGGGCAACGGAACACCACCACCCCGTCCTCACCGGCGCCGGACACCGCCCCGTCCCCCGCGGACACGTCGACCACCGCCCCCTCACCCACGAACGGGGCCGCCGCGGCCGCGGACGAGGATGGCGCCGTGGCGGCGGCCGTCGTGGCGGTGCCGCCGGGCGTCAGGACGGAGACCGCCGTCGGCCGTGGACGCCCCAGGAAGCCGGTCCTTGCGGGCGCCGCGATCGCCGGCGCCGTTCTCGTCGCCGTACCGCTGCTGCTGGCCGGGAGCGGGAGGGACGAGCCCCGTGACTCCGCCAAGGGGCTCGCCGCCGGTTCCGACACCGTCCTGAACCAGGACTCCTCCCCCGCGGCCCTGGACGACTACGTGGCGCAGAAGCCGGATCCGTCGCCGAAGAAGGAGAAGCCGAGGAGGAGCGACCCCCCGAAGGCCGACGCTCCCGTGCCCGCCGCGCCCGCGCCGCACCCCAGCCCGAGCGGGACGCCCGAGGCGAAGCCCACGCCCAAGCCGAAACCGAAGCCGAAGCCGAAGTCGAGCCCGCAGCCGAACTGGAGCACGGAGACCGTCCACGCGACCAGCGTGCTGGAGGTCAACCAGGCCTGGACCACCAACCGCATACGCATGGTGATGCAGACCGACGGCAACCTCGTCGTCTACAACGAGCACGACAAGCCCGTGTGGGCGTCCATGACCTTCGGCAGCAACCACCGTGCGATCTTCCAGCAGGACGGCAACCTCGTCATCCACAACGGCGACGACCGCCCCATCTGGGCCTCGCAGAGCCACGGCAACGACGGCGCGCAGCTGGTCCTCCAGGCCGACGCCAAGGTGGTCATCGTGCACGACGGCCGGGTCGTCTGGTCGACCTGACACCCGTCGGCGTACGGGTCCGCGCCGACCTCCTCGACGCCGGGCGGGGCCGCGGCCGCGCCCGGCGGTCCGGTCAGGCGTCCAGGTCGTCGGCGAAGTGACGGTAGCCGTGCCGGTCGGTGTGCATGCCCCACAGCACCTCGGCGAGCACTGCCGGGTCCTTGCGGTCGTGCCCGGTGATGATCGCGCCGGGGATGACCAGCTGCCCGACGTGGATGCCCTCCGCGGCCAGCGTGTCGTGCAGCAGATGACCGTAGGCGCTCTCCGCGGCGAAGGCGATCGACGTGCCCGCCCGGTCGGGGTGCGGGACCACCGCGGTGCCGCCGTTGACGAACAGGACGGTGCCGCGCCCCAGGGCCCGCATACCGGGCAGCACCTGGCGGACCGCCGTGACCGGGCCGTGCACGGAGAACTCCAGCGGGCCGAGCAGGTCCGCGGGGCCGGTCTCCAGGACCGGGCGCATGAAGTCCGGGTGCGGGACCGGGCTGTACTGGAGGATCTCGACCGTGCCGAGCGTCGCGTCCGCCGCGTCCAGTGCCGCCCGCAGGGCCTCGGTGTCGCGTACGTCGGCGGCGAAGCCGCGCGCGACGATCCCCTCGTCGGACAGGTCGGCGGCGAACCTGTCGAGCCGGGCCCGGTCACGGGCGACGAGGGCGACGGAGTGGCCCTCGCTGCCGAACCTGCGGGCGACGGCGGCCCCGAGTCCGGGGCCGGCTCCGATGATGGCGATGGTCGTCATGGTGTGCTCCCCGGGATGACGGAGGCGGCTAGGACGTCGTACCGAGTGCCGCGGCGGTCTCCTCGACCACCGTCGCCGCCCGCTGCTCCGGCACGCCGGCCGCGATGAGGAGGGCCACGGCGACGCGGGTGCCGTCGTCGTCCAGGTCGCCCGCGTTGACGCTCTGCAGCAGGGCGAGGATCAGGGCCTCCAGACCGGCGCTGAGGACGGCGGGCGGCAGTTGGGTGTGGAAGACGCCCTCGCGCTGCCCGCGTTCCAGGATGGCCGTGGCCTCCGCGCGGGCCGGGGCCAGGATCTCGGGGATCCGGTCGACGCCCAGGTCCTGGCGGGCCAGGGCGAGCAGCAGGCGGTAGCGGTCGCCGACCGGCCACAGGGCCAGCGTGAACCACGCGAGCGCCCGTTCGGCCTGATCCCCCGGCCGTCTGCCCTCGGTCACCGCGCCGCGCAGCGTCTCGGCGGCCTCCTCGGCGAGCGCCTCCAGCAGGGCCGCGCGGCCCGGGAAGTGCCCGAAGAGGGTGCGCCGTACCACGCCGGAGGCCCGCGCCAGCTCCTCCAAGGTCATGTCGGGGTTCTGCCCCAGTTCCTGGCGGGCCGTCGCCAGGATGCGCGCCCGGTTGGACCGCGAGTTGCGCCGCATCGGCTCACGGGGGGCGGGCTTGGTCACGGCAACCTCGGCGGATGTGGGCGGCGGGACGGGCTGCTCCCATCTTGGCACGTGGGGCGGAGGGTGAGAGCGCGCCGGCCGCACGGCCGCCCTCCCGGCGTGGGGGTCCGCAGCGGGGCACGACGTGGCCCGCGCACCCGCTGCCGGACGGGCCGGCGGCAGCTGCGCGGGCCGGCGGTCAGCTCTGGGCCAGCATGACGCCCTGCTGCTGTGCCGCGTGGAAGTCCGGCAGCGGCAGGCCGCCTTGCATGCGCAGCTCCATGAGCGTGGCCTCGACCTGGGCCTTGCCCTTCGTGAAGACCTGGTTGCGCGGCTTGCCGGTGTTCTGCCAGCGGTGTTCCTTGCCGTCGCACACGGCGCGGGAGCCGCCGATTCCGTACCGGACCGAGGGGTCCGCCTGGGTGAGGGAGGAGCTGATGAAGACAGGTCCGGTGGCGTCGGCGCAACGGTAGGTGCCGCTGAGGGTGATCGAGCCGTCGGGGCCGATCCGGGCCGCGGAGTCGACGGTGATCGACTCCTTGGTCTCGGCCGCCGCCGACGTCGCGGGGACGACGGCGACGAGGGCCAGCGCGACCGTGGCGGCGGCGCCGAGCGCGGGGCGCAGGGACATGGGAGGACCTCCTGAGGTGGGGGCTTCCACTGGTACCCGGCGCCCGCGTCCGGGGGCGTGACCGTCACTCCTTCGGTGGCGAGTCCGCCCGGCCGTACGGGAACCGTCCGGGTGTTGTCCCCGTCTTGTCACGCTTCTCGGCGGTCCGTTCCCCGGCGTTCACGGCGGGAGGATGGTGTGAGCTGTACGGATGGTCCTACGACCGTTGAGGTGCGCCATGTGTTCCCACCAGCCTTCGTGCTCCCGGCCCGACGCCCGCGCCCCGCATGTCGTCGCCGCCCACCCCGAGCAGGGGTGGAGCCTGCTGTGCAGCGGTGCGATCGTCTTCGACGACACCGGTGCGCTGCTGCCCGACGGGCGCGTGGTCGCGCCGTGGCGTCAGGGCAGCACCGCGAACCCGTCGAGCTCCACCGTCGCCGTCTCGTCCCACAGCCTCACGACCTCGACGACCGCCATCGCGGGGTAGTTCCGTCCGGCCAGGCTCCGCCAGACGCGGCCGAGCTCCGGGGCGTGCGCGCGGTAGGCGGCGACGTCCGTGGCGTAGACGGTGACGCGGGCGAGGTCGGCCGGGGTGCCGCCGGCGGCGCGCAGGGCGGTCAGCAGATTGCCGAGCGCCCGCTCGAACTGTTCCGGCAGGGTGTCGCCGACGATCTTGCCGTCGGTGTCGAGGGCGGTCTGGCCGGCCAGGAAGACCACCCGGGATCCGGTGGCGACGACGGCGTGCGAGAAGCCGGTGGCCGGGGAGAGGTCGGGCGGGTCGATGCGCTCGGCGGTCACGGTCGGGCCTCCAGGGTGGCGTACAACTCCTTGGCGATGATGCCGCGTTGCACCTCGCTCGCCCCTTCGTAGACACGCGGGGCGCGCACCTCGCGGTAGAGGTGTTCGAGCAGGTGGCCGCGGTGCAGCGCCCGCGCGCCGTGCAGCTGGACCGCCGCGTCGACGACGTACTGCGCCGTCTCGGTGGCGAGCAGCTTCGCCATCGCGGCGCGTTTCGGGACACCGTCCGCGCCCTCGTCGTACGCCGTCGCCGCGGCGTACACCATCAGGCGGGCCGCCTCGGTGCGCAGGGCCATCTCGGCGACCTGGTGGGCGACGGTCTGAAGGTCCTTCAGCTTGCCGCCGAAGGCGTCCCGCCGTGCGGTGTGGGCGAGGGTGGCGTCCAGGGCCGCCTGGGCCATCCCGAGGGCGAAGGCGCCGACGCTGGGGCGGAACAGGTTCAGCGTGCCCATGGCGACCTTGAAGCCCCGGTCCGGCTCGCCGAGCACGTCGGCGGCGGTGACGGGCACGGCGTCGAAGCGGAGGGCGCCGATGGGGTGCGGGGAGAGCATGTCGAGCCCGGTGCCGGTGAGGCCGGGCCGGTCGGCCGGCACCAGGAAGGCGGTGACGCCGCGGGCGCCGGCGTCCGGGGTGGTCCGTGCGAAGACGGTGTAGAAGTCGGCCTCGGGGGCGTTGGAGATCCAGCACTTCTCGCCGGTGAGCCGCCAGCGACCGAGGCCGTCGGCCTCGGCGGACGGCGCGTCGGCCAAGTCGTGGTCCGGATCGGCGCGCAGGGACAGCGCGGCCGCGTCCGACCCCGCGCCCGGCTCGCTGAGGGCGAAGGCGGCGATCACCGCGCCCTCGCGCACCCCCGGCAGCCAGCGGTCGCGCTGGGCCGGGGTGCCGTGGGCGTGGACGGGGTGGGCGCCCAGGCCCTGGAGGGCGAGGGCGGTCTCGGCCTCCGTGCAGGAATGGGCGAGGGACTCGCGCATCAGGCAGAGGTCCAGCGCGCCGGAGCTGAACAGCCGGTCCAGGAGGCCGAGTCGGCCCAGTTCGGCGACGAGGGGGCGGTTGACGTGGCCGGGCTCGCCCTTCTCGGCGAGCGGGCGCAGCCGTTCGGCGGCGAGGGTGCGCAGCTCGGCGCACCGTGCCACCTGGTCCGGTTCGAGTGAGAATGCGGGCACCTGCCGGTCCTCCCTCCGGAGCGGTCTCACCCGACGGTATCGCGCCCCGTTGACTGCCGTCACCAACACGATACGCTCCTCGTGCGAGCCCACCACTACGCCCACCAGGCAAGGGGGCGAACCGCCATGGACGACCGTCCGATCCGCTCCGGCCACCTCGACACCTTCGCGCGCGACCATCTGCCGCCGCGCGACCAATGGCCCGAACTCCGCTTCGACCTGCCGGAGCTGCGCTACCCCGAACGGCTGAACTGCGCCGCCGACCTCCTGGCCGGCCCGCCCGACGACCGCCCCGTCTTCCACACCCCGCAGGGCCCCGCCTGGACGTACGGCGAGCTGCGCGCCCGCGTCGACCGGCTCGCGCACGTGCTCACCACCGGCCTCGGGATCGTCCCCGGCAACCGCGTCCTGCTGCGCGGCCCGACCACACCGTGGCTCGCGGCCTGCTGGCTGGCAGTGCTCAAGGCCGGCGCGGTCGCCGTCACCGTGCTGGCCCAGCAGCGTCCGCACGAGCTGAGCACGATCTGCGAGATCGCCCGCGTCCGGCACGCGCTGTGCGACATCCGGGCCGTCGACGACCTCGCCAAGGCGGAGATACCGGACCTGCGGATCACCACGTTCGGCGGTGACACGCCCGACGACCTCCTCCACCGCCCGGCGCCCCCCACGCCGTTCCCGGCGGCGGACACCGCCGCGGACGACGTGGCCCTGATCGCGTTCACCTCCGGCACCACCGGACGCCCCAAGGGGTGCATGCACTTCCACCGGGACGTCCTCGCGATCGCGGACACCTTCTCGCGGCACGTGCTGCGTCCGCGCGGCGACGACGTCTTCGCGGGCAGTCCCCCGCTCGGCTTCACCTTCGGCCTCGGCGGTCTGGTGGTCTTCCCGCTGCGGGCCGGTGCCGGCGCCCTGCTGCTCGAACAGGCGGGCCCGAAGCAGCTGTTGCCGGCGATCGCCGAGCACCGGGTGTCGGTGCTGTTCACCGCGCCGACCGCGTACCGGGCGATGCTCGGCGAGCTGGACGGGCACGACCTGACATCCCTGCGGCGCTGCGTGTCGGCCGGTGAGAACCTGCCCGCGGCCACCTGGCGGGCCTGGCACGAGCGGACCGGGCTGCGGGTCATCAACGGCATCGGCGCCACGGAGTTGCTGCACATCTTCATCTCCGCGGCCGACGAGCACATCAGACCCGGTGCGACCGGCGTGCCCGTGCCGGGCTGGCAGGCCCGCGTGGTGGACGCCGACGGGCACGAACTGCCCGACGGCGAGCCGGGACTGCTGGCGGTGCGCGGCCCGGTCGGCTGCCGCTACCTCGCCGACCCACGGCAGCGGGAGTACGTACGCGGCGGCTGGAACGTCACCGGCGACACCTATGTCCGTGAGCGCGACGGCTACTTCCGGTACGTGGCCCGTGCCGACGACATGATCATCTCGGCCGGGTACAACATCGCCGGGCCCGAGGTCGAGGACGCGCTGCTGCGGCACCCGGACGTGGTGGAGGCGGCCGTCGTCGGCCGGCCCGACGAGGCGCGCGGCATGACGGTGGTGGCGTTCGCCGTCCTCAAGGAGGGCGCCGAACGGGACGCGGAGGCGTTGCGCACCTTCGTCAAGTCCGAGCTCGCGCCGTACAAATGCCCTCGCGAGATCGTCTTCCTGGACGCCCTGCCGCGCACCGCGACCGGAAAGCTCCAGCGGTTCCGGCTGCGCAGCGGAGGTGACCGGCAGTGATCCGCACGACTTAAGATGATCAACGTGTCCGACCAGCACGCCCCCCGGTCCCTCATCGTCACGCTGTACGGCGCGTACGGCCGCTTCATGCCCGGCCCGGTTCCGGTGGCCGAACTGATCCGGCTGCTCGCCGCGGTCGGCGTGGACGCACCCTCGGTGCGCTCGTCGGTGTCCCGCCTCAAGCGCCGCGGCCTGCTCGTGCCGGCCCGCACCGAACAGGGGGCTGCGGGGTACGCACTCTCGCCGGAAGCCCGGCAGTTGCTGGACGACGGCGACCGGCGCATCTACGGCGCCGTGCCGCCCGAGGACGAGGGCTGGGTGCTGGCGGTGTTCTCCGTGCCGGAGTCGGAGCGGCAGAAGCGGCACGTGCTGCGCTCCCGCCTGGCCGGGCTCGGCTTCGGCACGGCCGCCCCCGGCGTGTGGATCGCCCCGGCCCGGCTGCACGAGGAGACCAGGCACACCCTGCAACGGCTGCGCCTCGACCCCTACGTCGACCTCTTCCGCGGCCGGCACCTCGGCTTCACGCCCACCGTCGAGGCGGTGGGCCGCTGGTGGGACCTGGCGGCCATCGCCAAGGAGCACGAGGCGTTCCTCGACCGGCACGCGCGCGTGCTGCGCGCCTGGGAGCGGCGCGCGGACACCCCGCCCGAGGAGGCCTACCGGGACTATCTGCCGGCGCTGGACTCCTGGCGTCATCTGCCGTACATCGACCCCGGCCTGCCCGCCGCGCTGCTGCCCGGGAACTGGCCGGGTGTGCGCTCGGCGGCGGTGTTCCGGGGACTGCACGAACGGCTGCGGGACGCGGGCGCCGTCTTCGCGGGCCTGTGACGTGACGGGGAGAGCGCCCGGGAGCGCTCCGGCGGCCGGGGGTACGGCCGCCGGTGACCTTCGGCCTCAGCCGCTCAGCGTCAGCCGCGGCTTGGGGGCGTCGGTGCGGCCGGTGCGCGGTGGGCGGCTGCCCGCCCGGTAGGGGGCCGGCCAGACCACGCCCGGACCGTCGTACCCCTGCTCGGCGGCGGCGTGCAGCGTCCAGTGCGGGTCGTACAGGTGCGGGCGGCCCAGCGCGCACAGGTCCGTCCGGCCCGCCAGGATCAGGGAGTTGACGTCGTCCCAGGAGGAGATCGCGCCGACCGCGATCACCGGGACGCCCGCCTCGTGCCGGATCCGGTCCGCGAACGGCGTCTGGTACGACCGCCCGAACTCCGGCCGCTCCTGCGCCACCACCTGTCCGGTCGACACGTCGATCGCGTCGGCGCCATGCGCGGCGAAGGCACGGGCGACGGCGACGGCCTCCTCGGGCGTGGTACCGCCCTCGGCCCAGTCGGTCGCCGAGATCCGCACCGTCATCGGCCGCTCCTCCGGCCACACCGCCCGCACGGCGTCGAAGACCTCCAGCGGGAAGCGGAGCCGCTGGGCGAGCGAGCCGCCGTAGGCGTCGGTGCGGCGGTTGGTCAGGGGGGAGAGGAAGCCGGAGAGCAGATAGCCGTGGGCGCAGTGCAGTTCGAGCAGGTCGAAGCCGGCCCGTGCGGCCCGCCAGGCGGCGGCGGTGAACTGTTCCCTTATGTCGGTGAGCTGGGCACGTGACAACTCGCGCGGCGTCTGGCTGTCGGGCCGGTACGGCAGTGGGGAGGCGGCGACGAGCGGCCAGTTGCCCTCGGGCAGCGGCTCGTCCATGCCCTCCCACATCAGCCGGGTCGAGCCCTTGCGCCCGCTGTGACCGAGTTGCACACCGATCCCGGTGCCGGGTGCCTGACGGTGCACGAAGTCGTTGATCCGCCGCCAGGCCTCGGCCTGCTTGCCGGTGTACAGGCCCGCGCAGCCGGGGGTGATCCGGCCCTCCGGGCTCACGCACACCATCTCGGTCATCACCAGCCCGGCGCCCCCGAGCGCGCGGGCGCCGAGATGGACGAGGTGGAAGTCGCCGGGGACGCCGTCGACCGCCGAGTACATGTCCATCGGGGACACCACGACCCGGTTGCGCAGGGTCAGTCCGCGCAGCCGGAACGGGGTGAACATCGGGGGCGTGCCGGGCGGGCAGCCGAACTCGCGCTCCACGGCCTCGGTGAAGTGCGCGTCGCGCAGCCGGAGGTTGTCGTGGGTGACGCGGCGACTGCGGGTGAGCAGGTTGAACGCGAACTGCCGGGGGCGCTGCCCGAGGTACGACGCGAGGTTCTCGAACCACTCCAGGCTGGCCCGGGCGGCGCGCTGGGTGGAGGCGACGACGGGCCTGCGCTCCTCCTCGTAGGCGGCCAGGGCCTCGGCGAGGGTGGGCCGTTCCTCCAGACAGGCCGCGAGAGCGAGGGCGTCCTCGACCGCGAGCTTGGTGCCGGAGCCGATGGAGAAGTGGGCGGTGTGCGCGGCGTCGCCGAGCAGGACGACGTTCGCGTGCGACCAGCGGTCGTTGACCACCGTGCGGAAGGTGGTCCAGGTGGAGTTGTTGGACCGCAGCGGTCGGCCGCCGAGCGCGTCCGCGAAGATCTTGGCGCAGCGCTCGACGGACTCCTGCTCGCCGAGTTCGTCGAAGCCCACCGCGTCCCAGACCTCCTCGCGCATCTCGACGATCACGGTGGAGGCGTCGGGGGCGTAGGGGTAGCCGTGCAGCTGCATCACGCCGTGCTCGGTCTCGGCGATCTCGAACCGGAAGGCGTCGAACGCGAAGTCGGCGGCGAGCCAGATGTACCGGCAGCGATGCGCCGTGATCTGCGGCCGGAACGCGTCGGCGTGCGCCTCGCGTGTGCCGCTGTGCACCCCGTCGGCCGCGACGACGAGGTCGTACGAGGCCGCGAGCGAGGCCGTGTCCGGGGCCTCGGCGCGGAAGCGGAGGTCGACGCCGAGCTCACGGCAGCGGTCGTGCAGGATCTCCAGGAGCGTGCGGCGCCCGAGGGCCGCGAAGCCGTGCCCCGAGGAGGTGTGGCGTTCTCCGCGGTGGACGATGTCGATGTCGTCCCAGCGGACGAAGTGCCGTTGCAGTGCCTCGTGGACGACCGGGTCGGCGTGCTCGATGCCGCCCAGGGTCTCGTCGGAGAGGACCACGCCGAAGCCGAAGGTGTCCTCGGGGGCGTTGCGTTCCCAGAGGGTGATCTCGCGATCCGGGTCCAGGCGTTTCAGGAGCGCGGCGGCGTAGAGACCGCCGGGGCCGCCGCCGATGACGGCGATGCGTCGCGGCCGGGTCGTGGTCGTACGCGCGGTTCCCCGCGCCCCGGGAGTGGGCATGCTCACCGTCCCTGCCATGTGGGCGGGCGCTTCTCCGTGAAGGCCGCGTGGAACTCCGCGTAGTCCTCGCCGTTCATCAGGAGGGCCTGCGTCGAGGCGTCCAGTTCGACCGAGGCCGCCAGCGGCATGTCGAGTTCGGCCGTCAGCAGGGCCTTGGTCTGGGCGTGGGCCAGGGCCGGTCCGTCGGCCAGCCGGCGGGCCAGCCGCTGGGCGGCCTCGTCGGCCCTGCCCTCGTCGGTCATCTCGCTGATCAGGCCGATGCGCTCGGCCTCGGGCGCCCGGACCGGTTCGCCGAGCATCAGCAGGCGGGTCGCGTGGCCGAGACCGACGACCCGGGGCAGCAGGTAGGCGGCGCCCATGTCGCCGCCGGACAGACCGACCCGGGTGAAGAGGAACGCGAAGCGGGAGGTGGGGTCGGCGACCCGGAAGTCCGCGGCGAGCGCCAGGACCGCCCCGGCGCCCGCCGCCACGCCGTGCACCGCCGCGATCACCGGGAACGGACACTCCCGGAGGGCGCGGACCACCTGGCCCGTCATCCGGTTGAAGTCCAGGAGCTGGGCGGTGTCCATGGCCAGGGTGGCACCGATGATCTCGTCGACGTCGCCGCCCGAGCAGAAGCCGCGCCCTTCCCCGGCCAGCACCAGCGCGCGCACCGACCGCTCCCGCGACAGCTCGGCCAGCAGGTCGCGCAGGTCGGCGTAGGCGCCGAAGGTGAGGGCGTTGAGCTTGTCCGGGCGGGCGAGTGTGACCGTCGCTATACCGTCGTCCCGGTCGACGCGCAGATGGCGCCAGGGCGAGGTGGGGGCGGCGGAACCGGTGAAGGGACTCATGGGGTGCGGCCTCCTGGGGCGGGCACTGCCTCACTGACCTCTACCCCGCGACGTTATCACTCATCCGTGACTGTCGTCAGGACTGCGCGATAGGAGCAATCAGGACGTCCGGCCTGGTCACAGGGGCTTCGCCGGGTCACAGAAGTCACCGGACATCGATAACGGGGTAACAGCGGGAGCATCCGTGCAAGCCCGTCCGTTCAGCGGGGTAGGTCGCACACACGGGGCCGTCCGGCCCCGGGCGGTGCCCGTCGTGAGACTTCGCCGGGGGCGCCGTACCATTCCTACGGTTGAACGCAGGACAACCTGAAGATCTCGGCATTCAGGGGATGCCTGCACCATGAACGGACTCGCCTTGCACGATCGCTCCTCAGCCCCCGCCTCCTGGCGTATCGCGCTGCCGCATTCCACGGCCGCCGTGCCCGTGGCCCGCGCGCTGGTCCGTACGGCGCTCGCGGAGCTCCAGCACGGCGCCGACAGCGACACGGCCGAGCTGCTCACCGCCGAGCTGGTGGCCAACGCCGTGGAGCACACGACCGGGGACGCCCCGATAGAGCTGGTCGTGGAGCTGCTGCCGAGCGGCTGCAAGGTCGAGGTGCACGACCCCGACCCCGTGCCGCCCGGCAACCTCACACGGCCCGCGGAGCGCGAGACCGACCCCTGGCAGGAGCACGGCCGCGGCCTGCTGCTGATCCGCACGCTGAGCGCGTCCTGCGGTCACCGCCCCACCGAGTCCGGCAAGGCGGTGTGGTTCAGACTCCCTGTCGTACCGCGTCAGCGGCAGCCTCACTGCCGGCAGCGTCCCGCGTCGTGACCCGCGCCATCCGGGAGTTCCGCCGCCCGTAGCCGAGGTAGACGAGCAGCCCCACCGCGAGGAACACCGCGAACTGCGCCCAGGTCGTCCAGCCCGTCTCGTACATCAGGTACAGGCAGAAGCCGACGCCCAGCAGCGGCACCACGGGGTACAGCGGCACCCGGAAGGTGCGGGGCAGGTCCGGCTCCCGGCGGCGCAGGGCGATCACCGCGATGTTCACCGCGGCCATGACCGCGAGCGTGCCGATCGTGCACAGGTTGACCACCGAGTCCAGCGACGAGAAGGCCGCCGGGACCGCGAAGACGACCGCGATGATCAGGGTGCCCGCGACGGGCGTGGCGGTACGCGGCGAGACCTTCTGGAAGACGCGCGGGACGAGTCCGTCCCGGGACATCGACATCAGGATGCGGCTCTGGCCGTACATCACCGCGAGCACCACCGAGGCGATCGCGACGACCGCGCCGAAGGCGATGATCCCGCCGCCGATCCCGGAACCGGTCACCCGGTCGACGACGTAGGACAGCGCGGCGGGCCGGTCGCCGACCGCGCCGCCGCCCACGGCGCCGAGCGCGGCGAGCGCGACCGCGCAGTACAGCAGGGTGACCACGCCGATGCACACGAGGATGGCCACCGGGATGTCCCGGCGCGGGTTCTTGGCCTCCTCGCCGGCGGTGGTGATCGCGTCGAAGCCGATGTAGGAGAAGAAGGCGGCGGTGGTGCCCGCGCCGATGCCGGCCAGCCCGGCCGGGGCGAACGGCACCAGGTTGCCGTCCTTGAACGCGCTGAAGCCGATGGCGCAGAAGGCGACGAGGATGGCCAGCTTGAGCACGGCCATCGCGGCCGTGGCCCGGGCGCTCTCCCGCACCCCGCGCACCAGCAGCACGGCGGCCATGGCGATGACCAGGACGGCCGGCAGGTTGACGACGCCGCCGTCGCCGGGGCTCGCGGAGAGCGCGGCGGGCAGCTGGAGGCCGACGAGGCTGTCGAGGAGTTCGTTGACGTACTGGCTCCAGCCGACCGCGACGGCGGAGACCGAGACGCCGTACTCCAGGAGCAGGCACCAGCCGACCAGGAAGGCGGTGGTCTCGCCGAGCCCGGCGTAGGCGAAGGAGTACGAGGAGCCGGAGACCGGGATCGCGCCGCCCAGCTCGGCGAAGGCGAACGCGGTGAACACGCAGGTGATCGCGGCCAGCACGAAGGAGACGACGACGGCGGGACCGGCCTGGGCGACCGAGTCGGACAGGCCGACGAAGATGCCGGTGCCGACGATCGCGCCGACGCCGAAGCAGATGAGCTGGAACAGCCCCATCGTGCGCTTGAGGCCGTGGCCCTCGCGGTCGGCGCCGGATTCGGCCACCAGGAGGGCGGGGGATTTGAAGCGGGACATACGGGTGGTGCTCTTTCTGGGGGGACGGGTGCGCCCGGATGGGGCGCGCGACGGCCGCGGAAGGGGTGGCTCCGGGCCGCCGGTTAGCATAAGGCCTGATCAGGGACGTTCCGTAGGAGCCCGCTCACGCCAGGGTGGCGACCAGGACCGCCTTGATGGTGTGCAGCCGGTTCTCGGCCTGGTCGAAGACGACCGAGTGGGCCGACTCGAAGACCTCGTCGGTGACCTCCAGGGAGTCCAGCCCGTGCCGCTCGTGGATCTCGCGGCCGACCTCGGTGCCGAGGTCGTGGAAGGCCGGCAGGCAGTGCAGGAACCTCACGTCCGGTTCCCCGGTGGCGCGCAGCACGTCCATGGTCACGGCGTAGGGGGCGAGCGCGGTGATCCGCTCGTCCCAGACCTCCTTGGGCTCGCCCATCGAGACCCAGACGTCGGTGGCGACGAAGTGGGCGCCGAGGACGCCCTCGGCGACGTCCTCGGTGAGCGTGATCCGCGCGCCGCTGGTCCGGGCCAGGGCGCGGGCCCGGTCGACGACCTCCTGGGCGGGCCAGTAGGACCTCGGGGCGACGATCCGCACGTCCATGCCGAGCAGGGCGCCGGTGACCAGGTAGGAGTTGCCCATGTTGAAGCGGGCGTCGCCGAGGTAGGCGAAGGCGGTTTCGGACAGCGGCCGGGTGCCGTGCTCGGTCATGGTCAGCACGTCGGCGAGCATCTGCGTGGGGTGCCAGTCGTCGGTGAGACCGTTGAAGACGGGCACCCCGGCGAACGCGGCCAGCTCCTCCACCTTGACCTGGCTGTCCCCGCGGTACTCGATCCCGTCGTACATCCGGCCGAGCACCCGGGCGGTGTCCTTCACCGACTCCTTGTGCCCGATCTGCGAACCGGAGGGGTCGAGGTACGTCGTCGAGGCACCCTGGTCGGCCGCCGCCACCTCGAACGCGCAGCGGGTGCGCGTCGACGTCTTCTCGAAGATCAGCGCGATGTTGCGGCCGCGCAGATACCGGGGCTCGGTCCCGGCCTTCTTGGCCGCCTTCAGCTCGGCAGCCAGCTCGATCAGGCCGAGGAACTCCCGCTCGGAGAAGTCGAGCTCCTTGAGGAAGTGGCGGCCTGCGAGGGCGGTCGGGACTGTCGCCATGAGGGGCGCTCCAGAAGTACGGGGTCAGGGACAGGGCGCTGAAAGTCTATACGACGTTCAGAATTTCTATGCAGGCCTGCGTTTCTCTCCCCGCGGCGGACCCGGAGAACCCGGAGGACCCGTTCTATACGGCGTCCCGCTGCACCGGGCAGCTCATGCAGCGCGGTCCGCCTCTCCCCCGTCCCAGCTCGCTGCCCGGGATCTCGATCACCTCGATGCCCTGCTTGCGCAGATGCGTGTTGGTGGTGGAGTTCCGTTCGTAGGCGACGACCACGCCCGGTTCGACGGCGAGCACGTTGCAGCCGTCGTCCCACTGCTCCCGCTCGGCCGCGTGCACGTCCTGGGTGGCGGTGAGGACCCTGATCTCGCTGAGCCCGAGCGCGGCGGCGATCGCGCGGTGCATGTGCTCCGGCGGGTGGTCGGTGACCTTCAGCTCCTTCTCGCCGACACCCGGCTCGATGGTGTACGAGCGCAGCATCCCGAGTCCGGCGTACTGGGTGAACACGTCACCGTCGACCATGGTCATCACCGTGTCGAGGTGCATCAGCGCGCGCCGCTTGGGCATGTCGAGGGCCACGATCGTCTCCGCGGAGCCCGCGGCGAACAGCTTGTGCGCCAGCATCTCGACGGCCTGCGGGGTGGTCCGCTCGCTCATCCCGATGAGCACGGCGCCGTTGCCGATCACCAGCACGTCCCCGCCCTCGATGGTCGAGGGGTAGTCCGCCTGGCCCTCCGACCAGAGGTGGAACCTTTCGTCGCGGAACAGCGGGTGGTGCCGGTAGATCGCCTCGAAGTGCACGGTCTCGCGCTGCCGGGCGGGCCAGCGCATGGCGTTGATGGAGACCCCGTCGTAGATCCAGGCGGAGGTGTCCCGGGTGAAGAGGTGGTTCGGCAGCGGTTCGAGCAGGAAGTCGTCGAGGTCCATCACGTGGAAGCGCACCGAGGTCGGCTCCGCGTGCGCCTCCAGGAACTCCCGCTTGGTCATCCCCCCGACCAGCGCCTCCGCCAGCTCCCGGGTGGGCAGCGCCTCGAAGGACGCCCGGAGGTGGTCCGTGGCCAGCGGGCCGTACTCCTTCTCGTCGAAGACCCGGTCCAGGACGAGCGCGCGGGCCGCCGGGATCTCCAGGGCCTCGACGAGCAGATCGCCGAACAGGTGGACGGTGACGCCGCGGTCGCGCAGCACGTCGGCGAACCCGTCGTGCTCGGCGCGCGCCCGGCGCACCCAGAGGACGTCGTCGAACAGGAGGGCGTCCTTGTTGCTGGGGGTGAGCCTTTTGAGCTCCAGATCCGGCCGGTGCAGGATGACGCGGCGCAGGCGCCCGGCCTCGGAGTCGACATGGAATCCCATGCCTCCATCCTGACCATTCGCGCTCCTGTTCACCCCCTCTTTCGGCAGGTCGGCCCGACACCACGGGGCCGGACCGCGTCCAGGACACGGTCCGGCCCGCCGGCCGGGGGCGGCTACAGCCGCGGGTCCACCGGCTCCGACTCCAGCGCCAGCACCCCGAACACCGCCTCGTGCACCCGCCACAGCGGTTCGCCCTCGGCCAGCCGGTCCAGGGCCTCCAGGCCGAGCGCGTACTCGCGCAGCGCCAGCGACCGCTTGTGGTTCAGGAACCGCGAGCGCAGCCGGGCCAGGTTGTCCGGGCGCGTGTACTCCGGACCGTAGATGATCCGCAGGTACTCACGGCCCCGGCACTTGATGCCGGGCTGCACCAGGCGCCCCTGCCCGTCGCGCACCAGCGCGCCGACCGGCTTGACGACCATGCCCTCACCGCCGCGGCCGGTCATCTCCAGCCACCAGTCGACGCCCGCGCGCACCGACTCCGGGTCACCGGTGTCGACGTAGAGCCTCCGGGTGGTCTGCAGCAGTCCGGTGCCGTCGTGCTCCACGAGGCGGTCGAGCAGGGCCAGTTGCTCGTCGTGCGGCAGGCCGGCCAGGCTGCGGCCCTGCACGGCCAGGATCTGGAACGGGGCGAGGCGTACCCCGTCCAGTCCGTCCGTGGACCAGCAGTAGCGCCGGTACGCCTCGGTGAACGACGCGGCGTCGGCCGCCCGCTCCCGCTGGCGCGCGAGCAGCGCGCCCACGTCGACGCCGCGCCCCGCCGCGCCCTCCAGGGCCGCCACCGCGCCCGGGAACACCGCCCCGGAGGCGGCACCGACCGCCGCGTACTGACTGCGCAGCAGCCCGGACGCCTTCAGCGACCACGGCATGAGCTCCGCGTCGAGCAGCAGCCAGTCGGTGTCCAACTCCGCGAACAGGCCCGCGGATTCGGCCGCCGCCCGCAGCCGTCCGAGGATCTCCTCGGTGACCGACCCGTCGTCGAGGAACGGCCGGCCGGTTCGGGTGTACAGCGACCCCGTGGGACCGTCCACCCCGAAACGCCCGCGGGCCGCCTCCGCGTCCCGGCACACCAGCGCCACCGCCCGCGAGCCCATGTGCTTCTCCTCGCACACGACGCGCGCGACACCGTCGTCCCGGTACTGCGCGAAGGCCTCCGCCGGGTGCTCCAGGTAGCCGTCCACGCGAGAGGTGGCCGTCGGAGCCATCGTCGGCGGGAGGTACGGCAGCAGCCGCGGGTCGACCGCGAAGCGGCTCATCACCTCCAGGGCGGCCGCCGCGTTCTCCTCACGCACCGAGAGCCGCCCGGCGTGCCGGGTCTCCACGACCCGCCTGCCCTGCACGTCCGACAGCGCCAGCGGTCGCCCGTCCTGCCCGCCCGGCGCCTCGCTCCGCAGCGGCCTGGCCGGCTCGTACCAGACCCGCTCGGCCGGTACGTCGACCAGTTCCCGCTCCGGCCAGCGCAGCGCGGTCAGCTTGCCGCCGAAGACGGCACCGGTGTCCAGGCAGATGGTGTTGTTGAGCCAGGTGGCCTCCGGGACCGGGGTGTGGCCGTACACCACCGCCGCCCGGCCGCGGTAGTCCTCCGCCCACGGATAGCGCACCGGCAGCCCGAACTCGTCGGTCTCGCCGGTCGTGTCGCCGTACAGGGCGTGGCTGCGGACCCGGCCGGAGGTGCGGCCGTGGTACTTCTCCGGCAGTCCCGCGTGGCAGACCACCAGCCTGCCGCCGTCGAGGACGTAGTGGCTGACCAGCCCGTCGATGAACTCCCGTACCTCCCGCTTGAAGTCCTCGCTCTCGCCCTCCATCTGCGCGACGGTCTCCGCGAGCCCGTGCGTCTGCTGGACCTTGCGGCCGCGCAGATGCCGCCCGTACTTGTTCTCGTGGTTGCCGGGCACGCACAGCGCGTCGCCGGACCTCACCATCGCCATCACCCGGCGCAGCACACCCGGGCTGTCCGGGCCGCGGTCCACGAGGTCGCCGACGAAGACGGCCGTCCGGCCCTCCGGGTGCACGCCGTCGGTGTATCCCAACTTGACGAGCAGCGACTCCAGTTCGGCGGCACAACCGTGGATGTCGCCGATGATGTCGAAGGGGCCGGTGAGGTGGGTGAGGTCGTTGAAGCGCTTCTCGGTGACCACCGTGGCGCTCTCCACGTCCGCCGGGCCGCGCAGGACGTGCACCTTGCGGAAGCCCTCGCGCTCCAGGTGGCGCAAGGAGCGGCGGAGTTCGCGGATGTGCCGCTGGATCACCCGCCGCGGCATGTCGGCCCGGTCGGCGCGGGCCGCGTTGCGCTCGGCGCACACCTCCTCGGGCACGTCCAGCACGATGGCGATGGGCAGCACGTCGTACTTCCGTGCCAGTTCGACCAGTTGCCGCCGGGCCTCCGGCTGGACGCTGGTCGCGTCGACCACCGTGCGGCGGCCCGCGGCGAGCCGCTTGCCCGCTATGTAGTGCAGGACGTCGAAAGCGTCGCGGGTGGCGCCCTGGTCGTTCTCGTCGTCGGAGACCAGACCCCGGCAGAAGTCCGAGGAGATGACCTCGGTGGGCTTGAAGTGCTTGCGGGCGAAGGTGGACTTGCCCGAGCCGGAGGCACCGACGAGCACCACGAGGGAGAGATCGGTGACGGGCAGGGCGCGCCCGGGGGTGTCGAGGGTCATGCGGTCTTCTCCTCCTTCGTGATGTCCTGCGTGGTGCCGGTGACGGCTGTGTTCTGGGCGAACACGGCCATCTGGGTGGGCGGTCCCACCTCGGGGTCGTCGGGCCCGACGGGCCGGAAGGCGACCTCGTACCCGTACCGTGCGGCGACCGCCCCGGCCCACTGCTGGAACTCGGCGCGGGTCCACTCGAAGCGGTGGTCACCGTGCCGGACGTGCCCGGCCGGGAGGCTCTCCCAGCGGACGTTGTACTCGACGTTCGGGGTGGTCACGACGACCGTGCGCGGACGGGCCGCCCCGAACACGGCGTACTCCAGGGCGGGGAGCCGGGGCAGGTCGAGGTGCTCGATCACCTCACTGAGCACGGCGGCGTCGTAGCCGGCCAGCCGGTTGTCGGTGTAGGCGAGCGACCCCTGGAACAGCTTCACGCGCGCGGCCTGCCGCTCCCCCATGCGGTCCAGCTTCAGCCTCCGGGAGGCGATCGTCAGCGCCCGCATCGACACGTCGACGCCGACGATCTCCGTGAACCGCACGTCCTTGAGCAGCGTCTGCACCAACTGGCCCTGCCCGCAGCCGAGGTCCAGGACGCGAGCGGCACCCGACTCCCCGAGCGCGGCCAGGATCGCCTCGCGCCGCAGCACGGCGAGCGGCGTCGGCCTCTCGGCCTCCTCCGTCTCGGACGCGACCGCGTTGTCGATGGCCTCGACCTCGCTGTCGTCGGTCTCGGCCAGCCGCACCAGTTCGAGGCGTTCGCGCGCCTGACGGGTCAGCGACCAGCGGCGCGAGAGGTAGCGGCTGGTGATCAGGTGCTGCTCGGGGTGGTCGGACAGCCAGCCCTCACCGGCCCGCAGCAACTTGTCGACCTCGTCGGAGGAGACCCAGTAGTGCTTGGCGTCGTCGAGGACGGGGAGCAGGACGTACAGATGGCGCAGGGCGGCGGCCAGCGTCAGCGCCTGCGACTCCAGCACGAGCCGCACGTACCGCGAGTCGCCCCACTGCGGGAACTCGGCATCCAGCGGTACCGGATCGGCCGTCACCGTCCACCCGAGCGGCTCGAACAGGGCGCGGACGAGGGCGGCTCCGCCGCGGGCCGGCAGCGCGGGCACCTCGATGCGCAGCGGGAGCGGCTCGGCCGCGCGGTCGGGGCGGGCGGCGCACACCCCGCGCATCGCGCTGGAGAAGACGCCGCTCAACGCGACGGCGAGCAGCGAGGAGGCCGCGTACGGGCGGTCGTTGACGTACTGCGCCAGGGCCGCGTCGGGTGCGCCGCCCCGGCCCTTGCCCTTGCCGCGCCGGACCAGTGCCACCGCGTCCACCTCCAGCAGCAGCGCCGCCGTGCAGCGCTCGGCACCGGCCTCGGGGTAGAGGACGTGCGCCGTGCCGTACGAGGTGGAGAACGCCTGCGCCTTGTCGGGATGCTTGTGCAGCAGGAACCCGAGGTCGGTCGCGGGGCGTTCTTGGGTGCCGGTGGTACTGATCGTCAGGAACACGGTGGTTGCCTCGAAAGGGTCTGAAGTGCGGGTTTGCGGGCCCGCGGGACCCTGTCAACGTACCGACAACACCGCCGGGACTCCTGGGGTTTTTCCGCCCGGCCGCCGGACGGCTGTGACAGGGCTGTGACCGGAGGGGTGGCTTCCGTCACAGCTCCGCGCGGCCGGTGCTGGTCGACTCGCCTGATGCGCCCCCTCCTCCTTCCCGTCTGTGCCCTGCTGTTGCTCACCGCCTGCGGAACCCAGCAGCCCGGTGCGCCGGGCGACGGCGCGGCCTCCGCCTGCCCCGCCGACCCCGCCTGGACCGAGCGGGACGGAGTCCGGATCACCGGCCTGAGCGGCCCCGCCTGCGACCGTGTGGAGTTCGAGGTGAGCAACGGGGGCACCGAGGCCTTCACGTACTTCGTCTCCTTCACCTTCGCGTCCGAGGCCGGTGCGGCGATGTCCGGCGCGCAGGAGACGGTGGAGTCGGTCGCGCCGGGCCGCCCGGTGCGGCGGACCGTCACCATGACCGGCCAGAAGCGTGTGTCGCTCTCCCAGGTCAGGAGCGTCCCGGCGGACGAGGCCCCCGCCCGGGCGGGCCGGTGCCCGGCGTCCGGGGTGCGGGTCTCCGCCGATCAGGGCGACGCCGCGATGGGGCTGCGGGTCGTCGGGTTGCACCTGGAGAACTGCGGCAGCAAGCCGTACGCCCTCGACGGCTATCCGCAGATCCAGATCCTGGACGAGGACCACGAGGCCGTCGACGGGGTGCGCATCCTCAAGGGTGGGGACGCCGTCGCCACCGGCACAGGGGCCGACGCCCCGCCGCGGCCGCTGACCCTGGCGCCCGGTGAGCGCGCCCGCGCCGGCCTGGTCTGGCGCAACACCACGCAGTTCGGCGAGGCCGTGAACGCGCCGTACGCGCGGATCCGGGCGAAGCCCGGCGCGGCGCCCGTGACGGTGGTCCCGGAGCTGGATCTGGGGACGACGGGGAAGCTCGGGGTCGGGGCCTGGCAGAAGGACGAGCAGGAACACATGCCGGAACGGCCGGAGGGCTGATGGGCGACGGACTCGTTCTGCTGCTGATCCTGGTCGTCGGCGCGGTCACCGCGTTCGGGCTGTGCGGCTACGGCATCGGCACCCTGTCCACGCACGGCGTGCGGCGGGCGGACCGCGTGACGCGGTTGCGCGTGCTCGCCGCCCTGACGGGGGCCGCGGCCGCCGCCCTGTACACCTGGGGGGCGCTGCATGTGCTGAACGACTGGATGGAGGTGGAGGACGGCGGTGCGGGGTCCGCGCCCCTGCGGCCCTGCCTCGCGGCCGGAGGGCCGCAGAAGGCCGCCGTGACCATGAGCGCGGACGTCCAGGTGATCCCGATCCGGCTGATCTGCCACACGAGGACGGGCGAGAGCTACCCGACCGACATGCCCGGATACATCAACCCCACCGCCGCGTTCCTCGCCCTGTCCTGCGTCCTGCTCGCCGTCGGCGCGGGGTACGCGTCCGGACGTGAGGCGCGCGAGCAGGAGCGGAACGGGTGAGGGACGCGGCGGTGGCGCGGCCGGCCTCGCCGCCTACGGCAGCTGCGTCTGGACCTGGGCGGAGATCAGCTCCAGGTGGTCCAGGTCGGCGAGGTCGAGGACCTGCAGGTAGAGGCGCGCGGAGCCGATCTCGGCGTAGCGGCCGATCTTGTCGACGACCTCGGCGGGGGAACCTGCCAGGCCGTTGAGCTTCAGTTCCTCGACCTCACGGCCGATCGCCGCGGCGCGGCGGGCCACCTCCTGGTCGTCCTTGCCGACGCAGACGACGAGGGCGTTGGAGTAGACGAGGTCGTCGCCCTTGCGGCCGGCCTCCTCGGCGGCGGCGCGGACCCGGCCGAACTGGCGCTCGCTGTCCTCGACGGAGGCGAAGGGCATGTTGAACTCGTCGGCGTACTTCGCGGCCAGCCTGGGTGTGCGGGTCGCGCCGTGGCCGCCGACGAGCACGGGGATCTTCGGCTGGGCGGGCTTGGGCAGCGCGGGCGAGTCGCTGAGCTCGTAGTAGGTGCCCTGGAAGTCGAAGGTGCGGCCGGGTTCCGTGGCCCACAGCCCGGTGACGATCTCCAGCTGCTCCTCCAGGCGGCCGAACTTCTCCTTCGGGAAGGGGATGCCGTACGCCGCGTGCTCCTCCTCGAACCAGCCCGCGCCCAGGCCGAGTTCGACCCGGCCACCGGACATCTGGTCGACCTGCGCGACCTGGATGGCGAGCACGCCGGGGAGCCGGAAGGTGCCGGCGGTCATCAGGGTGCCCAGCCGGATGCGCTGGGTCTCACGGGCCAGCCCGGCGAGGGTGATCCAGGCGTCCGTGGGGCCGGGCAGGCCGTCCCCGGAGCCCATCTTCAGATAGTGGTCGGAGCGGAAGAAGGCGTCGAAGCCCAGGTCCTCGGTGGCCTTCGCGACGGTGAGCAGGGTGTCGTAGGTCGCCCCCTGCTGGGGCTCGGTGAAGATTCGAAGATCCATGGCCCCATCCTGCCTGCTCGGGCGGCCTGATACCGCATCGGACGGGCCGCCGTCGCGCGGGGTGTGGCCGCGTCCCCGCCCCGGGTGAAATGCGTCGACGCGGCGCACGGGTGCGCGACCGCGCCAGTGACCGGCCCCTTGGGTGATCGTTGGCTCGGGCGGAGCCGGACCGCCCGGCGCCCGCACCGGCCGGTCGACGCCGGCGCGACCCGCGCGTCGGCCCTCCGGGGGGCCAGGGCCGAGGAGGCCGTCATGTCCGAAGAGAGCGCCCCGCAGCAGGCCGGGGACGAGCCCCGCCCGAAGGGGCTGCTGGAGCAGATGGAGGAACTGATGGCGGCACTGAACGCGGACCTGTCGGCCCTGGACGCGGAGCTGCAGTCCGCAGGCACGAACGGATCCACCCCGCAGGCCCGCCAGGACCGGCTGTTCGAGCCACCCGAGGGAAGGGCGAGGCGCTGAGCATCGGAAGGCCCTGCCGGCGGGCGGGCACGGTCGGGGCTCCGCCCCGCGCCAGCAGAGCGCGGCGGACGGCCGGGTGCCACCGGGCCTGCTGACCGTCGTGCGGCGGCGCCGCGCGCCGTGAGCGGTCGCGCGGGGGCCACCGACGGCGCGCTCGGAGGCCGGGTCAGCGGGAGCCGCCTGCCCGGACCGCGTCCCGGTGCGGGGTCAGCCGGCCTCTCGGGCCGGGACCGTCTGTTCGCGGTCGGCCAGTTTGCGGAGCATCTCCAGGACGCGGTCTCGCGACTCGTCCGCCGCGTCGATGGCTTCCATGCACTGCCAGTACGTCCCCTCGTCGGGGGCGGCGCAGGTGATGCCGACCAGCGCGATGCCCACCTCGCCGAGCAGGCCGCCCAGGTGGAGCAGGGCCTGGCGGGCGTCGCCCAGCTCGGTGAGCTGGGCCGCGCGCAGCTCACCGGGCGCCAGCTCCGGGGCGTCCAGCACACCGCAGCCGCGGCCCGCCAGCTCGGTCAACCCCAGTGCCTCACCGCGTAGTTCGGGCGGGCCGGAGACGGCCAGGCGACTGCCGATCGCCTGCGCGAGAGCCTGCGCCTGCCACACCTCCGTCATCGTCTGGGAGACCTCACCGCCTCCTGCCAGGGCACGCCTGCTCGTCAGGATGAGCCGCACCGCGTCCATGCGCTGCCCCCGTCTGTCCCGACGCGCTCTCACCGCACGTCTGACCGAACTCAGTTGTTCACTACCCAGCGTGAGGTCAGCTGAGACGAAAAGCCAGGGGAAGACCGAAATCTGTGGACAACAATTCGGATTCAGTTCGGAATTCATATACGTAGCGTGAAAGCGGACTGCTGCCCTCCTGCGGGCGGACGGCCACATTCCGCCCGTGCTCACGGGCCCTTGGGCGCCGGGAACCTCTCCTCGTTGCGGTCGATCTTCGCCGCGAGCGCGGCCAGCGGGTCGACGCCGAGCGCGTCGCACAGCTGCAGCAGATACGCGAGCACGTCGGCGACCTCGTCCTTGACCCGATGGGCGGACTCCGCGTCGGCCATGACCTGCGCGGACTCCTCAGGCGTCAACCACTGGAAGATCTCCTGGAGTTCCGAGGCCTCGACACTGAGCGCGGCGACCAGGTTCTTGGGCGTGTGGTAAGGCTGCCAGTCGCGCGCCGCGGCGAACGCGACGAGCCGGCGCTGCAGGGTGGCGAGATCCGGCGGTTCGGGATGCGGATGCCTCGACGATGCTGTCACGGCTCCAGGTGTACCACCGTGATCCCGTCCTCCCGCTCCGCCCAGGACGCGTCGCTCACCGCACCGACCCAGCGGATGTGCCCGCGCGACCCCATCCGGGCCGCCAGCCGCACCAGTTCGGTGCGCTGCGGCACGTCCAGCGCGCGGTCGAAGCCGTCGGAGAGCACCGTCAGCGTCTGGAGCGCCGCGGGCACCTCGCCGGCCGGGTCGACCTCCAGGACGCCGGGCCCGGTGAGCAGCACCAGGGCGAGCGCCAGGTACCTCAACTCCCCGTCGCCCAGCCGCCCGAAGCCGGTCCGGTGGCCGTCGCCCCGGTCGAGGCTCCCCCGGATCGTGCCGTCGGCGGCCGCCTCGGCGAGCACGTCCGTGACGTTCCCGGCGCAGCCGGCCCGTACCGCCGCGACGAACAGCCCGTGCCGCCGCGCGCACTCCTCGCGGGTGCGGCGCAGGACGCCCGCCAGGTTGCCGCAGCCGCCGAGCAGCCGCCCGGCACCCGCCGGCGCGGGCACGCGCATCCGCTCGGGCACCGGGTCGCAGACGAACACCGACCGCAGGGCCACCACCATCTGCTCCGCGGCGGCGAGCACCTGCCGCTGCCCGTCGGTCTTGCCCGCCACCCGCAACGGCAGCAGCGCGGTGCCGAGCCGGTCGTCGGGCAGCGGGGCCCGCGTCACCGGCACCGACCTGCCGTTGTGCCAGGCGGCCTGCACGGCACGCCGCCCCGGATCGCGCAGCGCGGTCTCCAGCAGGACCAGCCGTCCGGAGGTCAACCGCTCGCCGACGACGCGGAGTTCGGGCTCGGCCTGCACGGCGAGGTCGAGCCGTACCGGGCCCTCGGGACCGTCGGCCGTACAGCCGATCCGGAAACCGCGCCGCCGCTGGGCGTCCGGCCGTGCCCGCTCCGGCACGCAGGCGGCCGGGTCCGGGAACACCTCCTGGAGCGCGGCTCCGCCGCCGAGCCGGGCCAGCGCCTCGTAGGCCCGTAGCGCGGTCGTCTTGCCGGAACCACTCGGCCCGGCGAGTAGGGTGCACGGCCCGAACGGGAACCTGGCACCCCGGTGCCCGGCGAACGCGGACAGCCGCAATTCCGTGACGCACGGCCGCTCGGGACATCCCGAGGCGGGCGGTTCGGGGAACGCGAGGGGCGAGGTGGGGGGAGACACGGCCATGTCCGGACCGTAGGAGACGACGGGACGGCTGAACCGTTCCGCCCGACGGAGCTTCCTACGATCGGGCGACCGCGGCCCGCACCTCGCGCCCCCGGCGGCCCGTCATCTGCCCGGCACGCCCGCCGCCCCCTCCATCAGCCCCTGGACCTCCGTCCCGGGCGGGGTCAGCAGGAACACGTTCCGGTCCACCCGGTGCATTCCGCTGGCCCGGCCGAAGACGACGCCGGTGCTGAAGTCCAGGACCCGCTTGGCGACGTCCGGCTCGGCGCCGGTGAGGTCGAGGAGGACCGGGAAGCCGGCCATCAGGGTCTCGGCGACCTCACGGGCGTCCGCGAAGACGTTGACGCGCAGGACCACGAATCGGCGGCGGGCCTCGGTGGGCGCTTCCGGCAGGGCCCGGTGCCCCACCGCGGACGGCCAGGCGTCGCGGCCCCGCAACGGCACGACCTGGGCGAGCCCTTCCCATTGTTCATCGGTGACGTCGTGGCTGTTCACCGCTCCCCCGCTCTGCCTCGCACTCATCGCCTGCACCGACCAATTCTTACGCCATGTCACCCGTTCGGCCGAACAGCGACACGGTCGCAGGAGCGGACGGCGGACCGGAAGCGGGTGCCGAGGCGAACGTACGGGCGTCCGGTCGGGGGCCGTCGTGTGCGGCGGGCCGTTGTCGGTGGCCCCGGCTAGGGTGCGGAAGCAACGACCGTCCACTCCCCTCGGGAGGTTCTCATGGCTTCGCGACTCAACCCCTATCTGGTCTTCGAAGGCGACGCGCGCCAGGCGCTGGAGTTCTACAAGGAGGTCTTCGGCGGCACCCTCGCGGTCAACACCTACGCCGACCTCGGCGGCCAGTCGAGCCCCTCCGACGCCGACAAGATCATGCACGGCATGCTGGAGACGCCGAGCGGGTTCACCCTGATGTGCGCCGACACCCCGCCCGGCGAGGACTACCGCCGCGGCAACGCGTACTCGATCAGCCTCAGCGGCGAGGACGAGGCCGAACTGCGCGGCTACTGGGAGAAGTTGTCCGCCGACGGCACGGTGACGGTGCCGCTCGACAAGCAGATGTGGGGCGACGTCTTCGGCATGTGCCAGGACCGCTTCGGCACCGCCTGGATGGTCAACATCAGCGAACAGCGGGGCTGAGCCGCGCATCGCGTCCGGGCTGTATGTCCTCGCGTCCTTCGGGTACAGCCTCTGAGAGGGTGATTTCACCTGCGCGGTGCTTACTGGATGTGATGTTTTTCGTGACCCACCTCGTCGGCCCCGGCGACGATCGGGCGAAGAGATCGGCTGACGGTCCCCAGGCCGTCGCGCCGGAGATCGCCGATGCCGTGGAGCGTCTGACGAACCTGTGGTCGCTGGCGGCGCAGGGCGCGGTGCTGCGGCTGTCGCTGCACCAGCTGAGGGCGTTGCGCGCGCTGGAGATCGCGCCGGGGCTGAATCTGACCGGTCTCGCCGAGCGGCTGGACATAGGGCTGCCGACCGCCAGCCGGCTGTGCGACCGGCTGGAGGCGGCGGGGCTGCTGGAGCGGACGCTGCACCCGCACAAACGGCGCGAGGTGCGGCTGAGCCTGACGGGCCACGGCAGGAATGTGCTCGACGACGTGGCCGAGCGGCGGGCGTGGGCACTGGGGGCGGCGCTGGCCGGGATGGAACCCGAGGAGCGCGAAGCGCTCGGCCGAGGGCTGCGGGCCTTCCTCGCGACCCGGACAGAGCGAACGCCACTGCCGGGCGACGGTGCCCTGGACAGGTGAACACCGCCCCGGCGGCGCGGAAAGCCCCCACGGTCAGCGCGACAGCGGCCGCCCCGCGGCGTCGGTGCGCACGGCGCCCCCAGTGCCCACGGCAGGAATGTGCTCGACGACGTGGCCGAGCGGCGGGCGTGGGCACTGGGGGCGGCGCTGGCCGGGATGGAACCCGAGGAGCGCGAAGCGCTCGGCCGAGGGCTGCGGGCCTTCCTCGCGACCCGGACAGAGCGAGCACCGCTGCCGGGCGACGGTGCCTTGGACAGCTGAGCACCGCCCCGGCGGCCCGGAAACGCCCCCGGTCAGCGCGACAGCGGCCGCCCCGCGGCGTCGGAACGCACGGCGCCCCGGTCCGACCTCGGAGACGGTACGGGCACGGGGGACGGCGTGCCGGTGGTGTGGCACAGCAGCATGCAGACGTCGTCGTCGCGTTCGGAGTCGTGCAGCATCGGTGTGAGCAGGGACTCGGCGGAGGCGTCCAGGTCGCGCTCCAACTCCGTCCCGCCGAGCGCGGCCAGCGTCGCCGTGAGCCGTTCGATGCCCGGGTCGATGCCGAGGGCACGCCGCTCGACCAGGCCGTCGGTGTACAGCGCGAGCGTCGAGCCGCGTGGCAGGTCGACGGAGTGCTCCTGGTACTCGTAGGCGATGGGGACGCCCAGCATGATGCCCGGCTTGGCGTCCAGCACCCGTACCGCGCCCCCCGGTTCGCGCACCACGGGGGGCGGGTGCCCGGCGGAGGCCCAGACGAGGGCCGGGTCGCCGGGCCGGAAGCGGGCGACGACCGCCGTGGCGTAGAGGTCGGGCTGCTGGTGGCGGAGCATGTGGTGCAGCCGCGTCAGGATCCGGGCGGGGCCGTCGCCCTCGACGGCGTAGGCGCGCAGCGCGGTGCGCAACTGGCCCATCATGACCGCCGCGCGCAGTCCGTGCCCCGTGACGTCCCCTATCACCGCGAGCAGGCTTCCGTCGGGCTGCGGAAAGGCGTCGTACCAGTCGCCGCCGATGTTGAGTCCGCGCGTGGCGGGCAGATAGCGGGCGGCCAGGCTGAGGCCCGCGACCTCGGGCAGGTCGGTGAGCTGGGCGCGTTGCAGGGCCTCGGCGATGTCGCGGTGCTGTTCGTAGCGGCGGGCGTGGTCCAGCGCGGTGCCGAGCCGGCGGGCCAGCTCGACCAGCATGACGGAGGTGTCCGGGTCGAAGCGGGGGCCGGGCGCGGTCAGCGTGAGCACGCCCAGCATGCGGTGCGCGGTGAGCGGGATGCACAGCAGCGGCCGGTCCGGCGCCAGCACGGAGGGGGGCAGGTCGTCGACGCCGGGCAACCCGCCGGGGTGGTCCGCGGCGTGCTGGGGGCGGCCGGTGCGGGCGGCGGTCACGGCGGCGGCGGGGCGCGTGCCGCCCCTGGGCACCTGCTCGTCCTCGAAGAGCCAGATGTCGACGTCGCGGGCGTACTCGGGGACCAGGAGCTCGGGCAGGCGGCGCAGGATGGCGTCGTGGTCGAGCGAGGCGGTGACGACGGCGCTGGCGTCGGCGAGGAACGTCAGCAGCCGGCGCGCGCTCTCGGCCTCGGCGCGCGCGGCCCGTTCGGCGTCGAGCAGTTCCCGCTGGGCGAGGGCCGCCGCGTCCAGCTCGGCGTGCAGGGCGAGCACGCCCTGGTTGGTCTCGTGCAGCTCCTCGCGATGGAAGCGGACCAGGGCTTCCTTCTCGTCGAGTTTCTCCTGGAGGGCGCCCTGCTGGCGGCGGAGTCCGGCGAGCTTGCCCTGGAGTTCGTCCAGTTCCCCGCGGACGCCGTCGAGTTGGTCCACCAGGCGGCCCGCGTCCTCGTCGGCGGTGAGCAGCGCGTCCGCGAGGTCGGCGCCCTCGGGGCCCTTCCCGGCGGGGCGCTGGGGGCAGGTGAGGGTGAGCCGGTGGGTGGGCCGGCCGGTGGGGTGCACGTCGATCTGGAGCCGGTCGGTGTGCCGGGTGCTGAGGACGAGTTCGGCGCCGCCCTCGTCGAGGCAGCGCCGCAGCTGGGCGGTGAGGTCGGTCAGGAGGCGGGCGCGGTCGAGGGCCGGGGCGTGCTCCGTGAGGCGGGCCACGGCGCTGCGGGCCCGGGCGGCGTCGGCCGCCGAGCTGATGGTCCAGGTGTCAGGAGCGGCGGTCATCGGCGCGGGTCCGGCTGTCGGGGGCCAGTACGGCCACACTGGTGTCGTCGCGCAGGGGGCGGGCGGCACTGCTGGCGTCACGCAGGATGGCGGCGGCCACCACCGCCGGGTCGTGATGCGGGAGGCCGGGGTCGCCGGGCGGGGTCCAGCGGCTGGGCAGTCCGTCGCTGTGCAGGACGAGCAGGCTGTCCGGCCGCCAGGCCAGTCGCTGCTCGGGGACGGTGGCCGGGAAGTGCGAGCCGACGATGCCGGGGTGCGAGACGAGGGCGTGCCAGTCGCCGCCGTGGTGCAGCCGGGCGCCGATGTTGCCGATCCCGGCGAAGCGGAGCTGGTCGGTGTCCAGGTCCAGCTGCGCTACGGCGATGGCGGCCCCCCGGGTGGGCCGCAACGCGGTGTTGAGGTGCCGCAGGATCTCCACCGGCGGCAGGTGCTCAGAGCGGCGCAGCTCCTCGACGGCGGCACCGGAGGCCTGGGCGGCCTTGTCGCCGTGCCCGAGCCCGTCGGCCAGCATCAGGGTCAGCAGCGTCGGGGTGCGGACCCAGCTCCAGGCGTCGCCGGAGTGATCGGCCTGCGCGAGGGGGAGGTTGACGCCGCCCACGCGCGGGCCGGACGCGGGCACCGCGTGCCGGGCCGGGGGCGTCCGGTCGATGCGGGCCATCGCCACGGTGCCCCGGCCGCGGATGCTGTGGAGGTCGAAGTCACTGGATATCCGCCGGCACGTGCCGAGGCCCGCGCCGAGTGAGGTGGTGGCGGTGGTGTGGCCGTCGCGCAGCGCGGCCTCGACGTCGGTGATGCCGGGACCGTGGTCGAGGGAGACGAGCTGCACCGAGGGCACGGGCGCGTCCACGGTGGGGCGTTCGACGAGGTTGATCACGATGCGGCCGCCGTCCGCGTGCTTGACGAGGTTCGTGGCGAGTTCGGTGGCCACGAGCGAGGCCACCGCGATGCGGTGCGGGTCCAGCCCGGCCCGCGCGCCGGCCGCCTCGGCGGCGACCCGCACGTCCCGGACCCGGGTGGAGTCGTGCACGGGGATGTCCCACACCCTGCTCATACGGACCCCGGCCGGGCGGAGGGGAGCACGGAGCCCCAGGCGACGGCAGTGACGGTGGTGCCGCGGCCGGGCGCGGTGTCGATGGAGAGTTCGTGGACGAGGCGTTTGGCCCCGCTGAGGCCGAGGCCCAGGCCGCCGCCGGTGGTGTAGCCGTCGGTCATGGCCCTCTCGACGTCCCGGATGCCGGGGCCGGCGTCGACGAACGACAGCCGCAGCCCGCGCTCCTGCCCGTTGTCCAGCGGGGTGATCTCCACATGTCCTCCGCCGCCGTGGACCAGCGTGTTGCGGGCCAGCTCGCTGGCGGCCGTGACCAGTTTGGTCAACTGCACCAGTCCGAAGCCGAGTTCGGACCCGACCTGGCGCACCTGCTGCCGCACCCAGGCCAGGTCGGCGTCCGAGCCGATCGGCAGGGTGGTCGTGGCGGCCTGGGGCGAGGTCGACGTCATGTGTGCCCTCCGCCCGCCGCGTGGCCGAGGAGTTCGAGCGCGCGCTCGGTGTCCAGCGCGGTGTGCAGACCGGGCAGCGTGAGCCCCAGTTCGACCAGGGTGATGGCCACGGCGGGCCGCATGCCGGCCAGCACCGTACGGGCGGCCAGCAGACTGGCGCTGGAGGCGATCTCGGCGAGGATGCGGCCGAGGAAGGAGTCCACGATGTCCACGCCGGAGATGTCGATGATCACTCCGGCCACCCCGCTGTCCGCGATGCGCCGTGCGATGTCCTGCTGGAGCTGCTCGGCCATGCCGTCGTGCAACTCGCCCTGGAGACTGACGAGCAGGACGTCCCCCAGTGTCAGTACGGGCACCGGGGCCGCGGGGTCGGGAAAGGCGTTCACCGCGGGCTCGCTCCCGCCGCCGCGCGGGCCGAGACCTCGGCGTCCTGCTGGGCGATGGCGTGGGCCAGCGCGTCGGCGAGGGTGGCACGGGTGAGCACCGAGCCGAGGTCGATACCGAGGTGGACGATGGTCTGCGCGATGGCGGGGCGGATACCGGAGACGATGCACTCGGCGCCCATGAGCCGGGCGGCGGCCACCGTCTTCATCAGGTGCTGCGCGACGAGCGAGTCGACGGTTGGCACACCGGTGATGTCGAGGATGGCGAAGCGGGCGCGCTGGGCGACGATCGCGTCCAGCAGGTTCTCCATCACCACCTGGCTGCGCGCGCTGTCCAGGGTGCCGATCAGCGGCACGGCGACGGTCCCCTCCCACAACTTCACCACCGGGGTGGCCACTTCCAGCAGTTGCTGTCGCTGGCGTTCGATCAGTTCCTCGCCCGCGCTGAGCGCCCGCTCCATCACCACCAGCCGCAGCGTACCCATCAGCACGGTCAGCGCCAGGACGGCGCCGTCCGCGTGCCGGTCGGCCGGGTCGGCGAAGCCCTCGCGCAGCAGCAGGACCGCCGGTTCACGCAACGCGGCGACCTCGTCGGCGATCTGTGCCGGGGTCAGTCCGGTACGGGCCCGGGAGGAGGCCATCCGCCCCAACTGGTCGCGCACGCCCTCGAAACCGGGCGCCGCGATGTCCTCCAGCCGGCCGGACCCGGCGACCGTGGACAGGGCGTCGACCACGGCCTTGCCGGCCTCCACCGCCTCGTCGCGCGAGACGGTGAAGACCGTGCGGAACAGGGCGGCTTCGGCCCAGCGCTGGGCGATCTGCTCCCGAGAACGGTCGAGGAAGGCGGCCACCTGCCGCGCGGCCGACTCGGTCGCCGCGTCGTACTCCTGCACCTGCATCGTCTCCTTCTCCACAGGCTCCTGCGGCCTCGCGAGCGGCTCAGCCTCCGCCATTTATTGCCGTATGACAAACATTAGCCCCGGCGGCGCGGGACGAACAACACGCGATCCCTCTACCCCGGACCGCGCCTCGGTGTGCCTTTGGTCATCGTCCGTGCCAGTCGAGACACACCACGAGGGCGTCGTCGTCCGGTGCCGGCCGGCCCCGGTGGCCGGTCAGCTCGCGGAGTATGGCGCGCGGCACCTCGGCCGCGGGAAGCAGGCGGGTGGCCAGGATCGCGCGCGCGAGCGCGGCGTCCCCGTACACCTCCCCGCCCGGCGAGGCCACGTCGTAGACCCCGTCGCTGACGAAGACGAGGCGGTCGCCGGGCTCGGCCCGGAACTCCTGCGCCACGTAGTCGGTCTCCTCGAACATGCCGAGCGGGAGCTGGGCCTCGAAGGTGATCCGTTCGACCGTGCCGTCGCGCATCCGCAGCAACTGCGGGGAGCCGGCGTCCACCGCGCGGGCGCGGCCGGTGGCGAGCTCGAAGTCGAGCATCAGCACGGAGAGATAGCTGCGGCCCCGGTAATGGGCGTAGACCGCCTGGTCGGCGAGCGCGGCCTGGTCGGCGATGGGGATTCCGGCCCGCCGCGCGTTGCGCAGCGCGTTGATCGCGAGGTTCGTCAGCAGCGAGGCCTCTATGCCCTCGCCCATGCCGTTGGTGACGTACAGCGTCAGCCGGTCGGCCGTCGCGGACCAGTCGAAGTTGTCCCCGAAGATCGCGTAGGCGGGCTCCAGTTGGGCGCCCAGCTCGTACTCGCGGCGGGCGCAGGAGCGGCCGGGCAGCAGATGCCACTGCATCTCGGCGGCGAGCGTGAGCCGGTCCCTGCGGCGGGCCTGGAGATAGACGTCGGTGTCCCGCTCGGCCACGACCACCTCGTGCCCGAGCACCTCCGCGATCTCCGCCAGTTCGCCCAGGCACTCCTTGACCTGGCCGCCGTCCGACAGCGTCACCGACAGCACGCCGAGCCGGTCGCCGCGGACGGTGACCGGCAGATGCACGCGGACGGCTCCGTCGCGCACATCCTCCAGGAAGGGCTCCTGCGCCCCGAAGGCCCGGCCCGCGGGGCTGTCGTGGACCGACACCGGCTCCAGGGTGTGCGGCAGCACGGACACCGGCTGCAGCACCGTCAGGCCGTAGTCGGCCATGTAGAGCTCGACGGACTCCGCCGTGTACTGCTCGACCAGTACGCGCCGGACGGCGTCGAGCAACTCATGGGGTGCCGCCGTGCGCAACGCGCGCTCAGCGGCCACGAATCTGTTCACGATGTTCACAACACACCAATCCTTCGCCGAATGCGTACGGTCCTCACGCGGGCGCCGGAGCCGCCCGGGCCGCCCGCCCCGGTCCTCACGGGCATCTCCGGCCGCTTGCCGCGCCTAGTACGCTGACGGACATCCCAGTAGCTGCGAGAGTGTGACTGTGACTGCCTTCCGCCCCCGCCCCGAGCCGCACGAGGTCGCCGCGCGCGTGACGGCCACGGCCGCGGAGTTGCTGGAGGTCCTGTGGGGCCGGGCCTCCACCGCGCCCGCGTCCGCCTCCCAGCTGCGCGTGATGCTCATCCTCGAACACCACGAGGGCATCAACCTGCGCACCCTCGCCGACTCGCTGGCCTCCACCCCGCCGTCCACCAGCCGCCTGTGCGACCGGCTGCAGGCGGCCGGATTCGTCGAGCGCGTGGTCAGCCCGACGGACCGGCGGGAGGTACGGCTGTATCTCAGCGGCCGGGGACGTTCCTTCCTGTCCGATCTGCGCACGCGCCGTGAACGGGCCTTGCAGGCGGTGCTGGACCAGATGCCCGCGGCCCACCGGATCGCGCTGGTGCAGGGACTGGAAGCGTTCTGCGACGCGGCCGCGGCGCGGATACACGACGAGGACGCCGGCATCCCGCGCGGCCGGACCGCCTGAGTCCGCCGATCCGTGGACGACCGCCGCGCCCCGTCGCGCCGACGCCCGGCACCGGGCGCCCTCCGTTCACCGGAACACATCCTCGACCCTTCCCCGTGCCCCGTCACCACACGGTTACTTTGTTGCCTCACGCCATAGTTGTCAAACGGCAACTGTTGGCTGAGCTGCCGTTTCGTATCGGGTACCCCGAGCGACGGCGACCTGCGCAACTGTGGTCAAGGTCTCGAATGAATGCCCGATTCCGCGAGGCGGGGCCAGGACGCCGCGGAAACCCGGCGCCTAAGGGAGTTTCCTCAGGTGGTGCGCTGCCGGACGGCTGCGCGCACCGCGTACGCCACCGCGCCCACGGCCAGCACCGCGGCTCCGGAGATCACCGAGGAGAGCGGCAGGGCGAACGCCAGCACGAGGCAGCCGGCCAGCCCGACCACGGGGATCGCGGGGTGGGGACGGCCCTCGTCCGGGGCGAGGGTCCAGGCCGACGCGTTGGCGACGGCGTAGTAGGCGAGGACGCCGAACGACGAGAACCCGATGGCCCCGCGTACGTCCGCCGTCGCCGCGACCACCGCCACCACGGCCCCGACGGCGAGTTCGGCGTGGTGCGGCACCTTGAACCTCGGGTGGACCGTGGCGAGGACGTGCGGAAGGTGCCGGTCGCGGGCCATCGCGAGGGTGGTGCGCGAGACGCCGAGGATCAGGGCCAGCAGCGAGCCGAGCGCGGCGACCGCGGCGCCGACCCGGACGACCGGCGCCAGCCAGTCCGCGCCGGCCGCCCGGGCGGCGTCCGACAACGGGGCCGCCGCCCGCGCGAGGCCGGCCGGGCCGAGGACGGTCAGGGCCGCCACGGCGACCACGGCGTAGACGCACAGGGTGATGCCGAGCGCGAGCGGGACGGCCCGGGGGATCGTCCGCCGCGGGTCGCGGACCTCCTCCCCGAGGGTGGCGATCCGGGCGTACCCGGCGAAAGCGAAGAACAGCAGGCCCGCCGCCTGCAGTACGCCGCCGAACGTCGCGTCGTCGCCGAGCGCGAGTCGGTCCGCGTCGGCCGCGCCGGAGGTGAGGGCGGCCACCACGACCGCGGCGAGCACCGCCAGCGCCACGGCGACGATCACGCGGGTCAGCCAGGCGGACTTCTGCACTCCGGCGTAGTTCACGGCGGTGAGCGCCACGACCGCCGCGACGGCCACCGCGTGGGCCTGGCCGGGCCAGACGTAGGCGCCCACGGTCAGGGCCATCGCCGCGCAGGAGGCGGTCTTGCCGACCACGAAGGCCCAGCCGGCCAGGTAGCCCCAGAAGTCGCCGAGCCGCTCCCGGCCGTAGACGTAGGTGCCGCCCGAGGCGGGGTAGCGGGCGGCGAGCCGGGCCGAGGAGGTGGCGTTGCAGTAGGCGACCACCGCGGCGAGCGCGAGACCGAGCAGCAGCCCGGAGCCGGCGGCCTGCGCGGCGGGGGCGAGCGCGGCGAAGATCCCGGCGCCGATCATCGAGCCCAGCCCGATCACCACGGCGTCCGGCACGCCCAGCCGACGGTCCAGCTCGTCCGGCGTACGGGCGCCGTTCGACGTCTCGCTCAAGACCACTCCCTCATACCGGCCACGGGCCGCCCGACTCGGCCCGACGATACGCGAGCCGGGTTGCGACACCATGAACAGCGCGGACGCGGTCCGACGGGGCACGGAGCCAGCGAGGCGGCGGCACGGAGGGGGCGGGTCCGGCGGGCCGAGGGATCGGGGCTGAGGGCGAGGTCATCGAACACCACCGGGCGCGGTCGAGATGGCCCGGAGCGAGATCGAGGACGGCGCTTTCGGCCCGGCGTGGAAGCCGGCCCGTGATGTCGTCACGGCGCAGGCTGAGGAGATCACCAGGATGAACGGGTTGCTCGGCCGGCGGGAGCGCAACGGTGGGCGCGCGTCCGCACGCGCGCCCACTGCCGTGACCCCCTCACGGTGTCCGCGCACCGACATCCGCACCGTGACGCGCCGCCCCCGCTGTGTATCTTGGGGGCGGCGCGGCGTGATCACGAGGAGAACGAGTGACTGCGGTGAGCCTTGAGCACGCCACCGTCCCCGCCGACGCCGGCGAGGTGACGCTGCTGATAGCCCGCCGGGTGGAGCCCGGACACGAGGCCGCGTTCGAGAAGTGGGCCAAAGGCATCCTCGACTGCGCGGCCCGCTTCGAGGGCCATCTCGGGTACGGACTCTTCCGATCCTCCGGCGGCGACGCCCCGTGGTTCCTGGTCCACCGCTTCCGCGACGCCCGGGCCTGCCGGACCTGGCAGGAGTCGCCGGAGCGGGCAGCCTGGTTCGCGCACTGCGAGGGCCATCACCACACGGAGATCGCACGCCGCGAACTCACCGGCATGGAGACCTGGTTCGCCGAGCCCGGCTCGACCCGCCCGGCGCCGCCGCGCTGGAAGATGGCGATCAGCGCGACCCTCGCGATCTACCCGATCTCCCTGCTCGGCAGCTACTTCCTCGTCCCCCACCTCACCGCCCTGCCCGTCGTCGTCAGCAGCGCCGTCGTCGCCTGCATCTTCAACGTCCTGATGACGTACGCGGCGATGCCGGCGGTCAGCAGGGTGCTGCGGGGGTGGCTGAACCGGTGAGGGTGCGGGGGCAGTTGCGACAGCCGCCACGCCTCACGACGTCGTGTCGTCGTCCAGCGCGGCCAGCCCCCGCTCCCATCGCCGGCGGCGCACGGCCTCGGACTGCTCCCACCACGGCGTACCGCGTTCGCCCAGCGCCACTTTCGCACCGTCGACGCGTGCGCGTGCCGCTCGTTCGGCCTCCGCGTCGCCCGCCGCCAAGGCCGCCCGCACCGCACGGCGGGCCGCCATGAGGTGGTGACGGAGCCGGGCCGCCGTCTCCTCGGGAACGGACGGATCGGTGGCCCGCCATCGCCGACCCCCGATGACCACGTGATGCCCGTCGGGGGTCGTCTCGCGAGACCTGTCAGCGCTCACGCCGGCCATTGTCGCCGGGCCCGCCCTCCTACCGGGCCACCGGCACGGGCAGCATCGCCAGCGGCACATGGTGCTGACCCGAGTGGATGTCGCGGTCGAACAGCGACGCCTGGCTCACCGGCCGGGGGAAGGAGATCTTCACGACGTTCAGCGAGGGGATGCGGAACATCTGGATCTCGCTCTCGTCGACTCCGTAGAGCCGGGCGACGACCCGCTCGTCCAGGAACGTCTCGTCGGCGGCGACCCGGTAGGCGTCCGCGTCGCGCAGGAAGAGTTCCATCGTGACCCAGAAGGGGCCGGCGTTCTTCGAGCGGATCTCCAGGGCCAGATCGGCGAGGGTGGTCGCGGTGGTGTCGGTCATGACGCGGGGGCCTCTTCGTACTCGATGCGGAACAGGTCGGTGGGTCCGGTGGTGTCGACGGCGTGGTTGAGGACGAACTCGTACGCCGGACCGCGCTCGGTCTCGGCGGGCGAGGTGGCGAACGCGAGGCTCGGCAGGTGGTGCATGTCGGGCGTCGGCAGGTGCAGCATCAGGGGGTTGGCGATCTTCGCCACGGCGGTGGCGGTGGCCTGGTCGGGGGCGCGAACCAGAAGCATCACGCCGACCTCGCGCGGCACGCCCGTCGCCGGTTCGAGGTCGCCGAGGACGGCGTTGTGGCCGTAGAGGCGGACGTCGAACGCGTACTTGTCCTCGCTCAGGCCGATCGTCTGCTCCACCCGTTCCCTGAGCGTCGTCCTCAGCAGCGCGGCCCAGTCGTCGATGCGCGCGAGGATGTGGGGGTCGCGGATCGCGGTGAACGACATGGTCTCGTACCCGGTTGTCCGGGCGCCCTCCAGCTTGACGGTGTGCTGGTCGGCGACATGGAACCGCGAGCCCTCGACCCGGACGGTGACGTCGTCCAGCGCGGTGTACGTGGCCTCCCGGACGTCCAGCGTCCCGTCGGGCTCGCGCATCTCGAAGGGGTTCGCGGTCTCGTACAGCATGTGGGCGGCGACCAGGATCGGGGTGCAGGCCGCCGCGGGGTCCAGCGGCTCGACCGTGAAGCCGCCCGCGTCGATGGTGGCCAGCACTCCTCCCAGGCGCGGGTCGGTGGTGCACTGCCCACCGCACTCGATGATTTTCGAGGCGTGCCAGGTGGGGCCGGCCGGCATGCCCTTCATCAGAGGATAGGCGGCGGCGATGGCGGTGTCCGTGGCCCGGCCGGCGAGCACGACGCGGGCACCGGCCTCCAGGGCGGCGACGATCGGTTCGTGCCCCATCACGCCGACGATGCGGGTGCAGCTGTCCAGGGTCTCCGGCTGCAATTCGGCGGCGGGGCGCAGCGGACGGATGCGTCCCGCCGCCAGGCGCCTCTTGAGGTCCTCGGCGTTCTGCTCGCTGTAGATGCGGGCCACCGGCAGGTCCAGGCCCTCGTCGTGCTGGATCTCGGCGACGATGCCCGCGATCCAGTCCACGCCGCTGTCGGTGCCGCTGGTCCCGCACGAGCCGACGATCAGCGGGATGCCGGCGCCCGCGGCGGCCTTCAACAGGATGCGCAGGTCGCGCGCGACGGCGGCGCGGGTGGTCTTGGGGCGGGACGCGCCGAGGTAGTACGGCCCGGAGTCGGTGCTTCCCGCGTCGACGGAGATGACGTCGGCGCCGAGTCGGACGCCCCGCTCGACGGTCGCCTCGGGGAACCCGGCGCCCAGCATGCCGGTGGGCGCCAGGACCCGGACGGACCGCACGGGTTGTTCCTTGTCCATCTTCTTGTTCCTCTTCCCTTCCAGGGGTACGGGTTTCAGGGGTACGGGTTTTCAGGGGTACGGATTCCAGGGGTACGCGGCCGACGTGCTCACGCGCTGCGGCCGGCGCCCGGCAGGAGGTGGGCGTTCACCGCGTGGCGGGGTCGCCCGGCGAGTGCCGCCACCAGTTCGGCGGCTCCTGCCCTTCCGGTGGCCGCGCGGGCCTCGGCGGTCTGGCCCGCCAGATGGGAGTGGACGACGATGCCGTCGACGCCGCGCAACGGGCTGTCGGCGGGCAGCGGTTCTTCGCACACCACGTCGAGCGCCGCCCCGGCGATCTCCCCCGCGCGTACCGCCGCGGCGAGGTCGGCCTCGTCCACGACGCCACCGCGGGCCGTGTTGACCAGGATCGCCGTGGGTTTCATCCGGCGGAAGGCGGCGGCGTCCAGGAGGCCACGGGTCCGGTCGGTCAGCGCGGTGTGCACGGAGAGGTAGTCGCAGGAGCGCAGAAGTTCCTCCAGCGTGACGAAGGTGACCGTCGGATCGGTCCGCAGGTCCTCGGGGACGCCCGTGGTGCACAGCACCCGCATCCCGAACGCCTGCGCCAGCGGTACGACGGCGCGTGCCGCCGCGCCGTACCCGAGCAGGCCGAGGAGGGCACCCCGCAGTTCGCGGCCGTCCTCCCGGGGCCAGTGGCCGGCGGCGACGGCGGTCGCGCTCTGCACGAGGCGCCGTGCGCCGGACAGCAGCAGGCCGAGGGTGTACTCGGCGACGGCGTTGGCATTGACGCCGGGCAGGTTGCTCACCGTGATCCCGCGCCGGCCCGCGGCGGCGATGTCGATGGAGTCGTGGCCGACACCGGTCCGCACGACCACGCGCAGTCGGGGCGCGCGAGCGAGGACGTCGGCGGTGAGCGGCTCGTTCGCGACGAGGGCGGCGTCGACGCCGTCCAGTGCGGCGATGAGTTCCTCGGGGTCGCGCCGGCCGACCAGGGGCGCGTGGACGGTGGTGTGGCCGAGGGAGCGGAGGTGGGTGTCGACCTCGTCGCCGGGGCGCAGATAGTCCGTGGTGATCAGGATGTGGGGCACGCGGTCCTCGTTTCTGGCTGTGCCGCTGCGTGGCGGCCCGTCACTTCGCGGGGGAGAGGGCGGTGCGCCGCCGCATCAGGCCGATCCGGCTGATGAGGACGATGGCCAGCACGGCGACGACGGCGATGTCGACGAGCATCAGGGACCAGCCGTTGAGGTCGACCATCCCCCCGATCACGGCCGGTCCGAGGAAGCCGCCGCCCGCCCAACTGACGGTGTACAGACCCGCGTACGTCCCGAAGACCCTCGCCGACGGCGCGAGGTTCCACAGGACCACGACCGCGTTGACCAGGAAGCTGCTCGCACCGGCGGCGGCCACGCACAGGGCGACGACGACGGCCGCCGGCGTCTGCACGAGGGTCCCCAGCAGCATGGCACCGGCGAAGACGGACATGCCGACCGCCATGGCGCGCAGCCGTCCGTAGCGCTCGGCGAGCATCGCCGCCGGGTAGGCGGCCACGATGAAGGCGACGCCGCTGGGAAGGGTGAGACCGCCCGCGTCGCCACGGGACAGGTCGAGTGCCTCCATGCCGTACGGGGTGACCAGGGACCGCGAGGCGGCCCAGGCGCTCCCGAAGACGAGGATCGCGGCGAGCAGGAGCAGCCTGCTGCGATCCCGGTCCTTGACGATCTCGACGAAGGTGTCGCGAACCCGTGGGGCCCGGCTGCCTGGAGGCTCTTCGCGCGTCTCGGCGACCACCTCCTGGTAGGCCGGGGACCGGCTGTCCCGGACGGTGACGCCGAGCACCACGATCGACACCAGCATGATGGCGGCGGGGATCGCGAAGGCGATGTGCAGATGGTCGTCGACGAGGAAGATGCTGATCAGGGCGGCGACGATGGCGGTCAGACTCGACGCGATCTTGACGGCCGCGTTGGCACGGCTGCGCCGCTCGGGCGCGATGAAGTCGGGCACCAGGGCCTCGGCGACGGGTTTGAAGGTGTTGGCGACCAGCGCGTAGGTGAACATCACCGCGATCAGCAGCGGCAGGGACGCCGCGGTGTGCGGGATGGTCACGAACAGCGCGGCGGCGATCGGCATGCCGACGACCAGATACGGGATACGGCGGCCCCAGGCGGTGCGGGTGCGGTCCGAACGGTTGCCGATCCAGGGCTGGATGAAGATGCCCAGCAGATTGTCCATGCCCATCAGCACCCCCACGACGGCCGCGCTGCCGACGTGCTCCCGCAGGAGGGGCGGGACCTGGGACTCGTAGAAGTTCCAGGTCGACTCCTGCGCGAAGACCGCGAGCGCGACGAGGAAGGTGATGGTGCGGGTACGTGAGCGCTGCCCTGCCGACGTCGTCGTCATGCGGGTCGTCCCTTCGCGCCGCCGCCGGGCCGGCGGCTGTCGGATGAGGTGCGGGGTGCGGACTTGCGGGCGTTCACTGCGAGTACGTGGGGCAGGTCGCCGGCGACCTCCGCGGGCCGGTCGGCACCGAGGGAGCCGACCGGGCGCGCGGGCGGCGGGAGGGCCGGGGCGGCGACGACCGCGCCTGGACGACGACGGCGGGGGACGCGGTGCCAGCCGCTGCGAGGGCCCACGCGCCGACGGATGCCGCCTCGTCGGCACGGGCCGTACGACGATCGCCGCGTGGCCCGGTGGCGAGGCGGTCGCCGGTCGGTCGGCGACTGCCATGGTCATGGCGTACCGCCACGGACATGGCGTACTGCCGAGGTCATGGCGTGGCCGCGGCCCTTCCGGCCGGCCGGTCGGTGGCCCGGCTCGCGCCCGCCGTGATCTCGGCGGCGACGGCCTTGCCGAGTCCGGCGGTGGTGCCCGTGCCACCGAGGTCGGGGGTGAGCACGCCGGGCTGCTCGTCGAGGACGGTCTCGACGGCCGCGACGACGGCGGCCGCGGCCCGCGTCTCGCCGAGGTGGTCGAGCATCATCGCGCCGCTCCAGATCTGGCCGACGGGGTTGGCGATGCCGCGGCCCGCGATGTCCGGCGCCGAACCGTGCACCGGTTCGAACAGACTGGGGTAGGTGCGTTCGGGGTTGATGTTGGCGCTGGGGGCGATGCCGATGGTGCCGGTGCAGGCGGGACCGAGGTCGGAGAGGATGTCGCCGAAGAGGTTGCTGGCGACGACCACGTCGTACCGGTCGGGCTGGAGCACGAACTTGGCGGCCAGGATGTCGATGTGGTCCTTGTCCGCGGTCACGTGCGGATACCGCTCGGCCATCGCGGTGGCCCGCTCGTCCCAGTAGGGCATGGAGATCGAGATGCCGTTGCTCTTGGTCGCCCAGGTGAGGTGCCTGCGGGGGCGGCCGGCGGCGAGTTCGAAGGCGTAGCGCAGAACGCGGTCGACGCCGACGCGGGTCATGACGGTCTCCTGGAGGACCGTCTCGCGGTCGGTGCCCTCGAAGATCCGGCCGCCGATGCTGGAGTACTCGCCCTCGGTGTTCTCGCGCACCACGTAGAAGTCGATGTCGCCGGGGCCGTGATCGCGCAGGGGGCTACGGACGCCGCGCAACTGCCGGACGGGGCGCAGGTTGACGTACTGGTCGAAGCCACGCCGGAACTGCAGCAGGCTGCCCCACAGCGAGACGTGGTCCGGGACGACCTCGGGCCATCCGACCGCGCCGAAATAGAGCGCGTCGAAGCCGCCGAGGATGTCACGCCAGTTCTCGGGGAGCATGGTCCCGTGGCGCTTCCAGTAGTCGGCGCCGGCGAAGTCGAACTCGGTGACGTCGAGGGTGAATCCGTACGCGTCGGCGGCCGCCCGGAGGCTCCTGAGGCCCTCCGGTACGACCTCGTGGCCGATCCCGTCGCCCGGGATCGCTGCGATGCGATAACTCTGCGACACGAGACTCACTCCTCGGCAAGGTCACGGTGGACGCGGCCACCGGGGCCGCGCGCCGGCCACGACGCGCGGGCCCCGTTGCGCCCTGCCAACCACCCTGGCCAGCCGCGATGCCCGCAACAAGGCGCCGACCGGCAAGGTAGGCTTTCCGTCGTGGAAAGCCTCCGTCGTCCCGGGCGGCCGGGCGCCGGCCGCTCTCCTCTGGACGACCTGGAGTTCTTCCAGGTCGTCGCGTCGAGCGAGACCCTCACGGCCGCGTCGCGGGAACTGGGCTGCTCCCTGCCCGTCGTCAGCAAGCGCCTCAGCGCGCTGGAGCGCCGGCTCGACGTGCGGCTCGTGCAGCGCGGCGCCCGCCGCCTGGTGCTGACGTCGGAGGGCGAGCTGTACGCGGCACGGGTGTCGACCATCCTCGACCAGGTGCGGGAGCTGGAGGACTCGCTCACCGACCGGTCGGGAGGGCTGCGCGGCTCGCTGACCGTCGAGGCCACGCTCGGGCTCGGGCGGGCCCACATCGCCCCGCTGCTCGGCGAGTTCGCGGAGGCCCACCCGGACCTCCACGTCCGGCTCCAGACCTCGGACCTGCCGCTGCGGCCCCACCGGCGCGAGTTCGACGTGGCCGTGCACGTGGGGGCCCCGTCGGACTCGTCACTGCGTATGCGCCGCCTCGCCGAGAACCGCCGGGTGCCCTGCGCGGCGCCGTCCTACCTCGCCAGGCACGGCACGCCGGCCACCGTCGAGGACCTCGCCGAGCACGACTGCATCGTGCTGCGCGAGAACGAGAGCGACTACGCCCTCTGGCGGTTCGGGGACACCACCGGAACGCGGCACATCCGCGTCCACGGCAGCCTCTCCAGCAACGACGGTGACGTGGTGACCGGTTGGGCGCTGGAGGGCCGGGGCATCGTCATGCGCTCGGAGTGGCACGTGGGACCGCATCTGGAGCGCGGCGAACTCGTCCAGGTGCTTCCCGGGGTGCCCACGCCGGCGGCGGACATCTACGCGCTGATCGAGGACGACGCGCACATCCCGCGGCGGGTCAGCCGGATCGTCGACTTCCTCGCCGCCCGCCTCCCCCGCCGCCTCCGGCATCGGCACGAGGAGTAGCACCGCCGGGGGACCACGCCTTCGCGCGATCCGCTACGCCTGTGCCCGTTCACCCGGCACGGCCGTCCCGGCAGGAGACGTCGCCGCCGGAACGGCGAACAGCGCGCGGACCGTGGCGCGCACCGGTCGGCGACCGCCTCGGAGCTGGAGGCGTCGAGCTTGCCGTCGAGATGCAGGAACGCCAGGCCGTGGACGAGCGCCCACACCGTGGTGGAGAGCACGTCCGGATCGGCGCCGGGTGGTCAACCCCGCCGACATCGGACAGAGCCGGCCGTCACCGGCCTCGCCCGTCCTCACCGTGAGGATCCGCGCCAGCCGATGACCGGCACCTCCAAAAAGACCCCGGGATACCGTCACCTGCAGGCTGTCGCTTCGTGGACCGGCCTGGGCGGAAACCGGCAAAAAGTGATCTTGAGGCGCTCAGATCGTCAACGGCGGACCCGAAAGCGCAAGTGGAGCACCCGGTTGCCCTGAATCACCACGTCGGGATCCTCCAACAGGTGTTGCGCGTCGACCGACCCGAAGTAGCGCTTGCCGGACCCGAACACCACGGGTACGACGTCCATGCGCACCTCGTCGACCAGACCCGCGGCGAGCACCTGGCCACCGACGTCGCCGGCGGCGACCTCGACCACGCGATCACCCGCGAGCTCCTGCGCCTTGGCCACGGCCGCCTCGACGCCGTCGACGAAGTGGAACGGCGCCTCGGGGTCCCAGCCCTCGGGCTCCGGCCGATGCGTCACGACGACCACGTGGTCGATCCCGCTCGGGGGCTTCCCTTCCCAGCCGTCCGTCAGGTCGAAGACGTGGCGGCCGACCACCGTCACCCCGATCTGGTCCCAGTACGGCCGGATGTAGTCGTAGGACGTCTGCGACACCTTCAAGACGCCGCTCTCGTCCAACGGAACGTCGCCGCCGGACAGCCAGTCGAACAGCGGTCCGGGCTGGTCGCTCTCGTCCGCGACGAAGCCGTCCAACGACACCGAGCTGTACATGACCACCTTGCCCACGGGGCCCTCCTCCGCTCTGGGGTGCCCCAAATTAGCGTGTCGTCAGCTGTCGCTCTTGTAAGAAATCAATCGGCCGGCAGCGGCCAGCTGTCCAGCACGTGGCCGGGGTGTTCGCGCAGGAACCGCCGCCGGACCTCGACGTACCGGGTGGGCGTGAGCCCGGTGAACGCCCGGAACTCGTGGCCGAAGTGGGCCTGGTCGAAGTAGCCGGCGCCACTGGCGAGATCGCCCCAGTCGATCGGCCCGGCTGGGTCGATCGACAACACGGTGGCGGCGAAGCGGTACGTGCGGGCCAGCCGCTTCGGCGTGACGCCGATGAGCTCCTTGAACCGGTGTGCCAGATGAGTGCTGCTGACACCGGCTGCCACGCTCAGTTCGCCGATCGCCACCGACCCGCTGGTCGCCGCGATGACGCCGCTGGTGTGGCGGACCAGCCCCAGACCGTCGGTCTCGCACAGCCGTCGCATCAGCTCCTCCTCCAGCAGCGTCAGCATCTCGTGCGGTCCGTCCGCCGTGGCCAGCCGGTCTCGCAGCTCAGCGACGGCGGGCCGGCCCCACACCTGCTCCAGCGTCACCGGCCGGTCGCACAGCTCGGCCGCGGGCATCGGCAGGAACGGCGCCAGCCCCCACGGCTTGAAGTGCACGCCGACGGACCGGGTCCGCAGTGGGTAGCCGAACTCCAGCGCGCGGGTGGGCATGGTGACCACGCACCCGTCGGCGTACCCGGCCGTCTCGATGTCGGTGCCGCCGCGGATGCGGAACTGCGCCCCGAGGTTGACGATGAGCAGCGCCGACGGCATCGGCGGCAGCGTCAGCCGGGCGTACGGCGACGCACCCTCCAGGTAGTAGAGGTCGTCGATCAGCCCGTCCAGCGGCGGTCGCGGCACTCTGGACACGTACTCCATGCGCACAGCATCGTCCACGCTCCGCCGGCATCGCGCCGGGATGGACCGCGCTGCGGCCGGCATCGAGCCTGTACCGATCCCGGACGAGCGCCCGGCCGCGGACATGTGCGTGGGTCAGCCCTTGGCCGCCGGCTCCAGAATCGCCACGCACTCCACATGATGCGTCATCGGGAACAGATCGAACGCCCGCAGCGTCCGCACCCGGTACCCCCCGTCCCGGAAGTACCCGATGTCCCGGGCCAGCGCCGCCGGATCGCATGCCACGTATGCGATGCGCCGTGCCCCGAGGGACGTCAGATGTTCCACCGTCCTGCGTCCCGCGCCGGCGCGCGGCGGGTCCAGGACGATGAGGTCGACCTCCGTGATGCCCGTGCGCGGCAGGACGGACTCGACCTTGCCCTGCTCGATCCGCACGCGGTCGAAGTCCGCGAGGTTGTGCCGCGCGTCCTCCACCGCCCGCTTGCCGGACTCGATGCCGAGGACGGCGCCCTTGTCGCCCACCCGGTCGGCGAGCGCACCGGCGAACAGGCCGACCCCGCAGTACAGGTCGAGCGCCATGTCGCCCTTGCGGGGCAGCAGTCCCTGCATGACGGCCTTGACCAGGGTGTCCGCGGCCTTGGGGTGCACCTGCCAGAAGCCGCCCGAACCCACCCGGTACGTGCGGTCGTCCGCCCGCTCCCGGACGAAGGGCCGGCCGTGGACGCGGTGCACGCCGCCGTCCTTCTCCTCGACCCGCATCACCGACACCGGCCGGTCCAGCTCCACGATCGGCAGCCGTGCCCCCGGTCGTGGCGTCAGGATCACCTGCCGGTCCTGCGACCCCGTCGCGGCGATCGCCTCGATCGACGCCATCCCGGGCCACTCACGCTTCTCGACACCCAGCTCGCTGACCCCCTCGGCCGCGATCATGCAGTGGTCGATCGGCTCCACCTCGTGCGAGCGGTGCCGGCGCAGACCGGCGAGCCCCGTGGCGTCCACCGCGTACTGCACGCGCGTCCGCCACTGCGGCACCTGACCGGCCGGCAGCTTGTCGCCCTCGGCCGGCAGCACCGTGCCGTCCCAGCCCGCCTCCTCCGGCGTGAGTCCGGCGAGCCGCTGCAACTGCTCGGCGACGACCTCGCCCTTCAGCCGCCGCTGCGCTCCCGGCTTGGCGTGCTGCCAGTCGCAACCGCCGCACCGGCCGGGGCCGGCGTACGGGCAGGGCGCCTCGATCCGGTCCTTGGACGCCGTGAGCACCTCCACCGCGTCCGCCCGCAGGAACCGCGCACCCTCCTCGCCCTCGGTCACCCGGGCGACGACCCGCTCCCCGGGCAGCGCGTGCCGGACGAACAGCACCTGCCCCGCCTCGGTGCGGGCGATGCAGTGCCCGCCGTGGGCGACGGGGCCGACCTCGACCTCGTACTCCTCGCCGACGAGCGACCCCACCTGCGGTTTCTTCGGTTCTGCCTGCATGGCGGGGGCGCTCCAGATGCGAGAGGGGGTACGACCGGACAACAGCCCACCAGTCTACGTGCTCCCGAAGACACCGAATCCGACACGACCCCGGCACCGACGCCCGCCCACAGCCCCGCTGAACGAACCGCTCGCCACCGAAGAAGCCGAGCTCACTCCCTGCCGCTGGGCTCCTTCGCCTGCTCCTTGCTGTGGTCCTGCGCCGGTCCCCGCCGCACCGCACCCGGCGCGTTCCAGTCCTGGCGCTTGCCGGCCCGCTTCTTCGCGACCTCCGAGGACTCCAGCTGGTAGGGCACCGACGTCACCATCACACCCGGCGTGAACAGCAGCCGGCCCTTCAGCCGCAGCGCGCTCTGGTTGTGCAGCAGGTGCTCGTACCAGTGTCCGACCACGTACTCGGGAATGATCACGGAGACCACGTCCCTCGGCGACTCCCGCCGCAGGCTCTTCACGTACTCGATGACGGGCCGTGTGACCTCGCGGTACGGCGAGTCCAGCACCTTCAGCGGCACGGTGATGCCCCGCCGTTCCCACTCGTCGCGCAGCGCCTTGGTGTCCGCCGGGTCGACGTTGACGCTGAGCGCCTCCAAGGTGTCCGCGCGCAGCAGCTTGGCGTAGGCCAGGGCCCGCAGCGCCGGACGGTGGATCTTGGAGATCAGCACCACGGAGTGGATCCGCGCCGGCCGGACGCTGTCGTCGCTGGGACCGTCGGGGGCGGCGAGTTCCTTGGCCACGTGGTCGTAGTGGCGGCGGATCGCGGTCATGGTCGCGTAGAAGATCACCATGCCGAGCAGCGCGACCCAGGCGCCGTGGGTGAACTTGGTGACCAGGACGACGACCAGGACCAGTCCTGTGAAGAAGGCGCCGAAGGTGTTGATCGCCCGGGAGCGGACCATGTGACGGCGCTTGGCGAGGTCGGTCTCGGTGGCCAGGTGGCGGTTCCAGTGCCGGACCATGCCGATCTGGCTGAGCGTGAAGGAGACGAACACCCCGACGATGTACAGCTGGATCAGACGCGTGGAGTCGGCGCCGTAGACCCAGACCAGCAGCGCGGCGGCGCCGGCCAGCAGCACGATGCCGTTGGAGAAGGCGAGACGGTCACCGCGCGTGTGCAGCTGGCGCGGCAGGTAACGGTCCTGGGCGAGGATCGAGCCGAGCACCGGGAAGCCGTTGTACGCCGTGTTCGCCGCCAGGAACAGCACCAGCGCGGTGGCCGCGGCGAGCACGATGAACAGGAAGCTGCCCTTGCCGAACACGGCCTCGGCGACCTGCGAGATCACCGGGTTCTGGACGTAGTCGGAGCCGACCGGCACGCCGTTGACGAGCAGGTCGTGGGACGGGTTCTCGGCCATCCGCACGTTGGAGGCCATGGCGAGGCCGATGATGCCGCAGAACATGGTGACGGCCAGCAGGCCCATCAGCGCCAGCGTGGTGGCCGCGTTGCGCGACTTGGGCTTGCGAAAGGCGGGGACGCCGTTCGAGATCGCCTCCACGCCGGTGAGCGCGGCGCAGCCGGAGGAGAAGGCCCGCAGCAGCAGGAAGACGAGCGCGAAGCCCGCGAGGCCCTGGTGCTCGGGCTTGATCTCGAAGTCGGCCGTCGGGGCCCGCATCGTGTCGCCCAGCACCAGACCGCGGAAGGAGCCCCAGGCGATCATGATGAACACGCCCGTGACGAAGACGTACGTCGGAATCGCGAAGAGCTTGCCGGACTCCTTGACCCCCCGCAGGTTCATCAGGGTCAGCAGCACGATCACGGCCGTGGCGCAGAACACCTTGTGCTCGACGACGAAGGGGATGGCCGAGCCGAGGTTCTCGATGCCGGAGGAGATGGAGACGGCGACGGTCAGGACGTAGTCGACGAGCAGGGCGCTGGCGACGGTGAGACCGGCCTTGGGGCCGAGGTTGGTGGTCGCGACCTCGTAGTCACCGCCACCGCTCGGGTAGGCGTGGACGTTCTGCCGGTAGGAGGCCACGACCGTGAACATCAGTACGACGACCGCGGCGGCGATCCAGGGACTGAAGTGGTAGGCCGACAAACCCGCGATGGACAGGACGAGCAGCACCTCGCCTGGCGCGTAGGCCACGGAGGAGAGCGGGTCGGAAGCGAAGACGGGGAGTGCGACGCGCTTCGGCAGGAGCGTTTCGCCCAGCCGATCACTGCGCAGTGCGCGCCCGATCAGGATCCGTTTGGGCACGTCGGTCAGTTTGGACACAACAGAGGATCGTAAGCCTTCGAACAGGGGGCCGCCTACCGGCCTCCCCGCATCTGCCCCACGGGTGAAATACCCGGCAGGTCAGGGCACGGATCCGGCCGACGAGACCACCCGCATGTCTATATGACAAAACCCTTTCCGTACGACCGTTTCGACCATCTTTTCGTACGGTCTTCCCGAATGCACCCCCTCCATGCGCGCCTTCCCGCTGCCCCTCTCCCCCGGAGGTCCCATGCCCGCGACCGCAGAGCTCATCGGTGCCCTCGCCTCGCTGGTCGTCCTCGGCATCCTCACCGTTCTCAGCGTCTGGAGCATCAGAGGGCGCTGATCGGCGCGAACCGTGCACAGGGGTCCCCGCCGCGGACCGCGCGTGTGTAGCTTGGTCGGCGGTCTGAGACCCTGTTTCAAGCCAAGTCAACATCCCTGACCTCGGAAGGACGGTCGTGCACATCGTCATCATGGGCTGCGGCAGAGTGGGTTCCGCTCTCGCCCAGACCCTGGAGCAACAGGGGCACACGGTCGCCGTGATCGACCAGGACCCCACCGCCTTCCGACGACTGGGCTCCTCGTTCGGCGGCCGCAGGGTCACCGGCGTCGGCTTCGACCAGGACACCCTGCGCGAGGCCGGCATCGAGGAGGCCGGCGCCTTCGCCGCGGTCTCCAGCGGCGACAACTCCAACATCATCGCCGCCCGGGTGGCCCGCGAGATGTTCGGTGTCGAGAACGTCGCCGCCCGTATCTACGACCCCCGCCGCGCCGAGGTCTACCAGCGCCTCGGCATCCCGACGGTCGCCACGGTCCGCTGGACCGCGGACCAGATGCTGCGCCGCCTGCTGCCGTCCGGCTCCGAGCCGCTGTGGCGCGATCCCACCGGCGGCGTCCAACTCGCGGAGGTGCACGCCTCCAGCGCCTGGGTCGGCCACAAGATCAGCAAGCTGCAGGAGGAGACGGGCGTCCGCGTGGCGTTCCTGACCCGGCTCGGCGAGGCCATACTGCCCACGTCGCAGACCGTGCTGCAGGAGGGCGACCTCGTGCACGTGATGATGCGCAGCGACGATGTCGAGAAGGTCGAGGCGTCGTTCGCCGAGGGACCCGAAGTGGAGGGCGGTCACTGATGCGCGTCGCCATTGCCGGAGCCGGCGCGGTCGGCCGGTCGATCGCCGGTGAGCTGCTGGAGAACGGCCACGAGGTCCTGCTCGTCGACAAGGCGCCGACCGCCATCTCGGTCGAGCGCGTCCCGCAGGCCGAGTGGCTGCTCGCCGACGCCTGCGAGATCACGTCCTTGGACGAGGCGGCGCTCCAGCGCTGCAACGTCGTGATCGCCGCGACGGGCGACGACAAGGTGAACCTGGTCGTCTCCCTGCTCGCCAAGACCGAGTACGGCGTCCCGCGCGTCGTCGCCCGCGTCAACAACCCCAAGAACGAGTGGCTGTTCAACGAGTCCTGGGGAGTCGACGTCGCCGTCTCCACGCCCCGCCTCATGTCCGCCCTGGTCGAGGAGGCGGTCAGCGTCGGCGACCTGGTCCGCCTGCTGCGCTTCAGCCACGGCGACGCCAACCTCGTCGAGCTGACCCTGCCCGAGGAGTCGGCCCTGGCCGGCACCCAGGTCGGCGACGTCGAGTGGCCGGAGGACACGTCGCTGGTCACCATCATCCGCGGCACCCGCGTCCTCACCCCTTCCCGGGAGGACTCCCTGGAAGCGGGCGACGAACTGCTCTTCGTGGCCGCACAGGCCCGTGAGGAGCAGTTGGAGGACCTGCTGTCGGTCCGCCGCGAACCCCCGCTGGACTAGCCGCCCGGCCCACAACGGCGACGAGGGCGCCCCGCGACTCGCGGGGCGCCCTCACGCGTACAGAAAGCCACTCGTACAGAGAGCCACTCGCACGGAGAGCCACTCGTACGGAGATCCTTGCAATCCCGGCTACCGCCGGAGGCCTACTCGCCGGACCGTGCCTCGGCCCCGCGCCGCTCCTCCTCCGCCTCACGGCGCTTCTCCTCCGCCTCCATCTCGGCGAAGACATCGATGGGCGGCGGCGCCTTCGCCAGGAAGACCCAGGTCAGCCATACCGCCAGCAGGAAGGGCGGGATCTTCAGCGCGACCAGCACCCAGCCGAGCTGCGTGGTGTCGGCCCACCAGTACAGCGGGAAGAGGATCGCGCACTTGGCGAGCAGGATCAGACCCCACGCCCAGCTGGCCTTGGCGTACGCCTTCTTGCGGCCCGGGTTCCGGGTGCGCCAGGAGAGGTTCTCCTTGAAGACCGGGCCGAGCATCAGCCCGATCAGCGGCACACCGGCCAGCGTCGTGATGATGTACGCGAGCGCCAGGCCCAGCGTGTACAGCATGCCGGGCAGGTAGAAGTCCTTGGCGTTGCCGGTCATCATCGCGAAGACGACGCCGAAGGCCACGCCGAAGACACCGCTGAAGGCGTGCTTGACGGTGTCCCTCGTCGCCAGGCGGACCACCACGAGCAGCACGGACACACCGAGGGCGGCCAGCGCCGACAGGTGCAGGTCCTTGTTGATCGTGAAGATGGTCACGAAGAGGAGGCCCGGCAGCACCGTCTCGACCATGCCTCGCACGCCGCCGAAGGCCTCGAACAGCGCGGCCTCCGTCACTGCCCTGGCTTCGTGCTCCGTGTCTTCGGTGTGTTCAGTCGGCTTGTCGAGCGACGTCACCGGCTACTCCCGTCCGAGGGGTCTCAGTTCGTACTTGGGGTTGAACAGCACCCGGCGGCCCCGGCTCATCGAGATCCGGCCCGATGCGATCAGCTTGCGTCCCGGTTCTATTCCGACGATGGAGCGCCGGCCGAGCCACACCACGTCCAGTGCGGCGGAACCGTCGAACAGCTCGGCCTCCAGGGCCGGGACTCCCGCGCGCGGACGCAGCGTGACCGTGCGCAAGGTACCAGTAACGGTGACGATCTGCCGGTCGTGACAGTCGCCGATGCGCGTACAGCCCGCGGTCTCGGTGTCCTCCCGCAGCTCCTCGGACTCCAGGTCCTCCTGCGAAGAGGAGAGCCGGTCGAGCATGCGCCGGAACCGGCCCACCGGCTTGTCGGAACGAGGAACAGCACTCATGTCTGAAGCCTACCGGGGTGACTGACAGCAACGTACCCCCAGTCACCTACCCCGGTCCCACCGCCCGAACCGACCGCACGGTCCCGACTCGTGCCGGGATCGTGCCGCGACGCGCGCTCCGACTCATTTCTCGAAGCGGTAGCCCATCCCGGGCTCGGTGATGAAGTGCCTCGGATGCGACGGGTCGGCCTCCAGCTTCCGCCGCAGCTGTGCCATGTAGACCCGCAGATAGTTCGTCTCCGTGCCGTACGACGGCCCCCACACCTCCTGGAGCAGCTGCTTCTGGCTGACCAGCCGGCCGGCGTTGCGCACCAGCACCTCCAGCAGGTGCCACTCGGTGGGCGTCAGCCGCACGTCCCGGCCGTCGCGGTTGACCTTCTTCGCGGCGAGGTCGACGGTGAACTCGTCGGTCTCCACGACCACCTCGTCCTCACCGGCCCCGGTGGGCTCGGCACGCCGCACGGCGGCCCGCAGCCGGGCGAGCAGCTCGTCCATGCCGAACGGCTTCGTGACGTAGTCGTCCGCGCCGGCGTCGAGCGCCTCGACCTTCTCGTCGGAGGAGTGCCGCGCCGACAGCACGATGATCGGCACCCGGGTCCAGCCGCGCAGTCCCTTGATCACCTCGACGCCGTCCATGTCGGGCAGCCCCAGGTCGAGGACCACGACGTCGGGGTGGCGGGCGGCGGCGAGCTGGAGGGCGGACGCCCCGTCGTGGGCCGCGTCGACCTCGTACTTGCGTGCCTTGAGGTTGATCACCAGCGCGCGCACGATCTGGGGCTCGTCGTCGACCACGAGCACTCTGGGGGGCTGGGGAGCACCCCCAGTGGAACTCACCATGAGGCCTGCCTTTCTGAGGGTACGGAGAGGGACTCGGGACGCGCCCCCGCGCGCAGGGTGAGGACCATGGTGAGGCCGCCGCCGGGTGTGTCCTCGGCGTTCAGGGTGCCGCCCATCGCCTCCGTGAAGCCGCGGGCGACCGCGAGGCCGAGGCCGACCCCGGCGCCGCGCGGGGCGTCGCCGAAGCGCTGGAACGGCTCGAAGATGCGTTCCTTCTCGTCGTCCGGGACCCCGGGGCCCCGGTCCACGACGCGCACCTCCACGCGGTCGGCGAGCGCGCTGGCGGAGACCAGCACCGGCGTGCCGTCGGGGCTGTACTTGACCGCGTTCTCGACGACGTTCGCCACCGCCCGCTCCAGCAGCCCGGCGTCGACCCGGACCATGGGCAGGGTCTCCGGCACGTCCAGGGTCACGCTGTCCTCGGGTACGCCGCCCAGCGCCATCGGCACGACCTCGTCGAGGTCGGTCTCGCGGACGATCGGCGTGACCGTGCCGGTCTGCAGGCGGGACATGTCGAGCAGGTTGCCCACCAGGTGGTCGAGCCGGTCGGCGCCCGCCTCGATGCCTTCGAGCAGCTCCGCCCGGTCCTCCTCGGACCATGCCACGTCGTCCGAGCGCAGGCTGGAGACGGATGCCTTGATCCCGGCCAGGGGGGTGCGCAGGTCGTGGCTGACGGCGGCCAGCAGCGCCGTGCGGATCCGGTTGCCCTCGGCCAGCGCACGGGCCTGCTCGGCCTCCTGCTGGAGCCGGCGGCGGTCCAGCACGACCACGGCCTGGGCGGCGAACGCGGCCAGCACCCGGCGGTCCTCGGCCGGGAGCACTCGCCCGGTCAGCGCCAGCGCCAGGTGGTCCCCGACCGGCATGTCCACGTCCGCGTCCTCCGGCCGTGCCGGCGGCCCGCCGACGCCGACCCGGCCCACGCAGGTCCACGGCTCGACGTCGCTCTCGCGCTCCAGCAGCGCGGCCGACTCCATCCCGAAGGTCTCGCGCACCCGCTCCAGCAGGGCCTCCAGGCTGGTCTCGCCGCGCAGCACGTTGCCCGCGAGGAAGGACAGGATCTCCGACTCCGCCCGCAGCCGGGCCGCCTGGTGGGTGCGCCGTGCCGCGAGGTCCACCACGGAGGCCACCGACACCGCGACCGCCACGAAGATCACCAACGCGACGATGTTCCGGGGGTCGGAGATGGTCAGCCGGTGCAGGGGCGGAGTGAAGAAATAGTTCAGCAGAAACGATCCGAGGGCCGCCGCGGCGAGGGCCGGGAACAGCCCGCCGAGCAGCGCCGCCGCCACCGTCATCGCCAGGAACAGCAGCACGTTGTTGGCGAGGCCGAGGTCGACGGCGTTCAGCACCACCGCGAGGATCGCCGGACCGGCGAGGCCCACGGCCCAGCCCCAGATGATCCTGGCCCGTCCCAGCCGCGCGCCGCGGGCGACGGGAAGTCCCCGCCCCTTGCCCGCCTCGTCGTGCGTCACGATGTGCACGTCCAGGTCGGGTCCGGAGTCCCGGGCCACGGTCGCGCCGACGCCCGGCCCGAACACGTACTGCCAGGCCTTGCGCCGCGAGGAACCCAGCACGATCTGCGTGGCGTTCACCCCGCGCGCGAACTCCAGCAACCCGGCCGGTATGTCGTCCCCGACGACATGGTGGAACGTTCCGCCGAGGTCCTCCACGAGCGTGCGCTGCACCGCCAGTTCCTTCGGCGAGGCCGCCGTCAGCCCGTCGCTGCGCGCTATGTACACGGCGAGCACCTCGCCGCCGGCGCCCTTCTCGGCCAGCCGCGCCGCCCGCCGGATCAGGGTCCGTCCCTCGGGACCGCCCGTCAGACCGACCACGATCCGCTCCCGCGAGCCCCAGATCCTCGAGACCCGGTGCTCACTGCGGTACTGCTTCAGATACTCGTCGACCCGGTCCGCCACCCACAGCAGGGCCAGCTCCCGCAGCGCGGTCAGGTTCCCCGGCCGGAAGTAGTTCGACAGCGCCGCGTCCACCTTGTCGGGCCGGTAGACGTTCCCGTGCGCCATCCGGCGGCGCAGCGCCTGCGGCGACATGTCGACGAGTTCGATCTGATCCGCCCGCCGCACCACCTCGTCGGGCACCGTCTCCTGCTGCCGCACCCCCGTGATCGACTCGACCACGTCACCCAGCGACTCCAGGTGCTGGATGTTGACGGTCGACACCACGTCGATGCCCGCCGCGAGCAGTTCCGCGACGTCCTGCCAGCGCTTGGCGTTGCGTGAGCCCGGCACGTTGGTGTGCGCGAGTTCGTCCACCAGTGCGACCTGCGGGTGCCGGGCCAGGACGGCGTCCACGTCCATCTCGGTGAAGGTCCCGCCGCGGTACTCCAGCCGCCTGCGCGGGACCTGCTCCAGACCGTGCAGCATCACCTCCGTCCGGGGCCGGTCGTGGTGCTCGACGAAGGCCACCACGCAGTCCGTGCCGCGCTCCAGCCGACGATGGGCCTCGGACAGCATGGCGTACGTCTTGCCCACTCCCGGTGCCGCGCCGAGGTAGATCCGAAGCTTGCCGCGTGCCATGGCCTCATTGTCCGTCTTTTGCAAACTGCGTACGCAGCGTCGACCTTACGGCCAGCGTTCAGGGCAAAACGGACACAGAGGGCACGGGGTGACGCCTTTGACGGAACCCTGACGCACCGAAGAGCGAGGGCCGCACCCCGTCGGGATGCGGCCCTCGCTCTGTCGTTCGGGCTCAGCGGACCTCGGTGATCTCCGGTCCGCGCTGGAGCTGTCCCATGCCGCCGGAGAAGCGCGAGCTGCCCTGGTCGTCCTGCTGGACGCCCTCGGGAACCATCTGCGCGTCGTTCGGCAGCTTGAGGACGATGGGGTCGCGGGGGGCCATCGGGCCCTCGCCGCGGACCACGACCGTGTCCCGGAAGATGTTCTCCAGCAGCCCGGCCGCCTGCGGCTGCACGGCGCCCTGGCCGGAGATCACACCGCGCAGGAACCAGCGAGGGCCGTCCACACCCACGAACCGGACGACCTGGAAGCCGCCCGTGCCGTCCGGCAGCTGCACCGGCACCTGGGCCCGCAGCTCCCAGCCGAGCGGGCCCTCGACCTCGTCGACGATGCCGCCCTGCTGCGTGATGCCGCCGGCGATCTCCTCGCGCACCTCGCCCCAGATGCCCTCGCGCTTGGGAGCGGCGAAGGCCTGGAGCTGGACGGCGCTGTCGCGCAGGACCACGGTCGCCGCGACGATCGCGTCACCGGCGACCTCCACCCGCAGCTCCATGCCCTCGACTCCCGGCACGAGCAGTCCGCCCAGGTCGACCCGGCCCTCGGCCGGGTTCCGCACCTCGGTGCTGTCCCACGGTCCGTCGGGGCGCGGCTCCGGCTCCAGCCGTACCCGCTCGCGCCCGACCTCTTCGTCCGCCTCAGTGTCGACGCTGTCGACGACCTGCTCGGCCTCGCCGGCCGCGTCCTCGGCGGCACCCTTCTTGTTGCGACGTCCGAACACGTCACTGTCCTTCCCGGTCGGATACGACCGAAGCGTATCGATTCCCACCCGCCTTGCCGCCGACGGCGGCATGACCGTTTGTGCCGCTCTCGTCGCCCACCGCGGCATGACCGCCGGTGGACCCGAAGCCCCCCTCGGCCCGCACCGAGTCGGGAAGCTCCGCGACCTCCTGGAAGCGGACCCTCTCGACCTGCTGGACGACCAGTTGGGCGATCCGGTCGAAGCGCTCGAACCGCACGCTCTCGCGCGGGTCGAGATTCACCACGATCACCTTGATCTCCCCACGGTACCCGGCATCAACCGTCCCCGGGGCATTCACCAGGGCGACACCGCAGCGGGCGGCGAGACCGGAACGTGGGTGCACGAAGGCCGCGTACCCCTCAGGCAGGGCGACAGACACCCCGGTGGGCAGCACGGCCCGCTCGCCGGGCGCCAGTTCGCACGCCTCGGTGGTCCGCAGATCGGCTCCCGCGTCACCGGGATGCGCGTACGTCGGAAGCGGTACGTCCGCGTCTACGCGCCGGATCAGCACGTGCACGGGGTCGCTGGTCACGGGTTCACCTCGAAGGCACGGGCGCGCCTGATCTGGTCGGGGTCGTTCATGGCGGCCTGGATCTCCGCCTCGCGGCCGTGGTCGACGAAGTGATCGACCTTGACCTCGACGAAGAGGGCGTCGGCGCGGACGGCGACCGGGCCGTCCGGGGCGCCTATGCGTCCGGTGGCCGAGGAGTAGATCTTCCGTCCGGCCACGGCGATCACCTCCGCGGCGAGGTGCAGCGTGGTGCCCACCGGCACCGGCCGCACGAAGTCGGTCTCCAGCCGGCCCGTCACGGCGATGGTGCGCAGCAGCCAGTTCAGCGAGCCGAGCGTCTCGTCCAGGGCCGTGGCGAGCACTCCGCCGTGCGCGAGGCCGGGAGCGCCCTGGTGTTCGGGCCGGACGGTGAACTCCGCGGTGATCGACACCCCTTCGCCGGCCCGCGCCTCCAGGTGCAGCCCGTGCGGCTGCTCGCCACCGCAGCCGAAGCACTGGCCGTAGTGCGCGCCCAGCAGCTCACCGGGGGCGGGTGCGTCGGCGTGCCGCACGGGCTTCGTCGCGTCGGCGGGAGGCGTCAGAGCTGGGGATGTACCACTCACAGCCGCAGACCTTACCCGCGCGTCGGCGGTGCGCGGACACCGTGCCAAGCTTGACGTCATGCAGCTCTCCGCCGCCCCTTACGAAGAACGCCTCACCGCGCCCCGCTCCTGGTGGCTGATCAGCTTCCTGGCCGGGGCCTCGCTCGCCCTGATCCTGCTCCCCTTCGGCACGCTGCCGATGCTGGGCGGCCTCGTCGGCGGCACGGCGACCGCGGCGGTCGCGGCGAGTTCGTACGGCTCGGTCCGCATCCGCGTGGTGGGCGGCGCCCTGATCGCGGGCGAGGCGAAGATCCCGGTCACGGCGCTCGGCGGGACGGAGATCCTCGACCCGGAGGAGGCCCGGGCCTGGCGGACGCACAAGGCCGACACCCGTGCCTTCATGCTGCTGCGCGCCTACGTCCCGACAGCCCTGCGCGTCGAGGTCAGCGACCCCGCGGACCCCACGCCGTACCTGTACCTGTCGACGCGTGAGCCGCAGCGGCTGGCGGAGGCGATCAGGGTCGCGCGGGAAGCGTCCGCCGCCGCGTAACCCGGCCGAGGCGGCCCGTCACGGGCCGCTCAGTGCCCGAGCTCGCCGTAGCGGCCGTTCTCCATCGGCAACGCGTCCGCGGGCCGCTCCAGGGGCGGCAGCTCCGTCAGGTGGTCCCACGGCACCTGCGTCTTGCGCAGGTCCGCCCTGATCCGGGCGGCGAGCTTCTTGGTGTCGCGCCGGTTCATGACCGCGCCGACCGCGGCGCCCACCATGAACGGCATCAGGTTCGGCAGGTTGCGCACCATGCGCTTCATGATCTGCTGGCGCAGCTCGCGCTTCATCTGCCCGCCGAGAGCGGCGTTGACCGTGTTCGGCTTCATGGGGTCGATGCCGCGCTCCTCGGACCACGATCTGAGGTAGGCGGCGCTGCGGTCCTTGAGATTGCCCGCCGGCCGGACGCCGTAGACCTCGTGGAGCTCCGCGATCAGCTTCAGCTCGATCGCCGCGACTCCGGTGATCTCCGCGGCCAGTTCCGTGGGCATCGCGGGCGGAATGGGCAGCATCGCCGCCGCTCCCACGCCCGCTCCGACCGTCGCCGAGGCGTTCGCCGCGCCCGCCACGAGCTTGTCGGCGAGCTGCTCGGGACCGAGGCCCGGGAACTGCCTGCGCAGTGTCGCGAGGTCCCGTACGGGGATCCGCGGAGCGATCTCGATGAGCCGGTCGGCGAGGTACCCGAGACCGGCCCTGGCGTGCCGGCCGCCCTTGCGGGCGCCTTCCTTCGCCAGGTCCCGGGCCCTGTCCCGGATCACCGCCGCCCGCCGCCGGGCGACGGGTGCGGGGCCCTGCGCCGGTACCGGGAGGTCAGCCCGGTCACCGGCGGGTTCGAGCGAGGCCGACCCGGCGGGGAACTGCCCCGTACCGGAAGAGCCTCGCTCGTCGTCACGCGCGCCGTGAGGGCCGTCGGACGGCCCTGAGTCCGCTCCCCAGGGGAAGCGGCGCTTCCGAGGTGAGGTCGAGCCAGTCACGGCCGACCCCGCCTCAGTCGCAGTCGCGGCAGATCGGCTGACCGTTCTTCTCCCTGGCCAGCTGGCTGCGGTGGTGCACCAGGAAGCAGCTCATGCAGGTGAACTCGTCCTGCTGCTTGGGCAGTACGCGGACCGCCAGTTCTTCGTTCGAGAGGTCTGCGCCGGGAAGCTCCAGCCCCTCTGCGGCCTCGAACTCGTCGACGTCGACGGCCGAGGCGGACTTGTCGTTCCGCCGGGCCTTCAGTTCTTCCAGGCTGTCCGAGTCGACGTCGTCGTCGGTCTTGCGTGGGGTGTCGTAGTCGGTTGCCATGTCGCTCTCCCCCTCCGGGTGTCTGCGGTGTCTCCAGCGCACGTAACGCGTGAGAGGCCGGACTTGTGCCCGACCCGAGGCGGAGATTTTGCCTCACATCAAGGTCTGTTACTCAATCGACACCCAACCGGACTCCTCACGAGTGATCGGCTTGGATGGCGATCGGGACCGTACACGGTCCGAATGTCGCACTTCAAAGGGGTCCCACCGTGTACTTCCCGTGATCAAGGCCCCGGAAAACCCGGATTTTCCGGGCTTTACGGGACCATCATGATCACGCAGAGTAGATGGCCGGAAAATCGCCTTTGTGATCGATCACACAGGCAACCCTCGGACGAGTGCCCAAAAAATTCCGCGCAAAGCGAACATCCTCGGGTGTGTCCCAGAATCTCAGATCGGGAACGTGACGCGCATCACGAGACCGCCCCCCTCTCGGGGCCGTGCCGCGATGTGCCCGCCGTGCGCCCGGGCCACGGACCGCACGATGGACAGGCCGAGACCCACGCCCTTGTCGCTGCCCGTGCGCTCCGTGCGGAGCCTGCGGAAGGGCTCGAAGAGATTCTCCACCTCGTACGCCGGCACCACCGGCCCGGTGTTCGCGACGACCATGACGGCCTGGCCGTGCTGGATCTCGGTGGTGACCTCCACCCAGCCGCCCTCGGGGACGTTGTACCGCACGGCGTTCTGCACCAGGTTCAGGGCGATCCGCTCCAGCAGGATGCCGTTGCCCTGGACGACCGCCGGCTCGCGGGTGCCGCGCATCTGCACGCCCTTGGCGTCCGCCTCCGCGTGCACCTGGTCCATGGCCTGGGATGCCACCTCGGCGAGGTCCACGGGCCCGCGCTCGACGACCTGGTTGTCGCTGCGGGCGAGCAGCAGCAGGCCCTCCACGAGCTGCTCGCTGCGCTCGTTGGTGGCCAGCAGCGTCTTGCCGAGCTGCTGGAGCTCCACGGGCGCCCCCGGGTCCGACAGGTGCACCTCCAGCAGCGTGCGGTTGATCGCGAGCGGCGTTCTCAGCTCGTGGGAGGCGTTGCCGACGAAGCGCTGCTGGGCGGTGAAGGCCCGCTGCAGCCGCTCCAGCATGTCGTCGAAGGTGTCGGCCAGCTCCTTGAGCTCGTCGTCCGGGCCGTCCAGCTCGATCCGCCGGGACAGGTCCGACCCGGCGACCGCGCGGGCGGTGCGGGTGATCCGGCCCAGGGGCGACAGGACGCGGCCGGCCATCGCGTAGCCGAAGGCGAAGGCGATCACGGCGAGGCCGAGGAGGGCGAGCAGGGAGCGGCTGAGCAGATTGTCCAGGGCGTGCTGGCGCTGCTCGTTGACGCAGGCGTTCATGGCCTGGTTGAGCTCGGACGCGCTCGGCGAGGCCGGGAAGTTGCAGGTCTCGCTGGCCACCTGCCCGGAGAGGATCTTGAACGGCAGATCGCTGCCGACGTTCATGGCGTTGGCGGCGAACAGGTAGATGATCGACAGCAGCATGATCCCGGCGATCAGGAACATGCCGCCGTAGAGCAGCGTGAGCCGTATCCGGATCGTCGGCCGCAGCAGCGGGAACGGAGGGGCTGCCTTCCTGGGGTCCCAGGTCGGCTTCGGAGGCGCCTGGGGAGGCGCGGGGTGCGCGGCCACCGCGGGTCAGATCCGGTAGCCGGAGCCGGGCACGGTCACGATGACCGGCGGCTCGCCCAGCTTGCGGCGCAGGGTCATGACGGTCACGCGCACCACGTTGGTGAACGGATCGGTGTTCTCGTCCCAGGCCTTCTCCAGGAGCTGCTCGGCCGAGACGACCGCGCCCTCGCTGCGCATCAGGACCTCCAGCACGGCGAACTCCTTCGGCGCGAGCTGCACCTCCTTGCCGTCCCGGAAGACCTCGCGGCGGTTCGGGTCGAGCTTGATCCCGGCGCGCTCCAGGACCGGCGGCAGCGGCACGCTGGTCCGGCGGCCCAGCGCACGCACGCGTGCCGTCAGCTCGCTGAACGCGAAGGGCTTCGGAAGGTAGTCGTCGGCGCCGATCTCCAGGCCCTCGACCCGGTCGCTGACGTCGCCCGACGCCGTGAGCATCAGCACCCGCGTGGGCATGCCGAGTTCGACGATCTTGCGGCAGACGTCGTCGCCGTGCACCAGCGGGAGGTCGCGGTCGAGGACGACCACGTCGTAGTCGTTGACGCCGATGCGTTCCAGGGCGGCCGCACCGTCGTACACGACGTCGACGGCCATGGCCTCCCGGCGCAGTCCGGTGGCCACCGCATCGGCGAGCAGCTGCTCGTCCTCGACGACGAGTACGCGCACGGCTTGTCCTTCCTGTGTCCGCCCACGGGACGCCGGCGGGCGCACGCGAGCAGGGGGCTTCGGGGGTGTGTGGACCTCCATCCTGCCCTTTTCGGCCATAAGTCGGCAGTAAGGCGAGGAGGCCGCCGACGTCGCGGGAACCGGGCGCCGGATCCGGGAATGCGAGATTTTCTCTTCCGGTTGAGGTTTCTGCGGGAGGGACTGGGGGGAGGACGGTTTACACCCCGCGATCACGCTCTGCTTGTGCCGCAGCACCATGCGGTACGCCGCGGTCCGCTTCCGCAGAGTGGGCGTGGGTGTCCGGCACCGTCGCCGCCCGGCAGGGCAGCGCTGGGCACCCATGGGAGCCGTGATCGCCCCTTCCGAACGGCACACCCCCGTGCCATCGACCCACGACCCAGGACGAGGGGGCGCAGCATGGACGCATTCACCGCAGGACTTCTGCAGCGCATAAGGGCTACCGAGTCCGATCTGACGCGGGCGCGTGACGAGGGCGACGACTTCCTCGTCGACGTGGAGCAGGGCGAGCTCGACGACCTGCGCCGCCTCGCGGCCGAGCACGGTGTGGAAGTAGGCGCGACCAGCGTCTGACCCAGCACGACAGCGGGCCCCCGGCGAGTCCAGCGCCGGGGGCCCGCTGTGCTGTGGTGTGCGGGGAGGTCTCGCGGTGAAGGCCTCAGTCGTGCCAGGCGCCGAAATCCTCCAGGAGCCGCTGGAGGGGCTCGAAGACGCCGGGGGTCCCCGCGACCGTCAGATCGGGTGAAAGGCGCTCCGAGGGGCGTCCCCCGGTCAGGGCGCCCGCCTCCCGGGCGATCAGGTCACCGGCCGCGTAGTCCCAGGCGTTGAGTCCCCGCTCGTAGTAGCCGTCCAGGCGGCCGGCGGCGAGGTCGCACAGGTCGACGGCGGCGGAACCGCCGCGCCGGATGTCCCGGACCAGCGGGATCAGCCGCTGGGCGACCTCGGCCTGGTGGGCGCGGACGGCGGTGACGTAGTTGAAGCCGGTGGACACCAGCGCCTGCTCCAATGGCGCGGAGGGCCGACAGGCCAGCTCGCGTGCGCCCTCCCAGGCCCCCGTGGCCCAGGCCCCGGCGCCGCGTACCGCGTGGTAGGTCTCCCCGCGCATCGGCGCCGCGACCACCCCGACCACGGTCTCGCCGTGTTGCTCCGCCGCGATGGAGACGGCCCAGGTGGGAAGCCCGTAGAGGTAGTTCACCGTGCCGTCGAGAGGGTCGATCACCCAGCGGACGCCGCTGCTGCCCTCGCTGGAGGCGCCCTCCTCGCCGAGGAATCCGTCGTCGGGCCTGCGGGTGGAGATCAGATCGGTGATCAGCTTCTCCGCCGCGATGTCCATCTCGGTCACCACGTCGATCGGGCTGGACTTGGTGGCCGCCACCGCGAGATCGGCCGGCCGGCCGTCGCGCAGCAGCTCTCCGGCGCGGCGCGCGGCCTCCTGGGCGAGCGCCAGCAGTTCGAGGTGGTGGGCGTCGGTCACGTCGCTCCTCATGCGTAGGGGCTGTCGGCGCCCGCGGCGGCGGGACGCGGGGCGCGGGCGGGGCAGCAGCCCACCGGGCAGAGGTCGTGGCTCGCGCCCGGCGCGCCCAGGGCGCACGGCGTGACCTCCTGGCCACGCTCGGCGGCGGCCCGCTCCCGGACGAGGTCACGGATCGCGGCGGCGAACCTCGGGTCGGCGCCCACGGTGGCCGAGCGGCGCACCGGCAGGCCCAGTTCCTCGGCCTTGGCCTCGGCCTCCGTGTCGAGGTCGTAGAGGACCTCCATGTGGTCGGAGACGAAGCCGATGGGGGCCATCACGACGGCCGGGACGCCGGCCGCGTGCCGCTCCTCGAGGTGGTCGCAGATGTCCGGCTCCAGCCACGGGATGTGCGGGGCGCCGGAGCGCGACTGGTAGACGAGCTGCCAGGGGTGGTCGACACCGGTGCGTTCGCGTACGGCGTCGGCGATCAGCCCGGCGACGTCCAGGTGCTGCCGGACGTAGGCCCCGCCGTCCCCGTGCTCCTCGACCGGGCCGGAGGTGTCGGCGGCCGAGAGGGGGATGGAGTGGGTGGTGAAGGCGAGGTGCGCGCCGTCGCGCACGTCCTCGGGCAGGGAGGCCAGGGACCGGAGCACGCCGTCCACCATGGGCTCCACGAAGCCGGGGTGGTTGAAGTAGTGCCGCAGCTTGTCGATCTTCGGCAGTTCCAGGCCCTCGTCCTGAAGGGCGGCCAGCGCGTCGGCGAGGTTCTCGCGGTACTGCCGGCAGCCCGAGTACGAGGCGTAGGCGCTGGTGGCGAGGACCAGGATGCGGCGGCGGCCGTCGCGGACCATCTCGCGCAGGGTGTCCGTGAGGTACGGCGCCCAGTTGCGGTTTCCCCAGTAAACGGGGAGCTGAAGGCCGTGGTCCGCGAAGTCCTTGCGCAGGGCGTCCAGCAGGGCGCGGTTCTGGTCGTTGATCGGGCTGACCCCGCCGAAGAGGAAGTAGTGCCCGCCGACCTCCTTGAGGCGTTCCTTGGGGATGCCGCGCCCGCGCGTCACGTTCTCCAGGAACGGGACCACGTCGTCCGGCCCTTCCGGGCCGCCGAAGGAGAGCAGGAGCAGGGCGTCGTAAGGGGTGGCATCGAGCGCGTCTGGCATGCCTCCGATCCTGCCACCCGGCGCCGACAGTGCCGCAACGGCGGTGCCGCACGCGCACGGAGCCATACCCGTGGGTGCATCGGGGTCACCGCACTCGTAAGCTGTATGCGCCGACTTCGCGCCTTACCCACCGGTACGAGCCGTGCCGCGCGCGCATGCGGCGGTTCCGATCCCTCGCCGCCTCTTCCGAACCGCCCGGAGACCCAGTGCCCAGCCCCTACCGCGCCCTGTTCGCCGCCCCCGGCTCCAAGGGCTTCTCCGCCGCGGGGTTCCTCGGCCGGATGCCGCTGTCGATGATGGGCATCGGCGTGGTCACGATGATCTCCCAGCTCACCGGGCGGTACGGGCTGGCGGGCGCCCTGTCGGCCACCATCGCGCTGTCGGCGGCGGTGGCGGGCCCCCAGGTCTCGCGTCTGGTCGACCAGTACGGACAGCGGCGGGTGCTGCGTCCGGCGACCCTGCTGGCGCTGTGCGCGGCGGCCGTGCTGCTGCTCGCCGCGCACTACGGGTGGCCGGACTGGGTGCTGTTCGTGTCCTGCGTGGGCATCGGGTGCGTGCCCAGCGTCGGCGCGATGATCAGGGCCCGCTGGGCGGCGCTGTACCGGGGCACGCCGCAGCTGCACACCGCGTACTCCTTCGAGTCCGTGGTGGACGAGATCTGCTTCATCTTCGGGCCGATCATCTCGATCGGCCTGTCCACCGCGTGGTTCCCGGAGGCGGGCCCGCTGCTGGCGGCCGGCTTCCTGGCGGCCGGCGTGTTCTGGCTGACCGCGCAACGGGCCACGGAGCCCGCCCCGCACCCGCGCGAGCGGCGCGGTGGTGGCTCCGCACTGCGCTCCCCCGGCCTCCAGGTCCTGGTGAGCACCTTCGTGGCCACCGGCGCGATCTTCGGTGCCGTGGACGTGGTCACGGTGGCCTTCGCCGACGAGCAGGGCCACAAGGCGGCGGCCAGCGTGGTCCTCGCCGTCTACGCGCTGGGCTCCTGCGTGGCGGGTGCCGTTTTCGGGCTCGTGCACTTCAAGGGAGCGCCCGAACCTCGGTGGCTGCTGGGTGTGTGTGCGATGGGCGTGAGTATGATCCCCCTCCTACTGGTCGGAAACTTGCCGTTTCTGGCCGTGGCGCTCTTCGTCGCGGGCCTGTCCATCGCTCCCACGATGATCACGACGATGTCCCTGATCGAGGAGCACGTACCACGCGCGCAACTGACCGAGGGCATGTCCTGGGTGAGCACCGGGCTCGCGGTGGGGGTCGCGCTCGGCTCCTCCGTGGCCGGCTGGGTGATCGACGCCGCCGGTGCGCGCGCCGGGTACGGGGTTCCGGCGGTGTCCGGAGCCGTCGCGGTCGCGGTCGGTTTCCTCGGGTACCGCCGGCTCAAGCGGCCGGCTCCGGGTCGGGGAGGCTCCGTTGAGCAGCACAGCGAACGGGAAGAACGGCACGTGGCGTAACTGGGGCGGCACTGTCGCCGCCCGCCCGGCACGGGCGGTCACGCCCGCCTCCGTGGAGGAGCTGACCGAGGCGGTACGGCGGGCGGCCGAGGAAGGCCTCCCGGTCAAGGCCGTCGGCAGCGGGCACTCCTTCACGTCCATAGCGGCGACGGACGGTGTGTTGATCCGCCCTCAACTGTTGACCGGTATTCGCGACATCGACCGGGAGGCAGGCACCGTCACGGTCGAGGCCGGCACTCCGCTCAAGAGGCTCAACCTGGCCCTCGCGCGGGAGGGGCTGTCGCTGACGAACATGGGCGACATCATGGAGCAGACGGTCTCCGGGGCCACCAGTACCGGCACGCACGGCACCGGCCGCGACTCCGCCTCCATCGCCGCCCAGATCCGGGGCCTGGAGATGGTCACCGCCGACGGCTCGGTGCTCACCTGCTCCGACACGGGGACCGAGGAGGAGCGGGCCCTCTTCGCGGCCGCCCGGATCGGCCTCGGCGCCCTCGGCATCGTCACCGCGATCACCTTCGCCGTCGAGCCGCTCTTCCTGCTCACCGCGCGCGAGGAGCCGATGACCTTCGACCGGGTCACCAGCTCGTTCGACGAACTCTGGGCGGAGAACGAACACTTCGAGTTCTACTGGTTCCCGCACACCGGAAACACCAACACCAAGCGCAACAACCGCAGCGCCGGGCCGGAGCGCCCGGTGGGGCCGGTCAAGGGCTGGTTCGAGGACGAGTTCCTCTCCAACGGCGTCTTCCAGATGGCCAACTGGGTCGGCCGCGCCGCGCCCGCGAGCATCCCGGCGATCGCCCGGATCTCCAGCAAGGCCCTCTCCGCCCGCACCTACACGGACATCCCGTACAAGGTCTTCACCTCCCCGCGCCGGGTGCGGTTCGTGGAGATGGAGTACGCCCTCCCGCGCGAGGCGGTCGTGGAGGCGCTGCGCGAGCTGAAGGCGACGGTCGACCGGTCCCGGCTGCGGGTGAGCTTCCCCGTCGAGGTGCGCACCGCCCCGGCCGACGACATCACGCTGTCCACGGCGTCGGGCCGGGACACCGCGTACATCGCCGTCCACATGTTCCAGGGCACCCCCCACCAGGCGTACTTCACGGCCGCCGAGCGGATCTTCACCGCGTACGAGGGGCGGCCGCACTGGGGCAAGGTGCACACGAGGGACGCGGAGTACTTCGCCGGGGTCTATCCGCGCTTCGGGGAGTTCACGGCGCTGCGGGACCGGCTGGATCCGGATCGCCGCTTCCAGAACGACTACTTGCGGAGGGTGCTGGGTCCGTAGCGGGCGCGCTGGGCGTGGAGGTCGCCGCCGGCTCCTCGCCGGTTCCCTGTTCGCCTTCTTCGCTCACGCCCGGGCCGGGCTCGGCCGTCGCGTCCCCCGCCGTACCGCCGTCGTCGCCGCCCGAGGAGGCGCCGTCGGACGGAGTGGCGCCCTCCGGGGTGCCGGGGGTCGCGGACGGCGCCGGTGTCGAACCGACCCCGCCGGAACCGGAGTCGGAGTCGGAGTCGGAGTCGCCGGAACCGCCGGTCCCCGCGGGGGCCTCGGGGTCCCCGGAGTCCGGGGACGACCCGCCGTGGCGGGAGAGGGCGTCGCCGACCGTCGTGTCGCCCTTGCCGCTGAAGCTGCTGCCGGAGGCCAGTTCGAACGTGGTGATGCCCGCCATCGTGACGCCGAAGACCAGGGCGGCCGCCAGCAGGGGGCGCTTGGGGCCTCTGACCCGCGCGCGGTGGACCGTGCCCGCGGAGAACTCGCCCGGCGCACGCGGGGCTTGCTCCGCCGTGGGGGCCGGCGCCCTGGTGTCACGGAGCTGCTCGCCGGTTCGGGTGAAGAAGTGCTGGAACAGCGAACCGCCGCAGGTGGCGACGACGCTGACGAGTCCGGCACCGAGGATGGTGCCGTACACCCCGAAGTACGAGGCGAGTTTGGCGGCCACCACGGCGGCCACGGCGCTGCCCGCCACCTGGGGCACGCTCAGGTCGATCCGCCGTCGTCCCCCCTCCTCGCCGGTGCTCGACTCCTGGACGACTTCGGGCCTTTCACGCATTCCGGTGCCTTGCCTGCCTTTCCCGTACTTGATCGACTGGGGGTACGAGAGGGGGACGTACGGCCGAAAGCGGTAGTTCCGTATCGGGGGATTCCGTGAAGTACGCCACGTACATGATCAGGAAAATCCACCAGCGGCGGCCAAGTACCGTCCCCTGGGAGAAGTTGAGCGGCGCGCCAATCCACGCACGTGGTCCAAATGGAGTACTGTTGCGAGCCCTGGGTCCGGTCTCCCGCCTGGGCGTCCGCGACCTCGGTGGACCGCCGGGAGGGGGCAAGTTGCACAGGGTGACGGAGTTGGTCACTTAGCGTTGCGAATAGGTAACCGTGCCATAACGGCGTCGGGGGCCCTGTGCCCGACACGCCGGGCAACTCGGCAAGGTTGTGGCAGGCTGCACCCGGGCAGGCCACACTCGACTAGCGGAAGCAGCGACGCACGTGACGTCGGCAGGCACCACCCGGGAGGTCCCCATGCCCGAACTGCGTGTCGTGGCCGTCTCCAATGACGGCACACGGCTGGTGCTGAAGGCTGCGGACAGCACGGAGTACACGCTTCCGATCGATGAACGGCTCCGTGCCGCCGTGCGCGGCGACCGTCCCCGCCTCGGCCAGATCGAGATCGAGGTGGAGAGCCATCTCCGCCCCCGAGACATCCAGGCGCGGATACGTGCGGGCGCGAGCGCGGAAGAGGTCGCCCAGATGGCGGGCATCCCCGTCGATCGCGTACGTCGCTTCGAGGGCCCCGTGCTGGCCGAGCGCGCGTTCATGGCCGAGCGGGCCCGTAAGACTCCGGTCCGCCGCCCCGGCGAGAACTCCGGCCCCCTGCTCGGCGAGGCCGTGCAGGAGCGGCTGGTGCTGCGCGGCGCCGAGAAGGACACCGTGCAGTGGGACTCCTGGCGCCGCGACGACGGCACCTGGGAAGTGCTGCTGGTCTATGTCGTGGCGGGCGAGCCGCACTCGGCGAGCTGGACGTACGACCCGCCCCGGCGGCTCGTCCAGGCCGTCGACGACGAGGCTCGTTCGCTGATCGGCGAGGCCGACGACCTCGGCACGCCCGAGCCCAGCTTTCCCTTCGTGCCGCGCATCGCACGGCTGCCGCGCGAGCGGACGGTGGACCGCCCTCTGGAGCGGGAACGGGAGCGGCCGAGCCTGCCGCCGCCCGCGGTCGATCCGGTCGAGGAGGGCGTGGCCGAGCGGGACTCGCTGACCAGCCTCCTGGAGGCGGTGCCGAGCTTCCGGGGCGACCTGGTGGTCCCGGAGCGTCCCGCGCCCGATCCGGTGGAGGAGCCCGCCGCCGAACCCGAGGCGGAGGAGCCCCCGGCGCCCGCGGCCTCGGCCGGTTCCGCCTACGCGGACGTCCTCATGCCGCGCTCCGTCGGCAGCCACCGCGACCGCCTGGTCGGTGCCACCGACCGGCAGGCGGAGGCGGACGGCGTCCGCCCGGGGCGCAGAGCGGCGGTCCCGAGCTGGGACGAGATCGTGTTCGGGACGCGACGCAAGAAGCAGGAGTAGTACCGGCGGCACGGCCGCCATCGCCACGAGGGCCCGCCCCTGATCGCTCAGGGGCGGGCCCTCTGCCCGCGCGGGAGAGCGGCGCGCCCCGCCAGGGCCCGGGTCACTGGGGATCCGGACCGACCGCCACCGGTCGCGACGGGTCCGACGACCACTCCGACCACGAGCCCACGTACAGCGCGGCCGGGATCCCCGCCACGGCCAGCGCCAGCACCTCATGCGCTCCGGAGACACCGGAGCCGCAGTACACGCCGACCTGCTCCTCGTCGTGCGCCCCCAGCGCCTCGAAGCGCGTCCGGAGTTCCCCGGCGGGCAGGAAGCGGCCGTCCGCACCCACGTTCTCGTTCGTCGGCGCCGACACCGCGCCGGGGATGTGCCCGCCCACCCGGTCGATCGGCTCCACGTCGCCCCGGTACCGCTCCGCCGCCCGCGCGTCGAGCAGTACACCCGAACGGGCCAATGCCGCCGCCCCGTCGGCGTCGAGGTGCCCCCGCGCCCCGGGCTCGGGACGGAAGTCGCCCTCCGCCGGCACCGGCTCCTCCCGGGAGAGCGCTCCCTCCCACGCCGGCAACCCCCCGTCGAGGACTCGCACGTCCGGGTGACCCGTCCAGCGCAACAGCCACCAGGCGCGGGCCGCGGCCCAACCCTGGCCGCCGTCGTACACGACGACCCGGCGACCGGCGGACACACCCGCACGGCGCATCGCGGCACCGAACTCCGCGAGGTCCGGCAGCGGATGACGCCCGTGCGCGCCGGCCGCGGAGGCCAGCTCACGGTCGAGGTCCACGTAGACGGCGCCCGGAATGTGCCCGGCGGCGTACTCGGCGCGACCGTCGAACGACGGCTCACCGGCCGCCTTGGCCACGCTGAGCTGCCAGCGGACGTCGAGCAGGACGGGCGGGTGGCCACCCGCCAGGTCGTCGGCGAGTTCGGATGCGGTGATGATGGCGTTCATGGTCACCAGTCTTGCGCACAGGGTGGCCGCATCGTCCAGCTCGGGCTACTCTGCTCGGCCGGGCACGCTCGATCACCAGGCGTACGGGATCGGGCACAACCCGTAGAGCAGAGCGGCATCCGAAGCAATCCGACGGAACCGAACAAGCAACCGCGGACCGGGCAACTGCCGGGCGGGCAGCGGAATGCGGCGGCGCGCCCCGAGAGCGGGACGACGAGGGCGGTGCGAGCATCGGGCACGGGGGTCCGAGGGCGGAAGCGACACGGCCACCGCGAGGGGCCGAGGGGAGAGTGACGATGACCGAGGCACGGGGGCCGGCCGACCGCGCGGGCGGGGCGCACGCGCGGTACACGCCCGGAACACCCTGCTGGGTGAGCCTGATGGTGCACGACCTGGCGGCGACCGAGGAGTTCTACGGCATCCTGTTCGGCTGGGAGTTCCGGCCCGGCCCCCAGCAGCTCGGCCCCTATGTGCGGGCGCTGCTCGACGGCCGTGAGGTGGCGGGCATCGGCAGACTGCCGCCGGACCGGCATCTCCCGGTCGCCTGGACCCCGTACCTGGCCTCCGACGACGTCGACCGGACCGCTGAGACGATTCGCCTGTGCGGTGGCACGGTCGGCGTGGGCCCCCTCGACGCGGAGGACGCCGGGCGGCTCGCCATCTGCGCGGACCCCTCGGGCGCCGTCTTCGGTGTCTGGCAGGCGGCGGCCCATCAGGGCATCGGCATCGCGGGGTTGCCGGGGACGCCGGCCTGGCACGAGTTGCTGACGTTCGAGTCCGAGCGGGTCGCCAAGTTCTACGGCAGCGTCTTCGGCCATGTGCGGGAGCCTGTGGTCTCCGCCGACGTCGACTACCTCACCCTGCACCTCGACGGGCGCCCGGTCGCCGGCGTGCACGGACTGGGCATGTCGGTGCCCCGTGACCGGGGCCCGCACTGGCTGACGTACTTCGAGGTCGACGACACGGACGAGGCGCTGCACCATGTCGCCGGACTGGGCGGGCACGTCCTTGGACCGGCGCGTGAGAGCGCCCACGGGCGCGTGGCCACGGTGGCCGATCCCGAGGGCGCGCGCTTCGCGCTGATCCAGAGCCGGCCCTCAGACGGGTGACACCGGCAGCACGTCGGGCGACAGCGCCGCCGCGTGCGCCGAGGCCGCCGTCATACGGCGCCGGTGGTGCCGGCGGCACAGCACCTCGTAGCCGACGGTGTCCGCCTGGTTGACGTCGCCGACGACCACCTGGGCGCCCTCGACGACCATCTGGCCGCCGACCGTGCGGGCATTGTGCGTGGCGCGCGCCCCGCACCAGCACAGCGCCTCGACCTGGAGCACCTCGACCCGGTCGGCCAGCTCCACCAGTCGCTGCGAGCCGGGGAAGAGCTTGGTGCGGAAGTCGGTCGTGATCCCGAAGGCGTAGACGTCCAGGCCCAGGTCGTCGACCACGCGGGCGAGTTGGTCGATCTGCTCCGGCGCCAGGAACTGTGCCTCGTCCGCGATGACGTAGTCCGCGCGACCTCCCTGCGAGAGCTGGTCGACGAGGTACGCGTACAGGTCCATGCCGTCGGCGACCTCGACCGCGTCCGTGACCAGGCCGAGCCGGGAGGACAGCTTGCCCTCGCCGGCGCGGTCGTCGCGGGTGAGGATCACGCCCTGCAACCCCCGCGCGGAACGGTTGTGCTCGATCTGGAGAGCCAGCGTCGACTTCCCGCAGTCCATCGTTCCGGAGAAGAACACCAGCTCGGGCATGGGAAGTTGAGCACCTTTCGGGGAGAGGTCGGCGGTGGGGGTCAGGAACGCACTTCGAGCAGCGGCACCAGCTGCTCGGCGGGGGTCATCGAGCCGTGGTTGCCCACCATCAGGGACTCCTTGGGCTCCCGCTGGGAGGCGATGAGCAGGACGTCGTCGCGCGCGGCCGCGATCACGTCGCCGATGCGTGCGTACACCCGCTCGTCGATGTGCGGCCCGAACCACCCGGCCGCGATCGCCTCGTCCCGTGAGGCCACCCAGAACTGCTCGCCGAGCACCTCGCGCCAGCAGGTCAGCACGTCGTCGGCGGCGCCCGGGACCGCGTAGACATGGCGGGCGCGGCCCTCGCCGCCGAGCAGGGCGACGCCCGCGCTCAGCTCCCAGTCCTCGTCGAAGTCGATGCGGTGCCGCTCGTCGAAGGGCACGTCGACCATGCCGTGGTCGGCGGTGACGTAGAGCGCGCTGCGCGGGGGCAGTTGCTCCGCCAGGCGCTGGACGAGGCGGTCGACGTACATGAGCTGGCCGACCCAGGTGTCCGAGGCGACACCGTAGCGGTGGCCTGCTCCGTCGAGTTCGGCGTAGTACGTGTAGACCAGGCTGCGGTCGCCGGCGGCGAGTTGCTCGGCGGCGAGGTCCATGCGCTCCTCGCCGGTCAGCCGCCCGTGGAACGTTCCGCCGCTGAGCGCGACCTTGGTCAGCGGGGTGTTCTGGAAGGCGGGCGACGAGACCTGCGCGGCGTGCACCCCGGCGCGGTCCGCGAGCTCGAAGACGGTGGGGTAGGGCTGCCAGGCGGCCGGCGGTGTCCAGGGGTGCCAGCGCAGCTGGTTCATCAGCTCGCCGGTGTCCGGGTTGCGCACGGTGTACCCGGGCAGGCCGTGCGCGCCGGGCGGCAGTCCGGTGCCGACCGAGGCCAGCGAGGTCGCGGTCGTCGCCGGGTAGCCGGCGGTGAGGGGGCGGCCCGTGCCGCCGCGCGAGGAGGGAAGGAGCGAGGTCAGGAACGGCGCCTCCAGCGGGTGCGCCTTCACCTGCTCCCAGCCGAGCCCGTCGATCAGGAACACGCAGGCCCGGTCGACGGGGGTGAGCTCGGTGATCGCCGCGGTCATGTCGGGTACGCCCATGCCGGCGGCCAGGGTGGGCAGCAGGTCGGCGAGCGAGCCCGTGCCGTACTCGGGGCGCGGGGCGGAGTCGACGGCGAGGGGCTCGGGGTGGTCCCAGGCGGCGGGCTGTGCCATCAGCGTGTGGGGTCCGCGGTCGCCTCGGAGACGGCCTGCGCGAAGACGAGGGCCTGGCGGACCGTCTCGGGGCCGTCCCCGGCCTCACTGACGCGCAGGCTGAGGTCGTCCGCCGTCGAACTGCCCGTGTAGCCGTGATCGGCCTCGCAGTTGGGGTCGCCGCAGGCGGCGGGCTCCAGGTCGATGCGGGAGACGGCGCCCCAGCCGATGGTGAGCACCACCTCGCGCGGGAGGGTGCCCGGGGTGTACGACTCCGGGTTCGCGACGACGCGGCTGACCACGACGGAGGAGATCCGGTCGAGCTTGACCGACTCCGTGGACGTCGTGGCGTAGGGCGTCGGCGAGGTGCTGTCGGCGGCCTGCTCGTCGGTGTGGCTGACGACGAAGCGGTGGTCGGTCAGGACGAGCACGGTGACGTGCCGGCGCACCTCGTTCTGGTCGAACGTCGTCTCCTGGTGGACCAGGTACGACCGGATGGGCTCGCCGCCCACGGCGGCCTCCACCGCCTCGGCCACGAGGGCCGGGTAGTAGCCGCTGCGCTCGATCGCCGCACGCAGCCCCTGGGTCGTCGTACTGGTCTTGGCCATGCCGTCCATCCTACGGGGGCCCACTGACTGCGAGGCACCGCTCGGGTGGTGCGGGCCCCGGGCTCAGTAGGTGGGCAGGGTGCGTGGGCCCAGGTCGTCGCGGACGGGGGGTGGGGCCAGGCGGACCGAGGCGCTGAGGACGCTGAGGCCGTGGGGGGCGACGACGACCGGTTCGAGGGTGACCGCCACCACCTCCGGGTGGTCGTCGACCAGGCGGGACACCCGTAGGAGCAGCTGTTCGAGGGCGGGGGTGTCGACGGGGGTGGAGCCGCGCCAGCCGAAGAGGAGCGGGGCGGTCCGGATCGAGCGGATCAGCGAGGTCGCCTCACGGTCGGTGACCGGGACCAGCCGGTGCGCGGTGTCGCCGAGCAGCTGGGAGGCGGCACCGGCGAGCCCGAAGGAGAGCACGGCTCCGGCGGCCGGGTCGATCACGGCCCGTACGACGGTGTCCACTCCGCGTGGCGCCATCCGCTGCACGACCGGCCGCAGCTCCTCCGGCTTCCCGAACAGCTCCTTCAACTCGGTGTACGCCCGCCGCAGTTGCTCCTCGTCCGCGAGGTCGAGCCGGACACCGCCGAGGTCGGCACGGTGGCGCAGGTGCGGGGCGGTGGCCTTGAGCGCGACGGGGTAGCCGAGGGCGCGGGCGGCCTCGGCGGCGTCGTCGGGGGTCGGGGCGGGCCGGGCGCGGTGCACATGGATGCCGTACCGGCGCAGCAGCTCGCAGGTCTCTTCCATGCCGAGCGTGAGGCCCTGCCCGCGCGCGAGCAGCCCTCCGATCAGCTCCGCCGCCCCCTTCTCGTCGATGTCGTCGTACTCCGGCACCTTGCCGGGGTCGGCCGCCTCCCGTCGCCACTGCCCGTACTGGACGGCCTGGGCGAGGGCGCGGACGGCCCGCTCGGCGGCGGGGTAGGCGGGGATGAGATGGGAATCGACGGGGAGGGGGGAGGGGGCCGCGGCCTCCTGGCCGTCGGGGGCCGGCGCCGTTCGTCGCTCCGGGGGCCTCGGGGACTCCGGGGGCTTCGGAGGCGTGCCCGTGCGCGGGGGCCACGGTGTCCGTGACCGGGCTGGGCCTTCCTCCAGGGCGTCCGGCCTGCTCGTGCCGGCGCCGGTGTCCTCGCTCGTCGGTCCCGCCTGCGGTGCCGTGCTCGCCGCCGCCGACAGCGCGTCCGCGAGACCGCCCAGCTCCACGTGGACCACCAGCACCGGCTTGGAGGGCACCGCCGCCGCGCCCGACCGCAGGGCCTCGGCCAGCGCCGCGTCCCCTGCCCTGCCTTCCCCCACCATCGGTATCGCGGTCACCACGACGGCGTCGCACGTCTCGTCGGCGAGCGCCCGCGCCAGCCCCGCCCGGAAGTCCTCGGGCGAGGCCGCGGTCGTGAGGTCGCGCGGCGCCTGCGGTCGCAGCCCCTCGGCCAGGCAGGCGTCGTACGTCAGCAGCCCCAGCGACTCGGAGTTCCCGAGGATCGCCACGCGTGGCCCCGCCGGCAGCGGCTGGCGCGCGAGCAGCAGCCCGGCGTCCACCAGTTCGGTGATCGTGTCCACCCGGATCACCCCGGCCTGCCGCAACAGCGCGGACACCGTGGCGTGCGGCAGGCGCGTGGCCCGTACCGCGTGTCCCTGTGGCGCCGCGCCCCCGTGCCGCGCGCCCTGGACCACGACCAGCGGTTTCGCCGCCGCGGTCCGCCGCGCGAGCCGGGTGAACTTGCGCGGGTTGCCGATGGACTCCAGGTACATGAGGACGACGTCGGTGTCCGGATCGTCGTACCAGTACTGGAGGGCGTCGTTGCCGGACACGTCCGCACGGTTGCCGGAGGACAGGAAGGTCGACACGCCCGTGTCCCCGGTGACCCCGCCACCGCGCCGGTGCAGCCGGGACAGCAGGGCGATGCCGATCGCCCCGGACTGTGCGAACAGCCCGATCCGCCCGGGCCGCGGCATCTCAGGGGCCAGCGAGGCGTTGAGCCGCACCGCCGGGGAGGTGTTGATGATCCCGAAGGTGTTCGGGCCGATGATCCGCATGCCGTACGCGCGTGCCTGCCGCACGAGTTCACGCTGGCGCTCGCGCCCGTCGGGCCCGCTCTCGGCGTACCCGGCGGAAATCACGACGAGCCCCTGCACGCCGTGCTCCCCGCACTCCGCGACCACGTCCGGGACATGCTCCGCCGGCACCGCCACCACCGCGAGGTCGACGGTCTCCTCGATGTCGCGCACCGACCTGTGGGCGGGCACCCCGTCGAGTTCCTTCCACCCGTCGGGCAGCGCCCTGTTCACGGCGTACAGGCGGCCGGTGAACCCGGCCTCCCGGAGGTTGCCGAGCACGCTGCGGCCCACTCCCCCGGGCGTGCGCCCGGCGCCGACGACGGCGATCGAACCGGGCGTCAGCAGCCGCCGTACCGACCGCCCCTCGGCGCGCTGCTCCCGCGCGCGCTGCACCGCGAGCGAGCGGTCGGTGGGTTCGAGGTCGAACTCCAGCCGTACGACGCCGTCCTCGAAGCTGCGCTTCTGGGTGTACCCGGCGTCCGTGAACACCTTGATCATCTTGTTGTTGGCGGGCAGCACCTCGGCGGCGAAGCGACGGATGCCGCGCTCGCGGGCGACGGCGCCGATGTGCTCCAGCAGGGTGGAGGCGACGCCGCGCCCCTGGTGGGCGTCCTGCACCAGGAAGGCGACCTCGGCCTCGTCGGCGGGCGCGGACGCGGCCATCCCGTCGGCGCCGATGCGGTCGTAGCGCACGGTGGCGATGAACTCGCCGCCGATGGTCGCCGCGAGTCCCACCCTGTCCACGAAGTCGTGGTGCGTGAAGCGGTGGACGTCCTTCGCGGACAGCCGCGGGTAGGGCGCGAAGAAGCGGTAGTACTTCGACTCGTCCGAGACCTGCTCGTAGAAGCTGACCAGGCGCTCGGCGTCGTCGACGGTGATGGGCCGGATGCGTGCGGTGCCGCCGTCGCGCAGCACCACGTCGGCCTCCCAGTGGGCGGGGTACTCGTGCCGGTCCGACGGGCTCTGCATGGGGCCCAGAGTACGGCTCGCGTACGACAACGGCGCGAGGCAGTCTGTGGAGGGACACGAGCCGGAGCGAGGCCGCGTTCCGGCGCCGCCCGGGGCGGGACACCGGGCCCGTCGGGGCATGCTCCACGATGTGGGAAACTGGTCTAGACAACCCTGAACACCTGAAGGGCAGCATCACATGGCTGAGCGCCGCGTCAACGTCGGCTGGGCCGAGGGTCTCCACGCCCGCCCCGCCTCCATCTTCGTCCGAGCCGCCACGGCCGCAGGCGTCCCGGTGACGATCGCCAAGGCGGACGGCAACCCCGTCAACGCGGCCTCCATGCTGGCCGTCCTGGGTCTGGGCGCCCAGGGTGGCGAGGAGGTCGTCCTGGCCTCCGACGCCGAGGGCGCGGACGCCGCGCTCGACCGTCTGGCCAAGCTGGTCGCGGAGGGCCTCGAGGAACTTCCCGAGACCGTCTGAGCCCCCCCGACGGCATTTCCGAAGCCGCGTCGCCTCTTTCCGGGCGGCGCGGCTTTGCCGTTCTCCGGCACACCCGGTCGGTTTTCCGCACCACGACGCGCCCGAATTCAGGGCATGCCGAAAAGGGCAGCGGAAATTGCTCCGCCGCCGAAAGTCGTTTCTTTGTATACGGCGCTCGTGTTAATGCCGCAGGCCCGACATGTTGACGGCATGTTGCGAAGTCCTCACACGGTCCGCGCGGTCTCCGACGCCGGGAAATCGGAGCCGGTGCGCGCCGGTCGCGCGCTCGGCGTGCAGCGCCGTGACCGCGCGCGCCCTTTCACCGTCGCCGCGCGCCACCGCGTCCACGATCGCGCCGTGCTCCGACCAGGACTCCACGTGGCTGAGCGGCGCCTCCACGGAGTACATCCAGGCGATCTTGTGCCGCAGCTGGGTCAGCATCGCGATCAGCGCGGGGCTGCCGGAGGCCTGGGCGAGCGTCTCGTGGAACCAGCCGCCCAGGGAGCGCAGATCCTCGCTGCTGCCCCGCCTCGCCCGCTCCTGGCCCAGCCGGACCAGGCCGCGCAGCACCTTCAGATGGGCCTCGGTACGCCGCTGCGCGGCCCGCGCGGCACCGAGCGGCTCCAGCAGCAGGCGCATCTCCAGCAGGTCGGCGGCCTCCTGCTCGGTGGGCTCCGCCACGCACGCGCCCGCGTGCCGCCGGGTCACCACGAAGCCCTCGGCCTCCAGCGTGCGCAGGGCCTCGCGGACGGGGACGCGCGAGACCCCGTAGCGGCGCGCGAGGAGTTCCTCGGTGAGCCGGCCGCCACGCTCGTAGACACCCGCGACGATGTCGTCCCGGATGGCCGTGCACACCGAATGCGCCGGAACACGCATGACCGACCTCCGCCTTAATCCCCGTGAAACGCCGACGACTGACGTGTGTTCCGCGACTCTATTGCAATGAGCCGGAATTTCCGATGGCGGGCCGGAATCCATGCATATTTTTTGGACATACAGGCGTGCGAAACACCGAAAGCCCCGGCTCACGGAGCCGGGGCCACGGGAAACGGGCGATCCGCCGTCAGACGCCGACGCCGTGCGAGCGGAGGTAGGCGACCGGGTCGATGTCCGTGCCGTACTCCGCCGTCGTCCGGGCCTCGAAGTGGAGGTGCGCTCCGGTGACGTTGCCGGTGGCGCCGGACAGGGCGATCTGCTGCCCCGGCGTGACCGTCTGGCCCACCGAGACCGAGAAGGACGACAGGTGCCCGTACTGGGTGTACGTGCCGTCGTTCATCTTGATCACCACTTGATTGCCGTACGCCCCGCCCCAGCCGGCCTCGACGACGGTGCCGGACCCGACCGCGTGCACGGGCGTGCCGCTCGCCGCGTGGAAGTCGACACCGGTGTGGCTGCCGGACGACCACAGGGCGCCGCCGGACCGGTAGCCGGTGGAGACGTAGGAGCCGCTGATCGGCGACACATAGGTGGTGAGGCGCTTGCGCTCCGCCTCGCGGGCGGCGCGCTCCTTGGCCTCGCGGGCCTCCTCGGCCCGCTCCTCCGCGCGCTTCTTGGCGGCGGCCTCGGCCTTCTTCTCGGCCTCGGCCTCCGCGGCCGCCTGCTGCTGGGCGACGGCCTGGGCGTCTATCTGTTCGGCGACCGAGTCGCCGATGGTGATGACCGGGAGCAGGCCGGTCTGCTCGGCCGCGGGCTCGGCGGCGAGCGCGGGAGCGGCCAGGGTGCCGATGACACCGGTGGTGGTGAGGGCCGCGACCCCCGCCGCGCGGGCGGTGGTGCGCTTCATCCGGCTGGGACGACGGTGCTTCCCGGTGGCGCGCGTGAACGCCATGTAGTGGCTGGTCCTTTCCTTCCCTCTCGCCTACCGGGTTAGCTGACGGGTTCGGAGCAGGAAGGTCTCCTACGGACTCCCTCGCCGTGCGCGGGAGTCCGATTCACCCCAGGGACTTCATGGTTGGGTCCCCGGCTCCCCTGGCTCGCGCCGTACGGGGACTCGGCGATGGCTGTCCGGTGCCGCGGGTGCGGCGCACTGCCTGACGGACAGCCCGGATGACGCTAAGCGGGACATCTTTCAATCCCCAAACCCAACCGGGCGTTTGTAGCGCATCCCACAGGCCAGACAGGCGACCTCTCCCTCAATTGGGACATAAAGGGGCCCTGGTGACGCATCCGTCACCAGGGCCCCTGCACGCGCGTGCCGTGCGCAGGCCTCTACTCGGCCGACACGACCGTGACTTCGCCGATGCCGAGGGCCTCCACGGGCTCCTTGATCTGCGCCGCGTCACCCACGAGGATCGTCACCAGACGGTCCGCCGGGAAGGCGCTGACGACGGCCGCGGTGGCCTCGACGGTGCCGGTCGCGGCCAGCTGCTGGTACAGCGTCGCCTGGTAGTCGTCGGGGAGGTGCTGCTCGACCTGGTCGGCCAGCGTCCCCGCGACGGCCGCGGCGGTCTCGTACTTGAGCGGCGCCACCCCGACGAGGTTCTGCACGGCGACGTCCCGCTCGGCGTCCGTGAGCCCCTCCGCGGCGAGCGTGCGCAGCACCGTCCAGAGGTCCTCCAGCGCGGGACCGGTGTTCGGGGTGTCCACGGAACCGCTGATGGCGAGCATCGCGGCACCGCTGCCGTCGGGCGCGGAGCGCAGCACCTGACCGAACGAGCGCACCCCGTAGGTGTAGCCCTTCTCCTCGCGCAGGACGCGGTCCAGACGCGAGGTGAGGGTGCCGCCCAGGCAGTACGTGCCGAGCACCTGGGCCGCCCACACGCGGTCGTGCCGGTCGGGGCCGACGCGGCCGATGAGCAGCTGGGTCTGGACGGCGCCGGGACGGTCCACGATCACCACGCGGCCCGTGTCGTCCGCCGTCACCGGCGGCACCGGACGCGGTTGCGCCTGGGAGCCGGCCCAGGCGCCCAGGGTCTCGCCGAGCAGCACCTCGACGTCGATGTCCGTGAGGTCGCCGACGACCACGGCGGTGGCGGTGGCGGGGCGGACGTGCCGCTCGTAGAAGGCGCGTACGGCCGCGGAGTCGATCTTCGCGACCGTCTCCTCGGTGCCCTGACGCGGGCGGGACATGCGCGAGGCGGTCGGGAACAGCTCCTTGGAGAGCTCCTTGGCGGCCCGCCGGGCGGGGTTGGCCAGCTCGTGCGGGATCTCGTCGAGGCGGTTGCGGACCAGCCGCTCGACCTCGCTGTCGGCGAAGGCGGGCGCCCGGAGCGCGTCGGCCAGCAGCCCGAGCGCCTTGGGCAGGCGGGAGACCGGCACCTCCAGGCTCAGCCGGACGCCGGGGTGGTCGGCGTGCGAGTCCAGGGTGGCGCCGCAGCGCTCCAGTTCGGCGGCGAACTCCTCGGCGGAGTGCTTGTCGGTGCCCTCGGAGAAGGCCCGCGCCATGATCGTGGCGACGCCGTCGAGTCCGGCCGGCTCGGCCTCCAGGGGCGCGTCCAGCAGCACCTCCACGGCCACGACCTGCTGGCCGGGGCGATCGCAGCGCAGCACCGTGAGGCCGTTGTCGAGCGTCCCGCGCGTGGGAGCCGGGAACGCCCAGGGGCGGGCCTCGCCCGCCTGCGGCTGCGGGTGGAAGTCCATCGTGGCGAGCTCGGTCACTTCGCCGCCTCCTCGGTGTCGTCGTCTGCGTCGGTCTCGGCGTCTGCCGCAGCCGTGGGCTCGTAGACGAGCACCGCGCGGTTGTCGGGCCGCAGGCGGGCCTTGGCGACCTCCCTGACCTCCTCGGCCGTCACCTCCAGGACCCGCTGCACGGCGGTGAAGGCGAGCTTCGGGTCACCGAACAGCACGGCGTAGCGGCAGAGTTCGTCGGCGCGGCTGGCTACCGTGCCCAGCCGGTCCAGCCATTCGCGCTCCAACAGCGCCTGCGCGCGCTCCATTTCCTCGGCCGTCGGGCCCTCCTCGGCGAACCGGGCGAGCTCCTCGTCGATCGCGGCCTCGATGACCGGCACCTCGACGTCGCCGGACGTCTTCACGTCCAGCCACCCCAGGGACGGCGCTCCGGCCAGCCGCAGCAGGCCGAACCCGGCCGCCACCGCCGTGCGGTCGCGCCGGACGAGCCGGTTGTACAGGCGGGACGACTCGCCGCCGCCGAGGATGGTGAGCGCGACATCGGCCGCGTCGCACGCGCGCGTGCCGTCGTGCGGGAGCCGGTAGGCGCCCATCAGGGCACGCGCCGGAACCTCCTCCTCGATGACCTCGCGCGACTCCTTGCCCATGACCTCGGGCAGCGAGCCGTCACGCGGGGCGGGCTTGCCGTCGTGGCCGGCGATGGAACCGAAGTACTTCTTGATCCATTCGAGCGTCCGCTCGGGATCGATGTCGCCGACCACCGACAGCACCGCGTTGTTCGGCGCGTAGTACGTACGGAAGAACTGGCGCGCGTCCTCCAGGGTCGCCGCGTCCAGGTCGGCCATCGAGCCGATCGGCGTGTGGTGGTACGGGTGGCCCTCCGGGTAGGCGAGGGCGGTGAGCCGCTCGAAGGCGGTCCCGTAGGGGACGTTGTCGTAGCGCTGGCGGCGCTCGTTCTTGACGACGTCCCGCTGATTCTCCATGGACTCGTCGTCCAGGGCGGTGAGCAGCGAGCCCATGCGGTCCGCCTCCAGCCAGAGGGCGAGCTCCAGCTGGTGGGTGGGCATGGTCTCGAAGTAGTTGGTGCGCTCGAAGCTGGTCGTGCCGTTCAGGGAGCCACCGGCACCCTGCACCAGCTCGAAGTGACCGTTCCCCTTGACCTGGGCGGACCCCTGGAACATCAGGTGCTCGAAGAGGTGAGCCAGGCCGGTACGCCCCTTGACCTCGTGGCGCGAGCCGACGTCGTACCACAGGCACACCGCCGCGACCGGGGTCAGGTGGTCCTCGGAGAGCACCACACGCAGGCCGTTGTCCAGGCGGTGCTCTGTCGCTGTCAGCCCGCCGGAGCCTGCCTCGGCTGTGGCCGTGTGACCCATGGGCATGTACGTCCCTTCGATCGCGGTGCGGTCGGGAAACCGCGGAAATCCTGCCAGTCCTGCCACTGTATGCAAGCGCGCGGACCTGGTGTGAAGTTCCCGGAGCGCGTACGCCCACAGCGAGAATCCGGATGCCCGGCGCGAGGGCGTAGCCTGCGGGTCAGCGCGGGGCCGGGTGGCCGACGTCGGGTCCAGCGTCCGCGCTGTCAGTGGCGCGGTCCACAATGGTCCGCGTCAGATGTGGTTCACGCTCAGCTGGAGTGAGCCGCAGGGACCTGAGCGCCCCGTGGGCGAACGACCGAAAACAGGAGGAGCCGGCAGCGATGGCCCGCCGCAGCACGAAGACCCCGCCGCCCGACGACTCGTACGAGGAGCGGATCCTCGACATCGACGTCGTGGACGAAATGCAGGGCTCCTTCCTCGAGTACGCGTACTCGGTCATCTACTCCCGGGCCCTGCCGGACGCCCGTGACGGTCTCAAGCCCGTGCACCGCCGCATCGTCTACCAGATGAACGAGATGGGCGTGCGCCCCGACCGCGGGTACGTGAAGTGCGCCCGCGTGGTCGGCGAGGTCATGGGCAAGCTGCACCCCCACGGCGACGCGTCGATCTACGACGCCCTGGTGCGCATGGCGCAGCCGTTCTCCATGCGGGTGCCCCTGGTGGACGGCCACGGCAACTTCGGCTCGCTGGGCAACGACGACCCGCCCGCCGCCATGCGGTACACCGAGTGCCGGATGGCCGAGGCCACGAGCCTGATGACGGAGTCCATCGAAGAGGACACCGTCGACTTCGCGCCGAACTACGACGGCCAGGAGCAGGAGCCGGTGGCCCTGCCCGCCGCCTTCCCGAACCTGCTGGTCAACGGCGCCTCCGGCATCGCGGTCGGCATGGCCACGAACATGCCGCCGCACAACCTGCGCGAGGTGATCGCGGCTGCCCGCCACCTGATCAGGCATCCGAACGCCGATCTCGACGCCCTGATGCGGCACGTCCCGGGCCCCGACCTGCCCACCGGCGGCCGGATCGTCGGCCTCACCGGGATCCGCGACGCCTACGAGACGGGCCGCGGCACGTTCAAGATCCGCGCCACGGTCGCCGTGGAGGACGTGACGGCACGCCGCAAGGGCCTGGTCGTCACCGAGCTGCCCTTCGCGGTCGGCCCGGAGAAGGTGATCGCGAAGATCAAGGACCTGGTCGGTTCCAAGAAGCTGCAGGGCATCGCCGACGTCAAGGACCTCACCGACCGCGAGCACGGACTGCGCCTGGTCATCGAGATCAAGAACGGCTTCGTGCCGGAGGCGGTCCTGGAGCAGCTCTACAAGCTCACGCCGATGGAGGAGTCCTTCGGCATCAACAACGTCGCGCTGGTCGACGGCCAGCCCCTCACGCTCGGCCTCAAGGAACTCCTGGAGGTCTACCTCGACCACCGCTTCGAGGTCGTGCGCCGCCGCTCGGAGTTCCGCCGCGGCAAGCGGCGCGACCGCCTGCACCTGGTCGAGGGCCTGCTCACGGCGCTGGTGGACATCGACGAGGTGATCCGCCTCATCCGCTCCAGCGACAACTCCGCGCAGGCCAAGGAACGCCTGATCGAGCGCTTCGGGCTGAGCGACATCCAGACGCAGTACATCCTGGACACGCCGCTGCGCCGGCTGACCAAGTACGACCGCATCGAGCTGGACGCCGAGAAGGACCGGCTGACCACGGAGATCGAGGAGCTGACCCGGATCCTCGAGTCGGACGCCGAGCTGCGCAAACTGGTCTCCACCGAACTGGCCGCCGTCTCCAAGAAGTTCGGCACCGACCGGCGTACGGTCCTGCTGGACTCGACCGCCACGGCGGTGGCCGCGGTTCCGCTCCAGGTCGCCGACGACCCGTGCCGCATCCTGCTGTCCTCGACGGGGCTGCTGGCCCGTACGGCCGACGCCGAGCCGTTCCCCGAGGCCGCCGCGGCCAAGCGCGCCAAGCACGACGTGATCGTCTCGGCGGTCCCGGCCACGGCCAGGGGCGAGGTGGCCGCGGTGACCTCGGCGGGCCGGCTGCTGCGGATCAACGTGGTCGACCTTCCCCAGCTCCCGGAGACGGCGGCGGCGCCGAACGTCTCCGGCGGTGCGCCGCTCGCCGAGTTCGTCTCCCTGGAGGGCGACGAGACGGTGGTCTGCCTGACCACGCTCGACGAGTCCTCCCCGGGACTCGCGCTCGGGACGGAGCAGGGCGTCGTCAAGCGGGTGGTGCCGGACTACCCCGCCAACAAGGAGGAGCTGGAGGTCATCACCCTCAAGGAGGGCGACCGGATCATCGGAGCGGTCGAGCTGCGCACGGGAGAGGAGGACCTGGTCTTCGTCACCGACGACGCGCAGCTCCTGCGCTACCAGGCCTCGCAGGTGCGCCCGCAGGGACGCCCGGCGGGCGGCATGACGGGCATCAAGCTCACCGAGGGCGCCAAGGTCATCTCCTTCACGGCCGTGGACCCGGCGGTGGACGCGGTGGTCTTCACCGTCGCGGGTTCGCGCGGCACGCTGGACGACTCCGTGCACACGACGGCCAAGCTGACCCCGTTCGACCAGTACCCGCGCAAGGGCCGGGCGACCGGCGGCGTGCGCTGCCAGCGGTTCCTGAAGGGCGAGGACTGCCTGTCCTTCGCCTGGGCGGGCGCCACGCCGGCCCTCGCCGCTCAGAAGAACGGCTCGCCCACCGAGCTGCCCGAGATCGACCCCCGCCGCGACGGCTCGGGCGTGTCCCTGGCGAAGCCGGTCGGGGCGGTGGCGGGGCCGGTCTAGAGCGGGGGCTCCTCGGGATGCGTGGGGTACGGATCCCGAGGGTCCGCATCACGGGGGTGCGCATCCCGTGCGTCCGGTACGTAGCGCAGGACGCCCCACATGCCGTGCTCATCGGCGTGCGGGGCGTCGTCGGCGCACGCCGAGAGTTCCTTGTCGAGGGCGGGGGCGTCGATGCCGGAGCCGATGAGGACGAGCTGGGTGAGGCGTTCGGCGTCGGCTTCCCACGGCTCCGGGTAGAAGCGCAGGAACCGTCCGACGGCGTGCACGGCGTACCGGTTGCGCGCATCGTGCGGGCCGAAGTCGACGTACCCCTTGATCCGGTAGAGCCCCTCGGGCCGGCTGTCGAGGAACGTCATCAACCGGCGCGGGTCCAGGGGCGTCTCGGAGACGAAGGAGAGGCTGTCGTAGGCGGCGTGCAGATGCCCGGCGTGCTCGTGCTCCTCGCCCGCGCCCGCGCCGTGGTGCTCGCGCAGGTCGTCGAAGGACAGCTGCCCGACGCGCTCCCGCGAGGGCCGGCAGTCGAAGAGGAACTCGGGGTCGACACGGCCGTAGGTCGCCGGGACGACGGCCGCACGGTCGGCGAGGGAACGGACGAGGGCGAGGACCCGCGCGGAGTCCGGCGCCCGGTCTGTCTTGTTGACGACGACGAGGTCGGCGAGCGCGAGGTGCCGGTCGATCTCGGGGTGCTTCGCGCGCGTGTCGTCGAACTCGGCGGCGTCGACGACCTCCACGAGCCCGCCGTAGACGATGCCCGGATGCTCGCTGGCCAGCACCATCCGCACCAGTTCCTGGGGCTCGGCGAGCCCGCTGGCCTCGATGACCACGACGTCGATCCCGGCGCCCGGGTGTGCCAGCCGTTCGAGGTAGACGTCCAGCTCACCGGCGTCGACGGCACAGCACAGGCAGCCGTTGCCGAGGGAGACGGTGGAGTCCCCGAGGGCGCCGGCCACCGCCATGGCGTCGATCTCGATGGACCCGAAGTCGTTGACGAGGGCGCCGATGCGGCTGCCTCTGCTGCGGTGCAGGAGATGGTTGAGCAAGGTCGTCTTGCCGGAACCCAGGAATCCGGCGAGTACGACGACCGGGATCTGCCGGGAACCGGGGCTCGGACCCACCGTGCGACCTCTCTCACGCCTACGCGCACACCGGTTCACACCCGGGCGCACCTTACGGAACTTGCATGCCGGGCCAGGATACGAGCACGCAGAATCTCCGCGTAGTGAACGATTGTTAGCAGCGCGGGCGGGGCAGACGTTGGGCATGGCGCCGGTTTGTGCGACCCTCGCTTCCTTCCGTGCGCCTCCTCTCCGCCTCCCCGCCGATCAGAGCCGCTCGGCACCCTGGGAGACGGCAAGCGCCGCCCACCGCTCGCCGGTCCCCACCCGTCGACCCGCACCCCGACGACCGGCGGGCGGCTGCCTGAATCGGGGGTTGACATGGCCACACGGAAAATAAGGACACGGGGGCTGGGCACCGCTGCGGCAGCGGGCCTGGGTCTGCTGACAGGAGCCCTCGCCGCGCTGGCCGCGGAACGCCGCACGGCACACGCCATGCGAGCGCGACTCGACCGCCTGGAAGCACAGGTGGCCCATTCGCACCGGCACGCGAACCTCGCGAACCAGCAGCATCTGCACTGGGAGCTGCTCAGCAAGGCGATCGACAGTCCTGAACTGGCAGAGGTGCTGGACATCTTCGAGGCACCGGCGTCACCGCTGGAGCGCAGGCAGTACCTCTTCGCCAATGCCCTTTACACGAACCTCCTCTTCTACTACCGCATCGGCAACCTCAGCCGTGAGGAGGTCTTCGGACGGATGCGCGGCCTGCTGCAGAACCCGGTCGTCCGGGAGTACTGGATCGCGACGCGCGGCCAGCGCGCCACCCTTCCGGAGGACTCGGACGAGGCCGAGTTGGGACGCATGGTGGACGACCTTCTTCGGCAGTTGGAGGAGGCGGACACCGAGGAATGGTGGGTGGTGGGCGAGCCGCCGCCCGAGTAGGAACACGCTCGCGCAGAAATCACACCCTCGGGCCATAACGAACGGGTGAATACGTCAGTTGTCCCAGTCGCCACTGGGGTTGACTCTCGCCTGACCGTGCCGAGTGACCCCACAAGCGTCGCTCACGCTGCCGGACGACGAGTGCACCCACAAGGCGCCTTCGCACCAGCTGCCGTCGTGCACCCCTCTTCAGTCGTGGACCAAAGGGAACAAACAGTGAGTCAGATCATCCGTCGGATCGGTGTACCTCCAAGCCAGCGCGGAAGCACTGGAGGAGGCAATTGCCCTGACATCTTCGAATTGGCCGACGGAAACTTCGCCGTCATCGGCAGGGACGCCACGGACTCACTCGACCCGGATCTACCCTCCGACGCCTCACGGGCCGATTACGAGCGCATCGTCGTCATCACCCGCGAAACCCTTATTCGCGCAAAGCGCGACATTCCTGATGTGTGAGTGAACTATGGACCTCGCCACGATAGCCGCGCTTGTAGGTGCGGCCGGCGGCCTGCTCGCCGGAATCGCAGCAGTGATCAACGCGTTCAAGTCGCGGTCGAGAGACCGGTCTCCGGACCAACCACCACCACCGCAGCCCTAGCCCGGTAACCGCCGGGACCACTGCGTGCAGGTCCGGCACCAGAACGGTGCCGGACCTCGTTCGTTCCGCGGCCGGCCTCACGCCGCCTGCGGCACCTTCACCGGCGCCCCGGGCCCCACGTAGCGTGCCGCCGGGCGGATGATCTTCGAGTCCTGGGACTGTTCCAGGATGTTGGCGCTCCAGCCGACCACGCGGGCCGCGGCAAAGGTCGGGGTGAACATCTCGCGGGGCAGGCCGCAGAGTTCCATGACCACGCCGGCGTAGAACTCGACATTGGTGTGCAGTTCACGGCCGGGTTTGAGTTCGGCGAGGATCGCCTCGACGCGGCGTTCCACCTCCACCGCGAAGTCGACCAGCGGCCCGCCGAACTCCTGGGCGATGCCCCGCAGCATGCGGGAACGCGGGTCCTCCGTGCGGTAGACGGGGTGCCCGAAGCCCATGATGCGGTCGCCGGAGAGGACCCGCTCCCGGATCCAGGGGTCGACACGGTCCACCGTGCCGATGGCGTCCAGGGTGTCCAGCGCCCGGCTCGGGGCACCTCCGTGCAGGGGCCCAGACAGCGCTCCGACCGCACCGACCAGGCACGCGCCCACGTCGGCACCGGTGGACGCGATCACCCGCGCGGTGAAGGTTGACGCATTGAATCCGTGATCAATGGTTGAGATCAGGTATTGCTCGACCGCACGGGCCCGCCGCCGATCCGGTTCCTCGCCCGTCAACATGTACAGGTAGTTCGCCGCGTACGACAGGTCCTCCCGCGGCGGCACCGGCGCGAGCCCTTGACCGAGCCGATGCAGCGCCGTGAGGACGGTCGGCACGGCCGCGGTCGCCACGAGCGCGTCCTCGCGCCGCCGGTCCGCGTCGATGTCGTACAGCGGACGGAAGCCGTGCGCCGCGCCCAGCAGGGACAACGCGGTGCGCAGCCCGGCGAGCGGACCGGAGCGCCCACCGGCCGCCGCGATGGCGGGCAGCGCCGCCGACACCTCGTCGGGCAGCCGCCTCAGCGCGGCGGTCCGGGCGGCGAAGGCCGCCGCGCTCGGGCCGTCCGGCAGCTCTCCGTGCACCAGGAGATGCCAGACGTCCTCGAACGAGCGGGTCTGCGCGAGGTCGACGGCGGAGTACTGCCGGTAGTGGTAGAAGCCCTCAAGACCCCGTACGTCACCGATCTCGGTGTCGGTCACAACGACACCCGCGAGTCCCCGCGGCACGTCGACGGCACTGGATGCGGACCTGTTGACGGACATGTTTTCCTCCCTGGACTTGATGTGACTGTCCATGGTTGACTCAATTGCTGTCAATATTGATTGAATCAATACAGGAGTCAACGTGTCGCCCAGGCCGCTACGGTGACCCCCATGCGCGATCAAGAACCCGGCCCCGTCCCACCGGGCCGGCGACTGAGCACCAAGGAGGCCGCCGAGCTGCTCGGCGTGAAGGCGGAGACGGTGTACGCCTATGTCAGCCGCGGCCAGCTGACCAGCCACCGCACGCCGGGCGGCCGGGGCAGCACGTTCGACGCCGAGGAAGTGGCGGCGCTCGCCCGGCGCAACAGGCGTGAGAGCACCGGGAGTCCCGGCACCGCCACCGAGCTGTCCGTCCGCACCCGCATCACGTTGATCGACGACGACCGGTACTACTTCCGGGGAGTCGACGCGACCGAACTCGCCGCACGCCACAGCTACGAGGAGATCGCCGAGTGGCTGTGGACGGGGCGACTGCGCTCCGGGATCACCTTCGCAGCGCCCCTGGCGTCCGTCGCCGTGGCCCGGCGCGCCGTCGACTCGCTGCCCGAGCACAGCCGACCCACCGACCGGCTGCGCGTCGCCGTGGTCGCCGCCGCCTGCGCGGACCCGCTGCGGTTCGACCTGTCCGAGGACGCCGTCCTCGGCACCGCGCGCGTGCTGATCCCCACGCTCGTCGCCGCCCTCCCGCCGCGCCGCCCCACACAGCGCGACGAGGGCTCCCTGGCCCAGCGCCTGTGGCGACGGCTCAGTCCGCGCGACCCGGACGAGACCTCGCTGCGCGCCCTGGACATGGCGCTCGGCCTGCTCGTCGACCACGACCTCGCCGCCTCGACGCTCGCCGTGCGGGTCGCCGCGTCGGCCCGAGCGCACGCCTACGCGGCCGTCTCCGCCGGGCTCGGCGTGCTGGAGGGCCCCCTGCACGGCGCGGCCAGTGGTCTTGCCCACCGGATGCTCGTGGAGGTCCTCGACCAGGGTGACCCGGCGCCCGTGGTCGCGGACGAGCTCCGGGCCGGCCGCCGCATCCCGGGTCTCGGCCACCAGTTGTACCCGGGGGAGGACCCCCGCGCGCGGGCGCTTTTCGCCGCCCTGGAGGAGATGCCCGACGCCGAGCCGGCCCTGGCCGCCGCCCGCGACGTCGTGGCCATCGCCGCACGGCACACGCCGTTGCACGCGAACGTCGACCTGGCCCTCGCCGTGCTCACCGTGGCCGGCGGCATGCCACCCACCGCGGGCGAGACGATCTTCGCGGTGGCCCGGACCGCGGGCTGGATCGCCCACGCGCTGGAGGAGTACGGCGAACGTCCCCTGCGGATGCGCCCCAGCGGCCAGTACGTCGGCTCGCGACCTCCGCAGCCCCTGCCCGAGTAGGACCGCGCTGCCGACCGGACAGGACCACGGTCGCAACCGCTGCCAAGGCCACAGCCGCTGCCACAGCCGCTGCCGGAACAGGACACGGGGACGTCCGGAAGTCACCCTGGACGAAGTCAGGTTAGGCTCACCTGTGTGAGTAGGTGTGCAACCGTCTCGCGGGACTTCGACGAGCCCGTTTCCGGAACCGCCGCGACCGCCAGGACCTGGCTCCTGGTGGAACAGCCGGGTCCCTGGGGCGCGCGGGCGCTCACGTCGAGCCACCTGGATCCCGCGCTGGGCCGGGCCCTGGAAGCAGCCGCGAAAGGCACAGGCGTACGGGTCGCGCTCATCCGCCGCCCCGGCCGCCACGCCGACTTCGGCACTCCCGCCGTACGCCACGTCTACGCGGCGCACACCCTGCCCGGCAACGCCTGGCTGCGGGCCGCCACCGTCGACGACCCGGAGCGGCTGCTCGACCTCGACCTCACCGCCCTGGGCGCGGGCGACCACCGCTCCTTCGACGCCACGCTGCAGGCCCGCCCCCACACCGGCGCCCCGCTCGCCCTCGTCTGCACCAACGGCAAGCGCGACCGCTGCTGCGCGCTCCTCGGCCGCCCCCTGGCCAACGAACTCGTCGCCTCCGGCATGGGCGGCATCTGGGAGGTCACCCATCTGGGCGGTCATCGCTTCTCCCCGACCGTGCTCGTGCTGCCCCACGGCTACGCGTACGGCCGGGTCGAGGCCCACACCGTCAAGGACGTCCTGGACGGCCTCCAGGAGGGCCGCGTGGTCGCCGAGGGCTGCCGTGGCCGTTCGGCCTGGGAACGGCCCGGCCAGGCGGCGGAGCTGGCCGTGCGGACAGCCGCCGACGAGTACGCGGCGGACGCGCTGAGCGTCGCACGGACGGAGAACGCGGTACGTGTGGACGGTGCGGCAGCGCGCTGGGAGGTGGTCGTCGCCCACACGGACGGACGCCAATGGCGGGTGATCGTCGCCCAGGGAGCGTCGCTCCCCCCGCGCGCGGAGAGCTGCGGTACGTCGGTCCTGGGCTCCCCGGCACGCATGGACGTGGTCGCGGTCCACGCACTCGAGGCCTCGGCACTCGCGAGCTGACCGGCGGCCTTCGGCGCTCCCTGTCGCCCCCGAGGTGAGCCGCGCCACCCCTCTGCGGCACTCCGCGTTCCCCCACGTACCTTCGTGGGTATGCGCCCCACTCCCCCCACCCGACGCCTGCGCCTGGGACTCCCCCGCCGGGTGTTCTCGCAGGTGCTGTTGATGCAGGTGGCGATCGCGGCGGGAGTCGCGGTGCTCGCGACCGGGCTGTTCCTCGCGCCCCTCGGTGACCAGCTCGACGACCAGGCGATGCGGCGCGCGCTCGCCATCGCGCAGACCACCGCGGCGCAACCGCAGCTCGCCGAGGAGCTCCGTGCCACGCCCGCGACGCCCGACGGGCCCGTCCAGCGGGAGGCGGAGCGGATCCGGCGGGCCACGCAGGCGGAGTACGTCGTGGTGCTGGACCGCCGGGGCGTGCGCTGGTCGCACACCGAGCCCTCGCAGGTCGGCAGACACGTCTCCACGGATCCCGGCGACGCGCTCGCCGGACGCGAGGTCATGGAGATCGACGAGGGCACCCTGGGCCGCTCCGCGCGCGGGAAGGTGCCGCTGCGGGACGCGGACGGGCAGATCGTCGGCGCGGTCTCGGTCGGGATCGCCTACGACAGCGTCCGGGCCCTGCTGGTCCACGCCGTCCCGGAGTTGCTGGCGTACGCGGGCGGCGCCCTGGCCGTCGGCGCGCTGGCCGCCTGGTTGATCTCCCGGCGGGTGCAGCGGCAGACCCGGGACCTGGCGTTCTCCGACATCGCGGGGCTGCTCGCGGAGCGTGAGGCGATGCTGCACGGCATCCGGGAGGGCGTCGTCGCGCTGGACCGCACGGGCCGTGTCCGGCTCCTCAACGACGAGGCGCAGCGCCTGCTGGGCATCGGGCACGAGTCCGTGGGCCGTTCCCCCGACGAGGCCCTCGGCGAGGGACGCACGGCCGACGTGCTGGCCGGCCGGGTGCCCGGCACCGATCTGCTCACGGTGCGCGGCCCGCGGGTCCTGGTCGCCAACCGGATGCCCACCGGCGACGGAGGCGCCGTCGCCACCCTGCGCGACCGCACGGAGCTGGAGCAGCTCGGCCGCGAACTGGACTCCACCCGCGGCCTGATCGACGCCCTGCGCGCGCAGGACCACGAGCACGCCAACCGGATGCACACGCTTCTGGGGCTGCTGGAGCTGGAGATGTACGACGACGCGGTCGAGTTCGTGGGCGAGGTGGTCGGTGATCACCGGGCCACCGCGGAGCAGGTCACCGAGCGGATCGAGGACCCGCTGCTCGCCGCGCTGCTGGTCGGCAAGGCCACCGTCGCGGCGGAGCGGGGCGTCGCCCTGCGGTTGTCGGGCCGTACCCGCCTTGCGGACCGGCTGGTCGACGCCCGAGGGCTGGTCACGGTCGTCGGCAACCTGGTGGACAACGCGCTGGACGCCGCGGCGGGCACCCCGCACGCGCGCGTGGAGGTCGAGGTGTACAGCGAGGGCCGGACCGCCGTGCTCGTGGTGAGGGACACCGGTCCCGGAGTCCCGGCGGAGCTACGGGAGTTGATCTTCACGGAGGGCTGGTCCACCAAGGAGCCGCCCGCGCACCGGGAGCGCGGCATAGGCCTCTCCATGGTGCGCAGGCTGGCGGAGCGGCAGGGCGGTTCCGCGACGGCCGGCGAAGCCGCGGGCGGCGGCGCGGAGTTCACCGTCGTCCTGCCCGAGGCGCTGTCCGAACCGGGCGCGGAGCCCGCGCTCCCCGTCCCGTCCGCCCGGCGGGCCGCCGGCAAGGAGGCGTGATGATCGAGGTCCTGGTCGTGGACGACGACACCAGGGTCGCGCGCGTGAACGCCGCGTACGTCGGGAAGGTGCCGGGCTTCCGTGTCGCCGGGGAGGCACACACCGCTGCCGGGGCGCTGCGTCAGCTGGATGCGCTGCCGCGGGTGGACCTGGTGCTGATGGACCACTACCTGCCCGACGGGACGGGTCTCGCGGCGGTGCAGGAGATGCGCCGGCGCGGCCATCAGACCGACGTGATCATGGTGACGGCGGCACGCGACGTCTCGACGGTGCGGGCGGCCATGCGCCAGGGCGCGCTGCAGTACCTCGTGAAACCGTTCGCGTTCGCGGGTCTGCGGGCGAAGCTGGAGGCCTACGCCGCGCTGCGCCGCACCCTGGACGGCGGCGGCGAGGCGGAACAGGCCGAGGTGGACCGCATCTTCGGCGCGCTGTCCGCGACGTCGGAGCCGGATCTGCCCAAGGGGCACTCCCCCACCACCGCCGAGCTCGTACGGCAGGCCCTGATGCACGCGGAAAGCCCTCTGTCCGCCCAGGAGATCGCCGAACGCACCGGGGTGAGCCGCCAGACCGCCCAGCGCTATCTGAAGCTCCTGGAGCGCACGGGGCGGGCCACGCTGACCCTCAAGTACGGCGACGCGGGCCGCCCGGAACACCGTTACACGTGGGCGACCCGCGCCTGACGACCCACCCCTGCGCCTGGCCCCTCAGATGACGACCCGCACCTGAGCCCGTCCCCTCAGATGACGACCCGCACCTGAGCCCCGTCCCGTCCCCTCAGGCGGCTCCCGCGCCCGTCAGCGCCCGCACCTGCGTCTCCGCGTGCTTCGCGGGGTCCGGCGTCTCCGGCGAGGTGACCGTGCCGAGCCAGCCCGCCAGGAAGCCCAGGGGGATCGAGACCAGGCCCGGGTTCTGCAGCGGGAAGTACTGGAAGTCGACGCCGGGGAACAGTGATTCGGGACTGCCCGACACCACGGGTGACAGCGCCACCAGCACCACGGCCGGGATGAGCCCGCCGTACACGGACCACACGGCGCCCCGGGTGGTGAAGCCCCGCCAGAACAGCGAGTAGAGCAGCACGGGAAGGTTGGCCGAGGCGGCGACGGCGAAGGCGAGGCCGACCAGGAAGGCGACGTTGAGGTCCCGTGCGAGCAGCCCGAGGGCGATGGCCACGATGCCGATGCCGACCGCGGCCGTGCGGGCCACGGCCACCTCGCTGCGCGGTGCGGACCTCCGGCGCCGCAACGACGCGTACAGGTCGTGCGCCACGGACGCCGAGGAGGCCAGGGTGATGCCCGCGACCACCGCGAGGATGGTCGCGAACGCGATGGCGGCGACGATCGCGAAGAGCACCGTTCCCCCGGTGGAGCCCGCCCCGCCGCCCAGGTCCAGGGCCAGCAGCGGAACCGCCGTGTTCCCGGCGGCGTTCGACGCGTGGACGGCGTCCGGCCCGACGATGGCCGCCGCGCCGAAACCGAGGACGATCGTCATCAGGTAGAAGCCGCCGATCAGCCCGATCGCCCACACCACCGAGCGCCGGGCCGCCCGTGCGGTGGGGACGGTGTAGAACCGGGACAGGATGTGCGGCAGCCCGGCCGTGCCCAGCACCAGGGCGAGCCCGAGGCTGATGAAGTCGAACCGGGCGGTCCAGTCCCCTCCGTACCTGAGCCCGGGAGCGAGGAACGCCTCCCCGTGGCCGCTGCGCGCGGCCGCGGCGCGCAGCAGTTGGTCGAAGTCCCCGTGGAAGCGCGCCAGGACGAGCACGGTCAGGGCGATCGTGCCGCCCATCAGCAGGACCGCCTTCACGATCTGGATCCAGGTGGTGGCCCGCATCCCTCCCAACGACACGTAGATCACCATCAGCGCGCCGACACCGATGACCGTCCAGGACCGCGCCGCCTCGCTGGTCCCGCCCAGCAGCAGCGCGACCAGGCTGCCCGCCCCCACCATCTGCGCCACCAGGTAGAGAACGGACACGGTGACCGAGGAGGTTCCCGCCGCGATCCGCACGGGCCGCTCCCGCATGCGCGCGGCCACCACGTCGGCGAGGGTGAACCGGCCGCAGTTGCGAACCAGTTCGGCGACCAGCAGCAGGACGACGAGCCAGGCCACCAGGAAGCCCACCGAGTACAGCATCCCGTCGTACCCGAACAGCGCGATGAGTCCGGAGATGCCCAGGAAGGAGGCGGCGGACATGTAGTCGCCGGCGATGGCAAAACCATTCTCCATGGGCGAGAAGAGGCGTCCGCCTACGTAGAACTCCTCCGCCGAACCCTGTCGGTCACGACTCACCCAGGTCGTGATCCCGAGGGTGACGGCGACGAACGCGCTGAACAGCAGGAGGGCCAGCGTCTGGTGATCGCCCGTCACAGGGCACCGCCACGGACGCCGCGCGTCAGTTCCTGGGTGTCCCAGCGCAGTTCGAGCGCGGCCCGGTCCCGGCGCAGCCGGGCGTGCCGCGCGTAGGCCCAGGTGAGCAGGAAGGTGCTGAGGAACTGGCCGAGCCCGGCCAGCATCGCCACGTTGACCGCGCCGACCACGGGCCGCGCCATCAACCCGGGCGCGGTCGTGGCGGCCACGACGTACGCCACGTACCAGAGGAAGAATCCGGTCACCGCGGGGATCACGAACCTCAGGTAGCGGCTGCGCACCTCCTGGAAGGCCGCGCTGCGCTGCACCTCGAGGTAGACGTCGCCGGCGGCCGGGGCTTCTTCGCGCGCGGGGGGCACGGATGCGGCGGGGCCGGCCTGCTCGCCCCAGCCGGAGGCCAGGGAGTCGTACCAGGGGTCGTCGTAGTGCGCGGGGCGACCGTTGCTTGAGGGCATGCCCAAGCATGGACAGAGCGGGAAGATCCCTGACTATTCTTCTTCCCGCTCTTCACCCCATCAGGTGACCGGGGGCGCTGGTGGTCCCCGGTCTGCGCTATGCGTCGATGCGGGACCGGTCCAGGGTCGCCGCCGAGTTGGAGATGAACTCCTTACGGGGCGCGACGTCGTTGCCCATGAGGAGGTCGAAGACCTGCTCCGCGGCATCCAGGTCCGCGAGGTTGATGCGGCGCAGGGTGCGGTGGCGCGGGTCCATGGTGGTCTCGGCCAGCTGGTCGGCGTCCATCTCACCGAGTCCCTTGTAGCGCTGGATCGAGTCCTTGTAGCGGATGCCCTTGCTCTGGAACTCCATGAGCTTGTCGCGCAACTCGCGGTCCGAGTACGTGTAGACGTACTTGTCCTGGCCCTTCTTGGGCTGGACGATCTCGATCCGGTGCAGCGGCGGCACCGCGGCGAACACCCGGCCGGCCTCGACCATGGGGCGCATGTAGCGCTGGAAGAGCGTCAGGAGCAGGCAGCGGATGTGGGAGCCGTCCACATCGGCGTCGGTCATCATGATGATCTTGCCGTAGCGGGCCGCGTCGAGGTCGAAGGTCCGGCCCGAGCCCGACCCTATGACCTGGATGATCGCGCCGCACTCGGCGTTCTTGAGCATGTCCGTGACGGACGACTTCTGGACGTTGAGGATCTTGCCGCGGATCGGCAGCAGCGCCTGGAACTCGGAGTTCCGGGCGAGCTTGGCGGTGCCGAGCGCGGAGTCGCCCTCGACGATGAACAGTTCGCTGCGGTCCACGTCGTCGCTGCGGCAGTCGGCCAGCTTGGCCGGCAGCGACGAGGACTCCAGGGCCGTCTTCCGGCGCTGCGCGTCCTTGTGCTGGCGGGCCGCGATGCGCGTACGGGCCGCAGCGACCGCCTTCTCCAGGACGACCCGGGCCTGTGCGGCGGCGTCCCGCTTCGTGGAGGTCAGGAACGCCTTGAGCTCCCTGGAGATCACGGTGCTCACGATGCGCCGGGCGGCCGAGGTGCCGAGGACCTCCTTGGTCTGGCCCTCGAACTGCGGCTCGGCGAGACGGACGGTCACGACCGCCGTCAGCCCCTCCAGGGCGTCGTCCTTGACGATGTCGTCCTCGGCGACCCGCAGCATCTTCTTGGTGCGGAGCACCTCGTTGAACGTGCTGGTCACGGCCTGTTCGAAGCCCGCGACATGGGTGCCGCCCTTGGGGGTGGCGATGATGTTCACGAATGACTTGAGGGTCGTGTCGTAGCCCGTGCCCCAGCGCAGCGCGACATCGACGTCGAGTTCGCGGGTCACCTGGGTGGGAGTCATCTGACCGTGCTCGTCCAGGACCGGGACGGTCTCCCGGAAGGTGCCCTGGCCAAAGAGCCTCAGGACGTCGCAGACCGGCTTGTCGGTGGCCAGGAACTCGCAGAACTCGCTGATGCCGCCGTCGAAGCGGAAGGACTCCTCGCCCTTGCTGCCGCCCTCGCCGAGGCCGTACTCGTCGCGGACGACGATGGTCAGGCCGGGGACGAGGAACGCGGTCTGGCGGGCCCGCTGGTGCAGGTTGTCCAGGGAGAGCTTGGCGTCCTTGAGGAAGATCTGGCGGTCGGCCCAGTAGCGCACGCGCGTGCCGGTGCGGGTCTTGGGGATCTTCTTGGCCTTGCGCAGGCCGCTGCCGGCCTCGAACTTCGCGTCGGGCCCCAGGGCGGCGAAGGCGCCGGGGACGCCCCGGCGGAAGCTGACGGCGTGGGTGTGGCCGCCGCGGTCGACCTCGACGTCCAGCCGGGCGGACAGGGCGTTCACCACGGAGGCGCCGACACCGTGCAGACCGCCCGACGCGGCGTAGGAGCCGCCGCCGAACTTGCCGCCGGCGTGCAGCTTGGTCATCACGACCTCGACGCCGGACAGACCGGTCTTGGGCTCGACGTCGACCGGGATGCCGCGGCCGTTGTCCCGCACCTCCACCGAGCCGTCGTCGTGCAGGATCACATCGATGTGGTCGCAGTAGCCGCCCAGGGCCTCGTCCACGGAGTTGTCGATGATCTCCCAGAGGCAGTGCATCAGGCCACGGCTGTCCGTCGACCCGATGTACATGCCAGGGCGCTTGCGGACGGCCTCGAGTCCCTCCAGGACGAGCAGGTGCCGCGCGGTGTAGTTGGAACCGTCCCGGTCTGCTCCTGCCAGCAGCGCTGTGGACGGCACGGACGTTTCGGCGGTCACGCGGTTCGCTCCTCGCTGAATTTCATATGGGGCCCATTGGGGTAAGGGCGCGGCTCCGGTAGCCGTTCAGAGGGTACCGAGGCCTGGTAGAGCCGTTGTAACGCCACCCTCGTCCGGAACTCAGACTAGTCCACGGTCGCATGCGTGTTCGATCCCTCGTTGGAGTGAAGCACATATCACGTTCCCTTCGAGGCATGAACCATTTAGGCTCCGGGCACGTCCTCATGAACAACCGGCAAGCCGGCCGGGGAGGATACCGACACCGACAGACTGCGCGAACCCGTAAGACACATAGACACGTAATACGGCACATTCGCCGCCAACCGGCAGCAGACAGCCACCTCGAAGATTTTTTTCGAGGAAACGCCACGAGCGGGAACGTTTTCGGGCTGGTTGGATGTTGACCCTGGTACGACAGCTCGTCGAGCTAGAGAAGAGGCGACGTGACTACTGTTCTGACCCCCGCGAGCCCGCTGACGGCGGCTGATCGCTGCGACCGCTGCGGCGCCCAGGCATACCTGCGCGTCGTGCTGCTCAGCGGCGGAGAGCTGCTCTTCTGCGCGCACCATGGCCGCAAGTTCGAGCCGGAACTCAAGAAGATCGCCGCTGAGATACAGGACGAGACGGAGCGACTCACGGCCGCTCCTGCGACCGCTCCCGAAGATGAGCGCTGACGCCTAGCGTCCACGACGAGCTCCGGTACAGACCGGTGAACGGGCGGCCGCCCTTGCTCAGGGCGGCCGCCCGTCCTCGTCCACTCACTCTCGGCGGTCCTGGCGGAACCACTGTCCGGGCCTCCCCGGCCCAGGGCCCTCCAGACCCCCTCAGGCCCAGGATCTCCGGGCCCCTCAGGGAAGCCGTACGGGCTTCTCGGGCACCTTGCCGCGGCCCTCACCCGGCACGCGGTGCTTCGCTTCCTGGGCAGGCCGGTCCCAGCCCAGTTTCTTGAGGACGTCCGACACCCGCGTGTAGACACCCGGGCTGCCCGGACGTCCGCAGCCGCTGCCCCATGACACCAGGCCGACCAACCGCCCCTCGGCGACCAGGGGCCCTCCGCTGTCCCCCTGACAGGCGTCCCGGCCTCCCACCCGCTGCCCCGCGCACAGCATGGCGTCCGCGCGATACGTGCCGTCGCTACTGCCCGGATACGCCCTCTCGCACAGCGCGTCCGGCAGTACGCGCACGCGTGCGGCCCGCAGGCCGGACGGGTAGTTGCCGGCGCCGGCGATGTCGCCCCAGCCGTAGACCGTGGCGCTCGTCTCGGCCGCGTAGGCGGAGTCGCCCGCCGCGGCCATCGGGATCACCGCTTTCTCCGGAAGCTCCTCGGCGAGCGTGAGGACCGCGAAGTCGCCGGCGTTGCTGATGTTGTCGTACGCGGGATTCACCCATGCCTCACTGACGGAGATCTCCTGCCCCTCGTCCGTGCGCAGGTCGGTGCGGCCCGCGATGACCTTGAGGTCGCGCACCTTGCCCGGCGGTTTCCCCAGGACGTCCTCGCCCAGGCAGTGCGCCGCCGTGAGGACGGTGGTCCGGCCCACCGCGACCGCACCGCAGAACTGGCCCGACCGCGTACCTCCGAACCGGTCACGGCTGGACAGCGCGACCGTGTAGGGACTGTCGGCGGCGTCGATCGGGAAGCCGCCGACGACTATGCCGTCCGAGGCGGCGGGAACGGCGGTGGCCAGGGGTATCGCGGTGGCCGCGGCCGCCAGTACCAGCGGCCGGGTCAGGGCCCGGACAGTGGGACGACGCATGTGTGCTCCTCACTCTGGGAGTTTCGTGAGACACCCAGAGTGATTCAGGCCGCTACGGCGCGCACCCGCTCAGCCCAGCACGAAGGCCCGGCAACCCCTTAGGGTGGCCGGGCCTTCCTGTCGTTCCGCGTTCGAAACCCGCGGACGACCTAGTCGAGGTAGTCGCGCAGCACCTGCGAACGCGACGGGTGGCGCAGCTTCGACATGGTCTTCGACTCGATCTGGCGGATGCGCTCGCGCGTGACGCCGTACACCTTGCCGATCTCGTCGAGGGTCTTCGGCTGACCGTCGGTGAGACCGAAGCGCATCGAGACGACGCCCGCCTCGCGCTCGGACAGGGTGTCGAGCACCGAGTGCAGCTGCTCCTGGAGCAGCGTGAAGCTGACCGCGTCGGCCGGGACGACGGCCTCGGAGTCCTCGATGAGGTCACCGAACTCACTGTCGCCGTCCTCGCCCAGCGGGGTGTGCAGCGAGATCGGCTCACGGCCGTACTTCTGGACCTCGATGACCTTCTCGGGGGTCATGTCGAGTTCCTTGGCCAGCTCCTCCGGGGTGGGCTCGCGGCCCAGGTCCTGGAGCATCTGGCGCTGCACGCGCGCGAGCTTGTTGATGACCTCGACCATGTGCACCGGGATACGGATGGTGCGGGCCTGGTCGGCCATCGCGCGGGTGATCGCCTGACGGATCCACCAGGTGGCGTACGTGGAGAACTTGTAGCCCTTGGTGTAGTCGAACTTCTCGACCGCGCGGATCAGACCCAGGTTGCCCTCCTGGATCAGGTCCAGGAAGAGCATGCCGCGGCCCGTGTAGCGCTTGGCCAGGGAGACCACCAGACGGAGGTTGGCCTCCAGCAGGTGGTTCTTGGCGCGGCGGCCGTCCTCGGCGATGATCTCCAGCTCGCGCTTGAGCTTCGGCGCCAGCTTGTCGGAGTTCGCGAGCTTGTCCTCGGCGAACAGACCGGCCTCGATGCGCTTGGCCAGCTCCACCTCCTGCTCGGCGTTGAGCAGGGGGACCTTGCCGATCTGCTTCAGGTAGTCCTTGACCGGGTCGGCCGTGGCGCCGGCGGCGGCGACCTGCTGAGCGGGCGCGTCGTCCTCGTCCTCGTCGGACAGCACGAACCCGGCGCTCTCGGTGCCCTCGGGCTCCTCGGTGGCCCCCTTGGGCTCCTCCAGCGCCTCCTCTTCGAGGAGCTCGACGTCGTCCTTCTTGCCGTCGGTGGACTTCTTGGGCGCGGCCGTCTTCTTCGCCGCGACCGTCTTCTTCGCGGTCGCCTTCTTGACGGCCGTCTTCTTGGCAGCGGCCTTCTTCGTGGGCGCGGTTTCCTCGGCCGGATCGTCGACGGCGGGCGCGGCCGGGGCAGCACTGGCGGTGGAGGTCTTACGGGCCGCCACCGTCTTCGCTGCGACCGTCTTGGTGGCGGTGCGCTTGGCCGGACTCTTCGCTGCGACGCTCTTGCGGGTGCGCTTGGGTTCTGCAGCACTGACCATCAGCGTCACACCCTCTTCCTCGAGGATCTGGTTGAGGCTGCGCAGTACGTTCTTCCACTGAGTGGCCGGAATCTGGTCAGCTTCGAAGGCCCGACGCACGTCGTCGCCGGCGATCTGCCCCTCAGCCTTTCCCCGCTCGATGAGCGCCATGACAGAGACGGACTCGGCGATCTCCGGCGGGAGCGTACGGGATGTGCTGGCCGACACGAACAACCTCTCGGAACGTTGGAAAACGACTTCCGGCCCCGTCCACGGCGGACAGGAGCCGACCGCCGGCTTGGGGATGGGCCGACGGCGCGGGCGGGTGCCGGGAGGAACCACAACGCCGTGTCCGGCGTCCGTGTTCCCTTCTCGGCTGTCACCTCTTAGGTCATCGCGCTGTTTCCACGAGTGTTACGCCCAATCTGCGTGGCCCGAGTCACACCCCGTAAGCGCTCAAAAACGGTCAGACACGGTCAGAGGGGGTCACCGGGAGCTCTGATTCGTTCCGTTCGGAACGTCCTGCGGGCCCACGTCGGCCCACCGTCCGTCTACCCACCATCCGTCCGCCCAGCCATCCGCGCGCCTCGCCCGTCCCGTCCGTCCACCCGTTCACCCGACTGCCCCTCCGCCCGCCCGTCCGGCTGCCCGTCCAGCGCGTCGCGTCGTCGGACCCCGCAGATCTTGGGGAAACCTGCGGGGTCCGAGGGGGACGCACTGCACGTCCGGCCGAGCGTTACCGGGGAAGCCCAGCGGCACCGGGGAGGAGGACACCTCGGACACCTACCGGCCGCGGCACACCGCGGTCCGCGGTCAGTGCTCGCGCGGTGCGGGCACCACGCGCTCCACCTCGGGGTGGACGGTCAGCAGTTGGCGCATGGCCGCCTCGGCGGCCCCGCCGTCACCCGCCGCGAGGGCGTCGGCGATCCGGGCGTGATGCGCGAGGGACGTCTCGTTCGGCCTGTCACAACCGGTCACCGGGCCACCCGAGACCTGGAGGGCGGCGGACACGATGCCGGAGAGGTGCTCCAGCATGCGGTTGCCCGCGACCTGGATGAGCAGCGAGTGGAACTCGGCGTCGGCGCGCGAGAAGGTGATCGCGTCGCCCTGCCCCATCGCGTGCCCCATGATCTCGACCATGTCGGACAGCCGCTGCTGGACGTCCTCACGGCCGTGGCCGGCGGCCAGGCGGGCAGCGAGCGGTTCGATGGTCCAGCGCAGCTCACTCAGTTCGCGGCGCTGGTCGTCACGCTGCGGACCGAACGCCCGCCATTCGATGATGTCGGGGTCGAGCAGGTTCCAGTCACTGACGGGACGCACGCGCGTGCCGACGTTCGGGCGGGCACTGACCAGGCCCTTGGCCTCCAGGACGCGAAGCGACTCGCGGACGACGGTGCGGGAGACCTCGAAGCGCTGGCCGATCTCCTCGGGAACCAGGGGGCGGTCCGCCCCCAGGTCGCCGGAGACGATCATCTGTCCCAGCTGCTGCACGAGTTGGCCGTGCAGGCCGCGGCCGCGGCTGCCCGCGGCGCGGCGGCCCACACGGCCCAGCTCGGGGTCCGCGCCCTCCCAGACGGGGGCGCTCACACGGTCGGGGCCGTGGGCCTCGGCGTAGGGGTAGCGGTCGAGTTCGCCCGGACCGACGAGACCGGAGTCGGTGGAACGGGCGGAGGTCATCATGGTGTGCGCAAGGGTACTCACGAGTCCTTTGTCGGCGCTGTCTCCAACTCCCTTGAGGTCTTTGGTGAAAAGCACACGAAAGGGTGATCGCTCACCCCGTCGCAATTGACGCCTTATCGGAAAGAAATGGGCTTTCCCGAGGGAGTTGTGCGCAGCACCGGATCGGAAGGGCACGGAGGGTAGTCAGAAGCCTGTCATCGGACCCTGCTGCGCAGGGTCGTGTACAGATACGCGCAGAGCAGCGCGGTGAGCGACAACGTCAGCGCGCTGCCGACGGGTTGGGCGACGACCCGCGCCGCGGCCTCCAGATATCGCTCCCCGCCGAACGGCCACTGCAGCAGAAACATCTGCCTCATCCGCATCGGCAGCCCCGCGGCGGCTCGCACGGATGATCCCTCGACGACCTTCTGTACGAGCGGTACGACGAGGACCGGTACGGCGAGAACGGCGGCCAGCCCGGCCGTGGTGGACCGGAAGACACCGGCCGCCAGCACGCCCGCCCAGGCGCACCCGACCATGAGCCCGAACCAACTCGCGCTCAGCGACAGCCAGTCGCCGGGAATCTGCGCGAGGTCCTGCCCGTAGACGAGATAGAGCACCTCGGCGTCGCAGCCCACCGTGAGGACGGCCAGGGCGAGCGCGGTGGCCGCGGAGACGAGGAGCTTGGCGGTGAGCAGCCCGAGGCGACGGGGGACGGTGCCCCGGTCCGCCGCCAGGGCGGGGTGGCGGAACTCCTCCCCGAAGGCCAGCGCCCCCAGCAGGCCCGCACCGAGCGCGGCGGGCGGCAACGGCAGCTGTTGCGGCCACGCGGCGAGCAGGCGCGCCTGCGGGGTGTGCCCGATTCGCGCGAGCACGAGGGCGGTGAGCGCAGACACGACCAGCACGGCGGCGCTGGTGACGAATCCGGTGCTGATGCCGGTGGCCCGGCGCAGTTCGTAGCGGAGGGGGCGGAGGGGGGTGGGTGCGGGGTGGACGGAGATGGGGGGTGGGAGCGCGGGCAGGGATTCGGTGGCGCGGGTCCTGTCGTCGGGGGTGACGCGATCGGGGGACGGGGCGCGATCGGAGGCCGGGGGGCGATCGGGGGACGGGGCGCCATCGGAGGACGTGCCGGTGAGGGGCTTGCCGTCGGGGGGCTCGCGGTCAGAGACCGTGCGGTCGAAGTTCTCGCCGTCGGGGGTGGTGTGGCTGGCTGATGTGTCGTGCTCCGCGAGGGCGATGCGACCGGCCAGGGGTGCGCGGTCCGGAGCAGAGGCCGGGGCGGCCTGAGGGTTGCCGGCCGCGACGGAGTTGCCCGGCGTGGTGGGGCGTGGGCCGTCCGCCTCTGCGGGGACGTTCTGCTCCGAGGCGAGTGGCGCGGCCGTGGGCGGGGTGTCGAGCGAGGCCGGCGTCGACCGTGGGGTGGGTTTGCCGGCGGCCTCGTCGGTCGCCTCTCCGCCGGTGGCCGCCTTGCCGTTGGCGGGCCTGCCGGTGGTGGCCTTGCCGGCTGCGGCCCCTCCGACGGCCTCTCTGTCGACCGCTCCCTGTGTCGCAGCCGCGTCCTTGTGGGACCCGCTGTCGCTCTGGCGCGGCAGGCCCGCTCCCGAGCGACGCGGATCCGTTTCGGGCCCCTCCTCGGCCTGGGACCGCTCAAGTTGCGCCCGCGTCCGCTCCGCGTGCTGCGGTTCCGCGGACGTCTTCCCCGTCCCGGCCCCCGGCCCCATGTCCCCCACCTCGTCGGCGAGTTTGAGCACGAGGACGCTGTGGCGGAACGCCGCCTCGCCGACGTCGGCGCAGGTACTGCCGTACACGGAGAGGCGGTTGCCGCTCTCCATGACGACCTCGACGGAGCGGTGCGCGGTGCGGGCCTCCTTGGTGAGGACGGCCGCGAGGCGGGCGGCGTGCGGGCTGTGGACGACGACGCGCGGCCGCAGCCGGGTGCGGGCGAACTCCTTGGCCTCCTGGTCCGCGACGACCCTGCCCCGTTCCAGGGTGACGACGCGGTCGGCGGTGCGGGCTGCCTCCTTGGGGTCGGACGTGGTGACCAGGACCGTGCCGCCCTGCGCGGCGTGGGCGCGCAGCATGCCGTACAGCCAGTGGCTCTCCCGGGTCGAGAGCCCGGCCGCGGATTCGTCCAGGACGAGCGTGTGGGGGTCGGGCAACAGCGCGCAGGCCAGACCCATGCGGCGGTCCATCCCGCGCGAGAGGGTGCCGAGGCACTCGTCACGGAGGCTGACGAGGCCCACCACTTCCAGGACCTCGTCGGCCCGGCGGGCGGAGATGCCCGCGGCGGCGCACAGCATGCGCAGATGCCCCCGAACCGTCCGGCCGGGGTGCCCCGGCACGTCGCCCAGCAGGACGCCGACCTCGTGGGACGGGTGGTCGATGCGGTGCAGGGGGCGACCCCTGAAGTAGGTAATGCCGCGGCCCGGTTGGAGTTCGAGCATCAGCCTGAGGGCCGTCGTCTTGCCTGCACCCGGATCCCCGAGCAGCGCGGTGACGCGGCCCGCGGGCGCTTCGAAGGAGACGTCGTCGACGGCAGGCGGAAGGTCCTTGCGGGAGTTGCTGGTCAATCCGAAGGCCTGGATCACCCGTAGCAAGATAGCGTGCTATGTCCGTTTTTTCGGGTACCTAACACGTGGCCCCGCGGAGCGCGACCGGACGCCCCGTGCCCGACGCGGGCGCGGTCACACCTCCGGGCGCAGCATCGGCGGGTTCAGGAGCGTCGCCCCGCCCGCGCGGAAGAGCTGTGCGGGTCGGCCGCCCTGCCGGGTCGTGGTACCGCCCGTGGGCACCAGGAAGCCCGGCGTGCCCGTCACCTTGCGGTGGAAGTTCCGCGGGTCCAGCGCCACCCCCCAGACCGCCTCGTACACGCGGCGCAGCTCCCCCACGGTGAACTCCTGCGGGCAGAACGCCGTGGCCAGCGAGGAGTACTCGATCTTGGAACGGGCGCGCTCCACCCCGTCCGCGAGGATCTGCGCGTGGTCGAAGGCCAGCGGCATCACGGGCTCGCCGTCCCGGCCGTAGCCGCCCTGTTGCAGCAGTTCCTCGACCGGCGCCCAGCGCGCGTTGCTGGCGTCGCCGCCCGCACGCGGGGCCGGCAGGTCGGGGGCGAGGGCCAGATGCGCGACGCTGACGACGCGCATGCGGGGGTCCCGCTTGGGGTCGCCGTAGGTGGCGAGCTGCTCCAGGTGCGCGCCGTTGTCCTGGGTGGGGACGGCGGGGTCGTGCACACAGAGCCCGGTCTCCTCGACCAGTTCGCGCGCCGCGGCCTGGGAGAGGTCCTCGTCGTCCCGCACGAAGCCTCCCGGGAGCGCCCAGCGCCCCTGGAACGGCTGCTCGCCCCTGCGCACGGCCAGCGCGCACAGCGCATGGCGACGCACGGTCAGCACGACCAGGTCCACGGTCACGGCGAAGGGCGGGAAGGCTGACGGGTCGTAGGGCATGCCGCGATCATAGTCGTCTGCCTGACGATAAACACTCCCCTCGTCGCCTCCGTCGGCAGCCGTTCCGCGTCCTGGCGGTGCGGCTTTCACCTGCGGCTCCCGGCTGTCGCCCCGCACTCGTGGACCTGCTCGACCGAGCCTTCGCCCCGCTGTGGCGTCACACCCCGAGCTGCAGTCCCTCCGCGGCCTCCTCCACCATGGCGAGGCCCAGTCGGCTGACCCGTACGGAGAAGGGTGCGCCTGCGACCCGTAATCCGTTCAGGGTGAGCTCTCCCAGGGGCGCGCTGCGCACGGGACGCAGCGTGACCGTGCCGGCAGGAGCGTCCGGACGCATGCCGGCGAGGGTGGTGAGCAGCAGGATCCCGGCGGCGGCCGTGGTGGCGGCGGGACGACAGGCCGCCGGGTGGGGAAGCGGGGCACTCCCGTCGCCGCGCGGCTCGCCCGCGTACATCTCCGGCAGCCGGTGTTCGAATGCCACGGCTGCCGCCAGGACCCCCCGCAGCAGCGCACTCGCCTCCTTCTCGTACCCGGCGGCAGCCAGCCCCGCGACCGCTGTCGCGGTCTCCTGGACCCGTACGGCACCACTGCGGTGACCGAAGGGGTTGTAGCCCGTCTCCTTGACGCCCAGGCCCCGCAGTCCCCACCCCGAGTCCATCGCCGGACTGCCCAGAAGCCGGGCGACCTGGTCGGCCTGCGTCCGGTCGAGCAGCCCCTGCGCCAGTTCGCCCCCGCCCAGCAGTCCGGTGTCGAGCAGGTGGACGACGGTCGCCCCGAGGTGCGGCACGAGGCGACCGTCGCGGGAACGGGCCGCCGCCGGTCGCCCGCCTCCCGGGTCCTCGATCCAGAAGCCGGTCCTGAACGCGGACCTCAGTTCCCCCGCCCACTCCCTCAGTCCGGCGCCCCCCGGCCTGCCGCAGGCGTCGAGGAGATCGGCGCCAAGCAGCGCCGCGCGATGGGCATGGGCCTGTGTCTCGCACCGGACGGGGCCACCGGGCTGCGGGTCGCACACGTACGTGCCGTCGCCCACCGCCGTCCGCAACCAGGTGAGGCAGCGCTCGGCGGCCGGCAGCAGTTCCTCCACCTCGTGCTCCGGCATCCCCCATCGGCGGGCCTCCGCGAGGAGCACCGGGAACAGCAGCGTGGCCTCGGTGCCCGTGCAGGCGGGCGGCAGATGACCGCCGGCGTCCCGGCGCGGCCCGGGGATCATGCCGGACTGCTGCCCGGGACCGGCCAGTTGGGTCCGGGCGAGCGTGCGCAGCGTGCCCGTGGCGAGACGGGTTCCGAGTGGCAGTGCCATCCTCGCGGCCGCGAGGGCGTCGGCCGGCGCGAGGCCGCAGCGCCAGGGTGCGCCGGCGGCGAGGTACACGTCCGCCGGATGCGTGGGATCGCGCAGCAGCAGCGCGTGCAGGTCGTCGACGCAGGTCCGCAGGAACGGCTGCACGCGGGGGTCGTCGCCCGACACCGCCGCCCGGGCGAACGGACTCGCCGCCGAACGGCCGACCGCGCGGGTGGGTCCCGCGCCGGTCGTGCGCACTCTCAGCTCCAGGGTCGTGCTGCCGCCCGGGGCCAGTTCGACCTCCCAGCGCAGCAGGCCCGCCGAGGCCAGCGCGTCGGTGGGCGGCGGGTCCGCCGTGACCGAAGAGGTCTCCTTCCCGTCGGTCCAGCGCAGACCCGCGTCATGAACGCTGGCGGGCACCTCCGGCCCCGCGTTTCCGGAGGCGATGGCACCCAGGGTGGCGAGGTCCGTCCCCAGGGCGACCTCGACGGGCAGGCGCAGGGGGCGGGAAGCCGCGCTGCGCAGGGTGATCCGCTCCGTGCCGTCGGCGCACCGGGTGCGCTCGACCATGACGTCCGGGTCCGGTCCGGAGTGCGGCGAGGCACGCAGCGTGCCGACGAAGCGCGCGCGATCGGCGCCCGTCGTCCGGGCCTGCACCGCGAGTGGTTCGCGTCCGGCCACGCGGACCTGGCACCGGGAGAGCAGCCGCCGGCCCGCGCGATAGAAGCCTTCCAGCCCCTCCCCCGTCAACTGCCCCTGCCCGGTGGAGATGACGAGGCCCGGAAGGGCGACGCAGACCATGACGGTGTGGGTGGGCGGCAGGTCGCCGGGGCGGGGTGGGAGCGGGGACGCGGGGCGGAGCCGGGTCGGTGACACCGCCGGGACCTCCCCCTTGGGCCTGGCTGAAGGTGCCACGTCCTGACTTGCCGCGCGAGACGGGGGTCCCCCGCCGTTCATGGAGGACTCCCGGTGGCCGAGACCGTCGGTCCGCTGCGGCGGGCCGGTGCCCGGGCCGGACCGTGGCGTATGCCGGCCGCGGATCGCGCGATCGCCGGAGGGCGGAGTCGTCTGGTGCATCGGGCTGCTTCCTCTGCGCTCTGTGCGCCTCGGACTGGTTCGGGACCGGGTGCGAAGCTCCGTCGGGACATGGCGTCGCGGCGGTGCCACTCGTCCAGGCGTTCCGCCACTCAGGTGAACGCATCGGGGCTCCTTCGGGTCACGCACGTACCGGGCCCGCCCAGGGGATGGGCAGGCGGAACGCGAGCACCGCCGGCCGTGCGGACACCCTCCCGGCGATCGAACGGTGGCGGGCGCCAGGGCGCCGAGTGATGCGGCAACTCACTCGACCACCCTTGCCGCGTTCCCCTCGCCGTCCCTGCGAGCAGGAAGAACGCCGCGCCGGGACGTGCGACGCCGCACGCCGCCCTTCCCGGCCACCGGCGGACGCGTACCGCCCCTGGGCCCGTTCCCCGGACCGGTCCCTCCCGCTGCCACGCCGCGTCGTGGGAGCGACTTCTCTCGCGACTTCTCTCCCCCGTCACCGCCGCTGCCCTTGCCCTCGCCATCGGCGCCCTCAGTGCCCTGCGTCGTGTCGACGTCCGACCCTCCCCGCGCCGCTGCGGGCTCCTCGGAGGTGACGCGGACCCGGTCGTCCCGCTCGGCGCGCAGGCAGCGGCGGATCGATTCAGGATCGAGGCCCTCGTTGACGGCCTGATGGAGGAGTCGGGCGAAGAGATAGCCGGGATCGGCACCCAAGGCCATGGCCAGCGCCTCCCGTGCTTCGAGGTCGTCACCGGTCGACCAGGCCACCCAGCCCGCGAGGGTGAGGGGCGCTGCCGCGTGCTCGCCGTAGGGACCGACGCAGCGGCGGGACAGGGCGCGCCAGAGCCGGAGCGCGGGGGCGGCCTCCTCGCCTTCCATCCACTCGGCGACCCGGTCGCGGGTGGTGCGGTCCTGCAGGCCGAGAATCAGGGTCGCCGCTTCCTCGTACCGGAGAATGCCGTCGTCCCGCAGGTCCGCCATGAACGCGCCGGAGGCGGGCGGCGCGTCGGCCAGGCGGCTCATGACCTGCCGGGCCAGGTCCACCGTCTCCTCGGCCACACCCACGCGACGGGTGCCGTCGAGCATCCTGGGGACCAGGGCCATGCTCGCGGTGTCCAGCGCGCCCTCCTGCTCCAGTGCCGCGGCCGTCTCCCAGGGCTGGAGCCTCGCCCTGAGCTCCCGCAGCGTGCCGCGCACCTGAAGACCGGCGTAGGTGGCCGCGGCGGCCAGTACCGACGTGCCCGGGAGTCCCATGGGCTCGCCCTCGTCCGGGCAGCATCCCTTGATGTCGCAGCAGTACGACCAGAAGCGGCTGCCCGAGATGCACAGGGCCTCGATCACCGGCACGTCGAGCTGGCCGCACTGGTAGCGCAGATGGTGGGCCAGCGGGCGGAGTCGCTCCATGACCTGCCGGCCGGTCTCGCCGACGCCCGGTTCCTGGCAGACGTAGGCCACGATCTGTTCCGGTCGTGCTCCCCTGCGCTCGCCTCCCCGGATCAGGCCGTGCGCCAGCTGACCCGCGACGGACTCCCAGTCGTCCGGATTCGCCGGGATACCCAGTCGCGCCCGGCCGCCGAACCGCCCGCGCCCGCCATGGAGAGCGACGAGGACGATGCTGTCCTCCGGGCGGTAGCCGAGCAGGTACGGGAGGGCGTCGGCCAGTTCGGCCGGGGTGCGCAAGGTGATCTGGTGGGCGGCGGGGAGCCCCTCACCGTTCATTCGGCGTCCGTGGGCACGGGGTCGCCACCCCCGACCCCTCCTGGACGCGTTGTCGTTTTCGAAGGATTCTGTCGATTCGCCGTGATGCGTCATGCGCCGACGATCTCGCGGAATCCAAAACTCCGCTCAGACCTGTGGATAAGTCCGATCAGGGACACGACACCTCGTGGTGCCCAGCTCCCGGCGTGTGCCGCCCGCCCCGGCCGAGTCGCCCGTCTGTCAGTGCCGTCCTGTTGTATGGACGCATGGAGCACACGAGCAACGCGGAACTCCGCGCGGACGCCGACGCCGTCCTCGCCCGCCTGGTCGGCGACGCCACGGGCACGGCCCGGCTTCGCGAGGACCAGTGGCGCGCGATCGAGGCGCTGGTCGCCGAGAAGCGCCGGGCCCTGGTCGTGCAGCGCACGGGGTGGGGCAAATCCGCGGTGTACTTCGTGGCGACCTCGCTGCTGCGCGCCCGCGGCAGCGGTCCCACCGTGATCGTCTCCCCGTTGCTCGCGCTGATGCGCAACCAGGTGGAGGCCGCGGCCCGCGCCGGCATCCACGCCAGGACGATCAACTCCGCGAACACGGAGGAGTGGGACGCCGTCCAGGCCGAGATCGCCGCGGGCGAGGTCGACGTCCTGCTCGTCAGCCCGGAGCGCCTGAACAACCCGGACTTCCGCGACCAGGTGCTCCCCGCGCTCTCGGCGGCGACCGGACTCCTGGTCGTGGACGAGGCCCACTGCATCTCCGACTGGGGCCACGACTTCCGCCCGGACTACCGGCGGCTGCGCACGATGCTCACCGATCTGCCCGCGGGCGTGCCCGTCCTCGCCACCACGGCGACCGCCAACGCGCGGGTGACGGCCGACGTCGCGGAGCAGCTCGGTACCGGCGGCACGTCGGACGCCCTCGTGCTGCGCGGCCCGCTGGACCGGGAGAGCCTGAGCCTCGGTGTGCTGCCGCTGCCCGACGCCGCGCACCGCATGGCCTGGCTCGCCGACCACCTCGACGATCTGCCGGGTTCCGGGATCATCTACACGCTCACCGTGGCCGCCGCCGAGGAGGTCACCGCGTTCCTGCGCCATCGGGGGCACGTGGTCGCGTCGTACACCGGGAAGACGGAGAACGCCGACCGCCAGCAGGCCGAGGACGACCTGCTCGGGAACAAGGTCAAGGCCCTGGTGGCCACGTCGGCACTCGGAATGGGCTTCGACAAGCCCGACCTCGGTTTCGTGGTCCACCTCGGCTCGCCCTCGTCCCCCATCGCCTACTACCAGCAGGTCGGCCGCGCCGGTCGTGGCGTCCAGCACGCCGAGGTCCTCCTGCTGCCGGGGAAGGAGGACGAGGCGATCTGGGAGTACTTCGCCTCCCTCGCCTTCCCGTCGGAGGAGCTGGTGCGCCGCACGCTCGACGTGCTCGCACGCGCCGAGCGGCCCATGTCGCTGCCCGCGCTGGAACCGCTGGTGGAGCTGCGGCGCTCCCGGCTGGAGACGATGCTCAAGGTCCTGGACGTCGACGGTGCGGTGCACCGGGTCAAGGGCGGCTGGATCGCGACCGGACAGCCGTGGACGTACGACGCGGAGCGTTACGACTGGGTGGCCCGCCAGCGCAAGGCGGAGCAGCAGGCGATGCGGGAGTACGCGGCGACCACGGAATGCCGCATGGAGTTCCTGCAACGCCAGCTGGACGACGAGGGCGCCAAGCCCTGCGGTCGCTGTGACAACTGCGCGGGTGCGCGCTTCACCGTGGACACCTCCACGGCCGCGCTGGACGCCGCCCGCGTCGATCTGGGCCGGGCGGGCGTCGAGGTGGAACCCCGCCGCATGTGGCCGACCGGCCTGCCGGCGATCGGCGTCGACCTCAAGGGCCGCATTCCGGCCGGTGAACAGGCCTCGCCGGGCCGCGCGCTGGGACGCTTGTCGGACATCGGCTGGGGCAACCGGCTGCGGCCGATGCTCGCCCCGCACACCCCGGACGGGGCGGTGCCGGACGACGTGGCGAAGGCGGTGGTCGGCGTCCTGGCCGACTGGGCCAAGGGCCCCGGGGGCTGGGCTCCGGGCGCGGCGGACGCCCAGCCACGTCCCGTGGGTGTGGTCACGGTCCCCTCACGCACCCGGCCGCGGCTGATCAGCTCACTCGGCGCACGCATCGCCGAGATCGGCCGACTGCCGTTGCTGGGGTCGCTGGAGTACGCGACCGACGTGCCACCGCTCTCACGGAGCAACAGCGCTCAGCGCCTCAAGGCGCTCGACGGAGCCCTGACCGTACCGCCCGCCCTGGGCGCGGCGCTGGCCGAGACACCCGGCCCCGTGCTCCTCGTCGACGACTTCACGGAGACGGGCTGGACCCTCGCGGTCACGGCCCGCCTGCTCCGGCGCGCGGGTGCGCAGGGGGTGTTGCCCCTCGTTCTTGCCGTACAGGGCTGAACGAAGCGGTCACCTGCGCCGTCCCTCTTCGCATCACTCGGCACGCCGCCGGGTACGGATATAAGCCACGGACCACTCGATAAGGGTCGGGCGCCCCAATTGCTCGTTGCCGCATCCCAGTTCGGCGGGAAGAATTGAGGTCCGCTCCCCGCACGGCTCACCCCGTGACCAGGTAGGGCTCTGCTGCGGCGTGCGCTCCCCCGATCCAGACCCCGCCCGCAGTGTGGGCGCGTAGCCGAAGGGAGGAACGTGACCTTCGGATCCGCTCCGTCCTCCGCGGCATCCACGTCGACTTCCGCCGCCTCAGTCAACGCCGGGACGCGGCTGCTGGAACCCGCGGAGTGGGCCGCCGCCGGCATCCCGCTGCTGCGCAATCCTCGCGAAGTCGTCAGCGGGCTGCACACGCGGCACCGCCCCGGGCCGTCGACGGCGGTCGTGGCCGTCCTCGACATGGACGATCGGCTGTGCGCGAGTGCCTCGTTCACCAGGCGTCCGGCGGGCGCCGACGGCTGGATGTTCCGTAACGCGCTGCTCGACCAGCTGCGCCGGGTCATCCCGCACGACCTGCGCCGCCGCACGCCGGTACGGACCGCCGTGCTGCTCTACTGCCGGGAGGGCGACGCGCGTTGGACCGAGGAGGACGGCGCGTGGATGTGGGGCCTGCGTGACGCCTGCACGCTGCACGGACTGCGTTGCGGGGCGTACATCACGCTGACCCGCGACGGCTGGCAGGTCCTCGGTGAGGGCCGGGGCGGCCGCCGCCCGAACTCCGTGTCGGCGCCCGAGCCGTTCGCGACGTCGGAGGCACCGCCCCCACTGCCGCGCACCGGAGGCGCCGCCTCCGACATCCTGAGCCGCGTGGCTGCCCGCTGAGGGCCACGAAACAGGAGCGACTACACCGACGCACCCGCACGACACCAGACCCCTGCACGAACCGCCGGCTCGCACACGCCCGGCAGTCGAGCACGCCGGTCGCCCAGGCCCGGCGCTGCGCACGCGAGCACGCCGGTCACCCAAGCCCGGCGATCCTCGCGCGAACACGCCAGTCACCCAGCCCGGACGCACCTCACACCGACACCCCGGGCACCCAAGCGGGCCTGGACGCGAGCACGCCGGTCACCCGGCACGGCGTGAACGCGAGCACGCCGAAGACCTCGCTGTGCGCGTGCCGCCGGACCGGCGCATCCGCCGACCCAACGCCCCCGACCTGCTGGAACCGGCTCAGACGCCGGCGCCCAGCACCGAGTTGATCTGCTGCGGGTCACCGCAGACGATCAGCAGGGCGCCGGCCCGGGCCAGAGCCAGGGGCAATGCGGTGGCGGCAGCGCCGTCGGACCCACCGTTGACGGCGACCACGACCACAGGCCGGGACGCGGCACGCTCGGCCACGGTGGCGTCCGTGTAGAAGACGTCGTCGCCCGCGTCGTGCTGCGCCCAGTACGACGCCTCACCGAAGGACAGCTCGTGAGCGGCCCAGGGGTGTGGCTCGCCGGTGGTGATCACCAGCACGTCGCTGGGGGCGCGGCCGGAGTCCAGCAGCAGGTCCACGGCTTCCTCGGCAGCGTCCAGCGCACCCCCGGCCGGGGCCGGGATCAACTGGATCTGCGGGGTCGCCGGGGCCGAGGCCGGAGCGGGCGCGACAGGGGTGGAAGTTACGGCCGGACCCGCGGGGCCGGGCTTGGCCGACCCGACCGCACCCGAACGCTGCGCCGGCGGCGAGGGCCGGAGAGAGCCGGGACGACCAGGACGCGGCGGGGCCGCGGGGCGGGGGCCGGGTACGGGACGAGGGGTCGGCGCGGTACGGCCGGTGGCCGAAGCAGCGCGGGGGCCCTGGGCACTCTCGTGAATCTGAGGCTCCTCGGGGATGAGAGGCATGAGTTGATGTCTATCAAACGTTGGTACGGGTCGCGCCAGCGGGTGGCACATACGTGCGACCGGAAGCGTCAGAAGTCGAAGCCGAGCTGGCCGTCGATCTCCGGAACGTTTCCGTCCGCCCAGCTGCGGGCCTTCTTGAGGTGCCGCCATTGCGGCAGCCCATCAAGATACGCCCACGTCAACCGGTGGTAGGGGGTGGGGCCCCGCTCCGCCAGTGCGGCCTTGTGCACGGGTGAGGGATACCCGGCGTTGTCCGCAAAACCGAAGTCTGCATGGTCGATACCCAGTTCGGCCATCATTTTGTCGCGCTGAACCTTGGCGATCACCGAGGCAGCCGCCACGGCCACGCACGACTGATCGCCCTTGATCACCGTGCGGACCTGCCAGGGCGCCCCGAGGTAGTTGTGCTTCCCGTCGAGGATCACCGCGTCGGGACGGACCGGCAGCGCGTCCAGAGCACGCACGGCCGCGATCCGCAGTGCCGCCGTCATCCCGAGGTCGTCGATCTCCTCCGGAGAGGCGTGCCCCAAGGCGTACGACGTCACCCAGGTCCGCAACAACCCGGCCAGCTCGGTCCGTCGTTTCACGGTGAGCAGCTTGGAGTCGGTAAGACCCAGGGGAGGCCGACGGAGTCCGGTGACCGCCGCGCAGACGGTCACGGGGCCGGCCCAAGCGCCACGCCCCACCTCGTCGACACCGGCAATGATCTTCGCTCCGGTCGTTGCGCGGAGGGAGCGCTCGACGGTGTGAGTAGGTGGTTCGTACGGCATGGCGCCCTTAGATTACGCCGCCCGCAACCGACTCCGACACCCCGGTCCCCCAAGACACCGCCAGGGGGCACGGCGCGTGCGCAGGTCCCTCGGCATGCCGTCACGGAAGCGCTCCGCGCCTCCACCGTCGCACTCGTGAACCGAACCGAAAAGACGGCCGGCTCTAGACCGGAACGCCCGTCCAGTCGGGCAGCGCCTCCGTCTGCTGCGCCCACTCCGCGGGCGGCGCCCCGGCCTCCCCCGCCGCGAGCACGCCGCCCACGATGGCGCAGGTGGTGTCCACGTCGCCGCCGGCCTGTGCGGTCGTCCAGAAGGCCTGCTCGTAGGCGCCGAGGGAGCGGGCGGCCGACCAGAGGGCGAAGGGCACCGTGTCATGGGCGGACGTCCGCCGCCCGCAGCCCAGTACCGCCGCCACCGTTCCTGCGTCTCCGTAGTCGAGCATGTCCCGGGCGCGGCGCAGGCCCGCCCCGACGGCACTCTTCGGTACGAGGGCGACGACGTCGTCGAGCAGCGACTCGGGGCTCGGTGGTCCGCCGGGGGCCGCGACCAGCGCGGCGGCTGCCGCTACGGCCATGGCACCGACCACCGCCTCACGGTGCTGATGCGTCGGATAGGCGGAGATCTCCGCCTGGTGCGTGGCCTGCTCGGGGTCGTCGGCGTACCAGGCGCCCAGCGGGGCGATGCGCATGGCGGCGCCGTTGCCCCAGGATCCCTGGCCGTTGAAGAGCGCGGAGGACAGTTCCCGCCAGTCGCCGCCTTCGCGGATCAGCCGGAGCATCCGGTTGACCGCCGGGCCGTAGCCGCGGTCGAAGTCGTGGCGCTCGGCGAAGGAGCGGGCGAGGGCGTCCTGGTCGATCCGGCGGTGGGCGGCGAGGACGGCGACCACGGAGCAGGCCATCTCCGTGTCGTCGGTCCACTGCCAGGGGCCGGGCGGCAGCTCGCGGCGTTTGAGCAGCGGATAGTTCGCGGGCACGAAGAACTGGGAGCCGAGCGCGTCACCGACGGCGAGGCCGCGCAGGCTGGCCAAGGCGCGATCCAGGCGCCCGCCGGGAGAGGAGTCAGTCATTGGTCTGCCACTCTATTCGGTGATCCCGTACGGTTCCGGGTCTCGCCAGCGTTCGAACGGCCGGTCCAGCGTGTACTTGCCGTCCTCCCCCAGAACGAGCATCCGTATCTCGCCGTTCCCGGGGTTCGACAGCGACTCGAACTCGGCGACGGTCCAGTGGAACCAACGCATGCAGAACAGCCGCATGGCCAGGCCGTGCGTCACCAGCAGCACGTTGGACGGATGATCCGGCGCCTCGAAGCTGCGGTACAGGCTCTCCAGGAAGCCACCGACCCGGTCGTACACGTCGGCGCCGCTCTCGCCCTGCGCGAAGCGGTAGAAGAAGTGTCCGTACGCGTCGCGGTAGGCCTTCTGCAGCCGGACGTCGTCGCAGTCCTGCCAGTTCCCCCAGTCCTGCTCGCGCAGCCGGGGCTCCTCGCGTACGCGTATCAGGTCGGGGTCGAGGTGGAAGGCGCGGAGCGTCTCGTGGGTGCGGCGGTAGGGGGAGACGTAGACGCTCACCTGTTCGCGCCCGAAGAGATCACGAAGCCGCTTGCCGGCCTCCTCGGCCTGTCGCCATCCGCGTTCGGTCAGTGCCAGTGAGTGATCGGGTTCGCGTTCGTACACGGAGTCATCAACATTGCCCGTTGACTCGCCGTGCCGGACAAGGACGATGCGCCGTGGTCGTGCCATGCCAAAACCCTAGTTCGGGCGAGGCCGTATCGAGCACTCGTACGGGCTCCATACGGCGTAGGTCACACACTTCCCGCACCATACGCCACATAAGGCGCACGTTCCGCGGAGCCGGGATTCAGACGATCCAGCTGGGTTCCAGCTCCACGATGTCGCCCGTCAGCGCCGCGACGTCCGCCTCCGTCTGGGCCCGCAGAGCCAGCCTCTCCACGCGTTCGGTGCGGTATTTTCCGTGCTCGGCGGCCGACCGCCACATCGACAGGACCATGAACTCGTGCCCCGGCGCCTCGGCGAAGAGGCCCCGGATCATCCCCGGAGAGCCCGCCATGGCGGGGTTCCAGACCTTCTCCTGCATCAGCGTGAAATTGTCGACGCGCTGCTCGTGGACGCGGCACAGCGCGACCCGGACGAGGTCGGCGTCCGTGAAGCGCGGTTCGAAGCCCGTCTTCACGTCGAAGCGGTAGTCGAACAGCCTGACCTGGGCATCCTTGAAGGTTCCGGCCTGTGCCGCCGCCAGCCGGTCATGGGAGCGGGCCATGAAGGAGTCGTAGAACGCACGGCTCTCCCAGAAGGCGAAGATGTGCGCCACCGAGGGCCGGCTCCGGCTCCAGCCTCCGCCCTGTCCCCGAAATCCCGGCTCCCCCGGAAGCCCCGCCCATTTTCGCTGCCCCCGCTCGAAGCCGCGGCGGTCCACCACGGTGCAGCGAATCCACTTGACCAGCACCGCGCCATCGTACGGCCACGGGCGTGGCCCCGGTCACGTTCGGCCGAGGCGCACTCGCGCACACCCGCCCACGCACGTGGCAGGATGGACAACCGGCTTCAATCGCCCGGCAGTTCGGGCTACGGGCGCAGGAGAAGGGGGACGACGTCCGATGAGCGGCATCAGCAAGGGCATCCGCAAGGTCGAGATCGCGGTCAAGTGGGACCCGAGTGGGCCGGGGCAGCCGCCGAGCGATCTGGACATAGTGGCCGCCACCTACCTGGCGGGTGATCCGTACGGCGATCCCGCCTACACGGTCCACTTCGACAGCCGCTCCCCTGACGGCACCATCACGCTCAACCGGGACAGCAAGGACGGCAAGGGCTTCGGGTGGGACGAGGTCATGACGGTGGAACTCGACCGGCTGGACGCCCGCTACGGGCGCGTGGTGGTCGGCGTCGTCATCCAGCAGCGGCCCGACCGGCGCACATTCGTCAGCGTGATCAAGCCGTCCCTGCGGATCCGCGAGGGCTACGCGGACCTCGCCACGGACGACTTCGGCGGCGTCCTCGGCTCTACGGCCGCCAGGGTCGCGGAGTTCGTCCGGGGCGATTCCGGGGCGTGGGACTTCCACTCCGGTGTCCACGGCTTCGAGGACGACCCGGTCGCCTTCACCAGCACGATGGGCCACCCGCACAGGTCGTGACGCATGTCGTGACCAGATGTCGTGATCACAGGTCGCGACCACAAGTCGTGACCACATGTCGACATCCCGCCGACCGATCGGGGACCTGAGCGCACACGGCGAGGGGCGCCGGCACGAAGCCGGCGCCCCTCGCCATCAGGGAGTGTCACTCAGACGTCAGCTGCAGCCGCTCGTCGAGCCGCAGCCCTCGCAGATGTAGCAGGAGCCGGCGCGCTGCATCTTCGTACCGCAGGAGAAGCACAGCGGGGCGTCGGCCTGGATGCCCAGCTGCATCTCCACCAGCTCGGCGCTGGTGTGCACCTGCTTCGGGGCGGGCGCGGCCACCTCGACCTCCGCCTTCGGCGTGACCACGGCCTTGAGCTCCTGGGCACGCGGCGCCGACTGGGCCAGGCCCTCGACGTCGACGTCCTCGTCGGACGGCTCGTACGAACCGGTCTCCAGGTGACGCTGACGCTCGTCGGCGGAGTGGATGCCGAGCGCGGAGCGCGTCTCGAAGGGCAGGAAGTCCAGCGCCAGGCGGCGGAAGATGTAGTCGACGATCGACTGCGCCATGCGGACGTCGGGGTCGTCGGTCATACCGGCCGGCTCGAAGCGCATGTTCGTGAACTTCGAGACGTACGTCTCCAGCGGCACGCCGTACTGCAGACCCACCGAGACGGCGATCGAGAAGGCGTCCATCATGCCCGCGAGGGTCGAGCCCTGCTTGGACATCTTCAGGAAGACCTCGCCGAGACCGTCGTCCGGGTAGGAGTTGGCGGTCATGTAGCCCTCGGCACCGCCGACGGTGAAGGACGTGGTGATGCCGGGACGTCCCTTCGGGAGGCGCTTGCGGACCGGGCGGTACTCGACGACCTTCTCGACCGTCTCACGGATGGTGGCCTCGGCCTTCTCCGTGATCTCCGCCTTCTCCTTCTCCTTGGTCTTGGCCGAGAGGGGCTGGCCGACCTTGCAGTTGTCGCGGTAGATGGCGAGCGCCTTGACGCCCATCTTCCAGGCCTCGAAGTAGATCTCCTCGACCTCCTCGACGGTCGCCGACTCCGGCATGTTGACCGTCTTGGACAGGGCACCGGAGATCCACGGCTGGATCGCGGCCATCATGCGGACGTGGCCCATCGCGGAGATGGAACGCTCGCCCATGGCGCAGTCGAACACCTCGTAGTGCTCGTGCTTGAGGCCCGGGGCGTCGACGACATTGCCGTGGTCGGCGATGTGGGCGACGATCGCCTCGATCTGCTCCTCCTGGTAGCCCAGGCGGCGCAGGGCCTGCGGGACGGTGCCGTTGACGATCTGCATCGAGCCGCCGCCGACCAGCTTCTTGAACTTGACCAGCGCGAGGTCGGGCTCCAGGCCGGTGGTGTCGCAGGACATCGCCAGACCGATGGTGCCGGTCGGGGCGATGACGGACGCCTGGGAGTTACGGAAACCGTTCTTCTCGCCGAGGCGCAGCACGTCCTGCCAGGCCTCCGTGGCGGCGGCCCAGATCGGCGTGTCCAGGTCGTCCATGCGGACGGCCTTGGTGTTCTCGTCGGAGTGCTGCTTCATGACCCGCAGGTGCGGCTGGGCGTTGCGCGCGTAGCCGTCGTACGGGCCGACGACCGCGGCGAGTTCGGCGGAGCGCCGGTACGACGTGCCGGTCATCAGGGAGGTGATGGCGCCGGCCAGGGCACGGCCGCCGTCGGAGTCGTAGGCGTGGCCGGTCGCCATCAGCAGGGCGCCGAGGTTGGCGTAGCCGATGCCGAGCTGGCGGAACGCGCGCGTGTTCTCGCCGATCTTCTGCGTCGGGAAGTCCGCGAAGCAGATGGAGATGTCCATCGCGGTGATGACGAGCTCGACGACCTTGGCGAAGCGCTCGACGTCGAAGGACTGCTTGCCCTTGCCGTCGTCCTTGAGGAACTTCATCAGGTTCAGCGAGGCGAGGTTGCAGGACGTGTTGTCCAGGTGCATGTACTCGCTGCAGGGGTTCGAGCCGTTGATGCGGCCGGACTCCGGGCAGGTGTGCCAGTGGTTGATCGTGTCGTCGTACTGGATGCCCGGGTCGGCGCAGGCCCACGCGGCCTCGGCCATCTTGCGGAACAGGGCCTTGGCGTCGACCTCCTCGATGACCTCGCCGGTCATCCGCGCACGCAGACCGAACTTCCCGCCCTGCTCGACCGCCTTCATGAACTCGTCGTTCACGCGGACCGAGTTGTTGGCGTTCTGGTACTGGACGGACGTGATGTCGTCGCCGCCCAGGTCCATGTCGAAGCCCGCGTCCCGCAGGGCGCGGATCTTCTCCTCTTCCTTCACCTTGGTCTCGATGAAGTCCTCGATGTCGGGGTGGTCGACGTCGAGGATGACCATCTTGGCGGCGCGGCGGGTGGCGCCACCGGACTTGATCGTTCCTGCGGAGGCGTCGGCACCGCGCATGAAGGAGACCGGACCGGAGGCGTTGCCGCCGGAGGAGAGCAGCTCCTTGGAGGAGCGGATGCGGGAGAGGTTCAGGCCGGCGCCGGAGCCGCCCTTGAAGATCATGCCCTCTTCCTTGTACCAGTCGAGGATCGACTCCATGGAGTCGTCGACGGACAGGATGAAGCAGGCGGAGACCTGCTGGGGCTGGGGCGTGCCGACGTTGAACCAGACGGGGCTGTTGAAGCTGAAGATCTGGTGCAGGAGCGCGTAGGCCAGCTCGTGCTCGAAGATCTCGGCGTCGGCGGGCGAGGCGAAGTACTTGTAGTCCTCGCCGGCCTTCCGGTACGTCTTCACGATGCGGTCGATCAGCTGCCGAAGGCCGGTCTCGCGCTGCGGGGTGCCCACGGCACCGCGGAAGTACTTGCTGGTGACGATGTTGACCGCGTTCACCGACCAGAAGTCGGGGAACTCGACGCCACGCTGCTCGAAATTGACCGAGCCGTCGCGCCAGTTGGTCATGACGACGTCACGGCGCTCCCAGGCCACCTCGTCGTACGGGTGCACGCCGGGGGTGGTGTGGATGCGCTCGATACGCAGTCCCTTGGTCGCCTTGATGCCCTTGGCGCGGGAACTCCGTGCCGGACCGCTCGCCGTCTCTGTCATGCCGCCTCCCTCTACGGGCAAAAACGCCCTGAAGTGCCACGATGTTCCCGTGGCACGTGTTCTGTCTGGTGTTGCGGGGCCCTGCCACTGCCACCCGCAACAGGTCTTCTGTCGCCGCCGACCGGCCGACCCGGAAGCCGCCCCCGGGCCCGGCCCACCTGTCAGTCGGCGGAGCGCGCGGGCTCGGGGAGCTGAGCAGCTCCTCCGGACCCGCGGTCGTCTTCCTGGCTCCCCACGCCGCCGGCGCCGTCGTCCGCGGCGGGGTGTTCCCGCTTGTGCCTGAGTTCCGCGATGGCCGCCTCGAAGTCCTCCAGCGACTCGAACGCCCGATAGACGGAGGCGAAGCGCAGATAGGCGACGAGGTCCAGCTCCTGCAGCGGACCGAGTATGGCCAGCCCCACGTCATGGGTGGTCAGCTCGGCACTCCCGGTGGCCCGCACCGCCTCCTCGACCCGCTGGCCGAGCTGCGCGAGCGCGTCCTCCGTGACGGGTCGCCCCTGGCACGCCTTGCGCACCCCGTTGATGACCTTGGTGCGACTGAAGGGCTCGGTGACTCCGGAGCGCTTCACCACCATGAGCGAGCACGTCTCCACGGTCGTGAAACGACGGGAGCAGTCAGGGCACTGGCGGCGCCTGCGGATCGACGTGCCGTCGTCGGTCGTACGACTGTCGACCACACGGCTGTCGGGGTGCCTGCAGAAGGGGCAGTGCATGGATTCCCATCCCTCCTCACAGCAGACTCAATAGCCTCAACAGACCCTTGGGCCCCTCGAAGCGAGCACAAGCATAGGCGATGATCGTGCGAGCCAAGACCGGGGGGACCACAACTTCTGGGCTGCTGTAGCCATCCAACCACTACATGTGGGGATTGGCTCGCACATCCACCCAGACTCGCGTGTCGACGGCGGCACCATCCGGCTCCCCGCGCGCGTGCGGCGCTCGGGTGACCTGGGCGCACGGCCGTACCGAGGTCGCAGGTGGGGAGATACCGTGGGCGCCACACGGAGAAGACGTACGACTTCCCGCGTCCGAGGGGGCCGATACCCGGCCCGGAGGACACCGGATGGCAGACTGGGCCGCGCTTCACGAGGGATCACCTCGGCGGTGAAGGGTACAACAATCGACGCTTTTGTCCGCGGGACTCCGCGTCAGCCATACACCCAGGCGCACGATCACACCCCGTGATTCGCGCTTTTTCACTCGAACGTGTGTTTGGCGCAACCTTTCGAAAGCAACTACCGTTGTCCAGCAGGGAGACCATCGAGAGGGGCCGACGTGACCACCACCGCAGACAGTGCCACCATCACTGCCCAGGACCGCTCCCAGGGCCGACTCGAGCCGGTGCATGCGATGAACGAAGCCACGAACCCAGAGGGGCACAAGCGCTCCCTGCCGGGCCGACCTCCAGGCATCCGGGCGGACAGCTCAGGGCTGACCGACCGGCAACGCCGGGTGATCGAGGTCATCAGGGACTCGGTGCAGCGCCGCGGCTACCCGCCGTCGATGCGGGAGATCGGCCAGGCGGTCGGCCTGTCCAGCACGTCCTCTGTGGCCCACCAGTTGATGGCACTGGAGCGCAAGGGCTTCCTGCGCCGTGACCCGCACCGCCCCCGCGCCTACGAGGTGCGCGGCTCCGACCAGGCCGCGTCGGTGCAGCCGACGGACACCGCGGGCAAGCCGGCCGCTTCCTACGTTCCGCTGGTCGGCCGCATCGCCGCCGGTGGCCCGATCCTCGCCGAGGAGTCGGTCGAGGACGTCTTCCCGCTCCCCCGGCAGCTCGTCGGTGACGGTGAGCTGTTCGTGCTCAAGGTCGTGGGCGACTCGATGATCGAGGCCGCGATCTGTGACGGCGACTGGGTCACCGTCCGCCGTCAGCCGGTCGCCGAGAACGGTGACATCGTGGCCGCGATGCTCGACGGCGAGGCCACCGTCAAGCGCTTCAAGCGCGAGGACGGCCACGTCTGGCTGCTGCCCCACAACGCGGCCTACGAGCCGATTCCGGGCGACGACGCGACGATCCTCGGCAAGGTGGTCGCCGTTCTGCGGCGAGTCTGACGCCCACCGCGGGCGGCCCTTTCGAGACCGCCGCCCTCCCTGACCGGGCCCCGGGACCTCTGCGCCGGTTCCGGGGTCCTGTGCTGTCCGGCGCACATGCCGAGGGGGCCCAGAGGGCGGCTGCCGTCCGGGCTCCGATGGCGGATGGGTCCGGGAAGCGCGGCGCCCCGGACCTGATGGCTGATGCCCCGAGGGCCGACCGCCCGGAACCTGATGGCCGATGGGCCGCTAGTCGGGTCGTCCGGACCTGATGGCCGATGAGTGGGAAGGCAGGGCGTCCGGACCTGATGGCCGGTGGGCCGGAAGGCGGGTCGTCCGGACTTGACGGCCGATGAGCCGTAAGGCAGGGCGTCCAGACCTGATGGCGGGTGGGCCGGAAGGCGGGTCGTCCAGACCTGACGGCCGATGAGCCGGATGGCAGTGCGTCCAGACCTGACGACCGATGAGCCGGAAGGCAGGGCGTCCGGCCCATGGCCGATGAGCCCGAAGGCAGGGCGTCCAGACCGGACGGCCGATGAGCCCGGCTCGGGGCCTCGCCCACGATGACGTGCTTCGCTACAGGTCCGCCTCGGCCTCCGCCTTCTTCGCCGCCGCGTCGATGGCGGCCAGCGACTTCCGGACCTGGTTACGGTCCGTGGTGTACCAGAAGTCGGGCAGTGACGCCTTCAGATAGCTCCCGTAGCGGGCGGTGGCCAGACGCTGGTCGAGCACGGCGACCACACCGCGGTCCCCCGAGGCCCGCACCAGGCGACCGGCGCCCTGGGCCATCAGCAGGGCCGCGTGGGTGGCGGCCACCGCCATGAAGCCGTTGCCTCCGGCGTCCTCCACCGCCTTCTGGCGCGCGCTCATCAGCGGGTCGTCGGGGCGCGGGAACGGGATCTTGTCCATGACGACCAGCTGACAGCTGGGCCCGGGCACGTCCACGCCCTGCCACAGCGACAGCGTGCCGAACAGGCACGTCCTGGGGTCGGCCGCGAAGTTCTTGATGAGCTCGCCGAGGGTCTCCTCGCCCTGGAGGAGGATAGGGAACTCGGGGATGCGTGCGCGCAGCTCCTCGGCGGCCAGTTGGGCGCCCCGCATCGAGGAGAACAGCCCAAGGGTGCGCCCGCCCGCAGCCTGGATCAGCTCCGTCAGCTCGTCGAGCATGTCCGCGCGATCACCGTCGCGCGCGGGACGCGAGAGGTGCTTGGCGACGTAGAGGATGCCCTGCCGGGGGTAGTCGAACGGCGAGCCGACGTCGACCCCCTTCCACTGCGGGAGGTCGTCGCCCTCGGTGCCCTCGGGTGCGAGTCCCAGGGAGGCACCGACGCCGTTGAAGTCGCCGCCGAGCTTCAAGGTCGCCGAGGTCAGCGTCACCGACCGGTCCGCGAAGAGCTTCTCCCGGAGCAGGCCCGAGACCGACATGGGGGCGACGCGGAGAGAGGCGCCGAAGCGGTCGTGGCGCTCGTACCAGACGACGTCCCACTCCGAGCCCTGCGTGATGCGCTCCGCCACGTCGTGCACCGACTCCACGGACGCCAATGCCTGCTTGCGGACCGCGTCCTCGTCCTGGACGGACTTGTCGCGGGTCGCGCCGATCGCGGAAATCACCGTCCGGCAGGCATCTCGCAGCGCCGTCAGCGCGTAGCCGAGATCCTCCGGGATCTCTTCGAGCCGACCCGGCAGGGCCAGCTCCATCAGCCGCTCGAAGCCCTCGGCGGCGGTCTGGAGCTGGTCGGCGGCCTTCTCGTTGACGAGCTTCGCGGCGCGGCGGACGGCTCGGTTGACCTGGCCGGGAGTCAGCTCGCCGGTGGCGACGCCGGTGACCCGGGAGACCAGCTCGTGGGCCTCGTCCACGATCAGCACCTCGTGCTGTGGAAGGACCAGGGCGCCCTCGATGGCGTCGATCGCGAGCAGCGCGTGGTTGGTAACGACGACCTCGGCCAGCTTGGCGCGCTCCCGGGCCATCTCCGCGAAGCACTCGGCGCCGTACGCGCACTTCGACGCGCCCAGGCACTCCCGCGACGAGACCGACACCTGGGCCCACGCGCGGTCCGACACACCCGGTGTCAGGTCGTCACGGTCGCCGGTCTCGGTCTCGTCGGACCAGTCCCGCAGCCGCAGCAGGTCCTGACCCAGCTTGCTGGTGGGTGCGGCCGCCTCGAACTGGTCGAAGAGGCCCTCTTCCTCGTCCTGTGGAACGCCTTCGTGCAGGCGATGCAGGCACAGGTAGTTGGACCGGCCCTTCAGCATCGCGAACTCCGGGCGGCGGCGCAGCAGCGGGTGCAGCGCCTCGACCGTGCGGGGCAGGTCCCGCTCCACCAGCTGGCGCTGGAGGGCGAGCGTGGCGGTCGCTACGACGACCCGCTCCCCGTGCGCGAGCGCGGGCACCAGATAGCCCAGCGACTTGCCGGTGCCGGTGCCGGCCTGGACCAGCAGATGGGAGCCGTCGTCGATCGCCTCCGCGACGGATTCGGCCATGGTCACCTGGCCTGGGCGCTCCGTGCCGCCGACGGCTGTGACGGCGGCATGCAGGAGTTCGGGGAGTGAGGGCTTCGTCATAGCCCGACCACCCTACGGCGCCGCACTGACAAAGGGGTGATCACGGGGAGGTGGGGGATGGGGCGGAGGTGAGGGCAAGACCCGCGGTGACGGGGTGCGGGCCGAGGGTGCAGCCGGCCTGTGGATCGGTTGGGTGCGGCACGGGATCGGTACGGACCGACGACGATCGGGCCTGGATGGATGGGAGCGACGAGTGATCGAGCGCAGCTCGATCGGTCGGGTCGCGGACTCCCTCGTCGAACTCCCTCGCCGACCGCGAAGAAATTGAGTGGGAACCGGATCGCCGCGACCGGTGTACCAAAAGTGATGACGCTGACGCTCAGCGCTACAGCAGATGACGGAGGGACCGGTCTCGCACCATGAGGGCGGACCGTTTGGAAGGCAGGTCGACCTCGGCGGCGAACCGGAAACCGGCGCTGAGGAAGGCGGCCACGGAGGGGGTGTTGCGAATGTCGGGTTCGGCCACGACGCGGGCGCAGGCGGGGCGTCTGTCGAGGACGAGGTCCGCCACGGATCTGAGGAGCAGGCTGCCGAGACCTCGTCCCCGTCTGGCGATATCACCGATCAGGAGGTGAAGGCCGGTGTCGTGCGGACGGGCCGGGTAGTGGCGGGCCAGCGGGTCGAGGTCGGCCCGGTAGATCTCCCAGTAGCTCATCGGAGTGCCGTCCAGGACGCCGAGGCAGGGGACGCTGCGTCCGTCGCCGGCCAACTGGGCGTTCAGGTGGTCCTCGGTCCGCTCCTGGGATCCGTCCAGCTCCCAGAACGCGGCCACGGCCGGGTCGTTCATCCAGCGGCAGAGGAGGGGCAGATCCCGTTCCACACGCACGGGGACTAGCTGGAACACGCCTGCGGGCGTGTCGGTGGGCCCCCAGTCGCCAACCTGGTCGAGGAGGTCGTCAGGGGCGCGCCGGGCCGGTGCTGGACCTGGTTCCGGTGCTTGACCTGGCTCAGCAGGCTCGGTCCGGTCCGCGCCCTGGTCCTGCTCGGCCAGGAAGGCGAGGAACTCCTTGGGCAGACGCAGGTCCAGCGTGTCCTCGGCGTCGGTGTCCTGGGGCGTGTCGGCAGCGGCGTCGGTGCTCGCGTCGGTCGGAGGCACTTGAGGCTCCTCTCAGAAGGCGGCGTCGGGGCGTCTTCCTTGTGGGTGAAGGGAGTTGCTGTTGGTCAGGGATGAAGGGGGTTGGCGATGGTGACGTAGACGGACTGGGTGTCCACGGGGCCCGCGAGCTCGTCCAGGCCGTGCAGCCGGGTCAGGAGGTTGGCCTTGCAGCGCAGGACGGGTGAGTCGAGGAGACGGGAGGGAAGTGAAGTGCGCAGCCGGACAGGACCGGAGGCGGCGCGTTCGAGGAAGCGGCGGAAGGCGGCGAGCAGCAGCCCCTCGTCCGTCAGACGCTGCGATCCGAACGCGCCGACGAGACCGAACACGTTGTTGATCGCCACGTAGTAGGCGAAGCGCTCGTCGGCGACCTCGTCGGCCACGAAGGTGTCACTGCGCTCGCCGATGCCCGGGAGCCGGGAGGCGAGTTCGGCACGCCGCGATTCGCGAAAATAGAAGCCTTGGTTGTCGCGGTATCGGCCGCCTGCCGGCCAGCCGTTGCTGTCGAGCAGGACCAGCGTGTTCTGCTGGTGGGCCTCCAGGGCGATCCCGGCCTCGCCGTCCAGCCAGAGCACAGGTCGGACGACGTGTTCGAGGTAGCGCAGGAACCACTCGGCGGCGACGGCCCCGCGTGGACGACCGGTCCGGGCGGCGAGTCCGGTGACGATCCCGGCCAGCCGGGACCGGGGCGACAACCGGTCGGACTGCTGCGGGCGGTCGGGGCGGCGCGGGCGGTCGGACCGGGGCAGGGGTGCCGTGAGCCCGGCGAGGCAGGAGACGTCGTCCGTGGGCGTGAACGGGTTGTGCCGGATCACGACGTCGAGACCGTGCACCGGGCTGCCGTCCGGCCCGTCGACGGCGAGCCAGGCCGGGTCCCGCACCACGTCGAAGCCGGGGTGCGCGGCTTGCCACTGCTGGGCCAGCCCGGTGCGCAGCAGTCGATGGACCTCGGCACCACGGTGCAGTTCTTTGCGGAGGTTTTCGCGACGGGAGTTGGTGATGTGCAGGCCCAGGGAGAGTTTGAGCATGGCGGGGGCGTGGCCCCGGTAGACGGTTCGGACGGAGGAGGTGGGGTGCCAGGCCGGCCCATGCACCCCGAGGTCGCGGAGCAGTCCGGCGTCGAGCAGTGTGCCGACGTCGTCGCGGTGCCGCAGCTCGCGCGCCTGCCAGGGGTGCAGGGGAAGGGCTGTGTACCCGTCGGGCAGGGGCAGCCCGCCCCCGGCCAGGTGAGCGGCGAGCCGGGCTGCGGGGACGACGCGGCCGCGTTCCGTCCAGGCGGAGTCGGTGGCGAGCAGGGAGGGGGCGACGGCCATCCAGTGCAGGGCAAAAGAACCGCGCTGCTCAGGTGACCAGAGGCGCGCTTCGCTCTCGGTGAGACCTTCGCGACTCTTCGGGGTCGGGTGCAGGGGATGCCCGAGGAGCAGTGCCTGCTCGGCTGCGAGGAAGAGGTCCGCCTTGTCGGTGGGGGGCTGTCCGCGCTCGCCGATGAAGGTCGCGACGCGACGGACGGAGTCGGCCACGCGCGCGACGAGGTCGGTGTTGTAGCGGCCGTAATGGTCGTCGCGGACGGGACGGTCGTCGCGGAAGGCGTAGTCGTCGCGGTCATCGCGGCCGTGACGGTCGTCGCGGACGACGGAGTCATCGCCGACGTCGCGGCCGTGACGGTCATCGCGGACGTCGCGGTCATCGCGGGCGTCGCGGTTGTGGAGGTCGTCGCGGTGTCCGTGCGCGCTCGTGTGCAAGCCGCCGGGCGTCTCCCGGGCGAGCAGTGCGGCGACGGTGACCGCGTCGAGGGGCGGGGAGTCCGCCGGTGCGCCGGCCGGACGAGGTGGGCCGAAGCGGTGCCAGCCCGTGCGAGACCAGTAACGCACGGGGGCGAGGAGAGCGGTGCCAGTGGCGGGGAGCGGGATGAGGAGGGTGTCATGGGCGGGGGCAGGCTGGTTCGTCTCGCGTACCCAGCAGCGCAGCAGGTTCTCCACGGTGGCCGCCTCGGCGGCGGTGTGGGCGTCGGGGTGGTCCAGGAGGTCGGTGACGGTGCCGTCGAGGCGCGCGGGCTCCTGGCGATCGTTGTGCTGTCCGGGGACCGTCGCTGCCGTGGGTGCGGGTTCGGTCCCATACTCCTCGCGGCGTTGCGCGGGGGTGCGGAGACAGTCGTCAGGTGTGGGGGCGGTGGTCAAGTCGGTTCCTTGGGGGGTCGATCCGGCTCAGGCGACAGCGCGCGCCGTGGGGTGTGGGGGAGATCTGCATCCGCGCTCCCGCTATCGCGACCTGTGGAAGCGGGGGGGTCGATCGGTGTCGCCGGAGTGTTCGCCTTGGGCGGTGTTGCCGTGAGGGCGGCGAAGCGGGCGTTGCGAGGTGCGGCGGCCCCCGGCGGGGTGGGCTCGGGCGGTCGACGTCAGGGCGTCGGCCAAGCGGTCGAGCACGGCCGAGGCCTGTTCGTCGGTGATGGTGAGCGGGGGGAGCAACTGGACGACGCTCGGTCGGCCAGGGGCGATGCCGACGATCAAGCCGCGCCGGAGGCACTCCCGTTGCACGGTGGCGGCCAGGCCGGCGGCGGCGGAATGCGCGCCGCCGTGCGCAGGTACTTCCCCGGTCGGCGGCGAATCGGCAGCGCCGCCGGGCCATGCAGTGCCGAACTCATCGCGGGGCCGTCGGTCATCAGCCGCTTCCCGATCCGCCACCAACTCGAGGCCGATCATCAACCCTCGTCCGCGCACCTCGCCGATGCAGGCGAACTCATCAGCCAGGAAGTCGAGTTCGGAGAGAAGGCGGGAGCCGATGATCGCTGCTCGTTGGGCGAGTCGGTGTTCGCGGACATGGGCGAGGGTCGCGGCGCCCGCGGCGAGGGCGAGTTGGTTGCCGCGGAAGGGACCGGCCGACGCGATGGGCCGGGGCGGCACAAGGGCTTCGTGGTGGATCACCGCGGCCAGCGGAAGGCTGCCGCCGATGGCATCGGAGAGGATCATCACGTCGGGCGTGGCCCCGCTGTGCTCGACGGCCCAGAAGGCACCTGTCCTGCCAACGCCGGTCCGCGTCTCGTCGGCGATCAAAGGGATCGAGCGGGCGGCCGTGAACTGCCGGGTCGCCCGCATCCAGGCGTCGGACATGGGGAAGGCCCCACAGTCGCCGTGGACGGGTTCGACGACGATTCCGGCGGGATCGGTCGCAGCGGGCGTGGCGGAAAAGGCCGCCTCTCTCCCCTGAGCCGACTCGCTCCGTCGAGCCGACTCGCTCCATTGAGCCGCCAGGTCGCCGTGGCCCTCGTCGGCGGCCCCGAAGGGGCAGCGAGAACCGGTCCTCGACCCGCCCGCCGAGAGCGGCCCGCGCTCGGTGCGCGTCAGCGCGACGATTCCGGAGCGTCCGGTGGCCGCGCGTACGAGCGCGACGGCGGTCTCGACGGCTTCCGTCGCCGAGGGGCCGCAGAACCGCACGCGGGCGTGTTCGGCGAGCCCGGGCGGCAGGGTGCGCCTCAACTCCGTGACGAAGGAGTCCTCGACGGGGGTGGCGAGGTCGGGGACGTCGAGAGGGGCGCCCGAGTCGAGGACCTTGCGGATCGCCGCGAGTACGGCGGGGTGGTTGTGGCCGAGAGCGAGGGTTCCGGAGCCCGAGAGGCAGTCCAGGTAGCGGCGTCCGTCCGCGCCCTCGACGGTCATGCCGCGGGCGCGTACCGGCACGATCGGCAGGGCGCGTGCGTAGGTCCGCGCCGCCGTCTCGCGCGACTGCTGTCGGCGCGGGGCACCCTCGGTCACTGGCACGACTCCTTGTCCTCCCGTTCTTGGGCACCCTCCGGCCGCTGTGGGGTGGCTGGTTGGTCGCACGCTCCCGGCGGGCGGCCGCGTCTCGCCCGCCTCCGCCGGCGGTGCGCTCACGTGCGGGTGGGCCGCACGGCACGCGCGCGCCCGTCGCCCCACTGCTCTGCCCGCACGTGCTCTGCCCGCACACCGCCCTCGGAGCCCGGAGCGCCGCGAGACGCCCACGGGGTCACCAAGGCCGATGGGCCTTGTCCACGCGTGTCCTTGATGACGTCGACGACGTCCACACATCCGACGCGCCCGTCGCAGGACTCGCGCCCACGCCGCACCCCGGGACGGTCACTGTCGACGGCACACCTCCCGAGGCGATCCACGTGGTACATGGGCACACAGGACCGGCCCCGGTCCCCGCCCCCACCGCTACCAACCGCGGTCCCGCCACCGGGTTACGGGTTGCTTCAAGATCCTTGCCGTGACGGAACCGTTGCCGTTCCGTCGGAAGTCCCCCACAGCGAGCGCATAGTGTGGTGTGCCGTTCCCGGAAAGCCGTGAGATCGGCCTGAACCGCAGGTGAGTTCGGCCAGGATCGCGGCTGCGGCGCCGAGTCCTTTCACCACCAGGGGGAGTACCACCATGCGATCCATACGGCCGTCGTTCACCGCTAGCCGGGAGGGTCGCGCCCGTCGCAGAACCTCCCCGGCGCTGGCCGCCGTCGCGCTGGCCTCCACGCTCGCGCTCACCGTCACCGCGTGCGACTCGGGTGACTCCGCCGTGGATGCCAAGGCGTCGACCTCGGCCACTGCGGGGGCCGACGGCGAGTTCAAGATCCCGGACGACATCAAGGACCAGCTCAAGGAGCACGGGATCGATCTGGACAACTGGCGGAACGGCGCCTGGAAGAACTGGGACAAGGACGACTGGCTTCGCGAGGCCGAGGACTACATCAACCCGATCATCGAGGACCTGTGGGACCCGGACCGGATGCGGGAGGCCGAGGAGCCGGACCAGGCGGTCGACGAGGGTGACATCTCCGGTGACCAGGGGGTGACCGACCCGACCCCCGAGCCGGTGGAGGCGGAGGCCGTGCCGGCGTCGTACCACGACAACGCCCCCGAGGCGGGCAAGGTGCTCTTCGACTCCCCCGAGGGCACGATGGTCTGCTCGGGCACGGTCGTGAAGGACCCGGCCAACCCCGGCAAGTCCAACCTCGTGTGGACCGCGGGGCATTGTGTGCACGCGGGCAAGAGCGGCGGCTGGTACCGCAACATCGCGTTCGTGCCGTCGTACAACGACGCGGGCCTGTCGGCGGCGGAGCTGCAGAGCGCCACCAAGGAGGAGGTCGCTCCGTACGGCGTCTGGTGGGGCGACTGGGTGCAGACCTCGGACCAGTGGATCGAGCAGGGCAGTGCGACCGGCGGCCAGGGGGCGGCGTACGACTTCGCCGTGCTGCATGTGACGCCGGAGGACGGCAGTGGGGGCAAGTCGCTGGAGGAGATGGTGGGCGCGGCGGTGCCGGTCGACTTCGACGCTCCGGCCGTGCCCGAGATGGACAGCATGACGGCGACGGGCTACCCGGCGGCGCCGCCGTACGACGGGCAGAAGCTGTACCGGTGCGAGGACAAGCCGGGTCGTCTGTCGATCAATGCCTCGGACCCGACGATGTACCGGATCGGCTGCACGATGACCGGTGGCTCGTCCGGGGGCGGCTGGGTCTCGACGGGCTCGGACGGAAAGCCCGCGCTCGTGTCCAACACCTCGATAGGGCCGGTTACTTCGGGCTGGCTGGCGGGACCGCGACTGGGTGAAGAGGCCGAGGGTGTGTTCCAGGCCGTGAGCGGCAAGTTCGCCGGCCGGTGATCAGGCTGGGCCGCGCCCAGCACGTGGGCACCGCGGCCCAGCACCTTCTGACGACATCTCAACGGGGGTCACACCACCATGCGTTCCCTACTTGAACGCCGCACCAACAGCACGACCAGAGCCACCAGGAGCACCAGGACCGCCAGGACCACCCGCACCACCTTCGCCGCTTCCTCCCTGCTCATCGCCCTCGCCCTCACCGCCACCGCGTGCGGCGGCGGCAGCGCGGACGAGGGGGCCGACCGGGCGGGCGCCGCGGCTTCGCAGGAGACCGGCGACGGTGACGGCAAGGCCGGGATACCGGCGGACATCGCGGACCGCCTCGCCGAGGCGGGCATCGACGTGGACGCCTGGAAGGACGGCGGCTGGAAGAACTGGGACAAGGACAAGTGGCTCAGTGCGGCCGAGGACTTCGCCAATCCGGTGATCGAGGGCCTGTGGAAGCCGGAGCGGATGCAGTCCGCGCAGGAGGCCGACAAGACGCTGTCGACGAAGGACGCGTCGGCCGGCCTGGGCGTCAGCGATCCGGAGCCGGCACCGGTCCAGGCCGCGGCGGAGAAGACGCCGTACCACCGCAACGCCGCACCGGTCGGCAAGGTCTTCTTCGACTCGCCCGAGGGCTCGATGGTCTGCTCGGGCACGGTCATCAAGGACGTGAACCACCCGGGGAAGTCCAACCTCGTCTGGACGGCGGGCCACTGCGTGCACGCGGGGCAGAACGGCGGCTGGTACCGGAACATCATGTTCGCCCCGGCCTACAACGACCTCGGCAAGTCCCAGGCGGAGCTGGGCAACGCCTCCAGCAGCGAGATAGCGCCGTACGGGAACTGGTGGGCGGACTGGGCCTCCACCTCCGACGGCTGGCTGCAGGGCGGCTCGGCGACCGGCGGTGCGGGGGCGGCGTACGACTACGCCGTGCTGCACGTGCAGCCCGAGCAGGGGGCCAAGTCCCTGGAGGAGACGGTCGGCGCGGCACTGGATGTGGACTTCTCGGCACCGTCCGCGGCGGAGTCCGGCGAGATGGGCGCGTGGGGGTATCCGGCGGGGCCGCCGTACAACGGGTTGCAGATGTTCAAGTGCATCGACCGGCCGGGGCGGTTCTCGCTCAGCCCGGCGCTGCCGACGATGTACCGGATCGGCTGCACCATGACGGGCGGTTCGTCGGGCGGCGGCTGGTTCCGGGTGGTGGACGGCAAGACCGTGCTGGTCTCGAACACCTCGATCGGACCGCCCGACAGCACCTGGCTCGCGGGGCCGCAGCTCGGGCAGGACGCACAGGCGCTGTACGAGAACATGAGCCGGACGTACGGCGGTCGGTGACGCGCCGATGACGAAGGCCCGCCCCTCACATCAGGGGCGGGCCTTTTCCGTCGGAGGCGCCGGGCGGACGGGTCGATCCGCTAGGCGGCCGGGCTCGGAACGTACGGCGCCAGTTCCGCCGCGAGCTCCTCGTGCACCCGGACCTTGAGCAGCGTGCCCTCCGGGGTGTGCTCCTCGGAGACGACGTCGCCCTCGTCGTGGGCGCGGGCGACCAGCTTGCCCTGGGTGTACGGCACGAGCACCTCGACCTCGACGGAGGGGCGGGGCAGCTCGTTGTCGATCAGCGCGAGCAGTTCGTCGATGCCCCGGCCGGTACGGGCCGAGACGGCGATCGAACGCTTCTCGATCCGCATCAGCCGCTGGAGGACCAGCGGGTCGGCGGCGTCGGCCTTGTTGATCACGACGATCTCGGGCACGTCGGTGGCGCCTACGTCCCGGATCACCTCGCGCACGGCGGCCAGCTGCTCCTCCGGGGTCGGGTGCGAACCGTCGACCACGTGCAGGATCAGGTCGGACTCGCCGACCTCCTCCATCGTGGAGCGGAACGCCTCGACCAGGTGGTGCGGCAGGTGCCGGACGAAGCCGACGGTGTCGGCCAGCGTGTACAGCCGGCCGCTCGGGGTCTCCGCCCGGCGGACGGTCGGGTCCAGGGTCGCGAACAGCGCGTTCTCGACCAGGACGCCGGCGCCCGTGAGGCGGTTGAGCAGGGAGGACTTGCCCGCGTTGGTGTAGCCGGCGATGGCGACGGAGGGCACCTTGTGGCGCTTGCGCTCCTGGCGCTTGATGTCGCGGCCGGTCTTCATCTCCGCGATCTCCCGGCGCATCTTCGCCATCTTCTCGCGGATCCGGCGCCGGTCCGTCTCGATCTTGGTCTCACCGGGACCACGGGTGGCGAGACCGCCGCCCTTGCCGCCGCCCATCTGACGGGACAGCGACTGACCCCAGCCTCGCAGCCTCGGCAGCATGTACTGCATCTGCGCGAGCGCGACCTGCGCCTTGCCCTCTCGGGACTTGGCGTGCTGGGCGAAGATGTCCAGGATCAGCGCCGTACGGTCGATGACCTTGACCTTGACGACATCCTCGAGGTGGATCAGCTGGCCGGGGCTGAGCTCACCGTCGCAGATGACGGTGTCCGCGCCCACGTCGACCACGATGTCGCGCAGCTCCTCGGCCTTGCCGGAACCGATGTAGGTCGCGGCGTCGGGCTTGTCGCGGCGCTGGGTCACACCGTCGAGCACGAGCGCGCCCGCGGTCTCCGCGAGGGCGGCGAGCTCCGCGAGGGAGTTGTCCGCGTCCTGCACGGTCCCCGAGGTCCAGACGCCGACGAGGACGACCCGCTCCAGACGGAGCTGGCGGTACTCGACCTCGGTGACGTCCTCGAGCTCGGTGGAGAGGCCGGCGACGCGGCGCAGGGCCGCACGCTCGGAACGGTCGAACTGGTCGCCGTCCCGCTCTCCGTCGATCTCGTGGCTCCAGGCGACGTCCTCTTCCATCAGGGCATCGGCCCGAAGACCTTCGGGAAAGTCGTGCGCGAGGCGCTTGGTGTCCTGGGAAGGGGAAGAAGAGGAGGTCATTGGGTCCTTACGTCGTTGGGGATACCGTGGTGCGGCGACGGGGCGCCGCGTCGGAAGAGCCTGTCGGACCCCTGTGCGTAGCTGGTCCGTCACTGTGCTCAACGCACGAGGCTCCGGGGAGATTCCCGTCGCCTGCGCCGCCGACCTGAAAAGGGTCGCACGCAACGCCCCGTCTCGTCACTGTGTTATTCCCCGCCGTGCCCCGCCGTAGCCTTCCTCGGCGTCTTGACCTTGGGTGCGGCCGGCTTCTCCGGCGACTGGCGGGCCGTCTCCGGCTTCCAGTCGGGGTGCCCGGGCATCGGCGGGGTCTTCTCGCCGTACAGCCAGGCCTGGAAGAAGCTGTCCAGGTCGCGTCCGGACAGCTGGGAGGCGAGGGAGACGAAGTCGGCCGTGGTCGCCGTGCCGTCCCTGTACTGGCTCACCCAGGCCCTCTCCAGGCCCTCGAAGACCCGCTGCCCGATCTCCTGGCGCAGGGCGTACAGCACCAGGGCGGCCCCGTCGTAGACGTTGGGGCGGAAGATGCCGAGGCGGCTGTCGGACTCGGGCACCATGGGTGCGGCGGGCGGGCCGCCGGCGGCGCGCCAGCGGTCGGAGGCGCCGTATGCGGCGCGCATCCGCGACTCCAGGGACCGGTTCGACTTCTCCTGCGCGTACAGCGCCTCGTACCAGGTCGCGTGTCCCTCGTTGAGCCACAGGTCGGACCAGGTGCGGGGGCTGACGCTGTTGCCGAACCACTGGTGGGCCAGCTCGTGGACCATGACCGAGTCGACGTACCACTCGGGGAACGCGGGGTCGCTGAAGAGCTCCCTCTCGAAGAGGGAGAGGGTCTGCGTCTCCAGTTCGAAGCCGGTGGAGGCGTCCGCGACCAGCAGGCCGTACGTCTCCAGGGGGTACCGCCCGATCTTCTCCTCCATCCAGGAGATCTGCTCGGGCGTCTTCGCGAGCCACGGCTCCAGCGCGGTCTTGTAACGGGTCGGGACGACATCGCGCAGGGGGAGCCCGTGCGGTCCGGTGCGGCGGAGCACCGTGGAGCGGCCGATCGAGACCTGGGCCAGCTCGGTGGCCATGGGGTGCCGGGTGCGGTACGTCCAAAGGGTCGCGGTGCCGGCGCGGCGTACGTCGGCCTGGAGTCCGTTGGCGACGGCCGTGTAGCCCTCGGGGGCGGTGATGCGGAAGGTGAAGGCGGCCTTGTCGGAGGGGTGGTCGTTGCAGGGGAACACCAGGTGGGCCGCGTCGGCCTGGTTGGCCATCGCCAGGCCGTCGGAGGTGCGGACCCAGCCGCCCTCGCGGCCGGCGGCGGGCATGGGGTCGCTGGTGTGCCGCACGGTGATGCGCATCCGCTGCCCCTGGGGCAGCGACTCCTCCGGCGTGATCACCAGGTCCTCGCCGGCCGCGGCGAACGAGACCGGCTCCCCGTCCATCTCCACGGAGGAGACCTTGCCGCGGGCGAAGTCGAGGTTGACGCGCGAGAGGGGGGCGGTGGTGCGGGCGTCGATGGTGGTGACGCCCTGGAGCGGCTTGTCGTTGCTGCCGGGATACGTGAGGGACAGGTCGTAGGCCGCCACGTCGTACCCCGGGTTGCCGAGGTACGGGAAGAGGCGGTCGCCGACGCCCAGGGGGATGGGCGAGGCGCTCGCGGCGACCAGACAGACGGAGGCGGCGGAGGCGGTCAGGGCGGCCTTCAGCCGACGGTTGATCCTGGGGCGGTGGGTGCGGGCTCGGGCGCCGTCGGTGGCGGGCCGGTGAGCCCTGTCACGGGGGGTGAGCAGCATGGGCTACGGCTATCAGCGCGCGCGTACGGCGCCACGGCGACGCGCGCCGGGCGCACCCGAACGGGGTGCGGGGTGGGGGCCAAGGCGCGCAGTGGCAGGGGGCGGCGCAGAGGGGCCCGAGTGGGTTCCGCGTGCGCGCGGGACGCGGCTGCCCGGTTCAGGCCCGGGTCACCAGGTCGACACGGGGTGCTGCGCCCGGCTCACGTCGTACACACCGGCCACGTTGCGCATCGCGCGCATCAGGCCGGGCAGGTGGGCGGCGTCGGTCAGTTGGAGCGTGTAGGTGTGGCGGACCCGTTGCTGCGTCGGGGGTTCCACGGTGGCCGAGACGATCTCGGCGCCCTGCAGGGCGATGGCCTCGGTCAGGTCCGCGAGAAGGTGGGGGCGCCCGAACGATTCAGCGACCAGCGTCACCCGGCACTCCGCGCTGTCCCCCCAGTTCACGCCCACCTCGGCACGTCCCGTGCCCTTCATCCGGGCCACCGCCGCGCACCCGACGCGGTGGACGGTCACGACTCCCCCGCGTACGGCGAAGCCGGTGACCTCATCGGGCGGTACGGGGGTGCAGCAGCGGGCGAGCCGGACGCTCGCGCCCGGGCGGTCGACGACCGCGGCCGCGGCCGCGGTGGGCGCGGGTGACGCGGGGCGTACGGCGGTCTCGTCGGCGCGTGGCTCGCGGTTCGTCTCCGTCGTGGCCGTCCCGCCCGTGTCCGTGGGTGTGGGATGCGCGGTCAGCCACCGCTGGATGGCGATCCGGGCGGCCGGCGTGTGGGCGTGGTCCAGCCACTCCCGGGAGGGCTCGGAAGCGGGGTCCTGCCCCATGAGCAGCTGGACCGTGTCGCCGTCGCGCAGGACGGTGCTCAGCGTCGCCAGGCGGCCGTTGACGCGGGCCCCGATGCAGGCGTGCGCGTCCTCGCCGTACTGGGCGTACGCGGCGTCCACGCAGGAGGCGCCCTCCGGCAGTCCCAGGGTGCCGCCGTCGGGGCGGAAGACGGTGATCTCACGGTCCTGGGCGAGGTCCTCGCGCAGGGTGGACCAGAAGGTGTCCGGGTCGGGTGCGGCCCGCTGCCATTCGAGGAGGCGGGAGAGCCAGCCGGGGCGGGTCGGGTCGGCGCGCTCGCCGTCGGCCGGGTCCTCGGAGGAGGCGGGCGGCGCATAGGGGTTGCCGAGCGCGATCACTCCGGCCTCGGCGACCTTGTGCATCTGGTGGGTACGGATGAGCACTTCGGCGACCTGGCCGTCCGCGCGGGCGAGGGCGGTGTGCAGCGACTGGTAGAGGTTGAACTTCGGTACGGCGATGAAGTCCTTGAACTCCGAGACCACGGGCTTCATGCAGGTGTGCAGTTCGCCGAGGACGCCGTAACAGTCCGCGTCCTCGTTCACCAGCACGAGCAGCCGGCCGAAGTCGCAGCCGCGCAGCCGGCCGCGTTTGCGGGAGACGCGGTGCAGGGAGACGAAGTGCCGGGGGCGGATGAGGACTTCGGAGGCGATGTCGGCCTCGTTCAGCACGGTGCGCATCTCGGCGGCGATCTCGGCGAGCGGGTCGTCGCCACGGGCGGCGTTCTCGACGAGCAGGGCGCGGGTGTGCTCGTACTCCTCGGGGTGGAGGATCGCGAAGACCAGGTCCTCCAGTTCGGTCTTGAGGGCCTGGACGCCGAGGCGTTCGGCGAGCGGGATCAGGACGTCCCGGGTGACCTTGGCGATCCTGGCCTGTTTCTCGGGACGCATCACGCCGAGGGTGCGCATGTTGTGCAGCCGGTCGGCGAGTTTGATCGACATCACCCGGACGTCGCTGCCGGTGGCGACGAGCATCTTGCGGAACGTCTCGGGTTCGGCGGCGGCGCCGTAGTCGACCTTCTCGAGTTTGGTGACGCCGTCGACGAGGTAGCGCACCTCCTCGCCGAACTGCTCGCGCACCTGGGCGAGGGTCACGTCGGTGTCCTCGACGGTGTCGTGGAGCAGGGAGGCCGTCAAGGTGGTGGTCTCGGCGCCGAGTTCGGCGAGGATGAGGGTGACCGCGAGCGGGTGCGTGATGTAGGGCTCACCGCTCTTGCGCATCTGGCCGCGGTGCGAGGACTCGGCCAGGAGGTAGGCGCGGCGCAGCGGTTCGAGGTCGGCGTCGGGATGGTGGGCGCGATGCGCCTCGACCACGTGGCCGATCGCGTCGGGCAACCGGTCGCGGGCAGCGGGCCCGAGCAGGGCGGCGCGGCCGAGGCGCCGCAGGTCGAGTCGCGGGAGCGACCTTCTGCGGGGCGCCGGCGAGGGCACGGGGCCTGTCATCGGGCCCGCTACGGCACCTGGGCTCGCAGGGTTCGTGGCCTCCGCACTCATGGGCACCTCCGGCTGCGTGGACCGGCGAACGGGGTGCCCCATGGCGGACACGGCTCAGGGGTGGTTGACATCTCCCCCGTCCGGGCCGGTGCTTGATGCTATCGAGCCCACCACGCCCACCTGACCGCCTCTCGGCCAGCGTGAAACGGATCACCCATTCGAGCGATGATTTGGATGTTTATGGCCGGGCACGGCATGAACTGGGCTGCCAGGTGTCGAACGTCCGAGCGGAGGACCGGCCGCCATTCGCCGTACGGCGGCCGCTTCCTGGCGGGGTGTCAGCCGATCACGCGGGCCCGGAGAAGCGGACGCCCCGTCAGCCCGTCGCGCCCGCGAGCCACTCCATGTCGATCTCACCCTCGGCGACGATCACCGCCGGACCGGTCATCTCGACCGCGCCGTCCGGCCGTTCGGTGATGACGAGGCGTCCGCCGGGGACGTCGACGGTGTACGTCACCGGAGTCCCGGTGACGGCGGGGTCGGCGCCGTCGCGGCGGGCGGTCGCCACGGCGACGGCGCACGCGCCCGTCCCGCAGGAGCGGGTCTCGCCGGAGCCGCGCTCGTGCACGCGCATGGCGACGTGCCGGGGGCCGCGGTCGACGACGAATTCGACGTTGACGCCGTCCGGGTAGGCGGCGGCCGGGCTGAACGGCGGCGGGGAGAGCAGGTCGCCGGCGTCGGTGAGGTCGTCCACGAACGCCACGGCGTGCGGGTTGCCCATGTTCACGTTCCGCGCGGGCCAGCTGCGCTCGCCCACGCCCACCGTGACCTCGCCCTCGGGGAGCCGTGCGCTGCCCATGCCGACGGTCACGTCACCGTCCTTGGCAAGGTGCACGGTCTTCACGCCCCCGCGCGTGGCGACGGCGATGTCACCCTCGGTCACGTGACCGGCCCGCTGGAGGTAGCGCGCGAACACGCGCACGCCGTTGCCGCACATCTCCGCGATCGAGCCGTCGCCGTTGCGGTAGTCCATGAACCACTCCGCCTCGGCGGCCATCTCCTTGGCCTCGGGGTGCGCCGCGGACCGCACGACGTGCAGCAGGCCGTCGCCGCCGATGCCCGCGCGGCGGTCGCACAGGGCGGCCACGGCGGTGGCCGACAGGTCGAGGGCGTTCTCGGGGTCCGGGACGATCACGAAGTCGTTCTCGGTGCCGTGCCCCTTGAGGAAGGCGATCCGCGTGCTCATTCCTCGATCGTACGGGGTGAGCACGGCACCCGGTCGCGCCCGGGGCGCGGTCGAGCGCCCGCTCAGCGCAGCCGCGCGACCCGCCAGACCGCGAGCACCACCACCGCGGCCACCACGACCACGTACGCGAGCACCACCCGCCAGTCCGGTCGCCGTCCGGAGCCGCGCTGCGGCAGCCCCGGCCAGGTGTGGCCGACCTTGCGAGCGGCCATCATGCCCCAGCCGGCCGCGCAGGAGCAGATCAGCAGCCCCAGCATGGCGATCACGGCGCCGCTGTCGCCGAAGTCGAAGGCGAGCGGGAAGGCGAACATCAGGGAGCCCACCGCGGCCAGGCCGACGATCGGCGCGAGCTGCCACAGGCGCAGGCGGCGCTGCGGGCGCAGCTCGACCTCGACCTCGGGACCGCCCACGAACAGCTCGTCCGGCTCGGGGCCGTCGTCGCTCACACCGTCCGGCGTCTCGTCGAGCCCGTCCGCGGCGAGGCGGACGTCGCCGTCCGGGGTGAGTCGGACGTCCCCGTCCGAGGCCAGAGGGCTCTCACCGCCGAGTCCGGGGGCGGCCTCGGCGCCGGAGCCGGGTGCCGCACCGTCGATGCCGAGCGGATCGTCCCCGTGGGCGCCGGCCGGCCCGTCCGTGTCGGCGCCGGGACGGACATGGCCGCCCGCGGTCGGTCCCCCCACGTCGACGCCCGGACGCCCGTGGTCGTCCCGCTCCGCTTCACCACTCCCGGTGGCGGCGTGCTCGGCGGCTTGTGCCGTGTTGCGAGGGCCGGCCTCCATCGCCACGCGCCCTCCCAACTAGGACTCCACTTGGTCGATCGAAGCTCGATGATGGCACGGCGCCGGAGGCCCGGATGACGGCCGGGGCGTCCCGATGCCATCACGTGATCAGGCTGTGACCGGTCGTTCGACCAACGCCAGGGCGCGCCGTGGAAGTTCCCCGCGGTCCGCCGCGGCCCCACTGAGCCAATGCACCCGGGGGTCGCGCCTGAACCATGAATCCTGACGGCGCGCGAAGCGTTTGGTGGCCCGTACGGTCTCGGCCCGGGCCTCCTCCATCGTGCATTCACCGGCCAGCGCGGCGAGCACCTGCTGGTAGCCGAGTGCGCGCGACGCCGTGCGCCCCTGGCGCAAGCCCCGCGCCTCCAGTGCGCGCACTTCCTCGACGAGCCCGGACTCCCACATCCGGTCGACGCGCAGCGCGATGCGCTCGTCGAGCTCGGGTCGCGCCACGTCGACGCCGATCTGCACGGTGTCGTACACCGAGTCGTGCCCCGGCAGGTTGGCCGTGAAGGGCATCCCGGTGATCTCGATCACCTCGAGCGCTCGGACGATGCGGCGGCCGTTGCTCGGCAGGATCGCGCGCGCGGCGTCGGGGTCGGCGGCGGCCAGTCGGGCGTGCAGCGCTCCCGAGCCGCGCAGCGTGAGCTCCTCCTCCAGCCGGGCCCTGACCTCGGGGTCGGTGCCGGGGAACTCCAGGTTGTCGACCGCCCCCCGGATGTACAGGCCCGAGCCGCCGACGAGGATCGGCCAGCGCCCCTCGGCCAGCAGGCGCTCGATGTGCTCGCGGGCCAGCCGCTGGTACTCGGCGACGGAAGCCGTGACCGTGACGTCCCAGATGTCGAGGAGGTGGTGCGGGACCCCGCCGCGCTCCTCGGGCGTCAGCTTGGCGGTGCCGATGTCCATCCCCTGGTAGAGCTGCATGGAGTCGGCGTTGACGACCTCCCCACCGAGCTGCTGGGCGAGGTGGACGCCCAGATCGGACTTTCCGGCCGCGGTCGGTCCGACGACGGCGATGACTCGGGGGGCGGGAAGTGCGCTGCTCACCGCACCAGTCTCGCAAACCTCCGAGGCCGCTCTCGAACGAGTTACGTGACGGAGGCTTCCCGGAGTCGTTGCCCGTTGCGGGGTTCGCGCCGCCGGTTCACCGGGGCGGCGACCCGGGCGACACACGGACGCTTCCCGGCCTCCTCGGCCTCGCCCGGGCAGGGGGACCTCATGGCGACGCGGGATTTTGCCCGCGCGAGTAACGTATGGAGTTGATATGGGCGTTTTTGCGCGACTTTTCCGCAAGTCGAAGACGACGGAGGAGAAGACCACGGAGGAGACGTCGACCGCCGAGACGTCGACCGCCGAGGCGGGGACCGACCAGCCGTCGGCCCGGCCGGCGACGGACGAGGTCACGGAGGCCAAGGCACCCGGTGGGACCGAAGCCGGGGCCGCGACGGACGCGGCGGCCAGGACGGGCGGCGAGGGCGACGCTCCGGAGTCCGTCGAGATCCCGCAGCAGCAGTCGCCCGGCCAGGCGGCCGACAGCGAGGCCGACGAGGGCGCCCGCACGTGACGGTCCCGCGAGGGAAGGTGAACCCATGGGTCTTTTGGACAATCTGAAGGCCAGGCTGGGCCCGGCCAAGGGCAAGGTCTCCGACCTCGCGCAGCAGCACGGGGGCAAGATCCAGCACGGCATCGACAAGGCCGCCAAGGCCGTCGACGACCGGACCAAGGGCAAGTACAGCGACAAGATCCACCACGGCACCGACAAGGCGAAGGGTGCCATGGACCGGCTCGCGCACAAGGACGACAGGGGTACGGGAGGCGGTGCGACCACGCCGCCGAGCGGCCCGCCGCCGGCCTCCTGAGGCGAGCGCGGACCAGCGAACCGGTCATACGGCACGACCGACGGGCGGCCGCGGAGCACCACGCTCCCGGCCGTCCGCCGTATCGGGCCCTACGACCAGGACGCCACCACGTACCCCACTCCGTACGGTGCGTCCTCGTACAGCAGTGCCCCGCCGAGCGGCGCGCCCTCGGCCGCGCCCGCGAGCACCTGCCAGGGCGCACGCCCCGACACCATGAGCTGACGCGCGAGCTCCACGTCCAGCGCCGCCAGGGCCGCGAGGTCCGCCGACCCGAGCGCACGGCCCACCGCCGCGTCGAACGGCTCCGCCCGCTCGTCGAGATAGCCCGGCGCCTTCAGCGTGCGGCACGCGCTCGCGTCGCCCATCACCAGCAGCGCGACCCGCTCGCCCCCGGCGGCGATCTCCCTGCCGATGTCGCCGCACCGCTCGGGCGGGAGATCTTCCCCCACGGCGAGCCCCTCGACCGGCGCGTCCGCCCAGGCGGTTCGCTCCAGCAGCCACGCGGCGACCGCGAGCGAGGGCGGCAGCGTGGCCGGCACGGTCGTCCCGGCCCCGTCGGCCGCGCCGCCCCGGCCCAGCCGTACGCCGACGTCGACACCGAAGCCGCGGAACGAACCGTGCGTACCCTCCGGATACGACTCGGTCCCGCCCTCGCGGGTGGGCCCGACGACGATCAGCCTGTCGGGCCGGGCGGCGGCGAGGACGCCCAGCGCGTCCGTGCACGCGGTGCGGGCGAGGTCCATCTCAGGAGCGGCCCCCGCGGCGACCGCGGGGACGAGGAGCGGCGGGCAGGGGCACACTGCGGCGGCGACAAGCATGATCGGCAGCGTAACCCCCACCGTCGTCGCCCCCGCGGACGTCATCCTCGCAAGGCGCCCCGCGGACGTCATCCTCGTAAGCCGCTCCGCGGACGTCATCCTCACAAGCCGCCCCGCCGCCCCCCGTACTCAAGCGCTCGCCCCCGCAGAGGCCCACCCCGCGGAGGCCGCCCGCCCGGTCGGTCGGCCTCAGTCGAGGGCGCAACCGCCGCCCGTGGCCACCGGCAGCGGCTCCGGGACGCCCACCGTCGGCAGGCCCAGCAGCACGCCCGCCGGCTTGGCGGCCTCCGCCGTGTTCCGCTTCTCCCAGGCGTCGCCCGCGCGCGTGCGGCGCACGGCGAGGACGGGTCCCTCGGCGAGGAGGTGGTGCGGAGCGGCGTAGGTCACCTCGACCGTGACCACGTCGCCGGGGCGCACCTCCTCGTCCGGCTTGGTGAAGTGGACCAGCCGGTTGTCGGGGGCGCGGCCCGACAGGCGGTGGGTGGCGCCGTCCTTGCGGCCCTCGCCCTCGGCGACCATCAGCTCCAGGGTGCGGCCGACCTGCTTCTTGTTCTCGTCCCAGGAGATCTCCTCCTGGAGGGCGACGAGACGCTCGTAGCGAGCCTGGACGACCTCCTTGGGGATCTGCCCCTCCATCTCGGCGGCCGGCGTACCGGGACGCTTCGAGTACTGGAACGTGAACGCCTGCGCGAATCGGGCCTCGCGCACCACGTGCAGGGTCTGCTCGAAGTCCTCCTCGGTCTCGCCGGGGAAGCCCACGATGATGTCCGTGGTGATCGCCGCGTGCGGGATGGCGGCGCGGACCTTCTCGATGATGCCGAGGTAGCGCTCCTGGCGGTACGAGCGGCGCATGGCCTTCAGGACCGTGTCCGAGCCGGACTGGAGGGGCATGTGCAGCTGCGGCATCGCGTTCGGCGTCGCCGCCATGGCGGCGATGACGTCGTCCGTGAAGTCACGCGGGTGCGGCGAGGTGAAGCGGACGCGCTCCAGGCCCTCGATCCCGCCGCAGGCCCGCAGCAGCTTGCTGAAGGCCTCGCGGTCACCGATGTCGGAGCCGTAGGCGTTGACGTTCTGGCCGAGCAGCGTGATCTCGGAGACGCCCTCGGCGACCAGGGCCTCGACCTCGGCGAGGATGTCGCCGGGGCGGCGGTCCTTCTCCTTGCCGCGCAGCGCCGGGACGATGCAGAAGGTGCAGGTGTTGTTGCAGCCGACGGAGATCGACACCCATGCCGCGTACGCGCTCTCGCGGCGCGTCGGCAGGGTCGAGGGGAACGCCTCCAGCGACTCGGCGATCTCGACCTGGGCCTCTTCCTGCACGCGCGCGCGTTCCAGCAGGACGGGCAGCTTGCCGATGTTGTGCGTGCCGAAGACGACGTCCACCCAGGGCGCACGCTTCACGATGGTGTCGCGGTCCTTCTGCGCGAGGCAGCCGCCGACGGCGATCTGCATGCCGGGCCGCTGGGCCTTCTTCGGCGCGAGGTGGCCGAGGTTGCCGTAGAGCCGGTTGTCGGCGTTCTCCCGTACCGCGCAGGTGTTGAAGACGACGACGTCCGCCTCGCCGTCCGCCCCTTCCGGGGCGCGGACGTAACCGGCGTCCTCCAGCAGGCCGGCCAATCGCTCGGAGTCGTGGACGTTCATCTGGCACCCGTAGGTGCGGATCTCGTAGCTCTTGGGTGCTTGAACGTCCACTGCCGGGCTCCGGTCGCTGCTGCTGGTCATGCGTCAAGGGTAGGCGGTCCCGCGAGGGGGCCGTCCCCGTCCTGGAAGGGGGCCCTCCCGGTCCCGGAAGGGCCCCGTCGCAGGGTCGCACGGGCAAACGGGGACGTCACTCGCCGGGCGGAGGCAGGGGTGGAGTCCGCGGTGACGGCGGCGGTGTCGCCGGTGGTGAGGCGAGGACGCAGGACACGACGACCACGAAGGGCCACACGGACTGGAAGCCGGTCACCAGGCGTTCGACGGCTCCGGCGGAGCCCTGCCGGCTCGCCTCGACCAGGAACCAGGCCGCGCCGGCGCACATCACGGCGGTGGCCGCGACGCAGGGTGCGGGGCGCAGGGCCCACGGAGCGCCCCCGCCGCGCTCGGTGGCCAGCACCGGCCACACCGCGAGGAGCGTGAAGGCGACCGTGGCGACGGATCCGTGACGCAGGGAACCCCCGCTGCTCGGGGTCGGGAGCAGCGCCACCATGAGCGCCGCCACTCCCCCGGCCGCCAGCGCCACCCGTCCGGCGAGCGCGGCCGCGCGCAGTGCCCAGGCGGTCAGCAGGTGGCAGGTGCCGAGGGCGAGCAGCGCGACGGTCATCACCCAGAATCCCGCCGCCCCGTACGCCGCCAGGACGCTGATGGTCTGGGTGACGGGGTCGTAGGCCGGTCCCTCCAGTCGTGCCGCGACCGTCCAGCCCGAGATCAGCAGGACGGGCGGGCATCCCGACGAGACCAAGGCCCACCTGGGAACCGTTCGCATCCGCACACGGTAGAACGCCGACCAGCGCCTTCCGGGTACACACGCGGTCGGCCCTGCCCGGATCGCGCCCCTCGTGAGCTCACCGTTCCCCGCCGGCCGTGGGAACGAGCAGCCGCAGCTCCGCACCCCGCCCCGGTGCCGGCCCCAGTGTCAGCGCCGCCCCGACGAGCAGCGCCCGTTCCCGCATACCGCCGATGCCGGCTCCTTCCGGCGCCCCTTGGAGACCCCGGCCGTTGTCGCGGACGTACAGCTCGACGCCTCCGGCGACCGGTCCGAACCGGAGGTCCGCACGGTCGGCACCGGAGTGCCGCGCGGTGTTGGTGAGCGCCTCCTGGGCCACCCGGTAGACCACCAGTTCGGTCTCCTGGTCCAGTGCGGGCAGCTCGCCCTGCACGTCGTGGCGCACCGTCAGCCCATGGCCGGTGAACTCACCGGCCAGCGCCCGCAGCGCACTGGCCAGCCCCAGCTCCTCCAGCACCCCGGGCCGCAGCCGGCGCGCGATACGCCGGATCTCGTCGAGACCGGCCCGGGTCGCGTCCTGCGCCTGGCCGACCTCGTCCCTCAACTCCCGCGGCGCGCGGTCGGCGACCCGCTTGAGCTGGAGCAGAACGGCGGTGAGGGTCTGCCCGACCTCGTCGTGGAGCTCGCGCGCGATGCGGTGGCGTTCCCGCTCCTGCGCGGAGAGGGCGCGTGCCGCGCTCGCGGCGCGTTCGGTCTCCAACCGGTCCAGCATCGTGTTGTACGTCGTGATGAGCACCGCGGTCTCCACCGGCCCGGAGACCTCGGCGCGGGCGCCGGGCCGCAGCAGATCCGCGGTGGCCATGGCCCGTCCCAGACGGCCCAGCGGCGCCAGACCCACGCGCAGGACGGCGGCGTTGACCGCGAGCAGCGCCGCGAGGCCGCAGACGACGACCAGCACCTCGCCCGGCAGCACCGGGGTCGACACCGTGACCGGGCCGAGCAGCAGGGCGGTGGCCACGAGCAGGCCGAGGGCGTTCAGGGAGAAGATCCGCCAGAACAACGACACGCCTGTACCGACTCCTCTCCCTGCCCTGGCCGACAGCACCGCCCTGACCAGCCTCTCCGCTCCCCGCCGCCGCTGTCCATCCGTGCTGACACCCATGTCGCCACGGTACGGGCGGATGGCAGCATGGCGGGGCCGACGGCCTCCGCGCGACCGTCGGCAGGCAAGCACCGCTCCCGGCGCCACCAGGATCAGCACCGCTTTCCGTACGGCACCGCGCACCGCACTGCACTGCACTGCACCACACGGCATGCGCACGACACGGCATGCACACGACGCCGCACGGCATCCGCACGACACCACACGGCATCCGCACGACGATCAGCAAGGGGAACAATCGTGTCCGCTCCACGCCTCAGGGCGACGCCGCTGCCGGGCATCGGGGTCCAGTACGACCTCGTCACCCGGGAACACCGCCACCTGTCCGTGGTGGCCCATCGCGACGGCACCCGGACGGTCAACGTCTACCGGACCGACGACCCCGACTCCTGCGCCCAGTCGCTGCACCTGACCACCGCCGAGGCAGGCGCACTGATCGACGCGCTGCAGCCCTCGCACCACAGCAACAGCCTGCTCTCCACCACCGACCTCGGCCTGGTGGCCGAGCGGATCGAGGTGGGCGCGACCTCACGCTGGAACGGCCGCGTGCTCGGTGACACCCGGCTGCGGACCGAGACCGGCGCGTCCGTCGTCGCCGTGCTGCGGCGGGCCGAGGCCATTCCGTCCCCGACCCCCGACTTCCGGCTCGCGGGCGGCGACACGCTGATCGTCATCGGCACCCGCGAGGGCGTCGACGCCGCCGCGGCGATACTCGGGCGGGAGTGAGCCGGTGCACTCCGCGGTTCTGCTGATCGAGTTCGGTTCGATCCTCCTCGGCCTCGGCCTGCTCGGCCGGATGGCCGGCCGGCTGGGCTTCTCCCCCATTCCCCTCTATCTGCTCGCCGGACTGGCCTTCGGCGAGGGCGGTCTGCTGCCCCTCGGCGCGAGTGAGGAGTTCGTCGCCATCGGCGCCGAGATCGGCGTCATCCTGCTGCTGCTCATGCTCGGCCTGGAGTACACGGCCAGCGACCTCGTCACCAACCTCAAGGCCCACTACCCGGCGGGCCTGGTCGACTGCGCGCTCAACGCGCTGCCGGGCGCGGCCGTCGCGCTGCTCCTCGGCTGGGGCCCAGTGGCCGCCGTGGTCCTGGCTGGCGTCACCTGGATCTCGTCCTCCGGTGTCATCGCGAAGGTGCTGGGCGAACTGGGCCGGATCGGCAACCGCGAGACGCCCGTGATCCTCAGCGTGCTGGTCCTGGAGGACCTCGCGATGGCCGTGTACCTGCCCATCATCACCGCGCTGCTTGCGGGGGTCAGCCTGGCGGCGGGCAGCGTGACGCTGGCGATCGCCCTGGGCGTGGCGGGCCTCGTCCTCTTCGCGGCGGTCCGCTACGGCCGGGTCATCTCGCGGTTCGTCTCCAGCGACGACCCGGAGAAGCTGCTGCTGGTGGTCCTCGGGCTGACCATCCTGGTCGCGGGCATCGCCCAGCAGCTCCAGGTGTCGGCGGCGGTGGGCGCGTTCCTGGTCGGCATCGCGCTGTCGGGGGAGGTCGCGGAGGGCGCGCACACGCTGCTGAGCCCCTTGCGTGACCTGTTCGCCGCGGTGTTCTTCGTCTTCTTCGGTCTGCACACCGACCCGGCGAGCATCCCGCCGGTCCTGCTGCCCGCCCTCGGCCTGGCCTTCGTCACCGCCCTCACCAAGATCGCCACCGGCTACTGGGCGGCCCGGCGCGCCGGGATCTCCCTCAAGGGCCGTTGGCGCACGGGTGGGGCGCTGGTGGCGCGCGGCGAGTTCTCGATCGTGATCGCGGGCCTGGCGGTGACGGCCGGCATCGAACCGTCCCTGGGCCCCCTGGCCACCGCGTACGTCCTGATCCTGGTCATCATCGGCCCCCTCACGGCCCGTTACACCGAGCCGATCGCGATGCGCTGGATGCGCCACCGCTCCAAGAAGTCGTCCGCACCGGTACGACGCGAGGAGGACGCCCGGACCGAGGCACCGGTGACGGAGGCGCCGGTAGGGGACTGAGACGCCCCCACACCGCGCAGGCCGGGCGGGGTCCCCACTACCGGGAGAACCGCTTCACACCCCGTCCGGCCGCCACCCCTGCCGGCGCAGCACCGCCGCCACGTCCGGAGCCTCGTAGTGCTCCCCCTTCAGCACCTTGCCGTCCGCCCGTCGCATCACCTGGCCGTCGGGGCCCAGCTTGGTCATGTTGGAACGGTGGATCTCGGCGATCACCGCGTCCAGGTCGATGCCGTGCACCAGGGCCGTGCCGTACGCCACATAGACGACGTCGGCCAGTTCGTGCGCCAGCTTGTCGAGGGGGCCCGTCACCGACACCTCGGCGACCTCCGCGGCCTCCTCGGCCAGCAACTCGCCCCGGTGGCCCGCCAGCTTCGGCGACACCTCCGTCGGAACGCTGCGGGCGTCGAGACCGAAGGCGAGGTGGAACGCACGGACCAGGTCGGCGGGCGAGGAACTCATACCGGGAACACTAGCCGCCCCCACTGACAGCCTCCTGTGATTCCCGCCCTGGTCAGCAGCCGTACGGACTGGCAGGATCGCGCGCATGTCCAGAGCGCTCCCCCGTGTCGGCACCCGCCGTGCCCTGCAGAGCACGGCAGCCGGTGCCGTCGCCCTCGGCCTGCTGCTGTGGTGGCTGCTGCCGCTGGGCGAGGAGCCGCCGAAGGGCTCGATCACGTTCAGCACCGGCACCCCGCGCGGTGTCTACCAGGAGTACGGCACCCTGCTGCGCACCGAGTTGTCCCGGGACATGCCGAACCTCAAGGTGCGGCTGCTGACCAGTGACGGCTCCCAGGAGAACGTCGCGCGCGTGGCGACCGGCGAGGCCGACTTCACCATCGCGGCGGCCGACGCGGTGGAGACGTACGAGCTGAACAAGGGGCCGGGCGCGGACCGGCTGCGCGGCGTCGCGCGGCTGTACGACGACTACGTGCACCTGGTCGTCCCCCGCGACTCGGACGTCCGGTCGGTCGAGGATCTGCGCGGCAGGCGGGTCGCCATAGGGCTGCCCCACTCGGGCGTGCGGCTGATCGCGACCCGGGTCCTGAAGGCGGCGGGCATCGACGCGCGGGAGGACATCACGCCGCTGTCCGACGGGATAGACACCGGCCCCGCACGGCTCAGGCGGGGCGAGATCGAGGCGTTCTTCTGGTCCGGCGGGCTGCCCACGGACGGGCTGCTCCAGTTGGCCAAGAAGTTCAAGTTCCGCTTCGTGCCGATCGACGCGGACTTCGTCTCCGCATTGCACCGGCAGGGCCCGGCGACCCACCACTACCGCGCGACCAACCTGCCCGAGTCGGCCTACGGGACTCGCGGTGGCGGCACCGTGCCGACGATGGCGGTGTCGAACGTGCTGATCACCCGCAAGGACATGGATCCCGAGCTCACCGAGTGGATGACCCGCACGGTGATCAAGAGCCGTGACGAGATCGGGGCGCACGTCCACTCCGCCCAGCTGGTCGATCTGCGCACCGCCATCTACACCGACCCGCTTCCCCTGCACGACGGCGCCCGGCGCTACTACCGGTCCGTCAAGCCGTAGGGCTGTTGCGGGGCACGGTCAGCGTGACCTTCAGCCCGTGCGGCGCGTGGTGCTCGTAGGCGATCGAGCCGTCGGCCGCCGCGAGCAGCGCGCGCGTGATGGACAGCCCGAGCCCCGAACCCTTCACGTTCTGGTGCCGTCCGCTGCGCCAGAAGCGGTCACCGACACGGGTCAGCTCCTCGTCGGTCAGGCCGGGACCCCGGTCGGCGACCACGACGGTGGAGGTGCCGCCGTTGGAGGCGACGGTGACCTGCACGCACTCGCCCTCGGGCGTGAACTTCACCGCGTTGTCGATCACCGCGTCCAGCGCGCTGGACAGGGTCACCGGGTCGGCCCAGGCCGTCGTCGCCGGGCAGTCCGCCACCAGCCGTACGCCCTTGGCCTCGGCGGTCGGCGACCAGGCGGCGACCCGCTCGGCGGCCAGCGCGCCCACGTCGGTGAGCCGGAGGTCGGCCCCCGCGTGTTCGGCGAGCGCCAGGTCGAGCAGGTCGTCCAGCACCCGGGCCAGGCGCTTGCCCTCGGCCTGGACCGAGGCGATCTCCTCGTTGCCCTCGGGCAGTTCGAGGGCGAGCAGCTCGATGCGCAGCAGCAGCGCGGCGAGCGGGTTGCGCAACTGGTGCGAGGCGTCGGCGACGAAGGCGCGCTGCTGCTCCAGCACGTCCTCGACGTTGTCCACCATCTCGTTGAACGACCGGGCCAGGCGCCGCAGTTCCGGCGGTCCGCTGGCCACCGCGACCCGGGACTTGAGTCGTCCGGTGGCGATCTCGTGCGTGGTGGCGTCCAGGACGCGGACGGGCCGCAGCACCCAGCCGGTCAGGCGCAGCGCGGCGCCGACGGCGAGCAGCATGGCGGCCGTCTCCCCCGCGGCGATCACCCACCAGCCGTACATGATCTTCGAACGCATCTGGTCCGTGGGCGAGTCGGTGACCACGGCCGCGACGACGTCGCCGTCCCGGATGACCGGCGAGGCCACGACGAGGCGCCCGTCCTGCCAGGGCCACACCTGCTTCGGGTCGTCGCTGCGGCGGCTCAGCAGGGCCTCGTCGACGGCTGCGCGCACCTCGCCCTCCCGGGGGAGGAACCACTCCGCCGGCGCATGAGCCATCGGGGTGTCGTCGGCGTAGAAGACGCCGACGCGGATGCCGTAGACCTCGTAGTAGCTGTCGAGTTCGCGGCTGAGCGTCTCCAGGCGCTCGTCCGGCTCGGTGCGGCGGGATCCGGTGGGCGAGGCGGTGACGAACTGGGCGAGGGCCGCGAAGAACGCCGTGTCGTCGATCCGGTCGACGACCACCTTCTGCTGCTGGGCGGCGGCCACGCTGACGGCCAGCGGGACGCCGAGCGCCAGCAGTACGGCCGCCATCAGGACGATGAGCAGCGGCAGCAGACGTGTGTGCACCCGGCCCCGCTAGGTGGCCGGGGCGACGAGCCGGTAGCCGACGCCGCGCACGGTCTCGATCAGGGCGGGCATGCGCAGCTTGGCGCGCAGGGACGCGACATGCACCTCCAGGGTGCGTCCGGTCCCCTCCCAGCTGGTGCGCCACACCTCACTGATGATCTGCTCCCGCCGGAACACCACCCCGGGCCGCTGCGCGAGCAGGGCGAGCAGGTCGAACTCCTTGCGGGTCAGCTGGACGGCCGATCCGTCCACCGTGACCTGCCGGGTGTGCAGTTCGATGCGTACGGCGCCCAGGAGCAGCGCGCTCTCCCCGCCGGACGCGGGGTCCTCGTGGACGGTGCGCCGGCTGACGGCGTGGATCCGGGCGAGCAGTTCTCCCGTGTCGTACGGCTTCACGACGTAGTCGTCGGCGCCGAGGTTGAGGCCGTGTATGCGGGAGCGGACGTCGGAACGCGCGGTGACCATGATCACCGGGGTGCTGGTGCGCTTGCGTATCTTGCTGCACACCTCGTAGCCGTCCTGGTCCGGCAGGCCGAGGTCGAGCAGGACGACACCGAAGCCCGCGCCCTCCGGGACCAGCGCCTGGAGAGCCTCCTCGCCGCTGCGCGCGTGCGTGACGTCGAACCCGTGCCGCGCGAGAACCGCGGACAGGGCGGCGGCGACGTGGTTGTCGTCCTCGACGAGGAGCAGTCTCATCCCGGCCTCCTTCGGTTCATCGGCGGTACGGACTCGGCGGGTACACAGGTCGCTGGGCACAAAAAGGTGTGCACGCGCGCGCGTGCACCAAGGCAGTCACGCTGATGGAAGAGGACGGCGTCAAGAGGGTTCCGGTTGCGCGGGCCTTCCGTTATCCGGCCGATACGCGCTCGGGCCTCCGTACTACCACCCGTGTCCAGCTGCTACCGGATCGTGATACTCAAATTCGCCTCAGATGTAATGACGCAGGTCGCAAAGGGTAGCTACTGTCCTCCGAAACCGAGGAGGACGGAGCCCGAGAGCGATGACCGAAGTATCGGTGGCCAAGGAAGATGTGGCCGCGACCGGCGAACTGGTCGTCCTGAAGAGCGTCAACAAGCACTTCGGCGCGTTGCACGTACTCCAGGACATCGATCTGACGATCGCACGCGGCGAGGTCGTCGTGGTCATCGGACCCTCCGGGTCCGGAAAGTCCACCTTGTGCCGCACCATCAACCGGCTGGAGACGATCGACTCCGGCTCGATCGCCATCGACGGCAAGCCGCTGCCCGCGGAGGGCAAGTCGCTGGCGCGGCTGCGCGCCGATGTCGGCATGGTGTTCCAGTCGTTCAACCTCTTCGCGCACAAGACCGTGCTCGAGAACGTGATGCTGGGCCAGATCAAGGTCCGCAGGACCGACAAGCAGCAGGCCGAGGCCAAGGCCCGGGCCCTGCTCGACCGGGTCGGCGTGGCCTCGCAGGCGGACAAGTACCCCGCACAGCTCTCCGGTGGCCAGCAGCAGCGCGTCGCGATCGCGCGGGCGCTGGCCATGGACCCGAAGGTGATGCTCTTCGACGAGCCGACCTCGGCCCTCGACCCGGAGATGATCAACGAGGTGCTGGAGGTCATGCAGCAGCTCGCCCGCGACGGCATGACCATGATCGTCGTGACGCACGAGATGGGCTTCGCCCGATCCGCGGCGAACCGCGTGGTGTTCATGGCGGACGGCCGCATCGTCGAAGAGGCGGTGCCGGACCAGTTCTTCAGCAACCCGCGCAGTGACCGCGCCAAGGACTTCCTGTCGAAGATCCTCCACCACTGACCGTCACTCGTCGCACCTTCGCACTCTCGCACCTTCGCGACGAGCCGCGTTTCCAGCACCGGACGGCCCTCCACTTCACCACGCAAAGGATGTTCACATGAAGCTCCGCAAGGCCACCGCCGCGGCGACCACCGCACTTGTCCTGTCCCTGACCGCCACCGCGTGCGGCGGTGGCGGCGACGACGGCGACTCGGGCTCGGGTGACGGCAAGAAGATCACGATCGGCATCAAGTTCGACCAGCCGGGCATCGGCCAGAAGACCGCGGACGGCGACTACACCGGCTTCGACGTCGATGTCGCCACCTACGTCGCCAAGGAGCTCGGCTACACCGAGGACCAGATCGAGTGGAAGGAGGCGAAGAGCGCCGACCGCGAGACGATGCTGGAGCGCGGTGACGTCGACTTCATCGCCGCCTCGTACTCCATCACGGACGAGCGGGACCAGAAGGTCGACTTCGCCGGCCCCTACCTCCTCGCGCACCAGGACCTGCTGGTCCGGGCCGACGACAGCTCGATCACGAAGCCTGAGGACCTCAACAACAAGAACCTCTGCTCGGTGGCGGGTTCGACGTCGGCGCAGAACGTCAAGGACACCATCGCGCCGAAGGCCAACCTGCAGACCTACGGCGGCTACTCGGAGTGCCTGACCGGCCTGGAGAACAAGGCCGTCGACGCGCTGACGACCGATGACTCCATCCTCGCCGGCTACGCGTCGCAGGAGCAGTTCAAGGGCAAGTTCAAGCTCGCCGGCCTGAAGCTGAGCAACGAGAACTACGGCATCGGCGTCCAGGAAGGCAGCGACCTCAAGGCCAAGATCAACGCCGCCCTGGAGAAGATGGTCTCCGACAAGTCGTGGGACAAGGCCGTGGAGGCCAACTTCGGCCCCGCGAACTACAAGAACGAGCCCGCGCCGAAGATCGGCAACATCGTCAAGTAAAGCAGGGGCGCATCGGCACGCCGTCCGCGAGGGCGGCGTGCCGCGTCCTCGCCCAACGCGGAAGCGCGGGAGACAGTGTTCGACTTTCTTGCAGACTACGACAACCCCAGCCTGCTGGGAGCCTTCTGGGTGACGGTGCAGCTCACCGCCTACTCCGCCGTCGGCTCGCTGATCTGGGGAACCCTGCTCGCCGGCATGCGTGTCAGCCCCGTGCCCTTGATGCGCGGCTTCGGCACCGCCTACGTGAACGTGGTGCGGAACATCCCGCTGACGATCATCATTCTCTTCACGTCACTGGGCCTCTTCCAGACCCTGGGTGTCAAGCTCGGTGCCGAGGACTTCACGGTCATCAACTTCCGGCTCGCCGTGCTCGGCCTGATCGTCTACACCTCCGCCTTCGTATGTGAGGCGCTGCGCTCCGGCATCAACACGGTGCCCGTCGGCCAGGCCGAGGCCGCCCGAGCCATCGGGCTGAACTTCCGGCAGGTCCTCACCCTGATCGTGCTCCCGCAGGCGTTCCGCTCCGTGGTCGGTCCGCTGACCAACGTACTGATCGCGTTGACCAAGAACACGACGGTCGCCGCCGCGATCGGCGTGGCCGAGGCGGCGTTCCTGATGAGGGAGATGATCGAGAACGAGGCCCAGGTCATGCTCATCGGTGGCATCTTCGCGTTCGGGTTCGTCTGCCTCACCCTCCCGACCGGTCTGATCCTCGGCTGGGTGGGCAAGAAGGTTGCGGTGAAGCGATGACTTCCGTCCTGTACGACGTTCCGGGCCCCCGGGCCAGGCGGCGCAACGTCTTCCTCTCGGTCGCGTTCATCGCCGTCTTCGCCGCCGTGCTCTGGTGGGTGTACCAGAAGCTCGACGAGAAGAACCAGCTCGACTGGGTCAAGTGGGAGCCGTTCTTCACCGACTCCCGTGCGTGGACCACGTACATCCTCCCCGGTCTGCAGAACACCCTGATCGCGGCCGCCCTCGCCATGGTCATCGCGCTGCCGCTGGGCGCGTTCTTCGGCATATCGCGGCTCTCCGACCATCGGTGGGTCCGGTGGCCCTCGGGTGCGGTGGTGGAGCTCTTCCGGGCCATTCCGGTCCTGATCCTGATGCTCTTCGCCAACGCGGCGTACTCGGAGTTCACGGACATCAGCTCGGAAGACCGCCCGCTCTACGCGGTGGTCACCGGCCTCGTGCTCTACAACGCGTCGGTGCTCGCGGAGATCGTACGGGCGGGCATCCTGTCGCTGCCGAAGGGGCAGTCCGAGGCCGCGATGGCTGTCGGGCTCCGCAAGGGCCAGACGATGCGGTACGTCCTGCTGCCGCAGTCGGTCACCGCGATGCTCCCGGCCATCGTCAGCCAGCTGGTCGTGATCGTGAAGGACACCGCGCTCGGCGGCGCGCTCCTGAACTTCCCCGACCTCATGGCGGCGGTCCGCCCGATGAGCGCCTTCTACGGCGCCAACACCATCGCCAGCTTCACGATCGTCGCGATCATCTTCATCCTGATCAACTTCGCGCTCACCTCGTTCGCCGGCTGGCTGGAAGCCCGGCTGAGGCGCAGCAAGAAGAGCACGGGCGTCGTGGTCGGCGCGGAGATGATGGAGGACCTCGAAACCGTGGGTCACGCGCCTCCGGAGGCCGGCAGCGACCTCAAGAAATAGGTTCGACCGCGGGTTTCAGCACGAGGGGTGGCGCATGTGATGCGCCACCCCTCGTGCATGGTCGCGCGGGGGACGACGCTCGACGGCCCATGATGACTTCTTGGTCCCTGTGGGGGACGACTCCTGTGATGACTCCTGCCTGGCGACGGCTTGTCCGGGCACACGGGTGAACGACCGTAGGGCAACAGCGTGATCACCAAGGCCTACGTCACTTGACGCAAGCACCGGCAATGGGTTGCATACGTTCTGTGATCGTGCACCCTGCTCCAACCTCCTGTTCACACACGTCTCCGAAGGCACCGCTGCGGACAGGGAGCGCCGCGTGGATCCGGTGATCATCGTCGGAGCGGGGCCCGTCGGGCTCACGCTCGCCCTGGCGCTGGCACGCCAGGAAGTGCCCTCCGTCGTCCTCGACGAGGGCCCCGGCAAGGACGAACCACGGCTCGCCCGCACCCTCGTCCTGCGCGAGGACACCGCCGCGCTCATGGAACGACTGACCGGCGTGCCGCTCGACGAGGTCGGGACCCGTTGGGCCGGATGGCGGTCGATGCGGCGCAAGCAGGTGGTTCGTGAGGTCACTTTCGAGGACCCCGGCCACGCCGGTGCCTCCGGCGGCGTCATCGGCGCGGGCCCCCGTCCGAACGCCACCGAGCCCGACCGCTTCCGCCCGGCAGACCCGGCACGCCAACTCGGCTCGGACTACGCCGTGACCACCGGCGCCGCTCCCGAGCAGCCGCCCCTGCACCTCGCCCAGCACGTCCTCACCGACGCCCTGCGCGCGGCCGTCGAGCACGAGCCCCTCACCAGGATCGCCGTGGACAGCAGGCTCGACACCGTCGAGCAGGAGGCCTCCGGCGTCACCGCACACACCCGCGGCCCCAACGGCACCTGGTGGCGCGGCAGTTATCTGGTCGGCTGCGACGGCCCTCGCTCGACCGTGCGCAAGCTCCAGGACATCCGCTTCCCCGGCCGTACGGCGGTGGAGCGATACGCCGTCGCCGCACTGCGCACGGAACTCCCCTGGCCCGGCCAGGCGTTGCTCCATCGCACACCTCCGTGGCGGACGTCGGGTCCCTCGGCCGGCGAGATCACCGCCCGCCCGCTCCCCGACAGTGTCTGGCGCATCGACTGGCTGCTGCCCCCCGGCAAGGACCTGGTCACGCCCGAGCTGCTGGTGACCCGCATCCGGGAGACCCTCGCCGGCTGGAAGGGCGGCTCCACCCCGCCGTACGAACTGCTGGACACCGGCGTCCACACCGTCCACCACCGCCTCGCCCGCCGGTGGCGCGTCGGCCGGGTCTTCCTCGCCGGAGACGCCGCCCACCTGCTCGGCGCGCTCGGCACCCAGGGACTGGAGGAGGGGCTCAAGGACGCCGACAACCTCGCCTGGAAACTGGCCCTGTCCTGGCACCACGGACCTCGCGAAGCGCTTCTCGACAGCTACCAGGCCGAGCGCCGCGCCATCGTCGCCGCCCGGTTGCGCGCCGCCGACCAGGTACTGCCCCTGCTCCGCGGCGGCGGTGCCCTGCGCGCCTACGTCCCCGGCACGAGCCGCGGCCACGACGCGTTGCTCACCGACGGCCACCTGGGGCGCGGTCCGCTGGGCCAGACGGCCACCTACGCCGACTCGCCCCTCTCGCCCCCGCCCATCGAGGCGGAGGTCCCCGTCGAGACGCCCCCGGGGGCGCCGGTGACGGATGTGCGGGTCACGGCGGAGGATGGTTCCTTCGTACGACTGCGCGACCGGCTCGGACGCGGTGCGCTGCTCGTCGTGCTGATCGCCCCGGGCACCGGCGTCTGGGAGCGCAAGCACTGGGTGACCGCCGGGATCATGCCCCGGCTCGCGGCCGCCGTCATGGCGCTGCCGCACCCGGCCGAGCTGCTGGTCGCCGAGCGCTACCCGGGCGCCTCCGCCCACACCGTCCTCCTGATCCGTCCCGACGGACATCTGGTCACCGCCCTGAACGGCGTTCGACCGGCCGACCTGTACGCGGCCGCCGAGGCGGCGCTGGGCGGCCCGGCCCAGGCGACGGCGGAAGCCACCGCGGGATCGCGCTGACGTCACTCCTCCCGGGCACCGCACCCGCCACGTCCTCTCCGCCGCCCGCCCCCCTGTCCACAGGGTGGCGGAGAGTTGACCGGTCCGGACCGGCGTGGTGTACTCCGGATCGTGACCGACACCTGTGTGCGCCTGTGGCGGAGGGTCCATATGGACCTCGTCCGCTATGCGGGCTGCGTGTGTCGCCCCTCCTGCTGACCTCGCCTCTCTCCGCGCGCCGCTGACTCCTCGCCGCGCGCTCACGCGAACGCTCATCAGGACGGTGCACGTTGTCTGTCTCTCCTTCCGCTTCCGCATCCGTTTCCGCCGCGGAGTCCGTCGCCGTGTCCGGCTCCACCGCAATGGCCTCCGCCGCGGGATCCGTCGGCGCGCCGACGCAGGCCGAGCTTCTCGACTTCGTCCGCCGCACGGCCGCGGACGACGCGCTGATCGACTCGCTTCCGCTCGACCCGCAAGGCCGTACCTGGGTGCGGCTGGAGGGGCCCGGCGGCAGCGAAGCCTGGCTCATCGGCTGGCCGCCCGGCACCGGCACCGGCTGGCACGACCACGCCGACTCGGTCGGCGCCTTCCTCACCGCCCGCGGCGCACTCGAGGAGAACTCCCTCGCCGCCCGGCTCCCCACCGACGGCTGGAAGACCCTCGAACTCACCGAGGACGTCGACCGGTCGCGCCACCTGCCGGCGGGCCGGGGCCGCTCCTTCGGTCACCACCACGTCCACGAGGTGCTCAACGAGTCCTCCGACCGGCACGCCGTCTCCGTGCACGCCTACTACCCGCCGCTGCCACGCATCCGCCGGTACAGCCGGTCCGGGAACGTGCTGCGGCTGGAACAGGTGGAACGGCCGGAGGACTGGCAGTGAGATCCCGGCCGGTGCGTCGGAGCACCGCTGGACGCGCGGGTCACGCAAGGGCGTTGAGGAGGAACGATGAGCGGCGAGCGTGAAGTGCCGGTCGGCATCGACGGGTTGCTGGAGCGGGTGCGCGAGGGGTACGTACGGATCGAAGCGCGGGAGGCCTACGAGGCCGCCCGGGCCGGCGAGGCCCTCCTCGTGGACATCCGGTACGAGGCCCTCCGCGAACGCGACGGCCTGATCCCCGGTGCCCTGGTGGTCGAGCGCAACGAACTGGAGTGGCGCCTCGACCCGCTCGGCAGCCATCGCGTTCCCGAGGCAACCGGCCATGACCTGCGTGTCGTGGTCGTCTGCAACGAGGGGTACGCGTCCAGCCTCGCGGCGGAGTCCTTGCACCGCCTGGGGTTGAAGCGGGCGACCGACCTGACGGGGGGCTTCCAGGCCTGGCGCAGTGCGGGGCTCCCCGTGACGGCACACCCATGACCAGCACACCCGTGACCGCCCTCCGTGACAGCGCTTCCGTGACGCGCGGCTCGGAACCGGCGGGCCACGGGGCAACAGGCGACGGGCGACGGGCGCAACACCTGGGAATCCGGCGCGCCTAGAACCCGTCCTCGCCCAAGGACTCCGTGTCCTCGCCCTCTTCCTCCAACGCCCGTCTGACCACCCGCAAGGCCATCCCCTCGGGATACCCCTTCCGCGCGAGCATCCCCGCCAGCCGCCGGAGCCGTTTGTCGCGGTCCAGGCCACGGGTGGAGCGCAGCTTGCGGGCGACCAGCTCGCGCGCGGTGGCCTCCTCCTGCTCGGTGTCGAGCTGGGCGACGGCCTCCTCGATCAGCGTGGAGTCGACCCCCTTGGTCCGCAGCTCCTGCGCCAAGGCCCGCCGGGCCAGCCCTCGGCCGTGATGCCGGGACTCCACCCAGGCGTCGGCGAAGGCACTGTCGTTGATCAGCCCGACCTCCTCGAACCGCGACAGCACCTCCTCGGCCACGTCGTCCGGGATCTCCCGCTTGCGCAGGGCGTCCGCCAGTTGCTTGCGGGTTCGCGGGGTCCCGGTGAGCAGGCGCAGGCAGATAGCCCGTGCCCGCTCAGCGGGGTCCCCTGAGGACTCCTCCTGCTCGGCCCTCGACGAGGAGGAGGTGCCCCCGTCCTCTGCGGACGACTCCGCGAAGCCCCGTCGACGACGCCCGCGCCCCCGCCGTGCGCCGGCCTCGCCGCGTCCCCCGCGGTCGCCACGAGAGCGACCGCCACCGCTCGCACCCCCAGCGGCGCGCGAGCCGCCGTCCTGCCCGTCCTCACCGTGCCCGGCCCCGGCAAAGCCCCCCTCGTCCGCGCTTCCCGGATCCGGCTCCCTCGGGACGCCGGGATCGGGGTATGCGTACTCGGCCCAGTCGGTTCGCCGTGTCACGGATCAGCTCTTGGCAGCCGCGGCCTTGGTCTTGGCGGTCTTCGCCGCCGCCGGGGCAGGCACCGCCTTGGCCGGGTCGTCCGCGGGGGCGGAGGCGGCGGCGTCCGTGCCCGGCTCGACCGCCGGCTGTTCCGGCCGAACACCCACGCCCAGCTTCTCCTTGATCTTCTTCTCGATCTCGTTGGCCAGGTCGGGGTTGTCCTTCAGGAAGTTGCGCGCGTTCTCCTTGCCCTGGCCGAGCTGGTCGCCCTCGTAGGTGTACCAGGCGCCGGCCTTGCGGACGAAGCCGTGCTCCACGCCCATGTCGATCAGACCGCCCTCGCGGCTGATGCCCTGGCCGTAGAGGATGTCGAACTCGGCCTGCTTGAAGGGCGGGGCGACCTTGTTCTTGACGACCTTGACGCGGGTGCGGTTGCCGACCGCGTCCGTGCCGTCCTTCAGGGTCTCGATGCGACGGATGTCGAGTCGCACCGAGGCATAGAACTTCAGCGCGCGGCCACCGGTCGTGGTCTCCGGGGAGCCGAACATCACGCCGATCTTCTCGCGGAGCTGGTTGATGAAGATCGCGGTGGTCTTGGACTGGTTGAGCGCGCTGGTGATCTTCCGCAGGGCCTGGCTCATCAGGCGGGCCTGCAGTCCCACGTGGCTGTCGCCCATCTCGCCCTCGATCTCCGCGCGCGGGACGAGCGCGGCGACGGAGTCGATGACGATGAGGTCGAGGGCGCCGGAGCGGACCAGCATGTCCACGATCTCCAGGGCCTGCTCGCCGTTGTCGGGCTGGGACAGGATGAGGTTGTCGATGTCGACGCCGAGCTTCTGTGCGTACTCGGGGTCGAGGGCGTGCTCCGCGTCCACGAAGGCGACCTGTCCGCCGGCCTTCTGGGCGTTCGCCACCGCGTGCAGGGTCAGGGTCGTCTTACCCGAGGACTCCGGGCCGTAGATCTCTACCACTCGGCCGCGCGGCAGGCCGCCCACACCGAGGGCCACGTCGAGCGCGGTCGACCCGGTCGAGATGACCTCGATGGGCTCCTTCGTCCGATCGCCCATGCGCATGACCGCGCCTTTGCCGAATTGCCGTTCAATCTGTGCGAGCGCGGCGTCGAGAGCCTTCTCGCGGTCGGTTCCTGCCATGGGTTCCACCCGGTTTGCTTGAGTCGATCGCTTCACGTCAAAGACGCTAACGCCTGCCACTGACAATGCGCCCCGACGCCGGTCCGGCCTGTGGATAACTCGGGCACTTCTGTGTCAAATCCCTGGGGAAATCCCCGCCGAGAGCCTCACCGGAGCCTCCATGAGAATGGATGTTCGATTTTGGTGTCAAGCTCACCACGCGGCACCTCCGAGACTACGACCGCGCACCGACACCGGGCTCGGTTTCCACCCCACCGCCCCGAAACCCACCCCGCTCCCCCGGGGTGCGACGACCTCCCCGGCCGTACGAGAAGGGCACTCAGGTCACGAACGCCCGCCCGCCGAGCCGTCCCCCGACTCGCCCGAGCCGTCCGACTCACCGAGGTCCCGCGCGTCCCCGGACTCCGCCTCCCGCAGCCGCCCCCACACCTGCCGCGCACGCGTGATCAGCCCCGTTCCCGGGGCCTGCCTCCGGTGCCCGTGGACCCGAGGGTCGTCCGTCACGTCGTACCGCTTCACATACGCGCCGAGGAACGCCTGGAGCGTCGCGACCGCCGGGATGGCGATCAGCGCGCCGACGGCCCCGAGCAGGGCGGTCCCCGCGACGACCGACCCGAAGGCGACGGCCGGGTGGATGTCCACGGTCTTGGCGGTCAGCTTGGGCTGCAACACGTAGTTCTCGAACTGCTGGTAGATCACGACGAAGATCAGCACCCACAGCGCGTACCAGGGATCGACCGTGAACGCGATCAGCATGGGCAGGGCACCGGCGAGATACGTGCCGATGGTGGGGATGAACTGCGAGACCAGCCCCACCCAGACGGCCAGCACGGGCGCGTACGGCACGCCCAGGATCTCCAGCAATATGTAGTGCGCCACCCCGGAGATGAGCGCCATCAGACCGCGGGAGTACAGATAGCCGCCGGTCTTGTCGACCGCGATCTCCCACGCGCGCAGCACCTCGGCCTGCCGGGCGGGCGGCAGCACCGAGCACAGCGCGCGGCGCAGCCTCGGGCCGTCGGCGGCGAAGTAGAACGCGAACAGGGTGATCGTCAGCAGCTGGAACAGGCCCCCGAGGACCTGCGCGGACACGTCGAGGACGCCGGTCGCGCTGTTCTGCACGTAGTTGCGCAGCCAGTCGGAGCGGAGCACGCCCTCCTGGATGTCCACGCGCCGAAGTTCGGTCTTGAAGTGGGCGTTGATCCAGTTGATGACGGAGTCGAGGTAGCCGGGGAAGCCCTCGACCATCGTGATGATCTGCCCCGCGAGCATCGAGCCGAGCAGCGTGACGAACCCCGCCGACGCGATCATCACGGCGAGGAAGACCAGGCCGGTGCCCAGCCCCCGACGCATTCCCCGCGAGGCCATCCAGCTCACTGCGGGCTCGATCGCGAGGGCGAGGAAGAACGCGATCAGGATGTTGATCAGCAGGCCGATGAGCTGGTGGAAGGCCCAACTGCCCAACTGGAAGACGGCGACCAGGGTGAGCGCAAGCACCATGGCGCGCGGCAGCCAACGCGGCATGCGCCCGTCGGCCGTGACGCGACCGCCGGCCGGGGGCCGGGGCGGCGGCGTCGTGCCGGTGGGGGATGCGTGCGGTGCTGCTGCCTGCCCTGTCTCGTCTGCCACGATGCAAGTCTCGCCCACGTCACCGACAATCGGGTGACGTCCTGCGATCTTCCTGTCCGGTCAGCGCCTTTCCTGCGGCACGTTCATGACCGCGCAGACCACACGCCACACGTCCTTGGCCTCCCAGCCGGCGTCGAGCGCCTGGTGCACGGTGCGTTCACCGAGCTCCGACATCACGTGATCGCGCGCGAAGGTGTCGGCGTACCCCGTGCCGAAGTGCTCCGCCATCCGCTCCCAGAAGACCGTCAACCTCATGACATCAGTATCCCGCCCCTGAGAGTGGGCCCGAGCCGGGAGCACGTGCCGAGACCGCTTTCCGTCCTACGGTCTGAGCCATGGCCGAAACAGGAGCTTCATCACTCCCCCCGACGCCCCCGGCGCACTCCCCGCTGTTCCGCGCCGAGCAGTTCGTCTGGCTCACCGCGCGCGTGCTGGAGCAGCGCCTCTTCGCGTACCACTTCCTCCACGGCGGCGCCGACCCGGTGGAGACGGCGCTGGACGCGTACCGCAACCAGGACGGCGGATACGGCCACGCCTTGGAGCCCGATCTGCGTGGTCCGGTCAGCCAGCCGCTGCACACCGCGCACGCCCTGCACGTGCTGGACGCCATCGGGCGCTGCGGCGGCCAGCGCGTGGAGCGGGTGTGCCGCTATCTGACCGCCGTCTCCACGCCGGACGGTGCTCTGCCCGCGGTCCTTCCCAGTCAGCTCGGCTATCCGACGGCCCCCTTCGTGCCCGTCGTCGACGATCCGCCCAGCGAACTCCTCGCCACCGGGCCGGTGGTGGGTCTCCTGCACCGCAACGAGGTATGGCACGCCTGGCTGTTCAGGGCGACCGACTTCTGCTGGCAGGCGGTCGAGTCGCTGGAGCGGTCCCATCCCTACGAGATCCAGGCGGCGGTGACCTTCCTCGAAGCCGCACCCGACCGCCCGCGCGCGGAGGCGGCCGCCGCCCGTCTGGGCCGCCTGGTGCGCGAGCACCGCCTCGTCGCCCTTGACCCCGTTGCTCGGGACGCCCAGCCCGTCGCTCCCGGGTACGCCCCGGGCGAGCACCACTTCCCGCACGACTACGCCAGGACGCCGCACTCCCTCGCGCGCGGGTGGTTCACCGACGACGAGATGGAACGTTCCTTGGACTTCCTCGCGGGCGAACAGGAGGAGGACGGCGGCTGGCCGATCCGCTGGCGCCGGTGGGCTCCCGCCCCCGCGCTGGAGGCCCGCCCGCTGGTGACGATCCAGGCCCTGCGGACCCTCAGGTCCTACGCCCGCGCCATCGGCTGACCCCACGTGACCGGTTCGCTCCGCGACAAGGGCCGACTCCGCGCCGTCGGCCGACCCCGCACCTCAGCCGCTGATCGCCCGTACCCCCGCCGTCACCACCACGGCCGCCGCGACGACCAGCAGGAAGGGAGCGCGCAGGAGCAGTGCCACGGCGGCCGCGGCGACACCCGCGGCCCGGGCGTCCAGCACCAGGACCCGCCCGTCGGCGAACGTCTGCTGGGCCGTGAGCGCGGCGAGCAGGGCGACGGGGAGCAGGGCGGCGAGGCGCTTGACGAGAGGTCGCTCCAGTACGCCGGCCGGCACCAGCAGCCCGGCGAGCTTCACGGCATAACAGCTGACGGCGGTGACACCGATCGCGATCCAGACGTTCAACGGCTCTCCTCCGATCCGGCGCGGCGCCCACGCGCCCACAGCACCGCCGGTGCCGCGAGCGCGGCCACCAGCACCGGCAGCCCCGCGGGCAGCACCGGCAGCAGCCCCAGCCCCAGAAGAACCGCGAGCCCGGCGACCGCCCGCTCGGTGCCGCTCGTCAGCATCGGCGCCAGCAGCGCCAGGAAGACCGCCGGGCCGGCCGCGTCGAGCCCCCATGCGGCGGTGTCGCCGATGGCTTCCGCACCCAGCGCGCCGAGCAGCGTGGTCAGGTTCCACAGCACGTACAGGCTGAGCCCGGTCACCGTGAACCCGATCCGGACGCCGCGCCGCGTGGGCTGCGCCAGCGCGACCGCCGCCGTCTCGTCGATCACCCACTGCGCGGCGAACGGGCGCACCGCGCGCGGGAGGGCCAGCAACTGCGACAGCCGCAGCCCGTAGAAGGCGTTGCGCACGCCCAGGAAGAAGGCGCCGGCCGCCGCGGTGAACGGATTGCCGCCTGCGGCGAGCGCCCCCACCAGTGCGAACTGGGAGGCGCCGGTGAACACCAGCAGACTGAGCGCACACGTCTGCCACAAGGTGAGCCCGCTGCCCGCCGAGGTCACCCCGAAGGCGAACCCCGACAGTCCTACGGCGACTCCGACGCCGAGGGCGTCCCGTACGACGGCGGCATCCGGCCGTCCGTCGGTTCGTATGTCTGCGAGTGCTGTCCGATCTGCCACGCCACGGACGGTAGGCGCACTCCCCGGCCCTCGTCTTGTACGTTCTTGCGCTCGCGCTGGTACGCCCCCGGCGGGACCCCCACGATCCGGCTGAAGTGACGATTCAGGTGCGGCTGATCGGTGAACCCCACCAGCGCCGCGGCCTCCGCGGGCGCCGTCCCGCCGTCCAGCAGCCGCCGCGCCCGCCGCACCCGGGCATCGGTCAGCCAGGTGTGGGGCGGCATCCCGTACGACTCCCGGAACGCGCGCAGCAACGCGAACGGACCGGTCCCGAGCTCCTCGGCGAGCCTCTCCAGACTCGGCGGCTCGGCCATCCGCACCTCCAGGACCTCCCGCGCGCGTGCCGCGACGCGCGCCCCCGCCGTCCGCACCTCGCGCCGCGGCAGCACCCCGCCGTTGAGCCGCAGCAGCCGCGTCACGGCGACCCGCAGGAGCGTGTCGGCGGCGAGGGCGTTCCCCTCGTCGGCGGCACGCAGCACCTGGTGCACCAGCCCTACCGCGTACGGATCCTCCAGCACCGGCCGCACGAAGCCCGGTGTCCCACGAATCAGCGTCGTCTCGGCGGCGATCTCCGCCACCAGGTCGGGCGAGGGGTAGACAGCCCCGTAACGCCACCCCTCGGGCACCCCGGCCCGCCCGGTGTGCGGCGTGTCGGGATTGACCAGCGCCAGCGCCCCGGCCGCCGCGTACTGATCGGCCCCGCCGTGGTGAAAGACCTCCACCCCGTCCGCGATGGCCGCGATCACGAAGTGCTCGTGGGTGTGCCGCACGAACGTCTTGCGCACGTAGCGCGCCCGGAGCAGGTCCACACCGGGCAGCTCCGGGTACCGCCAGTGCCGCGCACGCTCACCCGACCCCATGCCCTCATTCTGCGTCACGGCCGCCGGCACCTCGCCCCTCCGCCCGGATCCGCAGCTCAGCCCCATTGTCAGTGCCGAGGTGCAGGATGGACGCATGGCGAGCTCCACGCACCGAGCCCTGGACGGCTTCTCCCCCGCGACCCGCGGCTGGTTCACGGGGGCCTTTTCCGCGCCCACGGCGGCCCAGGCCGGCGCGTGGCAGGCCATCGGCGAGGGGTCGGACGTCCTGGTCGTGGCCCCCACCGGCTCGGGCAAGACGCTGGCCGCCTTCCTCGCGGCCCTGGACCAGCTCGCCTCCACCCCGCACCCGGCCGACCCCAAGAAGCGCTGCCGTGTCCTGTACGTCTCGCCGCTCAAGGCCCTGGCCGTCGACGTGGAGCGCAACCTCCGCAGCCCTCTCACCGGCATCCGCCAGGAATCGGTCCGCCGCGGCCTGCCCGAGCCCGACGTCAAGGTGGGCATCCGCTCCGGCGACACCCCGGCCGCGGAGCGCCGGGCCCTGTCCACCCGCCCGCCGGACATCCTGATCACCACTCCCGAGTCCCTCTTCCTGATGCTCACGTCGGCCACCCGCGAGGCCCTGACCGGTGTGGAGACGGTGATCCTCGACGAGGTGCACGCGGTCGCCGGCACCAAGCGCGGCGCCCACCTCGCCCTCTCCCTGGAGCGCCTGGACGAGCTGCTGCCGAAGCCGGCCCGCCGCATCGGCCTCTCCGCCACCGTCCGCCCGGTCGACGAGATCGCCCGATTCCTCTCGCCGCGCGGCAAGGTGGAGATCGTCCAGCCGAAGTCCGGCAAGGAGTTCGACCTCTCCGTCGTGGTCCCGGTCGAGGACATGGGTGAGCTGGGCGGCTCCCCGGCCACCGACAGCGGTCCCGAGGGCGGCGACCGCCCCTCCATCTGGCCGCACGTGGAGGAGCGCATCGCGGACCTCGTCCAGTCCCACCGCTCCACCATCGTCTTCGCGAACTCCCGCCGTCTCGCGGAGCGCCTCTGCAACCGGCTCAACGAGATCGCGTACGAGCGCGCGACCGGCGAGCCCCTGGACGAGCACCACTCCCCGGCCGAGCTCATGGGCGGCTCCGGCGCCGCCCAGGGTGCCCCGGCCGTCATCGCCCGCGCCCACCACGGCTCGGTCTCCAAGGAGCAGCGCTCCCTGGTCGAGGAGGACCTGAAGGCCGGCCGGCTCCCGGCCGTCGTCGCCACGTCCAGTCTGGAACTCGGCATCGACATGGGCGCGGTCGACCTCGTCGTCCAGGTCGAGTCCCCGCCCTCGGTCGCCTCCGGCCTCCAGCGCGTCGGCCGCGCGGGACACCAGGTCGGCGCCGTCTCGACCGGCGTGGTCTTCCCCAAGTACCGCGGCGACCTGGTCCAGGCGGCGGTGGTCACCGAGCGGATGCGCACCGGCGAGATCGAGTCCCTGAGGGTCCCCGCCAACCCCCTCGACGTCCTGGCCCAGCAGCTCGTCGCGATGACGTCGATGGACACCTGGCAGGTCGACGACCTGCTCACCACGGTCCGCCGGGCCGCGCCCTTCGCCTCGCTGCCCGAGTCGGCGTTCACCGCGGTCCTCGACATGCTGGCCGGCCGCTACCCGTCCGACGCCTTCGCGGAGCTGCGCCCGCGCGTGGTGTGGGACCGCGTCACGGGCACCGTCACGGGCCGCCCCGGCGCCCAGCGCCTCGCCGTCACCTCCGGCGGCACCATCCCCGACCGCGGCCTCTTCGGCGTCTTCCTGGCCGGCGCCGACCCGAAGAAGGGCGGCGGCCGGGTCGGCGAGCTCGACGAGGAGATGGTCTACGAGTCCCGCGTCGGGGACGTCTTCACGCTCGGCACCAGCTCCTGGCGGATCGAGGACATCACCCGCGACCGGGTACTGGTCTCGCCGGCCCCGGGCGTCCCGGGCCGCCTGCCCTTCTGGAAGGGCGACCAGCTCGGCCGCCCGCTCGAACTGGGCCGCGCGGTGGGCGCGTTCCTGCGCGAGGTCGGCTCCCTGGGCAAGGAGGACGCCCGCCTGCGGCTGCTCGCCGCGGGCCTCGACGCCTGGGCCGCCGACAACGTGCTGTCCTACCTCGACGAACAGCGCGAGGCGTGCGGCCACGTCCCCGACGACCGCACCATCGTCGTCGAGCGCTTCCGCGACGAGCTCGGCGACTGGCGCGTCGTCGTCCACTCGCCCTTCGGTGCCCAGGTGCACGCCCCGTGGGCGCTGGCGCTCGGGGCCCGCCTGTCCGAGCGGTACGGCATGGACGCCCAGGTCATGCACGCCGACGACGGCATCGTGCTGCGCCTGCCCGACGCCGACCTCATGGGCCTGGACCTGCTGGACCAGGAGCCGGTGAAGCTGGGCACGGAGTACGACGCCGAGCAGGCTCCCGTCGGCGCCGGGGACGTGGTCTTCGACAAGGGCGAGGTCGACCAGGTCGTCACCGACCAGGTCGGCGGATCGGCCCTGTTCGCGTCCCGCTTCCGCGAATGCGCCGCCCGCGCGCTGCTGCTGCCCCGCCGCAACCCGGGCAGGCGCACGCCGCTGTGGCAGCAGCGCCAGCGGGCCTCGCAACTGCTGCAGGTGGCGGGCGAGTTCGGCTCGTTCCCGATCGTCCTGGAGGCGGTCCGCGAATGCCTCCAGGACGTCTTCGACGTCCCGGGCCTGGTCGAGCTGATGGGCGACCTGGAGTCCCGCAAGGTCCGCCTGGTCGAGGTCACCACCCCCGAGCCGTCCCCCTTCGCCCGCTCCCTCCTCTTCGGATACGTCGCCCAGTTCCTGTACGAGGGGGACTCGCCGCTCGCCGAGCGCCGCGCCGCCGCGCTGTCCCTGGATTCGCGTCTCCTCGCCGAGCTGCTCGGCCAGGCGGAGCTGCGCGAACTGCTCGACGCGGAGGTGCTGACCGAACTGGAGCGGGAGCTTCAGTGGCTCACCGAGGACCGCCGCGTCAAGGACGCCGAAGGCGTCGCCGACCTGCTCCGCCTCCTCGGCCCGCTCACGGCCGCCGAGCTGACCGAGCGGGGCGCCGAGCCGCAGTGGGCCGAGGAGCTGGCCCGGGCCCGCCGCGCGATCCGGGTCCGTATCGCCGGCGCCGACCACTGGGCGGCGATCGAGGACGCCGGCCGCCTGCGCGACGCGCTGGGCACGGCCCTGCCGGTCGGCGTCCCGGAAGCCTTCACGGAACCGGTGAAGGACCCGCTCGGCGACCTCCTCGCGCGCTACGCCCGCACCCACGGCCCCTTCACGTCGGCCACGGCCGCCGCTCGGTTCGGCCTGGGCGTGGCGGTCACCGAGGGCGCGCTCCAGCGGCTCGGGGCGTCCGGAAGGGTCGTCCAGGGCGAGTTCCATCCGGCCGGCATCGGCCAGGAGTGGTGCGACGCGGCGGTCCTGCGCCGGTTGCGCCGCCGTTCCCTGGCGGCCCTGCGGCACGAGCTGGAGCCGGTGCCGCCCGCGGCGCTGGCCCAGTTCCTCCCGCAGTGGCAGCACATCGGCCGGGGCCACACACTGCGGGGCGTCGACGGACTGGTGCGCGCCGTCGAGCAGTTGCAGGGCGCCTCGGTGCCCGCGTCCGCCCTGGAGAAGCTCGTTCTACCGTCCCGCGTCGCCGACTACAGCCCCGCCATGCTCGACGAGCTCACGGCCGCCGGCGAGGTGGTGTGGGCCGGGGCGGGCGCGCTCCCCGGCAAGGACGGCTGGGTCTCCCTGTACATGGCGGACGCCGCCCCCCTGCTGCTGCCGCCCCCGCACCCCCTGGAGCCGACGGCCCTCCACGAGTCCGTGCTCGCCGCCCTGTCCGGGGGCTACGGACTGTTCTTCCGCCAGATCGCCGACCAGGTGCGCGCCACCACGCACCCCGAGGCCACCGACCCCCAACTGGCTGACGCCCTCTGGGACCTGGCGTGGTCCGGGCGGCTGACCAACGACACCCTCACCCCGCTGCGATCCGTGCTCGGCTCGGGCCGCACCGCGGGGTCCACGGCCCACCGCGCCAAGCGCACGGTCCCGCGCGGCCGTTACGGTTCGCTGACCGCCGCCGCCCGTACGGCGTCCCGCAGCGGCCCGCCGACCGTCGCCGGCCGCTGGTCCCTGCTGCCGGCCCATGAACCCGACCCCACGGTCCGTGCGCACGCCCTGGCCCGCACCCTGCTCGACCGGCACGGCGTGGTCACCCGGGGCGCGGTCTCCGCGGAAGGCGTCGAGGGCGGCTTCTCGGCGACGTACCGCATCCTGTCCGCGTTCGAGGACAGCGGGCAGGCCCGGCGCGGCTACGTCGTGGAGGGCCTCGGGGCCGCGCAGTTCGCGATGGACGGCGCAGTCGACCGCCTGCGCGCCGTGGCCAACGCCCGCGACCGGGGCGAAGCCCTGCCCGGCCCGGATGCCGCGCACGCGCTCGGCTCCCCCCACGGCGACGGCATGCCCGGCGCCGCCGCCTTCGGCACCGCCCCCGAGGGCTTCTTCTCCCCGGCTGACGCTCTCGGCCCCTTCGACGACCACGCCTACCAGGGCGACGGGGCATACGGCGACGCGGACGGCGAGCCCCCGCTGGCCCATCCCGCGCCGGATGAGTACGTGTCGCCCAAGGATTACGCCGCGGCGGCAGCCGCCCAGGCACCGCCCTGGCACAACGGCGGCCCTTCGCCGTACGACCGCGGCTCGCCCGCACGCGGTGGCCGCGCCACCGCCGCCTCCCGCGCGGTCGTCCTCGCCGCCGCCGACCCGGCGAACGCGTACGGCGCGGCCCTGCCCTGGCCCGAGCCCCCGACCGGGGCCGGCCACAAGCCGGGACGCAAGGCGGGTTCACTGATCGTCCTGGTCGACGGCGAACCGGCGCTGTACATGGAACGCGGCGGCAAGACCCTGCTGGCCTGGCCCACCGACCAGGACGCCACCCCCACCGACGACCCCCGCCTGGGTGCCGCCGCCGAGGCCCTCGCGGCTGCCGCGCGCGCGGGCTCCCTCGGCACGGTCACGGTGGAACGCATCAACGGCGCGGCCGCCCTCACCTCACCCGTCGGCACGCTCCTGGAAGCGGCCGGCTTCATCGCCACTCCGAGAGGCCTGCGCCTCCGGGCGTGACCCGAGGCCCCCGAGCCGACGCCCCGCCGCGGCACCCGGCAGCTCCCGGCTCCCGGCTCCCGGCCCTCAGGAGTCGCCGCCACCCGACGCCCCCCGAGTGTCCCCCGGCAGAACGTGCCACCCTGAACCCATGCCCGAAGGAGACACGGTCTGGCAGTCCGCGAAACGCCTGCACACGGCGCTCGCGGGCAAGGTCCTGACCCGCTCCGACCTGCGCGTACCGAAGTTCGCGACGGCCGACCTCACCGGCCGCGCCGTCCTGGACGTCACCCCCCGCGGCAAGCACTTCCTGACCCGCATCGAAGGCGGCCTCACGCTCCACTCCCATCTCCGGATGGACGGCTCCTGGAGGGTGTTCGCGGCCGGCGCGCGCTGGACCGGCGGCCCCGCCCACCAGATCCGGGCCATCCTCGGCAACCCCGAGCACACCGCTGTCGGCTACCGCCTCCCGGTCCTCGAACTGCTCCGCACCGCCGACGAGGACCGAGTGGTGGGCCACCTCGGCCCCGATCTCCTGGGCCCGGACTGGGACCCCGACCAAGCCCTCGCCAACCTCCTCGGCGACCCGGCCCGCCCCCTCGGCGAGGCGCTCCTGGACCAGCGCAATCTCGCCGGCATCGGCAACGTCTACAAGAGCGAGCTGTGCTTCCTGCTCGGCGCGACCCCCTGGCTCCCGGTGGGCGCCCTGCCGGCCGACCGCGCCGCCAAACTGCCCGCCGTCGCGAAGAAGCTCCTGGAGGCCAACCGCGACCGCCCGATCCGCAGCACGACAGGCCGCCGCGGCCAGGACCTGTTCGTGTACGGCCGCGCGCCCCGCCCCTGTCTGCGCTGCCGCACCTCCATCCGCGTGGCCGACCAGGGCGACGGCTCCCGCGAACGCCCCACCTACTGGTGCCCCCACTGCCAGACGGGCCCGGCCCCGACACCGGGCAGCCCCGCCACGCGGCGGCACCCGGGGCAGGCCCCCACACCTCCCGGCAAGGCCCCCGCACCGCCCGACAAGGCCCAGTGACGTCAGCACAATTGACGACCCGTCAGAAAACCTCGTACCGTCCCAGCATGGCCGTACCGGCATACGACCTCACCGGTCGCACCGCGTTCATCACCGGCGCCGCGGGCGGCATCGGCCGCGCCTCGGCGATCCTGCTCGCTCAGGCGGGCGCCACCGTGCACTGCGCGGACCGCGACGCCCCAGGCCTGCACGAGACGGCCACCCTCATCAAGGACCGGGGCGGCGCCCCCCACACCCACCACCTCGACGTCACCGACCGCGCCCAGGTCAGGCGTGCCGTCGAGTCCTGCGAACGCCTGGACGTGCTGGCCGCGATCGCCGGCGTCATGCACAGCAGCCCGGTCCTTGAGACCCGCGACGAGGACCTCGACCGGGTCCTGGACGTCAACTTCAAGGGCGTCCTGTACGCCTGCCAGGAAGCCGCCCGCCTGATGCTCGCGCACGGCGTGCGGGGCAGCATCGTGACGATGGCCTCCGGAGCCGTCGACACCGGCGGCCCGGGACTGCTCTGCTACGGCGCGGCCAAAGCGGCCGTCGTACAGCTGACGAAGACGCTGGCCACCGAAGTGGGCCGATACGGCATCCGGGTGAACGCCGTCGCACCGGGCTGGATCCGCACGCCGATGACGGACCGCCACGACAGCGCGGCCCAGGCGCACACGGAGTCACTGATGGCACGGATGTCGCCCCTGGGCCGGGTCGGAGAGGCGGAGGAGGTCGCTCACGCGGTCCTGTACCTGGCCTCGGACGCGTCGGCCTTCACGACGGGCCAGATCCTGCGTCCGAACGGGGGTGTGGCAATGCCCTGGTAGCGGCCCCCCGGACCATCCGCCAGGCCGCCGCCCCGAGCGAGCCTGCCGCACGCCCCCCGGGCACACAGTGCACCGGCAGCAGGCTCAGCCCCCACCCCCCGGCCACGACCGCCCCCTCCAGCGCCCCCGCTTCGGGCGCCGTCGCCAGTCGCAGCACGGCCCACCACCACACCACGCCGAGCCCCAGTACGGCCCCCCAGCCCACTATTCGCCCCGCCATGGCCGTCACCTCCAGCTCGGCGCCAGAAACGCCGTCCTCATCTCCGGGGCGACGCCGACGACGCTAGTCGCGTGCCCTCGCGCCACGGGAGGGCGCACCCACGGCACAGGGGCGCACAGGCGCGGCAGCCACTGGCGGGACCAGGCGCACGCGCGACCGGCGTGCACGCCAGGTCAGCCGCTTCTCACCACGTCCGCCGGCCGTTCCTCAGAACGTCCGTCAGCCGCGTCACAGCACGTCAGCCGTTCTCGGCCTGGAACATCCAGTGGTGCTTCTCCAGATCCGCGGTGATCCCGATCAGGAGGTCCTGCGAGACGGGATCCGGCGCCTCGGTGGCGGCCACCCGCTCCCGCATGCGCCCGATCACGGCGCCCAGCGCGTCCACGAGCACCCCGACCGCCTCCGCGTCCCTGATCCAGCCGCCGGCCGTCGCCGCGATGCCGCTGCCCACGGCCACCGTCGAGGCCCGCCCGTCGGGTGAGACACCCAGCGCCGAGGCGCGCTCGGCGACCGTGTCGGAGTGGGTGCGCGCGCTGGTCACCACGTCGTCGAGCTGTAGGTGCACGCTGCGGAAGCGGGGGCCGACGACGTTCCAGTGGACCTGCTTGGCCACGAGTGCGAGGTCGATGAGATCGACGAGGGCACCCTGGAGCGCCTCGGCGACGGTCTTCAGATCCGCGTCGGACAGCGGACTTTTCACGACGTACATCGCACCTCCGTTGGGCCGGCCCCGTCATCTCCCTCCACGATGACCGCGACACCCCGGACCGGCAAACGCACCCAAACGGAACGTAAAGGATTTCCCAACACGCGAAAACCCCGACCGCTCCCCCGGGTCTCCCCGGAGAAGCCCCGGCCGGGGCCTCACACGTTCATGACTGTCACGGAGCCCGTGCGACGCGGCGGTGTGCCGCGCACGCGAGCCTCGCCTCAGGCGGCGACCACGTCCACCGCCTCGGCGGGCGCCTTGATGGTCACCCGTTCCGGTGGCACACCGGCCACCGACACGGCACCCAGCATCGGGCGAACCGGCGTGGGAACAGGCTCACTGGGGGTGGCCGCTGCAGACTGTGCCAGCTCGGCGAGGGCGAGCTCGTCGCTCACTTCCCGCATGAGCTCGGACATCCGTACGTCCAGCGCGTCGCAGATGGCGGAGAGCAGCTCGGAGGAAGCCTCCTTCTGCCCCCGCTCCACCTCGGAGAGATAGCCGAGCGAGACTCGGGCGGACGAGGAGACTTCGCGCAGAGTACGGCCCTGGCGCTGGCGCTGCCGACGCAGCACGTCACCCAGCAGGCGACGGAGCAGAATCATCGGTGGCTCCCTCCTCGGACCGCGTAGCCGCATCCTTCACGCCCCACCGTACCGCCTTGCGCTGCGGCCGTGCGGGGAGCGATGTCGTGTTCACTCAGGGCTGCAAACATCAAAACCCCCCGTTCCGTTCCGTATCCTGTGCCCGCTCATTCCCAGTGTGTTCGCTCGCAAGCTCCCTCAGAAGAAGCGCGAGTACGCTCCGTACACTCTCCATACGAATTTCCGCCCGCCGGCCGTTCAACCTCAGGGCCTCCACTTTTCCGCCACCGGCAGAACCCGCACCCGCCCCGAACGGGCCGTCCAGGGCGACGAAAACGGTTCCGACGGGCTGTCCGTCCTGTGGGTCCGGGCCTGCGACACCGGTGGTCGCGAGACCCCAGTCGGCGCCCAGCGCCTTCCGCACTCCGGCCGCCATCTGGGCCGCCACCTGCGGATCCACCGCTCCACGCTGAGCCAGCAGGGTGGCGTCGACGCCCAGCAGCTCGTGCTTGAGCTCGGTCGCGTACGCCGTCACCGATCCCCGGAAGGCCTTCGAGGCCCCGGCCACCGCCGTCAGCTCCGCCGCGACCAGTCCACCCGTCAGCGACTCGGCGACGGCGACGGTCTCGCCCCTCACCGTGAGTAGCCGTACGACTTCGGTGGCCGACGAACCGGCCGGGACACTCACCCTTGCGTCTCCTCCAACGCGGCCTTGCGCTCGGCGATTCCCTGCCTGCGCAGCACCATGGCCTGTCTCACATAGTCCAGCCCGGTCACCACGGTCAGGACGACCGCCGCGGCCATGACCCAGAACCGCAGGGTGGCCAGCCAGCCCGTGAGCGCCAGCACGTACATTCCCACGGCCACGCCCTGGGTGAGCGTCTTGAGCTTTCCGCCGCGGCTGGCGGGGATGACGCCGTAGCGGATGACCAGGAAACGCAGCAGGGTGATCCCCAGTTCCCGCCCGAGGATCACCGCCGTCACCCACCAGGGCAGATCGCCCAGCGCCGAGAGACAGATCAGCGCCGCACCCATGATCGCCTTGTCCGCGATGGGGTCGGCGATCTTCCCGAAGTCGGTGACGAGGTTGTACGTGCGGGCCAGATGGCCGTCGAACAGGTCGGTGATCATGGCGATGGCGAACGCCGCCCAGGCGAGCGAGCGCCAGGCGGGGTCGTATCCGCCGTCGGCCAGCATCAGCGCGACGAAGCCGGGGACGAGGAGCAGCCGGAGCATGGTCAGGAGATTGGCGACGTTCCAGACGCTGGCCTGGTTGACCGCGGCGGCCGCGATCTTCCCGCCGCGCACCGGCCTGGACTCCGGCTGCGCGCTGGTGGCGCCGGCCCCCGTGACACCCGCCTCCGCGCCGACCGGACCGACCGCGCCGAGCCCGCCCAGGGTCTCCGTGCCCGGCGAGGGGCCCTTCAGGGGTGCGCGCTGCGAGGAGGTCCCTTTCGAGGCCGCGGCCGTGCCGTTCGCCGGGGCGGGGCCACCCGCGGCGGACGCCGGTACTCCGGTCATCTGCCCGCCTCCTCACTGCCGGCCCTGCCGTCGGCGCCGGTCGCGGCGAACACCAGCGGCTCGGCCACCAGGTCGACACCTTCCGTGCCGACCACCTTCGCCTCGACCATACGACCGACGCTCAGCGTCTCGCCCCCGCTGAGCAGCACCTGTCCATCGGTCTCGGGCGCCTGGTGGGCGGCACGGCCGTAGGTGCCGTCCTCGCCGCCGACCGACTCCACGAGGACGCTCAGGGTCTCGCCGACGCGGTCCTCGGCCCGCTGGGAGACGAGCTCCTCGGCGAGCTGGGAGATGTGCGCGAGCCGCTCGGCGACGACGTCCTGGTCGAGCTTGCCGTCGTAGGTAGCCGCCTCGGTTCCCTCCTCGTCGGAGTAGCCGAAGACGCCGATCGCGTCGAGCCGCGCGCCGTTCAGGAAGCGCTCCAGCTCGGCCAGGTCCGCCTCGGTCTCGCCGGGGAAGCCCACGATGAAGTTGGAGCGCACGCCGGCCTCCGGCGCCTTGCCGCGAATGGTGTCGAGCAGCTCCAGGAAGCGGTCGGTGTCGCCGAACCGGCGCATGGAGCGCAGCACGGCGGGCGCGGAGTGCTGGAAGGACAGGTCGAAGTAGGGCGCGACCTTGGGCGTCGAGGTGAGCACGTCGATCAGGCCGGGCCGCATCTCGGCGGGCTGGAGGTAGCTGACCCGCACCCGCTCGATGCCGTCGACGTCCGCCAGCTCCGGCAGCAGCGACTCCAGGAGGCGGATGTCGCCCAGGTCCTTGCCGTAGGAGGTGTTGTTCTCGGAGACCAGCATGATCTCCTTGACGCCCTGCTCGGCCAGCCACCGGGTCTCGTTCAGCACGTCGCTGGGGCGGCGGGAGATGAAGGAGCCGCGGAAGGACGGGATGGCGCAGAAGGTGCAGCGCCGGTCGCAGCCGGAGGCCAGCTTCACCGAGGCGACGGGGCTGCCGTCGAGCCGGCGCCGCAGCGGCGCGCGGGGGCCCGAAGCCGGGGCGAGGCCCTGCGGAAGGTCCGAGGGGGCACCGTGTCCGGGCAGCGCCACGTCGGGCGCGGACTGCCGCTCGGCGGGGCTGATCGGCAGCAGTTTGCGCCGGTCGCGGGGGGTGTGTGCGGCGTGGATGCCGCCGTTCAGGATGGTCTGCAGGCGGTCGGAGATGTTCGAGTAGTCGTCGAAGCCGAGCACGCCGTCGGCCTCGGGGAGGGCCTCGGCGAGTTCCTTGCCGTACCGCTCGGCCATGCAGCCCACCGCCACGACGGCCTGGGTTCTGCCGTGTCCCTTGAGGTCGTTGGCCTCCAGGAGGGCGTCGACGGAGTCCTTCTTGGCGGCGTCGACGAAGCCGCACGTGTTCACGACGGCGACGTCCGCGTCCCCGGCGTCCTCGACGAGTTCCCAGCCGTCCGCCTCCAAGCGGCCTGCGAGCTCCTCCGAGTCCACCTCGTTACGGGCGCAGCCAAGGGTGACAAGTGCGACGGTACGGCGTTCAGGCATGGGCTCTAGACTACTTCGTCCCACGGACACCCCACGTCGACGGGGTTGGCCGATCACGGCCAACCCCGTACGCACCGCGCCCCCGCATGGGCCGTCAGCCGGCCTGCGGGTCGCCCTTTGTGTAGGTGAGGCGCTCCACGGCGCCGGGCTGGAAGTCGTCGTCGATCTTCTTGCCGTTCACGTAGAGCTGGATGGCGCCCGCGTCACCGAGCACCAGGTTGATCTTGGAACTGTCCTGGAAGGTCTTGGACTGGCCCTGCTTGAGCAGACCGTCGAACAGGAGCCGGCCGTTGTGGTCCTTGGCGGAGATCCAGCTGCGGCCGTCGGTGGCGCTGACCTGGACGGTGACCTTGTCCCGGGGCGCGGCCGCGATGGCGCTCTCGGTGGGGTCGGGCTTGGGGTCGGTGGGCTTCGGCGCGTCCGCGGACGGCGAGGCGGTCTTGCCGTCGGAGGGCTTGGCGCCTTCCGCGACCGGCGCCTTGGAGCCGTCCTCGGAGTCCCCCTTGAACAGGGTGAAGCCGACGAAGCCGATCACGGCGACGATGGCGGCGACCATCGCGGCGGTCCAGTTGGGCCCCCGCCGCTCCGGACGGATGCGCTCGGCCTCGAACAGCGGCGCCGCCGGCGTCGGCGCCGGGCTCCCGCCGCGCTCGGCGTCGTACTGCGCGAGAAGGGGTCCAGGATCCAGGTGGACGTGCTTGGCCAGGGTCCTGATGTGCCCGCGCGCGTAGACGTCGCCGCCGCAGGGCGCGAAGTCGTCCGACTCGATGGCGTGCACGATGCCGATGCGGACCCGGGTGGCGGTACTGACGTCATCGACGGTCAGCCCTGCGGCGATACGCGCCTGCTGCAGGGCACGGCCGATGGAGGTGCGGGCTTCCTCGGAAACGTCTTCGAACGGACGCTCGTCTTCAGGGGAGTTGCCGATGGACACGGGGGCGCCTTTCGAGCGTGTAGCCACCTGTGCTGGAGGTTCAGTCTAGGGGGGGTGCAAAAGGGTGGGGCAACCCGGCGGAGGGACTTTGTACGCCATCCGAATGGCCTGACGTCCCGATGACGGGGGTGGTGCTTGACGAATGATGGGGCGGGTGCTTGTCGCTTCCCTCAACTTGACGTGCGGGGCGGGGAAACGGTTGCTCAATGATCCCTTACGGGTGAGTCACGATCGAACAACCATGTGCGGCGAGCCGACGAGCGTGACCCACTTGCCTACCCTTCAGACTCCCCACGGATGACGGCGAGCACGCCATCCAGCTCATCGGCTTTCACAAGAACATCACGTGCCTTGGACCCCTCACTCGGCCCGACGATGTTCCGCGACTCCATCAGGTCCATCAGGCGCCCCGCCTTGGCGAAACCGACCCGCAGCTTGCGCTGGAGCATGGAGGTCGACCCGAACTGCGTGGAGACGACCAGCTCGGCCGCCTGGCACAGCAGGTCGAGGTCGTCGCCGATGTCCTCGTCGATCTCCTTCTTCTGCTTGGTCCCCACGGTGACGTCGTCCCGGAAGACCGGCGCCATCTGGTCCTTGCAGTGCTGGACGACGAGCGCGACCTCCTCCTCGGTCACGAACGCGCCCTGCATACGCGTCGGCTTGTTCGCGCCCATGGGCAGGAAGAGTCCGTCGCCCTTGCCGATCAGCTTCTCGGCGCCGGGCTGGTCGAGGATGACGCGCGAGTCCGCGAGCGACGACGTGGCGAACGCGAGCCGTGAGGGCACGTTGGCCTTGATCAGACCCGTGACCACGTCCACGGAGGGCCGCTGCGTCGCCAGCACCAGGTGGATGCCGGCCGCGCGCGCGAGCTGCGTGATGCGCACGATCGAGTCCTCGACGTCCCGCGGCGCCACCATCATCAGGTCGGCGAGCTCGTCGACGATCACCAGCAGATAGGGGTACGGCTGGAGTTCCCGCTCGCTGCCCTCGGGCGACTTGACCTTGCCCTCGCGCACGGCACGGTTGAAGTCGTCGATGTGCCGGTAGCCGTACGCGGCCAGGTCGTCGTAGCGCAGGTCCATCTCCCGCACGACCCACTGGAGCGCCTCGGCGGCCCGCTTCGGGTTGGTGATGATCGGCGTGATCAGGTGCGGGATGCCCTCGTAGGCGGTCAGCTCGACGCGCTTGGGGTCGACCAGGATCATCCGGACGTCCTCCGGGGTCGCCCGCATCATGATCGAGGTGATCAGGCAGTTGATGCAGGACGACTTGCCGGAACCGGTGGCTCCGGCGACCAGCATGTGCGGCATCTTCGCCAGCGAGTGCATGACGTACCCGCCCTCGACGTCCTTGCCGAACGCCACCAGCATCGGGTCGTCGTCCTCGGCGGACTCCGCGAGCCGCAGCACGTCGCCGAGGTTGACCATCTCGCGGTCCGTGTTCGGGATCTCGATGCCGACCGCGGACTTGCCGGGGATGGGGCTGATGATCCGCACGTCGGGGCTGGCGACGGCGTACGCGATGTTCTTGGTGAGCGCGGTGATCCGCTCGACCTTCACGGCGGGGCCGAGCTCGACCTCGTAGCGCGTCACCGTGGGACCGCGGGTGAAGCCGGTGACGGCCGCGTCGACCTTGAACTCGGTGAACACGGTGGTCAGCGAGGCCACCACGGCGTCGTTCGCGGCGCTGCGCGCCTTGCCGGGGCCCCCGCGCGTGAGGAGGTCGAGCTGGGGCAGCGCGTAGGTGATGTCGCCGGACAGCTGGAGCTGCTCGGCGCGCGGCGGCAGGTCGCGGGTCTGCGCGGGCGGCGACTTGGTGAGGTCGGGGACGCCGTTGTCGATCTTCTCCCGCTGGGGACGCGCGGCCGGCACCGGCGTGGGGGTCGGGGTGGTCTCCGCGCGGTCGCCCACGGCGACGCCCTGGGTGAGGTCGGCGACGATCGGCGACGGCGGCATGCCGTGCAGCACCGCGCCGTCGAGCGCGGCGGCGGCGGCCGCCGCGACGTCCACGGCGTCCGGCTGCCGCTCCCCCTCGGGCTGCGGCACCGAGGAACGTCTGGTACGGCCACGGCGCCGGGACAGGGCGTCCTGCTCGGCACCGTCGGGGTCGTAGGCCGCCGGGGCCTGCGCGCGTCCGCGCGGGCGGGCGGGGATCGCCTCCCGCCACTGCTCGTCGTAGCGCTCGTCGTCGTCGGAGTACTCGTCCTCGTAGGCCTCGACGTCACGGACGACGCCGAGCTTCACGCCGAGCAGCCGCAGCCGCTGCGGGATGGCGTTGACGGGTGTGGCCGTGACGACCAGCAGCCCGAAGATCGTGAGCAGCACCAGCAGCGGTACGGCGAGCACCTCGCCCAGGGCGTACGTCAGCGGGGTCGCCGTGCCCCAGCCGATCAGGCCGCCGGCGTCCCGTATGGCCTGCATCCCGGCGCTGCGCGCGGGTGAGCCGCAGGCGATGTGGACCTGGCCGAGCACGCCGATGAGCAGCGCGGACAGCCCGATGACGATGCGGCCGTTGGCCTCGGGCTGCTCGGGGTGGCGGATGAAGCGCACGGCGACGACCGCGAGCAGGATCGGGGTGAGCAGGTCCAGCCTGCCGAAGGCACCGGTGACGAGGATCTCCACGAGGTCACCGACGGGACCGCGCAGGTTGGACCAGGTGCCGGCGGCGACGATCAGCGCGAGCGCGAGCAGCAGCAGCGCGACGCCGTCCTTGCGGTGGGCGGGGTCGAGGTTCTTGGCGCCCTGCCCTATGCCGCGGAAGACGGCTCCCACGGCGTGCGCGAGGCCGAGCCACAGGGCGCGCACCAGCCGGTAGACGCCCCCGGTCGGGCTCGGCGCGGGCTTGGGCGCGACCTTCTTGGCCGGTGCCTTCCTGGCGGGCGTCTTCTTCGCGGGGGGCTTTTTCGCAGCGGCCTTCTTCGCCGGAGCCTTCGCGGAAGCGGCAGCCTTCTTGGCGGGCTGCTTCTTGGCTGCGGAGGGACGTGAGGCCATAGGTGTGAGATTACCGGTGGAGTCGCCGGTGGACACGCGCGCCTACCGGTTCACCCGTTCGTGTCGCCCTTACGGAGGCGCGAAACTGACGCGGGCTCACGAGCGGGGGCCAGGGGAGCCACGGCGGGACGGTGACGTGAACTCCGGTGGACGGGCGGGGAACTCCGCCCGGCCCGCCGTCAGTTCTGCGACGGCACGGAGGGAGACCCGCCGGTACCCGGCTCCAGCGCGTCCAGCGCCCGCCGCAGACCGGTGAGCTTGCGTTCGAGATGAGCGGCCGTGGCCACCGCGGCCGCGTCCGCCGCCTCGTCGTCGAGCTGCTTGGAGAGCGCCTCGGCCTGCTCCTCGACGGCCGCGAGGCGCGCCGACAGCTCGGCGAGCAGCCCGGCGGCCTCCTTGCCGCCGACCGCGCCCTTGCCGCCGCCCTCCAACTGGAGCCGCAGCAGCGCGGCCTGCTCGCGCAGCTGGCAGTTCTTCATGTAGAGCTCGACGAAGACGGAGACCTTCGCGCGCAGCACCCACGGGTCGAACGGCTTGGAGATGTAGTCCACCGCGCCGGCCGCGTAGCCCCGGAAGGTGTGATGGGGCCCGTGGTTGATCGCGGTGAGGAAGATGATCGGGATGTCTCTGGTCCGCTCGCGCCGCTTGATGTGCGCGGCGGTTTCGAAACCGTCCATTCCCGGCATCTGGACGTCCAGCAGAATGACCGCGAAGTCGTCCGTGAGTAGTGCTTTGAGCGCTTCCTCCCCGGACGATGCCCGCACCAGCGTCTGATCGAGCGCAGAGAGGATCGCCTCCAGCGCCAGCAGATTCTCCGGCCGGTCATCGACCAGGAGGATCTTGGCCTTCTGCACCATGGCCCGCCCTCCTCGCCCCGGCAGTGCACCGGGCGCCGCCCCGTGGGACGACTCCGTTGCGCCGCCCATCCTCGTGCCGGTCATCGTAGCCGCACCCCGCTTGTCGCCACACCCTGTCACCGCGATGTCACTGTGCACGTAGCAGAAACGCAGCAGGGGACCAGAAGGTTCCCCGAATCCCGCGCTCGTACACGGCTACGCGCACTCTGAGTCAGCAACTCCCCAACGACATCCACCGTTCATTCGCCCTGCATCCACTGCTCCATCACCGCCAGCAGATGATCGGGGTCGACCGGCTTCGTCACATAGTCTGACGCACCCGATTCGATCGCCTTCTCCCGGTCACCCTTCATCGCCTTCGCCGTCAGCGCGATGATCGGCAGCCCGGCGAACTGCGGCATCCGGCGGATCGCCGTCGTCGTCGCATAGCCGTCCATCTCGGGCATCATGATGTCCATCAGGACGACCGCCACGTCGTCGTGCTGCTCCAGCACCTCGATGCCCTCACGGCCGTTCTCGGCGTACAGCACCGACAGCCCGTGCTGCTCCAGGACGCTGGTGAGCGCGAACACGTTGCGGATGTCGTCGTCGACGATGAGTACCTTCTCACCCCCGAACCGGATGCCCGCGCGCGGGTGCGCCTCCGCCACCGTCTCAGCGCCCCGCCACGGCTCCTGCGGCAGCGCCCGCCGCTCGATCCCGGGCATGCTCCGGCGGCGCCGCCGGAAGAGCGCCGCGGCGCCGTTCTGGGTCTCGCGGTACGACTTCACCTCGGCCGGCGTCTCGGCCGGCCTCTCGACCGCCACCTCGGCCGGCTCCGGCCACTCGGTGAGCTCCGCCACGGGCGGGGCGGGCGGCAGCTGCTGGTAGCCGTTCGGGGGCAGTTCGCTCGGGTGCAGCGGCAGGTACAGCGTGAACGTCGAGCCGCGGCCCGGCTCGCTCTGCGCGTGGATCTCACCGCCGAGCAACTGCGCGATCTCGCGGGAGATCGACAGGCCGAGGCCCGTGCCGCCGTACTTGCGGCTGGTCGTGCCGTCCGCCTGCTTGAACGCCTCGAAGATCACCCGCATCTTGCTCGCCGCGATCCCGATGCCGGTGTCGGTCACCGAGAAGGCGATCAGCCCGGCCTCCGGACCGGTCAGCGACCCGGCCTCCAGCAACTGCTCCCGGATCGCCTTCGGCACGTCGTCGCGCGCGGGGCGGATGACCAGCTCCACCGAGCCCGAGTCGGTGAACTTCACCGCGTTCGAGAGCAGGTTGCGCAGCACCTGGAGCAGTCGCTGCTCATCGGTGTGCAGCGTGGCCGGCAGCTCCGGGGAGACCCGCACGGACAGGTCCAGGCCCTTCTCCGCGGTCAGCGGCCGGAAGGTGGCCTCCACGTAGTCGACGAGCTGGACGAGCGCGATCCGCGTCGGGGAGACGTCCATCTTGCCCGCCTCGACCTTCGACAGGTCCAGGATGTCGTTGATCAGCTGGAGCAGGTCGGAGCCTGCCCCGTGGATCGTCTCGGCGAACTCCACCTGCTTCGGGGTGAGGTTGCCGTCCGCGTTGTCGGCGAGCAGCTTGGCCAGGATGAGCAGCGAGTTCAGCGGCGTACGCAGCTCGTGCGACATGTTGGCGAGGAACTCGCTCTTGTAGCGCATCGACACCGCGAGCTGCTCGGCGCGCTCCTCCAGGACCTGGCGCGCCTCCTCGATCTCGGTGTTCTTCACCTCGATGTCCCGGTTCTGCTGGGCCAGCAGCTCGGCCTTCTCCTCCAGTTCGGCGTTGGACGCCTGGAGGGCCTTCTGCCGGTTCTCCAACTCGGCGGAGCGCTCGCGCAGTTGCTCGGTCAGCTCCTGCGACTGCTTCAGCAGCACCTCCGTCTTGGTGTTGACGGAGATGGTGTTGACGCTGGTCGCGATCATCTCGGCGATCTGGTTGAGGAAGTCCTTCTGGATCTGCGTGAACGGTGTGAACGAGGCCAGTTCGATCACGCCGAGCACCTTGCCCTCGAACAGCACCGGCAACACGATGACCTGGGCGGGCGGCGCCTCCCCGAGCCCGGAGGAGATCTTCAGATAGCCGCTGGGCGCGTTCTCCACGAGGATCGTGCGCTTCTCCTGCGCGGCCGTGCCGACCAGCGCCTCACCGGGCCGGAACGACGTCGGCATGGAGCCCATCGAGTAGCCGTACGAGCCCAGCATCCGCAGCTCGTACTGGTCGTCCTTGCCGGTGGTGTCGGCCGGCGGCAGCGCCAGGAAGAACGCGCCGTGCTGCGCGGAGACCACCGGCGTCAGCTCGCTCATGATCAGCGAGGCGACGTCCTCCAGGTCCCGGCGGCCCTGCATCAGCGCGGAGATACGGGCGAGGTTGCCCTTGAGCCAGTCCTGCTCCTTGTTGGCGATCGTGGTGTCGCGCAGGTTGGCGATCATCTTGTTGATGTAGTCCTGAAGCTCCTGGATCTCGCCGGAGGCGTCCACGTCGATTTTCAGGTTCAGGTCGCCGCGGGTCACCGCGGTCGCCACGCGCGCGATGGCGCGCACCTGCCGGGTCAGGTTCCCGGCCATCTCGTTCACGGACTCCGTCAGGTCCCGCCAGGTGCCGTCGACGTCGCGCACCCGCGCCTGACCGCCCAGCTGGCCCTCCGTGCCCACCTCGCGGGCCACCCGCGTGACCTCCTCGGCGAAGGAGGACAGCTGGTCGACCATCGTGTTGATGGTCGTCTTCAGTTCGAGGATCTCACCGCGGGCATCGATGTCGATCTTCTTCGTCAGGTCACCCTTGGCGATGGCCGTCGTCACCATCGCGATGTTGCGCACCTGGCCGGTCAGGTTGGACGCCATCTGGTTCACCGACTCGGTGAGGTCCTTCCACGTACCCGCCACACCCGGCACATGGGCCTGACCACCGAGGATGCCGTCCGTGCCCACCTCGCGGGCCACCTTGGTGACCTGCTCGGCGAACGAACTCAGTGTCTTCACCATGGTGTTGAAGGTGTCGGCGAGCTGCGCCACCTCGCCGCGCGCCTCGATCGTCACCGTGCGCGTCAGGTCGCCGTTGGCGACCGCCGCCGCGACCTGCGAGATGTTGCGCACCTGGACGGTCAGGTTCTTGGCCATCAGGTTGACGTTGTCGCTGAGGTCCTTCCAGATGCCGGTGACACCCGGCACATGCGCCTGACCGCCCAGGATGCCCTCGGTGCCCACCTCGCGCGCGACCCGGGTCACCTGGTCGGCGAAGGACGACAGCTGGTCGACCATCGTGTTCACGGTGGTGACGAGTTCGAGGATCTCGCCCTTGGCGTCGACGGTGATCTTCTTCGAGAGATCGCCCTTGGCGACGGCGGTGGTGACGTGGGCGATGCTGCGCACCTGCACGGTGAGGTTGTTCGCCATGAAGTTGACGGACTGCGTGAGGTCCTTCCAGGTGCCGGAGACGCCCTGCACCTCGGCCTGGCCGCCCAGCTTGCCCTCGGTGCCCACCTCACGGGCCACCCTGGTGACCTCCTCGGCGAACGACGACAGCTGGTCCACCATCGTGTTCAGGGTGTTCTTAAGCTCCAGGATCTCCCCGCGCGCGTCCACGGTGATCTTCTGCGACAGGTCACCCCGCGCCACCGCCGTCGCGACCTGCGCGATCTGCCGCACCTGAGCCGTCAGGTTGCCGGCCATACCGTTCACGGAGTCGGTCAGGTCGCGCCACACACCGGCGACGCCGGGCACCTGCGCCTGACCGCCCAGCCGGCCCTCCGTACCCACCTCACGGGCCACCCGGGTCACCTGGTCCGCGAAGGCGGAGAGCTGGTCGACCATCGTGTTGACGGTGTTCTTCAGCTCCAGGATCTCCCCGCGCGCGTCCACGGTGATCTTCTGCGACAGGTCACCCCGCGCCACCGCCGTCGTCACCTGGGCGATCTGCCGCACCTGAGCGGTCAGGTTGCCGGTGATGGAGTTGACGGAGTCGGTCAGCTCCTTCCACGTGCCCGACACGCCGTCCACGCGCGCCTGGCCGCCGAGGCGTCCCTCGGTGCCGACCTCCCGGGCCATCGTCGTGACCTGGTCGGCGAACGACGACAGCTGGTCCACCATCGTGTTCACGGTGTTCTTCAGCGCGAGCATCTCGCCGGAGACGTCCACGGTGACCTTCTGCGAGAGATCACCGTTGGCGACCGCCGTCGTCACCTGCGCGATGTTCCTCACCTGTCCGGTGAGGTTGCGGAACGCCGTGTTGACGGAGTCCGTCAGGTCCTTCCAGGTCCCCGCCGCCCCCGGCACCTGCGCCTGGCCGCCCAGCTCACCCTCGTCGCCGATCTCCCGCGCCACGCGTGTGACCTCGGAACCGAAGGCGGACAGCTGGTCCACCATGCCGTTGACGGTGTTCTTCAGCTCCAGCATCTCGCCGGCCACGTCGACCGTGACCTTCTGCGACAGGTCACCGCTGGCGACCGCCGTCGTCACGGCGGCGATGTCCCGTACCTGGGTCGTCAGGTTCCGGAACACCGTGTTGACGGAGTCCGTCAGGTCCTTCCAGGTCCCCGCCGCGCCCGGCACGTTCGCCTGCCCGCCGAGCCGCCCCTCCCCGCCGACCTCGTTGGCCACGCGGGTGACCTCGTCCGCGAAGATCCGCAGCGTCTCGGTCATCTGGTTGATCGTCTCGGCGAGCTGCGCCACCTCGCCGCGCGCCTGCACGGTCACCTTGCGGGACAGGTCACCGCTGGCGACCGCCGTCGTCACCTCGGCGATACCGCGTACCTGCGCGGTGAGGTTGCCGGCCATGGTGTTGACGGAGTCGGTGAGCTCCTTCCACACCCCGGCCACCCCGGGCACCTGGGCCTGGCCGCCCAGCTCGCCCTCGGTACCCACCTCCCGGGCGACCCTGGTCACCTCGGAGGAGAACGCGGAGAGCTGGTCCACCATCGTGTTGACGGTTTCCTTCAGCTCCAGCATCTCGCCGGCCACGTGAACCGTGACCTTCCGGGACAGATCACCCTTCGCGACCGCGGTCGTCACCAGCGCGATGTCCCGCACCTGCGCGGTCAGCCGGTCCGCCATCGTGTTGACGGACTCCGTCAGGTCCTTCCATGAACCGGACATACCGCGCACCTGGGCCTGTCCGCCCAGCTTGCCCTCGGTGCCCACCTCACCGGCCACGCGCGTGACCTCGTCGGTGAACGTCGACAACTGGTCGACCAGGTTGTTGACGGTCCGCCCCACCTTCAGGAATTCGCCCCGCAGCGGGTGCCCGCTCCCGTCGGGCGCGTTCGTCCGCAGCTCCATCCGCGGCGCCAGATCACCCTCGGCCACCGCGAACAGGACCCGGCTGACCTCGGACACCGGCCACACCAGATCGTCGACCAGCGCGTTCGACGCGTCGATCGCGGCCGCCCACGACCCCTCACACGCGCCCGTCTCCAGCCGCTCCGTGAGCTTGCCCTCGCGCCCCACGACACGCCGCACCCGCGACAGCTCACCCGTAAGGTGCAGATTCCGGTCGGCGACCTCGTTGAAGATGGCGGCGATCTCCGCCATCACGCCGTCCCCGGACACCGTCAGCCGCTTGCGGAAGTTGCCGTCCCGCATCGACACCAGGGCCGCTTTCAGCCGGTTCAGGGCAGCCGCGTCCACCTCAGTGGTCCCGTTCCGGCTGCTCGGGGACTGTCCGCCCTTGGCGCGCGGCTTCGTGCCCCGCGTCGCTGCGCCAGACTCCACTGTGTCCCTCCCGCAGGGGTCGACCATTACTGCTGTGCTCGGCTACTGCTGCTCGACGTATCGATCACTACTGCGTATCCGCACCCGGTGGCACCAGCCGTCGATCCCACCAGGAGGCAACGGTCCGCACCAGGGGCTGCTGCCCACCGAAGGCGCACCGCACTCGCCCTGCCCGTACCTCCATCACAAGCCTGCCCAGTGTTTCACCCCGGCTGAACCAGGCCATAACAGTTCGGCAGCTTCGCACATCGTCCGCACACCCTCCGGACGGAAACACTGCGGACCGGCATCCGCATGAACCGCGAAGGTAAGTAACCTTGCATGCGGCTGTCCAGCCGCACCGGTTCCGTCCGGCCTGGGCGGTGGCACGAGAACGAGCGGGCATCGGAGGGGCGGCCGCACACATGACCACCGGACTGATCCCCGGGGGACAGCCCCCGGACCCCGGGCCGACGAGCGGCCTGCCGACACAGACGCGCGGCGAGCCGGCCGGCACGGCAGCCCAGCACATCGAGAGCAGATCGAGGAGTTTTGTGATCACCGCGCGCGCGGCCGCCAGCTTCGAGCCCGTCGGACGCTCGGTCGCCTCCGCACGCTCCTTCGTCCGCGACACGCTCCAGGGCTGGGGGTACGCCGACGTCGTCGACGACGCCGTGGTGCTCACCAGCGAACTGGTCACCAACGCCGTCGTCCACGCCGGCACCACCGCCGACGTGCTGTGCCTGCGCCTCGACGGCGGCGTCCGCATCGAGGTCGCCGACCACTACCCGGAACGCGAAGTCCCCCTGCAGGGTTCCGCCGTCAACATGGGCAGCCCCGACCGCGAGGGCGGACGGGGCCTCCAGCTGTGCGCGGCCCTCGCCGGCCGCTGGGGCGTCGACTACACACCGACGCACAAGCAGGTCTGGTTCCAACTCGACCTCCCCGAGCGCGCCGTGGGCACCCGCACCGCCGGCCCGTCCCTCCCCGCCGACCTGCTGCCCCTGGCCGACGGCCGAGTCCGCGTCGCCGTCGTCCAGATCGACCGGAGCGGCGCCATCACCGCCTGGAACGAGGACGCCGAGGAGCTCTTCGGCTACCAGGGCGAACAGGTCACCGGAAAGCCCCTCACCGACCTCGCCGCCTGGCCGCACACCCCGGGCACCAGCACCGGCATCGCCGAGGCCCTGCAACTCTCCCGCTGGGAAGGCAGCTACGGCATCCGCGACGCCGGCGGCCGGGTCGTCCCGGTGTACGCCTCCCACCTCCGCGTCCGCGACACCGACGGCGAGCCCTCCACCGTCTGCCTCCTCGTCCGCGACCACGAACGCGCCGTCCTGCAGACGCCCATGCGCATCGCGGCGTCCGACGCGGCCACCTCCTCCGAGGGCCAGAGCACCGACCCCTTCGAGGTCTTCATCGGCTCCCCGGCCCCGGACGACCTCGACGGCCTGCTCCAGCGCACGGTCGAACGCGCCCGCGACATGCTCGACGGCGACTCCGCGTTCCTCCTCCTCGCCACCGACGACGAGACGGAGCTGGAGGTCCGCGCCTCCACGGGCCTGCCCTCCGCCCGCCAGCGCTTCGCCCGCGTCCCCGTCGAGGCGGGCCCCGGCCGCTACGGCTCGGCCCGCATGCCGGCCGTCCACGACGACCTCACCGCCGTCCCCGGCGCCGTGCCCCTGCTCAACGGCACCGGCATGCGCTCGGTCGTCACCGTTCCGCTCAAGGTCGAGGGCCGCCTCACCGGCTCCCTCGGCGTCGCCGCGGAGGGCGCCGGCAGGTACTCCAACGAGGAGGCCCTGCGCCTCCAGTTCGCCGCCGACCGCATCGCCCTGGCCGTCGAGTCCGCCCGCCTCGGCGAGCTCGAACGCCTGCGCCGCGGCTCGCTCAGCTTCCTCGTCGAGGCCTCCGACCTGCTCGCCGGCACCCTGGACCGGGACCAGACACTCGCCCTCATGGCGCAGATGACGGTCCCGACGCTCGCCACCTGGTGCGCGGTCTACACGATCGCCGACCAGGCCTCGGAGCCCTACCTCTCGTACGTCCTGCACGAGGACGAGGAACTGATCGACGGCATCAAGTCCCTGCTGTCCAAGATCGACCCGCCGGACCCGGTACCGACGCCCGGCGCCCGCGTCTGGTCCGCCCCGGCGGACGCCGCCCACCAGGCCGCCCTGCGCACCTCCATGCGCAGTCTGGGCCTCGGCGAACCCGCCACGGTCAGCTCCGGCATCGGTACGACGCTGGCGACGGCGTCCGCGGTCGGCGGCGAGACCGTCGTCCTGCCCCTGGTCGCCCGCAACCGCGTCATCGGCATGCTCACCCTCGGCAAACCCACCGACGAGCACTTCCGCCAGGAGATCCTCGAGCTGGCGGAGGACCTCTCCCGCCGAGCCGCCCTGGCCCTGGACAACGCCCGCCTCTACTCCGAGCGCACGGCCATCAGCCAGTCCCTCCAGCGCAGCCTCCTGCCGCCCGAACTCCCCGTGATCGACGGCGTCGAGGTCGAGGTCATCTACCGCGCGGCCGGCGAGGGCAACGAGGTCGGCGGCGACTTCTACGACCTGTTCCCCATCCGCGACGGCGCCTACGGCTTCGCCATTGGCGACGTCTGCGGCACGGGTCCGAACGCGGCGGCCGTCACGGGCCTCGCCCGGCACGCCCTGCGCCTGCTGGCCCGCGAGGGCCTCAGCGGCCCGGCGGTCCTGCAACGCCTCAACTCCGCCATCCTCGACGAGGGCGCCCGCAGCCGCTTCCTCACGCTCCTCTACGGCGAGATGCGCCCGCAGGAGGACGGCAGCGCCGAGCTGAAGGTCGTCTGCGCGGGCCACCCGCTCCCGCTGCGTCTGCGCCAGGACGGCACGGTGGAAGCCGCTGCCGAGCCCCAGCCGCTCCTCGGCGTCCTGGAGGACCTGGACCTCTACGAGCAGACCGTCACCCTCGACCCCGGTGACGTCCTGCTGTGCGTCACGGACGGCGTCACCGAGCGCCGCGAGGGCAACCGCATGCTGGGCGACGACGGCCTCGCCGACGTCCTCACCACCTGCACCGGCCTCACGGCGGGCGCGGTGGCGGCGCGCATCATGCGCGCGGTGGAGCGCTTCGCCTCGGACGCGCCGTCCGACGACATGGCGATCCTGGCGATGCGTGTCCCGGGCATCCACAACGGCCTGAGCAACGCCTGAAAAGCAAGAAGGCCCCCGCCCGAATGGGCGGGGGCCTTCTGATTCGGAGCCCCCAAACGGAATCGAACCGTTGACCTTCTCCTTACCATGGAGACGCTCTACCGACTGAGCTATAGGGGCCGGTCACCGTCTTGAGGTCTCCCTCGCGGCGACGGAATAGATCATACCCCGAACAGACCGCTGCTCCCAACCACCGCCGTCCCGTCCAGGGACGATCAGAAGGCCGGCTGCAACAGCCCACCCAGTGCATTGCACGCGGACACTGTCCGCTGCATGTCACGCTTCGTCAGAGCGCCGTCCACGGGCAGCGCGAGCGTCTCCTCGGCGGCCCGCTCGGTCTCCGGCAGCGCCACCCACTCACGGAAAGCCGGCAGTCGGTGCACCGGTGTCTTCACCGGCACCGAGCACTCGACTCCCCTGGCCCGCAGCGATCGCGCGAACGCGTCCCGGTCGGGTCGCCCGTTCCCGGGCACCCGCACCACGTACTGCTGATAGGTGTGCCCGACACCGCCGTCCGGCGTGTGCACCCCACGCAACTTGGCGTCCAGATAGGCGGCTCGCTGCCGGCGCTGCGCGACCTCGTCGCACGGCGCCTCGGACTCGCCCAGCTCCAGCACCAGCAGCCCGTGCCGCTGCCCCACGCCACGCAGCGCCTCGACATCCGCCGGCCTGCCGAACCGATGGACCACAACGACTGCCGCGGTTCGCGGAGTTACGGCCGCTTCGACCGCGGACGCGTCGAGGCCGTACGACAGGGGGTCTATGTCGGCGAACACCGGGCGCGCACCCGCCAGGGTCACCGCTTCGCAGACCTCGACGTTCCCGAACGCCGACACGATGACCTCGTCACCGACTCCTGCGCCGGCGGCCCTGAGCATTGCAGCAGTACCCATGCTGCGGATCGTGGTTGCGCAACGTGAACTTCAAGTGACGCACAACAAAAAAGAGTTGGACCCCGAACCGAAGTTCAGGGTCCAACTCTTCTAATAATTGTTCGGCGGCGTCCTACTCTCCCACAGGGTCCCCCCTGCAGTACCATCGGCGCTGAAAGGCTTAGCTTCCGGGTTCGGAATGTAACCGGGCGTTTCCCTCACGCTATGACCACCGAAACACTATGAAGTTACGACCGGAAAAAACACAGTCGTTGCCTCAGAACTAACACAGTGGACGCGAGCAACTGAGGACAAGCCCTCGGCCTATTAGTACCGGTCAACTCCACACGTTACCGTGCTTCCATATCCGG